>CANKZQ010000027.1 GCA_947488345.1 uncultured Flavobacteriaceae bacterium | reverse complement strand
TTTTCCTTCAGGAACAGCAGTGACAACAGACAACTTACTAGATGCATTTGTGTACGACACGAATGATGGTGATGATGTAGAATTATTAGTGCTGTTAAATGCGGGTGAGGTTCAAGTGAATGAAGGAGGCGGAGATAATAAAGATACAGATTCTTCGCAACGTGTTCCCAATGGAGAGGGTGGAGCAAGAAATACAAGCACATATGCTCAGT
>CANKZQ010000026.1 GCA_947488345.1 uncultured Flavobacteriaceae bacterium | reverse complement strand
TGTATCATCAGTAATCACCCAAGTACTGTTGCTTCCAACACCAGTGCCATCTAAAGTAATACCCGATACATTATCAGTAATACCATCTACAAAGAATTCAAACGGACCACCACTGATCTCACCTGCTTCTGGTTGACTACGTACTACTGTTAACGGATTCGATAAATCGAAATATCCTTTTAAATCATTCGCATTTAATCCCATCTCAGCACCTTC
>CANKZQ010000025.1 GCA_947488345.1 uncultured Flavobacteriaceae bacterium | reverse complement strand
ATCACAGCGACTGTAGATGCGGGAACAAGTGGTAATACGATTACCAATACGATCACAGCAGTAAGTGCAGATCAGACCGATAGTAACACGACGGCAGATGATCCGTCAGAAGATATTGTGGTTAATAACAACACAGATTTAGTAGTAAGTAAGACCGTAGATGATACAACACCAGCGGAGGGCGATACTATTTTGTATACGATTACAGTATCGAATAATGGTCCAGCACAGGCTA
>CANKZQ010000024.1 GCA_947488345.1 uncultured Flavobacteriaceae bacterium | reverse complement strand
GACAGGTACAAATACGCCGAGTCAAGGAAGTTATGATGGTACAACATGGACGATAGGCACGATAGACAATGGTAACAGTGCAACCTTAACAATTGAAGCTACAGTTGATGCAGGAACAGCAGCATCAACGATTACGAATACCGTTACGAATATAACAGCTGATCAAACTGATAGCGATATAACTGCGGATGATTTAAGTGAAGACATTGTAGTTGATGATGGAACTGATTTAGCAATCACGAAGGTTGTCGATAATGTAGCACCTGATGAAGGCGATACCATTTTGTATACAATTACAGTATCGAATAATGGGCCAGCACAGGCTACCAATGTAAGTGTAGATGA
>CANKZQ010000023.1 GCA_947488345.1 uncultured Flavobacteriaceae bacterium | reverse complement strand
ACTTATGTGAGTGATGATGGAGGTACTAGTTATGATGATGCAACAGGTGTTTGGACGATAGGAACGCTTAATAGTGGAGCAACAGCAACGTTGAATATCACAGCGACTGTAGATGCGGGAACAAGTGGTAATACAATTACCAATACGATCACAGCAGTAAGTGCAGATCAGACTGATAGCAATGCAACAGCAGATGATCCGAGTGAAGACATCACAGTCGGTAATGGAGCTGACTTAGTAACAGGTAAGACAGTGAACAATGGTACACCGAACGAAGGTGATACGATTATCTATACCTTGACCTTAACGAACAATGGGCCAGCGCAGGCGACTACGTTGAGTTTAACCGATGCCTTACCAGCAGGTGTTACTTATGTGAGTGATGATGGAGGTAC
>CANKZQ010000022.1 GCA_947488345.1 uncultured Flavobacteriaceae bacterium | reverse complement strand
TACGCCTTTTCCAATAGGGAGTTATACAGTAGCTGGTCCTGCAGAAATAGTAATTAATGAAGTAGATGCTGATCAAACGGGAACAGATTCGAATGAATTTATCGAGTTATATGATGGAGGTGTTGGGAATAGTTCATTAGATGGATTAGTAGTTGTATTGTACAATGGAAGTAATAATTCTAGTTATAATGCGATAGATTTGGATGGTTTGACTACCAATGCAGAGGGATATTTTGTAATTGGAAGTGCCAGTGTTCCGAATGTAGATTTAGCTGCCTTTACGACAAATGGAATCCAAAACGGAGCAGATGCTGTGGCGTTATATACAGGAGATGCTAGTAGTTTTCCTTCAGGAACAGCAGTGACAACAGACAACTTACTAGATGCATTTGTGTACGACACGAATGATGGTGATGATG
>CANKZQ010000021.1 GCA_947488345.1 uncultured Flavobacteriaceae bacterium | reverse complement strand
CCAGTAGTAAATGACTTAGCCAATGTCACAGCTTGTGATACGTTTACCTTACCAGCAATCACTGGAACAAACCTAACAGGTGGTGAGTCTTATTATACAGGAGCAGGTGGAACGGGTACTGCTATTGCGGCAGGTACAGCTATTACAACGACTACTACCTTATTTATCTATGATGAGACAGGTACTACACCAAACTGTTCAAGTGAGGAGAGTGTAACGATTACGATCAACGATAGTCCAGTAGTAAATGACTTAGCCAATGTCACAGCTTGTGATACGTTTACCTTACCAGCAATCACTGGAACAAACCTAACAGGTGGTGAGTCTTATTATACAGGAGCAGGTGGAACGGGTACAGCTATTGCAGCAGGTACAGCGATTACGACTACTACTACCTTATTTATCTATGATGAGACAGGTACTACACCAAACTGTTCAAGTGAGGAGAGTGTAACGATTACGATCAACGATAGTCCAGTAGTAAATGAC
>CANKZQ010000020.1 GCA_947488345.1 uncultured Flavobacteriaceae bacterium | reverse complement strand
CGCAAGTACCAAATCAAACATGTACCCGCGCCTGCGCCATCAAAATCAACACCTTCTACGGCTTCTAACGTTGGTGGCAAGCCTAAAATCTTTCCTGTATCATCAGTAATAACCCAAGTGCTATTGCTTCCTACACCTGTACCATCTAAAGTAATACCCGATACATTGTCAGCATAACCATCTACACAAAAGTTAAACGGTCCTCCAGCAATCTCTCCTGCATTCGGCTTTGGCTTTCTAACAACAGTTAGTGGATTAGATAAATCAAAACAACCCTCTAAGTCATTAGCGTTCTTACCCATTTCTGCACCTTCTAACCCATCTTCAAAACGTAAGTACCAAATCAAACATGTGCCAGCTCCTGCGCCATCAAAATCAACACCTTCTACAGCTTCCAACGTTGGTGGTAAACCTAAGATCTTTCCTGTATCATCAGTAATCACCCAAGTACTGTTGCTTCCAACACCAGTGCCATCTAAAGTAATACCCGATACATTATCAG
>CANKZQ010000019.1 GCA_947488345.1 uncultured Flavobacteriaceae bacterium | reverse complement strand
TCATCATAACTAGTACCTCCATCATCACTCACATAAGTAACACCTGCTGGTAAGGCATCGGTTAAACTCAACGTAGTAAAAGGTATACTACTATTGTTTGTTACTGTTAACGTATAAACTATCGTATTACCCTCATTTGGGGTACCGTTATTTACAGTTTTACCAACAAATAAATCACAATTCTCTACCGTAATATCGACTTGAGTTGCGCTACTCTCACACCCATTAATCGTTTGAGTAACATATACAGTTTCGGTACCTACAGCCCCAGATGGAGTATATACAGCATCACTATCCACTAAAGTTGTCAGTGCAGCGTCACTATACCATGCAAAACTAGCTCCTACAGAACCAGTAGCAGTAATATCAGCAATTACATCCCCATTACAATATATTGCTCCACTTGCACTCGGAGCAACGGGTGTTACATTGATCGTAATCGTTACACTCTCCTCACTTGAACAGTTTGGTGTAGTACCTGTCTCATCATAGATAAATAAGGTAGT
>CANKZQ010000018.1 GCA_947488345.1 uncultured Flavobacteriaceae bacterium | reverse complement strand
CGTTAGGTGCAATTGTGCTACTCTGATCGGATACTTTATTCGGGGGTGGATGTTATAGGAGTATGTTGTTTTCCAATTTGTTTACGGAAGGGTCAAATTGATTTGACCAAAGCACTTTGCGATGAAACGCTGGAGAGTTGGACTCTCTAAACGTTGAAACGTTAAAAGTGCTTAATGGTAAATTTCGGAAGATGCAATGACATAACATGGCAGTTTGACGGAATTTTATCCCCGGAAATAGAATGGAAAAAGAGTGGTCTCGCTCCTCACACCGACGGACCATAGACAGGTCTATAATCCATAGGTTCAGGAGGCCCCGAATAAAGGTAAGGTTGGCTATCGTAACAGAGTAGCACAACAGTCCCTTTATATTGACTCTAATTTTTACTGGATATAAAAAATTAAGTCAAACAGCACATAACATTGTATATAATGAATTCCGCTAAAAAATATTTCTATCTTTAGAAAATAAAAGTTAAGCTAGTAATATTTTTTATTGAACTACGCTGAAGCTCATTATATACTATACGTT
>CANKZQ010000017.1 GCA_947488345.1 uncultured Flavobacteriaceae bacterium | reverse complement strand
AACTCCTCTCCATCAGTACCTCCTCCATTATTGGCAGAACCTAATCCGTAAACACTTAAATCTGCAATATCTGAAGTTACATACAACTCTACTCCCTTGGGTGTACCTCCTGTTAAAGGACCATCAAAAACACCCGTAATTAATAAGGCGCTTCCTCCTCCAGAGCCTACTTGCGTAGTGACTGACACCGCGGCGCTTGGCTCTGAGGTATTTCCTGCTGCATCTAAAGCTACTACAGTAAATGAGTAATCTGTACTTGGTGTTAATCCTGTTAACGTAATTGTGAGGTTCGTTGTTGTTCCAATTAACGTGGTTCCATTAAAAACTTGATATTCGCTAACCGCTATATTATCCGTTGAAGCATCCCAAGTTAAGGTCGCCTCTGATTCTGTTATGTTCGAAGACACCACATTTAAAGGAACTGAAGGCGCCTCAGTATCTATAATTCCCGCTATGTTCTCTGTACCCGGTGTTGGTGTTAACTGAGCATATGTGCTTGTATTTCTTGCTCCACCCTCTCCATTGGGAACACGTTGCGAAGAATC
>CANKZQ010000016.1 GCA_947488345.1 uncultured Flavobacteriaceae bacterium | reverse complement strand
AGTTACTTGAAAGGCAACCCGCCCGCCGGCTGGCCCTTTCGCTAAAAATGTCCACCGGACATTTTTTTAACGCTCAGCGTATTAGTAAAGATTATAGGTTTTATTCACCTACTGGAAAGAATTAAGGTTTGAGTTACTTGAAAGGCAACCCGCCCGCCGGCTGGCCCTTTCGCTAAAAATGTCCACCGGACATTTTTTTAACGCTCAGTCCGGGGTGTAGCGTAGCCCGGTTATCGCGCCGCGTTTGGGACGCGGAGGTCGCAGGTTCGAATCCTGCCACCCCGACCATTAAAAGCCGAACATTTTGTTCGGCTTTTTTGTTTTTATGAGGATGGAGCTTGCTCAACATCCGAGATGAAAACAAAAAAGGAAAAGCGAAGCTTTTTTGGCTTTTAATGAGCAACAAACCACCTACAGGATCACGAGTGAAGCGAGTAACCCTAGATTCTTGCCTTCATTGGAATGACAAAAGAAAACAACACTTTCAGATCTTAATGAGCAACAAACCACCTACAGGATCACGAGTGAAGCGAGTAATCCTAGAGTCCTGCCTTCATAGGAATGACAAAAGAAA
>CANKZQ010000015.1 GCA_947488345.1 uncultured Flavobacteriaceae bacterium | reverse complement strand
TGTGTATGGTTAGTTGCGGGAAATCCGTTAGGATTTTCCGACGTATTGGCAAGTTAATTAATTCAAGTGAATTTCCTACGAGGAAATTCCGTAGCAATTAATTATACACGTTGTTAGGTGCTGTTTTTTAGTTTAGAGGAATTCCAAAATCCTTTTTAGAATTATTTGTTAAGAATCCGGGTAACTCTTCATATTTTCTTTCAAAAAAAAGTTCAAGTCCTTTTTCCACTGAAGCTTTACTGTATCCTTCTCTCAAGTTTACTTCCCATTCACCATTATTTTTGTAAGAATAATAGATCACATAAATAACTTTTTCATTCTCGGGATAAGTCATAATTCCAAAATCATAATCATTCGAATTGTCCTTAATTCCAATATTTGGGTTTGATTTCGCTTCGACGTTATTAACTTTACTTGTTTGTTCTTTCCAAGGAAAATTCCGAAATTCAGAGATTATATTCTTCAAATCTGTTTCCCCTTTATCGTCAACCTGATTGTTTTCGTAATTATAATATTGAAAATTATAGGTAAATTTACCAACAGTAGTCGTTTGCTTTGAACCACAACCTATTAACAGCAATCCAATTATTAATAAAGTAGATATTTTTTTCATTTGAGTTTTAAATTGCACCTAACGGTT
>CANKZQ010000014.1 GCA_947488345.1 uncultured Flavobacteriaceae bacterium | reverse complement strand
TAACGGTTTGGCTATGGTTTCGTTGTGGAATTGTCCGCGAGGACCATTCCGCGAAAACCAAGCGATGATTGAAAGATAGGAATTTTCAATGGAAAATTCCGCCACAATGAATTATAGCCGTTGTTGTGTTTAGTATTTTAGTGTATTTTTAATTTTTCAGCCGTATAATCGGTTTTTAATTCCATCATTTCTTTAAAATCAATAAATCCGACGGAATCTTGATTGATTAATGCTCTTTGAGAGTTAGATTTTATGTACAAACATTTAATTGAACTCATGAACCTAACCTTTATCAATTCGTTCCAATCAAATGTCTTTTTTGTTCCTTTCCAATTTGTAACAATAATTCTTGATTCATTAAATTCAATTCTGTAGTTATAATAGAACATAGTTGTAAATATTCCGGGAATCAAAAACATACTCGCTACAATAGGTGCAATTACTTGTATCTCATCGTTCCAATTTAAAATCATAACATTAACCAAAACAATTCCAATAATAATGGTTATTATGCCAACAACTTTATAAGCTAAATTTGCTTTCAATAAATATCTACCAGTTATTTCCCTCTTTTGTTTTTCATTTGATTTAGTTTCAGAATACCAAAGTAAAATTCCTGTTATGAGACTGATTAAAACACTTCCTACTAGCTTAATCGACATTTCGTGGTTATTTTTGGATATTAAACACAACGGTTTGTGTATGGTTA
>CANKZQ010000013.1 GCA_947488345.1 uncultured Flavobacteriaceae bacterium | reverse complement strand
ATCTTTCAATCATCGCTTGGTTTTCGCGGAATGGTCCTCGCGGACAATTCCACAACGAAACCATAGCCAAACCGTTACCACACATTTAATAGAATTAATGGAAAAAGGAATTTTAATAATTGGGACTTTGATTATCGGAATTTTTCATTTTGGGACTGAAAAGTTTGCCCTTGGGAATGTTATAAGACATGAAAGCAAAAAAATGGAATTGGACTTGAACCAAGACCTGATTTTAAGTCAGACTGAATTTAAAAATGGGAAGTGGATTAGCGAAAGGGATTCTCTCGCCGGAATTGAGATCAAAAATGGAAAATGGATTTGGTTTTATAAAGGTAGAAAAACTGAAACCAGTGACATTTATGATATTGAAATCCAGAAAGATTCCATTTATAAATCTACTGACAATATAATTCTGACAAACCGCTATAAAACTCAAAAGTTTACAATTCTGGAAAATAATGACGAATTATTAAGCTTGTACTATATAAGAATGAAAATCACTTTAAATTATATACCTGAAAAATAAAAAACGTGTGGTAACAAAGTGTATAATTAATTACTACGGAATTCCTTCGCAGGAATTCGCTTGAATTAATTAACTTCGTCGTACGTCGGAAAACCCTAACGGATTTCCCGTAACTAACCATACACAAACCGTTGCCAACAATGTAAAATGAAATTGCTAGCAGAAAAACATAACGATAATGATAATTTCATTCTCAACTGTGAGATCATTGTCCAAAACCGAATTGACCTTTGGAAACCTAATGAGATTTTTGTAAATCGAATTGATAATTGGTTTGACGAAAAATGGATGGAATTTTCTGGGGCAATTGTCCCGCAAGTAGCTGTTTGGAGCGGAAAAACAACTGTGCCTCCTTTTCATCCGAAACGTGTTGAATCATCTGATTTTTATCGTAGATCGAATCAAAAATATGAGAAAAAAGAAAGTCCTAAAATTTTGCATATTTATCAAGAGAGTAGGGAAAACCTAAAAAGATATTTATCGGAATTTACTAGTGACGGACTTTTTATTTGGTACAGCGGAAACTCAAAAGTGAATGGTATCGGAACTTTAATGTGTTATTTATTTAGAGAGTCGGAATGCCAACCATTCTTTATCACTTTAACCGAAAAAAAGGATTGGAATGTTTCCCAAACTAAAGCGATATCAAAAAAAGAAGTGGAAGAAATAATAGGATAGAGCTGGAATAAAAACACTGTTGGCAACAACGGCTATAATTCATTGCGGCGGAATTTCCTGCCGGAAATTCTTATCTTGCAACGATGGCTTGGTTCTCTCGGAATAGTCCGTGCGGACGATTCCGCAACGAAACCATAGCCCAACCGTTAGGTGCAATTTAAAACTCAAATGAAAAAAATATCTACTTTATTAATAATTGGATTGCTGTTAATAGGTTG
>CANKZQ010000012.1 GCA_947488345.1 uncultured Flavobacteriaceae bacterium | reverse complement strand
CTATCTTTAGAAAATAAAAGTTAAGCTAGTAATATTTTTTATTGAACTACGCTGAAGCTCATTATATACTATACGTTGTAAACCATTCAGAACATAAATGAAAAGAATATTAAGTATTTTATTTATCGCGTTTTTCACTGCCAATTGCTATTCTCAAAATGAAGAAAAGAAGCAAATTGAAAATTGTTTTAGGACCTATAAAGATGCGATTTTAACTAACCAAGGAAAAATTGCTGTAAACTCAGTAGACGACAAAACCATAAAATACTACACAGAAATTCTTGAAAAAATTAAAAAGACTGATTCTATAACCCTAGATGGTTTGGGAATAATTGATAAGTTCAGTGTATTAACTTTTAAACATCGAGCTTCCAAAAAAGAAATATTATCATTCGATGGTAAGGATCTTTTTGAATTTGCCATTGAAAAAGGAATGGTTGGAAAGAATAGTGTGAAAAACACATCAATTGGTGAAATATCGATCGACGGAAATTTTGCAAGAGGGCAATTAATTTCAAATGGACAGGAAACTTCCTCTTACTTCACTTTTTATAAAGAAAATAACAATTGGAAAATAAACATTACTTCTATGTTAAGTGCAGGAGTAAAAGCATTTAATTTAATGATCAAAGATAGCGGGAAAACGGAAAATGATTTTATAATCGATATTCTTGAAATTGTTACCGGTAAAAAGCCCGGAAATGAAATATGGCACCCATTAATATAAACGGTTTACAACAACGGCTATAATTCATTGCGGCGGAATTTCATAAACGGAAATTCCTACCTTTATACCAACGCTTGGTTCTAGCGGAATGGTCCTCGCGGACAATTCCACAACGAAACCATAGCCTAACCGTTACCCATAAGTTAATCAGATCATTGAAAATAGCACTTCACATTTTAATCATAATTTTCTTAACAGCTCTTACTCAAGTGGGAGGATTGCTTTATCTTATTTCAACTCTAGTAGTGAGAAAAACTGAACGCAAAAGGTTAAAACGTATAGGGATTTTCGTAGGTCTGTACTTATTTGCGACATTTCTGATTATTCCAAACCTCGCTCCTATTTTCGGGCGTGAAAAAATAAAAGAAACGGAATTTGTTAAGGCTGGTTCTTTCTTTTACAGGCTTGCGAATCGGAACTATGTTAGACCGGAATTAAACAAGGCAATCGGAAAAATAGCTAGTGAATTTGAAAATCAAAATAGCGGAATTAAAATGATTTATCTCGACGCTAATTTTCCATTTATAGACAAGTTTCCCCTTCTTCCACATCTAAGTCATAACGATGGTAAGAAAGTTGATATTTCCCTCATTTACGAAAACACCAACGGTCAATTAACAAATATGAAGCCATCAATTAGTGGATACGGAGTATTTGAAGGTCCACAAAAAGGGGAATATGATCAAATTTCTATCTGTAAGAATAAAGGAAATTGGTTATACGACTTCCCGAAATATCTTACTTTAGGTAAAATAAATAAGGATATTAAATTCTCAAATAACGGAACTCGGAATTTAGCAAACTTGATTGTAAAACAAAATGAGATTGGAAAAATGTTCATTGAACCTCATTTAAAAAATCGACTGAATTTAACTAGTGGAAAAGTTAGATTTCATGGATGTGGAGCGGTTAGACATGACGACCATATCCATTTCCAACTAAAATAATAAAACCTATGGGTAACAACGTGTATAATTAATTACGGCGGAATTCCTTCGCAGGAATTCACTTGAATTAATTAACTTCGTCTTACGTCGGAAAATCCTAACTGATTTTCCGTAACTAACCATACACAAACCGTTAGCCACAAGTTTAAAATGAATACGAAATATCAAATACCTAACTCATATAACTGGTTTACAAAACTGAATTTAACTCGGTTTATTCCATGGAATTTTGAAACGGAAATTGACTTTATTTCGTTATTCAATAAACAGTTTAAAATTGAGTGTAATCAGAATAGAAAAGTTCTTACTTTTGGAAGAAGACAGGATATGGATACATTTGTCGGATTTGAAATTGTGGACGGAAAATTGACGGAAAACACTATTGTTTTTCACCTATCGTTCAGGCAAAACTCTAAAGATTGGGACATTATCGAATCAGAACACTCGGACTTCTTTGATTTTATGCAAAAAAAGGTACTACCAGAAATGAAGGAATGGATTCCAATGGATGATGTAGAAGATTATCTCGAATAAAACCTGTGGCTAACAATGTGTATAATTAATTACTACGGAATTTCCTCACAGGAAATTCACTTGAATTAATTAACTTGCCAATACGTCGGAAAATCCTAACGGATTTCCCGTAACTAACCATACACAAACCGTTAGCTACAATGAAAATAAAATGGGAATCATATGATCCAACTTGGTTAATAAATCTGGCGAAAGAACAATTGCCAGAAGAAAAGGAAGTGATTAAAAATCTTGAATTATGTGTACGCCATTTTAAGGAAAGTAAAGCTTACTATTCTTTCGTAGATTCTTCTAATCCAAATGAACCTGATTCGGAATGGCAATTTGATGAAAATATGATCCTTCATGATGAAAAAAATGGAGAGATTGTATTGGACATTTTAAAAGATAAAAAGATTGGTGGAATAGAGTTCTTAAAATATTTATGACGGACAATCTAAACGGAACGTATAATTAAGTTAAAATAACTGTAGCTAACAACGTGTATAATTAATTACTACGGAATTCCTTCGCAGGAATTCACTTGAATTAATTAACTTGCCAATACGTCGGAAAATCCTAACGGATTTTCCGTAACTAACCATACACAAACCGTTGTGCTTCATTATAACCAACCACCAACCAATGATAAAATTCTTTAGAAAAATCAGACAAAATTTGCTTCTGGAAAACAAAACTGGAAAGTACTTGAAATATGCTATTGGAGAAATTCTTCTTGTGGTTATTGGGATTTTAATTGCTTTGTCCATTAATAATTGGAATCAAAGTCGGATTGACAAAAGGAGTGAGTCTAAATATTTAAATGACATTAAAAAAGAAATTCAAAATAATAGTTCAGTTTTGGACTATTACATAAAAAATAGGTTACCATATAAAATTGAGGGATTATTAGCTGCTAAAAAATATAGCGAAGAGAATATTGAAATTAAGGATACTATCGCTTTTTTAAATAACGTGTCTAAAGGAGGTATGATTACAAATGGATTGGGAATATTAAGCAGAAACACGTTCAATGAACTATTAAGCACGGGCAATTTCCAATTAGTTTCGAAAGATTCCATTAAAATTAAAGTGAAAAAATATTATTGGGGACTTGATGCGGATGAGATTAATGTGGAAACTTATAAAAGTGATATTACAAAGTTCACTACAGGATTACGACCATATAATTCCTCTAATCCAAATTATATTTCTAAATATGACAGTAAAGAAATGATGATAGCTTTTAGGTCTGTTGAATTTAGGAAAATAGTTGACCGTGAATTATCTTATGCATACAGTTTAGAAAATAAAATAGATGGACTAATTGAAGAGGGATTGGAGATTATTGAGCTCATAGATACTGAATTAAATAACAAATAACGAAAGCACAACAATGTGTATAATTAATTGCTGCGGAATTCCTTCGCAGGAATTCACTAGAAATTAATTACTTTTGAGTACGTCGGAAAATCCTAACGGATTTCCCGCAACTAACCATACACAAACCGTTAGCTTTAATTAAATGACATTCGATAAAATGAATCATATTTCAATGGAATTCACACCTTCTCAACTTGGAGAAACTAAAAAAGTGTTTTTGAAAAATGGCTCATCAATCTCGACAAAATGGAAAAAAGAGAATGAATATATAATACGTTACAAACCTGAAAATTATGCGGACTATTACTCTCCGTATTTCTTATTTCAATTTGAAAACAGAACATTAAAAAGAATGATTCCATATCCGAATAAAAGGTCATTTGCTTATATGACTATGATAATGATTGGATTTATATATTTCAAAGGAATTAAACCTGATTTGTATTTGACACTAATTGGTTTTTCAATACTTTTTGTCTTTTTATTACAATTTGTTGTAGGAATTGCCGCCTATCAGAAAATTAAGAATAATGTTTTCGGAAAGAATGAAACAAAAAAAGAAATGTCTGAATTAAAAAACTAAAGCTAACAACGTGTATAATTAATTGCTGCGGAATTCCCTCGCGGAAATTCACTTGAATTAATTAACTTCGTCGTACGTCGGAAAATCCTAACGGATTTCCCGCAACTAACCATACACCAACCGTTAGGCGCAAGTTGAACAATGAATTACATGAATAACAAAATAGAACTTGAAGAAAACGGATATTCTGTTTTGGAATATCTGTATTCGGATTTAGAAATTGATCAAATTCTTGCTTGTATTCAAAGTTCAGAAAAGAAGGGTAATTCGTTTTTAAAAACAAAAGATTTATTTGCAATTAGACAACTTACCAATGTTATTCCTGAATTGCAAGATTACCTATTTAATGAGAAACTCAATAAATTACTATCTAATGCATTTGATTCTCCGTATTTCCTAACAAAAGCAATATATTTTGACAAACCGAGTGAATCGAATTGGTTTGTGGCTTATCATCAAGATCTAAGTATTTCTGTTGACCAAAAAGTGGATTTAGAGGGTTATGCGAATTGGACTTTTAAAAAAGGACAATTTGGCGTTCAACCTCCAATTAGGATACTAAAAGACTCAATAACTATTAGAATTCATCTGGACAAAACGGACCGCAATAATGGGGCATTAAAAGTTATTCCAAAATCTCATTTAAAAGGAATTCTCAGGTCGGAATCTATTAATTGGAATGAAGAAACGGAATTTATTTGTGAAGTGGATAAAGGTGGCGCAATGTTGATGAAACCGTTGATTCTACACGCTTCTAATCGAACAACAAATAGAAAACAAAGAAGAGTAATCCATTTGGAATTTTGCAGCCATGAATTAGCCAAACCATTAAATTGGTTAGAAAGAATTAATTTAAAACCAGCGCCTAACAATGTGTATAATTAATTACTACGGAATTTCCTCGCAGGAAATTCACTTGAATTAATTAACTTGCCAATACGTCGGAAAA
>CANKZQ010000011.1 GCA_947488345.1 uncultured Flavobacteriaceae bacterium | reverse complement strand
GGGAAATCCGTTAGGATTTTCCGACGTATTGGCAAGTTAATTAATTCAAGTGAATTTCCTGCGAGGAAATTCCGCAGCAATTAATTATACACGCTGTTAGCAATAGTTATTTTTTTTCAGCTTTAATGGGCTCACCATTCTTGTAAATCAGATAACCATCAATTTTCCCGCTAATGCTGTCATACATTATCCAGCGACCATCTTCTTTTCCGTTTATAAAAATACCTTTAGAATGAAGGTTTCCGTTGGCAAAATAACTAAAGACAGAATCTTGCATTTGATTATTCTTCCAATTCTCGTGATTTTTTAATTTTCCATTAGCATGATATGATTTCCAAGTTCCTTCTTTCGAATTGTCAGTAACCTGTCCTTCTTCAGATAATTGTCCATTTTGGTAAAAGTATTTTACTTTACCGTTTGCTTTTCCCTTTTCCCATTCCACAATTTCTTCTACTTTCCCGTTCGCGAAATAATATTTCATTTCACCATGTACAAGTCCGTTTTGAAATTCCGCGTAAGACCGCAAAATTCCATTTTCGTAATTCTCGCAATTTCCTGTATATGGTTTATTATTTAACAACCATTTTCCGCTTATTTCCACAAGATCATTGCAATCAGTTGTTCCGTTTTCAGATTGTGCTTTGTTTTTTGGAATACATGAAAAAAAGACCAAAATGACCAAAATTCCTAAATATTGTTTTTTCATAATTATTGCTAACGGTTTGTGTATGGTTATTTGCGGGAAATCCATTAGGATTTTCCGACGTACTCAAAAGTAATTAATTTCTAGTGAATTCCTACGAAGGAATTCCGCAGCAATTAATTATACACGTTGTTAGCATACGTTTATTTTTATTCCATTAACTTTTCGCCGTATCCCTTCAAATACTCATCTATTTCTTTGCAATGCTCATAAAATAGTTTTTCCTGTTCCGCAAGTTTCAGGTTTTTAAGTTTTCCACTAGAATTCATCACTGATATTATTACTGAGCCCTCGTGTTTTTTTACATCCAAAAATCCGCCAGGATTATTATGAGCAACACTATTTCGGATATTAGCTACTCTTCTAATGCGATCCAGAATTTTCGTATCAAAATCGGTCATATTAGCAAGAATTTTAATTTTTGGTCCCATACCCAAGACACTACTATTAAGCAAGGTGTTTTTGAAGGCCTCTGCTTCCCGAGATGGCTGAAAATAAGCAAATATCAAATTATTAATATTCGATTCGAGAGTATTGAATTGGTATAGCATTCGCCCAATTGCTTTGTCCGTCCATGTAAGGTCTATCTTTGTTGTGGCCATCTTTTTCTAAATGTATGCTAACGGTTGGGCTATGGTTTCGTTGCGGAATCGTCCGCGAGGACATTCCGAGAGAACCAAGCCATCATTGCAAGATAAGAATTTCCGTTTAGGAAATTCCGCCGCAATGAACTATAGGCATTGTTACCAACTGGTTACTTTTTTTTGTTTTGATCTTCAGCAATCTTTTCCCAAGCTTTTTTTGTCAGGACCAATAGCTTGTCCGTTTTGCAATTCCAAAGTGAGACATTCTTATCAGAAATTACTATGTGCTGTTTCCAGTTGGCATATTTTTCATATAACATAATCGTACAAATATCTGTAGACGTAATTAAATCTCCTGTTGATTTCAAATGAGTGTGCATGGTCACGGCGTCCTTGGTTTCAGAATTATATTCAATTGGTATTATGTTTTTATGTAAGGATTTTTTATTCTTCAATTTATTGTTTTTATCATAGGTTAAAAGATAATCGTTTCCTAAAACCACTACACCTGATACTTTAGGTCCCGTCAAAACAAATACTTTTTTTTCTTTATCGGTTATGATAGGAATTGGATTGAGGTTAGTATTGTTATATTGTTTAAATAAAGTATCCTGATTTATTTCAACTAATGCAATCTTTCTTATTGTATACAAATCTTTTTCTCTAACACTTAATTTTCTTGAGATCGTATCCATTTGAGCTTGTGCAATGTTGAAATCATCATTAAAGGTGATTTTCGCCAGTAATTTTGGGTCTTCAGATTTGTCAAAAAAGATACAATTGTGTAGTTTGTCTTCCGAGTAAGAGAAATATCCCCCAATGAGATTTCGTTTTTCAGGGAACTTTTCAAGAAAAAGGTCCGTACCATTCCAAGAAGCCTTTTCTGAGTTATATAATAAAAATGCTTCTGCTAAAATTTCATCTTGAGTCTGTCCAAAGGTATTACTGATAAATAATAATGTGATTAAGATAGTTGTAGTTAATTTCATATTCTGTTTCAACTTGTTGGTAACGGTTTGTGTATGGTTAGTTACGGGAAATCCGTTAGGATTTTCCGACGTGTGACGAAGTTAATTAATTCAAGTGAATTCCTCCGAAGGAATTCCGTAGTAATTAATTATACACGTTGTTACCTGCTGGCTTTTAACAAGGCGACCAATACTCAAATCGGATTAGTTTTCCGTTTTTAATTTCAATCCGTATTCCGTCTTCAGCATTCTTGCGAAATATTATAATTCCGCCGTTTTGATCTTTTTCGAAATGTTTATTTAGTTGTTGTCCGAAAATTTCAGTCAATTTGGATAATTCCGTTTTGCAAGTCAATTCATACTTCCCATAATTCAAAATTATAGAAGCGTTCTTTTCAAAATCCACAAGTTCAATCAAATATTTTTCTTTTTTATTTCCTGTAAACTTTACCTTTTCATAATCGAGCGTCACATATTTTCCGTCTTGAGATTCAGTAGACAGAAATCCACAGTCGTAATTTGGGTCATAAGATTTTTTGGGTTGACCAAACTTTTTTATTATTTCTGATTTTGTGGAATAGAAATCAAGTCCGTTATATTTTATTGAATCAAAATCCACAGATTGAGCAAAACTCAACTGTGTTGCCATAATTAATAATACAATTACATTTATTTTCTTCATTAGATTCTTTCAGCTTGCAGGTAACGGTTTGTGTATGGTTAGTTACGGAAAATCAGTTAGGATTTTCCGACGTATTGGCAAGTTAATTAATTCAAGTGAATTCCTGCGAAGGAATTCCGTAGTAATTAATTATACACGTTGTTGGCGTTAGTATTAGTTCTTTTTTTTATTTCTTCTAGTGCACTCTCAAGAAAATACTTATAATCTTTCCCTTTTGCAGTCATTAATTTATTTTCCAATATTGGTATTGATTTATTTGTTCCAACTGTTCTTAAGGTCGAAGCAATCATTTCCTGCAAATGTTTATTCTTTTCCTTTTGAAATGATTGCAACAAGTCATTTTCAATTTGTGGATTTTTTGAGTTTTTGAGAGCGATAGCAGCGCTTGTTTTCATTCCCATTTTTCCATTCTTCAAAATGGATACTATTGGCGTTAAATTATAGTCGTTTGGTTTTTCGGCATTCCTTATAGCGATGAGAATGGTTTCTTGAATTTCGTCAGGTTCTGATTCAAGATTATCCATTAAATAATCAAAAATTTCTTTATCCATTAAGTTTTTGGAAAGGTGTCCTAAACAGAAGTATGATTTTCTTTTTATTTCCTGATCTGTATTCTCATTTTCAATTATTGATTTTAAAGTACAAACTTGAGTTTTGTCACTTATTTTTTCGGCTTGTCTAGTGGCGAACCAAGAAATCCATTTTCCGCTTTCTAACGAGTTTTTATCAAAGTATTTTTTCCAAATATTATAGGGAAAATAATAATTGTTGTTAGTCATTTCGATCAAGAGATTTTCCACTGGCAATTTTGCAAGTTTACCTATTAATCTGTTTTCAAATGTCTTTTCTATAAAACTCATTTCATATTAACGCCAACGGTTGGTGTATGGTTAGTTACGGGAAATCCGTTAGGATTTTCCGACGTATTGGCAAGTTAATTAATTCAAGCGAATTCCTGCGAAGGAATTCCGTAGTAATTAATTATACACGTTGTTAGCAAACGTTTTTACTTCTTGTTATGGTATGCTTTTGAAACTTCAAAACTATCTTCAAACCAGTTCCAAAGAATTATTTTTCCATCTTTAACCTTAACTCTTAAGGCGTAAGTAAATTCTTTTGTATCTTTATTAGAATTAGTCAATTGACCAATCATTTGACCAAAATAAGCAGCCGTATTGCCACTTGCAAAGGCATCAGTTGGGTCCCATTTTTTGGTAACGAAACCAGCTCCAAAGGCTGGAAAAAACTCTTCTAATATTGCTTTTTTTCCTTTCCAAGGTCCCATCCAAGGTAAGTCAGAATCTCCTGCATTTTGCCACACCATATCTTCGTGCATTAGGTTTTTCATCGCTTCCATATCTCCTTTGCCCATTGCAGCCATATATGCGTTTGCCATGTCTAAGGTTTTCTGTGATTGAATAGCTAATTTATCGTTTTCACTCATTTCTTTTACTTTTGTTTCTTGTTCTACTTTTACATTGTCTTTTTTTTCCATATCACAGCTTGCGAAAATTGAAGCAATAGCAAAGCATACTATTATTTTTTTCATCTTAATTCGGTTTTAGTTACTAACTTTTATTGTTGTAATTGTTTCATTGCAGTGCCCCAATCTTCTAAATGGTAAACCTCAATAACTTTTCCGTCAATAATTGTATGGATGTCAATAGTCATAATGCCGAATGATTTTGTTCCATTAGTTGGCAAGCCCATAAAATCTCCATTAGGAGTTCCTGTTGCAATGCTTCTTACAATGTACTTATTACCTTCATTAATTATTTCTTGAGGTGTCCATTTTAAATCTGGAATCAATTTCCAAAAGAATCCTAATTGTCCAGTTAATTGTTCTTTAGATTTACTTTCAACCGAGCCTTTAGAAACAAAGTTGTCTGACAAAATGTTTTTTAATACTACATCAGGAGTTGTATCGGTATTTACTGTTAGTGCATTTTCGTAAAATGCGTTTAATGCTTCTCTATTTGTCATTTTTATATTTTTAATGATTTAACATTGCAAATTTAGATTGATTAAATATTTTGATAATGGTAATAAAGAATCTAAACACTGTAAAAAAGGGAAAATTATTATATACATTTAGTTAATTCAACACCACCTTTATTTTCTGATAATCGTCCAGTTTTATATTTTTCGGGATGCGATTTAATATATTCTATAAACGGTTTTGAACCTGGAAAATTTATATTGTCGGTATAAATATATGCTCCCCTTTTTAATTTAGGTTCTAATAGTTTTATGAGTGGGAAATACAAATCGTTCCAGCCGTCCAACAATAAAAAATCTATGTTGTCAGGTGCGTTTTGTAATGTTTTCGTAGCGTCACCAATTCTCAAATCTATATAATTACTAACATCAGCATCTTTAAAATTCTGAAACGCTATTTTGGCTTTAGAATCTAATAACTCTGTAGTGATAACGTGTCCGTTGTTTTTTTTTGCAGCTGCTCCTAAATAAATGGTAGAGATTCCAAATGATGTTCCAAATTCAATAATATTTTTCGCCTTTTCACGTATAAGTAAATCATAAATATATTCTCCCTGTTCTTTTGTTATAGCGATATAAGCATCTTTCATATCGCTTGGTCTTAATTCTCTAAAAAACCCTTTCAATGCACCTTTCATAATTGTTAACTTTTCTGAAGCGGATTCCTTATGAAGTCTATGAAGTGTTTTTGTAGTTTCTTTATTGCTAATTGTATTCATTTTTTTGTTTTTAATTGAAACAAAATTACAATAGCTTCTTACTATTGTTATGATAATAAAATGCAATAAAACTGTCGAAAAAGGAAAATTACTTGTGTGCTTTTCTAAACTGATTTGGAGAAAGGGTTGTGTTCTTTTTAAAATACTTAAAAAAATTGGTTGGGTCATCAAATCCAGATTGATAAGCAATTTCTGTAACAGACAACTCTGTATTTACCAAAAGGTGTTTGATTTGCGTGGTTGCAATATCATCAATTAAAGACTTTGCAGATATTTTAATGGTACTTTTTACAATATTGTTTAGCGTTTTTGCAGTAATAGACATCTGTTTTGCATAGTGTAAAGCTGTTTTACTTTCTGACCATTGTTCTTCAATTAAATTTTGAAATTTTAAGAACTGATTTAAATATTTAGTGTTTCTTAATATATTTTTATCTTTTCTTTTTTCACGATATAATTTAGTTATCAAAACGTGCAATAAGCTTCTTTTAATACTTGACGTGTACAAGTCGTTTTCAAGTTTTGACTCAATTCTTATTTGATTTAGAATAATTTCAACTTCTAAAAAGAGAGAAATACTCAATTCAATTTTTGGTGACTCGATTAATTCATTAAATAATTGAAGAGATTTTAGCCCTTCTTTTTTACCAAGGTGTTTAATTACAAAGTCTTCGGTAAAAACTAATAATTCAGCCTCTGAATCACTTTGTGTAAATTTATGAGTAACACCTTTTCTCAAGCAAAAAACGGTTCCTTTCTTATAGGTATAATCTTTGTAATTAATTGTATGAATACCATTCCCTTTTTTTATAATGAATAAAGCAAAAAACGAAAGGTTGTGATGTTCGGTTTGGCTATGATTATTTGGCTTTTTTTTTAAAACATCATCAAGCGTTATCATTTCAAAAAGAGATTTTGAATTGGATGAGTTTTGAAATCTTATTGTAGGTGTATCTTTAATCAGGTTTTAGTTTTAGGTTAGTGTTTCTTTAATGTTTGCTAACGGTTTGTGTATGGTTAGTTGCGTGGTTCAGCAACTAAAATAGCAAAAGGAAACCGAACGTTAGGGAAATCCGAAGGATTTTCCGAGTACATACAGACCCAAGCAATTGATTATACACGTTGTTAGCAAGCGTATTTTATTTTATTCTAACAATTCTCCAGTCTGAGTCAAAGTCCTTTCTAGATTGAACGAACATTATTTTAAATCCACTTTCCCCTTTTACAATTACTCTTAAGTTTACCATTCCGCTTTTTCCATTCATATTGCTTGTGAAACTAAAATTCCCAATTGGGATTAAGCTAAATTCTTTAATTTCTCCAATTTCATCTATTATTTCATCATTATAAATCAAATTTTCCTTAACGATTTTTAAAGCTTCAGAGTTTTGCAAAACTACAAACGTAAATATTTGAACTATAGCTATGAAGCAAATTATTCCAATTCCGATTTTATGAATTGCCGTCCCTTCTTTTTTTAATTTCCTTTTTTTAATTTTTGAAACTAGAACTAATATTAATCCAATTAAAAATACAAACCAACTTAAGGTCAAACTTTCCCAGAAAAAATAAATAGGAATTAGCCGAGATAAAATTCCGTATAAAAACAACATTAAAGCGATCGTTAATGTTAATTTAGAAATAGGATTTATGCTTTTGTAGAAGGTCATTTATATGCTTGCTAACGGTTGGGCTATGGTTTCGTTGCGGAATCGTCCGCTAGGACATTCCGAGATAACCTAGCCATCATTGCAAGATAAGAATTTCCGGTAGGAAATTCCGCCGCAATGAATTATAGCCGTTGTTGTGGGTAGTTATTTATTTCACCCAATCTATATTGATCATTCTACTCATATAAAACAGGATCAGCATTTTCCTAGTCCCGTTTTTATTCCATAGTTTTTCTAAATTCCGATTTTTTTCCAATCCAAGTATTTCCAAGTCATATGAAATTTGAATTGAATCGGGATTATAAGAAGTATATGTTTTAAAGTAGTTATTTGAATCCAATTCAACACTATTTTCATTCTCAAAATTTTGAACAATAGGATCCAACATGCCGAAAATGAATTTATGAGCCGATTCGTCAGATTTTAGATATCCAATTTTTTTTAAGTCTGATAAAAGCTTAGTAGTTGCATCTATGTTGGTGTCCACATAAAATTCTCGTGGGTAACCTTCCGCCAACAATTTGATATTAAGCTTCTGAATTGCTTCGATTGTATCATTTTGATCAATCAATAGTCCCATTTCATCCAATCGATCAAAAAATTCATTTTCAAAAGATTCCCATAATTCTGGATTGTATTTTGAGAACCTTTCCATGATCTTGTGATCTAAGGTATTGTCAATTTCATGCTCCTTAATTGAGGAAGAATGAACTATTAATAAACCAAGTATGACAACAATTATCCTTTTCATTTTTGCATTACCCACAACGGTTTGTGTATGGTTAGTTGCGGGAAATCCGTTAGGATTTTCCGACGTATTGGCAAGTTAATTAATTCAA
>CANKZQ010000010.1 GCA_947488345.1 uncultured Flavobacteriaceae bacterium | reverse complement strand
TCACTTGAATTAATTAACTTGCCAATACGTCGGAAAATCCTAACGGATTTCCCGCAACTAACCATACACAAACCGTTAGCACCAAGCTAAAAATGACATCGAAGAAATATATAAATTTAGGTAAAATAACAGCTCTGGTGTCCTTTATTCTGGGTACCGTAATTTTTGGACTTTATTATTACACTTCTAACTGGGAATTACTCTTTCTAGGATATGCGTTTATAGCATTAGTCGGAATTATTAATCTTATTGTTTTTATCTTAATATATTCTCAATCTAAAAAAGACCTTCATAATCGAAAAAAACTGTTGCGGACAAGTAGAACTATGCTGGCAAATATTCCTATTATGGTTCTTTATATCTGGATTGCATTAACTCTTCTAGGTACTATGCGAATTACTTTCACGAACGCCACTGGAAATAAACTAACGGATATAAATATCGTTGGCTGCGAAACGGAATATATTTCTGAACTTAAACCGAATGAAAGTAAAACCGTTTGGGTCGGAATTACTGGCGATTGCTCTATTTCTATTGACTATTTAAATAATGGTAAACGGAAAAGCGAAACTGTTGCTGGATATGTAACTCCTGGAATGGGACAAAAACATAAACATTCAATTGACGGAAAAGACAAATTTATTCTATAAAAGCCAGGTGCTAACAACGGCTATAATTCATTGCGGCGGAATTTCCTACTCGGAAATTCTTATCTTGCAATGATGGCTAGCGTTTCTCGGAATGTCCTAACGGACGATTCCGCAACGAAACCATAGCCCAACCGTTGTACGCAAGCCAAAATACTAATGGAACTCAAACCTACTAAAGGAATCGGAAATTTAATATTTGGAATGTTCCAAAAAATGGTTTATCAGACTATCGGAATTCCTGATAGAATAAAAGAAGATGAAGATGATTCTGACAATATCTACCTTGAATATAATAAACGCAGATTAAGGTTAACTATTTATAAAAATGAAGATAACCGATTGGGGTACTTGTACTCTGAAAATTCGGAATTGACTTTCAATGATCTAAAAATAATTGATGGTGATATTGAATGGGTTAAAAAGGAGGTATTTGGGAATCTAGTGAAAAACTGGGAAATTGAAGAATATGATTTCTGGTCCACTCATTCTGACAACAAGAATTGGATAACGCTTAACGTTGAATTTGGTAGAGTAAAAAGTGTTGAAATTGGAGCTCCTTGGAAAAATGAAGAGGAATACGATTGGCCTGATCAATGGGAAGTAATATAAAGCCAGCGTACAACAACGTGTATAATTAATTGCTTCGGAATTTCCTCGCAGGAAATTCACTTGAATTAATTAACTTGCCAATACGTCGGAAAATCCTAACGGATTTCCCGCAACTAACCATACACAAACCGTTGTGGTGCATTTTGAAAAGATGAATCGAGAAAAAATAAACTGCGTGGAATGCGAATCTGAATATTATAAAGATAGTTCAGAAATGATGGAGTTATGCCCTGATTGTGCCAATAAATTATACGACTATCCGAATTGCGAGCATAAATTTGAGAATGGGAATTGTATAAAATGTGGTTGGAACGGGAAAACATCGGAATTTTTAAAATTCAGGTAAAAATAAAATGGGAATCAGAAACTTAATTAGACCGACTGTGTTTTCCATACTAATATTCTTTTCTATTTCTTTTTTGACAGTCCTATTTCAAATTAATTCACCTCTAAATAGAATGGAAAACAGCGATTTAAATATTGGATTTCCATTTATTTATTATAATCAATTCTTGATTAGCGGTCCTCTTCCTAATTCTGGTTGGAATCTATTAAACTTAGCATTGGACTTCGGAATTATATGGTTTTTAACTGTTATCGGACATAAAATATTCAAGAAAAACGCACCACAACAACGGCTATAATTCATTGTGGTGGAATTTTCCAATGAAAATTCCTACCTTTCTACCATCGCTTGGTTCTCGCGGAATGGTCCTAGCGGACAATTCCACAACGAAACCATAGCCCAACCGTTGGCAAGCATTAACAAAATTGATTCAAAACTCTAAAATAGACAGAAAACTCAGATTATTAATAATACTTGGACTGTTATGTATTATTTATACAAGCTTCGTTATCAAAATTGCGCAATCGGGTCCTTCTTGGGAAGTGCCTCAATCGGTAATGTTTCATATATCTTTGCTCCTCATTCCCGTAATAATTGGAGCAATTATGGTTTATAAATCAATTAGACTGAAAAATCAATTGTTAAAAAAGGACCAACTGAAATTGCATATCATAACAATATCGAGCATATCTTTTATTTTTCCCATTGTTACCGCATTAACGGATATTGAACAATGGCCCGTCTATTATCCAAATGTTTCAGGATTTTTAAGAGTCCATTTCTTACCTATTATTCTAATTATTTCGGTTTTTGAATTTGTATATTTAATGAAAAGAATTAATAAAAAATAAACGCATGCCAACAACGGCTATAATTCATTGCGGCGGAATTTCCTAAATGGAAATTCTTATCTTGCAATGATAGCTTGGTTCTCTCGGAATGTCCTAGCGGACGATTCCGCAACGAAACCATAGCCCAACCGTTAGCCACCATTTGATGAAACATGTTTTTTATATATTACTTCTAGCAATTTTTCTTGGTTGTAAATCTGAAAATAAAGGTTCGGATGTAGGAAAAACTGTAATTTCGGAAAAGAAATCGAAAAGCCTTATTAATGGAAAATGGAAAGTGATAAATTCAACCGTTTTGCCATTTGAGCATATCTCTTATTGTGAAAAATTAGAACTGAATTCTGTCTTTGAATTTAAAACAGACCAAACATTGAACGTATACAAATCGCCAAAAGGAAAAGCTTGTACGAAAGATCAAACGTTTAAAGTTCGCGGTAAGAAGTTGGAAATTTTGGAATGGGATATGATTTTTGACTATGAGATTATGAAATTGACTTCAGATACTTTGGAATTAAAAATTAAACGGATACCAAGTTATTTTTTGGCTGAAGGGATCCTGAATGCCTTAAATTTTGAAAAGAAACTGAAGGAAATAAAAGAAAACGGAATTATAATAACGTTAGAAAATATAAAAAACGGTGGCTAACAATGGCTATAATCCATTGTTTCTTACCTACTCAAATAAAAATCATTACTTTTAATCGGCTGATTCACGAGCGGACAATTCCTACGGAATTATCCACAACGGAATCATAGCCGAACCGTTGGCATTAATTTAGACTGAATGAACTTTTTCGAAAAAATCAAAGACATCATAGATAGACGAAAATCTATAAATGAGATTTATGATGACATGAAAAATTTGGACGAAGTTCTATTGGCAAAACGACTGGAGATTTTTAAAGAAGTCGTAACACCAAAATTTGCCGAAATCGGACTTAAAAACTGGAATGGAAAATATATCTGGTTCAGTAATTTTAACGAAGAAGGTATAAAGCATGTTATTGAATACAATGTGTTCAAATCTTTTGGAGGTTCTTTTTCGTTTGGTAATTGTTTCCTATCTGTTCCAACAATTTCAGGGAAGAAGTTAATTAATCATCGGACAGATAAATCGACCAAGATAATTTACTTCAAAAGACTGGAAGGTTGGCAAAACAGCTTTGAAAAAAACAAACCAATTAATCCTGACAAAATAAGTACAGTAAACGAAGATAAATTTAGAAAAAGTTTGGACCACGTATTATCGAATAACATACCGGAACTAAAAAAATGGTTCACTGAAAAATCCACAGTTAACCAAAATATTTCTGGCCTTTTAAAAGATGTGGAAAATCCTGTATTTGAAATCGGACAAAGAATAATATCAACGGAATATATTTTAGCATTTTTATATAAGCAAAAAGGGGATCATAAATCCGCTGAAAATTGGATGAACGAGCACTTCAAAAAATCATTAAATAATGAATCTGAAATGGAGCTATTAATGAATAGATTAAAAAACTAATGCCAACAACGGCTATAATTCATTGCGGCGGTGGCTTATGAGTGTCTCGGAAATCCTAGCGGATTTCCTTACTCCTGCCCTTTTTTATTATCTTAGTCGCTAAACGCAACTAACCATAGCCCAACCGTTACAAACCATTTCGCTCAAAAAATTCCATGAAGTTTAAAATTATAAAATCTGATATTTCAAGAAGTGAATTCCTAGGAATTTTGTCTGAACAATTTCCCGAAATAAAAGAGGAAATTGAAGATGAAGACTATAAAGACCTAATTCATCTGCAAGTTGCAATTTTTGCTAGATACGCTAATGATCAACTTGAAAGAAAAAGGCATGACGAGCTTCACAGAATTTTTGATTTTTTTGAAAAAGTAATCACTAAAGTTGATTCGCGGACAGAAAACGCACTTTACGTTTCTTTTCTAGAGCATGTTGAACTAGAAAAATTAAATAAAAATGAAATATGTTCTCTGTTGAAACATCCTCATTATGAAATATGGAAGCAACTAAGAAACTCATGAAAAGTAAAAATTCAGAACTGAATAACGGAACGCAATTGTCACGCAAGCAACGACGCAGAGGAATTTTACACTCGCACGTGAAAAAATGAGAAAAATAAAGTAAAAAACGGTTTGTAACAATGTGTATAATTAATTACTGCGGAATTCCTTCTCAGGAATTCACTCGAATTAATTAACTTGCCAATACGTCGGAAAATCCTAACGGATTTCCCGTAACTAACCATACACAAACTGTTACCCACAATTTGAAAAATCAAATTACATATATATTAATTTTAATACTCGGGTTATCTTGTGCAAATTCTTATGCTCAAAATTATCTGGAATTTGAATCTGAATTAATAAAGAATCACGGAATAAAAGATACGCTAGTTGGTGATAATCTATGGGTATTTGATAAAAAGATTGACACGATCAAAAAAGTTGAGTTATCCATCTATGCAAATAGAAATATTGAAACTTATTTGGTAAGTATGACTTGGTTTTTAGGTTATCACGTAAACGACGTTAAATGTCTTTTTACATTCAATCCCGAAACAAAGGAATTAGAGTTTGTTGGCGAAATATGGTGCAACGGATTTAAAGCAAGTTTTTATGATAACTTAATTGGTTATTCCTTACCAAACAGGAAAGCGATAAAAAAATTCGTAACTGATTTTGAAAAGTTAATGCAAGTTAATAATTCGGAAGTGAGATTTGAAAACATTTATTTCGAAACTGAGCGCACAATTTTTTATCAAACGGATTATATGATTCCAAAGAAAAAGAGACAACTTTGGCGAATTGTTGTTTTAAATCATCCTAAAGGTACTTTAACAAGCATTAATATCACAAATCCGAATAGTAAATCAGGAATACTTATTAAGTAAAAACTGTGGGTAACAACGGCTATAATTCATTGCGGCGGAATTTCCTAAACGGAAATTCTTATCTTGCAATGAACGCTTGGTTCTCTCGGAATGTCCTATCGGACGATTCCGCAACGAAACCATAGCCCAACCGTTAGATGCAAGCATGAAAAAAAACTTCTTTACTTTTGTATTGGTCATATTGTTTATTGTTGCTCTGGTAGGAATGTGGAAAATTAATGCTGTGATTGATCAAATGATTGAGGAAACTGGGTATATCAAGTGTATTCCTGAAAAAACTAGACCCGCTCTCTGTGAAAAGTTTAATTTTTATAAGACTGTTTTTTTAAGTGGCACTGTTCCTATGCTAATATTGCGAATTTTTAGAAAAAGAATTATAGTTGATTAGTAATTAAGGTCGAACTATGATAGTTAAGTAAGAAAAATGAAACGGAATTAATAAAGGTTGATTCAAAATGTAACTTTAAAAAACGGACGAAAGAGATTCTTTAAACCGCTAGATTATGAAAACAAAAGTGGAAATAAATACCAGCATCTAACAACGTGTATAATTAATTACTACGGAATTCCTTCGCAGGAATTCACTTGAATTAATTAACTTAGCTCAACGTCGGAAAATCCTAACGGATTACCCGTAACTAACCATACACAAACCGTTGTGGTACATATGAAAAAGAAACGCAAAATAATTTTATTCGTATTTGGACTACCTCTAATAATATTTATTGCTCTGGTCGTAATAGCACGTAATGCTACGCATAATGATTCTGAATATTATAACTCCGTGGGTTTAAAAATTAATGGAATTGTAACTGATATACAATCCTTAAAATATGGACATGATTACGGAATAATTTCAATTAACGTTTCTCAAAGTAATGTTTGGGAATATGACAAACGAAACCAACTTGAAAGGTACTTGGGGGTAATAAAAAATAAAAAGGCGGAATTAATTTTCAATAGGATTAGTTCAACAAAAATTGGCGATTCTATAGTTTTAAATGTTCAAGACTATAAACTTTTTAGAAAAGGAAAATTGATTGTTGAAAATACTATTGGAATGCCTCCATCGAACTTTTTTTTCACACCCTTTCGAGAGATAAAAACAAAAATTAAATAAATACGTACCACAACACCGGCTATAATTCATTGCGGCGGAATTTCCTAAACGGAAATTCTTATCTTGCAATGATAGCTAGTGTTTCTCGGAATGTCCATGCGGACGATTCCGCAACGAAACCATAGCCCAACCGTTAGCAAAAATTTAAACCAATCATATGAACAAAATCATTCTTACATCAATTAGCGTAATTTTTGCTTTCAATTCAATTTTCGGACAAACTAGCAAAGAAAAGTATGCGAAAGATGTAAAATCAGTAGATGCAATAATAAATGCATATTACGATGTTGTTTCAGGTTCGAGTAGTGAGCCTTGGGAATTTGAGAGAGATAAATATATTCATTCGGACAATGCTGTTATAACAAGGCTGGACGAAAATGGGAAAGCGGAATCACATACTCTTGAAGCGGAATATATACCAATCGGATTATCACCTAAAGAGGATTTTTACGAAAAGGAACTTAAAAGATTAGTAAGCAAATATGGGAATATTGCACAAGTTTGGAGTGCATTTGAAATACGAACTGACCCAAAAATTGAATCCAATATTAGAGGACTAAATAGCATTCAACTACATTATGAAAATGGAAGATGGTGGATAGATAGTTGGACTTGCGAAATGGAATCTGAAAAGAATAATTTAGTAAATGTATTTTTGAATAAAGAATAAAAAAACTTTTGCTAACAATGTTTATAATTAATTACGGCGGAATTCCTTCGCAGGAATTCACTCGAATTAATTAACTTAGCTCAACGTCGGAAAATCCTAACTGATTTTCCGTAACTAACCATACACAAACCGTTGTGCTTCATTAAAAGTATAACCTAATTGAATTTTAAAAAAGATTATGCAAACAATATTGGGAGCCAATGGAATTATCGCAACTGAAATAGCAAAAGAGCTGTATAAAAATTTCACGAAAAATATTCGTTTAGTTAGTAGAAATCCCAAAAAAGTAAATGAAACAGATCAATTATTTTCTGCCAATTTATTGATCGAATCAGAATGTGACCAAGCTGTCAAAGGCAGTGATATCGTATATATGGCGGTCGGATTGCCATATAATTCGCTTATTTGGAAGGAAAAATGGCCAATTATGATGAGTAATATTATTGATGCCTGTAAACGTCACAGGGCTAAAATGGTGTTTTTTGATAATGTTTATATGTATGGGGCAATAAATGGGGTAATGACAGAAGAAACTCCCTTCAATCCGATTAGTATTAAAGGTGAAGCCAGAGCTGAAATAGCTACAATGTTATTGAAAGAAATGAAAAAAAAATCGATAATTGCAATGATTTGTCGTGCTCCCGAATTTTACGGGCCGGCAAATACACAAAGTGGAACGAATGCTACTATTTTCGACAATATTAAAAAGAGGAAGAAATTACAAGTGTTGGTAAATGATTCTACCCTTCGAACCCTAATTTATACTCCAGATGCGGGTAGGGCGACCGCCTTGCTCGGTAATACTGTTGATGCATATAATCAGACTTGGCATTTACCTTGTGATTCAAATAGAAAGACAAACAAAGAATTTATTGAAATTTGTTCTAAAGTCTATGGTTCAAAACTAAACTATATGATTTTAAAAAAATGGATGATAAAAATATTTGGTCTTTTTAATTCAAATGTGAAAGAAATTGTAGAATTATTATATCAATTTGATCAAGATTATATTTTCGATTCTTCTAAGTTTAACAACCGGTTTCCTGATTTTAAAGTGACGTCATTAGAAGAAGGAATTACTCAAATAATCAATGAAATAACGAAAGCACAACAACGTGTATAATTAATTACGGCGGAATTCCTTCGCAGGAATTCACTTGAATTAATTAACTTGCTCCTACGTCGGAAAATCCTAACGGATTTCCCGCAACTAACCATACACAAACCGTTAGGTGCAATTTAAAACTCAAATGAAAAAAATATCTACTTTATTAATAATTGGATTGCTGTTAATAGGTTG
>CANKZQ010000009.1 GCA_947488345.1 uncultured Flavobacteriaceae bacterium | reverse complement strand
TCGCCATCATCGTCTACATCTAAATAATCAGGATTCGCATCACCATCAGTATTCTGCGCATCCGCCGGATCGCCATCGTTGTTCGGATCTGGATTCTCATTGGCTGTATCTATGCCATCACCATCGTCATCTACATCTAAGTAGTCAGGATTCGCATCACCATCTGTGTTCTGTGCATCTGCTGGATCGCCATCGTTATTCGGATCTGGATTCTCATTTGCTGTATCTACACCATCTCCATCATCGTCTACATCTAAGTAATCAGGATTTGCATCACCATCGGTATTCTGTGCATCTGCTGGATCACCATCGTTGTTTGGATCGGGGTTCTCATTCGCCGTATCGACACCATCGCCATCATCATCAACATCTAAGTAATCAGGGTTCGCATCACCATCTGTGTTTTGTGCATCTGCCGGATCGCCATCACCATTCGGATCGGGGTTCTCATTGGCTGTGTCTATACCATCACCATCATCATCTATATCTAAGGCATTTATCGAAGCATCACCATCAGTATTTAAAAGGGTGTAATTTATTGTATCTGTAAAAGTATCTCCTGTTTCTATAGCGTCAAACAAACCATTTGTTCCAGATCCAGTATCAGCTCCATCTATCCTACCATCATTATCAGCATCTAATTCACTATGACCTGCTTCGTTTACATCGAGCACGCCATCACCATCAGCATCAAGGTCTAGATGATTTGCAATACCATCACCATCTAAATCGAATGCTGGTTGAACTAATCCATCATCGTCTCTGATAGTAGTTACGTTATCGTCATCATCCAAATAAGCAGGTATACCGTCATTATCGGCATCTGCATAAGGATCTAATCCTCCTGTATATTCATCTAAATCAAGAATTCCATCATTATCTGAATCTAAGTCATCATCATCAAGTACTCCATCTCCATCAGTATCAAATAATAAACGAATTGCATTCAGTGTTACAGAAATCTGTACGGTTTCAAAAGATTCTAACGTTGTAATTCCCGCATCGTCATCACCAGGGAGAAATTGCAATGTTTCAGTTGCGGCTGATGCTACAAATCTGAACTTTTCAGTACCCCAAACATCTTGGGTCACTGAAGTGATCGTTTGTCTTGGATTCGCACCTACAATATATCCAAATTCATCAATATATTGTGTAGCATAACTTTGAGTTCCTGAAGAACCTCCATCTTGATTCGATAAGGCAGAAAGTGAATAAATGGTAAGCTCGTATGTTTCACCAACGATTAGTCCAGTCATGTTTGTTGTCACATCTTCTTCATTTCCTAAGGAACCTATGTCCCTCAACGAAATCCATGTTGTATGTCCATTAGGAGGTAAGGGTAACACCCCTCCTGCTACGTTCCATGAAGCGCCACCGCCATAATTTCCGGCACCAACTATCACTGCTCCTGCCTGCGTTGCATTGGAAACATCTGGTGTTCTCCCTGCTGCAGGAACCGCTTCAAACCAAAGCGGAGGAGTACAGTCCTGACAAGGAACTGGACTACCATCTGAGGCTGGTAACGATTGTGAAAAGATTGATTGTGAAGTAAAAAGAATTGCGCTTAAGAAAAGTATATGTACTATATTTTTCCTTAAAGAATAACTTTTTTTTCTATTGATTGAAGTTAAGTAATCTTTTATCATAATATGTTTACTTAATATATTTTTGGCAAATAGTTTCTAGAAATATGAAACTAGATTATTTTTCCCTTTTTTATGTGTGTTTTGACAATACGTTGTAATCTTACAAATATATAAAAAAATGTTAAAGCGCTTTTTTTACAAAAGTATTATTTTTACTATTCTTTCCTATTCTTTTTTACATTTTTAGAATCTTAAATTCTGTTCTTCTATTTTCTTGATGCTGTTCGGGTGTGCACTTAACAAAACTTGAGCAATTATTTACCAACTGCATTTCCCCATAACCCTTACTACTGATTCTATTCGCAGCTATTCCTCTTGAAATTAAATATGCTTTAACCGCTTTTGCTCTTGTTTCAGAAAGTTTTTGATTATAAGCTTCAAGGTTATTCGAATCAGAATGAGAACCTGCCTCTACTCGCATTTCTGGATTTTTCTTTAAAATATTGGCCACTCTTTTTAATTCATACTCGGCATCTTTACGGATATCTGATTTATCGTAATCAAAATAGATTGGATTTGTATTGATAAATTTTTCATTATTCTTATCGATCATATCTCCATTCGGGAAATTATTACCCGACACGATCATAAATTCAATTCTGCGATTCGCTTGTTGCTCACTTTCAGAACATTTTACAAAACTTGTACAGCCATTTACCAATCGCATTTCTCCATAGCCCTTCGCAGAAATTCGATTTGCATTGATGCCTTTCGAGACTAAATAATCAACCACAGATTTCGCTCTCTTATCGGAAAAAATCTGGTTATAAGCTTCTCTATTTTTAGAATCAGTATGCGCTCCTACTTCGATAACAAGACCTGCATTATCTTTTAGTATGCGTACGACTCTATCCAACTGGGACAACTCTTTGTTGGAAACGCTCCATTTATCAAATTCATAATAGATTGGAGGTATTTTAATAAACTTCTTCGTTGTTTCTAAACCATTTGCCTGTGTACTTTCAGCTGTATTGTCATTTGCAGCAACATTCTCTTGAGGAGCATCCGGTTCTTTGGTATTCTCGATGTTTAATTTTGACATTTCATCAGATGTATTAACTTCGGCCGAAGCTACTGAATTCAAGTCGACATAGGTCATATTAATGTTATTGTCAACCTTTACATCTTTTAGTGTGGCATCATTTGAAGCAAATCTGTCATTATCATTTACAATTACAAACTCGGTACGCCTGTTTAATTGATGCTCTTCTCGCTTACATTTCACAAAGCTCGAACAATTATTTACTAATTGCATCTCACCATAACCTTTTGAAGTCAAGCGGCTAGGGTCTATACCTCCTGCAATAATATAGTCAACTGTTGCTTTTGCTCTTTTCTCAGATAAAATTTGATTATATGCTTCGCGAGCTCTCGAATCTGTATGAGAACCTCCTTCTATCACCATAGATGGATGCTCTTTCATAACAGCGATTACTTTATCCAATTCTTTTGCTGCATCTGGACGAATATTCCATTTATCAAAATCAAAATATATAGTATTGATATTGATCATAATTTTTTCGTCAACAACAATTAATTCTGGAGCTAAATCTAGGAATAATTCCAACGGCTCTACATCAATATCATTTGCCGTTTTTGCCTCCATTTCTTCACGCAAATATCCCGTGGTGGTTCCATCTAATTTAAAAGCTGTATCACAATCTAACTCAAAACTAAATGAGGCATCTTCTTCACTGGAAACTTTTGTAAAAAGTTCATTCCCTTCACTATCGTAAACAACCACTGCTGTTCCTGGTAGTAGCTCTTGTGTATCTTTATCTCTCGTTACCCCATTTACAACTTGATTACATTCAAATTGAATTCCGGGATCGGCGGTAAAGGTATAAATATCGTCATCTCCTTTGCCTCCTTTTCTATTGGAAGAAAAAAACCCTTTTAACTTAGAATCATCAATAATATAGGCAAAGTCATCCTTTTTACTATTCACAGGATCCTCTAAATTGATCGAAACTGCTACCGTAGTGTCATATATTTTACTTGCAAAAACATCTAATTCTCCGTAACCAGGTAATCCATTAGATGAAAAATACAAAATGTTTTCGTCACTTATAAAAGGAAACATTTCTCGTTCTTCGGTGTTGATTCTTGGTCCTAAATTTTTAGGCTCAGAATACGTTCCATCATCATTTACATCTACTACATAGATATCGGTTTTACCGATGGACTCTGGTCGATCAGAAATAAAATACAATTTTGAATCGTCTATATTGAGCGTCGGATGTCCCGTTGAGTATTGGTCATTGTTAAAGGGTAATTTCACAATGTTTTTCCAAGAACCATTTGCAGCCACATCAGCTTTATATAATTGAATGTTTACTGTACCCGTTGAATCTTTCTGTACTTTATTATTTATTGTATTATTTGCACTGTAATAAACAGTTTTTAAATCTTTCGTAAAACATACATTACTTTCGTGAAATTTGGTGTTGATATCACCCAAAATTCTTTTTTTTCCGACAATTTCGTTATTCTCATCAATCCTCCCAATATACAAGTCTAAAAAGGCTTGTTTGTTACCTTCCCATGTCGTTCTCGTGATTACTGCGTTGTCTTTAGGAGATGCAAATACAACTTTATCCTTTCCAAAAAAAGTAGTTCCGAAATCAGAATACTTTGTATTTACCTTCAACAATTTTACTTCATATTCTCCCGGAGATGTTTGTGCAAATGCTACAAACGATACTAGTGCAAAAATTACTGTTATAAACTGTTTCATTTTGTATGTTTTATTTGGCTGTTTGCTATCCATATTTTAGAAAAATCTAGGTGATTTTAAGTTCTTCTTTGAGAAATCTATATCCCAAAGTAAAAAGGCCTCGTGTGTGCCACTGTTGAAATTACCTAAATTCGTCGTCGTATAATCGTATGCATAACCGATGCGTAAACTTGGAGTAACCCCAAAGTTAATCAAGGCCCCTATCGAATCATCTAAACGGTAATTCAAACCTAACTCTAACCTGTCATTCATCAAAAAGTTCGCCGAAACATCTACCGATAATGGAGCTCCTGAAACGGCCTTAACCATCGTAGATGGCTTGAACTTTAAATTATCTGATAAATCAAATACATAACCACTGGTAAAAAAGAAATGTGTCTCCTCAGCTGCTCGTGTGATAAAATTACCACCCTTCTCAAAATGTACGGTCTGCAAGATATTAGGAACCGATAACCCCGCATAAAAGCGCTCATTATAATAATAAGCACCAGCACCTATATTAGGAAATGTTCTACTCAAATTCTCACCAAACAAATCATCTAAATCATTCTGAGGTAACTCGATATCTACTAAATTCGCATTAAACAACGTAACTCCTCCCTTTAACCCAAAAGCTAATCTTCCTTCCTCTGAAGTCGAAATTGTATATGAAATGTCAGCATAGATATTCTGCTCCTTTACAGGACCTATCTCATCGGCTATGACAGAAAATCCTGCCCCTAAATTACGCCCTACAGGAGCATGAATAGACAAAGTAGCCGTATTGGGTGCCCCATCGATACCAACCCACTGGGTACGTCCTAAAACGCCAATACTCAAGGTGCCACGGGATCCAGCATACGCCGGATTCACAACATTCATATTGTACATATATTGCGTATACTGTGGATCTTGTTGACTATACCCTGTCAAGATCAAACAGCTAAAAGCTAGGATACTAAATATATATTTTTTAGTCATAATATATGGTATGAGGAGCGCCAAACGCTCCTCATTTTATATGTTAATAATTTACATAGATCCAACCAGTTCTTGGTTTCTCATTATCCTTATTTAAATAAAGAATGTAATAATATGTACCAACCGGTACTTTCACACCTTTCTTAATGGTTAATCTACCTTGAGAGAACCCATCCCACCATTCTGGCACAGTTCTATTATTATTGCTGTAATCGAATACTCTTGTTCCCCAACGATCGTATACTTCCAATCTAAAATTCGGGAATTTAGATACTAATGGGATTACAAATTCGTCATTATTACCATCATCATTTGGAGAGAACCCTGAAGGTACTCTATCACATGGCGTTACATCTAGGTAATCTGGGAATGTATCGAAATCACAATCATCATCAGACCAATCACCGTTTAAGTTTGCATCTTCCTCAAATGTTGGTGTACCATCATTATCGTCATCAGTATCTCTATAATTCACATCATCATCTACTGTAAGATCTCCCGTTGCGTCAAAATCTGGAAGGTCTGATCTTGGATCATTAATTTCATCATTTACATCGAATGGATCGTTTAAATTTGCTCCTTCAAAACCATCATCAAGACCATCTCCATCGGTATCTACACCAATAGATTCAACATCAGGAATACCATTGAAATCAGCATCATGTCCTTCTATAAAGTCAAATACGCCATCATTATCACTATCCTCATCTAAATAATCTGGATCATCTTCGCCATCAGTATTCACAGGATTCAAGCCTCCTGTAGCTTCATAGGCGTCATCAAGACCATCTCCATCTGTATCTAAACCACTCGGTTCAATATATCCATCTGTTGGTTGCGCTTCTACATTATCTGGTATACCATCGCCATCAGCATCTATATCTAAATAGTTAGGATTACCATCATTATCTAAATCATCATCCGTTTCAAGGCTCGTCAAAATACCGTCTCCATCATCATCAATATCCAAATAATTAGGTTGTCCGTCACCATCAGAATCATCATCAAATGGATCTCCATTACCATCAACATCCTCATCAAACGTATCAATACCATCACCATCATCATCGGTATCGCGATAATCTACATCTCCTGTTGTTGTATCAGCGTCAGTAGCATCTCCATCTGTATCTGTTAAATCTAACGTTGGATTATCAATATCATCATTCACATCGAAATCATCATCAACATCAGCTCCTTCGTAACCATCATCTAAACCATCTAAATCTGTGTCTAAGCCTAAGCTCGTCGCCTCCCCAACATCTATCATACCATTGCTATTAGCATCATGTGCTTCAATACTGTCTGGTACATTATCATTGTCACTATCTAGATCTAGATAATCTGGGTTATCGGTGTTATCCGTATTTTCTGGATCGATATCTGTTCCGCCTTGAGCGGTTTCATAAATATCATCTAATCCATTATTATTTGCATCTACACTTGACGGAGCAACATATCCCTCAGTAGGCTGTGCTTCGACATTATCTGGAATACCATCGCCGTCAGCATCAATATCTAAATGATTTGGCAACCCATCACCATCGAAGTCAAAGTCTGGACATGTACCTGAAGCATTTAACGCTACTGAACAGAAATCAGGATCTTCAAAATTCGGCACACCATCTGCATCATCATCGCCATCAGGATTCACACCATTTGACTCTATTATATCTGTAATACCATCGTTATCGTCATCAATATCAAATCTATCTGGAATACCATCACCATCTGTATCAACCAATACTTCTATTGTAAGTGTCGCAAATGAATAATCTCCAACGGTTGTACCAATTAATCCTTGACCATCTTCAATTCTATAAATCAACGTATCGAAGCCTACAAAATCAGGATTTGGTGTGTATTCTACGAAATCATCTGTTGGATCTGTTGGTGTGCCATTATCATTGACAACCGCAGTACCATTTGTTGGTGGTGTTGTAATCACAATTGTATTGCTACTTGGTCCATCTCTACCAAAGTCATCAGCTCCATTACCATTATCATCTAACACAGCAATTGGATTATCACTTGAGTTCTCTACCACAAAGACGTCATCATCGAACGCTGTCGGCAAGAAGTTAACAATAATATTATCAGCGATGCTTTCATCATCATCTGCGATACCATCACCACCATCATCAACTCCAAAACTTTCGTTAAAATCGCTATCGAAATCAACGTTATCTGAGGCTGTGATTTCAGCTTGATTGTAATAACTTGTTGTTGTATTGGTTCCTGTTGTTAATACTTCAGCATCAAATGTTAATGGAATATTATTTGCATTCGCAATGCTCAAGCCCGTCCAAGTAATTGTATTTCCTGTTAATATACCTCCATTACTGATATTGGTGATATTTCCGAAGCCATCTGGAATAACATCCTCAACGGATACACCTGTAACATCACTTGGTCCATCATTTGTAACGGTCATTATAAATGTTATAATATCACCAGTTGTTGGGTTTGAAACACCTGTAATAGGGTCTGCGATATTAATTGTTTTTTCAATACTTAAATCTGAAACTGGAATTGGTCTTACTTCAACAAAATCTTCATCATCGTCGGCTAATCCATCACCAATATCGTCTGTTCCAAAGCTTGTCGCTGGATCACTATCGAAATCAATATTATCTGCTGCTGTCACTTCGGCAAAATTATCATAGTCTGCCGCCACACCATTCGCTAATACAAATGCTGTTATATTTATAGTTTGAGTGGTTCCAATCGGAATATTCGGAACTGTCCAAATCCCTGTTCCTGCAACATATGCGCCTCCACTATCATCACTTACATAGGTATAGCCTGCAGGCAATAAGTCGGTCACTTCAACACCGGTAGCTTCACTTGGACCATTATTTGTTACTACTAATGTGAATACAACATTTGTACCTACAAAAGGAGTTAAATTATCAACTGTTTTACTCAATTCTACATCTGATACCGGGATCGGATCTACTGCTACAAATGCTTCATCGTCTTCCACTGGTGCATCTGTATCTGGTGTAGGATCTGGATTGGAATCTAAATCTACATTATCACTCGCCGTGATTTCTGCATAGTTATCATAATCACCAACCGCTAATACAAGTGCCGTTACTTCAATTGTTTCTGTTGCACCAATTGCGATTGTTGGCAAGGTCCAATTACCTGTAGCTGGATCGTAAGCACCACCACTGGTATCTGAGTCATACGCATAACCACTTGGTAATTGATCATTTAAGACAACATTTGTCGCAATACTAGGACCAACATTAGTAACCGTTAATTGGAAGGTTATGTTTTCACCTACGTAAGGCGTCGAGTTATCACCACTAGCACTTGTGCTCGTAATTGATTTGGTGATTTCAATATCTGAAACAGCTATAGGTTCTACCATCACAAATGCTTCATCATCTTCCACTGGTGCATCTGTATCTGGCGTAGGATCTGGATTGGAATCTAAATCTACATTATCGCTTGCTGTGATTTCTGCATAGTTATCATAATCACCCGTAGCCAATACCAATGCCGTAATTTCTATTGTTTCTGTTACACCTATCGCAATTGTTGGCAAGGTCCAATCACCTGTAGCTGGATTATATGCACCACCGCTCGTGTCTGAATTATATGTATAACCGCTTGGTAATTGATCATTTAAGACAACATTTGTAGCAATACTTGGACCCACATTGGTAACCGTTAATTGGAAGGTAATATTCTCTCCAACATATGGGGTTGCAGGATCTCCGCTCGCACTTGTGCTCGTAATTGATTTGGTAATTTCAATATCTGAAACTGGAACTGGATTTACTTCAACAAAGGCTTCATCATCTTCTACTGGAGTATCTGTATCTGGCGTTGGATCTGGATCAGAATCGAAATCTTCATTATCACTAGCCGTGATTTCAGCATAATTATCATAATTACCTGAAGCTAATACCAATGCTGTAATTTCTATTGTTTCTGTTACTCCAACGGCAATTGTAGGTAAGGTCCAATCACCAGTAGCAGGATTGTATGCACCACCGCTTGTATCTGAAACGAAGGTATAACCGTTTGGTAATTGATCATTCAAGACAACGTTCGTTGCTATACTTGGACCTACATTTGTTACCGTTAATTGGAACGTAATATTCTCTCCTACAAAAGGTGTTGCGTTATTACCACTTGCACTTGTGCTTGTAATTGCTTTTGTAATTTCAATATCTGAAACAGCTATCGCATCAATCGTTTCATCTAGATCGTCTGGAGTCACATCGCTATCAATCTGGTCGAGTACAATATTTGTCACAGTATTTGTAATCATTGTACCTCCAACATTTAGATCTACAGTAGCTTCTATTGTTAGTGTCGCACCATTACCATTATCAATTGTACCGACGGTCCATGTAGTTCCGTCATAACTTCCCTGCGACGCAGTATTTGTACCTGTTGCCGTTACACCAGCCGGTAACACATCATCAACACTTAAGTTAGTAACCTGAGCCGGACCATTGTTTAGTAAAGTAATTGTGTATACTATCGTTTCCCCAACGAATGGTGTTGAATTATCGACAGTTTTTGAAATTACTAAGTCTGATTCGTTCTCTACAATAATATCTTCACTTAAATCATCTGCCGTTATGTTACTATCTACTTGATCGAGAGTAATATTCGTAACTGTATTGGTAATTGTATCGTCACTCGTACCTACATCAACAGTTGCTTCAATTGTTAAAGTAGCGTTATTACCGTTGTTTATAGTGCCTATTGTCCAAGTAGTACCGTCGTAACTTCCTTGACTTGGTGTATTCGTTCCTGTGGCGGTAACACCTACAGGTAACACATCATCTACACTTACATTAGTGGCAAGAGCAGGACCATTATTCGTAACTGTAATTGTATACAAAATAGTATCCCCTTCTGCTGGTGTCGAGTCATTTACGGTTTTAGAAATTACTAAATCAGAATTATTCTCGACTGTTATATCTTCACTAAGATCATCTACTGTGATATTACTATCTACCTGATCTAGGCTAATATTAGTAACTGTATTTGTGATTACCGTACCTCCTGTTCCTACGTCTACTGTAGCTTCAATCGTTAACGTTGCATTAGCTCCATCGTTTATTGTACCTATTGTCCAAGTAGTACCATCGTAACTTCCTTGACTTGGTGTGTTTGTGCCTGTCGCTGTTACCCCTGCTGGTAACACATCATCTACACTTACATTGGTCGCTTGAGCTGGCCCATTATTCGTTACTGTAATTGTATACAAAATGGTATCTCCCTCTGCCGGTGTTGTTTGATCTACTGTCTTGGTAACTGCCAAATCTGAATCATTCTCTACAACAATATCTTCACTTGGATCATCAGGTGTTAAGTTACTATCAACTTGATCTGCAGTTATGTTTGTTACCGTATTGGTAATGGTATCATCACTTGTGCCTGCATCAACTGTTGCCTCAATTGTTAAGGTTGCATTGTTACCATTGTCTATCGTGCCTATCGTCCATGTTGTACCATCATAACTTCCTTGACTCGGCGTATTTGTTCCTGTGGCTGTAACACCTGCTGGTAACACATCATCTACACTTACATTCGTTGCCTGTGCCGGACCATTATTCGATACTGTAATCGTATACAAAATAGTATCGCCCTCCGCGGGTGTTGAATCATCTACAGTCTTGCTAATTGCCAAGTCTGAGTTGTTCTCTACTACAATATCCTCACTCAAGTCATCAGCAGTTGTATTACTATCATTCTGATCTAAAGTAACATTCGTTACTGTATTAGTAATCGTATCATCACTCGTACCTACATCTACAGTGGCCTCAATAGTTAAGGTAACATTATTACCATTGTCTATTGTACCTATCGTCCAAGTTGTACCATCATAACTTCCTTGACTTGGTGTATTTGTACCTGTCGCTGTTACCCCTGCTGGTAACACATCATCTAAACTCACATTCGTTGCCCTTGCTGGACCACTATTGGTTACCGTAATTGTATATAAAATAGTATCGCCCTCTGCCGGTGTTGCATCATCTACTGTCTTACTTACTACTAAGTCTGTGTCATTATCAACCGTGATGTCTTCACTCAAGTCATCGGCCGTAGCATTACTATCCGTTTGATCTAAGGTAACATTCGTTACTGTATTAGTTATCGTTGTTGCTGCTGTTCCTGCATCTACGGTAGCCTCAATAGTCAACGTTGCATTTGCACCGTTGTTTACAGTACCTATCGTCCAGGTTGTACCATCGTAACTTCCTTGACTCGGCGTATTTGTACCTGTCGCTGTTACCCCTGCTGGTAACACATCATCTACGCTTACATTAGTAGCCTGTGCTGGACCATTATTCGATACTGTAATCGTATACAAAATAGTATCGCCCTCCGCTGGTGTTGTATCATCTACGGTCTTACTTACTACTAAATCTGTGTTGTTATCAATTGTAATAGACTCACTTAAGTCATCAGCAGTAGCATTGCTATCTACTTGATCTAAGGTAACATTGGTAACTGTATTTGTAATTGTCGTTCCTGCTGTTCCTGCATCTACTGTTGCTTCAATAGTCAACGTTGCATTTGCACCGTTGTTTACAGTACCTATCGTCCAGGTTGTACCATCATAACTTCCTTGACTCGGCGTATTTGTGCCTGTAGCAGTTACCCCTGCTGGTAACACATCATCTACACTTACATTGGTAGCCTGTGCTGGCCCATTATTCGATACTGTAATTGTATACAAAATGGTATCGCCTTCCGCTGGAGCGGTATTATCTATAATTTTTGCTATCGCCAAGTCCGAATTATTCTCTACAACAATATCTTCACTTGGATCATCAGGTGTTAAGTTACTATCAACTTGATCTGCAGTTATGTTTGTTACCGTATTGGTAATGGTATCATCACTTGTGCCTGCATCAACTGTTGCCTCAATTGTTAAGGTTGCATTGTTACCATTGTCTATCGTGCCTATCGTCCATGTTGTACCATCATAACTTCCTTGACTCGGCGTATTTGTACCTGTC
>CANKZQ010000008.1 GCA_947488345.1 uncultured Flavobacteriaceae bacterium | reverse complement strand
TGCCCTGCAAGCTTTGCTTGAAAATCGAAAAACAAAAGCCACACTTCGTTCCAAAAAAGAAGCGAGCTCCTTTTTTGAAACTCGCTTGCTTAATCCTGTTTTTTGATTTGTTTGTACTCGAGGTGGGAATCGAACCCACACTCCCGAAAGAACTGGATTTTGAATCCAGCGCGTCTACCAATTCCGCCACTCGAGCATTTTTCTAAAAGAGTGGTGCAAATCTAAAAAATAAATTCGGTTTACCATAAAAATACTATTGTAAGTATTATACTACTCTTTAAATAATTTCTACTTTTGTGATCGACACATCAACAACTCAAATTTTACAACACACACAACTACACAATGAAACAAAAAATACCCAAACCAAAACTATTTGCTTGCACACAATCTACTGAATTAGCACAAAGAATTGCCGATGAATATGGTGGTGAACTAGGGAAATCTAAAAAGAATGTATTTAGTGATGGAGAATTTCAAGTATCATTCGACGAATCGATTCGAGGAAGGCGTATATTTATTATTGGGTCTACTTGCCCTCCATCAGACAATCTAATGGAGATGTTGTTAATGATAGATGCGGCGAAAAGAGCTTCTGCTCGGCATATCACCGCAGTTATGCCTTATTTTGGTTGGGCCCGTCAAGATCGAAAAGACAAACCTAGAGTGCCCATTGCTGCTAAAATGGTTGCCAATTTATTACAGGCTGCTGGTGCCACCCGTATTATCACAATGGATTTACATGCAGATCAAATTCAAGGTTTTTTTGAAAAGCCCGTTGATCATTTATACGCGTCAACCATTTTCTTACCCGAAATAAAGGCCTTAAACCTCGATAATATTACTATTGCCTCACCAGACATGGGAGGTTCTAAGCGTGCCTATGCCTATTCTAAGTTTTTAGAAAGTGAAGTTGTAATATGTTATAAGCAGCGCTTAAAAGCCAATGTGATTTCACATATGGAGTTGATTGGAAATGTAAAAGACAGAAATGTTATTTTGGTCGATGATATGATCGACACCGCTGGTACGTTGACAAAAGCGGCCGATTTAATGATGGAAAAAGGGGCTAAAAGTGTGCGTGCTATATGTACACATGCCGTACTATCTGGAGAGGCGTATAAACGTATTCAAAACTCTAAATTAGAGCAACTTATTATTACTGATACAATTCCTGTAAAACAAGAGCTTTCTAAGATAAAAGTTGTATCTTGCGCCCCTTTATTTGCTGATGTGATGCATAAAGTTCAAAATAACACATCTATCAGTGATCAATTTTTAATGTAAATAAATTTAATTAAGTAATGAAATCAATTACGATCAAAGGATCTAAAAGAGAAAGCGTAGGAAAAGTTTCGACGAAAGCCTTACGTAATGCTGGAAAGGTGCCTTGCGTGTTATACGGAGGTGATCAACCAATACACTTTTCAGCAAACGAATTAGCGTTTAAAAATTTAGTGTATACCCCAAGTGTTTACACAGCATCGATCGAGTTAGAAAGTGGCGACAAATTTGCCGCTATCTTACAAGATATTCAGTTTCATCCTGTAACTGATAAAATCTTACATATAGATTTTTATCAAATATTTGATGATAAGCCAGTTGCCCTGAATATTCCTGTACAATTAGAAGGTAGTTCACCAGGTGTATTAAATGGTGGTAATTTACGATTCCCAAATCGTAAGCTAAAAATAAAAGCTATTCCTGCTAATTTACCAGATTATATTTCAGCTGATATCTCTACGCTAAAAATCGGAGATAAGGTTTTTGTAAGAGACTTGCAAAATGACGCTTATACTATTCTACACCCAGAAAGTATGGTAGTAGTACAAGTGAGAATGGCACGTGCTGCAGTTGTTGATGATGTAGAAGAAGAAGAAGAAGGTGAAGAAGGAGCAGAAGCTGCTGCTGATGGAGCAACTCCAGAGGCTGCTGCACCTCAAGAATAATCTATATTCTTATAACTTATAGAAAGCTCCACAACATGTGGGGCTTTTTTTATTGTTAAAATGTATCTTTGTTACATGAATATTATAGCATTCATTAAATCGCTTTTTTCAAAGGAAAAAATTACAGAAACTAGTATGAAAAAGTACCTTATCGTTGGCTTAGGAAATATTGGAACCGAATATGACAACACCCGTCATAATATTGGCTTTAAAATTCTAGATGAGCTCGCATCTAAAAATGATGTGGCTTTTAAAAATGAAAAACTAGGTGCTATCACTAGTTTCAGATTCAAAGGTCGGTCATTTATATTATTAAAGCCTTCAACATATATGAATTTAAGTGGTAAGGCTGTAAAATATTGGATGACTAAAGAGAAAGTTCCTTTAGAGAATATATTGGTTATTTGTGACGATTTAAACATTTCTTTCGGTACTATTCGTCTCAAACCAAAGGGAAGTGCTGGAGGTCATAACGGACTTAAAAGCATTAATGAAGTACTAAACACACAGCAATATGCTAGATTTAGATTCGGAATTAGTGACGCCTTTAAAAAAGGAAGACAAATAGATTATGTCCTTGGTAAATGGAGCGACAAAGAGAATGAAATCCTCCCTGAACGACTTGAAAAAGCCGTTCAGCTAGTGAAATCTTTCGGTACAGCAGGAACTGCTCATACCATGAGTGAATTTAACGGTAAATAAACTATTCTACAGTAACAGATTTTGCCAAATTTCGTGGCTGATCAACATTACAATTGCGCATTACGGCAATGTGATATGATAATAGTTGCAATGGAATTGTTGTCAATAACGGTGTAAAGCCTTCATTTGTTTCAGGTATTTCAATCACATGATCCGCAATTTCTTTTACTTGTACGTCACCTTCGGTAACTACCGCAATTATTTGTCCCGAACGAGACTTTATCTCTTGAATATTACTAACTACCTTTTCATAGTGTCCTTTGCTGGTAGCAATTACTACGATAGGCATATTTTCATCGATCAAGGCAATAGGTCCATGTTTCATCTCTGCGGCAGGATATCCTTCAGCATGAATGTATGAGATCTCTTTTAATTTTAAAGCACCTTCTAAGGCTACCGGAAAGTTATACCCTCTTCCTAAGTATAGAAAATTAGTAGCGTCTTTATAAATTTCAGAAATCTTTTTAATATGGTCATCAGAGGTCAACGCCATTTTTACTTTTTCAGGAATTAATTCAAGTTCCTGTAAATAATAACGATAATCAGAACTTGATACTGTTCCCTTGGCTCTTGCTAAACGCAATGCTATCAAGCTTAACACTGTTATCTGAGTTGTAAAAGCTTTTGTAGAAGCCACTCCAATTTCTGGTCCGGCGTGCGTATATGCACCCGCATGAGTCTCCCTAGCAATAGAAGAACCAACAACATTACAAACTCCAAAAACAAAAGCTCCTCGCGATTTTGCTAGCTTTATAGCCGCCAGTGTATCGGCTGTTTCCCCTGACTGAGAAATCGCAATGATAATATCATTTTCGGTAATCACCGGATTGCGATATCTAAACTCAGAAGCATATTCTACTTCTACAGGAATTCTCGCCAAATCTTCAAAAATGTATTCAGCGACCAAACCTGCATGCCATGAGGTACCGCAAGCCACAATAATTATACGATCAGCATTTAAGAATTTTTTCATATTATCTTCAACGCCCATCATTTTGATTATGCCGTCTTCTCTTAATAATCGCCCTCGGTATGTATCTGTTATTGCTCTTGGCTGCTCATAAATCTCCTTCAACATAAAGTGCTCATAGCCTCCTTTTTCAATTTGTTCTAAATTCATTTGCAGTTTTTGAACACTCGCATCTACCAATGAATCGTCATGAATTTTTCTAATTTTGACTTTTTTTCCAACTCTAATGATCGCCATTTCTTCATCTTCCAAATAAATAGCCTCTTTCGTATATTCAATAAATGGTGAAGCATCAGATGCTACAAAAAATTCTTTCTTATCTTTTCCAATGCCTATAGCAATTGGACTTCCCAAACGCGCCACAACAATCTCGTCTGGTTTATTTTTATCAAAAACAGCAATGGCATATGCCCCAATTACCTGATTCAAAGCAATTTGAACTGCTTTTCCTAGTTTTACGTCATTTTCTTTTTGAACTTCCTCAATCAAATTGATAAGAACCTCGGTATCAGTATCACTCTTAAAAGAATAACCTCTATTTATTAATTCTTTTTTTAATGTATCGTAATTCTCAATGATTCCATTGTGTACAATAACCAAATTTCCCGATTGAGAAGTATGTGGATGCGAATTAACATCATTAGGCACTCCGTGAGTAGCCCAACGCGTATGACCAATTCCTAAATTTCCTTTTGGAGAAATCTCTTTAGCTGCTTTTTCTAAAAGGTCACTTACTTTTCCTTTTGTTTTAGACAATACAATGTCATTTCCGTCATAAAGTACAATTCCAGCACTATCATAACCTCTATATTCTAGACGTTGTAACCCATTAATAATAATTGGATAGGCATCTCTGTAGCCTATATAACCAGTAATTCCGCACATAGCAAGTGTTTTTTTGAAATTTAGTTATTAATTTTCGGTATAATATATTCGTAGTTTAAGTCTTGTTTCATCCGTTCCTCCAACATCTTTATTTCCTCGTAGAACAACTCCTTTAGGAACCCAACTAAAGTCTTTAATAATCGTATCAATTGCGGGCGCCGGCGCTGGATCATCTGTAGGGTGATATACTTTCAACCCTAATTTAGAAATCGCCAAAGGATCACTCGACTTTAAGACTTCAGACATATAATCTGTAATTGAAAAACGGTATCTAATGGGTCTATTCGTATCATCATCTCTTTCTAAGAACCCTCCAATACCGGTAACTTGACGTTCAGACAATACATCTCTTACGATCGAGTTTTCATCTGCATTATACAAATAAAGTCTTTCTGGAACGTTTCTATTCATAGGGTCATCTACCACATATAAATCGAGAATTGCTCCATTTATCAACCAATTATTTGATCTTATCTCATCCAATAAAGCCGTGTCTTCAAAAAGCTTGATTTCAGCTATTGAACCTGCCGATCCTTGTACATATAAGTTTTCTTCTCCTTCTAATGTATTGGGTGCATTTACAAAACTCTCAGCTATAGAACCTGAATAATCTCGTGCATATGTACTCGCTCTAATTCCTGAAAAAGGTAAGGTTAATGTTTGCTTCGTTTTCACCGGAACATCCATATCATCAGTATCACCATCACCATTGAGGTCGATGCCTTCTTCATCAGTAAGTATTTCGTTCGTATAATAAATGTTAAACGTTGCATCAGCCATCCTTAATGACATTAAAGAGCCATCACTTCCATCTGCCTCAAATAATAATCCACGAAAGTATTGCACAAAATTTTCAATACTGGACAGATCACTTTCCGTTGGTCCAGTAATAAAAATATCTTCAATCTTATCCTCATCTAAAGGTAATTTAATCGAAGGACTTAAATTATCAGTTTGAATAGTATCTATACTTTGTGATCCTTCAAATAAACCTCTTTTAACAAACAAAACAGTATCGTTTTTATTTGGTTTAAAAAGCCCTGAATATAATTCTGTTTCGCCACTATACGTTTCATCAGAATAGTACTGCTTTATTCTTGTTGGATCCTCTGGATTCAGTGTGTTTAGGAACGTCGCCAATCTGCTCACTTTCATTGTATATTCGAGTTCCTGGTCACCTATAATTGAGTCTAATTCAAAATTCGGTGTGCCATCAGAATTGTCTTCCGACTGGCGTGTTGAAAAGTAAGGAATATCTACAATTACAGTGTCAATTACTGGGTTTAAACCAAAATCTTGATTTGAAGAAAGACCCAATTGTGTCACAAAAGTAGATTTTATTTCTCCAAAATTAGGATCTCGATACACTCCTAAATTGTAGATTGGCAAATTATCAACTCTAGAAGAATCTACATCTCGGCTATACGCAATAACCTCAAAATCCATTTCGGACGTATTAAATAAATTGTTATCTACAAGTGCCACGCCCACATCTTCAAAATCTCTTTCACATGAAACAATACCCAATAAAGCAATACAAAATAAAAAAACAGACTTAATGCTGTTCATAAATCTAGTTGTCATAAACTATATTAAATTTTAACGATTAATTATAAAACTTCGGTTAGGTAAAAGTTAGAATATGCTTCAGTAAAATTATCAAAAGGTTGAAAATCTAAAGCAGGGGTTTCGGTAGTTTTTATATGGGTTTCTATTTCATCAGACAGCTCTTCGCTTCCTTTAATAACAGCATCAGAGTTTTCAATAGCGATCTTCAATAGGTTTGAATGATCAGCTTTTGTCAGAGATTTTAATTTTTCTTCAGAGATAGAATCAAATTTTATCTTTTCGATCATATCCTTGCTCAATACACCTTCAAATTCATTGTTGTAAAGTGATGTTACAATTTTACTTTCAGAAAATAACGGGTCGTTTTTATAATACTCTCGAAGATATAAAGGTAATAAAGAGGCCATCCAACCATGAACATGAATGATGTCTGGTGCCCAATTTAATTTTTTTACAGTCTCAACAACTCCTTTCGCAAAGAAAATAGCACGCTCGTCATTATCATTGAATAATTTCCCATCTTCATCTGTGTATAAAGCCTTGCGCTTAAAATATTCATCATTATCGATAAAATATACTTGCATTCTTTCTTTTGGTATAGAAGCAACCTTAATAATCAATGGCATATCCATGTCATTAATGATGAGATTCATTCCAGACAATCTAATTACCTCATGTAATTGATGTCTACGCTCATTTATCACACCAAAACGAGGCATAAAAATTCTAATTTGAGCGCCTTTGTTATGCATCTCTCTCGACACTTCAAAAGACATATTTGCGGTTTCATTTTCTGGCAAATATGGCACTACTTCAGAAGATACATATAATATTCTCTTGTCTTTCATAAATCCGTCTTTGTTAGGGTGCTGCAAAATTACAAAAATTTAAGTAGATTTAAACTTAAAATAGTATGTTTACACGCTTTTAACAAAATTCTTAACATTATTTCATGCTTGTTTGCCTCACAACTCAGTCACTAAAAAATGCTTTATCTGACAAAAGAAAAAGTCACACTATTGGTTTTGTTCCAACCATGGGAGCCTTACATGAAGGTCATTTATCTCTCATCAAAGAAGCACAACGTGCGAATGATTTGGTTGTTGTGAGTATTTTCGTAAACCCAACACAATTCGACAACAAAGAAGACCTTAAAAAATATCCCCGAACACTCGAACAAGACACATCACTTCTTAAAGGAATTAATTGTGATTTTCTTTATGCGCCTTCGGCTGACGATATTTATCAAAGAAATATTCGCTCTACAAAATATACCTTTGGAGGGTTAGAACACGCCATGGAAGGAAAATTCAGGGCAGGGCATTTTGATGGAGTGGGAACCATCGTCAAGAGATTGTTCGAAATTGTAGCACCAACTAATGCTTATTTTGGTGAAAAGGATTTTCAGCAACTTCAGATTATTAAAAAATTGGTAGCAAACTATAAAATTCCAATTAAAATCGTTGGCTGTAAAATTCATCGTGAAAAGGATGGATTGGCTATGAGCTCTCGAAACGCACGTTTGTCTCAACGACATCGAGAAGAAGCTCCTTTTATTTATAAAACTCTTCAAGAAGCCAAACTAAAGTTCGAAAAGCAATCGGCCTCCAAAGTAGATCAATGGGTTCATCAGCAATTTCGCGAGCATCCACATTTGGAGCTCGAATATTTCGAAATTGCCCATATTAAAACCTTAAAAACAATTTCAAGAAAAAGGAAAGGCAGCAAATACAGAGGTTTTATTGCAGTCTTCGCTGGAAAGATTCGATTAATTGATAATATCGCTTTAAATTAAGTACTTTTGCAAGCCATTTACTTCGATACTTTTGAATTCAAAGTTTAAAAAAATAGCGCTTACCATTATTCCAATTTCTATTGGTATTGGTTTAATTTGGAATTTACTATCGAGACTTACTCCCGAAGATAAAACAGAGATTATTAATTCATTCAAATCGGCAAACTATTGGTGGGTCGGTCTCTCATTACTTATAGGAGCATTGAGTCACCTTTCCAGAGCATACCGCTGGCAATTTTTATTGGAGCCCCTAGGTTATAAACCGAAATTCGCCAACAGCACCATGACCGTACTCGTTGCGTATATTGTCAATCTAGCGATTCCAAGGGCAGGAGAAATTGCCCGTGCCTCTGCCATTTCAAAATATGAAAATATCCCTTTGGAGAAAGCCTTTGGTACTATAGTTGCCGAACGCATTGCTGACGTTATCATGCTCTTGATTATCATAACGCTTGCATTTATTTTGCAAGCAGATTTTGTTGAGAGCTATTTATTTAAGGATAAAGACACCAATAAATTGATTCCTATCCTCATTTTAGTGGCACTTGGAGTTATCGGGCTTGTGTTAATAAAGCTAATTCAGAGAGCAAAAAAAGGGTTTTTATTAAAGGTAAAAGTTTTCATTAATGGTTTAGTAGAAGGAGCTATTAGCATCTTCAAAATGAAGAAAAAATGGCCTTTTATTTTTCATACTCTTTTTATTTGGGTGATGTATGTACTCATGTTTTATGCGGTTACTTTTGCGATACCCGAAACAACCTATTTACCTTTTGAAGCTGTCATCGTTGGCTTTGTTGCCGGAGCTTTGAGTATGGCTGTTACAAATGGAGGGTTAGGTGTATATCCTGTTTTCGTAGCGAGTGCTCTCATTTTATACAATATAGAAGATAATCCTTCACGCGCATTTGGCTGGATCATGTGGACCGCACAAACGATCATGATCATTGTTTTCGGAGGGTTGTCATTTTTATTTCTACCGATATATAACCGACGTAAAAGCTAATTCTTATGGCTTCTTTTTATAGTAATGGAAAATTATTGATTACTGGAGAATATCTAGTACTTGATGGTGCGAAATCACTAGCGGTACCCACCAAATATGGACAAAACCTAGTGGTTTCTTCAATACAAGAACAGGAGTTGGTATGGGAAAGTTTTACGCTCAAAAATGAGCGTTGGTTACAAGTGGTATTCGATCTACCAAAACTCAGAATAATGAGTGCAACTTTCGATGCAAAAGAAGAAGGTGGTGATGATACCTTAGCAGAAAACCTACAAAAGGTTCTCTTAGAGGCAAAAAAAATGAACCCTACATTTCTTGCAAACCGAGAAGGTTCATATGTAAAGTCAGAACTTACTTTTGCTCGAGATTGGGGCCTAGGTTCTTCTTCGACCTTAATAAACAACATAGCGCAATGGGCTCAAGTGGACCCCTTTCAGTTACAATTTAACACCTTTGGGGGAAGTGCGTATGATATTGCTTGCGCTCAACATAACACCCCAATTATATATCAATTAAAGGAAAACAAACCCTTTGTATTAGAAGCACCTACCTTTGATCCAAATTTTAAAGAACAGTTATATTTTGTGCATCTCAATAAAAAACAAAATAGTAGAGAAGGTATTGCTAAGTACAAAAAATTCAAAGGTAATATTAGTGCTTTTGCAGATGAAGTATCGGCGCTCACAGAAGCATTTATTAATTGTTCAGAGCTCAATGATTTTGAAAAATTAGTAGTGGAACATGAACAGCTAATAGCCTCTATTATTAAACAAGAACCTGTACAGTCGGTATTATTCTCTGATTATTTTGGTCAAACAAAAAGTTTGGGAGCTTGGGGTGGTGATTTTATATTAGCAACAGGAAACGAAGACACTACGTCGTATTTCAACCAGAAAGGTTTTGCTACAGTTATAAAATATCAAGACATGCTGTTATGAGTAAAAGAGTTGTGATTATTGGTGGAGGTGCGGCTGGTTTTTTCACTGCAATTACGGCGGCTGAATTAAATCCCGAATTGGAGATAATCATTATCGAAAAAAGTAAAAATGTACTACAAAAAGTAAAAATTTCTGGAGGCGGCCGATGTAACGTTACACATGCATGTTTTGATCCTAAAGAACTTTGCGAATTTTATCCAAGAGGTAAAAAAGAATTGTTGGGCCCTTTCCATCAATTCATGACAGGTGATACGATGGAATGGTTCGAAAATCGTGGAATAGACTTAAAAATTGAGTCAGACAATCGTGTTTTTCCTGTGTCAAATTCGTCTCAAACCATTATTGATTGCTTCATGGAGGCTTCAGAAAACGCTGGAGTTAAGTTACATTTAAATCAGCATGTAACGTCAATTTCTAAACTAAAGGATCAGTATAAAATCACAACCAAAACCGACGAATATACTGCTGATATACTAGTCGTTGCTGCAGGAAGTAGCCCTAAATTTTGGAGCTTACTCTCTGTGCAGCTCAACCATAGTATTATTCCTCCTGTTCCGTCATTGTTTACCTTTAAAATAAACGATAATCGTATTCGGGAAATTCCAGGAGTATCTGTCGCTAACGCATCTGTTTCCATTGTTAATTCAGCTTTTGAAAGCAGTGGCCCATTGCTCATAACCCACTGGGGAATTAGTGGCCCAGCCGTATTAAAACTATCAGCCTTTGCCGCACGGCATTTAGCAGAAAAAGACTATCAATATAATGTTCTTGTGAATTGGTTGTCGCAAACGCCCTATATCATTCTAGAACAATTAAAAAGGATAAAAACCAAAGTCTCTAAAAAACAAGTCTTCTTAAAAAGTCCGTTTCCTGAAATTCCAAAACGTTTATGGGAAAACCTTGTACTCGCCTCAGAAATTGAACGAGACCAACGATGGGCCGATCTCTCTAATATACAATTAGACAATCTCACCAATCAACTCACGAATAGTATTTTTAATGCCAACGGCAAAACGACCTTCAAAGAGGAGTTCGTGACCGCCGGAGGTGTCGATCTTAAAGAAATTAATTTTAAGCGTTTTGAGAGTAAGAAACACAAAAACCTCTTCTTTGCAGGAGAGGTTTTAGATATTGATGCCGTCACAGGCGGTTTTAATTTTCAAAATGCCTGGACAGGCGGATATATTGTTGGCAAAACAATTGCCGAAAATGCACTATAACAATCTTTATTTAGCAGCGTCGTAACGTCTTTCTACTTCGTTCCAGTTGATCACATTAAAAAATGCATTGATATAATCTGGTCTACGGTTTTGATAATTCAAATAATAAGCATGTTCCCAAACATCAATTCCTAAAATTGGAGTTCCTCCACAGCCAACACCTGGCATTAAAGAATTGTCTTGATTTGGAGTTGAACATACCTCAACTTTACCGCCTTTATGAACACATAACCATGCCCAACCAGAACCAAATTGTGTAGCAGCAGCCTTGGCAAAAGCATCTTTAAATGCATCGAAAGATCCATAGGCAGCTTCAACAGCATCTCTTAACGGACCTGATAAACGCCCTTTATCTTCTGGGTTCATAATAGACCAAAACAAACTGTGATTGTAAAAACCGCCACCGTTATTTCTAACACCTTTGTTATTCATATCTAAGTTTCCTAGAATATCTTCTATCGACTTTCCGGCAAGGTCAGTTCCTTCAATCGCCGCATTTAACTTAGTTGTATATCCATTATGGTGCTTCGAATGGTGAATTTCCATTGTTCTTGCATCTATATGTGGTTCTAAGGCGTCATATGCGTAGCCTAATTCTGGTAATTCAAAAGCCATGATTTTATAATTTTTTAGATTAAACTTCTTTGTTTTTCAAAGATAGAAACTTTGCATCTAAAAGCCTATGGAATGAGATAGAATGTTTTTATAAAGCAATAAGAAAAGATAATCCGAAAAAGAATCGTCTTTATTTATGCTATAGTATTTGGGTCTATGAGATTATCTACTGAAACATCATTCAAATCAAATTTACCTTTGGCGCTCGAATCTGTTGAATCAAGTATTTTCTCATATGAGGTTCCCTTCAACATGATTCGTCTCATGGCGTCATAATCTGCCTTCAAATCAATAGATTCACAATATGAATTAAATTCTTTTTCATTCGAAAAAGCACAAACAATCCAAGGAAAATTGTGAATGCCAAAATCGTTGCCATACTTCGACTTATCACAGGCCAATTGAATTGCTTTTACCTTATATGACTTTTTTTTGCCATGCTTGTGAGCCAGTAATTTTCCAATTTCATTCAAATATTTCTTTCTTTTACTCGGTACAGCTGATAACTCCATCTTACAAATTATGAATTAAATTTTCTGAGACTTCATCTTTTCAAAGGCTTCTACAACGCCACTATGACTCACAGGGCGTTTGTTGAAATACATAATTAATTGTTGTTTCTCATTTTCAGAAGCGCCTAATTGATTTAAGATATTTTGTAAATGCATTTTCATATGCCCTTCTTGTATCCCAGTAGTGACCAAAGCCCTCAAGGCAGCAAAATTTTGCGCTAATCCGGCGACCGCAACAATTTGCATTAACTCTTTTGCCGAAGGTTTTTGCAATAACTCTAATGACAGTTTAGCCAAGGGATGCAATGCTGTCAAGCCGCCTACGGTTCCAAGCGCTAACGGAATTTCAATCCAAAATTTAAATACATTGTTATGAATTTCACAATGTGTCAAACTCTGATATTGCCCATTCTTCGCCGCAAAAGCGTGCGCCCCAGCTTCAATAGCTCTAAAATCATTTCCAGTGGCCAATACAACAGCATCGATGCCATTCATAATACCTTTGTTATGGGTGACCGCCCGGTGCGGTTCGACATTGGCGATTTGAACAGCTTGCTGAAACTTTCGAGCAAATTCAGCGCCATTATCTCCTAATTCGTCAAGCGTGCAACTAACCTCAGCTCTCACCAAACATTCAGGAATATAATTGGATAGAATACTCATGACAATTTCGATTCCTTCTTTTTTAAATCGATGTGCAATGGCCTCCAAACAAGAATTTATAAAGTTGGCACCCATACTATCCTTGGTTTCGAAAGTAACATGAATTTGATAGTAATTATCGAGCTTATCACTTTTATTTCTAAGCTCCATATTCAAAATACCTCCTCCTCGCTTCCGCATATTCTTCGTGATCGTCTCGGTGGCACGAAATAATTCGGATCGAACATCTTGAAAATAGGCGTTCAACTCGGTAAAATCACCTTCATACATAAAGTGAACTTGCCCAATTTTGGTGGTAGAAATTACTGTCGCATTGAACCCTCCTCGTGAACTCCAAAACTTAGCCACCAGTGATGCTGCCGCTACAACAGAGCTCTCTTCTACCGCCATCGGAATGGCGTATGTTTTGCCATTGATTATAAAGTTAGGAGCAACTCCGTAAGGCACATAAAAATTGGAAACCGTATTTTCAATAAACTCATCATGCAACTGCTGTAAGCCTTGGTCGTCATTCCAGTATTTTTGTAAAATACTTATGGCTTCGTCTCCATGAGTAAAAAAAGTACTTGCTATCCAATTTATCTTTTCTTGTTTTGTGAACTTAGAAAAGCCAGATATGATTTTGGTCATTAATTATCACTTTAGTAAGAAATCCAAAGATACTAAATCTGAAAAACCTCATTACTATTGATTCAAACTCCAGTCCAGTTTATACGATTTTTGGATTGATTTTTGATGAATTTTCCGTAAACTTGGCAAACTTTTATTGAATTGTCATATTTACTGGCTAAATCTGCTCAATTTCGTAAGAACATCTTATCATAGAAATCATATGAAAAAATTAATCCTTGTTTTCATTGCTTTTACAGCAACAATTCACGCACAAAAAAATGATATTACACTAGAAGATATTTGGTCTAACAATACGTTTAAAACAGAAAGATTAAATTCTTTTCACTCGATGAACATTGGAGATTATTATACGATTCTAAACACAGATGAAGAAAGTAAAAATACAAGCTTAGATAAATATGATTATAAAACCTTAGAAAAAGTTGCTTCCATCGTTGATAGTAAAAATTTAGAAGGAATTGCTCATTTTGAAAGTTATACATTCGATGCCTCGGAAACCAAACTAATTTTAGGAACCGATTCCGAAAAAATCTATCGTCATTCATCAAAAGGGATCTACTACGTTTATGATATTGCTTCGAAAAATTTACAACAAATCTCTCAGCATAAAATTCAAGAGCCTAGATTTTCTCCAGATGGAAACAAAGTTGCATACACGTACAACAATAATTTATACGTGAAAAACCTGATTAATAATGGAACCGTTCAAGTAACTTTTGATGGCGAAAAAAATAAAGTAATCAATGGTATTACCGACTGGGTCTATGAAGAAGAGTTCGCTTTTGTAAGAGCATTTGACTGGAATAAAAATTCTGACAAACTCGCTTTTTTACGTTTCGATGAAACTGAAGTTCCTGAATTTTCAATGGATATGTATGGTAGTTCTTTGTATCCAACACAGCAAGTTTTCAAATATCCTAAGGCTGGTGAAAAAAATGCCTTAGTTTCATTACACATCTTCAATTTAACCACTAAAAAAGCTGCACAAGTCAATTTAGGTGAAAAAGCGCAGTATTATATCCCAAGAATTCAATGGACCAACAATTCGAACGCTCTTGCGGTCACCACGCTTAATCGTCATCAAAATAATTTGAATTTACTCTTTGTCGATGGCGCAACCCTAGATTCTTTTGTTGTCTTAAACGAAAAAGATGCCGCTTACGTAGACATTACCGACAACCTTACTTTTTTAAAAGATAATAGTTTTATTTGGACAAGCGAAAAAGACGGATTCAATCATATTTATCATTATGATGCCGCAGGTAAACTTAAGAATCAAGTAACAAAAGGCACTTGGGAAATCACGAATTACTATGGTTATGATGCTAAAACAAAACGTATTTTTTATCAATCTACCGAAGATGGCTCGATTAATAGATCTGTCTATTCGATAAAATTAAATGGTAAAAACAAACAACGATTAAGTTCTAATACGGGCACCAATAGTGCTGCATTTAGCAACAGCTTCAACTACTATGTAAATACGTTTTCAAGTGCAAATACGCCAAATATTTACACGTTGAATGCTGCAAAATCAGGTAAGCAATTAAAAGAAATAAAAAATAATCAAGCCCTTTCAGAAAAACTGAATGACTTCAAAACTGCGAAAAAAGAATTCTTTACAGTCAAAACCGAAAATGGTGAATTCAATGCTTGGATGATAAAACCAAGTAATTTTGATCCAAATAAGAAGTATCCCTTATTTATGCATCAATATTCTGGTCCTGGATCTCAACAGGTAGCGAATCGCTGGGGCGGAGGCAATGACTATTGGTTTCAGCTATTAGCTCAAAAAGGATATATTATTGCCTGTGTAGATGGTCGCGGTACTGGATTAAAAGGTCGTGATTTTAAAAAGGTGACTTATAAAGAACTAGGAAAATATGAAACCCAAGATCAAATAGATGCAGCAAAAAAATTGGGCGCACTGCCGTATATAGATAAGAATAGAATCGGGATTTGGGGTTGGAGTTACGGCGGATACATGTCTTCTCTAGCTCTTACGAAAGGGGCTGATGTTTTTAAAATGGCTATTGCCGTCGCACCCGTTACTTCATGGCGTTTTTACGATACTGTTTATACCGAAAGATATATGCAAACACCACAAGAAAATGCCAGTGGTTATGATGATAATTCGCCTATAAATCATGTTGATAAATTAAAAGGAGCCTACTTGCTTGTGCACGGAACTGGTGATGATAATGTGCATGTACAAAATACGACTAGAATGATTAATGCCTTGGTGGAAGCCAATAAACAATTCGATCTATTTGTCTACCCTGATCGCGCGCACGGTATCCGAAAAGGCGACAATACTCGTTTGCATTTATTTACTAAAATGACTGCTTTTATCGATCAGCATTTAGGAGGTTCTGAAAATACCATTGCCACAGAAGAGAATATTAAAAATTAATAAATACCCTATATATTATGTCAGAAATTACGAAACAACCGCATGAAAAAGAAATTCTAGGGCACCCAGCCGGATTGTTCTATTTGTTCTTCGCCGAACTTTGGGAACGTTTCAGTTTTTATGGAATGAGAGCGTTGTTAACGCTTTATATGGTTGAAGAAATTTTTAAATCTTTATCGAATAGAGACTTTGCGACGGCCGCTGTTTATGCATCATATGGTTCCTTAGTATATGCCTCAACGGTAATTGGGGGTAGAGTTTCTGACAAAATTCTAGGAATGCGAAGCTCCATTTTTTTAGGTGGAATTTTAATGGCATTAGGTCATTTTGTGTTGGCAATAGAAAATGATATTGCTTTCTTTTTAGCCTTAGCATTCATTATTGTAGGTAATGGCTTCTTTAAGCCAAATATCTCAACTTTTGTGGGCGCTTTATATAAGGATGGTGATGTGAGGAAAGATTCTGGTTTTACTATTTTTTATATGGGAATTAATATTGGAGGCTGGATTGCTCCGTTATTATGTGGGTGGTTAGCCATAAAATATGGCTACCATTATGGTTTTGGATTAGCAGGAATTGGAATGTTAACTGGGTTGGTTTTCTTTTGGAGCGGCATTAAAAAGAATATTTTTGGTGATAAAGGTTTACCTCCAAACCAAGACGTTTATGAAAAGAAGATTTTAGGAATCCCTCAAAAAACATTCATTCCAATAATTGCTACTCTTTGCGTGCCTATTATTGCATTTATTCTATCTTCTTACAAATCGATTACAACAGAAGAAACTCCAATCATTGGAGAAAAAAACTTAGTTGGAATTATATTTTTAATTATTGGAATAGCCATCGCTATATATATGATCAACATATTAATAAAGGTTAATTTAGATGAAAGAAAAAAGCTAATAATGGCCATACTAATTACCTTTTTTATGACCCTTTTTTGGGGGTTTCATGAGTTATCAGGTAGTGTAATCACCTTGTTTGCCTCTAGAAATGTTGCCTTAGATGGTATTATGACAGCAGCTCAAACAAACTCTTTAAATTCGATGTTTATAATTATTCTTGCAATTCCTATCTCTTTATTGTGGGGCTATTTATCAAAGAAAAACTTAAACCCTAGAACCCCCTATAAATTTGGTCTAGGGCTGGTGTTGGCCGGTGCAAGTTTTTACGTATTGGCATTGAGTAAAGGAAATGCAGATGCCAATGGAATGGTTCCTTTCGCCTATTTATTAGTAATGTATTTAGTCTTGTCTATTGGTGAATTATTTATGTCTCCTGTAGGTTTATCGAAAATAACCGATTTATCTCCTAAAAGAATTGTAGCCTTTATGATGGGAATTTGGTTCTTATCTTCAGCCTATGCGTTTCAAATTGTAGGTTTTATAGGAAAGCAACTAGCAGTCGAAAGCACCGATGTCAATGTTGGAGGTTTAGATACCTTAGGGATCTATACAGATGGTTTTATGCTAATTGCGAAATACGCTTTAGGAGCCGGGTTAATTGTCATCGTTTTCTCTCCTTTGATGAAAAAGTTAATGGGTAAAGTTCATTAATAAAATAATCTAAAGCCTCGTAATTATGCGAGGCTTTTCTTTTTTATAATCTCAACAACTATTTATGAATACAGATATAGAAAATCTTTTTAAGGATAAGGTATTAGGGCACCCTGCAGGATTATTCGTTTTGTTCTTTACCGAAATGTGGGAGCGATTCTCTTTTTACGGAATGCGTATTTTACTGGTAATTTTTCTCACCGCTCCATTACTTGGTGATAATCCAGGATGGGCTAATTGGCCGCGTGAACATGCTTTGGCTTTATTTGGCACTTATGCTTCTTTGCTGTATTTAACGCCTATTTTAGGAGGTTATATTGCTGATAAATATACTGGATATCGATGGGCAGTTGTTATAGGGTGCTTTATTATGACTCTCGGACATGTCTCAATGGCATTTGAAACAGAATTCACGTTATACTTAGGGCTAGCATTATTAGTTATAGGAACAGGATTCTTCAAGCCAAATATAACATCGGTTATTTCCGAAATGTATAAAGGCAATGATGCTAAAAAAGATGGAGCATATACGATTTTTTATATGGGCGTAAATGCAGGCGGTTTTTTCGGTATTATGCTATGCGGTTATTTGGCAGAAAATGTAGGTTGGTCATGGGGTTTTGGTCTTGCCGGAATTTTTATGTTTTTAGGAATGATTCAATTTTGGCTCTCTAAAAATCTATTTGGAAATATCGGAGCGAAACCTTCAAAAAAACATGAAGTGGAGTTACCTCAAAACATCAATGAAAAGGCTCCAAGCAAACAGCAAGATAATCAAGAGTCTGATAAATTGAACCATTTCACTCTGATCGATAAAATACTTATAGGGTTAACTACGACAATGGGATTTACGTGGTTAATCAATGATCCTATGTCAAAAATTGGAAACATAAATCTATTCGATTTCACTATTGGTGATTTCGAAGGTGCGACCGTGGTTATTATTGCTGCTGTTTTGTTGTTTCTATATCTAATCATCTCACGAATTAGAAGATATACGCCGATTGTAAAAGATAAAATGATCGCGGTTGCCATATTTGCCTTCTTCACTATTTTCTTTTGGGCGGCTTTTGAGCAAGCAGCTGGTTCATTAAACATTTTTGCAAGGGATTATACAATGAGGGATTTGACAGGGTCATCTGCATTGGTGTTTAAAATCATTGATGCCATTTTAACCGTTATTCCTCTCGTTATCATTAGTTATGTTGTTTTCTTATTATCAAAAAAAACTTTTTCGAAAATTGGGTTTTCAAATATCGTTTTAGCCATTAGTTTTATTATTATTTGGGGAATTGTTGTTTGGAAATTAAATAATGAATTTAGCAAAGATACCACGGAGGTAGGAGCCACATGGTTTGGTATTCTTAACTCATTCTTTATAATCGCTTTTGCTCCATTCTTTTCTAAATGGTGGGAAAGTAAATACAACCCTAGTGCAGCAGTGAAATACGGCCTAGGTTTAGGTTTGCTCGGTTTTGGGTTCGCCTTATTGGCTTATGGTTCAATGGGTATTCCACAAGGCGCAAAAACGGCATCAGTGAGTATGATTTGGTTGATTCTTGCCTTTTTGTTCCATACACTGGGTGAACTCTGTTTATCACCCGTTGGACTATCATATTTAAGCAAACTTGTTCCTGGAAGAATGATTGCCTTTATGTTCGGTATTTGGTATCTGGCTATTGCCATTGGTCAAAAAGCTGCCGGTTCCCTTGGCGGAATGATAGATAAAGTTACCGCAGATTATAATCTTTCAACATTCTTTTTAATATTTACAATTGTTCCCATAGCAGCAGGTATATTAATCGTAATTATGAACCCTATCCTAAAAAAATTAATGCATGGTATCCGATAAGTATACTAAACACAACGAATACAGCGTTTCTTTTTTGTAATTTAGGCACGTTGTTTGCGTCTGAATACATGAAAATAAGATAAATGAAGAAATTAATACTAGTACTTATCATAGCCGGTTTTTCTTTAACTGGTAATTCACAGGAGGATCCCAAGATTAATTGGATGACCTTCGAAGAGGCTGTAGCCGCTCAAAAGAAGAATCCTAAAAAGATCATGATGGATATGTTTACTGTTTGGTGTGGACCGTGCAGAATGTTAGATAAAAATACATTTCAACAAAAAGATCTCGTGAAATATGTCAATGAAAATTACTATGCGGTAAAATTCAATGCTGAAGGAGATGGGGAAGTCAGTTTTAAGGAGCAAAAATTTTCAAATCCAAATTATAATCCTGCTAAAAAAAGAGGTCGTAATAGCCAACATGAATTGGCAAGTGCATTCGGCGTGACTGCCTATCCAACAATACTTTTTTTAGATGAAAAAGCGTCTTTATTAGCACCTGTTAAAGGGTATCATAATGCGAAGCAATTAGAATTGTATCTCAAAGTATTTGGTAGCAATGCTTATAAAAAAATCACTTCTAAAGAAGATTTTATTGCCTACCAAAAAGAATTCAAATCTGATTTTAAAGACTAAGAAATAAGATTAATACTTACGGTCGATAATTCTGAATTGGGAAATTTATAGTACTGACCCTTGTCTATTTTGAGGCCAGCTTTTTCGACAGCATTGTTAAACACTTCTATTTCGACGATATATTGATCTGAAAAACCATGTGTCACGTCATAAGCGGTACAGGGCGTATTACCCAAATTCAAACTTACCGTCTTTGGATCTATTGTATGTAATTCAATCAATAAGAGCCCGTGCTTTTCTATATAAGGCTTCCATTTACTGAAATGTTCCACTAGACTTTGTTCAACATCATGATTATTAATGCATTTACCTCTATTTGCAAAAGCACCCGAAGAGATATGGTCGGATATAACACTTTCATTCGGCTTGTTAAAAGGTCTATTATGATCTAAGAAAGAACGAATATTCAAGAGATCTGATAACTTTACATCATACAATTCTTGTAGTTTTGAATCTAGCTCTTTAGGGTTGCCAATATCACCCCAAACAACTTCTGCCCACACATCTGCTTTTTTTAAATTTCTTTGCGTGCTCAGCAATGCTTCTTTGTTGTAATCGGCCCCAATTAGGATTAATTTGTTTTTATCTAAGTCTTTTCTACGTGTGGTATCATTCCAAATTAAATGAAACATATGTTCTAATAGAGCTCCATTTCCACAACCAACATCAATAATTCCTTTGGGTTGTTCCTCTAATGGCCTATTAAAAATATCTTTCAAGATTAAGTCTATCTTTTTAAAATAAGTAATATGTGATCCACCGCTACCCCACACGTTAATTCCTCTAAAAACATGCTTTTCATTACCTTGACTGTTTCTTTCAAAAAACGGCATAAAATCACCTCTCAAATAGGTGTCAACATTTGTAATAATTGGGATATAGGAAGTCGTCACGCCAAAAGCATAGCTTTTCTCTAACAAAAAGTTTCCCTTTTTTGTATACGAAGTGTTAGAGAGTAAACCCAAATCATCAAATAATTGAACTAAATTAGTATCGGTCAATATGTATTCTTTTATATCAACATCGTCAATATCGGCGTGATAATTTAAATATACGAGAAGAGGAGCCAACAACATTCCTTCGAGATGTTTAGAGACTTCTTCTAAGAAATATAATTGGTCTTTATGCTTCGTTCTGAGGGCCTTTAATTGGCTGGAAAATTCGAAAAAGATATTGTTCAATGAGAATTGAGAAAACGGACTTCTTAAGATATCTAACTGTATGCTATACAGTTTTTCAAAGTGAACATACATAGGAATCCACTCCTTTAGATCAAAAAACTTTTGAGTAATCTTAATAGAAACTGTGGTATTTGAAACCTCGTAGCATAAAAAGCCCTGTGAAGCAAGACTGCGTATAGATATATTTAAATAACCTTTATGGAAACTAGGAAAGAATGTCGAAATCTCTTCCAAGGTTGTTTGCTTTCTCACCTCTAAAAACTCAAGCACTCCATTTTGATGTAATGCAACAATATTGGCAGTAATTGCTAAGCCATCTTGATATATAAAAAGTAATTTTCTAAACCTATGACGTTCTTCTCTGGTTAATGTCATCTTGCCTATATTCCTTTAGGGATTGCACCAATTAATTTTTGAGTATATGTTGTCTTTGGGGCTTGGTAAATATCATCTGCATCACCAATTTCCTCAATTTTACCGTTATTCATAACCACCAATTGGTCTGCCATATATTTTACAACCGCCAAATCATGTGAGATAAATATATACGTGAATCCGAAATCCTTTTTCAAGGCGTTTAATAAGTTCAATACCTGGGCTTGAACCGATACGTCAAGTGCCGAAACAGATTCATCACAAATAATCAATTTGGGTTGCAGTGCTATGGTTCGAGCGATTCCTATTCGTTGTCGTTGGCCTCCAGAAAATTCGTGTGGATAACGATTGTAGCTCGACCGCTCTAGGCCTACTTTTTCTAATATTTCGAATACCTTTTCTTTTCTCTCTATATCTGAAGTGTACAGCTGATGCACTTTCATCGGTTCTAAAATAGATTTCCCGACAGGTATTCTGGGATTTAAAGATGAAAAAGGGTCTTGAAAGATAATCTGAATTTCTTTACGTAGTTTCTTTAACTCTTGTTTTGATAATGATAGAATATCTTTGCCTCTGTACAATATCGCACCTTCCGTTGCTTTTTCCAGATGCATAATAGTCCTTCCAAATGTTGTTTTACCACAACCTGATTCTCCTACCAAACCCAAGGTCTCACCCTCATATATTTTCAACGAAATTCCATCAACTGCTTTTACTGGTTCCTTTTTCTTTGAAAACCATGAATGATCAGTATTAAAGTAGGTTTTTAAATCATATACCTCTAGTAAAGGTGAAGACGCGTACATCTTCTCATGCATTTTGGCTCGTTCGTTTTGCGAAATGGCCGTTGTATTAATTGATTGGTTTAAAAAGTCAGTAACAGTAGGTAGTTCAAGCAATCTCTTGTCTAAACTCGGTTTTGAATTGATCAATGCCCTAGTGTAGTCATGAGTGGGGGTCTTAAATATTTCAAAAGCAGTTCCTTGTTCAACAATTTTACCTTGATACATAACGACCACTCTGTTCGCAATTTGAGAGACCAATGATAAATCGTGAGAAATAAAGATAATGCTCATCTTTGTTTCTTGTTGTAATTCTTTTAACAATGTTATGATATCATTTTGTACGGTTACATCAAGGGCTGTTGTCGGTTCATCAGCAATTAAAATTTTGGGTTTACAAGCGATAGCCATTGCTATCATAACACGTTGCTTCTGTCCACCAGAAAGTTGATGCGGATATTGGTTAAAGATGGCTTCTACTCTCGGTAATTTCACTTTTTTAAACAAGGTTAAAACTTCTGCCTTTGCTTCCTTATTTGTAATGGAATTATGCTGTTTTAAAATTTCCAAGACTTGATATCCACAGGTAAGACTGGGATTTAGAGAAGTCATGGGTTCTTGAAATATCATCGAAATAACATTACCTCTGATCGCACGAAATTGCGTTTCGGTGAAATCAATGCAATTCTCATTTTCGAAACGTATCTCTCCTTCTAATACTGCCGTCTTTTTGGGTAACAATCCCAAAATGGCTAAACTAGAAACAGATTTACCCGAACCCGACTCACCAACAATTCCTAATATTTCGTTTTCACCTAATTCAAACGTAATTTCATGTACCACTTTCGTTGTGGTATCATTTGACACAAAAGAAACACCCAATTTATCAATACTCAACATGTTATCATACAGCTTTTAGATTCTAAATGTACTGTTTTTTGAGCGATTCTCTTCTTAAAAATAGCGGTTTCCCTTATTTTAAAAAATCATGGTTTTCCACTATTGTATAATCTAAAACATTAACATATATTTGGCAAATTGTTAACGAAAATTGTGATTTTATATGAATTATATTCATTGTTTAGTCTTTTTCATTAACAAATAAACAAAATTGCTTTAGCTTGTAAAACAGCCTATTTCTCGGGCTAAAGCTCATTTTTTAACCTTAATCAATCAAACAATTATGAAAAAAAATTACTTTTTAAGTAAATTATTACTCTTTGGTGTTTTCTTAAGCTTCAGCTATGGAGTTTCCGCACAAGATCGCTTAGAAATTGAAAAAATCAGACAAGGATATAACCTTGTTAAACTAGAGAATATTCAAAAACAACTAAAACAAGTTGCTGAACAAGAAAAGAAACTCGCCTTACAAATCGCTAAACAAAGAGGTTGGGAAGAAAAAATCTTCTTAGAAGATGGCCGAATGCTTGAATTACAAAAAGTTGATAATGGCAAGCCTATTTATTATACCACTTTTAATGTCGATGCAGCAAGGTCAACAAGAGCAGATCATTTACAATCTGGAGGGTCTTTAGGCTTAAACCTAATGGGGCAAGGAATGACTGCCTATGTTTGGGATGGTGGCGGAACAAGACCTTCTCACCAAGAGTTTGATGGCGCGGGTGGCACTAATAGAGTTTCCATTATTGATGGCTCAACGCTAAATGGAAACAGTTTTCATGCGCAACACGTCACAGGAACTATTGTAGCCTCTGGTGTAGATGCAAATGCTAAAGGTATGGCTCCACACGCAAAAGCGAGAACAGCAGATTGGAACAGTGATAAAGCCGAAGCGACAACACAAGCTTCAAACGGAATGTTACTTTCAAATCACTCATATGGATTTGCCTTTCGAAATCAATCTGGGCAGGTACAGCTACCTCAAAACTATTTTGGCGGATATATTAATGAATCGAGAGATTGGGATGAGATTATGTTTAACGCGCCTAGTTACTTAATGGTCGTTGCCGCTGGTAATGACGGAAATGATAATAGCGCAAATCAGAATCCTACAGGGGGTTCTGGCTGGGACAAATTGACAGGGCATTCAACTTCAAAAAACAATTTAGTTGTTGCGAATGCTCAAGATGCGAATATTAGCGCAAACGGAGATCTTATTTCGGTAGCTATCAATAGCTCAAGTAGTGAAGGGCCTACAGATGATATGCGTATAAAACCAGATATCACTGGTAACGGTACTGGAGTATATTCTACCTATGACAATAGTGATACAGCATATAACTCTATATCGGGTACCTCTATGGCATCTCCAAATGTAACAGGTTCTTTATTATTATTACAACAACATTATAATAATTTGAATGGTAACTTTATGAAAGCGGCAACTCTAAAAGGTATTGCATTGCATACTGCAGATGATGCTGGGGCTTCTGGACCAGATGCTGTATTTGGATGGGGACTTCTAAATACCAAAAGAGCTGCACAAGCAATCTCTGATAATGGAAATGAAGCAAAAATTGAGGAGTTAACATTGAACTCAGGTCAAAGCTATACAATCACCGTTGACTCCGATGGTTCCAATCCTTTATTTGCTTCTATCTCTTGGACGGATAGACCGGGTACCGCCAATTCCACAGTAAATTCAACGACACCTGTATTAATAAATGACTTGGATATTCGTATTACAAAGGGAGGAACAACATATTTTCCTTATAAACTTACGACTCCAACTACAAGCGCTCAACAAGATAATAATGTTGACCCATACGAAAGAGTGGATGTTAACGGAGCTTCTGGAACATATACAATAACAGTAACACATAAGGGTTCTTTAACAGGAGGTAGCCAAGCTTTTTCATTAATAGTAACGGGTATCACAGGTACTCCTGCTGTATGTAATGCTTCGACGCCCACGGGTGTTTCTGTATCAGGTGTTTCGATTGCAGATGCCACAGTTAATTGGACAGCAGTTACTGGAACTACATATGATATAAGATACCGTCAAGCGGGAACTTCTTCTTGGAGCGTAATTGCTGAATCTGGAACGACTGTAACTCTAACAGGTTTAAGTCCTTCAACCCAATATGAAGTGCAGGTACGTAGTAAATGTTCTGATGGATCAAATTCATCGTATAGCTCGTCAACAACATTTACAACGAATGCACCAACTGCTTGTACATCATTACCATACAGTGAAGGTTTTGAAAGTAACGATGGATGGACTCAGGTCGGTGGTGACGATGGAAATTGGGTAAGAAATAGTAATGGAACTCCGTCAAACACTACTGGCCCAAATGCAGCAGTAGAAGGATCTTTCTATATGTTCTTAGAAGCCTCAAGTAACAACAGCCCTGGACAAATAGGTAGAAATGCTACTGCCATTTTAGAAAGTGATTGTTTCGATTTATCAGGTAAATCTTCGGCAGTTTTTACTCTTAAAAATCATATGAATGGAACAAACATGGGCTCATTAACAGTACAAGTTTCTTCTAATGATGGTGCCTCTTGGAATGATGAGTTTACTATTTCTGGGAATCAAGGAAACCAATGGAATGATGCCTCAATAGATCTAAACGCTTATTTAGGAACTACCATTAAAATTAGATTGGTTGGTACTACAGGAAATGGTTGGAGAAGTGATTTGGCCATCGACGATCTTGGCGTAACGGCAGTTGATGCTGGTTCGGATACACAAGCACCCTCAGCACCAACGGGTCTTCAAGCTACAAATGTACTACAGACCAGTGCTACACTAACATGGAGTCCATCAACAGATAATGTAGGAGTAACGGAATACGAAGTATCCCAAGGATCAACAAATATTGGTACCGTTACTGGTACTTCTGCTAATATTACAGGCTTGACGGCTTCTACGACTTATACATTTACTGTAAAAGCCAAAGATGCCGCAGGTAATGCATCATCAGATGCATCTGTTACATTTACAACCTTAGGCAATCAGGTTACCTATTGTGCTTCTAGTGGAAATAGATCTTCATTTGAATGGATAGATAATGTAGAATTAGGAGGTATTACCAACGCAACTGGTTCTAATGGAGGCTATGGAGATTTTACCACACAAGTAGGTACATTAGCACAGGGGAGTTCGAATACAATGATTGTAAGTGCAGGATTCTCAGGGTCTTCATACACCGAGCATTGGGCCGTTTGGATTGATTTTAACCAAGATGGAACCTTTGCCGATAGTGAAAAAGTTGTTTCGGGGTCATCATCTAGTGCCAATAACTTATCTGCCACTGTTGATGTTCCATCAAATGCTTCTTTAGGTCGAACGAGAATGCGCGTCTCTATGAAATATAATAGTGCACAAAGCGCTTGTGAAAATTTCGCAGATGGTGAGGTAGAAGATTATACTATTGATATAGTTTCTTCTGTTACTAGTAATCTATATACAACATTTAGTACCAATGATGCCGACATTTTGGGAATTGAAGATGCATTAAGTATTGTTGCATATCCTAATCCTGCGTCCAACAAGGTTCAAGTAACATTGAATAATAGAAATATCACACTATCATCTTATAAAGTTATAAATTCATTAGGACAAATTGTTCTTCACGGTGATCTAAAAACAAATAAGGATATTAATGTTTCTCGTTTAATGTCTGGAATATATTTCCTAGAAGTAGAGGACGGTCAAAAAATATTTAAGACAAAATTAATTAAGAGATAATGTTCTAATTCATTTTAAAACCAACAAAACCCGAGTGTATACTCGGGTTTTTTAGTTTATTTGCACTATGAATTATCTATCTGTTGAAAATATAGCCAAATCCTACGGCGAGCGTGTGTTGTTTGAGGATATATCATTTGGTATTAATAAAGACCAAAAAATTGCTTTCATAGCAAAAAACGGAACAGGAAAAACTTCCATTCTCAATATTATTGTTGGTAACGACGTCCCAGATTCCGGCCAAATTGTGTCGAGAAAAGGGCTACATATTGCCTTCTTGTCTCAAAATGACAACTTACAAAATGAGCAAACCATTGAGGAAGCAATTTTTAGTTCAGACAATCAAGTTCTGAAAATTGTTCAACAGTATGAAGAGGCATTAAAAAATCCTGAAAACGAGGAAGTCTACCAAAAAGCTTTTGATTTGATGGATCAATACAATGCATGGGATTTTGAAACTCAGTATAAACAAATCCTTTCAAAACTTCAATTAAATGATCTTTCACTAAAAGTGAAGAGTTTATCCGGAGGGCAGCGCAAAAGATTATCGCTTGCTATTATCCTGATAAATAAACCTGATCTACTCATTTTAGATGAACCAACCAATCATTTAGATTTGGAAATGATCGAGTGGCTTGAAGACTATTTTAAAAAAGAAAAAATAACACTTTTTATGGTTACACATGATCGGTATTTTTTAGAACGAGTGTGTAATGAAATCATTGAATTAGATCAAGGAAAACTCTACAGTTATAAAGGGAACTACTCTTATTATTTAGAGAAAAAAGAAGAACGTTTAGCTATTGAGCAAACTACCTTGAATAAAGCTAAAAATCTATTTAAAAAAGAACTCGATTGGATGCGGCGACAGCCAAAAGCTCGAACTACAAAATCGAAATCTAGAATTGAAGATTTTTATCAAATAAAAGAAAAAGCACATCAGCGTAGACAAAATCATAAAGTACAGCTAGAGATTAACATGGAGCGCATGGGTAGTAAGATTTTAGAACTGCACAATACCTCAAAAGCTTTTGGGGAAAAAGTTGTTTTGAATGCGTTCAACTATGTGTTTAAACGTGGAGAACGTATTGGTATTATTGGAAAAAATGGATCAGGTAAGTCCTCATTTTTAAATATAATTACAGGAACACTCCCTGTTGATACGGGAAAAGTTGTCATTGGAGAAACGATAAAGTTTGGTTACTATACTCAAAAAGGAATCAACATTAAAGAAGGACAAAAGGTTATTGAAGTCATCAAAGAATTTGGAGATTATATTCCGTTAACAAAAGGAAGAACTATTTCAGCCGGGCAGTTATTAGAACGTTTCCTCTTTGATAGAAAAAAACAATATGATTTTGTAGAAAAACTTTCTGGAGGTGAACAAAAAAGACTGTATTTATGCACGGTTCTTATTCAAAATCCGAACTTCCTAATTCTCGATGAACCTACCAATGATTTAGATATCTTAACCCTCAATGTATTGGAAAGTTTCCTACTAGACTTTCCTGGAAACTTGCTGGTTGTTTCACATGATCGCTATTTTATGGATAAAATTGTAGATCACCTGTTTGTGTTTGATACAAAAGGTAATATCAACGGTTTCCCTGGAAATTATACTGATTATCGAGCCTATGAAGATTCACAACCTGTAAAACAAGTTACTAAAGAAAAAAGTACAGACACTCGTGAAAAAACCTCTTCAAAAGCAAAGCTTTCCTATAACGAAAATAAGGAGTTTCAGAATTTAGAAAAAGAAGTTGCAAAACTAAACGAAGAAAAAAAAGCTATTGAAAAGCAATTTGAGCTTGGAGAAATTGAAACAGATAAAATTGCTGAAACATCTCAAAAATTACAAGATATAATCGTTGGTATTGAAACTAAAGAAGAGCGTTGGTTGGAGCTTTCAATGAAACTCGAGGAATGAGAAACTTTATAGAAGACGGCCCTAAACAGAAACTATTTCACCTTCCTTTAACAACTCTAAATTGTTGAAACGAAGTAATAACTGCGCTACGACGATAGTATCTCGTTCACAATATTTTACAATTTTATCGAGATTTTTTTCCTCGTAATAAACTCTGGCGACATCACTACCGTCAATATCTTCCTTCGGAGATGGTATCCCTAAAATATTGGTGAGTAATTTTAAAGACGTATAATGTTTATAATCACCAAATTTCCACAATTCTAAAGTGTCTAAATGAGCAACTTCCCAAGGTTTTTTACCAAAAAGATTCAACTTTGATGGTAGTTGAATTCTTTGAATAATCATACGTCGCGCGATGTAGGGAAAATCAAATTCCTTTCCGTTATGAGCGCATAATAAATGATACGATTGATTGAAATGGCCTTCTAAAAGTGTTTTAAAACTTTCTAAGAGCTCTCTTTCTTCTCCATACAAGGATTTAACTCTAAACTCTCTTTGACTGTCTTGATTTACAAAGTAACCCACTGAAATACAGACTATTTTTCCGAATTCTGCCCAAATGCCCGCTCGTTCATAGAAATCTTCTGCCGATATCTCATCCTTTCTCTGATACTGCGTTTTTAACTCAAATAATTCTTGTTTTTCCAACGATAATTGTGAAAAACTCTCAACTTCAGGTACTGTTTCTATATCAAGAAACAGCACGTTTCTTAGTTTAATTTTGTCCAACATAGTTTTAGCTTCTGTCGAAATATACTAAATTTCATATCATGCATATGGCAGTCTGGTCATTGAATGTCGACGGAGCATAAAAAAAGCGGGTCAACGACCCGCTTCATATGTATGGTAAACTACTATTTTATCGTTTAATTAATACCCTTATTTTCTTCAGTTTCCCATTCACAAATACTTTTAAGTAATATACCCCATGACGTAAGTGACCTAAATTGTAATTTAATACTGATTGTCCTTCACTCAACTGTTCTTTGCGCTGAAACACTTTAGTACCGTATAAGCTGTAAATAGCGATATCTACTTCTGCATCGGCATTTGTGGTTAACTTGATATTTAAGTTTTTTCTGAACGGATTAGGATAAGTTCTTAAGTTAGAAATAAATACCTGATCAGTGTCATCGCATGAGCCCAATACAGCCCCACGACGTAAATACCATCTTGCCGCTCTTTGGGAAACACAAATAGTTCGACCGTTGTGGCAAATCTGAACTTTAGGATTATATGGATTATTACCACAAGAAACATCTATAACTTCTACTTCTATATCAACACTTGAAGAACATCCATTTGCATCAGTTATAGTGAGTGTATATGTCGTCGTTTCTTCTGGACAAACTTCTAATGTTTCCGTAGTTTCTCCAGTACTCCAAACATAACTATAAGGGGCATCACCTCCTTGAATTTCTGTGACTGAAAGTGTGGTACATGATTCGTTAGGATACCCTTTATATACTGTGGTGTTTCCTGAACTTGTGATAGAAATTTCTGCAGGCTCTTCAATTCTAAACGTTTCGGTAATACTTACCCCTAAAGCATCTATTACACTAACTGTATATTCTCCTGCTATTAAACCAGATGCCGTAGCGGTTGTTTGTTCATCACTCCATTCATAAGCATAAGGAGCTATCCCACCAGAAACTGTTATTGTAGCCGTTCCATCAGCCTCTCCATTACAACTGACATTGGTGAATGACGTACTTGCTATTTCTAGCTGACTTAATTGAAAACGTGCCGATACCGGAAAATGATCAGAAGTTGTTCGCGTAAAATCACTATCATAAAATTCATATCCTACGCGCACAGATTGGTCGATATAATTATCATCCAATTCATTTGAAATAGCAATATGATCAATCATATTTTCTCTAGAAACAAATGATCTAAAGCCCGCATCACTCAATGCTTTCGAAACAATAGAATAATTGTCAGTATCTAAAATGTATCTTTCAAAAGACGATGTTGTTGTTGTCACATCTGCAACTGTAACATCCACATCGTCGTTATAATCTCCCAATAGAATTACATTTGAACTTGCAAAATTGGCGTCTAAACTATCTTTTAATACTTCAACATCATATTTACGCATGTCATAACGATTTTGCGCATCTGTTCCGCTATTTGCGCGTGCATGTAAAGCAACCATATCATATCGTTCTGTTGCACCATCAATGGTAACATCAGCTGTCATTAAAAATGGTAAACGGCCACTAGCATAAAATCGATCTGTGGTACTTGGATAGTTAACCAATGCAGAATCATCTCCACCATTATATAAAGGGTGAATAGATTCTAATAAAACTTTTGTTTTAACAACATTTACTGTTTCTGTGTTATAAATAAACCCTACTTTTTGTTTTACTCCAGGGTCATTTGGTCTAGATACCGCTGGTGATAGAACATATTCATAACCAGGTAATTCATTCACCATTTGTTCAAATAATACATCATCGGAAATTTCGACCACAGCATAAATATCTGCGTTCAATCTGGTAATAACGGTTCTTGCACTATCTTTTTGGATACTATCTGACATTGGATCACCAGCTGGTGGTGAATTGGTTTCATCTCCAAACCACTCTATATTCCAAGCGACTACATCGAACGTCTTGTCATTTGAAATGTCAAAAGGCAACGATGGTGGTACATATGGCCCAGCACATGAAATATCAGTACTTGATCGAGGTAATAACTGATACGTTTCAAAAAATCGCCCTACAACTCCAATTATTTCATTACAATTCTCAGGTTGGCCTAGACCAACAATTTCAGTCACGTCGTTATCAATTCTTAACTCTCCATTTCCACTAAGATCATTCAATACATAATTGGCATTTCCAAAAAGAATATCTCCAGGTCTAGGAAAGCTAGGATCTACTATTCGAACTAACTCTGCAGGATGATTTGCTAATTCAGACAAGGTAATGGTTAGTGGTTCGATAGTTTGAGAAGGGAGTCCATTATTTTCTACCGAAATAAGATTACCGAGTTGTATTTGATCGTTAAAAGCACTTCTAGTTCCTGAAACAGTAATAGAGTCTCCAATCATAAAATTACCATCTCCATGCACCAATTCATCAAAAATGGCGATAGCTCCGGTAGTATCTTGAAGATATGCAGAACCCGAAAACTGATCAGAAACTGTCAAAACTCCACTTACTGTAACCAGACTTCCGTCACTACTATTTCTAGCATCAAGAATAGAAATAACATCTGGTGCTATAATAACAGGATCATTCTCTGTACCTGGTGTTGGTGTTAACTGAGCATATGTGCTTGTATTTCTTGCTCCACCCTCTCCATTGGGAACACGTTGCGAAGAATCTGTATCTTTATTACCTCCGCCTCCTTCATTCACTTGAACCTCGCCCGCATTTAACAGCACTAATAATTCTGCATCATCACCATCATTCGTGTCGTACACAAATGCATCTAGTAAGTTGTCTGTTGTCACTGCTGTTCCTGAAGGAAAA
>CANKZQ010000007.1 GCA_947488345.1 uncultured Flavobacteriaceae bacterium | reverse complement strand
ATCTTTCAATCATCGCTTGGTTTTCGCGGAATGGTCCTCGCGGACAATTCCACAACGAAACCATAGCCAAACCGTTAGGTACAATACCCAGGAATGAAAAAAATTCAACCAAACGAATCAATTATTAAAGGGGAATGGAAATTCAAGAATAACAGAGTTATTGCGGATAGGAACTGCCAAAGAATTGAATTTCTAATAGGATCTGAATTAAATAAAATCTCCTCTGATAATTCGGGCTGGTCGACTCTTTATCTAGATTCTCGGAATGACAATTATTGGGAATTAACTTATCCTGAAAGTGAAATGCATGGTGGTGGACCTCCCAAACTGGAAAAAGTAACGGATTTGGACTCGCTGCGGGAAAAATATAAATTAAAATAGTACAGTACCTAACAACGGCTATAATTCATTGCGGCGGAATTTCCTAAACGGAAATTCTTATCTTGCAATGATGGCTTGGTATTCTCGGAATGTCCTAGCGGACGATTCCGCAACGAAACCATAGCCCAACCGTTGGCATTAATTTCAAAAAATGAAAAAGAAAATAATATTAATCGCAGTTCTTTTAATTATATTCTCTAATTGTTCCAAGAGTAATCAGTCTGGAAATTTAACTGTGGAAATTGAGAATCTGCGGACTGAAAATGACTCCTTAAAAAATATTTTAGCGGAAATAAATAATAAATATGTCTTTGATAGTATTACAATTCGAGACGTAGCTAGTCTTGAAAATACGAACAAGTTAAATTCGGTTTATAAAGCGGAATTTATGTTCGTGGGATATAATACAAATGGGAAAAGTACGATGGTGATTGGAGACAGTATAAATTATGAAAACGGAACTGAAATAGTTGTTAACGGTGATTCATTGAAACGGAGAAAGGGAAGTTTTTTTCTGGAAAGAAAATTAACGGCGGAAGAGAATAAATTTTGGGGAATCTTGCGAACGGAAAATAAGTATGGAAAGCCATATGAGGTGAATATGTTAACGGCGGTTAGAGCGGAAAAAAACTAATGCCAACAACGGCTATAATTCATTGCGGCGGAATTTCCTAAACGGAAATTCTTATCTTGCAATGGTGGCTAGTGTTTCTCGGAATGTCCTAGCGGACGATTCCGCAACGAAACCATAGCCCAACCGTTAAGGCACATATGAAAAAACCAATAAGAACCTTAATAATCACTCTGACTTTGATTTCACTTATCTCTTGTGGAAAAGATTTTAAGATTGACAAAAAAGACATTGGAATTGTGCCTTATGTAGGAAATGAAATTTTGGTTTTCGAATCGGACAAAAAAGATCTCGACACAATTTTTCTTGTTGGAATTGAGAATTATTCTACATCATTTGGGCCAATGGAATTATTTCCTGATGAACACGAAATTTACAGAGTAAAAACAAAGCGAACTGACCCCAATTATGATAGATACCTTGAAGGCAAAAGTTTAATTGAACTGGTAGCAGTAGAAGGTGGAATATCAATTGAATTTGACATTGCTATGAAAAGGTCTTGGTATTATGGCAAATACGCATTTGGGAAATCGGAATTTGAGAAAACCCCTTTGACCGAACTAATAATAGGCGATTTGAATTATAATGATGTCAAAGTTTTTGAATCAGATGGTTCATACAATGATAGAGATAATTATGCCGAACGATTTTATTGGAGTGTAAAAAATGGATTTTTAGGACTTGACAGACGAGATGAAAAATGGAGGTTGATAAAAAAATACGTGCCCTAACAACGTGTATAATTAATTACTACGGAATTTCCTCGCAGGAAATTCACTTGAATTAATTAACTTGCCAATACGTCGGAAAATCCTAATGGATTTTCCGTAACTAACCATACACCAACCGTTAGCTACAATATGAAAGAAAGTAAATCACAAATCTTAATTACTGGAATAGTAATTGGAATTATTAGTGTCCTAGGAAGATTTAGCCTTACAGGGTGGCTTTTCCTTTTTGGCTTAATTTCTATCGTCTTTTTCGGAATTTTACATATTATATTTTTATTTCAAATATCAAGAAAATACACTCGACTTACTAAAACTCTAAAAAAAATTGCATGGACTGGAACTATAACTTTTTCTTTAATATTTCTATTCCAATTCGATTTTGGTGACAGTGCTGGGAATTTTTATGTTTATGAATATATAACAGGAAATCAAGATTCCGATTTTGAAAAATACGCGTTCTTCATTGCCATAGCAGCAGGAATTGTTTATCTGGGTAATTTCATTATTTGGCAAATAAAATTAAGGAAAATACAGTAGCTAACAACGGCTATAATTCATTGCGGCGGAATTTCCTACACGGAAATTCTTATCTTGCAATGATGGCTAGTGTTTCTCGGAATGTCCTTACGGACGATTCCGCAACGAAACCATAGCCCAACCGTTGTAAACAATGCAAAAACAGAATAAATGAAAATAATTATAAAATTCTTATTATTAATTTTTATCCTCAGCCTGACAGAAACATACGCTCAAAAAACGTCAATTCAATTTGAATCAAATGGTAAAAAATTAGATAATAAAACAAAAAATCCATTTGGAAAATTCTTTGGGGAATGGACACTTAAAGGTGATAATTGGACTCATAATTGGGGAAATGGAACAGAAACAATTAAAATTCCAAAACATCATACCGTATCTAAAGCAATAAATACTGACAATAGTTTATTATCTATTATCGATGGACCTGAGCCTAATGGGCATATTTTCTGGTCTTACAATCCAAATACAAAGGAAGTTTTTCATTTATCAAGTTTTGGGACAATAAGAGCTGGAAACGGAAAAGGGACAATGAATGAAAATGGGGATGTCACATTAAAATTATTTTTTGAAGGAGAACCCAAAGGAACACATAGAATTTATAATTACAAATGGATAAACGATGATGAATATCATATGAAATCTGTTCAATTCAATCAGAATGATGAGCCTACTGGACTGTTTTATGAGGGTGTATTTGTCCGAATAAAGAAATAAAGCACTGTTTACAACAACGGCTATAATTCATTGCGGCGGAATTTCCTAAACGGAAATTCTTATCTTACAATGATGGCTAGGTTATCTCGGAATGTCCTTGCGGACAATTCCACAACGAAACCATAGCCCAACCGTTAGGCACAATTAGAGAAATGAACTCAATTCAAAAATATTGTCAAATAATACGTAACCGTTCAGAAGAAAATGAGAAATCTGTTGAGCTTCTTTATCCAAGTGAACACTACGGACAGGTAATGTCTATTTTAAGACAGGAATTAGACTCAATGGTTAGGTGTATTTATCTATTAAATTTTGCTGATTTAGAAATCAGAGAGTTGTTAATCACTCAAACTTTAGAAGGAGAACGCTGGAGGTATCCGAATAGAAAAATTATAACGGATAAAGAAATGGTTGCTATTGCAAATGGTTTGCAAGGTTGGACTAACTCAGTTTACAAATTTGGATGTGCTTTTATACATTTATCCAATTTTCACAACTACAAAGTAACTGATCCTTTTTGCCAGTCTTGAACAAGTTGAAAAGGAGAACATAAAAAATCACATAAATCAGTATCACGGATTTGACTTACAACAGGAATTAACATTTGAATCAATGATTCCATATATGAAAAAGGTTTTTGATAAAATAAAAGGAAATCTGTTGTGTTATGTTGGTGATTTAGAAAAAAATGAGTTGAAATTATTATGAAAAAATTGTTTTTAGATGATGTAAGAACTATAGATATGGTTTATGACAAATCAATGGAATCAGAATTTGACATTGTCCGGACTTACTCTGCTTTTGTTGACTACGTTAAAGCCAATGGTCTCCCTAATTATATAAGTTTTGATAATGACCTAGGACTTGGAAAAGACGGAAGAGTAGCGCCCGATGGTTTGGCTGCTGCTAAATGGCTTGTCTATGAATCTGGACTAGATATACGGAATTTGGAATTTAAAGTTCACTCAGCTAATCCAGTGGCCGCCGAACAAATAAAAGGGCTATTAAATAACTACATAAAACATTTAAAATCCACAGAATAAAAAACTGTGCCTAACAACGTGTATAATTAATTACTGCGGAATTCCTTCGCAGGAATTCACTTGAATTAATTAACTTGCTCCTACGTCGGAAAATCCTAACTGATTTTCCGTAACTAACCATACACAAACCGTTGGCATTAATTTGAAAAATGAAGAATTTCAATAAAATTAAATCTGAAATTATTAATTCAACTCTGATAAAAATTTATCGGACTAAAAACCCATTTACCGAGTCTTGGTTTGATGGTTTAGGGAACTTAATTTCTTATCACTATGTTATGGAATTAGATAATGGAAAAAAATATGAATTTCATTGTGATCACCTATGTGAATGGGATGAAAGAGAAAAAATAATTGAACTAGAAACAGAATTTAAAAACGGATTCGAGAATAAATATATCAAAGACATTATTGGAACAGAAACAGACGGAATTTACTTCAAATTGGAAAATGGTATGATTCTATATCATAACGAAACCTTTGGTTCGGAATTAGGGTTCGAAAAATATACCGAAATCTTTAATGAAAATGGACAATTAATCTGAGTTAATGGTAGAAATTGGAATTTTATTCTCAGGAATAGTTTTACTTATCTTAGGTAAAGCTTCTCTGAATAAATTTGAAAAAAGTAGAACAGAAAAGGAAAATAACTCTGGTGTTTTCTTTCAGTTAAATACTATTTTAATGCTCAGTGGTTTTGCTTTAATCCTTTCATCAATATTAATGTTCTTTTTAAATAACTAATGCCAACAACGGCTATAATTCATTGTGGTGGATTTTCCTCCGGAAAATCACTACCTTTAAATTATCGCTTGGTTCTCGCGGAATGGTCCTAGCGGACAATTCCACAACGAAACCATAGCCCAACCGTTGTGTTTAATCTAAAAAATGAGTTCAGACCTTACTAAAACAAAGGAAATCAATTATAGAGGAGGTATCCTAACTTTTAACATTCCTCTAGACTGGATTGAGGAATATGATGAAAATGATGGGGGGACATTTTATGAAGACTCACCTACTTCGGGTACTCTTCGCGTTAAGCTTTTAACAATGAAATCTCCAAGAAAAATTACTTCGGATAACGTAGAAGACGTATTGGAATCTATTAATGAAGACGTCATAATGTTACCGAATAAAAATGCTTATAAACACTATTCAGAAGAAACAACCGATTCAGGATATAAAATTTATATCTTCTACTGGTCTTTGGCTCAAATTATAGAACCAAATAATGCGAGATTAGTCAATTTTTCTTACACGGTTTTATCAGACCTAAAGAATTCGGAATTCGTAAAAAATGAAATCTCCTTTATAACTAACGAAGTGGAAAATGCCAATCTATCTTCTGAATTAGGATCATTTGAATAAAATATTGACTAAACACAACAACGGCTATAATTCATTGCGGCGGAATTTCCTAAACGGAAATTCTTATCTTGCAATGATGGCTTGGTTATCTCGGAATGTCCTAGCGGACAATTCCACAACGAAACCATAGCCCAACCGTTGTACGCAAGCCAAAAAACATGAATCTGAAAAAGCTATTTGTCCTTTTGATTTTATCACTTACAATTATAAGTTGTAAAAACTATTATAATGACACAATTCACTGGATGGATAATCTTGAAGGTGGGTTGGATATAGAAAGTGTTCAGAAATCGGCACCAAATTACATCGAAATTGATTGGGAAAACCCCCAAACTGTTGGAAATCAAAAATGGTATTTTGTTACAATAATTAAAGGTAGAAATGATCCTCTGGGTATGTCGCATTATTTAGTTTTTGAAAACAATAAATATCAATATAGGGAATCAAAAAAATGAAAAAACTAGCTTTAATACTTCTGACTTCAATTTCTGCAGTTAATTGCACAAAGGTTAATAATACTGAAAATCTACTGGGCAAAGTTGATAGCTTAGAGATTAAAAATGATTCCCTAATTGAAACCCTTAATCGTGAAAAAACTGAATTAAACTATTGGTATGATCCTGAATATGACGGCGTAAAATTCATTGAAAAAGGAATTTCTAAACCTATAGAATTTATTAAAAATTCTCTTCGCAAAAAAACGGAACTAATACCGCTGAAAGCAGTACTCGGCGGAACAATGACATTTGGAAATATTCAATTACTAGGCAGTGAATGGTTGATTGCAGATTACAACGATGGACATATAGAAGGAAGAGCCATTTATAGTTATGAGTTAAATGATAATGGAATGCTGAAATTTAAAATGATTAAATCAATTAAGCTGGAATAAAAAACGCCAGCGTACAACAACGTGTATAATTAATTGCTGCGGAATTCCCTCGCGGAAATTCACTTGAATTAATTAACTTGCCAATACGTTGGGAAAATCCTAACGGATTTTCCGCAACTAACCATACACACACCGTTGTATACCATTCTCGACTGATGAAAAAAGTATTTCAAATTATATGTATTCTTTGTATAAATTTTTTGATGCATTCTCAATCTAAATATCCATCATTCTTAACAATTCACAAGAATTCAAATTGGAATATCAAGGTTGACACTATCTCGGAATCTAAATTTGATTATTCCAAGGTTCAAAAATATAACCCTCAGGAAAGTAAAATCAATTGGGATTCAATATTGAAATTAAAAGCAATGGAGTTTCCAGAATCAATAAGTCTGACTGACTCTTGCGCTATACTTAACGGGTTTAACAAAAAAATTCAATTATGCCAAAGAAGACCACCCAACGAAAGGCAGTGGACTGATTTTAAACTATTTGATATCAAAAATGACTATTTGACCTTTAATAAATCTGGTTATGAATGGTGGAATATAATATCGTTCAATCCGTCTACAAGAAAATACTATTCGACTTTTCATTTACCGGTATTCATTAATAGTGACCTTGTTTATTCTTACGGAAACTACTATGCCGAAGGTCAATTTCAAATAATTGACAATAAAAACAATAGATATTTTGGGTTCGAGACTTTTAATTGGGAACTGACAAAATTATATAAAATTGACACCCTATTTTATATTGAATTAATTAATAATAAGTCCCGTAGTAAGAAAAGATATTTGAGACTAACCTATGAATAACGGTATACAACAATGTGTATAATTAATTGCTGCGGAATTTCCTCGCAGGAAATTCACTTGAATTAATTAACTTGCCAATACGTTGGGAAAATCCTAACGGATTTCCCGCAACTAACCATACACAAACCGTTGGCAATAATTAATGAAAACCTAATTTGCTCTATAAAGAATCACATATCTTAATTCTAAATAATGTTTCAAAATTTATTGATTTAACCGAATTAGAAAAACAGAAGTATCTCTCATTGCTTACGAAAATCAGTATAAAGCGGAAATCATTTTTAATGCAAGCTGGCGATATAACATCCTACGAGTATTTCATCACTAAAGGTTGTTTAAAGGTCTATACGCTTGATGATGACGGAGCACCTCACATTTCTATGTTTGCTGTAGAAGATTATTGGACTGGAGATATGGCGAGTTTTATGACTAAGGAGCCGACACGTTATTTCATAAAAGCTACCGAAGATTCTGAACTATTAGGAATTTCCAGAGCTAACTACGAATTATTATTTCAAGAAATACCCAAGTTTGAAAGATTCTATCGCATGCTATACCAAAAATCCTTGATAAGTTATATACGACGCTCAAATCATGGCATTTCATTAACCGCAGAAGAACGATATATTGAGTTCAAAACGAAATATCCAAACATCGTTAATCGAATTACTCAAAAAGATTTGGCTGGCTATATTGGTATCACGCCAGAATTTATGAGTAAAATCATTACAAAAGTTAACCGAAGGTAAAAGTCTTAAACTAGTTCATTTTTTTTCATGCGTTCCTTTCGGAATTTTGAAACATGAAAAAAATAATCATCCTCAGTTCTTATCTAATCATTGGATTTATAAATCCTTTACAAGCACAGTTTACGCAAATAGAATTGTTCTCGGGGTTTGATAAAACTGATTTTACTTTATTCTCTAGCTATCCCATAAATAAAAGCCAAACATTAAGTTTAAATACCCTGGCTTTCTTCCAAAAGTTTAAAAAAGAAAACCAACAACTTGATGAGATTGGTGTACAACCCACATTGTTTTGGAATATTACCAAAAATATTGCTCTAGGTCCTTCCATATACTATAACAGCTTTGCTGGCTATTCTGAGCGGTTATCAGCAAAGTACGTCTATAAAAGTTCAAGTCTTGTAATTGTATTAATGCCAACAATGGCGTACTCAGAGCAAAAAGATGCTAGTTACACAGAAGTATTTGTACAATTTCAATATAACAAACCTATAAATGACAATATATCACTTTGGATAAACGGTCAGTTCTTAACCATTTGGGATGTATTTAAAAGGCATTCAAGAAGCTTTCAACAGTTGAGAGTTGGAGTATCTATTTATGAACATCAGGTTGGTATAGGTATAGATCTTGACCAGTTTGGACCTCAACGCATCTCAAAAACAGCATTCGGATTTTATTATCGTAAAACTCTATAAACAATTTTAAATCTTAAACATTATGAAAAATTCAGTAAAACAAATTTTAAAAACAAATCCAAATATTGGGTTTAGTATCTCACGATGGATGCTTGGTTTAGTAATATTTCCTCATGGCGCACAAAAACTATTAGGACTCTTTGGCGGCTATGGCTATTCCGGAACGATGGATTTTCTTACCACACAAATGGACTTGCCTAGTATTGTGGCCTTCTCAGTAATTATGATTGAGTTTTTCGGCTCTATTTCATTAGTACTAGGATTCTTCTCTAGGTTTTGGAGTATAGCACTTGTAGGCATGTTTGCAGGCATTATTATCACCACACAACTTGAGCATGGCTTTTTTATGAACTGGTTTGGTAACCAAGCAGGTGAAGGCTACGAATATTCACTTTTAGTTATAGGACTTGCCTTAAGTATTGTAGCTAATGGCAGTGGAAAATGGTCAATAGATGGTTTAATCTCAAAACAATAGAACAATGAAAAAAATAATAACAATTGCAGGAAGTAATAGTCGGAATTCAATTAACAGAAAGTTGTTATCCTACACTTCTGACTTACTAGGAAATGTAGAACTTATTTCTATTGACTTAAACGATTATGTGCTGCCTATTTACGGTATTGATTTCGAAAATGAAAATGGCATACCAACAGCCGTTAAAAGACTCAATGAAGTATTTGACACCGCTGATGGATTTATAATAGCATTAGCTGAACATAATGGAACGTATACCGCAGTATTCAAAAATACCTTAGACTGGTTATCTCGTGCGAACATAAAAGTATGGAGAGACAAGCCCTTGCTCTTAATGGCAACCTCACCTGGTGGTCGCGGAGGAGCTACTGTATTACAGGCTGCGGTTAGCTATTTTCCTTTTTTAGGTGCTAATGCAGTCGCAGATTTTTCATTACCCGACTTCTACGATAATTTTTTAGAAAATAAAATTTCTAATCATGAATTAAATAAACAACTGAGAAAAAAAATCCTGCTTTTTGAACAGCACTTGAATATTAAATAAATCACATAATAATTATAAACTTTAAAAAATTAAAAACATGAAATCAGAAAACATTTTAGTTATCGGAGGAAACGGTAAAACCGGTCGCCGCGTTGCGAAAAACTTAACACAATTAGGTCACAATGTAAGAGTTGTTGGACGAAAAACAAACCCAGCGTTTGATTGGGAAAACACAAACACCTATAACGCCGCTTTAAAAGATATGGACAGAGCCTACATCGTCTATTATCCCGATTTGGCGGTTCCTGGTTCTAGAGATGCTATTACAACACTTACTAAAAAAGCCTTAGAAGCAGGACTAGAAAAAGTGGTATTACTCTCTGGTAAAGGTGAAACTGAAGCCGAAGCTTGTGAGGACATCGTAGCTAATACAGGTTTAAATTACACCTTAGTTAGAGCCTCATGGTTTAATCAAAATTTTAGCGAGGGTGCATTCTTAGATTTTGTATTAGATGGTGTGGTTGCACTACCTATGCCAGAGGTGGAAATTCCATTTGTGGATGCAGATGATATTGCCGATGTTGTATCTAAAGTACTTGTTGATGATTCATATAACGGACAAACCATAACAGTTACCGGACCTCAAAAAAGAACCTTCAAAGAAGTTGTAGCTATTATGGCTGAAGCTAGAGAAAAGCACATTCAGTTTGTACCGATTTCTATTGATGAATTTAAGGAGGGTATGCGACAAGCTGGATTACCAGATTCTTATGTTTGGCTCTTTGGGTATTTATTCCAAGAAGTATTAGGAAATCCAGATAACCAAGAAGTTTCAAACGATGTTGCCAAAGTCTTAGGTAGACCTGCTAAAGATTTTGAAACCTATGCAAAACAAACAGCTGCCACAGGAGTTTGGAATGCAGAAGTAGTGGAACACTAAATCTTTAACTGAGGCTCGAAATAGCACTTCAAGTGAGTTAGAGCCTCAATCATTTAAATGAAAACATGATGACAGTTTCCTATCCGTTGATAAAACCAAAATACTACAAGTCACTAATAATAGACTTAGCAAACTTTATAAGGCATCCCATAAATAAACTTTCCATAGAGAAGAGTACCAAACATAAAATTTATGATACTATAGGTCTCTTTTTTATAAAGCTTGTTTTCAGTATTACGGTTGCCTCATTATTACAGTTCGCGTATGAGCCTGAAAACCAAACATCAGCAAGTATGTCCGAAAGATTTAGCCCATTAGTATTGCTTTTAGTCGGTGGAATGATTTTACCTATATTTGAAGAAATTACCTTTAGACTATCACTAAAATTTAAACCAATTTATTTGGCCTTTGCTTCGGGAACATTCACCTATTATATCATGACTAAAGCGGTTTTTAAAAGCAGATTGTCTATGGTGGATGAGACCTTTTGGTACCGAGTTCTAGTAGGAGTGATTATGCTTTTAATAGTATATGTAATGTCAAGTAGAATGTCTATAAGACAGACTTTAGAACAGTTTTGGAAAAAGCAATTTAAGTTGATTTATTATCTATCGTGCATCAGCTTTGCATGGTTACACATTTTTAATTTCGAATTAAATCTCATTAATCTTTTATTGCTACCTATATTAACACTTCCACAATTATTCAGTGCCACCATTGCAGGATACACCAGAGTCGCTTTTGGATTCAAATATCCTGTGCTTCTTCATATGACAACTAATACACTATTCCTATCCTTAACTTTCTAACCTCTCAATTAATTTCAGTGTAAAGCCAATGGTAAAACAAAAGCGTTAAAAAAGTAGATACATAATTGGTATGAAATAATAACTATTGCCAACACCGTGTATAAGTAATAGCGACTTGAGTTAATTATCAAATCGCTATTCTTTTTTATTTTGTAAATTACTTTGTGAAAAGTCGTGCTAAAAAATCTGCTACTACTCATACACAAACCGTTGTAGCACATTTGAGAAATGACCAAAGGAAAGTTAATAGACGTATCTGATAAAATTGATTCAATTGATACTTTTGAGGCATATTCGGGTGAATGTTATCTGAATGAGAATTGTCTTTTAGTTCCATACATCAAACTTGAGCTCATTGACCAAAATGTAATCGGAAACATTGAGGATAGAGTAAATATTGAGTTTAGTTATTTAATTTTTGACGGACTAAAAGAAATTAATTGGATTGGAGAAAATGAACTCGGAAAAAGAATCGTTGGTGGAAAAAACTTTACTGAAAGGAAAAAAGCAGACTTAACCAATTGGATTGCAATTAATCGGATTACAGAAGGATTTGAAATTAAAGGAATTTTTGAAAAGTTACTGATTTTCGTACCTAAAGATTCTCGAACTGGAAAAGAATGGTGGACACCTTGGAAAACACCAAATTTCTCTCAAAATATTAAAACGGAAAAAGTAAAAGACTTTTTTGAACTTAAAAATATTCCAAGAGAACTAACTGAAAAAATATTAACTGGGCCCTATTCTACTCTTGAATTTCAAAACGGAATGAATGAACAAATCGAATTGATTGAGGAGAATTGGACAAAGTAAAAACGTGCTACAACAACGGCTATAATTCATTGCGGCGGAATTTCCTAAACGGAAATTCTTATCTTGCAATGATGGCTTGGTATTCTCGGAATGTCCTAGCGGACGATTCCGCAACGAAACCATAGCCTAACCGTTGGCAACAAGCTGAAAATGACAAAAAAATTGAACATATTACTTCTGATTTTAATTTTGACTTCGTGTAAAAACCAATCAAATTCGGAATTGAAAACTGGGATTTCTCAAATTGAAAAGAAGGAATTCAAAGAATCTGAAAATCCGCAAGAGATTCCTTCCGATTTGAAAAAAATTGGTGTGTCTGACTTTTTTGATTCTGATGAAATTTTAAGGGTTTGGAGATTTCCAGAAGGTGGTGCTGTATTTGAAGAGTTAATAGAAATAAGGCGGAACGGAAAAATATGGAATTCTATTCGATACACATATTTACTTGACGAATTTAAAGACAAACCTGAATTTCAAAATTTAAGAGAAAAACAAACTCTGAATTTGAAGAAAGAACAAATTTTAAGGTTTACAAACAAAAAACTATTACAAAAAAATATAAAACGGACTAATGAAAATCAAATTTTCCTAAGTGATATGTATTTAGCAGAATATCGTTTTGATAATGAGGTAAATTATTTTGAATTCTTCCTGGAAGAAAATAAAAACAAAAATTCTTCAAAAATTAATTTGATTGCATTCCTAAATGAAATTATAACGGAATAAAGCCAGTTGCCAACAACGGCTATAATTCATTGCGGCGGAATTTCCTAAACGGAAATTCTTATCTTGCAATGATGGCTTGGTATTCTCGGAATGTCCTAGCGGACAATTCCACAACGAAACCATAGCCCAACCGTTGTACCACATTATAAATCAACCAATATGAAAAAAATATTTATCGTTTTTTTACTGTCCCTAATTTGTTTCCAATCCTATGCTCAAAAACCAAGAGCAAGAGATTTAGGAGTTCCATTTGTTGGCAAAACTGGCAAATTTAATGCTATTACGGATGTTATAGGTGTAGAAGTTGGGTACAGCACAATTATTTCTGGAAAAGGAGAAAACATTGTAGGTAAAGGACCTGTAAGAACTGGAGTTACTGCAATATTTCCGAGAGGAAAATCCAAGAAGTTTAGTCCAGTTTATGCCAATTGGTATAGTCTTAATGGAAATGGTGAAATGACAGGTACAACTTGGGTAACTGAATCAGGTTTTTTGGAAACACCTATTATGATTACAAACACCAACAGTGTTGGAGTTGTTCGAGATGCAGTTTTGAAATGGTATGTAGATACAGATTGGTATAGTGGAGAAGATTGGTGGTATACATATCCCGTAGTAGCAGAAACTTATGACGGTTTCCTTAATGACATTTATGGTTTTCACGTAGAAGAAAAACATGTTTTAGAAGCAATAAAAAATTCATCAGGCGGAAAGATAGCAGAAGGAAATGTTGGTGGAGGAACTGGAATGATGTGCTTGGGATATAAAGGAGGAACAGGAACTTCTTCGAGAGTTTTTAAAATAAAGGATTCAACTTATACTGTTGGAGCAATTGTTCAGTCCAATTTTGGGGCAAAGTGGAACTTATCAATTGCTGGTGTACCAGTTGGAGTTGAATTAAAAGACACATTAAACTACGAATTCAACGGACCACCAAAATCAAGGAGACAAGAAGGAGATGGTTCAATTATAGTAATTGTAGCAACGGATGTTCCACTTTTACCCCATCAATTAAAAAGAATCGCACAAAGAATCCCTTTAGGAGTTGGAATTGTAGGTGGACGAGGAAGTAATGGTTCTGGAGATATTTTTTTAGCCTTCTCAACTGCAAATGAAAGTGCTTTTAATCGAGATGAAACAACAACTGTAGAATCAATGGCAAATGACCAACTAATGCCTGTTTTTGAAGCAACTGTTCAGGCTGTTGAAGAAGCAATCATCAATGCAATGGTGGCAGCTGAAACTATGGAAGGTATTAATGGGAACAAAGCTTATGCCTTACCTCACGATTTACTCATTGAAATACTCAAAAAATATAATAGGATAAAAGAATAACGTGGTACAACAACGGCTATAATTCATTGCGGCGGAATTTCCTACCGAAAATTCTTATCTTGCAATGATGGCTTGGTTATCTCGGAATAGTCCTCGCGGACGATTCCGCAACGAAACCATAGCCCAACCGTTGTACGCAATTTGAGAAAACCAAAATGGAAGGAATAGGAAATACACCCCTTGTCAAACTAAGACATCTTACTGATTCTAATTCTGCAGATATTTATGTGAAGGTTGAAGGAGCAAATCCTACTGGAAGTATGAAGGATAGAATGGCACTAGCTATGATTGAAGGTGCTGAAAGAAGAGGTGAATTGAAATCTGGCGGAACTGTAGTTGATTATACAGGCGGAAGTACTGGTAGTTCCTTGGCAATGATATGTTCTGCAAAAGGTTATAAAGCACATTTTGTTTCATCTGATGCTTTTGCCGAAGAAAAACTGCAAACTATGAGAGCATTTGGAGCAAAACTTGAACTGATTCCGAGTGAAAATGGAAAAATAACAGCTAGAATTATTGATAAAGCGCTCGAAAGAGTTCGAGAAATTGCAAAACAGCCAAATACATTTTACACCGACCAATTTAAAAACATTGACAATCGCAATGCCTATCATAAGATGGCATATGAAATAATGGATGTCCTAGGAAGCAATATTGATGAATTTATAACAGGCGTAGGAACTGGAGGATGCTTTTCTGGAAATTCGGAAGTATTTAAAAAAGAAATCTCTGGAATTAGATGTATTCCCATAGAACCTTTTAATGTAAGAACATTATCTGGTGGAGATACATCAGGAACTCATAGACTCGACGGAATGGGAGCTGGATTTATTCCAGAAATTTGCCGACTGGATTTGGCAGATGAAATAATTTCTGTAAAAGACGAAGATGCCTATGAAACAGCTAGAAAATTAGCTAGAATTGAAGGAGTTTTTGGAGGCACTACGTCTGGCTCCAACGTTTGGGCTGCTTTAAAAAGAGCAAAAATAATTGGAAAAGGGAAAACAATTGTAACTGTTGTTTGCGATTCAGGATTGAAATACCTGAACGGAGATTTATATAAATGAAAAACTGCGTACAACAACGTGTATAATTAATTACTACGGAATTCCTTCGCAGGAATTCACTCGAATTAATTAACTTGCCAAAACGTCGGAAAATCCTAACTGATTTTCCGTAACTAACCATACACAAACCGTTACCACACATTTGAAACTTAGAAAAATTAGATATATAATAATAGTTGTTTTAGGGTATTTTTTACTCAAACCTGTTGTACCCATTGATGATTATTGCAGCGGCCTTGGTGCAGCGATGAATTTTTTTTTCTTTGGTGCTTTAATCCTTTTTGTACTGCTCATCTTGACAATATTCGATGTTGTTGGAATGATAAAAAGTAAAGTTAAATTCGATTTTATTCCTCTTTTAATAACCATGACTATCGGAATTATATATTTCTCAATTTTAGAACTGGACGATCGAAAATTTTGGACGAAAAGGACTTTGACTGGCCGGATTGAGGTAGAAGCTACTCCAAAAAGTGGAGTATTTAAATTGTATAAAAACGGAACTTTTGCCGCGACTTTACATAATGCCGATAATAGTTGTACTTTTCAAGGTAAATATGCTATTCATGACAATAAGCTTGAACTAAAAAGGCTTGATTTATCTGATATGACTCAAAGAGTCTTTACAACTCAGTATTTTCTTGACAAGAACAACAAAACTCTTAATCCAATAGACAAAAGTTACGGAATAGTTGAAATAAGAAAATAAAACATGTGGTAACAACGGCTATAATTCATTGTGACGGAATTTTCCATGGAAAATCCCTACCTTTAAATTATCGCTTGGTTCTCGCGGAATGGTCCTAGCGGACAATTCCACAACGAAACCATAGCCCAACCGTTAGCCTTCATTATAACTAATCTCTAACCAATTATGAAATTCTTTAGAAAAATTAGACAAAAGTTTCTAACTGAGAACAAACTCAGTAAGTACTTGATTTATGCAATTGGAGAAATAGTGTTGGTGGTTATAGGTATATTGATAGCCTTAGCTATCAATAATTATAATGAAAAGAAAAAAAACATTGTACAGGAACAAGTAATCCTCAAGCAACTTAAAACAGATTATGAAGCGAACTTACTTCAATTGGAGAATAAAATCGAAATGAGGCGTAAATTAATTTCTGAAAGTTTAAACGTTTTGGAAATTACAGCAAAAAACATACCCATTAGTAAAGATTCTCTCTCAACAATATTTGCAACTTTTTTTATGGACCCTACCTTTGACCCTATTGAAAATGATTTGACGAGTTTAGGGAATATCCAATTGATAAGAAGCGATTCTCTAAAGCAGTTACTCTCTCATTGGACTTCGGATTTTAACGCATATAGCGAATCGGAACAAATCCAACATGACCATTATATTTCTGAAATCATTCCTTTCATGAAAGAAGTCGGAATAATGCGCAATGCCAACCATGTATTTTGGAAGGCGCAAGAACTTAGAATGGGCTTTATGGATCAAGGGAAAAACGACAAAATCTTAACAATAGGGAAAAGCACAAAGGAAATAGATGTTCATTCCATTTTAAACGACTCACGTCTTGAAGGCTTAGTCACATTCATTTTTACGTTTTCTCAAGTTTGTAATTTAGAAGGTCAAACTCTTAAAGAAAAAATGCAAAGGGTTATTGATATTATTGATAGCGAAATCGAGTAATTAAAAAAACGAAAGGCTAACAACGTGTATAATTAATTACTACGGAATTCCTTCGCAGGAATTCACTCGAATTAATTAACTTAGCTCAACGTCGGAAAATCCTAACTGATTTTCCGCAACTAACCATACACAAACCGTTAGCAAAAATTATGAAAAATGAAAAAACTCATTCTATTACTTTTTTTGAATTCTCTCATTTCCTTTTCACAGAGCAAAACAGTTAATGTAGAAATTGAAAATTTACATGAAGAATTTAACACTGTTTTAAAAAAATATTACCCAGCGAAAAAATTAGGAGCTTCATATAAATTGTTTCTTAGTGATTTAAATCAGAAAAAAGTAAATCCACAAATAATTAAAGAGAAAAATGTTATCGACGCTTTTTTAACAATTAGAAAAACTCCGAGTTTTTATAAAATTTGGAAAAAAGATACAGTCAATCCTCGTAGAAAAAATGTTATAAATTACGAAAGTGATTTTTATAAAAAATTAGTTGACGATTGCGAAGATCAAGACTCGAAAAAACTATTGAAAGAAACCGGAGAAGCCCTCACTAAATTACCGGATTTAAACCCTTTTATCATTGTTGGCTCTTATGTAGAAAATTTAAAAGACAAACACTATGATATTGAAAGTGTTCAAAAAGCTATTAGTTTGACGATTTATTATGATATCGTAGAACAATTCACAAAATAACTTTTGCTAACAACGGCTATAATTCATTGTGGCGGATTTTCCTGCGGAAAATCACTACCTTTAAATAATCGCTTGGTTCTTGCGGAATGGTCCTAGCGGACAATTCCACAACGAAACCATAGCCCAACCGTTGGCGTGCATTTAAGAAATGAATAAAACATTCAAGAAAATTTTAATCGGAATTGGAATTTTAGCAGGTATAGGAATTATTGGGTATTTAGTCTTGGTCGCATCGGTTTGGCACATGTTTAATGTTGGCTGCGGAATGGATGACGGCCCGTTTAAAGCCGCTTTAATTGACCCAATAGAAATAAGCGAACATGCTCAAGAATTTTACTTATCCAATAATGGAAAATTAATATTAGAAAATCGAAACGACACACTTTCTCCTATATTAACTCTTATTGAAAACGGAAAGGTAAAATGGACTTTAGATACAGATGTAAGAAATACTGAAGGTTGGGAATCTACTAGAATATGGGAAATTAGCAATGTAAGAATAGAAAATAAAACGGACCCAATAAAACTCGTATTTATTGGACATTGGACTTATGGGGCTGAACGCGGATCAATGGAAATTGACCGAGATGATGGTGAAAACGACTTTTGCTTAAGTTGGTAAAAAATAAAAAAACGACACGCCAACAACGGCTATAATTCATTGTGGCGGAATTTTCCACTGAAAATTCCTACCTTTCTACCAGCGCTTGGTTCTCGCGGAATGGTCCTAGCGGACAATTCCACAACGAAACCATAGCCCAACCGTTGTAGCACATTTGAATGAACATTTCAATTGACATAAAATTACTCTCAATTCTAACTTTTACATTCATTCTGTTTACGATGATAGGAATATTAAGCCATGAATACGGACATATTATTATGGCCAAATCTTTGGGCTATGAAACAACTCTGCATTATGGAAGTATGAATTATTACCCACAAGGATTTCAAGAAGATAAAGATGTTATTGCCTTAAAAACACTGACGAAAGATTATATGGAAATTGACATTAAATTTTGGCCAGCGGAAATAAAAGAGAAAGCCCAAAATTTCGATAAAATCATAACGAAACGCTACCCTCATGAGGCATCAAAAAATGACCTGCTTATATCAATTGGAGGCCCTTTACAAACAACCCTGACCGGTACAATTGGACTTCTGATTTTATTATGGCGCAGAAAATTGATCTATCGAAATGGATTCGAAATTTTAGATTGGCTAGCTCTTTTTCTATCTCTGTTTTGGCTAAGAGAAGTATTTAACCTTGTAACTGGAATAGGTGAGGAAATAATCTTACCAAATGGAACTTGGTTTGGTGGTGATGAATTATATATTTCACAAGGTTTAAATTTATGGTCAGGTACAATTCCAATAATTTTAGCAATTTTTGGATTTACAGTAGCTATTTACGTTATCTTTAAAATCTTACCTAAAAAAATTCGTCTGACTTTTATTATGAGTGGATTTATTGGGGGGATACTTGGATTTATATTATGGATGAATATTATTGGACCAAAAATATTACCATAATAAATAAAAACGTGCCACAACAACGTGTATAATTAATTGCGGCGGAATTCCTTCGCAGGAATTCACTTGAATTAATTAACTTCGTTGTACGTCGGAAAATCCTAACGGATTTTCCGCAACTAACTATACACAAACCGTTAGGCAACATTTGAATGAAGAGCAGAATTGAAAAGGTAATGATCGTAATAGAGCAAAATGAAATTCTCTTTCCCAATGGATATTTTTTCAAACAAAGTTCAGTTAATCAGACAAAAAGAATTGAAACAAAAAATATTTCGGAAATAAACTTGAACACCTATCCACCATCTCTAGTTTATAATGACAAAGAGATTGTATTTCTAAAAAGAGAACTTAAAAAAGAAATTGAACTATTCGCAAAACAGAATAAAATCCCTATCAATAACAGAATGGATATTTGGGAACATATTAATCGTCCCTATTTAGATACAGAATTTGAGAAAGATGAGAAAATAGAATCGATAAAGTTGTTATCTGAAAATGGAATATCAAAATCGGAATTGAATCGAATTCGAAGAAAGGTGGTTAAGACTATGTTTTTGAATTTTTTGGTTTGGGAATGGACATACCTTGGCTTATTTGACTATTTGAATTGGACCTTCTTGACTAAACGTAAATATTGGTGGGCAATGGAAATAGGATTACGAAATTATAAAAAAACGTTGCCTAACAATGTGTATAATTAATTACTACGGAATTCCTTCGCAGGAATTCACTTGAATTAATTAACTTAGTCGTACGTCGGAAAATCCTAACGGATTTCCCGCAACTAACCATACACAAACCGTTACAAACCATTTTGTCATAACGCAAACGTCACCCCTACTCTTCTCAAAAAAACGGCTGCTTAAGAATCCATAAAAGCGAAGCTTTCAATTTTTCGGTTCCTAATGAAGTATGCTTTCGAAAAAATTGGAATGAAAAAATTCGGAATTGAATAACGGAACGCAATTGTCACGTAAGCAACGACGCAACGGAACTTGACAATCGGAACGTGAAAAATGGGATAAAAACGGTTTGTAACAACGCCTATAATTCATTGCGGCGGAATTTCCTAAACGGAAATTCTTATCTTGCAATGATGGCTAGTGTTTCTCGGAATGTCCTAGCGGACGATTCCGCAACGAAACCATAGCCCAACCGTTAGCATACATTTGAAATGAAAATTGTTCCAACTATAATAATTACAGTTTCACTACTACTTCTGACAATATTTTTTGCTGGAGGAGGGCATGGAAATTATATTATAGCAAAGCTAATATATCCTTTCACAATGCTAATTGCAGAATTCACTAACGAAATCGAAATAATTGGAATTATACTAACAATTATACAAATCCCAATTTATGCTATTATTCTCAATAAAAAACCAAATTGGAAATATTATATGCTCGGAATTCATTGCATTGTGGTTATTATTGGGTTAAATATTGATAACGGTTCATTTTAAATTATGACGGAATTTTTTATTATCGCTTTTTTTATAGTTCTTCTTGTAGTGTATCTATACTTTGGTTACTACCAAGATTACAAAAGAAATCCAAAGGAGTTTACCAAAAATATTATCGGAATGCCTCTTGGAATGTTAGCAGGTTTCTTCGGATTGAATTCAATCGATGAAAAATTAAAAAAATGGGCGAATAGTTCTGACTTGAAAAAAAAGAAAGAATCTGAAAAATAAAACGTATGCTAACAACGTGTATAATTAATTACTACGGAATTCCTTTGTAGGAATTCACTCGAATTAATTAACTTGCCAATACGTCGGAAAATCCTAACGGATTTCCCGCAACTAACCATACACAAACCTTAAGAAAACAATAAACTTAACTAGAAAATCAATATTTCATTAATAAATATTATCATTCTCTTCGGGGCTATTCAAGGCTTTGCATTATGCTTGTTTTTCTTTTTTAAAAATAAGAAAAACCAGAAAGCATTTGTTTTTTTTGTTTTGTTTCTTTTTTCTCTATCCTTTTTTAATCTGATTTATGCTTTTCATATTATGGGAGTAGAAAAATTTGTAGGAATACCGGTAAGTTCATTTCCGTTTCCATATAAATACCTAATTGGAGTAGGATTTTATTTCTATATAAAATCCCAAGTATTCAAGGACAAAAACACAATTACTAAAAAAGAATATCTTTTATTTCTACCAGCTTTATTTTATAGTGTTCTAAGAATGTATTGGTATGTCAATCTTCATACTGGTATAGATAAAGATATTTTTTTTAATGTATACAAAACAGGTTTTTTTGTTTACAATGAATTCGCATATTTAATTTTTAATATTGTATTACTCTTTTTTGCCATAAGTTTCTTAAGAAGAAATAGAACAGAAATTAAAGGCTTACACAAGGTTAGGAAAAATTGGAATTGGCTACTAACATTTTCTTATGTCTTCGCTGCATTCACAATAATAAATTTAATACATCAAGTCCTTGTTACTATTGCTGGTTTGCAAGATAATGGGCAACTTTACTTAATTATTTTGGTCATAAACACAATATACATCTATTGGGTTGGATTAGAATCACTCACAAAATCTCAATTCTTATTTAACCAATTTAGCTTCAAGCAGCATAGAAATAACACATCAAAATCATCACATTCGTTAACACATAAATTTGAAGACTATATAGAGATAGAAGAAATATTTACAAATAAGAGTTTAAAAGTATCCGACTTTGCCTCTTTATTAAATGTAACAGAAAAAGAGTTGTCTTTATACATACACGAAACTTTTGATATGTCGTTTTCTGATTATATCAACCAACAAAGAGTAGAAAAAGTAAAAAAACAGTTACAATGTGAAGATCAAAAAAAATATACCCTTGTAGCTATCGCTGAAAATGCTGGTTTTAGTTCTAAGTCTTCTTTTAATGCAGTATTCAAGAAGCTTACCGGATTAACACCTTCTCAATATAAGTCAACACTTGAAAAATAATACGTCCAATATTTTTTTTATAGACGTTCTTCCGCTTTTTTTTAATAGAAACAACCTATTCCTAAATTAGCTTTGTCTTCATAATAATTAAAAATTTAAATTATGAAAACAATATATAAGATTATATTAATTAGCTTTTTATTTACAACAATAAAGATGCAAAGTCAAAATAAATTTCATACTACTAATGACAGTATCACATTTTTCTATAATGATTTATTCGAAAAACTAGAGACCAAATACCTAAAACGTGAGGAGGTAAATTGGAATTCAATAAAACCCTTCATTATTAAAAACGCAACTAAATCGGAAAGTTTTGAAAAATCTTTAAATACCATTCCTAAATTATTGGACACTATAGGTTGTAATCATTGCGAATTATTTACTGATAAAGGTTCATATAAAAGTACATTAAACAAAGCTCTATATGCGGATGATTTTTCTAAAGAGTTTATTTCGAAATTACAAGATAATTCTGGATATAATTTTGAAGTAAAACTTATTGAGAAAAACATAGGTTATATAAATATGCCTGGAATGCTTTTGATTAATATATCTCAAGATTCCTTGAATTTGAAAACACAAAAGATGTATGATAAAGTTATACACCTTAAAGAAAAAGAAAATATTAAAGGTTGGATTATAGATTTAAGATTCAATATCGGCGGAAACGCTTATGTTATGTTAACCGCGCTATATGATTTATTAGGAGATAATATTGTCTACAACTCAATGGATGTACATGGTAACAATATTAGCTCAAATAGACTTGAAAATGGCACTTTCTATTCTAACAATAGTGTAAAGACACGAATTAAGGTTCTTTCAAAACCAAACTTAAAAATACCAGTGGCCCTAATTACCGGTAAAATGACAGGTAGCGCAGGAGAAGATATAGCTATTGCTTTTAAAAACAGAAAAAATGCAATTTTTATAGGGGAATCAACTTATGGCTTTTTAACAGGTAATGATATGTTTGAACTACCTTTTAATAAAAGAATAGCACTTACCATATCATATATTGTAGATCAAAAAAATAAATATCGTGAATACATTACACCTGATATTGAAATTTCTAAAAAAGATAATTTTAAAGATTTAACTAAAGACGAAAATATAATTAGAGCTTTTGAATTTTTTGATAAAAAAGAATAATACTATTGCCAACAATATATATAATAGCAACTTAAGCACTTAATTTAAGCAACAATGACTTGAGATACAAATAGAGACTACAGTCGGATTCGCAAATCATTGTTGCTTAAATTTATTATCTTTTCGTTCACAAAACAAAACTGCCTTTAGCAGGTCGCTGTGCTTCATTATGACAAATTCAAGATTAAAAAAAGAAGAGGACAAGTTTAGCAAGGATTATGAAATTCTTAAAAGCGGTCCTATTTGTAAATATTTTAAAAACGCAATTCTTGACACCGATTTGAATTGGTTCAATAACAACAATTTTGCGGTTATAGAAATGAATTGTCGGAATTGGAATCGCAAAAATGCTCATCAGAATTTAAAAGTTGCACTTAATTTCCCCGACTATTATGGTGAAAACTTTAATGCATTTGCCGATTGTTTGACTGATATGTATAATGAAAGATATAGAGGATTGATTTTAGTTTTTAGACAATACAATAATTTTTTGGAGGAAGACGGGAAATTTGCCGAGGCAATTCTCGACATAATAGCAACTGAATCTCGAGTTTGGCTTCTAACCGGACAAAAATTAATAGGACTTGTCCAATCCGACAATCCTGATTTGGACTTTCCAAAAATTGGCGGAATTAGTCCGAGTTGGAATTCAGCCGAATGGTTGAATGAAAACCGAAAAAAATAAAATTACGAAAGCACAACAACGTGTATAATTAATTACTACGGAATTCCTTTGCAGGAATTCGCTTGAATTAATTAACTTAGCTCAACGTCGGAAAATCCTAACGGATTTCCCGTAACTAACCATACACAAATTGTAGCATTAAATAAAACAATATGAAAAAAAATATTGCACTTTTTACTATTTTCTGGATTCTTCTATCCTTTACCCAAAGTGAAATGAATGGATATATCTCGTTGTTTGAAAACTCAAGCAGCGCCAAATACTATAAATACGGAAAAACACATTATTTTGAGTTTTTTGATAATAAAAAAGAGCCAATAAATGGTAAAGAATATTATATCCGATATAGAAAGTATGGTTGGGGAACTACTGATACCACTTATTATAGAAAAGGAAAGGAATATTACTATCATATAGATAAAAAAACATTAGTGGAATCTATATTATTACCCATCAAACCTGAACTTGGAAACAAATGGTTGGACGCTGACGAGAGTTGGAGTTATGAAGTGATTGCAACCAAACAAAAATTTAGAACACCAAAAAAGAAATATGCTAATTGTATTAAAGTACACTGTAAACAACTTACTGATAGAGATAGTAAAAAAAGTAAAGAATATTTTCTTTTTTACTCACCTAAATACGGATATGTTGGAAATGTAAATCATAAAGGTAAAGTGTTAAGCTATTTGAGTGAATTAAAATTAAATGCAAAAGAGGGGGATAAAATAGGTGGAAAATAAAAACGTCACACAACAACGTGTATAATTAATTTCTTACATATTGCTAAAATGAAAAAAATCTTAAATAGTAAGTCAATTTTTATATCCTTGACTTTATTGGGACTCATTTCTTGTTTAAGTAAAAAATCGGAATTAACTAAACTGAATTTTGAAAAAGATTTAATACCAGAAGGTATTGCTATTGATGGTAATTCAAAAAAGATATATTTAAACAGTCTAAAAAGCAATAAAATTGTGAGTAGTTCGCTAGATGGAACTAATGATAAAACTTTTCTAGAAACTAACAAGTACAATTATTTAGGTGGTTTTGGAATGACAATAAAAGGAGACACTTTATATGCTCTTGGCAATAGTCTAAAAGCAGATAAAAATGAATCAATACTTTTACTTTTGCAGCTTTCCTCAGGGAGCCTTATCGACTCCTACTCAATTAAGGACTCAAGCTTTCACTATTTAAATGATTTAGCCGTTAGTTCAAAGAATGAAATTTTTATAACCGATTCAGAGAGCAATAAAATCTATAAAATTCAAAGGCCAAGTAAAACCATGGAAGTCTATTTGGATTCTGAAAAGGTTCCTAACTCAAACGGAATTACTATATCCAATAATGATGAATATTTGTATTTAGCATCAGGCAACGGAATTTGTGTTGTCAACAAAAAATCAAAAAAAATAATAAATGACCCCAAAGAGAATTATTCAGGTATAGATGGTTTAAAATTTTACAAAAATAATCTATATGGAATTGTAAATGGCTGGAGAGATAAATCAAAAAATGGATTGTTTAGATTTGACCTTAATAAAACTCGAACCGACATTCTGAGAAGTGAAAAAATTGTTGAGTTTACGAATAATTTTAAAACTCCAACAACTTTAGATATCTTCGACGGAAACATCTATTTCATAATTAATACACAGATGGGCAATTTTGATGAGAACACAAATAAGATTCTCGATTTAAAAAAGTTGAAATCTTATAAAATGATGAAAATTAAAGCACAATAAAACAATGGCTAACAACGGCTATTATTACTTCGCCAGTTCGTTTCGCCTGTGTCTTTGTAGCAGCCCCGACGCTTCTGGGCTTAAATAGAAATTCTTATCTCGTAATAAACGCTTGGTCCTCGCAGACTCCCGAAGCGTAGAGACCGCAGCTCACTATTGGAATAAGAAAATTTTTAATCAATATTTTATCAAAATGTTGTAAATAAAAACGAACTTAAGAAAATAATCAGTGAAACTAAATCATAGCTCAACCTTTACTAAACATTTTAATCGAATAAAAATTTCTCCCTCCTTTCCTTCTTGGAAAAAATGGCTGCTTAAGATGATATGAAAGCGTAGCTTTCGTTTTTTCGGTTCCTAAGAAAGTATGCTTTTCAAAAAATTGGAATAAAAAAATTGGAATTTAATAACGAAACGTAATTGTCACGTAAGCAACGAAAGGCCGGAATTACCTAATCGGAACTTCTTATCTTGCAATGATCGCTTGGTTCTCTCCGAATGTCCAAACGCACTCCCCAAAGCGTCGTGACCCCAAGGAACCATTAAAGTAAGAAGATGTTTTACGCGCATTTTTTTTGAAATATCATTGTAAAATACGAACTTGAGAAAATAATCGGCGAAGCAAAACCATAACACAAATGTGAGCTTTTAAATCCTTTGATATGAAAAAACAAATTTTGATAATCTTATTGATCGGATCTTCACTTGGATGTAATTCGAAGAAAGAAGAAGTGAAAATGGATAAAGGTTTAGAATCGGAAAGAATAATTCGAACGATTGATAATTGGAATGAAGGATGGGATAAAAAAGATGTTGAATTAGCAATTTCCGACTATTCTGAAGATACTTATTGGACCAATGCCTTTGGCGATAGAATGAAATCAAAATCAGAATTAAGAGAATTGCTTAAAGAAATTTTTGCAATGGACTTCGTTATGGAAGGTACTGACAATTATCAAAATGATGATGTACAATTTCTAACGGATGACATTGCGTTATTACGCTCAACGAATATAAGAACAGGCCAGAAATGGAGTGATGGCACTTTTATGAAAGATAGATACATTCACCACTTACGAGTTTATCAAAAAATAGATAACGAATGGAAAATAACTGACCATATGATTAGTCAAGCACAGGAAAAAAAATAAAAGCGAAAGCATAACAGCGTGCATGATCTATTACTAATGGTGGTTAACAAGTGTCACGAAAATTCTAGCGGACTTCTTTACGCCTGCGCTTTTTTGTTATCTTAGTTGCTTACGTAACTATGCATACGTCAACCGGTTCCTAATTTAAAAAACTGTTGTTCCTGAATTTTATGACTAAGAAAAAAAAGACCTTGATAATTAGAATCCTATTGTTCGGTGGAACGGCGGTTTCATTGTTCTTTGTGCCGTGGATTTTGGTAAAGGCCTGGATTTTACCACTACCTGATACAATTCAAGAACAAGTAGATCAAGCCATTGAACATGGATTTGATGGAATGATTGTTTATGTAGATCAGGCAGGAGAAGCACCAGCATTTTATACCGGTGGTTGGAAAGATAGACAGAACAAAATACTAGCCGATCCAAAATCATTATTCAAAATTGCCAGTATTAGCAAGTTATATACCGCTGTAGCAGCTACTAAATTGGTCAATGAAGAGCGTTTGTCTTTTGATAAAACACTCGCTGATTATATTCCAGAACTTAAAGGTAGAATTGAAAACGCTGAAGAAATTACCTTGAAGATGATGATTCAACATCGTTCTGGCATTCCAAATTTTACAGATAATCCAGCGTATTGGGTAAACGAACAAGAAAATGGCAAAAATGCTTTAGATTTTGCTCTTGACTTACCCGCCAGTTTTAAACCTAATGGAGGGTATGAATATTCAAACACGAATTATTTATTGATTCGTAGGATTATGGATGATGTTTTAGGATATAACCACAATAGGTATATAAAAGAGAAAATATTGATTCCCCTAGAGTTGAAAAACACCTTTTTTTCGATTACTGAAGTCGATTTAGATGATGTTATGAGTGGATATTATGTGGGAAATGAAGAAGATTTTAAATCTCGTGAATATGGGATGTTGGCTACTGCAGAAGATGTGGGTATATTCTTGCGAGCCTTAAACGATGGTTCGGTATTCGACGAAGGAGAAAAGGAAATCTATCCTTATGAATATAATCATGGAGGTTTGGTTGTTGGCTATCAAAGCCTTGCAGAATACCACAAAGATATAGATGCGATAGTGGTTCAATTCATCAATACCACAGATTTTAATGGCTATGAATGGAACTTATCGGAAATTATTATTAACCGAATTGTAAAAATCATTAGAAAGAAAAACTAGCCATAATAATGTGTATAGTTCATTATGATCAACCAATAATCAATGATAAAATTTTTTAGAAAAATCAGACAAAACTTACTAATGGAAAACAAAACTATTATTGTCTACTATTAGATGACATCAAACAAGATAAACTACAAGTTGAAACACTTAAAAAATTGGTGATTGAACGAATTTCATACTCAAATAAAGCAATTTCAGAAATCCAGAAAGAAAATTCAGATGCGTCAGAAGTAGGTGTTAATTTTAGACTTTCAATTCGATTAGGCAAACGAACATTTCAGCCAAATGATGCCACTTTTCAAGATATCAAGTCTAGCGGAAATCTTGGGATAATTAGTTATAAATATTTGCTTAAACAACTGAATAGCTATTTTAGAATTGTTAATGGCTATAGCTCGACAATACTTACGAATTTCGATTTAGATTTTGATAGAGTTGCAGCCGTTAAGAATTTGTTTGATATAAGTTTATTTAACTCTAATGACTATTTTTATGAGAACCTCTTTAGCGAAGAGATTAGAAATAATTTGCAAAAAGATCTTCCTCAATATATTTCTGAACAAGTAAAGCCAGAATTATATAGTATGCTAGTATTGGGAGGTCTAAATAATCAAAGGCGATTAGAATTATTGAAGCTTATCGAGAATGAAGTTGATAATGTCTATAAAAACATATCAGAAAAGTGTATTTCGGATAATTAAATCATTCATAAGAATTTAAAATAACGAAAGTACAATAACGTCTATAATTGTTTCACCGGTTCGTTACGCTTGTGCATTGTGCAGTTCAGCAATGGTTTCTCGTGAAATCCTAGTAGATTTCCTTACTCCTACGCTTTTTTGTTATCTTAGTCCCTAACGAGATTAATCAAATACGAACCGTTGACAAAAACCTAAAAAACAATCATAACCAGAAAAAATTGGTTTTAGATTATGATATCTAAAAATAAAGTTAAAGAATACAGAAAATTAAGAGGATTTACTCAAGAAATGCTTTCATCAGAATCTGGAATTTCTTTACGAACTGTCCAAAGAATCGAAAAAGGCACAACCCAAGGAAGCCCACATACTTTGCAATCGCTTTCGAAAGCTTTGGGAGTTTTAAATCAAGATTTATTACTTAAAGAAGAGTCAACTAAACTTACGAAAGAAGAACTTACCAAACTAAAAGCAATCAATTTCAGTGTTTTTTGCGTAATTATAATTCCTCTTGGTAATCTTATTTTCCCTAGTATCCTTTATTGGAAATATAACCTTACAAAATCTATTAATTTAATGGGGCGAAAAATTATAAGTTTCCAAATCATTTGGACTTTTTCGAGTCTGTTTATGCTTTTGATTTCGCCTTTTCTTAGACATCCAATGAATAGTCTATTCGGAAATGAAATATTTACAGCCGCAAAAATGCCTTTATTGATGTATGTAGTTTTAGTGGCTTTTAATGTACTCATCACTATAAAAACTGCGAGTACTATTAATAGGAAAGAAAACATCCCTTCATTTATCCCAAACATCTTATGACATGGTGTACGCCATAAAAATGTCACAATAATGGCATAGCCATCTTTAGCTGTTTCATTTTTTTTGATAATAGTTTTACACCAAACTTAATATGACATATGAGATATCTAAAACATACTGCAATCACTATTATTTTCATGGTTATTTGGACAGGATTTGTCTCTCTCGGCAGAGCTTATGGTTTTTTACTACAGTCTATTGAAAGCTCAGGAAATGTAACAGCATTCATAGAAGCTATTGAAAAGAAAGTCAAAAAAGAAAACGTTGGCAATATTGCTATTGCACTTGTCAATAAAGGTCACATAGAAGAAGAGTTTTATTATTCGAAAGGAGATCCAGTTGATAAAAAGACGTTATTTCAAATTGCTTCCGTTAGCAAATGGATAACAGCTTGGGGAATTTTTAAACTCGTAGAACAAAACAAACTATCTATTGATGAGCCTGTAAGTAGCTATCTAAAGCGATGGAAACTGCCTGAGAGTGAATTTGACAATGAAAAAGTTACCATACGAAACTTATTGAGCCATACTGCAGGACTTACTGACGGCCTGGGATACAATGGCTTTGAACCGAATCAATCTATTCAATCTATTGAAGAATCGCTTCTTCAGGCTGCAGACGCAGAGTCATATGTGAGTGGTGTCACTGAGGTAGGGATTGAACCCAATACCCAATTTCGATATTCAGGAGGAGGATATACTATTTTACAATTAATTATTGAGGAAATCAGTGGGGTTACATTTCAAGAATATATGACAAAGCATATTTTTGAACCTTTAAAGATGCAAAATTCAACATTTGAATTGACCACAGAATCAAGTATGGCTCAGTCTTTTAAATCGGATGGTACTTTAGATAAAAACTATAGATATACAGCGCTTGCCGCAGCTTCCTTATACACTTGTATTGAAGACCTTACCTTATTCTTAGAAGCTAACGGCACTAGTAACTCTGTATTAAGCATCTCAACCCAAAATGTGATGAATCAAGAAATAATTCAAATCAACAAATATCTGATGCATGGGCTAGGACCTTTTATTTATGGCAGTAACCAGCAAGGAGATTATATAATTGGACATGATGGCAACAACAGATCAGCAATTAACACGTCTGTGAGGGTAAATAATCGTACCAATGAAGGCATTATCATTTTAGAATCAGGAAACCATAATTTGGCAACAAGAATTGGAGATGACTGGGTTTTTTGGAAAACAGGAATATTTAACTTCACCATTCTAAATTCGAATAGAAAAAATATATGGACTTGGTTATTTATTGGAAATATAATTGTTGTAGCCATTTCGATATTTTCATTTTCGAAAAGAAAACAATAAAAGACGGTTGCAACAATAGTTATTATTAATTGTTGAAAGTAGATAAAGAGTGTCCCAGAAATTCTAACGGATTTCATTACTCCTGCCCTTTTTATTATCTTAGTCTCTCGCGCAACTAATCATAACCCAACTGCTACCTGAAAGGTAAATACTAATCACATTAATGAGTAACGATTTTATATTACAAATAATAACAGCCATTTTGTGTTTTGTATCTATATTATTTGCAATATTTCTATTATTCGTAGAATCAAGAAATAAGTTAGGAAATAGAATTCTTGCATTATTTTTAATTGTCAGAGCTGTTGATGCTAGTGTAATTATCTATATCAATTATATAACAGTACATCCTGCTTTGGATGTTTTTAGGCATGATGCTGGTGGATTTCTACAATTACCGCTATTGTTTCTCTTTGTGCTTTCTATTATTTATAGAGATTTTAGACTTAAGCGAAAATACCTATTGCTATTAATTCCTTTTTTCTTGAGTACAATAGTAGCTATTCCTCGATACTACCTCGAGTATTTAGGGTTTGGAAACACTCTCTTTGATGGTTTACCATTAAGCTTTGAAATCACCTTTACGTATATCATGATTTTTATTCAAAATCTCAGTTTAATTGTTCTCATGTTTGTCATTTTGAGACATTACAAAAGAATAATGCTGGAGAATTTTTCTAAGACCGATAATGACAATCATTATTGGTTGTTTCAAATGAATCTGATAAACAGTTTTCTATTTTTGGCAGCATTGATTAAAAACATTCATAAATACCAAGAAAACCCTCAGTTTATTGTACAACTTAGAATTCTAGTAATGACTATCTCTTTACTATTTATTTGTTGGTTGGTATTTAAGGCCTTGATGGCACCCAAATTATTTAGAGGTATAGATTCTAGTTTACAATTGGTAAACGTAAACGATGGACCAAAACTTTTCGAAGAAACAAATGAAGGTAAGCGCACGCTGCAAAAAATTGAAAAGTTAAAAAAGCATATGGATCATAAAGAACCCTATTTAAATCCCGAACTTACTATTGCCGAATTAGCCACCGAATTAGATATTAATGTGATAGAGTTATCCACCTTGATAAATCATCATTTATCTCAAAACTTTCATTTGTTTGTAAATCAATATAGAATAGATAAGGCCAAAGAACTATTAGGTGATGCATCAAACAACTACAACATTCAGGAAGTTTTATACAAAGTAGGTTTCAATTCAAAATCTTCTTTCAATGTTAGCTTTAAAAAACTAACAGGCTTAACGCCTAGTCAGTATAAAAATAAAGTAAGACAGTTAGATTGATCACAAAAAAATACATCTTCTACATACGAAAACCTTTTTCTTCATGAAATTTTTGGTTCGAATATTTTATTCGTCATTTTTTTTTAATTCATTTCTCTAGTATTGCGATAAACAACAAATAGCAAATTAAAAAATGAAATCACATTCAATAACATTAAAAAACACAAGCCTAATCCTTTTAGTAATTATAATACAATTCACAACACCCTTAATCGGCCAAACCAATTTATATTCAGTAAAACTACTAGAAGCCAAACTAGATTCTGTAATTCAATCTAATATGGAATCTCGACACATACCTGGCTTGGCATTCATCATTGTTAAAGATGGGAAAATACTGCTAAAAAAAGGCTATGGCTATACATCATTAGGAGGCAACATAAAACAAGTAGACCCAGATTCTACCATTTTTAGAATTGGATCCGTAACAAAGACATTTACTACTTTGGCCTTACTTCAATTAGCAGATGATAAGAAAATAGACTTAAATAAAGATGTAAATACTTATTTGAAATCTGTTAAAGTTCCAAATACTTTTAAGAAACCAGTCACTGCAACTCATTTATTAAATCATAGTGCTGGTTTTGATGAATTACGCGGTCGAGTCGTATATGATGAGGAAGAAAAAATACCTCTAAAACAATTTTTAAAAGATAAACTTGTTCGTTTAAGAGAACCTGGTATTGTTTCATCGTATTCTACTTTTGGAATTGCCTTAGCAGGTTTATTAGTTGAAGATATTAGTGGTATATCTTTAGAGGCATATATGCAAGAAAATATATGGAAGCCTCTACATATGGATATGACTAACATGACACTCAATAAAAAGAATGAAGACTATGCATCTATAGGATATGAATATAGAAATGGAATTAATGTACCAATGCCTTGGGAATTTTATCATACATATCCTGCATCTGAAATAAATAGTACCGTTACAGATATGGGCAATTATATCCAGATGTATTTAAACCTAGGAAAGTTTAAAGGGAAACAAGTATTGTCAAAGAAAAATGCATTGGCGATGCTAAAACCACAGCTCGCAATACATCCAAAAGTCGAATCGTTTTGTTATGGTTTTTACGAAGAATATGCCCAAGGTTTAAGAACCGTAAGTCATGGTGGAGATATGCTTGGATTTAGTGGTTATATGGCATTAATTCCAGATAAAAACATGGGTATATATGTAGTTAATCACCATGAAGGAAGTCGACTTAGATACATCGTGCTTAATACTATACTTAATTTTTTTAACCCAAATCCAAAAGAGAAATTTAAATACACACGGTTAAAAAATGACTTATCTAAATTTGCAGGCACCTATATGTGGTCTACTTATTGCCATACGTGTGAAAATGCTTGGAAACCTAGTCCTGAACAAATAAAAGTTAATAATGATTACACCATAACCGTATTTGGTGAAAAGTTTTATCAAGTAGAGCCTTTATTATTCAAAAATGATAGTGGAACAAGAATGCTCGGTTTCCTAGAAAATAAAAAAGGAAAAATCATCCACATGGCATTTGGAGCTAGTAATATGTTTGAAAAAATAGATTAAAGAATTCATCTAACTACGTTTTTATGGAATGGATGGATTCTAACTTTGAGGAAAAATACTATACTTATCTACAAGAATTAGTATGAGAAATAAGGAGTTTTAAATAATTTTGGTCGATTAATCAATTCAACACATAAAAAACAGCAAGTAACATCGCTTATAATGAATTCTACTTTATTTAAAGGATGGCTTGAAAATCTTAGCGGATTTCCTTGCTCCTATGCTTTTTCGCTATCTTAGTGGCTTACGTAACGAACCATACACAAACCTTTTTGTGCATTTAACGAATGAACATTACTCCTGGAGACATTTTTAAAATCTCAACCAAAATTGGGTTTGGATTTTTACAATTTACTGAACTTGATTCAATGGGAATTGAATACATAAGAGTTTTAGATCCGATTTCTGAAAATAGTACAATAACACAATTTGAGATCGATAAAAAAGAAAGATGGTGTACTGGATTCCCATTGAGAGCTGCCTTACGAAAAAAGATCGTGGAGAAAATAGGAAACTATAGAATTCCTCGAAATTTTAAAGTTTCAGATTTAGTTAGAAGCAAGCATATAATTGGGGATGAATTCTTAGGGTGGTTCATAGTTAATAGAAAGACCTTAAAAAGAAAATTCAAAACAGAATTAAGTAAAAAACAACTAAGATTATCTCCACACGGAATAATGAATGACACTCTAATCATTGAAAGACTCGAGGAAAACTGGAAGTTATCTGAATGGAAATAAAAGCACATAAAAACATCTATAATTACTTCGCCAGCTTACTATCCTCGTGTCATTGTAGAGTACGATAATGGTTTATCCGAAAATTCATTAGGATCCTTCAAACGTTTGTTTCTTTTTACTAACTTAGTGCCAAACACAACGAAACCATACACAAACCAATAGGTATCATATGCGCACAAAAAAACTATGATAAAGATTAAATTTTTCTTAATTATTGTTTGTATATTGAATATTAACTATTCTCATTCACAAACTACCAAAGACAAACAAGTAGTAATTGACGGATGGTACTTTAGAGCAGTTAGTGGGTATCCGGCATCTATAACTTTCGAACCAATTGTTCTTTTTAAAGACGGCTCATATTTTGAAGTTGATAAAGAGCCAATAGAAGATTTAGATTTTAAAAAATCAAAAAAAAATCAAGCCGAATTATGGGGCGTTTGGAAAAAAAATAATGATAAATTCATTCTTACGAACTTTAAAGGAAAATCAAAGGAATATGATTTAAAAAAAGGGAACTGGTTTCCCGCTTTTCCATATAACAAATCAATTAAGTTAAAAGGTATTTACGAAAAAATATCAGGAGGGAATTTTGGCAATGAAATATATGCATTATTTAATTCTCAACTAAATTTCTTGGATGAGAAACATTTTACCCATTCCGAAAATAGTGGAGTTAACTCTTATAACTCCCAGTCTTGGAAAAGTACTAAAGATGCCGGTACTTATCTCATTGATGGAAATACAATATTGTTTGAATACAACGATAGACGAAAAATTCGCCTTTCCTTCGCAATAGGTGCTCAAGGTAAGAACGTAATAGATACCGATATGATATTTATTGGAGGAAAAGCTTATGTACTTGATTAAAATAGCATTTATCAACAACATGTATAATTAATTACTACTTTGTTTATAGAATAGCATGAAAATCTTAGCGGACTTTCCTTCTCTTATGCTTTATCGTTATCTTAGTTGTTAGTCGAAAACCATACACAAACACGTTGTCGTACATTAAAAAAAACTTAAATATGAATAGAACACTTGAAGAACAGCGAATTGAATTTTCCAATCAAAAATTTCTTGCCACGCCATTAGCTGGAATAATTGTTTGGACAATTATTGGTTTCATTGGAATATTTTTCTCAGATTTCATAGCAGTCTGGTCTATTTTTATTGGAACCGGTAGTATCGTATATTTAGGTTTATTTCTCTCAAAATATACTGGAGAAAACTTTCTAGACAAAAGTAAACCAAAAAATGAATTTGATACTCTTTTTCTTTTTACTGCCGGACAAGCAATTCTTGTATATTCGATAGCTATTCCCTTCTTTCTCTTAGATTATTCATCTCTTCCAATGACAGTCGGAATTTTAACTGGATTGATGTGGTTACCATTTTCTTGGATTATAAAACATTGGAGTGGAATTTTTCACGCAATAGCCAGAATAATTTTAGTCCTAACGCTTTGGTATCTTTTGCCTGAATATAGATTTATAGCTATCCCATTTGGGATCGTTTTAATTTACATAATCACATTAGTAATCTTAAATCGCAGAAAGAAAACTGAATAAAAAACACACCACTACAACGACTATAATTGTTTCGCGTGGTCGCTTCGTTCGTGTAACTTGAATTATAGAAATATGTAGATTATTATGCAACCTTTTATTGAAAATGTTACAAATAAATACGAACTTGAGAAAATATTCAGCGCAGCTAAACTATAGTCCAAACATTATAGCCCGCTAAGACCTTATGAAAAGAGCATTTATATTTTTATTAGTTTCTATCGTACTCATAAGTTGTAACAGACGCGAACCGAATGATATTGAAATAAATATTGTAGAACGCGTTAAGCAAGCAAATAATGAGAGAAATTACGATGTAATAAAACCTTTTTTGTCTCAAGAGTTTCATTTTAAAGGTAGCGATATCAACACATCTTTTACCTCTTTATATGCGTACTTAAATTTTAAGTTATCTGAGATAATCACGAAAATAGAAATTGATTACGTTCAGGACATTAATGACTCGATATTTTTAATAAAAGGAACTAAATTCTACAAAAATTACAATTCAGACAGGCTTGAGCTCACCTATAAACTAACTGATAATGGAGCAAAAATTCAAGTAATTAACAGCATAAAACCACATAAATTCCCTCTAACCACAAGAGCCTCATATAGAAATGAGGAAATCTTTGGAGATGACCCTGTACATAATATTATGAACTTAAACGTTCTAGATAAATCTTCAGCTGATTCAATAAGTAAATTTGACTACACCATATATTTCAATGAAGGGTTGAAAGAGGAAAGTGAAATATCTATAAAACTATTTGGTCGCTTAGACAGCTTACTCACTAATAAATATCAAATCAATGAAATTGAGAGAGAAAATCTTTTTTTGACTACAATTAATTCAAATAATACGATAACCATAGGGAAAAATCGAAATATTCCATGGGTAATGGCTTTACATGAATCAGACAGTATCAATGTTGTCAATTTAACTAATAAGATTGGCAACACATTTTCGCATGAAATAATTGAAGGGACTTTAGTTCAAAATTATAACCTTAAAAGTTATACATACAGATGGTTTAGAGATGGTCTATCCGAATACATTGCCTATAAATTTTGCAAAATAATAGCCCCAGAAGAAGTTGAAAGTTATTTTATAGGCCATAGACTTTCGTCGGCAACCAAATTTGCTCGAGAGGGTAATTTATTGGATTGGAGAGCAAATGGACCTATTGAAAATGTGGATAAGGGAAAATTGTATGGTTCAAAATTCATTTATTACAATGAATTTGGCCAATATGGAAGGGCCTTTAAATTTTTCAAGGATTTATTCGAAAATAATGAAGAGCTTTTAATCGAAATTCTCAAAAAAATCAAAGAGGATAAAAATATCACAATTGATACACTACTGAATATAATGTCAGAGATTACAGACAAAAATATTAGGGAATTAATTAGTGAATATTAAGCTGGCGATAACGCGGTATAAAAATTATAATAATTGTTAAAACGAATTGAAATAGTGACCTGATAGCCTGCTAAATCAAATTGTTAAGGCATATTTAACTGCAGTAACTCTAACGAACAGGCTCAAGCGTTTAATAGGTCATTTTGTTTAATCTGAAAATATCTTATAGATGAAAGACAAATTCGGAATTATATTGATCCATGGCGCAGGATTAGGGAAATTTATTTGGCAAGAAATTGCTCCCAATTTAAACTACTCGTCCTTAATGATTGAATTTCCAAATAGGAATACCAAGAATAACAAAAATTCTAAGTTAAGGTTTGAAGATTATGTTGCTAAAGCCATTTCGGATGCCAAAAACTTTGGAAAAGAAAAAGTAATCATCGTTACCCATTCAATTGGAGGACTCATTGGACTGCGTATTGCCGAGTCCCTTAACGATAAAATCATCGGATTTGTTGGAATTGGTTCTGCAATACCCGAAAACGGAAAATCATTCATTTCCTGTCTTCCATTTCCTCAAAAATTAATAATCCCAATACTAATGAAAATCGCTGGAACTATGCCACCAAAATCGGCAATTGAAAACGGGCTTTGTAATGACTTAAATCCAGCACAAACGAAAACAGTTGTTCAGAACTTTACCGCTGAATCGAAATACTTGTATACCGATAACTCAAAATCAAGAATTCCCAAGACCAACAAGTTATATGTTGCATTGAAAAATGACAAAGAATTCCCAATGACGGTTCAAAAGAGAATGGCAAAGAATTTAAATTGTCAGAATATAACAATACTTGAAAGTGGTCATTTGCCTATGATCGGTACACCTGAAAAAATTTCAGAAATTTTAAATGAGTTTATTGAAACTTGTATAAACAAAAATTAAAAAAGTACGAAGCGTAACAACTGCTATAACTGCTTCGCCAATTCGCCTGGTGCGTATCACTTGAATTATTGAAATGGGTAGATTTTTATTCAACATTTTATTGAAAATGTTCCAAATAAATACGAACTTGAGAAAATAATTCGCGAAGCAAAACCAAAGCTCAACCATTTCAAACAATTATCAGAAACTCATGAAATTAGCATTCAGACTTATCATTTTTCTTCTATTTATTTCAAGTTGTTCAAGAAAAGATGAGAATCAGAATAAGAAAACAGAAAAATTCACTGCTGAACTGTTGGAATTAAAAGAGTATTTTCAAATTCCCGGACTTGCAATATCAGTTGAGGAGAATGGCGAAAATATTTATCAAAAATATATAGGAGTATCTGACTTAGAAAAACAAACTAAACTAGATGCCACGACAGTATTTCCGATTGCATCAATAACAAAAATATTCTCTGGAGTTTTGATAATGAAACTCGTCGAACAAGAAAAAATTTCACTTGAAGATCCTATAAATAAGTATCTATCGAAACCAATATTAGGAGATTCAATTCTTATAAAACACGTTCTGTCGCATACTTCTCAAGGAAAGGTCGGAACAGCATTCTATTATAGTTCAAGATTTGGGCTTTTAACAAATGTGATTGAACGAGCTTCGGATAAATCCTTTGCGAATGTATTGAATGAGGAAATTCTTATGCCTCTAAAGCTTAGAAATACCTTCTTGCTTAAAGATTCGACTCAAATAGTCAAAGAAAAACGACTCATAGCAAAACCCTATATTTTAGATAAAGGTGTTGAAAATGGTTTTATAGATTTTGGCTATTCTTCTTCAGCAGGTATTGTATCGAATTTAGAAGATTTGGCAATTTTCAATAGAGCATTAGATACTAATAAACTAATATCAAAAAAATCCAAAGATTTAATGTTTTCATCATTTAGTACTGATGTACCTTATGGATATGGAATCTTTAATCAGAAATTTGAGAGTTTAAACATGATGTGGGCTTATGGCCAATATGATTGCTATTCAAGTTTACTTTTAAAAATACCGTCTAAGAATATCTCTTTAACGATACTTGCCAATAACAATCTTTTGAGTGATCCAGCTAGACTTATTTATGGAGATGTTACTTCTTCCCTATTTGCAATGAGTTTCTTAAAGAACTACATATTTCAACTTGACGAAATGGATTTATTTCAAAAACAACATTCATTAGCTAAAAGTCATTCTTCAAATAAAGAATTTTATAGAAAAAAAATATTAGCACAAGCCCTAGCCGAATCTTACATGGCGAGATACGAACCTAAAAAATTACAATCAAGTGAAGAATTACTGAATATAGTTTTTTCTGAGTATCCTGACTATCTACAATATGCCGATCTAAACCTTCTTCATAATCTGTCATTCTTGAAAGATGTGGCCTTTTATATGGAACTTGGTGAGTTCAACACGTTCGACACACAGATAGTAAATATTGGTGAGAAATTATTAAAAAAAGAACCTGAGAATCCATATGTACATTCATATATGGGAACATATTATACCAGAAAAGGAGATAATGACAAAGCCAAATACCATTTTGAAAGCATAATAAATGCTAAGAATTTTTCAGAAAATTGGTATACAAAAGAAGCTCAAAACTGGTTAAACTTGCATGATTAACAGTTTGTAACTACCGGTATAAGTAGTTACTGCGAAATTCTTTAGTAAGACTTGCTAGCACCAATTCTCTTCACTCGTGTCATTCCATCAAACCTAGACCGTAGTAACTTGCTCGAAAACCCCTATCTTTAAACAAGTGCTTTGTTCTCGTGGATAATGTTATAATGTCTTATTGAAACAAATCTGTTTTTGTCCATTATTTTTTAATAAGCATAGCGACTAACCGATGGTCTAAGGATACACTATACAAATGAAATCAAAACAAAAAATCAACAATCAAACAAACAGAATTTCATATCGTTCCTAAACTCAACGCTCCTGTACGTTTGCAGGAGTACGGTGTGCATATCTTTCATTCTATCGTTACAAAATCGGCTTTAAAAAAGGCACTTAAAAAAAAGTGTATTACGGTAAACGATGTCATTGCAACTTCAGCTACTTTTATACGCGGTGGAGAACGCATTGATTTATTACTTATTGAACAAAAAGATCCGAAGAAAAAATTTATTCTTCAACTTGATGTCTTATTTGAAGACGATTATTTAGCACTCATTCATAAACCTGCAGGTATTCTAATTAGTGGTAATAGTTTTAAAACCATTAGCAATGCCTTAACGGAAAATATAACAAAAAGCCGCTTGCCTGATGTAACCACCCCACGTCCCATTCACCGTTTAGATTTTGCAACAACGGGTATCTTATTAATTGGAAAAACGAGCAGTAGCATTCGGGCACTCAACAAATTGTTCGAAAATAGAGTTATTCAAAAGACGTATTTCGCCGTTACTATTGGTGAAATGAACGCTCGCGGTACAATCACTACGAAAATTGATGGTAAGCAATCACAATCAAATTATACATTATGCGAATCAGTTGCTTCACAAAAATTTGGCACACTTAACTTAGTACAAATGGAACCTCAAACGGGTAGAAGACACCAGTTGCGCAAACATTTATCCAGTATTGGAAATCCTATATTAGGAGATAAAGACTATGGAATTAAACACCTAATTTTAAACGGTAGAGGGCTATATTTACATGCTTATTCGTTAAAGTTTATACATCCATTTACCAACCGCGAAATTTATGTAAAAGATGAATTTCCTCAACGATTTAAAAACATATTTACGGCGCTAACATCTTATTGATAATGAAAGAAATAGATAAAATCGCATTTATTGAAATACAAAACGGGCAAATTTTAAGTACTAGATCAAAAGGAAAAACAACGTATTATATTCCAGGGGGAAAGCACGAAACAGGAGAAAGTGATGAACAAACCTTAATACGTGAGGTCTCAGAAGAATTAAGTGTCGATATTATTCCGAATTCATCTGAATACGTTGGAACGTTTACGGCACAGTCTGACGGTGCAAAAGAAAATATCAATGTTATCATGACCTGTTATACGGCAACTTATACCGGGGCTTTAAAAGCGAGTAGTGAAATTGAAGAAATAAAATGGCTGAATTACAAAGACCTTAACATCATTTCTGAAGTGGATAAAAAAATATTCTCCTTTCTCAAAGAGCGTGGAGAATTGAAATAAATGACAGTTAAGTTAGATAGACACGCATCCAAACATTCATTTCCGCCCTCATACCTAACCATTATTCAAGTAATGTTTTGTAAAATAGGTGCTCATAAAATGCACGAGATTATCAGAAAACACTTTTTCAATAGCTTCTTCAGGTGAATAGCCACAGAGCAAGTCAGAAAGCTCCTCTTTTGTATAAAATGTACACGCATTGTTTGAAACAGAAATAACTTTGAACTTCTTCCAATATGGTTTAAAATTTAACTTAATGGCTTTGGGTAATCGATGTTGAAATTCATCTAAACCGTCTGCTTTATTATAATGATCAAAAGGATCTACAATCCCATCATTATCAGACCCTAAACAAACCGTACTCCAGGCCATTTTTTCGTCAATAGTAGCTCCTGGGTTCTCCTTGTTTTTAGCACGTATGTATGCTAAATTTACTTTTACCACATGAAAAATATTGGTAAGAAACATTTGAGCATGCAACCTATTAACAGATTCTCTGCTATTGTACATACCCTTTTTAAAATCCTTTAGCATTTTTTTAAACTTGCCGCCTGGCATTCGTCCATCATGCATACATATTCCTAAAATGCCTTCGGTATCAAAAATTTCTCGAAGATCTTCATCAGTCACATTAATATCCCATCTACTTACATACGAATTTTCATCGAGCTTATTCGTGTCATTCCGTGAAGCGGCTTCATCTCTTGTAGGAATCCCATTAATGGCTGTATGACTACATACTATAGGTACTTTATCTCCAGCAGCCCAAAATTTCTTTACAATTTTATAATAGTCATCTCTAGATTTCAAAGACATATGCTTCGTATCTATCAAAATACGCGGACCGTTTTTTCTCGACAACAAATAATCCTCAATTAATTCTTTACCAAAATTAGTGATTCCTAAATTCAACCCATTCTGTTGATTGAACACATTGGAGAAACCTGGGATGGTCTTGTTTTTGGCATCTACAAAACTCTTCGCATGACCCGATATTAGATTATTAAAATGATGAGAAAAAGTGATGAAAAAAGGTGGGAATTTAGTTTTGCTCGAATCCTTAAGAGCATTTATATTATCCTTAAAACTGTTCTCTAGTTTAACTCTGTGTTCATCCTCGAGATCATCGATGGTTTCTTTGTTAAATAAATCTTCATTTCTATAATTCCCTAAGGCATGCATTCCTTCTACAGTAATGATTCCTGCAATAACATGACTACTTTTTATCTTACTAAATGTTTCAAAATCTGGCACCAACTTAAATGACGGATCATACACATATTTGTCATTTGTGGAAACACTCAAGTCACTCTGCGTTATATAGCCATACTCCTTTAGATAATCATCCTCGAAATAGTTCACATACTCAGATTCGTATATATTCTTAAGATATTCATTTACACGTTCTTTTGAAAATCCGGTTAATACCCTAATGATCTTATTGTCGACTTTCTTATCTAGTTGTATCCCAAAAACTTTATCTAAAATTAGACGCTGAAAACCAGTAGCATTTTTAAATGGTCTATTTGGTTTTAAAAAAGGGCGTTCTGGTGGATAAATAGCCAAAAATAGTAATCGATTATTCCCTTCATAACAGTTATCTAAATTGCATTGTGTATGCTTTGCTAAATCTTTAGCAAAAGAATTTACCAGCCATTTCCTTGGACTCAACCCTAGATTCAGGAAACCTTTAAATAGGGCTCTGGTATACAAGTTCTGTTTATAACTCCAAATATCCTTAATCTTGGTGTTATTCGATGGCTTTAACGAGGGATGGCAATGTAAATCTCCAATTGATTTTTGCATAGTTGACACATTTAGCCTACAATTTCATCAAAAATTGTGTACCAAACAACAGGATATTTCCCCTTTTTCAAAGGATTTTTCCTATGTGCACGTATGCGTTCTTATTTTCTTGTGTAAACGTTCTTGATATACGGAGACCAAGTCTTACAATTATCTTTTGAATACCCCACGATGAGTTCATTTTCTCGTTCTGACAATTGCTTATAGAGCAATTTGAAATAGAAAAAATCACCGAATTCATTCTTGGCTTTCATCTCAGAGTTATTATTACAAAAAATAATAATTTCATTCGTCATGCAACCTTTATAAAAGTCCATATGACCAGAGGTATAATCGAGGGTTTGCATATTAAATGAATCTTTTTCTAAATCACAGCCAATAGTATTGTGCATTGCGATCACACTATTTTTTCTGTAAATTTCAACCTTTTCGGTAATAAAATTGTCCTCTAAAGAGTAGGTTGCAGTGCCTCTACCCGCTTTTATCCAGGCATTATCCTCTCCCGAATTATAAGCGATGACATCATACTCTCCTATTAAAAAACGAAGTTTTGCATAACGATCTTGTAAAGTTTCTTTAACAATGGTTGACATGTATCCTATCATAATGTGTATACTTTTTGGCTTAATGAATAAAGTATTGACTTCACTCTATAAAGACGCTCGAAATTAAAAGGTGTTACAAACTTTAACATTTGATATTACTCTTTAATTTTTAGACAGACTTTACATACAAATCAAAAAAAATACATTTATCAACTTCGAAGGTAAAAACTGATAATAGTTTACCTTAAATCTACAATTCAAGTATTTTTTTTATCAAAATTAAAACCCTCCTCTTAAAATTCTCGTAAGTGTTCTTGAAAAATAAAATGTAAACTTTTAAAACACAAATTATGAGAAAATCAAAAAATCTATTGTGGGTTCTTGGAATCCTTTTAACGGGTATCACATTGGTCGCGGCCGATCATATTGATGCTCCTGCTGTTTCTGGAGGAACATCAGATATCACAGATTACTTCGCATTTCAAGCTGAAAATTCAAGTAACTTAGTATTTGCTGCTAATGTACAAGGTCTTTTAAGTCCGAATGCCACATCTATGGCCACCTTTAATGAAAATGTTCTGGTCGAATTTAACATTGATAATACCGGAGACAATGTCGAAGACTTAGTCATTCAAGCGATTCCCAGAGATGGTAAAATGTATTTCTTTGGACCCTTTGCTCCTCCATCTACTGGCTTAAATAGCACGATTCAAACAGCGGCAACCTCATCTATTGTTGATATTACACCTTATGGATCTGATCCAATTACAACCAGTAATCAGGGAATGCAATTTTTCGCCGGACCTCGAGATGATCCCTTTTTCTTTGATTTTGGGCAATTCAATGAAATACTTGCAGGTAATGCTACTGGTTTCAACAATCCTGGCACTGACACTTTCGCAGGAACCAATGTGCTGTCAATTGTTGTAGAAATTCCTAAAAGTATGCTTGGCGGAAACGGCACTTTAAATACTTGGGTAGAAACAAAAACAAATTAATCTATTAAAATACTCTATTATGAAAATTAACAATATAAAACACATACTATTGGTCATCCTCACTATCACCTCTTTAACGAGTTGTAATAATGACGATGACGGTCTTAGGACTAACGAACCCGATTTTTCAGGAACCTTCGCTCAAGCGGATCAAATGGGAAGACCTGCGGTAAACACCGTTTTTGTAAGTTCAAACAGCAAAGACACTTTTAATGTGACAACTCCTAGCGAACAAGGCGCTATGTTTCAAAGCATGTTTCAAACCAATTTAGAAGCCTTAAGCCCAGCCTACGCAAATGCAGGTGATAAAAATGCCTTGGGTCAAGATGCTGCAACATTTACCGGCTTACTAGCGACAGATGTCTTAGGCGTTTCTACGACAGGCACTACAACCTTTTTCGACGGCACCAATGTATTGACCGGACGTACTTTATCAGATGATGTTATATCTGTTGAGCTCTTATTGATTTTTGGCGGTGAAGACGGAAGCGAAAACCCAGGTCTTACCGATGACAATGTTGACGCCAATGACAAACCCTTTTTAACCTCATTTCCTTACCTAGCATCGCCTTGGTAAGTTTTTCTGCCCAGTACACTATAAAAAGGGAGTGTGCTGGGTTTTACATTCATTAAACTATAAAACCATGTTCAAAAAATATATACACTTCATCGCACTCGCAATTATCTTTACTAGTTGCACACAACAAAATACAAAGCAAATAACGGCAATAAATGATTATGATCTTTTTTTAAAAACCAAAAAACATGAGTCTTTAGATTATGCAAAAAAAGAGATACAGTTTTGGAAAACTAAATATGAAAAAGCGCCTAATCAAGTGAGCTATCTTCAACAATTGGCAATTGCGCACACGCTTCTTTTCGAATGCAATGGAACCATTGAAGATTTAAAAAATTCAGAAGAATTACTTCTTGTAGCAAATGAGAGAACTCGATATAAGAAAGTCGGATTGTTACATGCCTTGTCTAAAAATTATAGTACGCAACATCGCTTTAAAGAAGCTTTAGAATTGCTAAAAATAGCACGCAGCATTGGAGAAAAACAACGTTCTACGCATAAAATGCTTTTTGATGTTTACTTAGAATTAGGCGATGATTTGAACGCAGAAATGTATTTACAGAAGATTAAAAACGAAGACGATTTTGACTATTTAATTCGTCTATCGAAATGGCTCGATCACAAAGGTAATTTGACCGCTGCAATTCGAATGATGGAAAAGGCTACTAAAAAGGCAGAACTCATTAATGATACCAACCTTTTACTATGGTCGTACTCTAATTTAGCTGACTTTTATGGTCACGCCGGAAACATCGAAGTTTCGTATCAACATTACTTGAAAGCACTTACAATCAACCCTGATTATACCTATGCCCTACGTGGCATCGCTTGGATCGTTTTCTCATATGAAAACAATCCTGCGGAAGCTTTACGAATCATCGATGCCATTGCATTGAAAAAACTCACGCCAGACCTCCTATTATTGAAAGCCGACATATTAGCTTTCCAAAATAACAGAGGCGATGTTTATATAGATCAGTATTTCGATCTAGTTGCCAACAAAAAATACGGCGATATGTATAACAACTATACTGCGGCGATTTATGTGGAAAATACAGCGACTTTGAACAAGGCACTGGAAATTGCTCAACAAGAAATAAAAAACCGAGCTACACCTCAATCGTATGACCTATTGGCTTGGGTGTATCATAAAAAAGGAGACTCGAAAAAAGCGCTCAGCATTGTTCAGCAATATATCGAAAACAAAACTTTCGAGCCTTCTATACTGTACCACATGGCCGAAATATACAAGGCCAATAATTTGGGAAAATTAGCTATGAATCTCAAAAAAGAACTCTTGGAAAGTGCTTTTGAATTAGGACCTCTAGAAAGTGAAAAGATATATCAATTATAAAAATATATAGATCATGCGTGCCTGTTTTTTATATATCATGTTGTCGATACTAATGTCAAGTAGCTTATTTGGTCAAACAAAGGCACCTGGCAAAATATCTAGTGATTTCCTTGCGCTTACCGCGGATGAAAAGATCGAACTTGACAACTCTTTGCAAAGCTTCACGTTTTTTGGTGATGATTTTAACATACTATCCTTTAACAAGAAAAATATCAGTGTTGGGATAAATACCCTTTTCGAGGAAGATTTACCAGAGAGTGACCTCAAGTTTAGTAATTTTTTTGTTTACGATATTGGTGTTAACTTTTTTCTGAAACGGTTTCGGATGTCTCTGTTTTTCGAAAATTTCTTTAACCTAAGTAGTAAAGAGCTCAGCATTGCACCTGCATATGTTGAAAATATGAACACCTTGGTATACTTAGAACACGATACTCCTTCAATGGTTCATTTAAGTTTGGTTTATAGTTTTTGAAGTTTTTAGTTAGTTTGAGGAGTATTGATCTAAGTAAAATTGTGCCCGATGGTTCTCCATCGGGCACTTTGATTAGGTTCAAAAATTTACCTACTATGATTTTACAACCCCTAAGGTATATAACTGGGCTAATGTAGGAGTAGCACTCCCTCCTTCCGGCTCTAAAGTGATACCAAAGGCTTGAGAATTATTGGTATTTGTAAGTGTGAAAACTTTGTTTTCGTTCGTATTAAAATTTTCTAGTATCCCTAAGTTGGTCGGTGTTAAAGGATCTAAGGTCAAAGACCACACTTGATAAACTTTACCCGGAGGTGGTGCTGGCAAACCTGCCACATCAATATAGGCCAATTGAGCCTCTTTATTCCAAAATACTTTCGCATATGCATTCGGAGAAATCGCTTGGCCTTCCAGTGTAATGCTTTCAATATTTTCGGCTCTTAAAATTGTATTCAATGCCTTCATTTTTTCAGCGCTCTCATTCGCCTTTGAAATTTGATCTTCTAAATTGGTATTCGCAGTATTGGTAATCTGTATTTCCTCCTTTAATTGTCGGTTTTCATTAAACAACCATAAAGATCCCACTAAAAGTGCTGCTGAAGCTGCCCAGCCCGCATAAGCCAGCCAATTCCTTTTTTGAGGAACTTGCTCTATTTCAACAACTTTAGCATCAATTCTACTTTTTATATTCGAAAAAGACGAGTCGCTTTGTTTGTTACCTATCGCTTCAGATACTTTCATAAAAGCCTGTTCGATAGCCTCAACTTCGGTCTTTACTGCGGGATATTGATGCATAACCTCATACACTTCCTGATTTTCTTTTTCAGAAAGTGATCCCGAAACATATAATTCGAGAATACCAGATTTTATGTACTTTTCTATATCCATTATTTTAACACATTCTTTCTCAATTCAGAGATGCATTTCCTATTATTTGTTTTTACAGTGCCCAAAGGTATCTTCAACGCTACTGATGCTTCTTTTTGAGTGTAGCCTTTAAAATACAACAACTCAATCAATTTTTTACAGGTATCTCTCAGTGTATTGACATACTTTTGAAGGCCGCTTATGTCTATTTTTGTATCTAAATTATCATAAGTCTCTAAAATATCTACGAAAAAAGTAGCATCTAAGTTTTGTTTCCCTTGATTAAAACTTTTAGAACGAATTTTATCAATGGCTGAATTTCTGGCAATATTGAGAATCCAAGTAAAAAAACGACCTTTTTTTGCAGAATAAGAACTCGAACTTTTCCAAGCTTTCACAAATACATCTTGTAACACTTCTTCGGCTTCTTCTTTATTTCTCACAATAGCATAAATAACTCCAAACATACTATCCGAATACATTTCATATAATCTCTCAAAAGACTTGATGTCTTTTTCTTGAAATTTAGAAATGAGTTGTTCAAGTTGCATGTGAGAATTTTAAGTATACTAAGGTATTAAAAAATAGGTTCAGAGAAGAACGAAAGCCTATTATTTACTTTGAAAAGTTATTAAATATTTCTTTTTATTACCTGTTTTTCTAACACATCATTGAGCCCTAATTGAAACAATGTACCTTCTATTAAATCTTGCATCTCAAACAACTCATGATGGGTCATCACAAAACTCACTTGTGGCAATGGCGTTTCCATCAAGATGGACCTACATGACTTATTATTTTTACAGTTAGTACACATCAAGGGTTTCGAGAGTGTCTTTTCAATTAATTTAGAAAAACAAGTCAATTCCTTAAATGTTAAATACAGGCCTGTGTCTCTAAATACTAATTGAACCTTATTCAAATCTCTTGAAGGAGATCTTTTCCATTTAAAGGCAATGCCAAATGAATTATAATGCAGTGTATATATTTCGTCCATAATGATCTATTTCTTTTTAGCTTATATTCTCGGACATCGTTTGCAATTAGACTTACCCTTCTTTTTGTATTTTTTACAGCATTTTTTCTTTCTATCTCCACAAAGCACTGTGCATGGAGTCATCATAGTTATTGACGATGGTATATATTGATTTTCTACTATCATATTTCGTATATTAAATAGGTTTGATCCAAATGAGATGTTTCCATTTCTCCTTTTCTCTAAGCACTAGGGCAATATTTATGACCAATAAAAGTCCCGTCTGAAGTAGTTCTACTAATTCATCAGGTTCCAAAAAGAGATGAAATAAAAAAATATGGAGTGTAATTGGTAGTAAAAACAAGGCCCCTACAAAACCTGTTCCTTGCAATAATAACAACATTCCGAAAAGCAATTCGCAAATACCTAAAACTTGCCAAAAATAGCCAGTCTGCTTTGCACCATTGATATACAGTATTTTTTGCAATGTATTCTCCTTTGCGGGAGATGAAAATTGTTGAGCCTTTTCTACTACTTCAGTCGGAGAAGGTATTGGTTTATCAAACTTTTGAATACCTCCGTAAATCATCATTCCGCCTAAAAAAAGGCGAAAGACTATGAATATGATGGCGATGGTTTTTTCCATATCTAAAAAGTAGTAATGCCTGTATTTGGTTGATAGACATAGTTAAACGTAAAATACCTGCTCTCATCTGTTGTTACATCAGGATCTGACGGAGCATCTTTATAATAGCTGAGTATCTCTACTTTTGCGAAGTTTCCATTACGGGTTTTAAATACCAAAATTTTGCCGGCCATGGGTGTAATTAAAAATGCTTGAGGGTTATACAAATACCAACCATTTCCACTTCCTGTGGCAATCGCATAACCAGTATCACTATCTTGTTGAAAGGCATTAACATCTACTTCAAGAATTGAAGCCATGGTTCCTGTCGCGATATACACTCCAGCGTCTCCTGTTCTATTCGGCTCATCCGTGGTACCAAGAGAGTTTCCTCCATTCACAATAATTGAAGTTCCTCTAAAGGCAATATCCCATGCTGTATCGCTGGTAGTAACTTCCCCACTGGAAAAATCAAACTTGGTAAAAGCTCCTGCTACCGGCTGTCCTTGCCCCCCTGTTTGGGGTGCATGTAAATTTGAGAATGTTTCCGATGCTACTTCTAATAGGGGAACTTCGTCATCATCTCCACAAGAAGTAAATACAACGCATATAATTAAAAGTGTTAAAAATTGGACTACTTTATTCATACTCCTTTGATTGTTTATTTTGAGTGTCTGATTGTTTATTGAAAAGTTCATTGTATTATGTTTTAAAAAATTAAAATTGAATATTAAGTTTTCCGTAAATAAGTCTACCGGCTATATTGCTGATATTCTGTACATCTGTAAAATTGAAAATATTGTCGAGTCCAAAGCCTAGTTGGTAGTTCTTATAGATTGTTTTGTTTATTGCCACATCGACGATCGAGTAACCACTTACAAAATCATCGTACACATCGAGATAGCTATTCCCGTTACTATCAAACAACCCATATTTACTTCTATACGTTATACGGACGTTTGTGTCGAGATTCCATTTCGGAATATGATAGAATACTTTCAAATTGGCCATATGCTTTGATCTATTCAACAAGCCGAAATAATCCTCTTTTCGAAGTTGAAATGAGGGCTCGCTTGGACTTTCACGTGCGAATACATCACCATCTTCAAATGCTTGTATGGCATTTTTATCTTTAGCCATTAACCATTGATATCCGGCGGATATTTTAAACTTATTGAGTGGTTTCCATGTAGTATTAAACTCTAATCCCTGTGTAAAAACCTCATCAATATTAAAATAGCTAAACACATTCTGACCGTTGGTTTTATTTGCGATAATACGCGTATCTATCAGGTCGTTGATATTATTTCTAAATAAGTTCAATCCGAAACGCCATTTTGGCGTAAGTTTAAAGTCTGCTCCTAGATTAATGCTAACCGAATTTTCTGGCTTTAACTCACTTGAAAATTCAGCGATTGGCACAATCAGATTGGCTATTTGCCCCTGTTCTTGCAATTGCGAAATTGCCGATGGCACCGCGCTATACCCCAAAACCGTATACCCAACTGTGGCATTGGTAAAATCGAAATACAATTGACGAAAATCTGGTGCTTTAAACCCATAACCCAGTGAACTTTTAAATGCTATTTTATCATTTAACTTATAGCGAATTGCACCTTTAGGACTAAATTGAGAAGCGTACTCATTGTGCGCATCAAATCGAGCACCAAGAATTACATTTAACTTCTCGGTTAGATTTCCATCATATTGCGCAAATACATAGGGGGCATTAAATATTGGAGTCTCTGTAAAACTTGTTCTATCTAATGATTCATGATTAAACCCGAGACCACCACTCAAGTTGCTTTTCCTTCCGAAGCGATATGAAGACCTAACTTCAGGACGCACTAATAATTGATTGAAATACGCATCACTAAATCGGGTACCATCATCCTCGTTTAAATATTCTTCGGCCTTGTATCTCGTTGCATAAAATTCAAAATGGCTTGTCCATTTAGGAGTATGTACATGGCTTAATCTTAAATGCGAATTCCATTCGTTTATGGCACTTTCACCTATTAAGTTTGAAGAGGCAATATTCTCTTGGTCTTGTCTATAATATCTTCCCGATAGGAAAAGTTTTGTTCTTTCCGAGAATTCATACGTTAATTTGGTATTCAGTGTATAATTACTGAAAGGTTCTACCGTATTTAGATCGTCATTATCTATTAAATCATACCCTTCACTACTATACCTATTAATGAAAGCGTTCATACCTAATTTGTTCTTTTTGTAGCTTATATTGGTACCTATATCATTGGTATTAAAACTGCTTAATCTATAATTTACTGCACCTTTGAACCCGTTTGTAGGCGTCTCAGTAATAATATTGATGACTCCTCCAAGCGCTTCACTTCCATATAGGCTCGATGAAGCTCCTTTTACAATTTCTATTTGTTTAATATTACCAACGGCAAGTCTGCTGAGATCCAAGGTCCCGGCTGAACGACCAACCAAAGGAACACCATCGACAAGAATTAATACATATTGAGAATCTAGCCCTTGCATTTGAACCCCTTCTCCACCTCCAAAATCGGGCACGGTGATTAATCCGGTTTGCTCATTTAAAATATCATTTAGTCGAACGACATTTGAACGAAGAATATCTTGTTGTGAAATGAGCTGAACCGGCAAGGGTAAAGAAGATAACTGTCGTATGTTTCTCGTTGCGGTGACGACTACTTCCTCTAATTTTTCTGGAGTCAGTGTGTCCTTTACTTTTTCCTTAGCCTCTTGAGAAAAAGAAACCATTCCAATAAAAAGTGAAAAATAAAAACAAAAAATCTTGTTATTTAGAATCATTCTTAATTATCTTTGTGCAAATATATATCTTATTTTTATTCAATCTAAATAAGAATAGATAAAATTTTTATTTTTTTTAATCATTTAAAACAACAGTCTAAAAATGAAACAACTAACAATTCTAGCAATAATCATGTGTTCGGTTTTCACATCGGTAAACGTTCAAAAAAAGAAGAAACAAGACCAAGAAGCCATTAAAAAGATGTGTGGGTGTTATGAAGTTAGTTTTAACTTCGCCGAAACCTTTGAGTATTCGAAAGACACCTCATATATACCGTCAAAAGTGAAACATGATCGCGGCTTAGAATGGGTCGAATTGGTCGAAGATTCTAAAAACAAAATTATGCTTCAACATCTGCTTATTGTAGGCAAACCAACAAAACCAACCGTCATAAAGCATTGGAGGCAGGATTGGCTTTTCGAAAATCAAGACCTCTATTCTTATAATGGTAATAATACATGGAAATACCTTCAATTACCAAAGGATGCGGTAAAAGGGCAATGGACTCAAAAAGTATATCAAGTAGATGATAGCCCGCGATACGAAGGCTCATCAACTTGGTTACACATTGATGGAAAAAGTTTTTGGGAAAACACATCAGACGCTCCACTACCTCGACGAGAATATACGAAGAGAAGTGATTATAATATTACCGTAAGAACGAATAAACATGAAATAGTAGCGAACGGTTGGGTGCATGATCAAGACAACGAAAAAGTCATCAGAACATCAGATAAAGAAGATGTGTTATTAGCAGAAGAAAAAGGAGTCAATAACTATGTGAAAGTTAATGACGAGCGATGCCAAGCGGCCCAGGATTGGTGGAAAAACAACCAGCAAACTTGGTCTATTGTACGAGATAAATGGACAGAAATTCTAGCGAGGAATAAAAACCTAACATTAAAAGATAAGGTTCAAGAAAAACCGCTGTATCGCCATCTATTCGCCAAAAGCTTTTCAAAAGAGAAAAAAGACATTGATATGATTGTCGACGCCTTCGTCGTAGACTAACAATCATGGGGTTAACGTTACCTAAATCAGCAACATTAAACCCATGTATCTAATTAGATGATCTCTATTATTTAGAAGTTTCAAAAAAGTCGAGCAATTCTATATATTGATGTACTGCAACTTTTTTATAACCAGTCGTTCCTAATAGTTCGCCTTGCTTATCTAACACAGCGACAAGTGGGAGTACTCGATCTCGATTGTACATATCTGCTAACTTATTATTTTTAGCTTTCTGTTCTTTATCGAGCAAGTTTTCTTTTCTCCTTGGAAAATCAGCCTTCACCATGACATAATTCTCCTTAGCATACTTTTGAAATTCTGGATTGGTCCACATTTCCTTATTCAATCGGATGCAGAGGCCATTCCAATCGGAACCTTGAAAGACGATAATAATTTTTTTGTTTTTTTCGACGGCTACTTTTTTCGCTTCTTCAAAATCAGTATGCCATTTTTGCGCCTGAAGTGTACTTATTGCGCACAACAAAGCGCAACACAATACGATTAGTTTTTTCATGTTGAATTAGAGTTTAAGTAAGGTATAAAACGTAAAAACGTGTGCTTTTAGTACTTTTACTTGACTCTCAATAAACTATTTAACGATATTTTAACGTTGTAAATCTTATGCGAAACAATGCGTAAAGTCTTGCCAGAAACTTGTAAATGACTTCGTAACAACATCAGCTTCTTCAATAGTAATCGGCACTTTCAAAGCCAATGGTGCAAAGGCCATAGCCATGCGATGATCGTGATAGGTAGGTATACTACAATGAGAGTTGATTCGAGTCGAAGCTTTTAAATGTAAACTTTCATCGGTTACCGTTATTTTAGCCCCTAATTTAGTCAATTCATTATCTAAAGCTACTAGTCGATCTGTCTCTTTAATTTTTAAGGTATGTAAGCCCGTTAAATCACATGCTATTTCTAACCCAAAACAAGTAACCGCAATAGTTTGAGCAATATCCGGAGCACTCACTAAATTGAGTGATAAGTGCTGAGATGTAGGGTCTGAAGTTTTGACAAGCGTAATGGTATGTTCACTAAACGTTGTTGTAACTCCTAAGTTTTGATAAATAGTTGCCAAACTACTATCACCTTGTAAACTCTCTTTTTTATACGACGACAATCTTAGGGTGGTGCCTATTCCGCTTAAAGCGACTAAACTATAAAAATAGGAGGCAGAACTCCAGTCAGATTCCACAACAATAGTGGTGTCTTCTATCTCTTCTTTCGGGGCAATAGTAATTCGATTTTCATCAAAAACCGTCGATACCCCTACATCGTTCAATAATGATAATGTCATTTCTAAATAGGGACGTGAAGTAATAGCTCCCAACAACTCAATTTCTAATCCGTTTTTCAACGTCGGTGCAATCAATAATAACGCTGAAATATACTGACTACTCACATTACCATGAATACTGACCTTAGAAACATCAAGTTTTTTCCCTTTAATACGCAATGGCGGATATCCTTCTTTCTCTTCATATGAAATATCAGCACCTAAAATCCGTAAAGCATCCACCAAGATTTTAATGGGTCTATTTTGCATACGTTCAGAACCCGTTAACACCACTTCTCTGCCTTCCTTAGCGGAAAAAAAAGCCGTCAAAAAGCGCATAGCGGTTCCTGCATGACCTATGTCGACAAGTTCCTTGGTAGATTTCAAGGCTGCGGATAAATGTTTACTATCGTCAGAATCGGAGACATTTTCTAATTTTAAATTTGGATAAAACTGCTGCAATATTAGCAATCTATTCGACTCACTTTTCGAGCCAGAAATTTCAACACTCTTTGCATCTATTTGTCTATTTGTATAATCTAAAAATAAGTTCATGTATGGGGATCAAAAATATTTTTTTATTGTAATTTTAGCTTTCTATTCAACGAACCAATTAATTATGAGAAAACTAACCTTACTGCTTTTGAGTGTATTATTTTTAACAAATTATACAGTTTCCGCGCAAAAATACAAAAGAAAAAAACAACAAAACACAACACAATTTGCTAAAAAATACTACGATGCCATGCAATGGCGAAATATTGGTCCTTTTCGTGGTGGACGTAGTGGGGCTGTGACAGGTGTTCCTGGAAAAGCCAACTTATTCTACATGGGATCTACGGGTGGTGGAATATGGAAAACAACCGACGCTGGAAATACCTGGCAAAATATCTCAGATGGATTTTTTGGAGGCTCTGTAGGATCAATTGCCGTAAGCGAATGGGACAATAATGTCATTTATGTGGGTAATGGTGAAAAGACGGTAAGAGGAAACGTATCCTCGGGTGACGGACTCTGGAAATCGGTCGATGCCGGAAAAACATGGAAGTCTATTGGTCTTAAAAATTCAAGACATGTACCACGTATGCGCATTCACCCTAAAAATCCCGATATCGTATATGCTGCGGTTCTGGGCGATTTGTATAAATCATCGAATGATAGAGGTGTGTATAAATCTATAGATGGCGGTAAAAACTGGAAAAAAGTATTGTACGCCAACTCCGATGCTGGCGCTATCGATTTAATCATTGACCCCAACAATGCACGTGTGCTGTATGCCACCACATGGAATGTAAGACGCACACCGTATAGCCTTTCTAGTGGAGGTGACGGATCGGCCTTATGGAAAAGTATAGATGGTGGTGATACTTGGAAAAACATTTCTAGTCATAAAGGATTGCCAAAAGGTATTTGGGGCATTAGCGGTGTTACCGTTTCTCCTGTAAATTCTGATATTGTATGGGCCTTGATAGAAAATAAAAAAGGAGGAGTTTATAAATCAATAGATGCCGGAAAAACTTGGAAATTAGTGAATAGTGAACGTAAATTACGTCAACGCGCTTGGTATTATACACGTTTATATGCCGATACCCAAGATGAAAATGGACTTTACGTATTAAATGTAAGGTATCATCGCTCTAAAGATGGTGGTAAAACCTATCAAACATTCAACGCACCACATGGTGATCATCATGATTTATGGATGGATCCTGCAGATAATCAACGTATGATTATTGGTGATGACGGAGGGGCTCAAGTGAGTTTTGATGCAGGAGAAAATTGGACGACTTATCATAATCAGCCAACCTCTCAGTTTTATAGAGTGACAACAGATAACCATTTTCCTTATCGTATCTATGGCGCGCAACAAGACAATTCAACTGTTCGTATTTCGCATAGAACAAACGGTAGATATATTACCGACAAAGATTGGGAATCAACTGCCGGTGGTGAAAGTGCCCATATCGCTGTTGATCCGAACGACAATGATATCGTCTATGGTGGAAGTTATGGTGGTTTTTTAACACGCGTGAATCATAGAACTAAAGAGACCCGTGCCATCAATGTATGGCCAGATGATCCGATGGGGCATGGAGCTGAAGATTTTAAGTATCGCTTCCAATGGAACTTCCCTATATTTTTCTCACCTAATGATACTAAGAAATTATATGCAGCCTCAAATCACCTGCATATAACCACTAATGAAGGTCAGTCATGGGAAATTATAAGTCCAGACCTTAGTCGAAATGACCCTAAAACCTTAGGTCCTTCTGGTGGCCCGATAACGAAAGATAATACGGGGGTTGAATATTATGGTACTATTTTCGCTGCCGCGGAATCACCATCTGAAGAAGGCTTAATTTGGACGGGTTCTGATGATGGCTTAGTACATATTACCAAAGATGGTGGTAAAAATTGGCAAAACGTAACCCCTAAGATCATGCCCGAATGGATGATGATTAATTGTATAGAAATTGATCCTTTTAACAACGGCGGAGCCTATATTGTAGGAACCAAATACAAAACAGGTGATTACAGACCATATATATACAAAACAACAGATTACGGACAAACTTGGAAGAAGATTACAAATGGTATCGGTAATGAAGATTTTACCCGTGCCATGCGCGCAGATCCGAAAAGAAAAGGCTTGTTGTATGCTGGAACGGAAAGAGGAATGTATATAAGTTTTGATGATGGTGCTAGCTGGTCTAAATTTCAATTGAATTTACCAACCGTGCCGATTACAGACCTTGCCGTTAAAAATGACAATTTAATTGCGGCTACTCAAGGACGTTCTTTTTGGATGATCGATGACTTAACACCCTTACATCAATTAAAAAAAGACTTGCTAAACAATGATTTCTTTATGTACAAACCCATGCCGAGTTATAGAATGCGTGGAGGTAGTTCGAGAGCATCAAAAACACAAGGGCAAAATCATCTCGGTGGTGTTGCGGTTAATTTTTATGTAAAAGACACGGCGAAAGCTGACACTATTTCTTTAACATTCTTGGACAACAAAAAACAATTGATAAAGAAGTACTCTACCCACCCAAATAAGGAGAAAAAAGAGGAAAAATTAACTATAAAACCAGGTAGTAATCAATTCAATTGGAACATGATGTATCCAGATGCTGAGAAAGTGAAAGGCATGATTTTATGGTGGGCTTCTTTGAGCGGACCGAAAGCAATTCCTGGTAATTACATTGTTGAACTTTCAAAGAATGGAACAACAAAATCTGAGAACTTCACCATTTTAAAAGATCCAAGAACAGAGGCATCTGATGAAGATATCAAAGCGCAATTTGAGTTTATTACCGAGGTGAGAGATAAAATGACCGAGATACATAAGGCGTTAAAAAATGTAAAGAAGGTGAAAAGTCAAATCAGTCAATTAAAAAAATCAGCAGATAAAGACAAAGACAAAGAACTGTTAGATTTTGCTAGTAAGATTTCGAAAGCGGTAACAGTGATTGAAAATAATTTATATCAAACGAAGAGTAAGAGTAACCAAGATCCATTGAACTTTCCGATTAAGTTGAATAATAAATTAGGCCATTTAAACTCGCTCTCTTCTATTGGTAATTTTAGACCTACAGATCAAGCAATCGCCTTTAAAAATGAAATTACAAAACAAATAGATAAAGAATTAGCAGGACTCTATCAGTTATTTAATAACGACGTAAAAGAGCTCAACAAAAAAGTTAAGGAAAGTAATATCGACTTGATTAAGTTAGACTAAACATTTCTTGTTCTTAAGAAAGCAGTAATCTCGCATATTTATGCTGGATTCCTGCTTTCGCAGGAATGGCGATTATTTCATTTTTTTGGCAATAATAAACATACTATAACCGAGGCTAATAATAGCTTTTGAGCCTAAGAACTTTTTCCATTTTCCATCTGCAAAATTTGTAGCTTCTACAGCGGCGATATCGAACTTTAGAATATCGGAGAAGCTATTGAAAAGTAATGAAAGTATGGTGAGCAACATAAAAAATAGCAGAGCCATTCTCAGAGAATGCTTCCAAAAAAAGCTCGTTTTTATTTTTTCTTGAAAGGTCATTATTTTAGTTTTTCATTAGTGTGATGTCTATCGTGATCGCGCTTCGTTTTAATCGCTAATTTCTTATCAAAAGCGTCTTGTAGATCGACTCCTGTTTGATTCGCTAAACATAGCACTACAAAGAGCACATCAGCTAATTCTTCGCCTAAGTCTTTACTTTTATCTGATTCTTTTTCACTCTGTTCTCCATAACGTCTGGCAATAATACGAGCTACTTCTCCGACCTCTTCGGTCAATTGAGCCATATTTGTTAATTCATTGAAATAACGAACTCCATGGGTTTTAATCCAATTGTCAACCGCTAATTGTGCATTTTTTAATTCCATTATTCTACACTTTCTGTTATATCTTCTGGCTCCTTTTTGGCAATCAAGGTATGCGTAAGTACCATCAACGCTCCGATAACAATCGAAACGTCTGCCATATTAAAAATTTCGGTAGCGAAAAAACCTAAATCTACGTAGAGAAAATCAGTCACTTCTCCGTAGGCAATGCGATCAAACACATTACCAATGCCTCCGCCAATCACAAAACTAAAGCCTATAATAACAATAGCAGGGTACTCTTTTTTAATCAACACCATTCCTAGCAATACTAACAACACAATGGCCGGAATAATTTGCAATACAATTCGTTTTACTGTCGGATTCCAATCAGAACCCCAACTATACGCTGCTCCGGTATTCTCAACTCTGGTTAGTATTAAATTATCTTGAATTACTTGTATCCTTTCGTTTTTCTCAATTTTGTTTCTTACTACTTTTTTCGATAGTTGATCACAACTGATATTCAAAAAAACAAGACATAATATTATAGCGACTCTACTCATAGGTTTAAAATACACTCCCATATATTTTTTTAATTAGACGCGCTAAATATACTTTAAAAATTCTTGTCGGGAGATTTCTTCGGCGCCTAAACTTGCCAAATGTTCATTATAGACCTGACAATCTAATAATTTGCAACCAGCTTTCTGTAGTTTTTGGACTAAAAAAACAAACGCCAATTTAGAAGTATTCGATACTTTACTAAACATACTTTCACCGCAAAAAACCTCCCCTAAATCTATCCCATAAAGTCCACCTACTAATTCATTCTCTTGCCATACTTCAACAGATTTCGCTACACCAATGTCATGTAATTTGATATAAGCGCTCTTCATATCATCGGTAATCCAAGTGCCTGGCTGATCTTTACGAGGTATATGCTGACAGTTTGTAATGACATGCTCAAAATTTTGATTATATGTAATCTCAAACTCATTTTTTTTAATAAGCTTTCGCATAGTTTTGGAGACTTTTAAGTTGTGTGGAAATAGAACCATACGCGGGTCAGGACTATACCAAATAATAGGATCTCCTTCGCTATACCAAGGAAATATCCCACTTTTATATGCTAAGAGCAAACGCTCAGGAGACAAATCACCTCCTACAGCCAATATTCCTTCTGGTGTTGCCTCTTCGACCGGTGGAAACCATATTTCTTTTGATAAAAATTGCATACTTAAATTACTTTTAAAACAACAAAAGGCCTCTCTAAGAGAAGCCTTTTATATATTTTTCATTGTACTTTCGGAATTAGAAAGGCAAATCATCTGGCTCATTATCAGAAACCTTATCTGCAGGTTCGAAAGCATCTATTGCTTCTACCGGTGGCACTCCTTGTCCTCCTGCAGCTTGTAATTTTTCAATTCTCCAACCTTGGATAGAGTTAAAATATTTAGCAACACCTTCAGGGTTGATCCATTCTCTACCTCTTAAATTAATACTTACTTTTACATCTTCTCCTACAGTATAACTATTCAACGCATCCGTTTTATCTTGAACGAACTCAATCATTAACATTTGAGGATATTGCTCATCAGTCGTAACTACCAATTCACGTTTTCTAAATCCGCTTGCACCAAATGTTTGTGTTTCTCCAATTAATTTAATCTTTCCTGTAATTTCCATTCTATTCTGTTATTTATTTTATAAGTAGTACTTTCCAAGCACTTTGAACATCATTTTTTTCTAAAAACGCTTGGGCAAATTTATGTTTTTCTATGCTTTTTATGCCAACAAATTGGGTATTATCCTTAGCAAAGTTATCAACATCATGTTGATTAGGTAAAGATTCAACGTTTGCTAACATCCCTAAATTATTACCTGTAAGAATGCTACTCTCTTTTATAGCATTTGGGATCATATCTACTCCAATTCCCAACGTAGTTAATGGTTTTGGTATTTCGAAAAAACCGCTTTTTGCTCTGGCATAATAGCTACCTCCTGCCCTCGCCACTACATCTAATTTTTCTTGGTCTATACTCCCATCTTCTGCTAAAATAGCTTCATTTAAATGCATTTTAACGACTTCACAGATCACTAAATTTCCGGCACCACCTTCATTGCCTAATGCCACTATTTCAGTAACCTTGCACTCAAATTGAATTGGAGATTCTGCCACTCTAAAAGGTTGTACTAAATCAGACTTCAACATCGTAAAACCCGCTTTTTCAAACTCATTAACGTCTTTTGCATACTCGGTGCTGGCCAGTGACATTTGCTGTACAATAGCATAATTTACTACATTAATAACAACTTCTTTTACTTCTAAGACATTTTCTAAGGTATGTTTCGTCGTGTTATTTCGTACACGTCTTGCCGGAGAAAAAATCATAATTGGCGGGTTGGCACTAAATACATTAAAAAAACTAAAAGGAGATAAATTTGAATTCCCTTGAGCATCAATAGTACTTGCAAAAGCGATGGGCCTAGGCGCCACTGCACTTAATAAATAACCATGCAGTTTGGCAGTAGAAATATCGGAAGGATTTATGCTCAACATAATCTAAGATTTAATTCAGTAAAAGTAATTAATATCTCCATTAGATATAATATCAAATCATTTTTTTAGTTAAATCGACAGATAATCATATATTTGTCATAATGAATCTCCCTCAAAATAAGACCCTACTTCGATGGATTCTCATATGTACCGCTTTTTTAGTGGTTGCTCTTATTTTGTGGAATACCAATATTTTCTTTCAAAAATTCAAGCAAGAAGAAAGGCTAAAAATGGAAGTCTTAGCCACCGCGTATAAAAATTTCAACACGGCTGATTTAGACGTAGATATTCGTCTTGAAAATAAAATAATAGAAAGTAATAAGAGTATTCCAATGATTGTTACTTCAGAAAAAGGGGATATAAAACTTTGGTCAAATTTAGATGTCCAAGAGAAACCACCCTATAATTCATTGTCAAATGAGGGTAGAATGAAACTCACAAAAGAGTTGAAGTCAATGAAATCTGAAAACGAACCATTGGCCGTCATTTATGAAATTGAAGGGATTAATATTACAGAATATATATACTACAAGGATTCTGATCTTTTAAATAAGTTGCAGTATTATCCCCTAGCATTAGTCTTGATCTTATTACTTTTTGGAACGGTAATTTACCTTGTCTTCAAATCGAATAAAGTGGCCGAACAAAATAAACTGTGGGCAGGAATGGCTAAAGAAACGGCACATCAAATAGGTACTCCTTTATCATCATTATTGGGTTGGGTTGAGATCTTGCGTATGGAAAATGCCGATGAAAATACAGTTGTTGAAATTGAGAAAGACGTAGAGCGTTTAAATACAATCGCTGATCGATTTTCGAAAATCGGATCTATCCCTAAACTCACACGACATGATGTGGTTTTAGAAACTCAAAAAGCATTTGATTATTATCAATCTAGAAGCTCCAAATTGGTTGACTTTAGTTTGGATATTAAAAATAAGCAGAAGATTTATGCCTTAATCAACACACAACTTTTTAGTTGGGTCATTGAAAACTTGATAAAAAATGCCATCGATGCCATGCAGGGAAAAGGGAGCATCAACATTCAAATTTCTTCGAAAGACGACAAATATATTGTTATCGATGTAACCGATAGCGGCAAAGGAATTCCCAAAAACTTATTTAAGAAAATATTTGACCCAGGATATACTACGAAGAAACGTGGTTGGGGGTTGGGCTTATCACTTACCAAACGTATCGTAGAAGACTATCATGATGGGAAAGTATATGTGAAAAAATCTGAATTGGGCAAAGGCACCACCTTCACTGCCATGTTCAACGAACTAGTCTAAATGATTCGCGATAGCTGTCGCGATGGCTTCAAATTCTGCCGGTTTCAAACTCACCTTATGCTTAAAATCAATATCTTTCATAGAGTTTAAAGGAATGAGGTGTACATGCACATGAGGTACTTCTAAACCAATTACCGAGACACCAACACGTTTACAAGGAACTGCTTTTTCTAATGCAATCGCTACCTTTCTAGCAAAATGCATTAAACCTATATAGGTATCTTCATCTAAATCAAATACCTTATTCACCTCCTTTTTAGGAATCACCAAGGTATGTCCTTTTGCATTCGGATTGATATCTAAAAAAGCAAAATAATTGTCATCTTCAGCTACTTTATAACAAGGAATCTCACCTGTGATGATTTTCGTGAATATAGAACTCATATTAACTTCTCGTAATTTCTAAAATTTCGAATTTCATAACACCATTTGGGGCTTGAATTTCGGCAATATCCCCGACTGACTTTCCTAATAAACCTTTTCCAATAGGTGAATTAACAGAGATTTTGCCAGACTTAAAGTCAGATTCAGAATCAGCAACTAAGGTATAACTGAATTCCATCTTGTTCGCCGTGTTCTTAATTTTTACAGTAGAGAGTGCAAGTACTTTAGAATTGTCTATTTGACTTTCATCAATCACGCGTGCCGACGCCACAACATTTTTCAATTTTGCAATTTTGAATTCCAACAAAGACTGTTCTTCCTTCGCTGCATGATATTCAGCATTCTCACTAAGATCTCCTTTATCTCTTGCCTCAGCAATCGCGTTAGACACTCTTGGTCTTTCGACATGCTCTAATTGCTCTAGTTCTTCTTTCAATTTTTTAAATCCTTCCTCCGTATAGTATGCTACTTTACTCATAATTCATTCGTTTAATAGGTAACCAAAAAATCTCAACCTTTAACATAATTTTGGGATGAGATCAGCATACAAATGTACGAATTATTTTAATTTGCCGAGGAAATAAGTACATTGCATAAAATTTCACATTGATGAAAAGATTATTTTTTTTGGTGCTTGTAATCGTCACCATCTCTTGTGGCACTTCCGATGATGACAGGAATCCGATCTTACCAAACATTCCAGTAAATGTGACATTAAACTTGAATTTGCCGTTATATCAAAACTTGCAATTCGATAGTAGCAGTGTTTTCGTTGAAAATCATGGAATCAAAGGAATTATTGTATTCAGAATTTCAGAAAATAACATTTTGGCTTGGGATGCTGCTTGTCCGCACTTAGCACCTAGTGACTGCACTGCTATGAACCTAGTGGGCGTAGAAATAACGTGCCCATGTGATGATAGTAAATTCTCTATTCTAAACGGAGGCCCATTAAGTGGTACACAATTTTCAATGAAACAATACAGAGCAATTAAAAATGGCAATAGTATTACCATTACTAATTTTTAACATATTCATTACACAACTGTCATTTTTCATACCAACTTTCACCTAAAATCATATGGCTTTTGATGTAAGATGCTTATTTTTGTACAAAATCATGGTACGTGAAACAGTATTTTTCTTCAGATTTTAAACTAGGAATCCTTGGCGGAGGACAATTAGGTAGAATGTTATTAGCAGAAACTCAAAAATTCGACATTTACACCGTCATTTTGGATGCCTCCGAAAATGCTCCGTGTAAGGCTTATTGTGACGAATTTCATCAAGGAAGCTTACTCGATTTTGAGACTGTTTATAATTTCGGAAAGCAAGTAGATGTGCTTACCATAGAAATTGAAAATGTCAATGTCGACGCCTTAGAAAAGCTAGAAAATGAAGGCACAAAGGTATATCCGTCTTCAGAGACAATAAGAACTATCCAAAATAAAGCAAAACAGAAGCTTTTTTATGTAGATCATTCGATTCCTACGGCCGATTTTTCTCGATTCGCATACACACATGAAATTGAGACCGCAATAAAACATGAAACACTTTCATTTCCGTTTGTGTGGAAAAGCGCTCAATTTGGTTATGATGGTACTGGTGTAAAAATTGTAAAAACCTATGCCGATTTAGAGACCTTACCAAATGTAGAGTGCATTACAGAGGTATTGATTCCGTTTAAAAATGAACTGGCCGTTATTGTGGCACGAAATGCAAATGGACATTTAAAAACGTATCCTGTAGTGGAAATGGAATTTCATCCAGAAGCGAATCAAGTTGAATATGTTATTTGTCCGGCTCGCATATCGACCGAAATTGCAAAAAAAGCCGAATATGTTGCCCTAAAAGTAGCGCAGGCTTTTCAACACGTAGGTTTATTGGCTGTAGAATTATTTTTAACGGAAGACGATGATGTCATTGTAAACGAGGTCGCACCAAGACCGCATAACAGTGGGCATTATAGCATAGAAGCCTCCTATACAAATCAATTTGAGCAGCATATTAGAGCCATTTTAAACTTACCATTAGGTGATACCACTAGTAAAGTGGGTGCCGTGATGGTTAATTTGGTAGGTGACGAAGATTATAAAGGTGATGTTGTCTATGAAAATATAGAGGAACTATTCGAAATGAAAGGTGTAACCCCTCATATTTACGGTAAAAAACACACCAAGCCTTTTCGAAAAATGGGTCATATCACAATTGTAGATAAAGACATAAATGAAGCTCGAAAAGTAGCACAACAAGTAAAACGATCTGTAAAGGTTATTAGCAAATAGAAGAAAATATGCAATATCAAGGTGTTTTAAAGAAAATGCAAACCGAAAATCAAAGTCCTATTCAATATTATCTTGATATGGGAACCGATTTTATCAATATGAATCAACTATTAGATCATGATATACAGTTACAATTTGTGGCTTATGAATGTTTAAACTGTCATTTAAACAAACAAATTTACAGACAAGGGTTTTGCAAGAGTTGTTTTTTCGAAATTCCTCAGGCAGCAGATTGGATTATGAGACCTGAATTAAGCACTGCACATTTAGATAAAGAAGATAGAGATCTTGCGTATGAAAAGTCGGTACAATTACAACCGCACATTGTATATTTAGCGAATTCTAGTAATGTAAAAGTTGGTGTCACCCGAAAGCAACAAGTACCAACACGTTGGATCGATCAAGGAGCACATGAGGCGATAGAATTTGTAGAAGTTCCGAACCGCTATTTAGCTGGGATTACCGAAGTGGCATTAAAAGAGCATATTTCTGACAAAACCAACTGGCGTAAAATGCTGACTAACGATATTAAAGATGTTGATTTGGTCGCACAAAAAGAAGAATTATCGGCCTACATACCTTCTGAGGTAACCTCTTATTATACCAAGGCAGGAGCCAATGAAATACACCTAGAGTTTCCTGTTTTGAGATATCCCGAAAAGGTAAAAAGTTTAAATTTAGTGAACACAAAAAGCTTTCGCGGAACGCTAAAAGGTATCAAGGGGCAATATTTGATTTTTGAAGATGATACCGTGTTTAATATTAGAGCGAATGAAGGTTTGGTGGTATCATTAGATATCAATTAAAACAAGAGACTTATAATTTTATAGCAGTTTTTAGGTTTCATAGCAATCTTCCCATTCAATACGTAATTACTCCTAAATAATCGTATTTTTTCATAGCATATTGACTTCTTCATAGCAGTTAAAGTGTCTTACAAGCCTCTTGTTCAATAACTCAAATAACTAATCAAGTAATTATGATTTACAATGCAAATTTGGGACTATAACAAGGATTCTGCAAGAGGAAAAACACTAAAAATGTAAGGGGTTTTTCCCATGAAAGAAAAGGGGTTTTTCCCCTTTTTTAATGTGAGCAATTATTGGTAATTTGCAATAATTAACCTTAACCACATTTAATCATGAAAACTTTACAACTTAAATTATCAAACCTTGGTGTTGTATTTTTAATCCTATTAACATTAGTCATTGCTTCATGTTCTGAAGTAAAAGAAGAAGAACCAGATCCAAATCAAGTGACAGAATCGGACATAAAAGAATTACGAGCAAATCATATCATTCCGCTTAATAAAGCCGTGAAACAATATGATAAATATTCAAAGCAACGAGCCGATCTTTTAAAAGATACGCTAAAGAAGAAATATAAAAATGACAAATTTAGTGATACCAGAGCTGTGTGGTTTGATGCTAAAACGATACGAGCTTATTTAGCTTATATAGATAAATATGCAGAAGGTGCTGAAGGCTTTCAATTCTATTTTGGAGTAAGTTCAGATAAAACAAAAGGTGAGGCAAAAGATCATCAGACTTTCTTCGTTGCACCTACAGTATCTCGTGTTGTTGATGGTAAAACAATTCAATCTGGATTTACTGTAGTCAAAGGAGATACTATTTATATATCTGATGCTATTAAGAAATATGAAATAGGAACAAATAAGCAAAACGCACAAAAGGCTAGTTTTTTGAATCTAATACTAGAAGAAGACGGCTATCTATTAAATGCAGGTAGTTTAAATCCCCCCTTTGACGATAACTAAAATATAAAATATTGACAATCAATTTAATTCGAGATTTCGTTCTTTACAGTGAATTAATTTCCGCTGTTGCTGGTACAGTGTTTTTTTACAAATATAAAAATACTAGTCTGAAGTATTTCTTATTCTTATTATGGTATATAGTCCTAACAGAATTTTTCACGAAATACTGTGCCAGTAAAACTGGAATTCTAATTTTTTATACTGACGAAAACGGTAATCGCTATACTGTTTGGTTTTATAACCTACTTCGTTTTATAACATTTAACACATTATTTTATATTTATTATAAATATTTAAAGACCGAATATTTTAAAAAAAGAATTAAAATATTTGCAATAATATATACGACTTTTTATTTTGTTAATTGGATGTTCATTCAGAATTTTCACAGAGAAAATTCTGAACTACCTAAAATTATTGGCTCTCTTTTTTTGATTGCCACGATTATTTTCTTTTTTATTGAGCTTTTAAGATCTGAAAAAATAGTAGCTTTTCATAAAATGTTATTATTCTGGATTAGTGTAGGTCTACTTTTATATTATTCTGGTACAATTCCTTTTGGATTACAATGGAATGGGTATGCCCTTATTTCTGGAGTGCATGAGTTGTTTTTAATCGTATATATTTTGGCCATAATCATGTATTTAACATTCACATTCGGTTTTATATGGAGCAAGAAAGAATCACATTAATTATTATTATAACTACAATCATAGTTTTGGTCTTTACCATCGCTATGATTGTATTATTTGTTATTTTTCAAGCTTTGAAAAATAAATTATTGATCGATAATAAAAGTTTGCGGGATGTTATTCGAGATAAGTTGCCTACTTTTAAACTGGAGTAATAATTTATAGGTCATGGATAATAACAATACCACTATTGTCATATTAATAACTAGTCTTACGGTTATACTATTGATTGTAGTTATTATTGTTATTTTTAGCATTTTTCAACGTAGAAAGGAAAAGTTTTTACTCGAAAAAAGAGCCGATGAAATTCGTTTTGAAGAGGAGATCATCAAATCGCAATTAGAGACCCAAGAACAAACCTTGCAAAATATTAGTTGGGAATTGCACGATAATGTAGGGCAACTATTATCTGTGGCAAAAATGCAATTGAACATGTTAGAACCTGAAGTGGCCAATGGACAAAAAAGCATCTTAGATGAAACAAGTGAAATCATAGGGAAAAGTCTTCAAGAGATACGCACCTTATCAAAACTTTTAAATCCAGAAATAGTTCGAAACATGGGCTTAAAAGAAGCCATCGAATTAGAAATGCAACGCTTCAACCGATTAAAATTTCTAAAAGCTGAATTAAAAATCATCGGTACTGAAGTCGATATAGACAAAAAAGATGAAATTATATTGTTTAGAATTTTGCAAGAATTCCTTTCGAATTCAATAAAGCATGCCAAGACCACAACATTAGAAGTCACATTATCATTTACACCTGAGAATCTCATAATTACCGCTCAAGATTTTGGTGTTGGCTTTGATAAAGAGACGATCGAAAACGGATCTGGACTCATCAACATGAAAAGTAGAGCCAAACTAATTCGTACAGGTTTTTCATTATCCTCCGAAAAAGATGCAGGAGTTTCACTAATTTTAACCTATCCTTTAAATCCAACATCATGAGAAAACATACTGTAGCCATCGTTGACGACCATTCTTTATTTGCACAATCTCTAAAGGGTTTAATAGATTCTTTTGAAGAATTTACAGTACTCTACAGCGCTGTAAATGGGCAAGATTTAATTGAGAAACTAAATGCCGTTTCGAATAAACCGGATATTATTTTAATGGACGTAAATATGCCCGTGATGAATGGGATTGAAACGACTTATTGGTTAAAGAAAAACCTTCCAAAAATCAAAGTACTCGCCTTGTCTATGGACGATGATGAAATGACCATTATTAAAATGATAAAAAAGGGAGCCAAAGGATATTTATTAAAAGACATTCACCCAAAAGAATTACATACTGCTTTGAGTGATTTGATTGAAGATGGGTTTTACCATACTAAAAGAGTCTCTAAAACTTTACAAAAATCATTTGCTTCCGAAATTAAAAACACTTCAGAGATCTCAGAAAACGAAATGATTGTCTTAAAAATGGCATGCTCAGAAAAGACGTATAAGCAAATTGCTGATGAAATGTATTTGAGTCCGAAAACAGTAGATGGCTATCGCGATTCGCTCTTCAAAAAAACGGGCGCAAAAAGTAGAATCGGATTGGTAATTTATGCTATCAAAAATGGAATACACGTGATTAACTAAGTGTCTAAGTCTATTTCTTCTCCAACCTCTAATCGAAACTTTTTACGAAATAACCACACAAAAAAGTACAGTAGTGGGGTGTCTAAAGCAGCAACGACCACTTTAAATAAAAATCCGCTTAATAATAGACTGTAGAAAATACTCCATGGTAAAATACCGAATGAACTTAAAAGTAATAGTACGGTTAATGTATCTATAAATTGAGAAGCAAAGGTTGAAAAATTATTTCGCAGCCATAAATGTTTTCCATGTGTCAGTCGTTTCCAGAAATGAAAAATCCGAATATCGATGAATTGAGCGAACAAATACGCCAGCATTGACGCCAATACCGCCAAGGGTGATAGACCAAAAACTTTTGTGAAAATTCCATCATCGATCGGAGACGATTCGATGGCAGGCACCATATTAGCAACATAAATTATAGCCATTGAAAAAAACGAAGCAAAAATTCCAACTACCACAACCTGATTTGCCTTCTTCTTACCATATATTTCAGAAATAATGTCTGTAATCAAAAAGGTAATTGGATAAGGTAAGATTCCGACTGAAATCTCAAACCGAAATAATCCAAAAGGATTCCAATAAAAAAACTTCTGAAAAATAAGATTAGACACCACTAAAGAAGTAATAAACAATGCCGCTAAAATGAGGTATATTTTATAGGCCAGAATTTTTTTTGATACTTCCATAACTTGAGTGCTAAAATATAAAATTAATGTTAGTCACAATTTTTCTATTTTTGTAGCTCAACAAAAAATCAAATCACCTATGCACGCATTTATATTTCCAGGTCAAGGAGCTCAGTTTTCAGGAATGGGACTCGATATGTACGAAAAGTCAAGTATCGCACAAGATTTATTCGAACAGGCAAATGATATCCTAGGATTTCATATTACCGATGTTATGTTTGAAGGAACTGCAGAAGCATTAAAAGAAACCAAGGTTACACAGCCTGCTATTTTTTTACATTCTGTAATTCTGGCTAAAACATTAGGCGACAGTTTCAATCCGGATATGGTGGCAGGTCATTCTTTAGGTGAATTTTCTGCATTGGTAGCCAATGGTACTTTGAATTTTGAATCAGCACTACAATTAGTTTCACAGCGCGCTTTGGCGATGCAAAAAGCTTGTGAATTACAACCTTCAACAATGGCGGCGGTATTAGGGCTAGAAAATGAACTCGTAGAAAATATTTGCGCCGATACCGATGGTATCGTTGTCGCTGCGAACTACAATTGCCCTGGTCAATTAGTAATTTCTGGCGAAGTTGATGCTATAAACAAGGCATGCGACGCCTTAACAGAAGCTGGAGCACGACGAGCCTTAGTGCTTCCTGTAGGTGGAGCGTTTCACTCGCCGTTAATGGAGCCTGCTCGTGAAGAATTAGCTGACGCTATAGAAAACACCACTTTTAACGAACCAAACTGCCCTATTTATCAAAATGTGACAGCCACTGCTGTAAAGAGTGCGGCAGAAATTAAAAATAACTTGATTGCTCAACTTACTGCTCCTGTAAAATGGACGCAAACTATACAACAAATGATTGCAGACGGCGGGACCGAATTTACCGAAGTTGGACCGGGGAAAGTATTACAAGGGCTCATGCGTAAAATAAATCGTGAGGTTACGGCGAACGGCGCTTCCTTTCAAGAAGAATAAGTAGATTCGTCTTTTATTTTCTTACTAATCTTTTCTAGATATACTTCTGCAATATTTTGTAGCTTTGGTTATATCTAAACAACTTTCTATGCAATTAACACAAGTAGCAGCTTCTAAAGAACAAATAGCAGAACTTATGAAGTATCCAAAGGATACTCCAATTGTTATGACCAATATTATTAAGTTCAAAACACGTACCGACAAGGGTGATGAAACGGGACAAGAAGCCTATATGCGTTATTTTAAAAATGTACAGCCTTTTATACAAAAGGCCGAAGCTAAATTGATATGGAAAGGAACTGTGGCTTCAACGGTTATTGGCGACTCAAAAGATCAGCCTCATATGATTTTAATAGTTGAATATCCAAGTACAGATCATTTCCTACAAATGGCTATGAATCCTGAATATCAAAAAATCGCTGTAGATCGAACCATAGCATTAGAATATGGAGGACTGATTGCTTGTAAAACCATGTCCTAATGAAACAAACACAAACACATTACCGCACCTGCAATCTATGTGAAGCCATGTGCGGTTTAGTTATTGAACATAGTGACACAGAAATTCTTTCTATAAAAGGTGACAAGGAGGACCCATTTAGCAAGGGACATATTTGCCCAAAAGCATTGGCGTTAAAGGATTTATATTATGATAAAGATCGACTTAAAACACCTCTAAAAAGAACAGCAACTGGATGGAAAGAAATCTCTTGGGATGATGCCTTTGATGAAGTTGTCGAAAATCTACAAAAAGTTCAAAAAAAACATGGTCAAAATGCCATTGGTCTTTACCGAGGAAATCCAAATGTGCACAATCTAGGATTGATGCTCTATGGTAGTGCTTTTTCTAAAAGTCTTGGTACCCAGCAAAAATACAGTGCTACATCTGTAGATCAATTACCTCATCATATTGCTTCACTAAAAATGTTCGGACATCAAATGATGGTACCTGTTCCAGATATTGATCGTACCAATTATATGCTAATTATTGGCGGAAATCCAGCCGTGTCTAACGGAAGTATGATGACGGCTCCTGATTTTTCAGGCCGTTTAAAAGCGCTTCAGAAAAGAGGTGGCAAATTCATCGTCATCGACCCTCGATATACCGAAACAGCGAAAATAGCCGATCAACATTTTTTTATCAAACCTGGCAAAGATGCCTTGCTTCTATTATCAATATTGCATGTCATTTTTGATAATCAATGGGAAAATTTGGGTGTTTTAGCTTCCCATACGAATGGCCTTGAAACTATTAAAAGTATTGCACTTGATTTTAGTCCTGCGAAAACAGCTGAAGAAATTGGAATATCCGCACAAGAAATAAAGAATATAGCGAAAGAATTTTCACAAGCTTCTTCGGCAGTATGTTATGGTCGACTAGGAGTCTCTACACAAGAATTTGGTGGTACTTGTCAGTGGCTCATCAATGTGCTAAATAGTATTACTGGAAATCTGGATACTCAAGGTGGTGCAATGTTCACTTTACCTGCAATCGATTTGGTCAGAATGAGTGCTATCACAGGCAAAACTGGAAGTTTTAACAGAAGACAAAGCAGAGTAAATAACCTGCCAGAATTTTCGGGTGAATATCCTGTTGCTGCCTTAGCGGACGAAATTTTAGTCCCTGGTGAAGGTCAAATAAAAGCCATGATTACCATTGCGGGCAACCCAGTGCTTTCTACTCCAAATGGTCAAAAGCTCGAAAAAGCATTTGAAACCTTAGACTTTATGGTGGCCATAGATATCTATTTGAATGAAACCTCGAAATTCGCAAATATAATACTCCCGTCTACGAATGGTTTAGAAACGGCACATTATGATCTTATTTTTCATCAATTGGCTGTTAGAAATACAACAAAATACAATGAAGCTTTGTTTGAAAGAAAAGCAATACAACGCCATGACTGGGAAATTTTAAACGCCTTAACGGAACGAATTTCAGGACAAAAAAATCCTGCTACACCTGAAGCGATGCTCGATTATTTGTTACAAAAAAGTCCTTATACCGAACAGCAATTATCTGTAAAAACATTGAAAAAACATCCACACGGTATTGATTTAGGACCATTACAATCATGCTTGCCACAACGTTTATATACAGATAACAAGAAAATAAACATCGCGCCCAAACTTTTTGTTGATGATATACAGCGCCTGAAGAAAAAGAACAGTAATACAGACGAAAAGCATTCGTTAATGCTTATCGGCCGTAGACAGCTTAGAAATAACAATTCGTGGATGCATAATGCCGAATTATTGATGACGGGACGAGAACGATGCACCATGTTGATACATCCTGAAGATGCCAGCAAATTCAATTTAAATAACCATCAAAAGGTACGCGTGAGTTCTCGCGTTAGTAGTATAGATATTCCGGTAGAAATTAGTTCAGAAATAATGCAAGGCGTAGTCAGCATACCTCATGGTTTTGGACATCATCGCGAGGGTATCAATATGACCTTAGCAGAAGAGAAAGCGGGCGTAAGCATCAACGATTTGACAGATACAAATGATATAGATGAACTAACTGGCAATGCCGATTTTAGTAGAACAGCAGTTACAATTCAAGCAATTTAAATGAAAAAAGATATTGAAATTCCGGCCGTGGAAGGCGTGTATATGGCCATTACTCATGACTATAATACGACCTTTAAAACGAATGATTGGAATGCTTTTTTAATCAACGATAAGGAAGAGGCTATTGAGATGATTTTAATTGTCTCTCATGGTTTCGATGGCGATATCAAAACATCGACCATGCGACATAAATTGGAAAAGTTACCCGCGAAATCTGGAGCGAAAATTGAGCTGATGCAAGATGAAGTCTTGAAATTACATAATGAGTTCAAACTTACTTTTTTTGCTGAGAATAGGCTCTATGAAAAAACATTTCTATTTAAGAAAAATAGTATCAAAGAAAGTGCTCTTCGAACAATCAAAATATTGAATAAGCGCGGTATTATTGCTAAGTAATACAAGTATATTTAAGAATCTTTTTGATTTGTGCGTTTTTGTTTTTCGAAACTCTTTGATATCAAAAATTGTAATATAAGTCATGAAAAATGTAGCTACTCCATATTTTCATGAGCTTCTAAATCTTTAGCTAGATCTAGTTTTCTGAAGGAAGGAGAAACAATTGCCGTAGTCACAACTGTTATCAATGTCATTGTGCCTCCAAAAACTACCGCTGTAACCGTTCCCATGAGCTTGGCCGTCAAACCACTTTCGAAGGCCCCAAGTTCATTCGAAGAACCCACAAACATAGAATTTACTGAAGCCACTCTACCTCGCATGTTATCTGGGGTTTTCAATTGTAAAATTGTTTGTCTTATTACCATTGAGACACCATCTGTAACGCCACTAAAGAAAAGCGCCAATAAAGAAATCCAAAAGACCGTAGATACTCCAAAAACAATAATACAAATACCGAACCCAAAAATTGCAAGAAGCAATTTCTTACCTGCATTTTTACTGATGGGAATGTAGGCTGTTAGCAACATAGTAATAAAAGCACCGATCGCAGGTGCCGCTCTTAAAGCACCAAAACCCTTTGGCCCTACCTCTAATATATCCTGAGCATATACGGGTAATAAAGCCACTGCTCCACCAAAAAGCACCGACACCATATCTAAGGTAATCGCACCAAAAATAGCCTTCGAATTGTATACAAATTTCACTCCTTCTTTTAAACTTTGAAATATAGGTTCTCCAATTTTTGGGTTCATAATAGGTTTTCTCTTGATAAAAAACACAAAAAATAATGACAGTAAAACCAATCCGAAAACTATGCATAAAGACCAATGTACTCCAATTAAATAAATAGAATATCCCGCAAAAGCTGGTCCGATTACTGCAGCCATCTGCCAAGTGGAACTGCTCCAAGTCGCTGCATTCGGATACAATCTCTTAGGCACGATTAACGCAATTAATGAAAATATAGTAGGCCCAAAAAACGAGCGTAAAAATCCACCAAAAAACACCAAGCCATAAATACTGTACAAGACCGCATCTTCTGACCACCCTTCAATAAATGTAGGCCATGTCAATAAAAACAAACCCAAACTGATTAGAGAAAACGCAGCAATACAAATAGCTAACAGATTACGCTTCTCTTTTTGATCTACTATATGCCCTGCAAATAGGGCCATAGAAACTGCCGGAATTACTTCCATCAATCCAATAATCCCTAAAGAAAGTGGATTCTTGGTGATACTATACACTTGCCATTCTACAATAATAAATTGCATCGACCAACCAAAAACTAATGCAAATCTGACCAGTAAAAAAATATTGAACTCCCTAATTCTCAAGGAAGCATAGGGATCTTTCTTCGACATTTAGTTGAGTTTCATATCCATTAAAATTGAAAATGTCTGATTGATATCTACATCCTTTACAACAATGGTCATTTCATGTGTTGTAGAAATCACTTCTTGTACCGGTATATCGGCCCAAGCTAATTGTTTGAGAATAAAATAATAAATGCCCGATTGTTCCATGTTTGATTTTGGTAATTTAATAGTTACCGAAGCCAAATTATCCAAAAAATAAAGTGCTATTTCATTCTTAAAAATCGTATCAATTTGACTTTTTAAACTCGTACTAGCTACAATATTCGTTTCGAAAACACCCTGCGAGATGGTAAAAAACGTATCCTCTTTTGATTCGATATCATTTAAGAGCTGTGTAATTTTCTGAAGCAATGTATGGGTATTCTTAAAGGTATAGTCACAAAGGTCTGACCTTACTATAAAATCACCAGAAGAGAGTGCTATCTTACGCACATTTTTTCTAACTTTCAATACACTAGATGGCGATAAGCGATTAATGGCCATCATAATAGCTCCTGATTTCACTTCTTTCTTTAAAGCCTTTTCAACGTCGGGCTGGATGATTCTAGCCAATGAAGAAACATTGATAAGCTTATCGTACAAGGCCTCCTCAATAAAAGGCGTTCTATTGATAATCGTTGTAACGGCTTCTTGAATTGTTCTCATGTTTAAATTTAAACTATTTGTAATAATTTGTAAAAATAGAATAAAAAATTGCTGAAATAGTATAATCTCAAGATTTTTGTTTCAAATTAATTGACCTATGTTGGTATTAAAATTTGGAGGCACATCTGTTGGGAGTGCTCAAAACATAAAAAAAGTAGCACAAATAGTGCAATCTCAAAATGAACCGTTGGTAGTCGTACTATCGGCCGTGTCTGGAACAACCAACACCCTCACAGAAATTCACAACTCACTTGTTACGGGTAAAAATGACGAGGCGCGAGACCTAACCGATGTACTAGAGTTGAGTTATCATACTTTGCTCGATGAGCTGTACACTTCGGAGTATTATCAGTTAAAAGCACTCACCTTTATTAGAAAATCATTTGAGAAACTAAGAAAACTTACGGCAAATGATGAGCATGAGATACTGGCACAAGGAGAGCTCATATCTACACATCTCTTTCAATTTTATCTAGCTGAGCTGCAGATCGATGCCGCCCTTCTATCGGCGTTCAGTTTTATGTCGATTGATGCACAAGGTGAACCTGAAACTGATCAAATTAAAACAAAGCTGTCGAAAAGCGTACTAGAGATTTCGCAAGACATTATCATTACGCAAGGATTTATATGTCTCAACCACGAAGATAGAATTGACAACTTAAAAAGGGGTGGTAGCGACTATAGCGCCTCTCTTATAGGTGCCGCATTAAATGCGAAAGAAATTCAAATCTGGACAGATATTGATGGAATGCATAATAACGATCCGCGCTATGTCGAAAACACCTTTTCCATTAATGAAATATCATTTGACGAGGCTGCTGAATTGGCCTATTTCGGAGCTAAAATTTTACACCCTCAGAGTGTTATTCCTGCGAAGGAAAACAACATTCCTGTTTTATTAAAAAATACCTTCGCACCAAAAAGCAAAGGGACAATCATTAAGAACTGTGACGCCAGTGATGGAATAAGAGCGATCGCTGCCAAAGATGGGATTATTGCTATGAAAATTAAATCGTATCGCATGTTGCTGGCTTACGGCTTTTTAAAGAAAATTTTCGAGGTTTTCGAAAAATACCAAACACCAATCGATATGATTACTACATCAGAAGTTGCTGTCTCTCTTACGATTGATACGCCAACACATATTGATCAGATCATAAAAGAACTGCAAGCCTTCGGAAAAATCGAAGTAGACAACAACATGAGTATCGTTTGTCTCGCCGGTGACTTCTCGCAAAACAGCAAAGGTATTAGTAGTAGCGTATTGAATTGTTTAAAAGAAATACCTATTCGCATGATTTCATATGGAGGAAGTGATTTCAATATGTCGTTATTAATAGATACCAATAATAAAGCGGAAGCTTTGAATCTGCTAAATAAAGGGCTATTTAAAAAATCAATATCGAAAGAGACTACCTTAATCGAGCAGTTCAGTTAACTTTTTAAACTCTTTTTTCGCTTCTTTTTGGTTATATAAAATGGCGTAAATTGTATCAATAATCGGTGTTTTCGCCTGTTTTATATTTTTAATTTCATAGGCACTTTTAGTGGCATAGTAGCCTTCGGCAATCATACTCATTTCAAACATGGCCGATTTTACTGTATATCCTTTTCCAATCATGTTTCCAAACATTCTATTTCTACTAAATACAGAATAGCCTGTTACCAATAAATCCCCTAAATACGCTGAATTGTTAATATTGCGTTTCATTTTATGGACTTTTTTGATAAAGCGCTTCATTTCGCGAATGGCGTTACTCATGAGCACAGATTGAAAATTATCTCCATAACCCAGACCATGAGCAATACCGGCTGCAATAGCATAGATATTCTTGAGCATTGCGGCATACTCGGTACCAATAATATCATCGGTAATTTTTGTGTTGATGTATCTACTCGATAACTGCTCAGCAATGTATGTGGCTTTTTCTTCATCTTGACAAGCGATGGTCAAATATGACAAACGTTCGAGAGCTACTTCTTCGGCATGACATGGCCCGGTGATGACACCTATATTCGACATGGGAATTTTAAATTCATCAAAAAAATGTTCACCAACAATCTTACCAGATTCTGGCACAATACCCTTGATTGCTGAAAACAGAATCTTATGCTCAACAGAAACAGAAATCTTCTTTAATTCATCATTTAAAAAAGCCGAGGGTATTGCGAAGATGAGATAATCGGCATACCCTACAATTGTGTCAATATTATTAGATAATACTAACTGATCTGTATTAAACTCAATAGAAGTGATATAACTCGGATTATGTTTATGCTCTTTGATGTATGCAATATTATCTGCACTTCGCATATACCAGCCTATTTCTTTGAGATTTTCCGACAACATTTTAACAATGGCAGTTGCCCAACTACCTCCGCCGAAAACGGCAACTTTTGGTGTATTTTTCATGCTTTTACTGTCTATTAAAAAGTATGTTTAATTTTTATAAATTTGTGATACAAACTTAAACTAAATAAAAATGTCAGAAGAAAATAAAAATTTAGAAGAAAATTCAAAAGATAGCATTGACAATGCTAAGGAAAAAGTTCAAGAAGTAACCGAAAAAATCAGTGATAAAACTGCTGAGTTGAAAGATGATGCAAAAGAAGGTTTCGAAAATGCCAAAGAAACAGCTAAAGAGGTTGCCGAAAAAATAGGTGATAAAACGGCCGAATTGAAGGAAGAGGCTAAAGAGGTTTTTGAAGATGCCAAAGAAGTGGCTAAAAAAGCACTTGATGTGGCCAGTGAAAAAGCTGCCGACCTCAAAGAAAACCTATCTGAAGAAACCAAGGAGTTCGTCGAAGATGCTAAGGAAGTGATGGGAACAGTTACCGAAAAAGCAGGGGAATTTGCAGATGAAGCTGGCGAAAAATTGGCTGATTTAGCAGAAAATGCTAAAGAAGGGCTTGGAGAGGCCAAAGGTAAGGCGAAAAACTTTTTTCAGCGTTTATTCGGAAAATAAACACCAACAACAAAAGCGGAGTCTTTAGGCTTCGCTTTTTATTCCTTCAGCTAGTTTTCGTTCTAGTTCAGCTTGAAATTCTTCCATTACGGGTTTCACCGTACTTTCGGGCAAATCTGCAATGCGTATATACATCAAACCATCAACTGCATTATTAAACTTAGGATCCACATTAAAAGCCACTAAACGTGCGTTTTGCTTTACATACTTTTTGAGCAATACTGGCATTCGTAAACTGCCCGGTTCAATCTCATCGATAATCTTGTCAAATTTTACCATATCCGCTTTACTAGCGTCAAAAACAAAATCTTTATCAGCATCATTTAGCTTCACTTTATATTCTTTCTTTGGATGAATATATTGGGCTAGATATGGATCATAATAATGTGATTTCATAAATTCAATCATCAACGACTTTGAGAAATTAGAAAACTGATTACTAATACTAACACCTCCCATTAAATACTTGTAATGAGGATAACGAAGAGTTACGTGTACAATACCTTTCCACAATAGAAAAAGAGGCATTGGTTTTTGTTGATATTCTTTTACAATAAACGCACGACCCATTTCAATAGTCTGCTCCATCATACTGTAGAGTTCAGGCTCCAGTCTAAATAGGGTGTTGATATAAAAACCATCAATTCCATGCTTCTTATAAATATCCAAGCCTAGCCCCATTCTATAAGCGCCTACGACTAAATTATTCGCAGAATCCCATAAAAACATATGATGATAAAAATTATCGTAATCATCGAGATCAATTGCATTGTTGGTGCCTTCGCCAACCTCTCTAAAAGTAATCTCTCTTAGCCGCCCTATTTCACGAAGAATACTCGGAATTTGCTTGCTTGCAGCAAAAAACACCTCGTAATTCTTACTTTCTAATAATCTAGAATCTGTTTCACGCAATTTTTCTATTTCACGCAACATTTTATCAGTTGTAACTGGGGCTATAATTTCTTTAGGTTGCTTTGGTAATTTTAAATTAGGTGTTTTTATAAGTGGGTTATCTCCTTGAAAAGGATTCGCTAGCATATAGGTCTTTTTTCGAATAAAAGCATGAAAATCATCAATACTCTCATGTTCTTCTTGAGCTTTCACTGAGATCGACTTCCCTATTCTAACTTTGATAACTCGACTACTCTGCGTCAACAGCTCCGAAGGTAACTTAGCCGTTCTAAACGTACTACTTATTTTTGATATCAAATAAAACAGTCGGCTATTTTTAGCGTGAAAATAAATGGGAATTATAGGTACCTTAGCTCTATGGATGAGCTTTATTGCACCTTCTTCCCAAGGCTTATCAACGATGAGTTTACCATCCTTATAAGTTGACACCTCACCTGCCGGGAAAATGCCTAATGGATAACCATCCTTTAAATGCTGCAAAGCACTTTTGATACCAGCGACACTCGACTGTGCATCCTTTCGATCTTCGAAAGGGTTAACCGGCATTACATAGGGCTTCAAAGGAACGATTTTATGGAGTAAAAAATTCGCCATAATCTTGTAATCAGGTCTTTTTTCTGCTAACAATTTAAGCAACAAAATACCATCAATACCTCCAAGCGGGTGATTAGAAATACTTATAAAGGCACCATCTTTCGGGATACGCTTTAAATCGTCTTCTGGGATTTCGAACTGAATCTGTACTTCATCAAGAATGGCGTTTAGAAAACTGACATCTTTTTTATTTTTATGCTTGTTGTAGATTTCGTTAAGTCTAGAAATACGCAAAACCTTCAATAATATCCAACCGATAAAGGTTCCTAAAAAACCATATTTATCAAAGTTGATTACTTTGGCTATTTCTTTGGCTGTAACTAAACTCATTCGATTATTTTGAGACTTTCAAAGATATGTATTTCTATTCAATTACTATCTGTACTGTCTCTTGAGTTAATTGTTTTAACAATACTTTATTGTTACGTTCAATTTGCTCAATAGAAATAAGGGAGAAATGCCTTATCGTATGCAGCGAAACTCCTTTGTGAAAATCTATCTTAAATTGAGGCGCTAAAATGGATACTAACGTATCAAAATTCTGATATTTATCTTCTAAGCATACAGAAAAACTAATGGCAGAATTCTGGATTAGATTTACCTTCATTTTTTGCTCATGAATCAAATTAAAAATTTCACTAATGTTACGCTCTACAATAAACGAAAAGTCTAACGAAGAGATAGATAACAAAATTTGATCATTCTTCACGATAAAACATGGCACCTCCGGCGATATAGCCTCACCCTTCGATACAACTGTTCCTTTTTTATCAAGGTTGCTAAACGACTTTACATATAAGGGAATTTCACTTTTTTGGAGGGGCTGTAATGTCTTTGGATGAATCACCGAGGCTCCGTAAAATGCCAATTCTATGGCTTCGGTATATGAGATTCTTTCCAATAAGGTTGTCTCCTCAAAATGACGCGGATCTGAGTTCAACACTCCGTCAACATCCTTCCAGATCGTGACACTTTCAGCATCTAAACAATAGGCAAATATAGCCGCTGTATAATCTGAACCTTCCCGTCCTAAAGTTGTTGTATTTTGATCGGTATCGCTCCCTAAGAAACCCTGTGTTATCTGTAATTTTTCAGTATTGACATGCGATGTAATTTGTTGCTTAGTGAGCTCCCAATTTACTTTGGCATCTCTATAATCACTATTGGTCTTAATACAAGTTCGTACATCTAACCAATTATTCTCAAGCCCCATTTTATTCAGGAAAGCACTTACTATTGTGGTCGAAAAAAGCTCGGCATACGGCACTATTTGATCATACACAAAACTATAATCCCTTGATTCGTTTCGAATCATAAATTGGGTCATTTTCGTAAACAAATCTTCTATTGTCGCGAGCACCTCATCTTTATCCTCTTTAAATAAGCCGTCTACTATTTTATAATGATATGCTCTAACTTCATCTATATGGACAGATAGCTGATCTGAATTATAAAAGTAAGCTTTGGTCAATTTTTCGAAGGCATTGGTCATTTTACCCATGGCCGAAACCACTAGAAAAACGTCTTGATGCCCAAGTTTTTTTAATACATTAATGACATTTCTCACGCCGGCAGCATCTTTAACGGCGGCTCCTCCGAACTTAAATACTCTCATCCTTTCTCTAAGTATTGTTGCATCGTAGTTCTATTCATTTGGCAAAGATTCCAATCTTCAAGCATTTTAGCTCCGGTGCCTACATAAAAATCCACCGCAACCTTATTCCAATCCAACACCACCCACTCTGCTCTATTCGCATTATTTTCATAGGCATATTCAAGTACTTTTGTATAGAGCGCTTTACCTATACCGATACCTCTGAAGGACTTTTTTACTACCAAATCTTCTAGATGAATAGATGTACCATCCCAAGTTGAAAATCTGTTATAGAAAAGTGCCATTCCGACGATCTGTTGATCGACTTCGGCCACAAACGTTCGAAATTCTGGAGCTTCCTTAAATCCATTTTCAATAAGATCATTGACTGTAATTTTAACAGCATCTGGTTCATTCTCAAAAACTGCAAGCTCTTTAATCAAATCCAAAACCGAAGACATATCGTCTTTTTTCCCTTTACGGATGCTAAAATCCATCTAATTGTATTTATTATAAATATTGTATTCTATAGGCGAATGTAAAAAAACTTTACTAAAAAGTATTACGAAAACGTTATAGTTTCTAAAAAGAAAAACGATATTTGCACCGTCAAAACTAAGTATATCGCTATGCAAAAAAACAGTACTCTAGGAGAGTTTATTATTGGCAATCAAAAGCACTTCAAATATGCTGCCGGAGAACTTTCACGCCTCATTAATTCAATCCGTTTAGCCGCCAAAGTAGTAAATCATGAAGTGAATAAAGCTGGTTTAGTTGACATTCTTGGTGATGCAGGGGATACCAATATACAAGGAGAAGATCAACAAAAATTAGATGTTTATGCGAATGAAATCTTTATGAAAAGACTCATTAATAGACAAATTGTTTGTGGTATTGCAAGTGAAGAAGAAGATGATTTTGTGACCATTTCTGGAAGTGATGAAGCAAATAGCAGTAAGTATGTAGTTTTAATCGATCCGTTAGATGGTTCATCAAATATTGATGTCAATGTTTCTGTTGGTACTATTTTTTCGATTTATCGGAGAGTCACTAAACCTGGCACACCAGTTCAACTAGAAGATTTTTTGCAAGAAGGAAATAAACAAGTTGCAGCGGGATATATTGTTTACGGTACCTCAACGATGCTTGTCTATACCACCGGACATGGTGTAAATGGCTTCACTTTAAACCCGGCGATCGGTACTTTTTACTTATCGCATCCAGACATGCAATTTCCAGAAGACGGTAGTATCTATTCTATTAATGAAGGTTATTATTCACACTTTCCTCAAGGTGTAAAAGACTACTTAAAGTATTGTCAGATGGAAGAAGGAGATAGACCGTATAAAGCACGTTATATTGGTTCTTTGGTTTCTGATTTTCATCGAAATATGATCAAGGGTGGTATCTATATTTATCCAACAAGTTCTAAGGCGCCTCAAGGAAAACTACGACTCCTATACGAATGTAACCCTATGGCATTTTTGGCGGAGCAAGCCGGTGGAAAAGCTTCTGACGGATATATGAGAATTCTAGATGTAAAACCCAGTGAACTGCACCAACGTGTACCCTTTTTCTGCGGAAGCAAGAACATGGTGACAGTAGCAGAAAATTTTATGCAAAACTATCCCGAAGATTCTAAATATTAAATTGCAGCGGTAACAGCTTTAACATCTTCAAAATACGTTTTATACTCTTCAGGCATGGTCGCTTTAGACAGTAGGCAACCAACCTGCATTTCTGGGTACATCTCGTCGTACTTAATGACTTTGCTAATTCCAACTCTTTTATTAATATGCTTTCGTTTAATATCTTGAGGCGACTCTAACCCTGAGGCTGCAATCATTTCCAAAAAACTATGAATGGTCTCTTCATGGAAATTGGCAGCTCTTGGAGCTTTATCATTCACAACTAAACCTTTCATCAAAGAGGCATTTTGAGTGGCAACACCAACTGGACACGTATTGTTATTGCATAGCAACGCTTGAATACAACCTACAGATAACATCATTGCTCTAGCACTATAACAAATATCAGCTCCTAAGGCAATTGCTCGTGCCATATGGAAGCCTGTAATAATTTTACCTGCGGCAATTAATTTGATGTCTTTTTTCAAATCAAAACCTACGAGTGTATCATGCACAAAAACTAAGCCCTCTCGTAAGGGCATACCAATCGAATTAGAGAATTCAACGGGAGCAGCTCCAGTACCCCCTTCACCGCCATCTACAGAAATATAATCGGGTATTATCCCTGTTTTCAACATGGCTTTGCAGATATCTATAAATTCTTGTTTTTTACCTACGCACAGTTTAAATCCGACTGGTTTCCCACCTGAAAGATGACGTAATTTTTGTATAAATTTTAGTAATCCTTCAGCATCAGAAAACGCCGAATGTGATGGAGGTGAATGCACAGCTATTCCAGGTTTTACATGCCGAATTTTCGCAATTTCTTCTGTATTCTTCTTTGCTGGTAAAATACCTCCATGCCCAGGTTTGGCACCTTGCGATAGTTTTAACTCAATCATCTTTACCTCTGGTCTGGTCGCATTCTCTTTATATCCTTCTTCACTAAAATGACCATTAGCATCTCGACAACCGAAATAGCCTGTACCGACTTGCCATATTAAATCTCCTCCATACTTTAAGTGATATGGACTCACACCACCCTCTCCAGTATTGTGTGCAAAATCTCCCATTTTCGCTCCTTTATTCAAGGCCATAACAGCATTTTTACTCAATGAACCAAAACTCATTGCCGAAATGTTTAATAAGCTACACGAATAGGGTTGTGTGCAATCTTTTCCTCCAACTATAACCCTGGGAAAGTCTTCCTCTTTTGTAACAACATTCGACGCATACATTGAGTGATCCATCCATTCATAACCAGAACGGTAGACATTCATCTGCGTACCAAAAGGTGTTGTATCATTTTCTTTTTTTGAACGCTGATAAATTAAGGATCTAAATATTCTATTTAAAGGCCTCCCTTGCGTATCGGTCTCTACAAAATATTGCATTATTTCTGGTCGAATTGACTCTAATGCATAACGAAATCTACCAAGTACTGGAAAGTTACGACGAATCGTATGCTTCGTCTGAAGAATATCATATACACCCATTACTATTAGTGGAGCCACAATAACAAAACTCCAAAGAATGGGGCTCCAAAACTGGGCAACTGCTATAATGAGTAATACACTTACAATTGAAATTAAAATAAACTGTTCTCTTACTTTCATGTGCTTGGTTAATTTTAGTCGTAAATTTAATAAAATCATTTTAGCTTGTTGAAAATATAAATATATCCTACAGAATAACTCTATATTTACCGAAATTTTGAAGGATGGGAATCATTAAAGTAAAGAATATTCGTCTATATGCTTATCACGGTTGTCTAGATGAAGAAGGTAAGATCGGTTCTGAATACAGAGTTGATGTTTTAGTCAAAGCCAATTTAAAAGAATCAGCCGTTTCAGACAGATTAAATGATACAGTGGATTATGTGCATTTAAACAAAATAGTAAAAGAAGAAATGGCAATTCGTTCAAAACTATTAGAAACGGTAGCGAATAGAATCTTAGATAGAATATTATCAGAAATTCCTATGGTAAAAAAGGCTGTTGTGGATGTTTCAAAATTAAATCCTCCAATAGGTGGTAATGTAGCCATGGTTACCATCAAAATGGCCAAGAAGCGATAATAATTTATTTTTTTATTGCATGAAAACTTAATTTAAGTAAATTTGCAAACCAAAATGGCGTTGTGGCCGAGTGGCTAGGCAGAGCTCTGCAAAAGCTTGTACAGCGGTTCGAATCCGCTCGACGCCTCAAAAAAAGATCGTTTAATTACGATCTTTTTTTATATCACACTTTGAAATAAAATTAGGATTCCATCAGAACCGCTTACGAAAAAGATGTTCAATTTTATTTTTTGGTTTCTGACAAAATTTATGCCTGAAAATTTTCGAATTTAGGCATGTGAGAGCTTTTGAGAAAAAGGATATCCTAGCGCTACTATTTTTTGTTTTATTTAACTATTATATGGCTAATTTTCAGCATATTTGTAAACTTTTTATTGATTTCAAATGAAGATTTACCCAATAGAAACTGGAAATTTCAAATTAGACGGTGGCGCCATGTTTGGCGTGGTACCGAAATCATTGTGGCAACGAACGAATCCAGCCGATAGTAACAATATGATTGATATGAGTATGCGATGTTTGCTCATTGAGGATAACGATCGACTCATTTTAATAGATACTGGATTAGGTACAAAACAGTCTGATAAATTCTTTGGATACTATTATTTATTTGGAGACTTTTCTTTAGATACTTCATTAGCTTTACATGGCTTTCATAGAGATGATATTACTGATGTCTTCCTGACGCATTTACATTTTGACCATTGTGGCGGTAGCATTCAATGGAACACTGCTAGAACAGGCTATGAACCTGCATTTAAAAATGCAAAATTCTGGAGTAATAAAGACCACTGGCAATGGGCAATAACTCCGAACTCCAGAGAAAAGGCGTCCTTCTTAAAAGAAAATATTAATCCGATTCAAGAAAGTGGGCAATTAAACTTCGTTTCTTTACCCAAAAATGACTTTTCTACAACTTCAGAACTTGGGTTTGGCATTTTATTTGCAAATGGTCATACTGAAAAGCAAATGTTGCCTCATATCCAATACAAAGGAAAGACGATAGTTTTCATGGCAGATTTGTTACCAACAGTTGGGCATATTCCACTACCCTACGTTATGGGTTATGACACCAGACCGTTGTTAACACTTGATGAGAAACAACGCTTTTTAAATAAGGCAGCTGATAATGATTACTTGTTGTTTTTAGAACATGATCCGTATAACGAATTATGCACTGTAAAACATACCGAAAAAGGAGTTCGTTTAAACGAGACCTTTAAATTTAAAGACATATTTAAATACTAAAAATGAGATTACTTACAAAATTTTATGTGGCAACAATAGCCACACTACTGTTAGTTAGTTGTGCAACAACAAAAAACACGACTGCGCCAGCAACGTCAACCACCGTCGAAGTTAAAGATACTGCACCCATTGTAGCGACTTCGATTAACAAGCAAACCTTAGTTGCAAAAAAAGGTGATATGACTGAAGCCGAAATTCAAGCTTGGCCTCATAAAGACATATATACCGATTCTATTCCTGGTTTGAGTTTAACGAAAGCCTATGAATTCGTAAAGAATAAAAAAGGAAATATCGTGGTAGTTGGTGTCATAGATTCCGGAATTGATGTAGAACATGAAGATCTAAAAAATGTGACCTGGGTCAATCAGGATGAAATAGCTGGTAACGGAGTTGATGATGATAAAAATGGCTATGTTGATGATATTCACGGATGGAATTTCTTAGGTGGTGAGAAAGGACAAAAAAACCCAGAACAACTTGAGCTCACAAGAATTGTAAAAAAATGGACGCCTCGTTTTAAGGGAAAGTCCGCTGAAGAGATAGCACCGGCTGATAAAAAAGATTTTGAATTGTATACTGAACTAAAAGCCCTTATTGACAAAAAAAATGAGAGCGCTGCCAAACAAGTCGAAAAAATGGCTGCACAAGTAATACAATATGAACTCATTAAAGAAATGATGATTGATGCGAACGATACGATTCGAAAAGTGTTAGGTGATAAAGAAATGAATGTCGGTAATGTGAGTAATATCATATTGGCCAATCAAAAATTAATGAATGGAAAACTCATCATCATGAGAGTTTTAGATGCTGGAGCGACAGTAGAAAGTTCATTTGATGAATTGGATGCAATTATAGCGAATAATAAGGAGGTGAGAGATCACTACAGCAACCAACTAAATGCTCAATATAAAATAGATTTCAATGGACGACTCACAGGAGATGACCCATATGACATTAGCGATACAAATTATGGTAATAACTACGTTATTGGCTCTAAAGATGACGAGATTCACGGCACCCATGTGTCTGGAATTATCGCTGCCGAAAGGAACAATGGAAAAGGCATGAATGGTGTAGCTCATAATGTAAAAATTATGGCCTTACGAGCGGTGCCCGACGGAGATGAGTATGATAAAGATATTGCCTTAGCTATACGCTACGCTGTAGATAATGGTGCCAAGGTTATTAATATGAGTTTTGGTAAAAGCTATTCGCCCAATGCTGAATGGGTGTATGACGCTATTGCCTATGCAGCAAAAAAAGATGTTGTCTTGGTACATGCTGCTGGTAATGACGCAAGTGATATTGACACCGCCGAGAACTTTCCGAATGACTCAAAGGATAAATTGGTAGAATTTGCTGATAACGTTATTACAGTAGGTGCTATGACACGTTTTTACGATGATCAATTAGTGGCTTCTTTTTCTAATTATGGCAAAAAAAATGTAGACGTTTTCGCGCCAGGACTTGAGATTTACTCGACCTTCCCAAAAGATAGTTACGAGTCTATTCAAGGAACCTCGATGGCCGCTCCAGAAGTTGCTGGTGTCGCTGCTTTAATTCGATCATATTACCCGAAACTAAATGCATCTCAAGTAAAACAAGTTATAATGGATTCTGGTATTGAATTTAATAATGAAGTTATCAAGCCAGGTGACGAAACAGAAATGATAAAATTTAGCGATTTATCAGTTTCAGGAAAAATAGTAAACGCTTATAACGCCTTAAAAATGGCGGAAAAAATGTCTAAGTAACTCTTAACGCTTTCGCGGAAACCTAAAAAGACGAATTTGAATATTTAAATTCGTCTTTTTTTGGTATCAAAATTGATATTGGTATCTTGCAAACAAACAAAATCATCACATGAAGAAATCTATTCTTTTAGCGCTATTGGCCATTCCATTTTTTAGTATTGCTCAACAACCAAATTATTGGCAACAACATGTAGACTATACCATGTCTATAGATATGAATGTTGACAATTATCAATATGACGGCGTACAAAAAATAGTCTATACAAATAACTCGCCGGATACCATCGACAATGTCTTTTATCATTTATTTTTCAATGCCTTTCAACCGGGAAGTGAAATGGATATCCGTTTGCAAAACATTCCTGACCCGGATAGTCGAATGACGAACAATATAGGCACCAAGGAAGCTCCCGTTTATGAAAGTAGAATTTCTAAATTAACACCTGATGAAATTGGTTTCATCAAAGTAAACTCATTACAACAAGATGGTGTCGATGTGCAACATACTACTATTGGTACGGTGCTGAAGGTACAACTACATAAACCTTTGAAGCCAGGTGAAAAAACAGTTTTAGACATGACCTTTAAAGGGCAAGTACCTGTTCAAATTCGTCGTTCTGGAAGAAACAGTAAAGAAGGCGTAGCCTTATCTATGACTCAGTGGTATCCTAAACTAGCAGAATATGATTTTGAGGGATGGCATGCCAATGCATATATCGGTAGAGAATTTCATGGTGTATGGGGTGACTTCGATGTAAAAATCACTATCGATAAAAATTATACCATCGGTGGCACTGGTTATTTGCAGAATCCTGAAGAAATTGGTCATGGTTATTCTGTCAAGCCAGTCAAACACAAAAGAAAAGTGAAGAAGCTCACTTGGCATTTTAAAGCACCAAATGTACATGATTTTACCTGGGCTGCTGATCCCGAATACATACATGATAAAATGGTTGTTCAAGACAGTATTACTTTACATTTTCTGTATAAAGACAATGATAGCATCAAAGAAAACTGGAAAAAACTGCAGCCAAAAACGGCTCAAATTCTTTCTTACTTAAGTGAGCATATTGGTCCGTACCCATATAAGCAATATTCGGTAATTCAAGGTGGAGATGGTGGAATGGAATATGCTATGTGCACATTGATAACGGGAGAACGAAAGTTTGGCAGTTTAGTGGGTGTAACGGCACATGAGTTCGCACACACTTGGTTTCAATTCTTGTTGGCAACGAATGAACAAAAACACGAATGGATGGACGAAGGTTTTACCTCATATATCTCGACATTAGCGATGAGAGCGGTTATGAAAGATGGTAAAAATCCGCATGAAGGTGCCTATAAAGGATATCAAAAGTTAGTTGAATCGGGTGGTGAACAACCCCAATCATTGCATGCTGATCGATTTTACTATAATTCAGCATATGGTAACTCAGCCTACAATAAGGGAGAGGTATTTTTAGTGCAGTTAGGTTATATCATTGGAGAGGATAATCTAAAAAAGACGATTAAAAAGTACTTTAATGATTTTAAATTCAAGCATCCAACACCTAATGACATCAAACGTACCGCCGAGAAGATTTCTGGGATACAATTGGATTGGTATTTGAACTACTGGACGCAAACCACGAATTTTATTGAATATGCTGTCACTGACGTAAACAACAATCAAATCACCTTAGAAAATAAAGGTTTGATACCGATGCCAATAGATGTTAGAGTCGTGTATTCCGATGGATCTACAGAAGATTTTTATATTCCGTTACGTATGATGTATGGCCAAAAATCAACTAAGGCAACCGTTATAAATGATTGGCCTTGGGTGCAACCATCGTATTCATTTCAAACATCAAAAACGGTAAAATCTGTTGAAATTGATCCTTCGAAGCGTATGGCAGACGTCAATCTTAAGAATAATGTATTTGAAGTAATTAAGAACTAAATAAAAACTGTTTTATATAAAACATGCCTTTACGGTTCTCATCACTTTCATTTTATTCTTCAGTCGGCTTATCGCTATAATAATCTAATTTATGCATTAGCTATGTTTTTATGTAATCATTCATCCCTAAAAGATAGTAATTCGCCACAATTACACTAATTTAAGTTTTAAGGTCACTTTTCGTTTTTATTTTTGAAATCAGTTACATACTGTAAAACAAATTTGACACTTTTAAAAATGCATATTTTCAATACTGTAGTAAAAGTAATTCGTAAACCTTTCCCTAAAGGAGAAAATAGACTTTGGTATTATCGTTCATTAGGCATCCTAAGCCTCTTTGCAATAGTATTCCTTTATATCTATAAACCTTTTGGAATGCATCAACTTAAAAATAAATCGTTTTTAATATACGTTGGTTTTGGAGCAATGACCTTTCTTGGAGGGACCGTTTATGAACTCATAATATATCGATTAAAAAAATTTAGAAAAAATCATACTTCGTTCACGTTTGGCAAATGGTTATTGAACAATCTAGGCGCTATGCTTTGTATAAGTTTAGCCAATTTTCTTTTTGCTAGATTCACATTTTTTGGATATGTAGAATGGAGCCTTTTCCCCACTATGATCTATGGTACTTTTATGGTAGGCATCATTCCATTAATAATGGTTGGTGGGTTCTTTATAATATCTCAAAAAAATAAGGATCAAAATATTACAAATGAAGTGATCGTAGCGCAAGAGAATTCATCCAACACAAAACATCAATTACTCTTTAATATCCCTATTCTTCAGATCAGATACATTGAAGCACTTCAGAATTATGTTAAAATAGCCTATATCGATAACGATGGTCATTTAAAAATTCAAATTGAACGGGCTACTCTTAAAGAAATTCAAACAAAAGTTAAAGATAGTTCGATTCTAAAATGCCATCGCTCCTATTTAGTAAACGTAAATGCTATTATAAATACAGTTGGTAATTCACAAGGTTTATCACTCACACTTTCTGATTGCGATATGATAATTCCCGTGTCGAGAACTTGGGTTCCTATATTTAGAAAAAAATAAAATTTCTCTTTTATTTATGGAGAATATAGTTAATTATCACATCCTGTTTGTATTTCGTCACAATACGGTGAATTCATAATATTATCTTAACTCTTAAACGGTAGATTTAATCATTAACAGTAATCCCTTATTGATAATGAGCAAAAAAAAAATCTTAAAATGGCTTAAATATATTGTTCTTATTCATATGATTTTACTCATCATTTCAGCTTTTTTGGTGAATAGAGAACGTAAACGTATGTATGGAGGTCTTACCGAAGTTGTAAATACTAACGAATTTACACCATACGAAGGCTCATTTGCAATTAAGAATGTAACTATATTATCTGCCGAAGGAAATAGCCTACTACCTAACCGAACAATTTTAATCGAAAAAGGACTTATAGCTACTATTGACAGTACATTAAACATCTCAAAAGAAACAAAAGTAATAGACGGCACTGGAAAATATTTGATTCCTGGCTTGATAGATTCTCATGTACACATGTTTCAAAGTTCAAATGATTTATTACTGTATCTGGTTAATGGAATTACCCATGTGCGAGAAATGATTGGTACCGAAGAACATCTTAGCTGGAGAGAAGAAATAAAAAATGGGAGAATTGGCCCGGAGTTGTATATAGCTTCTCCCAGATTGGGTAGTTTTGATTTTTGGGAAGGGCTATTTATGTCATACACCCAAGGTTACAGTAATGTAACCAGTGCTACTGACGCTAGAGATAAAGTAGCTGAATACATTGAAAAGGGGTATGATGGTATAAAAATATACAGCCAACTGAATAAAGAAAGTTATCTCGCTATTTCAGAAACGAAAGACATTGATATTATTGGACATATACCTATTCATGTGAGCTTAACCGAGCTTTGGAATGGAAATCAACGAGAAGTTGCTCATTTTGAAGAAATCATGAACAGTTTGTTTCGTGAGTTTGGCAGTCCTCACCTTAAAGAAAACAAAGAAGCCTTTTTTAATTTCATTGATGAACGCAGTGATGCAGTTGCCGAAGCATTGTTAAAAAATGATATTGCGGTCACATCAGTTTTATGGGGATGGCATACGCATCTTAGACAAAAAGAAGACTTAAAAGGTCTATTAAGCGAGGTAGCTATTGAATATGAAAACCCAGGGATTAGTGAAGGAATTAAATATATTCCGGAAGGAGGTTTGGGTTGGTTACCTCAATTTAATAGAGTTAGATATCCTGAGGGGCTTAGTGAGGAATCAAAGAATGAACGTAAAATCTTTTGGACTATCTATGCCGAAGCCTGCGAACGGGTTGGTAAAAATATGCACAAGAGGGGTGTAAAAATACTGGCAGGCACCGACAATAACCTATCTGTTAAAGTGCCCGGGTTTTCTTTGCATCAAGAACTGCAATCATTACACAAAATGGGTATGTCTCCTACAGAAGCGCTTCGTTCTGCAACAGCTACTCCTGCGAAATGGTTGAACAATAATGCAGGTGTAATTGATACAGGTTATAAAGCGAATTTAATATTACTCGATAAAAATCCGTTAGAAAATATTGAAAATACTGAATCAATTCATACCGTAATTGTAAGAGGAAAAATCTTTGATAGGCAATTGTTAGACAGTATGCTAAATGCAGTAAAGAAGGCAAATGACCATAGTAGAACAGTTGATATCAGCAGTTATAAACCAAAAAATAAATGAAAAAATACACTAAAATTTTAATAGTCATAATTGGACTTATAGGTATCCTACTTCTCTTTAATCGCTGTAAAATAGCACGCCTTCAATTTGCTATGAAAATGTTTTCTGGAAAAGAACAAGTGGAACGCTTTCGAGCTATCGAAAAATACTTTCCTACACGAGAAATTATACCCGGTAATAATCCACTTAACATTCCAAAAAAGAAAAATATTGCCTTACCAACGACTTATAGATTCAATGGAAAATCTTGCAAAACAGAAGATTTAATACAAGAAACGGATATTACAGGATTGCTCGTCATTAAAAATGACACCGTTCTATTCGAAAAGTATTATCAAGAAAATACACCTGAAGATCATACAATAGGTTGGTCTGTCACCAAATCATTTGTTTCGGCACTCATTGGGATTGCTATTGAAGAAGGTCATATAAATAGTATCAATGATACTGTATATCAATATGTTCCTGAATTAAAAGGTTCTGCCTATGAACATATTACGATAAAAAATCTATTACAAATGTCTTCAGGTGTCAGTTGGAATGAAGATTATAGCGATCGTAATTCTGATATTAATCGGTTTGGTAGAACCCTAGCCCTTGGACGTTCTTTTGAATCATTCGTAAAAACATTAAAATACGATAAACCACAAGGAACTTTTAATCGGTACAATAGTTCTGATACACAGGTTTTAGGGATGATAATTTCCAAAGCTACGGGTACTACAGTATCTGATTATTTGGAGAAAAAAATATGGCAGCCTTTGGGAATGGAACGAAAAGGATATTGGGTTATTGACAATCAGAGCAATGAATTCGCCGCCGCGGGATTAAGCGCTTCTCTTATTGATTATGCCAAATTTGGATTATTATTTCTCCATAAAGGGAAGTTGAATAACAAACAAATAATCCCTAAAGAATGGGTGTCTCAATCTACTAGACCTGATGCTCCACATTTACTCCCTGGTTTAAATGAAAATTCTAATAATGATTTCGGCTATGGGTATCAATGGTGGGTGTTTGAGAGTAAAGAAGGTGAATATGCGGCTATGGGTATTTATAATCAACTTATTTACATCAATCCTAAACGCAATATTGTTATTGTAAAATCAGCAGCAAATAACAACTATGGTACAACAAATGACGAAAGTAGTTTTAGAGAAAAAGAGTCAATGGCCATGTTGCGAGCTATCGTAAACTCAATTAAATAATCATTCACCACCAAAACATGGCTATTCGTCCCAAACACAATAAAAACAAGATATATTTTAAACAACCTCTCTAAATTTGTTTCAACCTTTAAATCAAATAAAAATGAAAAAATATAGTATTTTAATTTTACTACTTTTTGCTTTTAATAGCATCGCACAAGAAAAAAACAATAGTATTCAGAAACAGCTTGATAAAATAGTAACAGATAAAATGGTGATGGGTGTCGCTGCCGCCTATTCGATAGATGGTAAAATCATAGAACAAGTAGCTGCGGGGTACGCAAATAAAAAGGATGGAGAAAAATTTAAAATCGACACCAAATTGCGAATGGGCTCTATCGCAAAACCAATGACAGCACTTGGGGTTATGCAACTGGTAGAACAGGGGAAGTTAGATTTAGATACTCCGATCCAAACATACCTACCCGACTATCCTAAACACACAAAAACTCAAATTACTACAAGACATTTGTTATCGCACACTTCAGGTATTTCGGGTTACAAAGATGGTCGGGAGTCAAATACGATCAAAACATATCCTACTTTATACGACGCATTGAGTTTATTTAAAGATCGTGATTTATTATTTGAACCCGGTACGCAATATTCATATTCCACCTACGGATATACAGTATTGGGAGCAATTCTAGAAAAAGTTACGGGACAAACCTTTGAAGCCTATATACAAGAAAACATTTTTTCTAAAGCAGGAATGACCAATACGGGAGTTGAAAAGTTTGGAGAAGAATTAGAAAATGAATCAAAGTTATATACCCGTAATAACGGCAAAGGAAAAGCCAAACCTGCAAAAGAAAATAATTTAAGTAACAGAATACCGGCAGGAGGGTTTTATACGACTGTTGTCGATATGTTGAAATTTGGCGATGCCTTAATAAATAATACATTTGTTAAGGAAGAGACGTTAAAGTTAATGAGACAACATCACAGTCTAGAAAAAGAAAATAACGCTTATGGTTTCGGATGGTTTTTGTATAACCCAAAACCCTACGAGGGTGCTATCATAGGGCATCCTGGATCACAGACCGGATGTACTTCGTTTCTTTTTATTGTTCCAGAGAAAAAAGCGGTAAGTATTATTCTTGCGAATACGTCACGAGCGCAATCTAGTGTTGACCCTATCGCAAACGATTTGTTGCGATTATCACTAAGCAAAATTCCAATGAATAAATAGTTAAAATAGGAATGAAATTAATAAGTCGACTTTTATTATTATCTATATTTATAAATGTCATTAGTTGCAATAAATCTTCTAAACAAAAACACCTTGCATTTACTCAAGAAAAAAATCAATCTATAGATTCTATAAAAACACAAAATGTAACTTTCGAGAGTGAGGGAATTACATTGGCAGGTACAATTTATAGTCCTAAACATCCACATTCAGCAGTTGTCATTGTTCACGGGTCTGACAGGGTAACTCGAATGATAAAATTTGCTCAACTATTAGCCCAAAATGACATATTGGTATTCACTTATGATAAACGTGGAGTTGGAGAGTCTGGTGGAGTTTATGCGGGCCCTGAAGTAGGTACAAATAACATTAGTATTGACAATCTAAATTTATTAGCAAAAGACGCAAGCGCTGCTGTTGATTTAATCCGTAAAAAAGAAAGAAATATACCTATTGGTCTTGTGGGTGCGAGTCAAGCAGGGTGGATAATTCCAATTGTTGCAAATAAAAACCCAATAGTAGAATTTATGGTTTTATTCAGTTGCCCTACGATAACTACTCTTGAACAATTAAGATTTCAATTTTACACAAATGGGAGAACAGATTTTTGGACAAATCATACAGAGGAGGACGTACGTAAACATATCAAGAATGACCCTGATAGATATCAATTTAAAGCTACCGACCCCAAAGATGCTCTAAAAACTCTTTCAATTCCCGGTCTTTGGCTTTTTGGTGAACAAGACATTCAAATTCCTGTGAAAATGTGTATTGAACATCTAAACACTCTAAAAATAAAAAATAAACCTTTCGAATATGTTTTATTTCCAGCATTAGGTCACAACACTAATAAAACAGAACCAATAGGCATTGCGGTTCAATGGATAAAACAAAAGTCTTTGATCATTAAGAATAGTAAATGAAAAAAATTTTAATAACAGGTGGGTTTGGTAAAATAGCAAAACATTTTGTCCGAAACTTCAGCCATAAATACGAAATAACAGTTGCCGACATTGTAACGGATAGCATAACTTTCTCTGACGATGTTAGAATTGAAAAAACGGATTTGATGGACTTTTCAGCTTGCTCGAAACTGTGCGAGGGAATCGATACAGTAATCCATCTAGCAGGAATAGTTGACCCCATTTCGGAATCAGACAAGATTTTAGAAATAAATACAACAACAACACAGCATATTTTTAAAGCCGCCATAAAATCAAAGTGTAAAAGGTTGATTTTCGCCAGTAGCGCGCAGACTATTGAAAACTATCCTATAGACATTCAAGTGAACAAGAATATGCTGGTAAAACCAAAGAATATTTACGGAGTTTCAAAATGTTTTGGAGAGGCTTTGGCTGCATATCATGCATATGCTCATAGAATTTCAGCCATTTGCTTGAGAATTGGAGCTTATGAATTCCCAAAGGACTTTACCGAAATGAACGCACGTGATTTATCGGTATTTTTACATCCTGATGATTTTAACCAGTTATTGATTGGATGTATCGAAACAACTACTATCCAATACGAAGTGCTCAACGCAATTTCAAATAATAGACACAAACGACTAGATATCACAGAGTCTATAGAAAAAGTTGGGTATAAACCAAAGTATGATGCGTTTGCCTTGTTCAAACTTGTGGCAGATTAAAAACTGAATATAATTATGCATAAAGAAAGACCTATTTTAGACAAAAAAATAATGGTTAAAAATTGCTAAGATTACCTATTCATAAACTTGACTAAAACTCAACAAAAAAAGCCTGAACAATTGTTCAGGCTTTTTTTTATTTATGTAAGAAATTTATTTCAATTTTTTCTTCATGGCAACTTCTTGATATGCTTCAATAATATCTAGTTCTTTGATATCATTGTAGTTCTTAATTTGCATACCACAGTCATAGCCTTTTGCTACTTCCTTCGCATCATCCTTAAAGCGTTTTAGCGAAGCTAATTCTCCTGTAAAGACAACAACACCTTCTCGAATAATTCTAATTCTAGAATTTCTAAAGATCTTACCGTCTGTAACCATACATCCAGCAATGGTACCAACTTTAGAAATCTTGTAGGTCTCTCTAATCTCGGCATTACCGGTAATTTCTTCTTTCATCTCTGGAGATAGCATTCCTTCCATTGCATCTTTCACATCATTAATTACATCGTAAATGATAGAGTAATTTCTGATATCGATTTCTTCTTTATCTGCTAAAGAACGTGCATTCGTAGATGGTCGAACATTAAATCCGATTACAATCGCATCAGAGGCTGATGCCAATAACACATCAGATTCTGTAATCGCTCCAACTGCTTTATGAATGATATTAACTTGAATCTCTTCAGTCGATAACTTCTGTAACGAATCCGTTAAGGCTTCTACCGAACCATCAACATCACCTTTTAGGATAATGTTCAATTCTTTAAAGTCTCCTAAGGCAATTCTTCTACCAATTTCGTCTAAGGTAATATGACGCTGTGTTCTTACCGATTGTTCACGTTGTAATTGTGATCTCTTCGTTGCGATTTGTTTTGCTTCTCTTTCATCATCAAATACATGGAATTTATCCCCCGCTTGCGGTGCTCCATCCAATCCTAAAATTGATACTGGTGTCGATGGACCTGCTTCTTTAATCACATTACCACGTTCATCGTGCATCGCTTTTACCTTACCACTGTTTTTTCCAGCTAATAAGAAATCACCAACTCTTAAAGTACCTGCTTCAACTAATATTGTAGAAACGTATCCTTTACCTTTATCCAGTAAGGCCTCAACTACAGTACCAACTGCATTCTTTCCTGGGTTTGCCTTCAGCTCTAATAACTCGGCTTCTAGTAATACTTTTTCTAATAATTCTGGCACACCTAAACCGGTCTTTGCAGAAACATCATGTGATTGTACTTTACCGCCCCAATCTTCTACTAATAAATTCATCTGCGCCAGCTCCTCCTTCACTTTTTCAGGATTCGCATCAGGCTTGTCAACTTTATTTATAGCAAAAACGATCGGCACCCCTGCAGCTTGCGCATGGCTAATGGCCTCTTTCGTTTGCGGCATAATCGCATCATCAGCAGCAATAACAATAATAACTAAATCTGTTACTTGCGCTCCACGTGCACGCATCGCAGTAAAGGCCTCGTGACCCGGTGTATCTAAGAATGTAATTTTTTGGCCATCTGGTAAGGTTACTCCATAAGCACCAATATGCTGTGTAATACCTCCTGATTCGCCACCAATTACATTTGCTTCTCTAATATAATCTAATAAAGATGTTTTACCATGATCAACATGTCCCATCACAGTAACAATTGGTGCTCTTGGTTTTAAATCTTCCTCTTTGTCTACAACTTCTTCTATAGCTTCTTCAACCTCAGCCCCAACAAATTCTACCTGATAACCAAATTCTTCAGCCACAATTGATAATGTTTCAGCATCTAAACGCTGATTCATCGTCACCATCATACCTAATGACATACAAGCTGAAATGATATCAGTAACCGACACATTCATCATGGTAGCGACTTCACTCACTGTAACAAACTCAGTGACCTTTAAAATTTTACTTTCTGCAGCTGCTATTTCTTGATCTATTTCCGTTTGTTGACGATGTTGATCTCTTTTGTCTCTTCTGTACTTCGCACCTTTACCCTTCTTAGATTTACCTTGTAATTTTTCTAAGGTCTCTCTAACTTGTTTTTGTACTTCTGCTTCTGATGGTTCTTCTTTAACAACACTTCTTCCTCTTCCTGGCCCACTATTTCTTCCGGCAAAACCACCTCGTTGTGGTCTTGATCCTCCGCCTGGTTTTGATCCAGTGCTTGGTTTATTTACAATACGCTTTCGCTTTCTTCTATTCGCGTCTTTCGTATCTTCTTTCTTCTTATCCTCTACTTTCTTTTTAGGCTTTTCGAATTGCTTTAAATCAATTTTCTCTCCTACCTTTTTAGGTCCAGATAATTTTTGGTATTTTGTAGTAATAACACCCGAATCTGCTACAGGTTCTTCAGGTTTTTCCTCTTTAGATTTTGGAGTCTCCGCTACAGGCTCAGCCGTTTCTTTCACAACCTCTGGTGGGGTAGTTTCCTTTTCAGCAACCTTTGGTTTTTCTTCAGTAACAGGAGCTTCTTCTATCTTTACATCTTCTTTCTTAGAAACTTTTTTATTTGCCTCTACGTCTATTTTACCCACTGGTTTCAACCCGGCTAATTTCGTTGGCTCTGCCTTAAAAATTTCTTTTTTAGCTTCCTCTTTTAACCTCTTCTCTTCTTGCTCTTGCTCTTGCGCTATTCGAAGAGCTTCTTTCTCCTTACGCTTTTCTTCACCAACCTCACGAGACGCAACCTTTTTACTTTTATCGGTTTGAAATTCATCTAAAAGCACGTTATATATCTCATCAGATATTTTCGTAGTCGGTCTTGCCTCAATTTCAAATCCTTTTTTTGAAAGATGCTCAACAGCTCTATCTAATGAGATATTTAATTCTCTTAAAATTTTATTTAGCCTTAATGTAGCCATATAACTTTGTGTATTATTCTTTATTCTAATCTATTTAGTGCGAACAACAACCGAATCTTATTTTTTAAAAAATTTAGTCTTCAAACTCTTCTTTCAAAATTCGTTGCACTTCTATAATAGTTTCTTCTTCTAAATCTGTTCTTTTTACTAAATCAGTAACATCTTGATCTAATACGCTTCTTGCCGTATCTAAACCAACATTCTTTAATTCATCGATTACCCAACCTTCAATTTCATCTGAGAACTCTGTTAATTCTACATCTTCATCTTCTAAGCCTTCACGTTGCACATCTAATTCATATCCCGTTAGCTGACTTGCCAAACGAATGTTTACACCGCCTTTACCGATCGCCTTCGATACCTCTTCTGGTTTTAAGAACACATCGACTCTTGGTTTTTCTCCTTCGGCAGCTTCTTTGATTTCCATAGAAACAACTTTCGCAGGACTCAATGCTCTTGCGATAAATATTTTATCATTTTTGGTGTAATTAATTACATCAATATTTTCATTACCCAATTCACGCACAATACCGTGAATACGAGATCCTTTCATACCAACACAGGCTCCTACCGGATCTATTCTATCGTCATAAGAATCAACAGCAACCTTTGCTTTTTCTCCTGGAATACGTGCTACTCTTTCTATTGTAATTAATCCATCAAAAACTTCAGGAATTTCTTGCTCGAATAATTTTGTTAGAAAATCTGGTGAAGTTCTAGACATAATTATAGCAGGCTTGTTTCCTCTCAATTCTACCAATTTGATAATCCCTCTTACAGATTCTCCTTTACGGAAATAGTCAGAACGAATTTGTTCGCTTTTAGGTAAAATTATTTCATTTCCTTCATCATCTAACAAAATAATTGCATTGTGGCGAATATGATGTACTTCTGCACTGTAAATCTCCCCTTCTAAATCTTTAAACTGTTTAAAGATATTGGTATTATCGTGTTCGTGTATTTTAGAAATTAAATTTTGACGTAATGCTAAGATAGCCCTTCTACCTAAATCTACCAATTTCACTTCTTCAGACACATCTTCACCGACTTCAAAGTCAGGCTCAATTTTTTGTGCTTCCGTTAATGATATCTCTTCATTAGGCTCTTCTACTTCACCATCATTTACTACCACTCTATTTCTCCAAATTTCTAAATCTCCTTTATCAGGATTTATAATAATATCGAAATTTTCATCAGAACCATATTTTCTTTTCAATGCAGCTCTAAACACCTCTTCGAGTATTGCCATTAAGGTTACTCTATCTATGCTTTTATCATCTTTAAACTCTGAAAAAGATTCAATTAATGCGATGTTTTCCATTTCATTCTCAAATTAAAAAATTATTTTCACTTTTGCTTCTTTAATAGTATTATATTTTAACGTTGCTTTCTTCACAACGGTAACTTTTCCTTTACCTACGGGTTTTGGCTCTCTTGTTTTCCATTCAAGCGTGATATCTTCCTCGGTCACTTCAACCAACGTACCCTCTAAATTTTCGGTTTCAGTCTTAACTTTTATTACTCTCCCGATATTCTTTTTATACTGCCTATTATTTGTAAACGGAGTGGTTGCTCCGGGTGTCGTTACTTCTAATGAAAAATCTTCACTTTCCCTATCCAAATTATGCTCTACATGACGACTTATTCTAACACATTCTTTTACAGAAACTCCGTCATCTCCATCGACAATAACTATGATCTTATTATCCTCTAAAAAATTCAAATCGATTAAGAATAATCTACTATTCTCTGCTAGGGCTTCTTCTACCAAGTTCTGTACAACGTCTCTCTTCATTTTTTGTATAAAAAGAGGGGACTTTACGTCCCCTCCAATTCCTTATAACTGTGTTATTTTGCGATGCAAATATACAAACTTATTCGATATTAGCAAAAATGATTGAATTATATAAGTAATATTTATATATTTATACTTCTCAAATTTTAAACCAAAATATTATGAAGCGAATTTTAGTTCCGGTCGATTTTTCCGATCAAGCTAAGTATGCAAGTAAAGTTGCAGCAAGTATTGCAAGAAAAACGAACAGCGAAATTATTTTACTCCATATGTTTGATATTCCAGCAGATACTATAGATCCAGCGAGTAGTAGTAATCTGCAAGGAGGTGCTCAAAATATCTATTATATGAAAGGTATCAAGAGAGAATTTGCAAAATTTATGGCGCTTCCATTTTTCGAAGGTTTAAATGTTATTGAATCCGTTCGTTTTCATAAGGCTTTCGAAGGTGTTATTGAAGAGAGTAAAGAAAAAGATGTAGACCTTATTGTCATGGGGTCACATGGCACGTCAGGTTTGAAAGAAATGCTTGTAGGATCGAATACCGAAAAAGTAGTGAGATTATCCCATATTCCAGTACTTGTTATTAAACAAGATGTTGACGATTTTGAAATAAAAGATATCGTATATGCATCAGATTTAGGAAATGATAGTAAAAAATCATTCCCAAACATTATCGAGTATGCGAAAATGTTTGATGCCAAACTCCATCTACTCTACATAAATACTGTACATAATTTTGTTTCAACTAGGGTCTTAAATGAAAAAATTGCAGCCTTTACGAAGGACTTAGACTTGGAGAATTATACTGTAAATGTATATAGCGATACGACTATAGAGGAAGGCATTCTTAATTTTTCGAGTGAAATAAATGCGAGTCTTATTGCTATAAACACACATAATAGAAGTGGTTTGTATCAATTATTCAGTGATAATATTGGGAAAGATTTAGCGAATCACGCTTTAAAACCTGTAATTACTTTTAAAATTTAATTTTAGTGAACGGCAAAGTAACATTAAAACAATTAGCCAATGAGTTGAACGTATCGATTTCAACCGTATCTAAAGCATTGAAAAATAGCTACGAAATCAATGAAGAAACGATCAAAAAAGTAAAGGCACTTGCAAAAAAATATAATTATAAACCCAATAAAACTGCGCTAAATTTAAAAAATAGACAAACGAAGACTATTGGCGTAATTATTCCAAATATTTTGAATTACTTCTTTGCAAAAGTTCTCTTGGGTATTGAACAAGAGGCAAACGAGTTAGGATATCAAATAATTATTTGCTTGTCTAATAATCAATATAAAAAAGAGGTCGATAGTCTCAATCTATTATGTGATGGAAGTGTTGATGGACTGATACTCTCTGTTGCTAAAGAAACTCAAATTTTACAGAAGAGTACACATTTCAAAAATGCCATTGAAGAAGGATATCCTATTGTGATGTTTGATCGCACATCGAACGATATATCAAATTGCGATAAAGTGATTATTGATGATGTAAAAGCGGCTTATAAAGCAACCAAGTATTTATTAGAACTCAATTGCAAAAAGATTGTACTAATAAGCTCTATTGACGAAATAGGGATTGGCAAATTAAGATCAAAAGGTTATAATGATGCTATTTCTGAGTACGCAAACTACAAAAACAAACCTTTGTTAATTACCATCGACAATAAAAACAATTATGAGAAAATAATAACGCGTTTATTTAAAGAACATCCTGATGTAGATGGTATTCTTGCAACCGATAATGTCTCTGCCGCAACGGCGCTTAAAATCGCCAATAAAAACAAGTATAAAATTCCGAGAGATATCTCTATCATAGGCTTCTCCGATAATAAGATTTCTAGACTGGCCACTCCTCCTCTTACAGTAGTGAGTCAACATGCCTTAGATATTGGTAAAAATGCAGTAAAAACCATTGTTAAACGTATTGAAAATAATGATGCTCCGCTGCCCTATGAAACGAAAATGGTTGACACAGAACTTACAGTTAGGGAGTCTACCAAAAAGTATAAATCAATAACCTACGCAGTTAAATAATGGTCATTAAGTTTTAAGATTTAGGACGCAATTCTTGTTGTAACTTGACATTTCTAGGTGTTTTTAAATCGCATTGAGCCCGAATCCAGCTAGGATTAAAACCAATTCGATCAGCACCAGGTTCACCCCAAGAGTAAATCAATGTCTTTTTAGACTTCGTATCAATAATATATATTACGAAAGTTTCTCTATGCATACCAAATGACCAAGTATTGCGCATACCAAATAACATATTGCGACCATCAGGATAGTCAAAAATAAATTCGCCTCCTTGATCATAGATATCGATATAATATTTGGTTTCTGTGGGCCTTCCGTTCGTATCATTCGGAAAATCCAGCATGCACGTAAAACAGCGCGCTTTTTCCAAAGTATACGCATCTAATTGCATATCATCAGACAGGCGTTTGTTCGCAACGTAAATGACTTCTTGAAAACTAAAACTGTCTTCCGAAACAGCAAAATGGTAATCAATAGTCTTCGCTTCATTCTTTATACAGGTTTTATTAATTGTCGTTGCCAAAAACCCATTTCCTACTCTTCTCAATAATAGTTCACAACCTTGGGTAAGCATATCAGAATATGGAGTCAAACTAGCAATATCATCAAAACTTTTATCTGCAGCTAATACTGGCTTTTTATTTTTAAAGTGAAATACTTTCACACGAATAGCTTTCTCTTGATCATCGGGTACTAGTTGATAGATCACTTGTCTTGTAATTAGAGTAGGGTCGTTATTTCTATATTCTTCAACATAGACCGCTCCAACACCAAAATTCGAATTTTGGAATTGCCTTACTGACGCATGCACGCGTTGATGAATAGTTGTTTCTGGATCATCTTTACGTTGTATTTTATCAACGTCTAATTGCTCAACGTTGTCGTACTCACCTTTCCAAATATGCATGAGGTAATCCAGTTCACGTTCGGCATAAGAGAATTTTCTATTCGGCTCTACAGTATCGGCCAATCGCTTCTTGGTTGTATTCGAGGTTTTACCCATTGCAGGTGAACTAGCCAATGGTTTGTCCTTTTTTTGACTATGGACAATTAGAAAACCCGTTAAAAAAATAAGGGTTAAGATTGTTTTTTTAACAGGTTTCATATGTAATAATTTTGGTTATTATTTATCTTTCTTTAGCCAATCACCTACTCCATAAGGGTCGGGGTGTGGTGCCGATACATGTTCATGACGTATCTTCCAATCATTATCTTCACGTTTAAATACAAATGAAGACCGAAACGTATTAAAGACTTCTTTTCCGTTTACATTGAGATACAACTCAGTAATTCCGCTAATCCATCCCATATCACCAACAATTTCCTCGAATGGACCTTCTGTCCAAACTATTTTGGTCATCGCGATTGGAGAAGTTGTAAAGTCTCCCCATCCTTTCGCAATCATTGCATACCCTTTTGTGCTGTATCTTGGTCCTTCAAGAACAACATAGGTTCTTTCATCTTGCACATATCCATTTTTGATTTCTTCAATATCTTCAGCGATAATTGCATTGAAAAATTTTGTAATTCTATCGTGTAATTCTGCCATTACATTTCATTAATATCGTTTGCAATTTCTTCTATGCTCTTATCAGGATTTTCCATTTCTTCCTGTTCTTGTTGCACAATACGCAATACTCGTGAGATGTACTCACTATGCCATGATTGGCGCTGTTCTTCTTGTTCAGGTGTTTCGGGTACGAAATTTTCAATTTCTTCTCTTGACACTGTTCCTTTTTTCTCCAAAAGGCGTTCAATACTGTCCATTCGCTCCCGCATTACCGCTAACTCCCCAGCAATTGCCATGGTAATATTCAATACACGCTCTACAGCATGATCATCATGAAAATAAGGGCGTTTTCCCTTCGACTTATTCGACGCTAACTTTATATAATCTAATTCTTCTTCCATTTTTTATTTTTTAAATGCTCCAAATACGTTCCAAATCGGAGAGCGTCCGAAATCTTCTGGTTCTTCTGCATTGACACCATCTTCAACTAAATCATTTTCCGCTTTAGCGCCAATTTGCATAAAATTCTCTTTTTTAAATCCTGATGCTTCCATCAATTCTACGGGATCAATATCATGCATTTTAGACCAATAAGGTTCTGAATTATTCAAGGCATCCCAATCGCGCATGAACTTTTCATATTCAGACATATCATCCGTATATTGTGGCTGTTCAATGTGCAGCGTCAATCCTCCTGGCTTTAACAAGCGATATACCTCATCCATTATCTTATAAATAGATTTACCGCCAGTCTCGTGCAAAAACATTGTCGACTGTATCCAATCAAAAGATTCATCTTCAAAAATTGTTTTTGCTGCATCCATTTGCATAAAAGTTACATTCTTGTACCCTAAATCCATAGCACGTGCATGACCATACCTTAACATAGGCGCACCCGTATCGATTGCAATAATTTCTGCATCTGGATAGGCCTTGGCGATTGGCAGCACATTATGCCCTAGACCACAACCGATGTCGAGGATTCGTTTTGGCTTAAAGTCAGGATAGTTTTGACGTACCCAAGTCGTTATTGCCTTACCTCCTCCATCGTTATACCGGCCAATTAAACCTGCAGTAGTGACAAAAATTCCTGAATCATAATTTGCCGCTGGAGCAACATCTCCCTCCAATAACTCTGTATGATAACTACCAGGCATGATATGGTTATCGACTGCCAATAGATATTCTGGAACCTTCACTTCTGGGTTTAACACCAAGGTAGATTTTCCTTCATTTAATGCAGCTGCTTTATCTCTTAGTGCTTTTGCTTGGCGCAAGGTTAAAGATCGACCTGCTTGTTGGCGCATTTCCATGGTGCTTCTTCGTAAAGAAGACCAAATTTGGTAATGCGGATCTTGTTCAATAGCCGCTTTCAACTCAGCTCTACTTTGTATATCTCGACCATGTTCTTTCTTAAACTTTGGCGCAACACGGGTTTCGTAAGCCGTTTTGGTGCCATGCGATACATGGGCTAAGTGCTTGTTTAAATTCGATAGAAAATTGTAACGAGCACGTTCATCATGTGTTGTTTCCGGTAGCATGGCGTGCTTTGCTACTTTATTCCAAACTGGGGTTAAATTCTTTGCCATATTTTCTACATATTATACGTTAAAATTTTGGCTATAAAACATAGCCTAATGCAATATCTTGTTCAATTAATTCTTTATCTCTTTCAGCGGGATTACCATAACCCGCTCCTCCAGGTAGGGTTAAAATTAACTCTTCTCCAGGGAACAATTTATCCAGTCCTTTTGATGGAAATTCGCGCTCTGGTTTAATTTTAACTGAGCCCATTTGTCCATCTTTACCTTCTAATAATCCTTTCGCTGAAGTTACCGTTTTTTCAGCAACCATTGAAACGTTGATCGGATTTTCGCCAATATTTCTAAAGCTAAATCGCTGACCTAAACCTCCTCGATATTTTCCATTACCTGCAGAATTTGGTATCAATGACTTTTCAGTTACTAAGATGGCCACATCTGTCTCCAGTACTTCTATTGGAACATTGGCTACATTCGTAGGAAAACTCAGTACATGCTCACCATCCATATTTGGTCTGGCTCCATAACCTCCATTTAAGAAGAAGTACTCTACAAATTCTTTCCCTTTATGTTCTCCGTTCAATACAATACACCAACATGCACTTCCACAATCTGATTGTACTTGTGTAGGAACTGCTTTTGCCAATGCACCAAAAACAACCGAATGCAACATATTACCTGTTACATTACGTGCGCCTAAAGGCACTGGTTTTTGTGCATTTACTAGACAACCTTTCGGCGCTGTCACCGTTATGGGATAAAAAGACCCGTCGTTATTTGGAACATCCGGACTAAAAGCACATTTAATTGGATAGGCCGTATACGCAAATGTATAGTTTAACACTGCGTTGATACTCATATAATGTGCGCCAGAAGTACCCGTATAATCAGCCACAATCTCATCACCTTTTATCGTAATTGTAATTTCAAAATGGCAACCCGTACCACGACCATCACCGTCAGTATCATAGGTGTAATTATAGCTACCGTCTGGAGCAGCAAGTAAAGCTTCTCGCATCGCTTTCTCAGAAGCGTTAATGACAGCATCTGCTAGATCTTGAAGATCATCCAAATCGTTTTCTTCCATTAATTTCATCAACGATTTAATCCCTTGATCATTGGCGGCAACCTGCGCACGTATATCTCCTACAGTTTGATCTGCTGCACGTACATTTTGTTCTAGAATATTAAACAGTGTTTGATTCGGCACCCCTTCAGAAATCAATTTTGTTGGCGGTACCATCAAGCCCTCCTCATAGAGATCACGTGTTCCTGCGCCCCATAATTGGCCTCCCATATCTGGTGAATGGGCAATGGTACCAATAAAACCAATTAAATTGTCTTGGTAGAAAATAGGAGAAACAATACCAATATCTGGTTTATGACCTGCGCACAACCATGGATCATTGGTCATTACAACATCTCCTTCTTTCCAAGTATCTTCTGGAAAATAATCTTTCAATAGTGCTTTTGTTAAAATCGGTAACACTCCTAAAAATGAAGGTACTGAAACACTAGATTGTGCAATTGACCGTCCTTTCTTATCCATCAAAACCACCGCAAAATCATTACTCTCTCTCGTCACTGTTGAAAAGGAAGTACGTTGCAACGTTGTGCCCGCCTCGTCAACAATACTTATCAATCTTGACCACAGTATACTAAGTGCTATTGGGTCAAATGTTGTCTTCGCTTCTTGCATAATTCAAAATTAGTTAACTAAGTTAACTATTTATTTAATGTATTACTGTTAATATTTTTTAAAATTTAATTTTATCACGACACTTTTCGGTTTGATTTACTATTTTCAGGAGAGTGTGCTTCCTAACATACGACCGAAACTCAGCGCAGGCGTAATGGCCATACCACTACAAAATGAACTTCCACTGGTCGCTCCTAATCCGAGTACTTCTCCTGCAGCGTACAAACCAATCATTGGTTTTCCTTCAGCGTCTAAAACTCTTAAATCGTTATCTACCTTTATACCACCGAAGGTCACCAACACAGACGCATGTACTTTCAGCGCATAAAAAGGCGCTGTCTTAATCTCGTCTTCTAAGTAAGTCCTTCCAAAATCTGCATCTCGCTTCGTTTGCACCATAGTATTATAATGGGCGATAGTTTTTTGAAGTGATTCTGATGGCAATCCGGTTTTGTTCGCCAAAGCGTCGATTGTATCGGCCATGCACAAGGCATTTCCTTTTGCTGCCTCGGCCTTCATTTCTTCAACTGTTCGTCCGATAATGATGGGATTGTGATTTCCATTCTCATCATTTGAAGTTAATCCATCTTCGTCAAAAACCACCCAAAAACACCAATCTGGTTGTTGCATGGTGGCTAATTCTCTTTTCTCGGGATTCACTTCGTCTTCTGCAATGAAACGTTCTCCGTTTGCATTTACATAAATATCTCTAGGATTTCTATACACAGAGGTTAATACCATTGCCCAAGCTTTATTGAAATCACATCGTCCGCTTCCTTCTTCCTCTTCCATTCCGCCTAAACTTGGTAAATGATAGTCTCCAAAACGAAATTTGGCTCCTTGTTTCTCTAAAATTACATGACCGTCGGCAGTTGCTGTTGGATAGCACGAACTTACTAATGGAATGTTTGGATGTTTTTCTTGAAAATAAGCCGGATTACTACCATAACCTCCTGAAGTAATTACAATATTCTTACCTGAATATCGACGTTCACCATCGATTGTATTACAAACTACCGTATCAAAACGACCTTCCTTTTTATCGAGAGCTATAAACGTATGTTCAAAATGACATTCAATGTTGCCTTTTGTGACTTGTTCATCCCATAAGGGGGCCATCACTTTATAAATACTCATAGCCTTTTCTGGACCATAGATTGTGCGAGGAGTTTCATAAGGTACATGACCATATATAATTCTCGGACACTCAGGAGCCCATTCCATGCCATTATCATCTAACCATTCAATAGTTTTTGGCGCCTCATTAACTGCCTTCTCGATAAGAAGACGATCTCCTGATTTATTATTTATTTGATTGATTTCTTTAAGATGTTTTTCTACGGAATCTTCAATTCCCTTTTCTCTTTGAAGATGTGTCCCCCCAGCACTCATATGGCCTCCTGACCAGTGCAAAGCTCCACCATAGTAATCTGATTTTTCAATCACTCCCACTTTCAATCCGCGTTGCGCAGCCGTTATGGCGCAGCTCATTCCTGCAGTACCCGCACCTACAATAAGAATATCATATGTCATCATAGTATTTATTGGTGTAAATCAATGAGGATATTTTTATCTTTATCTACTTGAATAGTTGTGTTAACACCTATTACAGTCGTACTTTCTGTCTCTTCAATAATCGCCGGACCGTAGAACTTTTCATTTGGTTTCAACCCATATCTATTATAAACTGGACACTCTAAATAACCTGTTTCTTCAAAGTATACTTTTCGAGTGCCTTTATATGCTTCTTTATCACTACCAGTTGCAGAAAATTGCTTCACTTTCATTTCTGGTGTAGGACCTTGAACAACCACTCTCCAGGTAACCATTTCTAGTTGCATTCCTTCAATCGAACGATTGTAGCGGAATTCATATTCTTTTATAAAACGTTTTTGGATTTCAACAACGTCATTCTCACTCAATACACCTTCCGGTAAGTCTATTGTTATTTCATGGCCTTGACCATAATATCTCATTTCTACAACTCGTTGTACACTAGCTTCTTTTCTATCAATATCTGACTTTTCTAAAAAATTGTAACCAGCTTCTTCCATGTCTGTTAAGAAACTATTGACTTCATCCCAGTTCAATGTTTTTAATTCAGAAATATAACTATGAATTTTTTCGCTCGCTACGGGTGATACTAAAAAGCCTATTGCAGAAGTTACCCCTGCACCTACTGGAATAATTAAGCGTTTTGTATTTAATAATTTAGCCACTCCAAAAGAATGAACTGGTCCGGCCCCACCGAATCCGATCATGTTAAAATGACGTGGATCCATTCCTTTTTCTAGTACGTGAACTCGAGCTGCATTCGCCATATTCTCATTCACAATTTTATGAACCCCCATTGCTGCCTCTTCAATAGAGATTCCCATAGGTTTCGCTAATTTTGTCTCAATAGCCTTTCTTGCGGCATCAACACTCAATTTCATTTCGCCTCCCAAAAAGTAATCGGCATTTAAATAGCCCAACACCAAATCGGCATCGGTCACGGTTGGATCTTCTCCACCCAAATTATAACAAGCCGGACCTGGAGTTGATGAAGCACTATCTGGCCCTACCGTTAACAGTCCAATATTATTGACGCGTGCAATACTTCCTCCACCGGCACCTATTTCAATTAAATCAATAACAGGAATACGCACAGGCAATCCGCTACCTTTTTTAAATCGTTTGACCCGACCAGCTTCAAAATGATTGGTAATTTCAGGTTTCCCCTCATAAATAACACATGCTTTTGCTGTAGTACCTCCCATATCAAAACACAAGAGATTTTCTTCACCTAAATGCTTTCCGTAGAAAACCCCTGCCATTGCTCCACCTGCTGGTCCAGATTCTAATAAGTGGATCGGTGATTTTCTAGCTCCATCAATTGTTGTTAGTCGTCCACTAGAAATCATAATATTTATATTTCCGTCGAAACCGGCGGTTCTTAGTTGTGTTTCAAAATCTTTCAGATATTTATCTGTAATTGGCTGTACATACGCGTTCATAGCTGTGGCAGAACTCCGTTCATATTCACGAATTTCGGGCATAATTTCAGAAGACAGGCTGTAATACATTTCTGGTACATTTTTCGATAAATAATCTCCTAATGCTTTTTCATGCGCCGTGTTCGCAAAAGAATTTAACAAACACACACCAACAGCTTCAATACCGTTTTGTTTAAGCGTACTTGCCAGAGTTTGCATTCCGTCTTCATCAAGTGGAGTTACCACATTACCTTCAATATCTACTCTTTCAGTAACGCCCATTCTTAAATTTCTTGGAATCAAAGGCTTAGGCATTGTCAAGAAAATATCATATATATCATAGCGCATTTCGCGCCCTATTTCTAATACATCTTCAAAACCTTTTGTTGTGATAAAAGCAGTCTTTGCGCCTTTGCGTTCAATAACAGCATTCGTTACCAAGGTTGTACCATGCACAATTCCATCCATGTTTTTCACGGGAAAATTGAACTTCTCTTCAATCTCTCTAATTCCATTGAAAATACCCTTCGTTGGATCAGGATATGTCGTCAATGTCTTAGCAAAATATAATTGATTACTATCATAATCGAACAATACAAAATCTGTAAATGTTCCTCCAATGTCTATGCCTAACTTCATATTACTTTATTTTCTACTATTTTAATGATACTCTTCGCCACCACTTACGTTCATAGCTTCTCCGGTGATATAGTCAGCTTGGTCGGAAGCCAAGAAGGCTACAGCTTTTGCAATATCTTCTACAAGCCCCGTTCTTTTTAACGGGTTTTTGTCTACGATGGCTTGCAAGTAAGCGTCATAATTTTGACCTGTTTTTTCGCTAAAAAATTTATTCTGCCAATGCCCTAAACCTGTTGTAATATGATTTGGACAAACAGCGTTTACACGAATTTTATGTACTCCTAGTTCTACGGCATTCGATCTAGTTAAACCAATCATTCCATGCTTTGAAGCCGTGTATGCTGCGGCATACGGAAAACCAGATTTGGCTGCTTGACTCGCAATATTTATAATTGCTCCACCCTTACTTTGTGCGATCATTATGGCAGCTGCGTGTTTCGAGCATAAAAATGCTCCCTTGAGATTGACATCCAATACGGCGTCCCAACTTTCTTCTTTAAATTCAGTAAAAGGCTCCATAATATAACCAACTCCCGCATTGTTCACCATAATATCTACACTGCCAAAAGTCTCTTTCGTTTCATTTATGAGATCAATGACTTGATCTTCGAAACGAATATCGCACACAATAGCCTTGGCATTTACACCTTTGTCCTTCGCTTTTTTAACAATAGTTTCCATATCGGCAGTAGTACCAATATGCTCTTCACTAAATTGTGCGCCTTTGCTGATGCCAATATCTGTGACAACAACATTACAACCTTGTTCAGCCAGTTTTAAGACAATGGCTTCTCCAATACCATCAATTCGACCAGAGCCCGTGACTATTGCTGTTTTTCCTTTTAAATTATACATAGTAAGATTCTAGGCTATTTGTTCTGAAATAATAAACATCGGATTATCAGCAAAAGATTGAAACTGAGCTGCTACTTTTTGCATCGCTTCTGAACTTGCTTCTTCGCCCAATTTATTCATATCATTGATCTGTAAAACTTCGCAATATTGGTAAGGTGAAGGGTTATCGGTACCCATAACGGTTCCTAATCTGAAAACTTTGAAATCATCAACACAACTCATTTTAGAAGCGGTAGGAACATCCGTTTCTTTTGCCCATGCTTCATATGCTATTTTTGATGATGGATCTTTTAAATTGAATAATACGACTAGTGCTGCCATTGGTATTAATTTTATATTTTTTGTTTAGTCTCTTGCTTTTAAAAATGCTGATGCAGATGTTTTTATCATGCCTTGAACGGAGTTCATGACAAACGAAGCTCCTTTCTCGATTAAAGCAGTTGCCTGATCGGCATTTCCCGCCACTGTTCCATACCATTTCCCAGCATCTAAAATTGTTTTAAAAATTTGATCTAGAACTTCTTTTACTTCAGGATGACCCGGACCATCATAAAATCCCATAGACATCGCTAAATCTCTTGGTCCTATGATGAAACCATCGACGCCATCTATTTTACATAAATCTGGCAAGTTTCGAACGCATTCCATACTTTCAATTTGCGGCATGACCAAGGTCTGAGAATTCGCAAAATGTACATACTCTTCTTGTGTCATTGCTCCTTGCATATAATCTGCAGCCCTCACTGGGCCTAGACCCCGCTTACCAACAGGTGGATATTTAATTGCTTGAACCAACGCTTTTACATCATCTATAGTATCAATTGTAGGCATCATTACCCCCATGACACCAGCATCCATATATTGTAAAATTAGTTTAGGATCTACACTTCTTATTCTAGCTAGCGGCGTGGTATTTCTCAATTCACATGCACGTACCATATTAGTCACATCTGAAGCGGTAATTGCACCGTGTTCTGCATCGATCATATAAAAGTCCATACCTGTCAGCCCTACATATTCACAAATAGTTGGGTCTACAGTGGGCGAGATGAGGCCAAAACCTACTTTTCCTTCATTAATTCTTTTCTTTAATTGATTTTCTTTCATGTTCTATTCAATTGGTTCTCCTTTAGCAATTTTATCGCGAACAAAATTCATTAAGCCACCAGATGCTGCCACCTCCGAAACAAAAGGAGCTGCCGGAATGGAAGTGAATTCAGTTCCTTTTGTAATATTTCTAATAATACCTTTATCGGCATCATATTCTAATTCATCGCCTGTTTCACATCCAAGGTGCATTTCATCATCGGAAGTTATAAATGGTAAACCATAATTAATGGCATTTCGAAACTGTAATCGGGCAAAACTTGTGGCGAAAACTGCTCTTATACCAGCGCCCATCAGTCCTGTAATTACATGTTCAATAGATTTTCCGCCACCAGCGAAATTATGATTGGCCACAATGAATGTGAAGTCATTATCTTTAAAACCATTCTCTTTATTAAATTCATCCTTCACTCCAGCCATGACCATTTTACTGTTTTCAACAGGATCAATTGGTGAAGTCCAGTATTCTGAAATTATAATATCGTATGCCATTACGTAGTCATCCGCGACCCAGCATTTTCCTTTTATCATTTTAACTGATTTAGTTTATTAATTCATTAAACACTCTTTTGGCAGATTCAGCTGCCGCTTCCATCCCTCTGCTTTCGTGAGCCGCATGCTCACCTGCAAAATGCATATTGCCTGCTGGCTTTATCATATCTTCAAACCAGGCGGCTTGGCCAACTCCAAATTCAACATAAGCTCCCTTGTTGAAAGGATACTTTCCCCAATTTTGCTGTCCTAGATATTCAATTTTACCAACAGTTGAAGGTCGAATTTCGTTTATTTTTTTAATGGTATAGTCAGCAACTTCTTTTTCAGACATCTTGTCAAAAAATGCTGTCCCTGTACCGTTTACCCAGCATGCTATTTCTTTTTCAGTTCTTGAAGAACTCATATTCATGATACGTTCTAACGGCGTATCCGTCCACATATCTAGAGGCATCCCATCTTCTTCCCAAAAAGCTTCGGTATGTTGTAAATGTATTTGTGTAATATTTGTATAGTTTAACTGTTCGATTGCCTTTTTCTGATTACTATTAAAAGTTCCATTCATCTCTACATCTCTTAAGGTTGTAAATGGCAATGTTGAAACTACTTTTTTAGCTTTATATTGAGATCCATCAACGCAACCAATCGTAACTCCTTTTTGATCGTCATGAATTGAATTGACCATCTTGTTGGTGACAACAGAATTGCTCAAATTATTAGCAATTGTATTAATGAAATGTTTTGAGCCACCTTTAAAATTTAAAATACGCTCAGAGCCATTAAACTTGCGAAATGCCGAACTATGGTAAGCATTGATGGCAGAAGTATTTCTAATATCGTTATAATTTGCACTGATATTCGCCAAATCTATTTGGGCTTCAGTAAGGCCGTTTCGTTTCAATAATTCACTGTACGTTTCATCCAATTCGGGATGTTTATACCATTGATTCAAAGCCGTCAATTGCGGAGATTTTCCAAAAGCTGTAAATTGTAAATAGGCTGGATTTGTAGTTGGATCGGCCCATTTTCCATATAATTTTCCGTCAACATACGTAGCTGTCGGCGAACGCATATAATCGGTAATGTCTATCATTTCAGTGTTAAACTCTGTTACCAGTTTCATCACTTCCGTATACTTATCGCCTATTCCTCTACCTCCAACTTCACGACCAATATCGTCTCGTGAAAACATACGACCTCCTATCCGCTTACTACCTTCTAGAACGAGATAATCCTTTCCTGCTTTGTCTAAGAGGTGTGCAAGGTATAAACCCGAAAGTCCGGCACCCAAAATAAGGTACTCAGTATCTGGGGCAGCCTTCGCACATGATAACGGTAACAAACCTAAGGCCGCACTCGCCATCGCAGAATTTCGTATGAAGGTTCTTCTTTTCATTTTTTAAATATCGAAAGTTCTTGGATCGGTAATTTCTCCTCGTATAGCCGATGCTGCAACCACCGAAGGCGATGTTAAATATACTTTAGCCTCTCTACTTCCCATACGACCTGTCATATTTCGATTTCCAGCACTCAAAACAATATCTCCATCACCCGCTACACCTGTGTGTAGACCAGCGCATGAGGCACAGCTTGGTGTATCAATAGCAACACCGGCTTTGATTAATGTTTCTAAATGACCCGCCTGTAGGGCTTCTAAATAGACTGTCTGACTTGCAGGCACTAATATCATATTCACATCTCTATGCACTTGCTTATCTTTCATGATTTCCGCCATTGTAGCGATATCTTCTAATCTTCCATTGGTACATGTACCAACAAAAGCTTTATTGAATTTTTTACCGATTAATTTGTCAACTGTCACCGTATCATCCAATTTTCCTGGCAGAGCAATTGTCGGGGCTAAATCAGAAATATCAATATCATAGACCATATCATATTTCGCATCATCGTCACTCGTTACAAAATCCCATTTCTCATTGGTTCTATTTCGCAGGTATCTTTCGGTTACAACATCTGGAGCAACGATACCATTTTTGGCACCTAAATCCACCGTCATATTACATAAGGTCATACGCCCTGCCATACTCAAACTACTTATTGCAGGACCCGTAAATTCTAATGATTTGTATAATAAATGTCCATTCCAATGCATCATCCCCATAATGTGCAAGCTTAAATCTTTCGCCATTACCCAAGGTTGCCACTTACCAGTGATATTGAATTTTACTGTTTTTGGTATTCGAAACCATGCTTTTCCTGTTGCCATTGCCACGGCAGCATCCGTAACTCCAATAGCGTTACCAACTGCTCCAACGGCACCATAGGTATTGGCATGAGAATCTGTACCAATACTAATAGTTCCAGGTAGCACATGCCCTTGCTCAACCATTATTTGATGCGCTATTCCTTGACGTCCTAGGTCATAAAAATTCGCAATATCATGCTGTTTTACCACCTCTCGCCATTCATTCAACATATTCGCAAATTTTTGAGTTGGTGGTGGCACTAGATGGTCTGATACACAGATGACTTTGTTTTTATCAAACACTTCAGTTTTTCCGAGTGATCTAAATTTGTCAAAACATTGTTTACCCAAAAAATCCATTGTCATTACAGATTCTATATCTGTCCAAACGAGTTCACCAGGTACTACTTTATCTCTACCGCTGCTGCGGGCCATAATCTTTTCTGTAATGGTCATTCCCATATTGAGATGCGTTTTATTATAAAATGTTCTTCTATTTATTTACTTTAATTATCAGATCTTGATGCCTGACCATTAGTTCTATTTTTTGGTAAGTCAATCCAAAACTGAGGATCAATACCATCTTGACCGCATACTTTACGCTCTTCAATCATAGTGATGCCATTGAAAGTATCTCCTTCTGACCATTTCCAAACACGAATTCGATGATCATCATTTCCGATCAAATCTATTTGCTCAAACAAAGTCATTCCTGGTCTATGCTTGTATTCCCAAATAAGAACAACACTTCTTCCTGTTTCCCAAGCTTTACCAGAAAGTCTAGGGTTTTCAAAAATCAGTTCACTCTTTTCGTTAAAGGGACATATCCCAAAATCAAGACATTCTTTAAATCCATCATCCCATGTATATTCATTCACTTGATGATATTTTCTATCAGGAAGCATTGCACAGGTTAAGCGACTCTTCCATTGATCTACTAATTTACCTTCTGCATCAATTCTTCTATAAGTACCTTCCCAAATACCTGCATGTTTAGGAAACAATTTTAATTCCGGCGGATTCATAATTCTATATTAAAATGATTATTTTTTTACTTTGATTGTATAAAATTAGTTAATTTAATTAACAATTAACATAATTAATCATTATTTTTATAAATAAAATAACACATTTATTAATTACATTCGTCATTTAATTTGAATGTAAAACACTTATTATCAATTATTAAAACCTGATTTTTTTGGGTGTAAGATCGATTTAAAAAATATTTTCAACTTCGTGAAACAGCCCAAATCAGCGATTGTATTTAAAAACAAACTAGATTATTATGAATTTTAAGGACCTCAAAGAATTTAAATATGGATGGCGCGTTGTCCTCTCATCAGCATTAGGTATTGGATTAGGCATGTCTCCTCTGCCATTTTATACAATTGGCGTTTTCGCTATTGCTTTAACAGGAGAATATGGCTGGGGCATGGATGATGTATTATTGGCATTGCCAGTATTTACAACCGTTTCAATGTTTTTAGGTCCCGTTGCAGGAAATATTGCAGATAGATTTGGTGTTCGTAAAACCGTACTCACTTCGGTAATTCTCTTTAGCCTAGCTTTTATGGCGTTCACTTTCAACACAGGATCTAAAGCTTTATGGTTAACCTTATGGGGACTTCTTGCCGCGACCGGAGTTGGTACCTTACCTATAACATGGACTCGCGCGGTAAATAACTGGTTTACTAAAAACCGTGGTTTAGCCTTAGGTCTTACATTGATGGGTACTGGTATTTTCGGAGCACTAGCCAAGATTTACGCTTCTGAACTTATAAATGCTTATGGATGGAAAGTCGCCTACATTGGTGTAGGAATACTACCTATTATTATTGTCTTACCCATTGCCTATTTATACTTTAGAGATATTGACGACCCAAAAATTGCTAATCGGGCTGCACAATTAAAGAAAGAATTTCCAGAAAGTGGGGCTTCATCTGCTCGCACCGGAATGACCTTAAAACAAGCATTGGGCGATTCAAAATTTTGGATAATGGCGATTGCTTTCGTTATCGTTTCATTTGCAGTAGGAGGTCCTATTCCTAATCTTGAAAAACTATTTACTTCAAAAGGTTTTGGAATCGACGATGCAGTGATTTTAGCCAGTCTTTTAGGAGTCGCAGTGGTTATTGGACGTGTTGTTGGTGGCTATTTGATCGACCGATTTTGGGCACCCGGAGTTTCTTTTATATTGCTCTGTTTACCTGCCATTTCATGCTATTTGTTAATTCAGCCAGAACTTACCTATGCAATGGCCGCAACAGCAATCGTTATTCTTGGTTTCGCAACAGGTGTTGAATTTGACCTAATTGGTTTTTTAGTATCTAAATATTTTGGCATGAAATACTATTCTTCGATCTATGGTGTTATTTATAGTTTCTTTGGTTTTGGCGCTGGTTTCGCGCCCTATATATTTAGTAGATTTTATACCGAAACGGGTAGTTATGACACCATTTTATTCTATTCGATATTTGCATTTATTCTTGGGGCCGCACCATTGTTACTCTTAGGTAAATACAGAACATTTACCGAAGATGGTAAAGTGATAACTGATTAAGGAAGCATGAAAAAGTCAAGCAATATTCGTTGGTGGGTTGCTGGTTCTATTTTTTTAGCCACCACCATCAATTATATTGACAGACAAGCACTCTCTGTTGCCGCACCTGTTATTCGAGAAGATTTAGGATTATCAAATGAACAGTATGGTTGGATCGTTAGTGCTTTTTTATTAGCCTATGCTATTATGCAAATGGTTTCAGGTCGTTTAATTGATAATCTTGGCACAAAAAAAGGGTTTACATTGGCAGTTGTATGGTGGTCTATTGCCAACATGCTTCATGCATTCGGAAAGGGTATGATGAGCCTCGGATTTTTTCGTTTTCTTCTTGGAATTGGAGAAGCTGGAAATTATCCTGCTGCTATGAAAGCAATTTCCGAATGGTTCCCAAAGGGAGAACGCACCAAGGCCGTAGGTATATTAAATATGGGACCTGGACTTGGCGCTATTATTGCGCCTCCATTAATGGCATGGCTTATTACAGATGTTGGGTGGAAAATGGCTTTTGTAATTACAGGAGCTATCGGTTTTCTATGGCTCCTACTATGGAGGTGGGTGTATTACGAACCCGAAGAGCACCCAAGAATATCAGAAGAAGAATTAGCATTGATCAGAAACGGTCAAGAAAACGAGACTCAAGGTGAAAAATTACCTTGGCTTCAATATTTTAAATATCGGGAAGTATGGGGTTTAGCATTATCTAGATTTGTATCTGATGGCGCTTTTTATTTCTTCGTTTTCTGGCTACCATCATGGTTGGCAGATGTAAAAGGATTTAGCTTACTTGAAATTGGTATGTTTGCCTGGATTCCTTTTTTGCTGTCTGACATTGGTAGTTTTATTGGGGGTTGGACTGGAAGTCAATTGATTAAAAATGGATTTTCATTAGATGCATCCCGAAAATGGGTAATTTGGATAGGCGCTATTTTGGTCGTACCTGTATTAGGTTGTTTGTATATTGAATCTCCTTATTGGGCTATTGCCCTTATTAGTTTTTCACTATTTGCCACCCAATTTAAACAGGCTTCTTTGTTTACACTACCTATAGATCTTTTTCCTAAAAAAGATGCCGCCTCAGTTTGGGGCATCTCAGGGTCAGCAGGCAGCTTTGGCGCGATGCTATTTACACCAATCATAGGATGGTTAGTAGATACCATCTCCTATTCACCTGTATTCGTAATTGTTGCATTTTTGCATATTATTTCGGCTGTTCTCGTAATGATTTTCATTCCTAAAATAAAAATGTTACCGATTTATCAGAAAAATAAATAACTATGAAGAAACCACTTTACTTCTCGCTTTTAACCATCTTCTTATCATTGCTTAATGTAACTACGCAATATGCACAAGAGCGGAAAATAAAACCGATATCCGTTGATGTTTTAGAAAAAGATTTAAAAACATTACTGACATGGTTTCCTGGTGAATATGATAATCATCAACAGGTTTATAAAGAAGCTGTGAATAAATTACCATTAGAAAAGCGTCATCGGCAAACGCATCATATCTTCTATGAGGTAGAGCTTGATTTCATTCCAGGTAAAACAATATATGCTCAACAATCACAGCATTACAATCTAGACGATTTATATCGCCAAAGAATTTATGCCTTTGAAGTTGACACGACAGAAATGGCTATCAGACTAAGAATTTACACTCCGAAAGATCCGAATAAACTAAAAAATGGACACCTACAACCTGAAATATTCACCGAGTTAAAACGTGAAGATTTTTTTCTGAAACCAGGATGTGATGTTTTTTGGAAACTTAAAGGAGCTATTTTTGAAGGATATCTCAAAAAAAATGCCTGTAATTACTACTCTAAAAGATTCAAAAAGCAAGTATATCTAAACGAAACCCTGACACTACGAAAGGATGCCTTACTATTAGAAGATAGTGCAACCGACAGTAAAGGAAATCCTGTTTTTGGAGTACATCAAAAAGGCCCCACAATAAACCTTAAGGAAAAACCTTGTGATAAAAAAAATTGAGTATGTAAATTTTAAAAATATGAAACAAGCAATAGCACTATTACTATTATTTTTGGCGCTGCTTATGAGCTGCAAAAAAAACCAACCTTTAACTGCCACTGAAATTATAAGAACGGCGCATGATAAGGCAGGCGGTTCTTTTTGGCAACAACCCAAAAGTTTGACCCTAAAAGGATATGGGATTTTTTATCGTAATGGAACATCCGTAAAGCATGAGACTCATAATATGTGGCGTGAATTCGAACAAACCAAAAATGCCGCACATCAGGCAAACGGAAAAGTACGCATTGAATCATTTCGTGATAGCACGCCCGTATTCATTGTAACTTTTGACGGTAAAAATACCTACGACCTTAATGGGAAGCAAGAAAAACAAGCCGCTGATAATCGTTGGTCTTCGAACTTTGGGTATGGTGCGATACGACATGCTTTAGATGATGGCTATACCTTAGAAAAAGTAGCAAATGACACCATCAAAAACAGTATTGCCTACACTATAAAAGTAACGGATCCTAATAATGGAGAAACCTTTTTCGGCATTGATACAATAGACTTCAAAATTGTTAAAGTAGCTTTTCAAACACCTAGAGGCTGGCATCATCGAGAATATTCAGAATTTTTCTCGAAACCATCCTATTCATGGCTCCAAGCGGGTCGCGTCGAACTCTTTTATAATGGAAAACTATCGAATGAGGTGTTTTGGGAAGATTTTGAAGTAAATGAAGAATTACCTGACAGTTTATTTGTTTTAAAATAACTCATGACATGCATAAAAACAAACAGCTTGTTATCACTCAATTTGCCGGTAACATAGAAACAGCAAGTGCTATTATTGAAACTCCAATTCCGAAATTAGGATCTTCAGACATTTTAATACGACATAAATATGTAGGTATTAATGCTCTTTATGATCGAGAATTATATAAGGGACGTGTACCTTATATAGACGTAAATTTTCCTTATGTTTTTGGAGTAGAAGCCGTAGGCATTGTTATTGACATTGGTAGCTCCGTAAAGAACGTAAAAATCGGACAAGCGCTTTCTACCGTTAAAGTGGGTACAGCCTATCAAGAATATCAAATAATTAATGAACAAGACGCTATAAAAATTCCGGACGCCACACCCGAATATCTCGCTTTAAATCCAACAGGAGTTTCGGGTTATTTAGCATTAAAGAATACAGCCGAACTGCAAGAAGGAGAAACCATTATTGTTTCGGCAGCAGCAGGTGGTCTAGGCCATATTGTTGTGCAACTAGCCAAAAAGAAAAAGTGCCATGTGGTTGGTATTTGTGGTAAAGCTGAAAAAGTCACACTATTGAATTCTTTAAATTGTTGTGATCGTATTATTAACTACAAGGAAGAAGCTATCACTGAAGTTTTAACAAATGAATATGCTAATAAAATAGATGTTGGCTTTGACTCGGTTGGCACTTATATGTTTGATGCTTTTTTAGAAAATTTGGCTCCTATGGGTCGTCTTGTAGTAAGTGGTTTAGCTACTGAATTAACGCGACCTCAATTTGAAAAAATACATGCGGCTCGTGTTTATGAAAGTATGTATTGGAAAGGAGCCTCGGTACGTTGTTTTATGAATCATCTCTATAAATCACAACATGCCGAAGCTAGAAATTTCTTATTCGACTTATATCAGCAGAAAGAGCTCCAGGTAAAGGTCGATCCAATTACTTTTCAAGGTATCGAATCAATTGCTGAGGCCTCTGAATATCTATTGGCAGGAAAGAGTTGTGGAAAAGTAGTCGTGCAATTATAATCAATGTCACTTTGAACTATTTTCATCCATATAATATGAATGAGGACCAACACGACCATCGGCCTGAACCATTTCAATATTTAAATTCTCAGGTAAGGAGAACGCTGTAAATGTATATACCGTAGGCTTATTTTTGTAGAGATACCTTTGAGGCTGAAAAATAGGTGTATACCCATTTATCGTCGCTTGATCGACAGCTGCCTGAACGTCGCTATACAAAAAACCCAAATGGTCTAAACCAATTCTAATGGTACCGTCAACTTTTCTTGACGAGACATCTTTCGAATCAATACCGAAAGCCTCTGGTTCAGATAAAACAAGTTTTGCATCTGCAACTTGCAAGCTAGCACTTTCTTTTCCTCTTTTTAATTGCTTACCTCCGAAGGTTTTTTCAAAAAATGTCTGTGTTGTTTCAACATCTTTGACGAGAAATTGAATATGATCAATGGCGTACTTTGCATCACCAAAGTCGTATGTTGGTCGTTCTACAATCACAATTTCCAAACCATCGGGCCCAAAAACGCTAAAGGCTGCAGTATTAGGTTCCAAGGGAAGCGAAATGTTTTCCTCAGAAATTTCAACACCATAATCCAAGAGTTCAGCTTTGGATTTCGAAATAGAAGAAGTAGATATCGCTAACCATTTTACTCCATAAACTGGTTTTACTTTTTCGGACTTTGGAGCTATAATTTTCGCGTCAAGCCAACGTCGATTACGATCAGGCGGAAGATCAGGATATGGACCAATAGGGGTGATTGTAATGGTTGGTCCTTGCCATTTTAAGGATAGAAAACGCACCAAATCAAACCTATCTCCAGGATGAGCCATCTCTCTGGCACCAAAATATTTTTCGAAAAACTTTACAGATGCTTCTTCATCGGTCACAATGAGATGAATATCATCTAAATGAATGGGCGCTTGTTTGACAGTATTTGGAGAAGAACAAGATATAGATGTTAAGACAAAAATTAAGATTATCCTTTCAATCAATATTTTATTTAACGCATCTTTTATGATTAATTTTTTACTCAAAATATTCTACACTTTCTAGTTCGTAATGTGTTTGCATATATCCATCGACTCCTGCTTTTAGGAATAGATAATTATCGTCAGCAGTAACCCATACATTATACGGCGGGTGCTCCTCGGGCAAATTCCCAGCAGTATCACCCACAGAAAAATGACGTGCCCTAAATGTTCCTGCCGCTATGGTTATTTCTTCTTCGCCATGGTATGAAATACTCATCTTCGGCATTTTAAAAAATTGAGGTCCTGTGGCCCCACGATGATCTGGAGAGGTCAGCATAAAATCGGTTACGAATTGTTTTCCGACACCTTTAGAAAGGTCGTACAGTTTCATAAGCAAGCCATCGCCGACTATTGGATGTGCTTGTAACCAAGGCACCTTTTTTTCGAGCTCAAATCGCTGGGTTACGCGCCCATCATTTCTGTTGTGCATTTCACACTCTGCGTAATCTTTCTCAAATCTAAACCAACCAGAACCTTCATACTGATCGCCAACAGAAAGTCGCACACTACAATCGATGGGTGAAACGTCAGGGTTCATTGCCAAAACAACATCTCGAATTACATTGGGTTCATCGTCAATTTCACAATGAGCATCCATCACAATGACACCATCACTTTGTGTAGTTATTGTAAAAAATTCTCGCCCTCGCTCTTGATCTAAGCGTTCAGGTTTTTTACTCGTATATCGAATGTATCCTCGTATGGTTTTATGTTTCATATGGCTTTATATAAGGTGTAATCCTAATGCGGCACTTATTGTAGTTCCTACCCATATTCCATATACGTACGGCATACACAGGTCCATTCTTTTTTTCATAATTGTATTAGCTTCTTCTATATTTTTACCCGACATCATATCAATAAAAGCGGGTGTAAATCGCGCTAAATGATACCGAATTGCCAGACCACATAAAATTAATCCACAAAGTATCAATAATTTATAAGCAATAAAAGGAGCCATAGTGTAAGTAGGCTCAAAAAATGAATAAATTGCAATCGACGCAATTAAAAGCACCAACATCGGACGTATCCAGAAGTCTACATTTTTTAATTTCTTTTTGCGCTCTTCATTTTTACTAAAATGAACGATAAGCACCAGCGCTAACCAAAGAAGGCCGGTGGCCCAAATGGCAACTACACCAGTATTACCAATTTCCACAACTCCCAAAATACTAGCCATATGAATACCTGTAGGTATAATTAAGGTCATCGCAATACGCGGACCCAGATCACAACCTAATAAAATTTGTAAAGCCGTAGATCGTTGAGGTCCAGATAATTTTGGATTGATAACAAATCGACTTGCATAAAAAGTGCCCATATCTGTACCTAGCCAAAAAACAAACAATAGTACATGGAATAATTTTAAAAATAGAAATATGCTCATATCATAATGGTTTTATACACATAATTAAATTTATCTCAATATATTTTCTAAAAGCTCATTAAAAGCCTTGTCTTGTTCAAGCATCAAAAAATGTCCTGTATTCTCTATACTATTTGATTTAAAACCGATCGAATCAAAATATGCGGTATCTACAGGTCTTTGATCAGAATTTATTAGGTGTACATTGAAATTTTCGTCGCGTAATTTCTTAAAGCCAGTGTCTACGTCATATTGCATCATACTCACCATAGCTTCAATGGCAATGACGGGATTCGCTTTCGACATATTCGTTGCAATACGGTTTACTAAAATAGTATCTGCGTTTTTCAAAAACATTCCTTTAACAAAACCTTTTGTGGTATTTACAAAATCTAATTTGAAGCCAGTTGTCATCTTTTCGATTTGTTCCTTGGGTAGTATTGTCTGAGGTTTGTTTTTAAAATAATCTACAAAAACTATATTCTTCAATTTATCATCTAAACGAGGTACCGTATTCAAAACAACCACTGATCCCATAGAGTGACCAACAATATTCAATTCGGTATATTCAATAGTATTGAGAACATCTGCAACATCTGTAGCAAATGCATCCATGGTCCAATCATTTCTATTCGTTCCAGATTTTCCATGTCCCCCTAAATCAATTGTAACAACTTTATACCTATCCTTAAAATAAGATATTTGTTTTTCCCAATAGGTTTGATCACACGACCAACCATGTACAAAAACTAAGGCATGATTTCCTTTGCCCTCTATAGAATAATGAATATCGATATCACTCTGACTAGACTTGACACTTTGAGATCCTTGTGCTTCCTTTTGCGCCGCCACGGGTACATCGGCTTGTTTTTGTTTACAGCTAAAAAATACAACTAAAACAAATACTAGGGTGAGCTTGTTAATTACATTATTTCTCATTTAGAATAGCTTTAATACTCATTATTTTCGGTTTTAGATCAACATTATAAGCTCCATTGAAACCAATCTTCTAGTAATGCCTTTATATGTTTCAGAAAACGTGCAGCGTCGGCCCCGTTAATGATACGATGGTCAAAACCAATAGTTAATGGCATTATTAATCTGGGCTGAAATTGACCCTCAATATATACAGCTTCTGTTTGACTTGCAGCCACACCCATAATTGCCACCTGCGGAAAGGTAACTAAAGGAAAAATTGCACTCGTACCGATACCTCCTAAATTAGAGATGGTAAACGTTGCTCCTTCTAATTCAGCCACCGTTACTTTCTTTTGTTTCACTTTAGTTGCCAAACTTGGTAACTCCATCGCAATCTCTGAAATACTCTTTTTATTCGCATCTTTTAGTACAGGAACTAACAGACCTCTATCGGAATCTACTGCAACTCCAATGTTGATAAAATCCTTATAAACAATCGCATTATTTTGTTGATCAATACTAGCATTAAAGATCGGAAAATCTTCCAATGCTTTTGCGATAGTTTTTACTAAGATCCCTGTAATTGTAAGTGATCCTCCTTTTACTTTAATTGCGGATTTATGCAATTGACGTTTTTCTTCTAGATATGTAATGTCTATCTTTTCTTGTAACCATGCATGCGGAATCTGACTCCATGAAGTTGTCATATTTTTACTGGTTGCTTGCATGATTCCCGTCATTACTTCTCTACGAATCGCACCCCATTTTGCAAAATCAGGAAGTTCAACATTTGTGCTAGGCGCTACTCCACCAGCGGCCCTTGTCAGATTCAATTGTTTTGCATAATTCTTTACATCTTGAACCGAAATACGCTTGCTTGGATTGACCGCTGGTATACTCGCAATATCAATGCCTATTTCTCGAGCTATTTTTTTTGCTAACGGCGAAGATCTATAGCCAGATTTTCGTTCTGAATCGATTGGTTGATGCATCCTTGGCTCAGTCGCCTTTACTTCCTCATTAATTTGTTCCTTTTCCACTTTTGCAACGAGTGAATTATTCTTCTCATCAAAAGCATCATCTTCAACAGTTGCGGCATTTATTCTGACGATTGGGATTCCCTCAGAAACCTCATCGCCTAAATTCACTAAAATCTCTGCTATAATTCCCGCCTCTGCAGATGGCACTTCTACAACCACCTTATCAGTTTCTACTTCCATGAGCGCCTGTTCGGCCACAATATTGTCACCAACATTGACCAGTACAGAAATCACAGTTCCCTTTTCTATGCCTTCGCCTAGAGAGGGCAACTCTAACTCTTTTATTGTTTGTGCATCTTTTCCTTTTGCCTTCGTTACAGGTATAGGAGCCGAAATAACAGCTTCCGCAACAGCGACATCCGCAACAGATTTGGCTTCTGCAGGCTCATCACTGGTTTCCATATTTTTGGCCTCCAGTTTCAAAATAGCCATTCCTTCGCTCACCTCATCTCCCAAATCCACCAGTATTTCTGTCACTATCCCAGCAGCATCTGATGGAACTTCAACCACCACTTTATCGGTTTCAATCTCCATCAGCGATTGCTCAGTAGTAATTACATCTCCAACGTTGACCATGATAGAAATCACGGTTCCTTTCTCGATTCCTTCTCCTAAAGAGGGTAATTTTAGTGCCTTCATTTTTCTTGTTATAATGCGTTGGAATACATATTAATTCATCGGATTTATTTTATCACCGTTGATTTCATGCTCTTTGATAAAATCTGTTACTTCTTTTACGGAGACACTCCCTTCTTCTTTCAATAGTTGCAAGGCGGCTAACGCAATAAATTTCGGACTTATTTCAAAGTGATTCCTCAAATCATCTCTCGACTCACTCAAGCCATAGCCATCAGTTCCTAAAACGTGATAAGCCTTAGGCATCCATTTAGCAATACCATGTGCCCATTGCTTCACGTAGTCAGAAACTGAAACAAAAACACCTTTTTCATTTTCAGTTAATTGTTGGACATATGGTTTTGTTTTTGATTTATTGGGAGATAATAATTGCTTCCTTTCAACATTTAATGCGTCGCGCTGCAATTCTGTATAACTTGTAACACTCCAGATATCTGTAGAAATACCCATATCCTCAAGGAGTTTTTTGGCTGCTATTACTTGCATCATAATAGAACCGCTTCCCATTAAATGCGCTTTTCTATCGGTCTTTACTTTTTGAGAAGATTTTTCGTATCGATACATTCCTTTGATAATACCTTCTTCAACACCCTTTGGCATTGCTGGCATTTGATAATTCTCATTCGTCACCGTGATATAATAGAATATCTTTTCTTGTAGTTCATACATTTTATAGATACCATCTTTTATAATTAATGCTAATTCAAATGCAAAAGAAGGATCATAACTTTTCATATTGGGAACAATGCTCGATAAAATATGTGAGTGTCCATCTTGATGCTGTACACCTTCTCCGTTAAGGGTTGTACGTCCAGAAGTTCCACCAATTAAGAACCCTTTACACATCATGTCGCCGCAAGCCCAAATCATATCGCCAACCCGTTGAAACCCGAAAATAGAATAGAATACATAAAATGGTATCATGGGCAAGCCATGCATAGCATATGCCGACCCTGCTGCCATAAAAGAAGCAATGGCTCCCGCTTCGCAAATACCTTCCTGCAAAATCTGACCATCAACACTCTCTCTATAATATGAAATACTTCCGGCATCTACAGGCTTGTATAATTGTCCTTTAGGCTGGTAAATTCCCGCATAGCGAAACAAACCATCCAAACCAAACGTTCGAGCTTCATCAGGAATAATGGGCACTACATAATCTTTAATAGCTTCATCACGCAAGAGCTTCGTAACAATTCGAACGAGTACCATTGTTGTTGACACTTCACGCTCTCCTGTGCCCTCATAGAATTCACCCCAAAGCTCCTTTCCAGGCGTTTTAATCGGAGCACTCTCATCTTTGCGTTCAGGAAGATATCCGCCTAAAGACGCTCTTCTTTCTTTTAAATATGTAATCTCTTGACTATCTGCACTCGGCATATAGAATGTTGCTTTCGCCGCATCTTTTTCACTTAACGGAATACCAAAACGCTTCGCCGCTGCGATACGTTCTTCAGCGTTCATATTTTTCTTTTGATGTGTCGTGTTTTTGCCTTCTCCTGAATCGCCCATACCATAACCTTTCAAGGTTTTCATCAAAATCACACTTGGTTTTCCATTCGGTTTGGCAGCCTTTTCGAAAGCCGCATATATTTTTTTATAGTCGTGACCGCCTCGCTTTATTGTTCTGATTTCTTCATCGGATAACGATTGCATCATGGCTTCTAACTCAGGATTATCTTTTACCCAATGCTGTCGTACTTCATTACCCGGTAATACCGAATACATTTGATAATCCCCATCCAAGGCTTGATTCATGCGTTCAGTCAAAATACCTTGATGGTCTCTTTCTAACAACGCATCCCATTCACTTCCCCAAATCACCTTAGTAACATTCCAACCCGCACCTAAAAAACTTCGTTCTAACTCTTGAATCACCTTTCCGTTACCTCTTACTGGACCGTCTAAACGTTGTAGATTACAATTCACTACCAAGACGAGATTATCAAGTTGTTCGCGCACCGCAATATTTAAGGTCCCTAAAGTTTCTGGCTCATCCATTTCACCATCGCCTACGAAAGCCCAAATTCTACCGCCTTTCTTTTCTTTTAAACCTCTATTTTCTAGATATTTTTGAAAACGCGCTTGATAAATAGCACTCACACCAATTAATCCCATTGATGCCGAAGGTATCTCCCAAAAAGATGGTAATCTTCTCGGATGTGGATAAGAAGGCAAACCGCCCTCTTCTTGTAACTCACGTCTAAAATTCTTCAAATTACCTTCGGTCAATCTTCCTTCTAACAGAGCTCGTGCATAAATACCTGGTGCTGCATGAGGCTGAAATGATACTAGATCACCACCATAGTCTTCAGATTTTTTTCTAAAGAAATGATTCAGTCCTACTTCATACATACTTGCCGCCGAAGCGTACGTTGCAATATGCCCACCTACTCCTTCACCGCTATCATATCCTTGTAGTACCATGGCCATGGCGTTCCATCTGTTGATGTTTTCTATCTTTGTCTCTAAAGAAACATTACCGGGATAGGCGGGTTGATGTTTCACATTTATTGTATTAATATAAGGAGAATTCAATGCTTCACCGGCAAGTTTCACACCTTTGCGAATAGCAAATGCTCTTAATTCACGAATTAAATGCGCAGCTTGCTCATCTCCCTGATCTTGAATAATAGCGTCCATAGAAGCTATCCATTCTTTTAATTCCAATTGCCAATCTTGGTTTATTTCTTTTACTATTTGAGTCATGCTCTTAAAAATTAGACATGTTAAATTCAGTATAAAAGTAATAAAAAATAGTTAATCTTATTAATTATTAATACAATTAACTATTTTAGTGAAAAATTTCAATGCTTTAGGAGGTGATAAATTTTATAACTTTAAAAGATTGCGAAACATTATTATAAACATTCCCAAAACAATAGTATCATGTTACAAATCACATCAAATAGAAATATAAGAAAGGGATATTTTGATACAGCCGATGGTCAAATTCATTATGCTGTAGCTGGAAAAGGACCCGCGCTGTTATGTATACACCAATCTTCGTCTTCACTAGAAGAATATGCTAGTTTGGTACCTTATTTGGCCGACGCCTATCAATTAGTTCTGTTTGACTTGCCTGGTCATGGTATGTCTGATGACCCCATTGAAGAACCTGGAGTTGAAGAATTTACCGATGTTGCAATTGCCCTAATTGATTACTTAGATATCAAAACATGTAGCGTTTTAGGACATCATGGTGGCGCTTTAATGAGTATGAATCTTGCTTATCGTTATCCAGAGAGAATAGATAAAGTTATCTTATCGGGTACCAGTGGCATCAAAACCGCCGAAGAGTCGGAGGCATTTAAAGAAAATCTCGCCAGCAAAAAGAAAGTGATCCTTGATAAAGATGGCCAATCATTGGTATTAGCTTGGCAACGTTTTGTTACATATATGCCTGGTACTTCCGTGGATGAAATTTTAAGACCTTATTTGAACAGTGTTTTGTCGCGAATGCGCCCTTTTGATGCTCATGATGCGGTTTTAAAATGGGATAGAAAACAAGCATTAGCCAGCTTAGGTATGCCTGTTCTCTTTATACAAGGCAAATTAGACGGATTTGTAAGTAAACAAGAAAATCTCTTAGATCTATTGCCCAATGCCGAAAGAAAAGTAATCGAGACAGGCGGAGCCTTCTTATTCTTTGACAGAGCGAAAGAATGCGCTCAAATTATTGCTGATTTTTTATCCAAAAGTTAATCTTCATACCTTAATATATACTTATGAACGTTCTAATTATACATGCCCACGAAAACCCTGATTCTTTTTCTTCCGCTTTAGCGGAAACTGCCAAAACTTATTTTGAGGGAAATGGAGCGGCAGTGACTGTTTCCGATCTGTATCATCAGCAATTTAATGCAGTCGGAGGAAAGCATGATTTTAAAAAACTTTCTACCACCGATTACTATAAATATGCCTTAGAACAATTTCACGCATATAACGAAGACTCTTTTGCACCAGATTTAAAAGCAGCCATGGATGCCTTAGAAAAAGCAGATGTACTTATATTTAATTTTCCATTGTGGTGGTTTGATATGCCTGCCATCTTAAAAGGATGGGTAGATCGTGTTCTAGCCTATGGTTTTGCTTATGGAGGAAAATATGGTTTATACAAAGAAGGACGTTTCAAAGGTAAACGTGCCTTTTTAAGTATCACCACCGGAAGTCCCGAATCTTTCTATAGTCTAAAAGGAATGCATCAAAGAACCTTACCGGATATCCTAAGAAATATTCATGAAGGAATTTTAGGATTGGTTGGGTTCGACGTGCAATCACCTTTTGTTGCCTACGCCGTTTCGAGAATTACATCAAATGAACGACAAGAAATCTTAAAAAAATACAACGGCTATTTACAACAACATTTTGGTGAAAATTTTGAACAGAATTAATTTTTAAAACAGGTATTTTTCCGAAAAAAAGGATAAAATCTCGTATTTATGTTGGATAAAAATCTTTTATCTATCTTTTTTTTATTTCTAAAAAATAAAAAGCAAAAATTAAGCGAAACCCCTATAAAACCTAGAGAAAATTAAATTATTCTCATTATATTTTTCACGAAAAAGAAACACTAAAAGTCATATTTTCGTAAAAAATAGTTAATTAAATTAACGATTAATGAAATTAATTATTAATTTAGTGTATTATTATCGGGGCTAATTATCACTGTTTTTATCATTTTACGGATGTTAAAACTTATGATAAAAAGCACCGGACCTAACTAATTTAATCAGATAAATTTTAATCATGAAACTAAAAACCCTTACTCAGTTAATGTGTACTCTAGGATTTTTATTGTTTACAACAGCAATTTTCGCTCAGAGTACGATTACAGGAAAAATCACAGATGAAGCAGGAGAAGCTTTATTTGGCGCAACCGTTCAGGTAAAAGGCACCTCAAATGGTGTCACTGCGGATGCCGATGGTATGTATTCGATTCAAGCAAAAGAAGGAGATGTTCTTATCTTTTCATTTCTTGGATATTCAACACAACAGGTTTCAGTAGGAAGCACTACAACCATTGATGTACAAATGAAGGAATCAGGACTCTTAGATGAAGTCGTTGTTTCGTCTTCACGTAAGCCAATTCGCAAACTGCAGGCAACCACGGCCATTAATAGTGTTGGAGCTCAAGAGTTTGAAACTATAAGACCTGAGACCTTTTCGGAAGCCATTCAGAATACACCAGGTATTACGACCGATGAATCTCAAGGTAGAAAAGGTGGTTTTAATATACGTGGATTTCCTGGAGGAAATTTCTTAACCACTTTGATTGATGGAATGCCCGTTTCTGGTATTGCAGGTTTTTCTGGAGGAGTTCAAGAATTTTTTGGTTTTGACCCTAACGTAGAACGTATCGAGGTAGTTAGAGGAGCAGCAGCTACGCTATTTGGTAGATCTTCAGCTGCAGGTGCTATCAATATTATCTCTAGAACAGGAGGTACCGAACATAAAGGATCATTTTCTTTAACAAATTATAGTAATACATCTGATAGTGAGCATAAATTTTCAGGTGCGTTCAATTATAGAGCTGACATCAATTTTAACGGACCAATAAGCGACAAGGTACGTTACAATATTGGTGGTTATATCCTTAACGATGCTGGTCAGAAAGAGCAGGCCAACAGAGACAAAGGGGTGCAACTACGTGCTAACTTAGATTGGTTAGTTTCTGATAAGAGTAAAGTTCGAGTGTACTTCGGAACCTTTAATAATGAATTTCAAAATGTAGTAGATGGTGTTTGGGATATGGAGAATGATCGCATTGCCGATGGATGGGGAACACATAATACATTTTACAATGACCCGGTGGCAAGTGGCCTTACAGAACTAGGGGTAAGAACAGCTTTCTTTAATACCACACCTGCAGTCGATGCTGATACCGGTAGACCATTCACATGGAATCCTGCTGAAAGTGTAGAATCTACCAAAGGAACTAATATTGGTTTTGATGCTACTTTTCATTTAGGTAATGAGTGGTACGTTAATGGAAAAGTCAAATATAATAACTTCTTTCTTCAAGATATTAATGAGTTAGGACTTACAACTATATTTGAAGCTTCCTCTACTATTCAGAGGCTGAATGCCAATGCCCTTAACCAGACCCGTGATTTACTAACGGAAGCTAGAATTCAAAAAGTTTTAAAGGGTTCAAATTCAGAACATAACCTTACTGCTGGTATCTATTATAGTGACGCGGAGAGAGATCGTTTAGGATTCAACTATTTTTATGGATCAGACGTAAGCACAAGACCAACCTTTACGCCATTGTTTGGTTTAAGTACAGGTTCTTTTGCTTTCCCACCAACATTACCACCCACAGTTTATCTTTCAAATACTTCTTCAAATAGAACAGAAACTGCGACCGGTATCTTTGTAGGAGACGAAATGGTATTCAATGAAAAACTTAGTGTAAATGTAGCATGGAGGTATGACTGGCAAAAAGGCACTTTCAATAATAACCCAGAAAAAATACGTGAAACAGGCACTGACTGGGATCCAGCTACAACTGAGGAAGTGGAAATAGATTTAGAAGATTATTCCTTTTCTATTGGAGCTAACTACTTAATCGGAGAGAATTCTGCTGCTTACGCGAATTTTAACCGTTCTTTCACCTTTGCATCTGTGGCTAATTTAGGCGCTGAAGTTTTAGATAATGAGTCGGTACAAAATTTCGAAGTAGGATATCGTGCCGGATTAGGTGATATCACAATTGACGCGACATATTTCAATACGACTATTGATAACAGTATTTCGACTATTTTCGATAATGATACAGGAGGGTTTGAAGATCGACCAGCCGGTTCTTATAGCATCAGTGGTGCGGAAATTGCACTAGCTTATGCACCGAAAGCAATTAAAGGCCTTTTATTAAGAGGTGGAGTAACACTTCAGAAATCTGAATATGATGATTTCATCGAAGGGTTAGCTGGAGCAACCGTGACTGCAATTAATGACAATGGCAATCCGTTAAATCTGAACTTAGTTACCGGTGGTGGAGAAACTGCATTAAATTTAGCAGGTAACCAAGTACGTGCACAACCTAAAACTATTTTAAACTTGAATCTGGGATATGCTTCGAAGACTTGGGGACTTGATTTTGGTGGTTTCACCTACTCAGGCATCTACTATGACGCAGCGAATATTTATGACGAACAAAGTTTATCTGTTTATAATGCTGGTGGTTATTATGCCTTCCCTATGGGTAAAAACAAGTTCAAAATAAGTGTAAGAGTTAAAAACATCTTTGACGGTGAGAAAGCACAAAACTTATTTACTGGAGGTGGTTTAGATGAAGTTATTCAGGCTCGAATTGCTGACGCAAATTACACAGACCAACTTGGATTTGCTGTCTTGCAAAACCCAAGAAGAACATTGGTAACTTTAGCATATCAATTTTAGATAAATCAATATTGAATTTGAATTAGTTAAGAGAGGGTAGGTTTTTTGAAAACCTACCCTTTTTTGAATAAGACAATAAAAACTATTAACAATGAACACTAAAATAATGTCGATTTTGCTTTCGATTTTACTTTTCGTTTCTTGTAAACAAGAAAAGACAGATGATTCAAAAGAATCATTAGAAAAGTCGACTTCCTTAAACTTAAATTTAGACAATCCTGAAGATAACCTGACGGCCTTTATAAAGGTTCGAGGTTCATTAAAAGATGGTGAAGAAGTGATTTTCTATGCCAACGGAACCGTTTATGGTTTTGTAGAAGGCGAACGCGACAAGCCATTAATGGGTTTCCAAATGTATAATATCGGAAGACAAATCAAAACAGGTGAACACAGCTATGATCTCTTGACGAACGAAGTATTACTCTACACTGATTTAAAAACAGGAGAAGTACTAGAGCAATTTGAAAATCCTTACACCAATGAAACAGTTGATGTTTTACATGTTTGGAATTCGCCAGTAAATCAAAAGCAAGCTTTAGAAGGTAAATATGGTAAATGGGGCGTAAATCACAATAAGTTAGGTGATGATATTATTTGTATGAACGCAGATATATTTTTAGCGTACCCTTCTCCTCTATCTATGAAAGAATATCCTAAGAACTCTCAATCTGACCTTTATGAAGCTGCTGAATTATTTCAGTTTTTCTTTTCTGAAAAAGATATGAATGACCCTGATAAAAACAGTATTGATTGTACAATTTCATGGACTCGAATGGGGCCATGGCTGCCGTGGTTAAACATGGGGCAACATCAAGGAAATATGGTATATCAAGGAGCTGGTTATAAATTGCTAGAAACCGATTATGATAAAATGCCTAAGATACTAACCGAGTATGTCGTGGCTAATAAACCTGAATATAGACACGCTCCGACAGAATACACTAAACCAAATGAAACAAGCTGGACCTATTTTAAGAAAATGAATCCAGTCAACTAATCATCATTTATTTAATTTTAGTTAAACCTCAATACTTAGAAATAACGCGTTGAGGTTTTTTAACGAAGAATTGACTCATAAAAATCTAATAATTTACTCCTTTTTCTCTTCAATCAATTCTATCATTTCACCTGCAGGGCCAATAATGGTGGCTGTTCGATTTCCATTATACCCAATGCCATCGAGTATCTCAGGAGTACTTACAAATAACGTTGGGTTTATTAAATCCAAATTCTCAACTGCAAAAGAGGAAATAGATATACCAGGAGGTAATTCACCTTGAGCGACAGGTCTTTTTTGAGCGGTTTTAGGATATTCGTCTATTTCAATTGAATTACTAAAAGCACCAAGTCGTACTAAACTAAGAGGGAATTTATGATCAATAGGTAAGTTTTGAGCAGAAGCGATTAAACCAATTGGTGTATTGATAAAAAAAGCTTCCTTAACGCCGAAATTGCTTTTATAAAAGTCGGTCACAACTCGTGCATCGGGAACTCCAACAACCATAATAAATACACGGTCTATAGAAGATCTAGGCGTTAGTAAAGTTGAAGTCGACCGATCGCCAGTATCCGTAGTAAAATAAAACACTTCTTCAGAGGGTCCTTTGAATTGAACCGCGCGAATTGTAGAAAATTCATCTCCTAAGTTTGCCGGGCCATCTAAATGCGTAAAAGGACTCTTTAATAATTTCTCATAGACAGCATCAGGATTCTCCACGATTAATTCAATCGCATTCCATCCATAAGTCGTCATCGCTTTATAATTTTTTGGCACCGTACCTTGTATCACCCTTAAATAAACATCATCACCACTTTCAGGCTGCAGTAAGGTGTATCGTTTACCTGTCATTTTCGGCGTACCCCAAACTTTCGTCATAGCACTACTTAATACTCCTTCTTCTACAACACTATAATTGAGCCAGTCTTGATACAAGCTTGTTGATGTTTCTATATCTTGAGAAACAATAGTCGCCATTTTAATGCGATGCATAGTAGAAATCTTAGGCGCGATAGGTAGTTTTAAGGAGGAATTAGAACCATCATTCAAAGTGTAGGACTTCAGTTTTGGTTGTACCAGTCTATTTATAATTTCTTGATCATTTTTCAGAATAATAAAACGAGCCGAAGCCTTCACCACACCAATATCTTTCGCGTGGTAATAGACATTTATTGACTTCGCTTCCGTACCTTTTCCTAAATCCCAATAAGTATCAAATTCAATTCGTAGACAATCTTTAAAATTTCCAGCAGGTGTTATTACATCTTCTTTTTTTGTAATTTTTTGTGTCAATGTGAAAATACCGTTTTGCCGAGTCCCATCTTTGAAAAAACGGATATAATTTCTTTTCACATTTATGCTAGATTTTATCCACTCCTTTGTCTGAAACCATCGTATTGGTTTTTCGAAAACGGCAATACTTCCATCACTCGAAAAAGTCTCTCCATGATAGAAAATCCCTTCTTCATTTACTGATAGTAGTAAAGTCTTAGCATTTTCATTTAATGCGAAAAGTTTGGATCCATCTTCACCCTGTATTTCAGTAAAAAGAGATGGAAATCCACGCGACACCTCTTCAATACGAGAAATATAATCACCATCTTTCCACCCCGCGGGAGCGGTATAGCGCCATTCGTTTTCATTGGCAATAGGATAGTAATCGTTAATTTTAAAAGTGTTTTGGGCACAAGAACTAATAATCGCAACCCAACAAAAGCATATCAATATGTTAACACTTGCTCTCACACAATTAGACATAAAATTAGGAACTTGTTTCTTCAAAATTTGCCATAGTCTCTGGATGTGCCGTTTGAATCAATAATGCCTTTTTTCTAAAAAACCTCAGAAAACCTGCATCTCCCATTCTCGAACCATTAATCCCAGAATCTTTAAAAGAGTTCTTTTCGGCGTCATATACTTTATTCGTTAAACTACCATCATTGATACTTATAGCACCTGCTTCAATTTGAGAACCCATAGCAATAGCCTTCTCAATGTCTCTTGAAAATACCGAGGCTGATAATCCGTAAATACTATCATTTGCCAACCTTAGCGCTTCGTCTTCTGTAGAAAAAGACATAATAGGCACCAACGGCCCGAACGTTTCTTCGGTCATAACTTTCATCGTATGATCAACATCAACCAGCACAGTAGGTGCACACCAAAGTCCTCCGTTAATTGCTTCAACTTTTCCACCCGTAAGTACTTTTGCTCCTTTAGATACAGCATCATCAATTTGTTCCTGAATTTTTTCGGCCTGTTGTTCAAAAATCAATGGCCCCATCTGCCCTTTATTTTGGTCAGTAGTTAAGGTAACTGCCGCTGCTTTTGCGGTAATTTTTTTTACAAAATCTCTATAAATGGTCGTATCAACATAAATGCGTTCTAAAGACTGACATGCCTGCCCTGTAGCGCCAACGGCACTTCTAAGTACTGCGTCGGTAGCAACTTCTATATCCGCATCCTTCAACACGATTCCTGGGTCTTTTCCTCCTAACTCTAAAAAAGCTGGTATAAAACGGTCGGCACAAACGGCTCCAATTTTTTTACCTGTAGGTACACTCCCAGTAAAACAAATAGCATCAGCATTATTCACTACTGCCTTGCCCGCTTCTGCCCCTCCTCTAACCAATTTAAGAACCTTAGCCAATTCAGGTACGGCTTGAATACTTTTTTCAAGACCATCCATAAATCTCGGCGTAACTTCACTAGGTTTTAACAAGACTCCACAGCCTGCCATTAGTGCGGGAATAGTATCAATTAATGCTAATAGTAAAGGGAAGTTCCACGGACTGATAACCCCTACAACACCATACGGTACCCATTGTTGACCAATCATTACGGTATTCGCAGAGACCGATGGACGCTCTGAGGGCGGGTTGTACAATTGTGGAGCTCTAAAAGACCAGGCTTGCATCAAACCAATAATACCTGATACCTCTACTTTGGCAATTCTTTTTCTCGCAGTATCGATAGCTAACTGTTCAGTAATTTCCAATTGAAATTCGGTAAAGCTTGCAATCCATTTCTTTAGGACCGCTACTCGTTCAGTAATATCCAATAACTTCCATTCTTTTTGCGCCAGTCGAATGTCGTTGGTTTTTTTTAAAATATCTTGACCAGAATCTTCAACTAATTCATAATCATAAACACCTGTATAAGGGTTTCGTATCTTCATAATTTTGTTTTATCTAATTGAAATATTGTTAGCTAGTTCGGTTCTGAACATGAAAAACAACTTAACTACGTAAAGATATAACAAAATTAGTTAACTATGTTAACTAATTTTGTTATCTTTGTTATATATGAACACTAAGCACATTATCTTAGAAGAGCAGGGTCTTAGAGATGGTTTTCAAACCCTTTCTCAGGTCATTCCAACTGCGAAAAAACTGGCCTATATTGATCAATTGGTGGCTGCAGGACTCAAACGGATACAAATAGCCTCTTTTGTACATCCTAAACTTGTACCACAGATGGCCGATGCAGAGGCGATTTGTAATCAAGTAGAAAAACAACCTGATGTCATTTACAGCGGACTCGTTCTCAATTTAAAAGGTGTCGAAAGGGGTATTGATGCTGACTTAGACCATCTTGCTTGTTCAATTTCAGCAAGTGATACACATAGTCAAAAAAATGCGAGACTTACCTTGTCGGAAGCTAAAAAAGTCTTCAATGAAATGGTGAAGCTTTCTAAATCAAATAACATAACTGTTAGAGGAGGTATTCAATGTGCCTTTGGTTGTCGTTATGAAGGTCATATTGATCCAAATCATGTGTTAGATATGGTAGATCATCATTTAGACGCGGGCATTGATGAACTCGCATTGGCAGATTCTACGGGTATGGGAAATCCAAAACAACTCGGCGAACTTATGCACAAAGTTGTTGAAAAAGCTGGTACCGTACCGGTGGTGTTACATCTTCACAATACAGAAAATAAAGGATATGCTAATTTATACGCTGCCATCGAAGCAGGAGTGCAAATATTCGACACAGCTTTTGGTGGTTTGGGCGGTTGCCCATTTATAAAAAGTGCTACAGGTAATATTGCCACAGAAGACAGTGCTCATATGATACATCAAATGGGTTATGAAACCGGTATAGATATTCATAAAATAGCAGCCATCAGTAGAGAAATGGAAACAACATTGGGTCTAAAGCTACCCGGACAGTTATACCAATTAGTAGATAAGGAAGACATTAAAATGATCTAATGGGACAAACAATATCAGAAAAAATAATATCAAAACATGTAGGCAAAAAAGTCTTTGCCGGCGAACTGGTTATAAGCGATGTTGACGGCGCTATGGCGAGTGATACAACTGGACCATTAACCATAAAAGCCTTTCATGAAATGGGCGGAAAAAAGGTTTTTAATCCTGAAAAATGTGCATTAATCATCGACCACGCGGCACCCTCACCGAATGAACGTATTGCCAATTTACATAAAATGATGCGCGATTTTGCTAAAGAACAAGGTATACGATTGTTTGAAATTGGAGAAGGTATTTGCCATCAAGTAATGGTCGAAAATCAGTATGTAAAACCAGGTGATATTTTTATTGGAGCCGATTCACATACACCGACTTATGGAGCATTAAACGCTTTTGCTTGTGGTGTAGGTTCTACAGATCTAGCCGCCACCATGATGACAGGAAAAATTTGGCTCAAAGTGCCTCAAACTATTAAAATTAACTGCTCAGGAAAACTAAAAGAAGGAGTGACCGCCAAAGACTTGATTCTCTTTTTAGTAGGAAAAGTAACGGTTTCGGGAGCCACATATCAGGCAATTGAATTTTCGGGTGAAGCTTTTGAAGGTTTGAGTTTAGCGAGCCGCATGACCATCGCGAACATGTCATCAGAAATGGGCGCGAAAACTGGTATTGTACATCCGAAAGGACTACAACTGGATTATGATTTTGAAGCAATAACACCAGACGAACATGCCAACTATGTGAAAGTATTTGATTTCGATGTTTCGGATTTAGAGCCTCAAGTGAGTGCTCCTGAATCTCCAGATAATGTGCATAATATTTCGGCTTACGAAGGCACAAAAATTGACTACGCATTTATAGGCACTTGCTGTAATGGTCGCCTCGAAGATTTAGACATTGCCGCTGAAATTTTAAAAGGCAAAAAAATACATCCCGATGTACGTATGGTTATCGCACCAGCCTCACAAAGTGTATTATTAGACGCCATGAAAAATGGAAGTATGAGCACATTAATTGAGGCAGGAGCTTCACTCATTACTTCTGGTTGTGGACCCTGTGTTGGTACTCACCAAGGGGTGCCGGCAGATGGTGAAGTAGTTATTTCTGCAGCAAATCGAAACTTTAGGGGACGTATGGGAAATCCCAATTCTAATATTTATCTTGGAGCTCCATCTACAGTGGCTGCTGCTGCTCTGGAAGGTTATATTGTAAATCCTAAAAAATATTTATTGTAATGAAAGCAACAACGATACATGCGAAAGCACATGTGTATGGTGACCATATTGATACTGACCGTATCATTCCTGGAAAGTATACGAAGACATTAGATCTTTCAACGTTGGCTGATCATGTTTTAGAAGATTTAGATCCTAACTTTAATAAAATTGTTCAACAAGGAGATATCCTTGTAGCGGGTATCAACTTTGGTTGTGGATCTTCTCGAGAACAAGCTCCACTGGCCTTAAAGCAAGCCGGCGTATCAGTTGTAATTGCCCATGATTTTGCACGTATATTTTTTAGAAATGCCATTAATATCGGATTGCCTGTATTAGAAATAGCAGACCACAATATTCAAAAAGGGGCCGAACTTGACATCGATTTAAAAGCAGGGATCGTCAAAGACTTAAGTGCAAACAAAGTATACAGCGCCACGAAACTCCCAGACATCATGATCGATATTTTAAACGAAGGCGGATTGGTAAACTATTTAACAAAACATGGAAACTATTCACTGTAAGATATGAGTAGAGTTGACCCCATATCAAAACCGAAACAAGGCAAATTAGGTCCTTTATTTAAGCAAGCAGAAGCTTGGATGGGTTTTATGCCGAATGATGGATTAACAATGGCTCATAAACCTGCCGTCTTAACTTCCTTTTTTGACTTAGCGAAGGCTATTTATGCCGAAGGGAAAATAGATGCAGGTTTAAAAAGAATGATCGGTCATATTTCGAGTAAAACGAGTGGATGCGAATATTGCAGTGCACATTCAGCATATGGAGCCAATGAACAAGGTGTTGCAAAGGAGAAGCTAGATCAACTGTGGGAATATCAAACTTCGACTTTGTTTACCGATGCAGAAAAGGCTGCGTTAAACGTTGCCCTAAAAGGCAGTATGGTTCCAAACCAAATAAACGATGAAGATTTTAAAATTCTCAAAAAATATTATGATAACGAAGCAATGATAGAAATTGTAAGTGTGATAGCCATGTTCGGTTTTTTGAATCGATGGAATTCTACCTTAAATACAACTATAGAAAATGCTCCAGAAACTTTTTATAAATCTCTAAACAAAAAATAAAATGAGTAGCGCTCCTTTAAAAGGTATCAAAGTTTTAGAATTTACGCATGCGGTTATGGGGCCTTGTGCTGGACTCATGCTCGCAGATATGGGCGCCGAAGTCGTACATGTAGAACCAATCAATGGTGATAATACTAGAAGATTACAAGGCTTTGGCACAGGCTATTTTTGGTTTTACAATCGAAACAAAAAGAGTTTAGCCATCAATCTAAAATCGCAAGAAGGCATTGATCTAATCTATCAATTGGTCAAAGAATATGATGTCGTGGTAGAAAATTTTGGGCCAGGCACAATGGATCGTTTAGGTCTAGGATATGAGAAACTCAAAACTTTTAACGAACGTCTTATTTATTGCTCTTTAAAAGGATTTTTGAGTGGCCCCTATGAGAAAAGACACGCCATGGATGAAGTGGTTCAAATGATGGGAGGTTTGGCCTATATGACAGGACGCGAAGGTGACCCATTGCGCGCCGGAACATCGGTAATTGACATTACAGGTGGCATGTTTGGTTATATCGGAATTCTACAAGCTCTTTTTGAAAGAGAAAAAACAGGAAAAGGTGGTTTCGTAAAAGCAGCATTATTCGAAACTTGCGCTTTTTTAATGGGACAACATATGGCCTATGCCTCGCAAATCGATTATAAAATACCGCCCATGCCATCACGTGTAAGTGCTTGGTCAATCTATAAAGTATTTGATACAAAAGATAATGACAAGGTATTTGTCGGAATCATCAGTGAAAAACATTGGGAACGATTATGCGATGTCTTTAATTGGCAAGATTGGCTTCTTGATGAAAAATTAAAAACCAACAATTTACGCATCGATGAAAGAGAATGGTTTATTCCTGCACTAGAAAAGCGTTTCAAAGAATTCACAAAAAAAGAAATTATTGAAAGGTGTGACAAAGGGCATATCCCATTTGCCCCTATCAGTAGACCTGAAGATCTCTTTGAAGATGAACAGTTAAACGAGGGTAATAGCCTCATGGAGGTAGATATGGGTGACGGAAAACTCACGAAACTTCCGAAATTTCCATTAGAATACAAAGGAACGCGTATCGAGAAACGTATGGATCCTCCGAAGATTGGAGAACATACTTCGGAAGTATTAAAAGAACTAGACATCGACGATGCGACCATTGAAAAAATGGTCGCGGCTGGAATTGTTAAATTAGATTAAATACATATGAAAAGTATAATCACATTTTGCTGCTGTTTTTTTTTCCTTTTCGGAATCGCTCAAGAAGTTAGCAATGAGAAGAAACAACAAATAAAAGATCAAATAGCGCAGTTAAGAACGGCTCATTTGAATAGTGATATCGACCTAGCAACTAAAATCTATCATCCTAATCTTATATTAACTTCTCAAAGTGGCAAAAAATACAATACGAAAGTTGCGCTATTGAATCTTAAAAATACCTTTGAGAGCTACGAAAATTCAGCTATTGAATTCTTGAATTTGGCAGAAAATGTAGTGCTAACAAATTATATTAATGAACGAAAATATAAAGACTTCGATAAAGGAAGATTTCGTCTAACGGTTATTTGGATTTTTGAAAAAGAACGATGGCAAATTATTTCAATGCAATCCTCCAAAATTAAAGAAAGAATAAAAAAATAAAGAATCATACAACTATGCAAACTACCGATAAAACCGCCAAAGAAATCTATTTTGAAGTTAAGGCTAATCCGGCAAGAAAACGCTTCGGGTTTGGAAAAAAAGCGGCCTTGGTAAATATCGATATTCAAAAAGCCTATACAAGAACTGATCTATTTAAAACGGCTTATGAAAATGACCCAAAACAACTAGACTATATCAACGAGCTCGCTGCGATATTTAGAAGTTTGGATTGGCCCGTAGTTTGGACGAATGTGGCATATATGGATACGGCTGCAGATGCAGGAATTTGGGGAACTCGCACCGACACTCCAGATAGCTTACAGAATATTAAATTCAATTCTGAACGCTCTCAGCTAGATGATCGATTAATGTTAGACCGTTCTACAGATGTATTTTACGAAAAAAAAATGCCATCACCTTTTTTTGAAACACCTTTACAGTCACTGCTCGTTTGGCATCAAGTAGATACGATTATTCTCACTGGAGGATCTACCTCAGGTTGTGTGCGCGCTGCTGGCGTGGATTCACTTTCCAGGGGGTATCGTACAATAATCCCCGAGGAGTGTGTCGCTGATAAACATGAAAGTTATCATTATGCAAATCTCACCGATTTGTCTTTAAAGTATTGCGATGTGCTCGAAGTGACGGAAGTATTCGAATGGTTAAACAAGACAAAATAATGAAAGAAGATCCTGGATATTACGATTATTGGCCGTACGAAAATAGACCAAAAATAACATGGCCCAACGGCGCAAAAGTTGCCTTTTGGGTTGCGCCGAATATAGAATTCTATGAATTAAATCCACCTGACAATCCTTTTCGAAAACCATGGCCACAACCGAGTCCAGCCTTACCAGGTTATACGAGTCGCGATTGGGGCAACAGAGTCGGTCATACTCGCCAAATGAAATTGTTAGAAAAATATGGTATTCGGGGTTCCATTTCTTTATCAACGGCCTTATGTGATCATCATCCAGAAATCATTGAACAATGTAAAGAACGTGATTGGGAATTCTTTAGTCACGGCATCTATAACACACGATATACATATGGTATGACTGAATCTCAAGAACGTGAAATGATAAAAGATTCTATCGAAACTATTTATAAACATACCGGACAAAAATGTGCCGGATATTTAGCTCCTGCCCTTTCACATTCAGAAAACACCCTTGATCTTTTCGCAGAAGTGGGCTCTGAGCTTTTTGGAGATGAAGCAGGATTTTATTCTTGTGATCTCTTTCATGATGATCAACCTACTCCGATTAACTTAAGAAATGGAAAAAGATTTGTATCCATTCCTTATTCTTTGGAAATGAATGACACCATTGCCTATTTGGTTCAAAAAATAACACCGCGTCGCTACGGACAAGAACTCAAAGACAACTTTGATCGTCTATACACTGAAGGAGCTGATAGTGGCACCATCATGTGTATTCCTACGCACAATTATCAAGTAAGTAATGCGCATCGGATCAAGGCATACGAAGAAGCACTAGAATATATCACAGGTCATTCTGATGTGTGGGTGACCACGGGAAAAGAAATTGCTCAATATTTTTTAGACAACTATTATGAGTTCGCTCAAGCGGATATTCAACAAAAAAATAGCAACTATGGGAACGTTAAACGATGAGTATTTAAAATATCCTGAGCGTTCCTATGGAATGGATCATGACCGTTACGAATGGTCTATGTTACAAGACCGAAAGCCAATTAGTTGGCCGAACAAAAAAAAGGTAGCACTTTGGATCAATGTAGGCTTACAGTTTTTTCCACTCAATCAAAAGGGGATTCCATTTAAGGTGCCCGGAGGAATGACCAAACCCTATCCCGATCTTCGACATTATAGTTTACGAGATTATGGCAATAGAGTTGGAATTTATCGTTTTTTAAAAGCTTTTGATCGTTATAACATCAAACCAACCTTTGCAGTGAACACACGATTGGCAGAACGTTATCCTTATTTAATCGATAAGATAAAAGAACGAGGAGATGAGATTATGTGTCATGGATTTGATATGGATGCCTTGCATTATGGAGGCCAAAATATACACGAAGAAAATGAACTAATAAAACGTTCTTTGGATGGATTGCGGAAATTAACTGGGCAAGAAATTAATGGGTGGATTAGCCCGGCAAAAAACGAATCGGAAAACACACCAGACATTTTAAAAGCAAATGACATAGAGTATTTTTGTGATTGGGTAAATGATGATATGCCTTACCAATTCAAAACCAACAATGGTTTATTAACGGCGATGCCATTACCCACCGAGTTAGATGATCACTTTATCATTTTAAACAATTTACATGCTGCTGAGGATTGGGCTGATCAAGTTGAAGACGCGCTTGACTTTATGTTGCAAGAAAGTACCACTCAAGGCGGTCGTGTTTTAGGGCTCAATATTCACCCTTGGGTGCTCGGACAACCGCATCGTATTCAATATTTAGAACGGGTGTTGGAACGTTTTTCTAAAAATGAAGCTGTTTGGTCAACATCGCCGAATGAAATAATTCACCATTGGAAGCAAGACCTCTAAATATATTTGATCTTATATGTCAATTAAACTTTTAATTATATGTCTGAGCTGCTAGCCCTTATTCCAACACTATTACAAATATTACTTTTTTTGATAATGTTTGGCATGGGTATGACGCTTACTATTCCTGACTTTACAAGAATAGGTACCGCTCCGAAAGCTGTTTTAACAGGACTTGTCAATCAAATCGTTCTCGTTCCTTGTATCGCTTACGGTATTGTGTTACTGGTTCCGATGGAACCCATGATTGCCATGGGCCTCATGATATGCGCTTGTTGTCCGGGAGGAGCTGTTTCAAATCTCTTCACGTATCTCGCAAAAGGAGATACGGCACTCTCTATTTCATTGACGGCAATTAGCAGTATCGTCACTATTTTTACCATTCCATTAATTATCAATTTTTCCTTAGATGCAATTTTAGGCGCTAGCGGCAAATCTATTCATCTTCCATTAGGGAAAACGATATTTAATATATTCAAATTGACAGCACTGCCTGTTTTTCTTGGTATGATACTCAGTTATAAATTTCCATTAACAGCAAACAAAAGTAAACCCATTATTAAATGGGGTTCGATTATCGTAATCGTCATTGCCTTAATTTTTATGGTGATGAAACTAGAAGAAATTGGTGACAGTTTAGCTTTTCTCAAGGCATCTTTTGTAAGTGTTCTGCTATTGAATTTATCAACATTAGGTATTGGGTTTTTAAGCGCTAAAAGTCTTAAACTGACTACAAAACAAGCGGCAACCGTTTCTATTGAAAGTGGTATGCAGAATAATGTTTTGGGTATGGCAATAGCCATTGGATTATTAGACTCTCCAAAAATGGCAGCAACTGCAGGAGTTTATGGAGTGATAATGTGTATCATTGCTATTGGGATGATTCGATTATTTAGAAATATGATATTAAAAGAAGAAAAGCATGAATTTACAATTAGAGAATAAGCTCTTTTTAGTTGGTGGAGCTACCAGTGGTTTTGGAAAAGCGATAACTGAGCAATTAGTAGCCGAAGATGCTAATATTATTGCTGTCGCCCGTACAAAGTCTAAACTTAAGGACTTACAACGTATCAGTCCGAACATCGAAATTATTTCTGGTGATCTTTCTGAGGAAAAAACTATCGAAACAATTATTGATACCATTGGAACGCGCGTTCTTACGGGGGCGGTTGTCAATTCTGGAGGCCCTCCGGCCATGCCCGTTTTGGATACCAAAATATCTGATTGGGATAATGCCTATAAAACAGTGGTACGTTGGAAAATTGTATTGACCCAAGCATTGCTTCCTAAGATGATAGAAAATGGGTATGGTAGATTGGTCTTTATCGAAAGTGTATCAACCAAACAACCAGTTGAAAATTTGGTATTGAGTAATGCTATGCGATTGGCAGTTACAGGTTATGTAAAAACCTTATCCCAAGAAATTGGACCCTCTGGAGTAACATTAAATATTTTGGGCCCTGGTTATCATGCCACACAGCGCATGGAGAATCTTTTTGTAAAGAATAGTGAATTAAAAGGTATTCCCGAAAAGGAAATTAGAGCTAATTTCGAAAATCAAACGGCTATGAAAACTATTGGAGATCCTCAAGATTTTGCGTCGTTAGCTCTGTGGTTGTTATCCCCTTTTAGTAAGTATATCACAGGTCAAACCATTACTGTAGATGGCGGTTTGGTAAAAGGCATTATGGGTTAAAACTCTTATTATGAAAAATTATAACATTCTATTTTTAGTCGTTGTGCTTTTACAATTTAACTGTAAACCGACGGATACTGTGTATGAAGATGCTATCTGTATTGTGAATATTTCAACCATAGATCCTAACGATGGTCTTAAAGAAAACCAAACTGTTATTCTTAAAGGTGGCAAAATTCTTAAAATTGCCGCTTCTTCACAATTAAACCTTTCTCCGTCAAACAAGATCATCGATGGCGCTGGCAAATTTTTAATTCCTGGTTTATGGGATACCCATGTACACTTTGCGTATATAGAAGAATTAGCACCTAGAATGTTTGATCTTTTCTTAGCACATGGTATCACGAGCGTTAGAGATACTGGTGGTAAATTAGATTTTGTAAAGAAATGGAAAGATAAGGCGCTTGCGAATCCTACGGAGGCTCCAAGAGTTATGATAGCCGGGCCTTTATTAGATGGTGAAACCAATGTTTATGATGGCAGTGATGCTGCACATCCTGAACTTTCTGTAAGACTCAGTTCGGTGAATGCTGCTGAAGAACAAATTGAACTATTAATTTCTAAAGAAGTTGACCTATTAAAAGCTTATGAAATGTTGACTCCAGAACAGTTTATAAAAGTATGTGAACTGGGTATAGCGAACAATCTTAAAATTACGGGTCATGTTCCGTTGAGTATGGATGTAATTTCAGCATCAAATGCCGGAATGAGTAGCATGGAACATATGCGTAATCTCGAACTTTCATGTGCCTCAAACAGTGAAGAACTCCTTAAAGAGCGACAAGAACTTTTAAAGAACACAAATAAACTGTCGGGTGGTGAATTAAGATCTAGTATTCATAGAGCGCAAAAAGCCAAAGCCATTTCAAATTACGATACTACAAAGGCCGAAAAAGTATTACGTATTTTAAAAAAGAATGATACCTGGCAAGTACCGACGCTCGCATTAAATACATTTTTATCTAATAAATATTTTGCAGATTCGATCTATCAGAATAGCTATCAATATTTGCCTGATTCTATTGGTCAGTATTGGAAAAAACGCTCCCTTATATTAAAAAATTATCCTATGTCGAAAGTCTTTGAAATTCAATCGGACTTTAATAAAAAAATGATAAAAAAAATATACGAATTTGATATTCCAATAATGGCTGGCACAGACACGCCTATTGCGTATTTAACCCCCGGAACGAGTCTTCATGAGGAATTGGCCGCGTTGGTTCAAGCAGGATTAACGCCCATCGATGCACTGAAGACGGCAACAACGAATCCAGCAAAATATTTTAATCTTGAAAAAGAGCTCGGTGGTATTAAAGAGACTATGTGGGCCGATTTAGTCATTTTAAATTCTAATCCTTTAGAAGATATAGAGAACACCAAAAATATTGATGCCATTTTTAAAGAGGGTAAGTACTACAGTAGAAATGACCTCGACGCCTTATTAAAAAAACTAAAAGAAAGTAACTAATTAATTTTCACCAGTTGTTTTCCGACATTCTTTTTCTCAAATAATCTGTTTAAAGCAATTGGCATATTTTCTAGACCAATAAGTATATCTTCTTGGTAGGTCAATAGCCCATCTTCAATCCATTGCGCCATTTCTTTTTCTGCTTTATCGAATTGATCCTCGAAGTCATAAATAAAAAAGCCTTGCATTTTTGCTCTATTAAGCCCTAATTTATACCAATTTTTTAGGTCATACTCTGAATTATCTTGTCTTTTTTCATACTGTGAGATGCGACCACATAGCACCACTCTCGCATATCTTTTAATTTTGCTCAACGCTATATCTAACATTTCAGCACCGACATTATCGAAATAAACATCTATTCCGTCAGGAAAAAAGTGATCTATTCGCTCACTCACATTTTCCGTTTTATAATTGATGGCTCCAATATATCCTAACTTTTCAGTAAGCAATTGACATTTCTCATCGGTACTGGCTAAACCTACCGCCCTTGCTCCTTTAATTTTAGTCAAATTACCCACATTAGAACCAACACCTCCCGTGGCTGCCGATACCAACACGTTGTCACCAGCCTTTAACTCACCAACATGAAATAAACCGAAATAAGAGGTAAAACCAGTCATTCCTAAAACGCCTAATGCAGTTGAAAAAGGTGCTTTTCTTTGAGTCACTTTGTACATCATATGATATGGTGTGCCATCACAAATTTTGTATTCTTGCCATCCGCATTTACCCTGAACAATATCACCAATTTGAAAAGCTGAATTTTTGCTTTCGACTACCTCTCCCACTCCTCGGCCGCGCATGGTATCACCAAATTGTAGAGGAGCCTCAATTCCGGCGCCATCTTGCATATAAAACTTCATGACAGGAGCAACGGAAAGAAATAATACCTTTATCAGAAATTCACCCTCTTTTATGGCTGGTAATTCAATCTCTTCCATTCTAAAGTCGGTTTTTTTTACCAAAAGCCCTTTGGGGCGAGCCGCTAATACTAGCCGTCTGTTTTTCATAATTGAAACGTTAAGATGCTGTTAAAAATTCAAATTTTACAAGAAAAAACAAGGGTTTGCCTAATTTTTTCACTTGAATACAGTAAAAATATAAAAAAAATAGTTAATTTTATTAACTATTAATGAATTAAACTATTTTGAAAGCTAAACGATTGAAAATGAAAGTACAATTAGTAAAACAAAATATCACTATCTTACTCCTGCTCATGTTTACAGGTGTTTTAATTTCATGTGATAAACAACAGAAAGAAAGTGAAACAGCCATCGAAAAGACAACAGTACCCAGTAATGAATCAATCAAATCTGATAAAAATGATTCGAATCAACCGACCAAGGTTGCGGTCAATAGTTTAGGAAAACGTCTTTTCATACTTTGCGCATCTTGTCATAACGTTAAAAAAGGAGAACCTCATAAGGTAGGTCCGAATTTACATGGAATATTTGGTCAACAGGCGGGAGTTACTAAAGGTTTTGTGTTTTCTGAAGAATTGATAAACAAAGATATTATTTGGGATGAAGAAACCATACGTAAATGGATCGAAAATCCAGCCGAATATGTACCCGGAACAAAAATGGCATTTGTAGGAGTCAAAAAACCAGCACAACAAGATGCTCTTATTGCCTATTTAAAAGAAGTAACTAAGAAATAAAATTATAATTCATTTTTAAACTACTTAATTATGAAAACTAACAGACGTAAATTCATACAAGGACTTGCCGGAGCGTCGGCAGGATTGCTTGTACCTATTAGTTGTACAACGAAAGAAGAAGATAAAATTGTTGAAGCTCCTTACATTAGTAAAAAGGGCAAACCGATTAAGGCTTCTCATGATGTCATTGTTGTTGGTGCTGGTCTTTCTGGCTTGCATTCGGCGATGTTGTTAGAAGAATCAGGGTATGATGTACAAGTTATTGAAGGTCGCGAACGCCTTGGCGGACGTGTATACACGTTAAATGATGTTCCGGGAAAACCAGAAGCAGCCGGAGAGTATATCGGTGCGAGTTATGCACGTATGATCAATACTGTAGACAAGCTAGGTTTAGACCTGTATAATCCAGATGCTTCAGGTGGTCCAAATAGACCATGGTTATATAACATTCAAGGTAATTATATTACAGCAGATAATTGGGAAGCTCATAAACTGAATCCTTTAGAAGGTGAAGATCGCTCGTTGTTGCCACATCGCTTTTTATCAACTATTTCGCATAAAGATAATCCATTACAGGATAAGCCCTTAGATGATTGGCTTAAACCAGAGTATCACAAATATGACATTCCGCATGATCAATACCTACGTTCTAAAGGTGTGAATGAAGAAACCATAAAACTCATGAATGTTGTTATACACGCTGGTGGTATGCACAAAACATCCGCTATGAATGAATTACGTCGATACCATGTGAACTCGCATGCCAATGGAAAATTAGCCTTTGGAGATGGTAAAGAATGGAAAATGATAAAGGGAGGTAACTCACTTTTACCGAAGGCGATGGCAGATAGCCTTAAAAATGATGTACACTTAGCTAAAACCGTCGTTGGTTTTAAGGAAGAAGACGGTATCGTACAAGTAAGTTGTGCCGACGGAAGTGAATACAAAGGCAAACATGTAATCTGTAGCATTCCTATTTCTGTACTTCGTAATGTCACTTTTGAACCTCATATTACTGGAATTACCAAAGAAGCTATTGATCAAATGGATTATGGTCTATCTGTTCAAGTACACTTTCTTATCAAAGAACCTTATTGGGAACAAGACGGTATGGATGCAAATATGTGGACAGACGGACCCTTAGAAAGATTTGCCGTTCGAACGAAAAGAGCGAAGGGTGATCCTTATGCCGGATTGGCTTTTATCAATGGTCCAGAATCTCTTAAATTTCGATTAATGACAGATGACCAAGTCTTTAATTATGTTGAACAAAAATTGGCTGAAATGCGCCCATCGACAAAAGGAAAACTAGAAAGACTCATGGTACAGTCATGTGAGCGAGATATTCACGGCGCTGGCGACTGGGTTTATTGGCAACCCGGACAAGTCAAAAAATTTGGTAACGAAATGAGAAGATCCCATGGCAATATCCACTTTGCAGGAGAGCACACTGCTATTATGCAACGCGGGATGGAAGGAGCTTTTGAGTCAGGTGAACGCGCCGCGCTCGACATTATATTGAACGCCTAAAGCATAACAATTATGAAAACAAAGAATATTTTTTGGGTCCTAATGTTAGTGTTTTTCATGGCACCCATGAGTTTTGCTGCTTCAGCTTTTGGAGACCCTAATGTTAGAGACTTACAGGTATTAGCGAAATGGTTCGAAGGAGAGTTTGATAATGACGACCAATTATGGGTTGAAGCTCGCAGTGATTGGTGGGGTAAAGCCGACGAAAAACATGATCAAATGCATGCTATTCACAAACGTATTCAGGCAGAAAATATAGGTAACTATGTTTTCTATGTCGAAGAATATATGAATAATGATCCGAAAAATATTGTACGTCAGCGCATTGTTTCTTTTGAGAGTCTTGGTGAAAAAAAATTGGGTATTGCGATGAAACTCTATTTTTTAAAAGATGCCAAAAAATTCTTATTAGCATCTGAAACCCACGAAAGCACATTGAAAAATGTAACCAAAGAAGACCTATTTGGACTTGACGGTTGTGATGTTATTTTTCAACGAAATGGAGATCAATATCATGGTAGTATGGTTGATAAAGCTTGTCAATTTGGAAAAGGTGATAAAAAAAGATATTCTGTTCATGACATTGTCATTTCAGAAAAAAACTACTGGCGTGTAGATCGTACTTTTCTAGTAAGTGATAATTCATTTTACAAAGGACACCCAAATAGTGAACCACACAAAATGAAAAAAGTAAAATATTATACTTGTGATGTTTCGTTTTTTGAAACAGCCTATTATGCCCCTAGTGACAAAGACAAAAAGTATAAAGGCTTACGAGTTCATAACCAAGGAGGCACTGCTGAAGTTTTAAATCCTATTAACGGAAAAAAATATTTTATCCAATTAAGAGATAAAGAATACCCATTTTATAACCTTGAAGATTCTGACTTTTTCTTTCTTCGTTTGAAAGAAGTTGGTCAAAAAGCTTCGGTTGCACTGGCCTTCGCGGAACCAAAAGGAAAGAAAATTGGATTTCAAATGGGTTGGGCCTCTGCTGTATGCGAATGTGAAGATTAACTAATACTCTTAAATCATGAAACTAAGTTCTACAAAATATTACTCAATAGGCAAAATTACAGTATGTAGTTTTTTTACATTAACTCTATTTTTGAACTGTACTTCAAAAGAATCAACCTCTACAAAAATTAAAGATGCTGTTGAGTTGAGCAATCAGAAAATTGACTATGACCTCAATGACCCAAAAGACAAGCTCTTAATTTTTGAAAAAATGCAAGGTGATCTATCTGGTAAAATGACCTATTCATATTCAGAGGGTCGCGTTTTTGGCATTCGGCCTGACAAACCAGATAGTTTGAATGTTTTTGGGAAAGAAGTCTTTAGATATTCTGGTTGTGGAATGAAAATTATGCGTTTGCTTGACAATGGCAATGTAGAAACCAAATCCAAAGGATGGTTATTATATAGAGATCCAGCAACTGGAGCTTTTTTGAGTAAAATGACCAATCCTTATACGGGTCAAGAAGTAGAAGTTCCTCCTTTTAGAGCAGGCATTCGAGGAGGCGTTATGACACCCGAAGGCCCCGAGGTTGATGCTAGTTTTACTATGGAAAGTACAGCTATTGGAGCCCCACTTGATTTAGTATTTACTGATATGGGAGACAAAATGCATATAACAAGACATGCTTTTACAAAATGGTTTGAAAAAAAATCGCAAACCTGGCGCACAGAAATGACCTTAGACACCTACGATGTCGATAAAAAATACTTATACGACAGATCTTATACCCATATTCCATCTGACTATCATTGGACCAGTCAAACTTCTTGGTTGTCGCTATTGAATATGAGCGGCACACCTGGACATATGATATGGACGTCTAGCGGAAGTACTTTTTTCAGTAAAGAAGATTTACCAGCAGATTTTATAGCGGCTACTGAAGAAAAGCAACCCGATGTTTTTGCTGAACCATTAATATGGGATGAGAAATGAAAAAAGAAAATCACAAACGACACGATACTGGGCGCAGGGAGATGCTCAAAAAAACAGGACTTTTTGTAGCGGCAACTCCTTTTTTAGGATTGACTTCCTGCTTAAATACGGGTAAAGAATCTTTTGATGCAGATGTGCTCATCGTTGGAGCTGGTTTGTCTGGTTTGAATGCTGCTTTACAATTAGAACAATTTGGATTCACAGTAAAAATTGTGGAAGCCACTGATCGCCTAGGCGGACGTGTTCACACCGTCAAAGACAAAAATGTACCAGGTCACCCCGAATTAGGAGCCAACGGCATCGGAGGTGGTTATGCACGAATATTGGACGCTGCACAAAAATACAATGTAGAAATGGGCCCTATGCGTCCGCGTACAGAAGCTAGAAAGGGTGAATTGATCTATAGAATTAAGAATGACTTTATTTTACCTAGCGATTGGCCAACACATGAATTCAATACCTTACCGGAGGGATTTAGAAAATCATTACCCGCCTATACCGCCTGGCCTCTATTTGCTAAACTCAATCCACTTCCAAAAAAAGACTTAATGGCCTGGCGAAATCCGACATATAAAGATTGGGACAAATCAGTACACGCAGTCCTCAAACAGGAAGGATTTTCTGAAGATGCGATAAAGTTAGCGATGAACACAAACTCAAGTTATGGCGTTGACGCGAAGAATATTTCGGTCATGATGTTCTTTCAAATAATGACATGGATAGAACAACAAAATGCCTCTACTGGTAAAGGTGGAGCCATCGTTGGCGGTAATCAGCGGCTTCCTGAGGCGATGGGCGCTGCATTTAAGCAGGACATCTTATTATCTACACCTGTCAAAAGTATCGCATCTGAAAAAGATGGTGTGACTCTGACACTTGAAAGTGACAAAAAGTTGAGGGCTAAATATGCATTGGTTACATTACCTACTTCTGCTTTGCGCAACATCAAAATTTCACCAGATGCCAACAATAATCAAAAAACTGGTTTTCAAAATTTAGATTATACCCCTGTTGTGCAAATTCATTATGTGCCTACAAAAAAGTATTGGGAAGAAGATGGATTACCTCCTAGTATGTGGTGTGATAATCTAGCAGGCCGTTTTATGGCCTTGAAAAATGATCTTCAAAATCCAGATAAGGTAACAAGTTGCGTCGCCTTTTTGAATAGTAATGTAGCACTCGAAGTGAATAAAATGAAACGTCAAGATGCGATTGCAGTCGTAACCAAAACACTCGAAGAGATGCGACCTAGTTTAAAAGGAAATTTAAAATTTGTGTACTATTGGAATTGGATTAACAATCCATATGCTGGTGGTGCCTATGCTTATTGGAAGCCAGGACAGATCACCGAATTTGCCAATAACCTCGCAGATCCTATCGAAAGAATACATTTTGCGGGCGAACATACAGCTGTGATGAATCGTGGGATGGAAGGTGCGATGGAATCAGGAGAACGGGCTGCCCTTGAAATCATGAATTTGCTCGGATAATATAAAAACCAAAACACCATGAAATTAAAATTCTATTTCCTTATCCCATTTGCACTTATTGCTTGTAAAAAAGAAGTAAGCACGACTGTGATAGCAGAAAAGATTACAGAAACTAATACAACGGCATCCTATGAAGCAGCTCCAGAAGCTTTAAAGATTTGGGTAAATTCAAGAGCAGGAACTGGTGAAGCGGTGCATTGGATTGCCGATGGTTATGTACATGAATATCCATCTGGTAAAAAGTTATTTGGTATGATTGGATTCGATAGCTCAACAGTTATCTGGCCTGAAGAAGCCGATGGCAAAATTATTCATCTTACTCGAAAGACCTTTGCTTACACAGATCTGGAAACTGGTGAAGTTTTAACAGCATATAATGGCAATGAAGTGAAAGCAATTGCCTACCCCTATCAAATGATTACCTACCGCCTAGAGGACAATAAAATTTATGGCGATGTCGAACAAGGAGTTGGTGATCGCGTGCAACAAATTAAGGCAAAAGATGGCATCCCATTTCGTAAATTGGGAGATACCTACGTGTATAATGCACAGGTATTTTTAGACTTTCCGCTTCCATCAGGCGCACAATATCAGGCGTGGGAGAATTATGATTTTTTTATGCATCCAGAAGGCACGGTAGAAGAGCCTTATCAAATGACCTGGCAGCGTTATGGTAAACTACCCAGCTGGGCAGGAGAAGGTCAAGCTATTATTCGTTTGCACTCATGGCGTGTCGAAAGTCACGATGAGTTTCCAGAAAAATTGTTGGCTTGGGCAAAAAAGGACAAACCAAAATGGTTAAATCCTCCGAAAGATGTAGCAGAAGTTAGAGCCTTGCAAAAAGGTGAAGCTGGAGCCGGTTGGGGTCGATAAACATAAATACATGGATAATTTTAAGCATAATCTAAATTTCTCTAAAGATGACCCATCCGTTAAGGGGTTTCAAGAGGTCATTTTTAGTGTCTCCAATTTAAAAAGGTGGATTGATTTTTTTCAAAATACCTGCGATTGGAAACTCATAAGTCGTAAGGCAAGTTCGGATTCTTTAAAAAAGGCATGGCATCTTGATGATACTATTGACATAGAAGAAGCAGTACTTCAAAATGCAGGGGATCACGAAGGTTTTGTACGCTTAGTCAAATTTAAAAATGTAGAACAAAAACAAATTCGTTCGGCCACTAATGTTTGGGATACTGGTGGCATTTTTGATGTAAACATGCGGACTCCGGATATGGATTCTTGGTATCGAGAATTGCAAGACGATGGTTGGAATGGAGTTTCAGATCCTAAGCGCTATATCTTTAGCATCTATGATGTTTCAGAAGTCTTGATGAAAGGTCCCGATGGCATTGTCATAGCCTTTATGCAACGTTTTGCTCCTCCCCTTGTAGGTTTTGATCACATGAAGAAAACAAGCCGTATTTTCAATTCATCGGTCATCGTAGGTGATATGGAAGCTTCGTATGATTTTTATGTTAACAAATTAGGGTTTCATCTGTTTTTTCAAACACCAGGTCTGGATAGAGATACTGGACATAATGTTATTGGCATTCCTCCTAATGTAAATCAAGATATTACTGTCCCAATTGATATTGTAAGACCAGATGAAAACAACTTTGGATCTATTGAATATCTACATACTAATGAGCTAAAAGGAAAGGACTGTTCTGAATTCGCCAAACCTCCAAACCTAGGAATTTTAATGTATCGTTTTCCCGTGAGAGATGCAGATGCATATGCATTAAACCTCAAGGAAAAAGGATTACAATTAAACTCAGATGTACAAACTATAACTATTGAGCCCTATGGGAATTTGAAGACATTTTCTGTGCGTTCGCCGGATGGCGTTTGGATAGAGTTTATAGAACTAATAGACTAAACTAAAACAACAATGAACACAAAACTATTTTCATATTTATTAGGCGTATATCTATTAGTTCTTTGCGGATGTAAAGAAACGAGTTCTGAAAAAATAATTAATCCAACGTCATCAGTATCGACAACAGAATTGGTTAAATCAGATGGTACTTATGATAAGGTAGCGCTAGAAAAAGACACCATTGTTTTAAAAGTCATGCAAACACGTGTCAAATCATTGTCGAGTTTTTCTTCTATTAATGAAGGCCTTGATGAAAACATGAAATATATGGAGAAAATGGCTCAACAAGCCATGAACGAAGGCGATAAACCAGACATCATATTATTTCATGAATTCCCTTTAACAGGATACTCAGGAGGAACCCGCCAAGAAAAACTACCTTTTACCATTGAAGTACCAGGCGCAGAAACTGAACGCTTAGGAAAAATTGCAAAAGCCTGCGATTGCTATGTCATTTTTGGAAGTTATGTTAGAGATAATGAATGGCCAGATCATATTCTTAGCATCAATACTGTTTTAGGTAGAGATGGAAAAATCGCAAAAACGTTTTGGAAGTCAAGAAATATCAAAAGACTCTATAAGACTCGAGAAATTACGACCACAACTATTGAAGCCGTGCGTGACGCCTATCGCGAAAAATATGGTATTGAAGAAGAATTTCCTGTACTCCAAACAGAGTTTGGAAACATTGCGGTAAGCACCGTACAATTTGATCCATTTATTTATGCTGCCTTCGCCATGCGTGGTACAGAAATCATGTTACGAACCGCTACCTTATTTGCCGAAGAAGATGTAGTTTTCACTGCATGGAGCAATGACTTTTATTCAGCAATGGCCAACTTCACGTTACCTGTTAGCACCGGCTATAACGCGGGAGAATCAGTCATTGTGAGTCCGGATGGAAAAATTATGGCGAAACATCCGAGCAAGGAAGATGACGGCATCGTCGAAGCAAAGATTCCGATCGCTGCATTTAGAAAAGATAGAACAATTCCGAACTATGCCTTAGAAATGACAAAACCAGTTTTTGATCAATATTTTCAAGAAGTTCCGATCAATCATTTAGATATGAAAAAAGATAAACTTCCAAAAACTGGAGAAGAAATGAAAGCATTAATGGATAGCATTAGTCGGTATAATCCTCCTAAAAAAGCAAACTAATAACACCTCAAAAATATGTCATTATTATACAAAAGAATTACCCTATGTGTTTCAGATTTAGAGCGTTCTCTAAAGATATATAGGGATATTTTGGGATTCACCATTAATTATATTCAACCATCAGAAAAAGATTCATTTTCTTATCCGGTATTTAATGTTCCGAATGAAGCTGATTTAAATTTTGCCACATTAGATAGCCCAACACAAGAACGAACTTTTGCATTGACCGAGATAAGAGGTGTTGAACTCCCCAAACAAGAAGGTATTCATATGTCGGCCTCAGTAATTAAAGTAGATGATTTGGCCAATGTAATCAATCAGATAAAAGCGTTAGGACTAAAAACCACAGATACAAAAACCGATGAAAATGAATATGCTACCTTTATAGAACAAGCTTTTGTCGACTTTGACGGACATTTAATAGTTTTATATCAGTTGATGGAAAAATAAATTCAAATCAATATGTCACTTGAGTACAAACGAAATACGTTAGCTGTAGCTGATTACAAAAAATCACTTACTATTTATCGTGATATTCTCGGGTTTTCGGTGAACTATATAAAGCAATCAGATTCTGATTCATACTCCTATCCCGTTTTTAATATCCCATCAGAGGCGACGACAACCTTTGTGGCTTTAGATAGTCCGACACAAGAACGAACTTTTGCCTTGACCGAAATAAAGGGAGCTCAACTCCCTAAACAACTTGGAATTCGAACATCCGTTTCTGTAATAAAAGTCGAAGATTTACATTATACCATATCCCAAATACAAGCGTTGGGTTTAGAAACCTTAGATATGATTGAAGATAGTACAGATGGAGTTACCTATATCGAACAGGCATTCATAGATTATGACGGCCATTTAATATTACTTTTCGAAATAACGAATTAGATATATATGGCAAAAAATATGAAGCAATGGACAATGGCTAAACGCCCACAGGGATTGGTTCAATTATCTGATTTTAAGTTAGAAGAAGTACAAATTCCTCAGATTTCTGAAGGTGAAGTATTAGTTAAGACCCTGTATCTCGGCGTGGCACCAGTAATGCTTCGTTATATGACCAATGAAACTTCTTTTGAACGCCCTATGGAGGTTGGTGATGTCATGATTGGTCGTGGAGTTGGACGCGTAATTGAGAGTAAATGTGCCACTTTTAAAATTGGCGATTTACTTCAAACAAAATTGGGATGGCGTGAATATGGTGTCATTAAAGACGATCCTTATTATATGACTTATAAAATGGATACTCATGATTTAAGTCCGTCATATGGCGTTGGTGCTTTGGGTATGAATGGCTTTACGTCATTAATTGGCATGCGCGACATCTGTAAAGTGAAAAAAGGAGATCATGTGCTCGTTTCAGGCGCTGCGGGAAGTGTGGGGAGCATGGCAGGTTTTATTGCCAAAGCATTAGGATCATCAACATTAGTAGGTATTGCTGGTGGTGCAAAAAAGTGCAAATTGCTGACCGAAAAACTCGGTTACGATATAGCGATAGATTATAAAGAACCTGATTTATATCAAAAAATAGATAGGCATTTTCCGAATGGAATTGATGTCTTTTTTGACAATGTAGGAGGTCAATTACTCGATGAAGTTTTAGGCCGTATTAATAGACGAGCCCGTATTGCTATTTGTGGCAGAATTTCGGAGTATTTAATTTCGCCAGAGGAGTACCATCGTCCTAAGAACATGTATAAAATAGGTCTGAAAGATGCAAAGATGGAAGGTTTTTTTATCTATGACTTTCAAGAGAATTATCGTGAATATGAAGCTCAATTGGCGCAGTGGATTCGTGAAGATAAAATCCAACCGTTGGAAGATATCGGTATTGGATTAGAAGAAATGCCAAATGCTCTGATTAGCTTATATAAGGGTACAAATGGTGGTACCCGTATGGTAAAAATTGACTAAGTAAGTACCAAAACAATCTTGATTATGAAACTACTAGATAAACTTGACAAATTTAAAGCCTACGCACCAGTAGTGCTTCGATTAGTATTTTTATACTATCTAGTCACCTCGCTCTCAAGTGGCATTTACAAACCAAGTTATGCTCATAAATTTGCTGAAAATCTTACCGGATTAGGATTTCCTGTACCATTGTTCTTCGCCTATTTAGGTATATGGAGTGTTGTCATAGGGTACGTACTACTAGTTCTTGGCTATATGTCGAGATTAGCAGCTATTCCGTTAATCATTTATTTTATGGTCGCATTATTAAGCTACCATATCCCTGAAGGTCACGGTGTGAAAGAGAGTTTCTCTGCCATTGTGCTCTTATTATTAAGTGTTTTCTTTTTAATTCATGGAGCAGGCAAACCTTCGATTGATAAGGGAGTTTAATTCTTATACCGTCGTGGAGGGTTCTATCGCTTGATCATCTGGAGCGATTTTTCGAATGAAAAAGCTGACTATCAAGGCAATCCCTAACAGGGCAACTACGATCCAAAAACTGGCGCTATAGCTTCCTGTTTTGTCTGAAACTAATCCTGTTACCCAAGCACCTAACCCTGAGCCGATGCCTTCAAAGGTTGAAATAACTCCTCCTATTTTTCCAGCCGACTTTACGCCGAAAGTGGTTATGATAATATAATTGAGTAGAGTGTATAGTCCACCCCAACCAATTCCAACAGCAATTAAAGATGGCCATACTAACGCCGCACTGTTCATTGCAATTCCTACGGTACCCAACATCATTAATGCCAATTGAATTCTAAAGAGTTTGTATTCATCGATATATTCAGTAACCATTCCGGAAGTCAATTTTGCTACTAAAATAATGGCAAAAAATATGCTAAACATATTGGCAGCGCTTGATGCGGAGAAGTCAAGTTCTCTTAAATATAAAAATAGATTACTTATGACACCCATAATACTGTAAAAACAAAATACACCAGCAAAACAGATTGCCCAAAAAACTGGTTGTTTAATTGCTTTGTTAAATGTGATTTCTGTCAATCCAGTCTCTTCATCTTTTTTGGATAGATCTGTTTCTTTTGCCTTTTTAAATTTTATTGGTTTTACAAAAGCAACGATAATTAATAATACTACTATAGGAATGATAGCCTCATATTGAAAAGCTGTTCTCCATCCAAAATTCTCTAAAAGTGGCTTTCCTATTTGAGGAATAATGATTCCACCTGCCGATGTTCCAGCAAGTGCAATACCTATCGCAGTACCTCTTTTGTTTGTAACGCGTTGCGACACCATAATTACTGTTGCTAACGTACCTGCCCCCGAAACAGCAAACGCAAAGACTAAATGAATCGCATACATATGATACGTAGTCTGTATCATTGAGTACATATAATACAGCACGGCAATTAGGGTGAGACCAATAATCATCATCTTCTTTACTCCATATTTATCAATAAGAACACCTACAAAAGGCATGATTAAAGAAGACGCAACTAGGTTCACTAAATCTCTAAACTTCAATTCTGATTTTGTCCAACCAAATTCATTGAGGATAGCTTCATCAAAAATAGTAATCCCTGAAAAGGTCATTCCATTAGTTACAATGAGTAATATGGTACCGATAATGGCAATACTTAAAATACCTACAAATGACTTGTTTTCGCTCATAATTATATTTTTACATAGTGGATAGGGGTGTCGTACGGTGTGAGTTTGATACCATCTTTATGCACCAATTCCATCACAAATAATTCACCTTGTTTTAAGGTTTCTATCAACCTAAAGGTAATGCCGTTGATAGGATCTTCATGGTCTACCGTAAAGCATTGTTGGTCTTCGTGCCAGATATATTCGGCGGGGCCCCAGGGGCGCATTTCAATCTCGTTAAAATCAAAGACCAAGTCATCATTAGCATTGATAGCTTCTTCTGGCTTGATATGTTCAGGGATTTGCATAGAATGCAATAAGGCTGTATTTGCATCTTTTGCTGTGAAGTAAAAAAACAACGGTTTTAATTCAGTCTCCGATTCGGTTTTTCCTGGCTGAATGTAGTAGCTTTCTTCTAAAATATAAATTCCTGGATGGTTCTCTGGCCTATTGATAATCATATGATCACATATATCTGTGACATGTTTGGCATACGGATGAATTTGCTTTCCTGCCGCTATTTCGGCATTTATTTGCCCTTGGTTATCCAAGGTTCCGCAGAGAATATCTGCCATTTTTCTTAAAACTGGTTCCATCTAATTCTGTTCAAAAATTTCTACATATAATCCGTTAGGAGTCTCTAAAATACATCCTTTCCCATCACCAAGAATATAATCTGATATTTCTTGTATTTCAGATATCACTTTGATGCCTTTGTTTTTGGCATTAGACATCACTTTTTCAATATCTCTTGTTTGAAAGGTATACATACCCAAACCTTGATTTGGTAAACAACTCTGCACGCCGGTGTCAATCATATTTCCATCTTTAAAATCTAACAGTAAGTAATGGTTTTGCTGAGCTTCTTTTGCATAAATACCACAAAAACGAAAGGGTGTTCCTGTGTTGACACCTAGAGCCCCTTCATCTGCTGCTTCCCAAACAGAATCGAACAATATATAATGCTCTAAAACATCAGTATAAAACGTCACTTCTGCATCAGAATCTTTTGCAACAAAAGCTGAATATCCAGGACCTCCAAAGCCATCAGCTGGATCGCATGGGGCTAATTGCGGATAATTTACGCGTTCAATTCCAACACAGTGTAAAAAGTCAGGCCCCTGATAAATAGTTTCTAAATAATGTCCTTTATCTCCATTGGCTCTTACGATATCGCCGAGCTGCATCGGTGCCATTGCTTTTACTCCAAACTCTTGCATTCTTTTATCCATGCCTTTTGCATCTGAAGTTGGAAACCCTAATGAGAACGACCCCAATTCATATGAACTATAACTTTTATGGATTTGAGGTGTTGGTGTTTTTAAATGTAGAATCCGCAACTGAATCAGACTAGGTACGGTTGGTCGATAACAATGGTATAGATCATAATCGATATCAACAGGTATATTCCAAAATTTTCGTTGTCGATTTTTTTCAGCATCCGTTAATTCAACAAAATCAAGATTCATCTTCATGACTTCTCCATAAAAATGCCTATAGGTTTCTATATCAACTGTACATAAAGTAGCCGTATGAATATAACCTGTTAACGCGTCTCTTCCAATTCCTCGAGGAATATTTAATGTTGTTTTTTGCATAATTCTTAGTTCACTTATTTAATTCTATCCAAGTTGTGATATGCATAATCTGCCGCTGTAGAAACAATTTCTCCAGAATCAAGCTTGGTAATTTTATCTCGATATGCGAATACATCTTTTGTAAGTCTCACTTGATAATTAAAGACGCTATTTCCAAAAGCACAATCTTTTCCATTCATATTCATATTATACGCATCGTCTTCTTTTTGAACAATTAAATCACATTTGTCTGGATAGGCGCTTATTTCTTCTAACTTCAATGAATCTAAAATTGACGGATCCTTCCAAGCACCAATATATTTTTTCTTATCCTTAAACGGCCACATCTTTACGCGAATGGTGCTAGTCGAATCAATGTCAAGCGTATAAATGCGCTGACGATAGGTGCTATCGGGCTGATGATCTCTATACTCTTCTACATACAATACATGCTCACCGATAGCCGGATTGTTAATTTTTACATAGTGTGATTCTATTTGCAACCAACCGTCTTTACCGGTATCGTCTAATAGCCAAACATCTTGACCTGCCTTTTTCGCCTCAGCAATTTGTTTGTCATTATTATAAGTCCCTGGCCAAAAATTCATAATTTCAGCAAGTTGTTCTTGCGAAGTTACCGCCATTTTTTCTGCAGCATTACTGGCTTCTGTTGTATCTGTTTTTTTTTCTTCTTTACAACTCAGTACAAGAATGCATATTCCTAAGGCTCCTACCATTATTTTACTAAAAACTCTCATTACTATACGTTTTAATTTGTTACTTTTTTATTTCTGCGGCTACTCTAAATCCTAGCATAAAACTTCGGTAATTTGCTCCATCTCGAGAGCGAACAGCCGACCTGCTCCATGAAATACCACTGATCCAACTACCTCCTTTTGGCGTTCTCCAAGTGCAAGCATCATCGGTATTATCTGTCCATGAAGAACCATCTATTGGTGCATTGGTCAGGTCATTTTGAAAACAATCATTTGTCCATTCCCAAGCATTTCCAACCATATCGTACAACCCAAATTTATTAGGTTTAAATCTTCCAACTTTCGTAGTATAAACATAACCATCATTGCAAGGAAAAGAAGCACGTGATGGAAACTTATTCGCAAATGCTTTATCGCCAATATTTGCATATTCACAAGCAACCGATGGGTCTGTGCCCCAATACCAAGGTGATGAGCTACCAGCACGAGACGCATACTCAAACTCAACAGTTGATGGCACTCGATATTTTCTACCTGTTTTTTTGCTCAACCATTTCGCATAGGCATCGGCATCGCTCCAGCTTACACAAACAACTGGGTCGGTTTCTCGTTGTGGATATCCAGGATTCTTCCAATTGTGTTCAGCTACATAGCCATAACTTTTTCCGTCATAATAATTACATCCAACTAAGGGCTCTCCTTTGTAAAAAGCTTCTTTAGATTTGTATTTGGTCTCTTCCATAAACATGCGATACTGCCCCAAAGTCACTTCATTCTTCGCCATGGCAAAAGGCTTGTTGATAGTTGCTTTAATTCGATTTCGCTCTCCTTTTCTCCGACCAATTTCTTCTTCATAAGATCCTATAAAAACAGTACCAGAAGGAATAATTACCATTTCTGGACAACCTTTGCAATCAGTAAAATTTTTCTGATCTTTTTGTTTTATAGATTCTGTATTACTCAACATTATGGGTAAGCCTAAAATCAATATGCTTAGCATTGCTTTTCTCATAATTCTGTTTAATTATTTTTAAATTTAAATACGCTCTAAAGTCTTTTTGATATTTTCAAAACTAGGAAGTGTTTTTCCATCTGTCGTCTCGGCATATTGAACAATACCTTCCGCATCAATTACAAATGCCGATCGCATTGAAAATCCGGTCATACCGGCAAAATCACCATCGAACAGAACGCTGTATGCTGCACTCACCTCACGATTGAAATCTGAGCCTAACGGAAAGTTGAGATCATTTTCTTTAGCAAATTTATCTAAGACAAACGGAGAATCTACCGACACCCCTACAACCTCAGCATTTAAAGAAGCATAGTCACTTTCTTCGCCATTTGCCGTGCACAATTGCTCTGTACAAACACTCGTAAATGCCAACGGAAAAAAATGTAAAATGAGATTTTTACCTTTATAATCGCTCAAAGAAATTGGTTCTAAATCTGTACCAACCAACTTAAAATCGGGTGCTTTTTGTCCAATAGTTAGTTCTGCCATAATCTATTTGTTAATGTTTTGACGCTTCTTTTTTTACTCCTTTATCTGCTAAGAACTTTTTGAAAACTGTCCATGACGTTTCATTAGGTCTTTTATCATCTCTTGCGGGTGGGTTTGCATATACCGGATAACGCTCCTTCAGTATTTTCTCAAGACGCGGCCAAACTTGACCTTTCTCTAAAATACTCTCTCCCGTAGCGTTGGCAATAATCCAGCCTGGGCGACTACCCATTTCCATCCATGGTAACCACTGAGAAATACGTGACCACGAGATATTCGATTGACTTAAATCTTTAATCTTTGAATTGGTCAATTCTTCAGCTTTGTAATAGGTATTAAAAATCTCCATTGCGTGATATGTACCACCTACGTATTTCTGATAATCTCCAGACAATGGATTGTTATAAAACAATGGTATTTCATACGATGTTACAGCCACATCACCATATTTTCTGAAACTCGTTTTCGCCGAAACTTTACCTTCTTTATCTTTTTCATAAACATAACCTCTCATACTCACAGGGTCGTTTGCCACGTGCACGACATCTACAGTTTTACCTGTCCATGGATTTTTCCATGTATCTATTATTTCATTCGTTTTCGGATCGAGATACATCATAATTTCGCGTCCTACACTTCTAAATCCTTTGCCCCTAACTGGATCGTCTACACAATCACATTGACGTACATTAATACCCACAACATTAAATAAATGACGATCTTTCTCACCTTGAACTCTACTGTAAATTCTTCCTTCCCACATTCCGTAAACAGGCTTACCTTCTTCAAGCGTGTTACAAGTTGTTTTCTGTCTAATCTCCAAGGCTTTTGCGCCTTCGAATTCCATTTTTTGCGCTTGCAAATTCAATGCAAACAACAAGCTAAATAGTAGTGTAATTTTAGTTTTCATTTGTATAAAGTTTAAGTATTAGTTTCTAAAAATTCCCACCAAACCCCGTCGGGACTTAGTATAGCAAAGCACTGCACTCGGCCGTATGGTTCTATTCGTATTTCTTGTAAAGGTTTATGTATCTTCACCCCTTTTGTTAAAAGCGAATCATAGTAGTTTTGCAATTGCTCAACTTCACAACGATATAATAGTAACCCTCTATTTGGCGGAATTGCCAAATGCGAAAAATCTCTTCCGTCGACTCCTTCAAACTCACAGGCTTGAAACATCACATCTCTTGTTCCGTCTAACGAAAATATACTGGCTTTACAAGTCACATCTTCTATCATATTCATAGGAATCCCAAACATATTCTCTATCGGCTCATCTTTCTTAACTTCATATTCATTGAGTACTGAAAACCCTAGCATATCTACGTAGAAATCCTTGGTTGCTTTTAGGTTTTTCACAGTTAACGATGAGTTATATACATGTGAGGGGATTTTATATCCTTCTGCCAACTTTAACGGTGGCTCTACGCGATGTGTAAAAGCAATAATGATATCATCATACCCTTTCATTAGGATATCATACAGTTCGAATGGACCCATTTTTTGTAACAGAGGATCACTTAAACCGTGCCAACCCAATTCGCGCAATTCATTAAAGGTTTGAGCAACTTCGGGCACCCGTAAATTAATATCCATAATACCTCCTGTGTCCCATGGATTTTGAGAAGAGCGTATGTATTTCTGTGCTACATTCTCGTATTTCACTAAGCGTATCGATCCATTGGGGTGCGAACCAAACTGAATAAGTGTTTCTTTTGCTTCCGCGGAAGCGTCTAAATTCCAAAAATCAAGTACTGAACGATCTGTTTTATAGTTACCTACGACAGATAAACCTCCATAGTCAGAGAAAAAGTGTTTCACCTTTTCAAGGTCTCCTACGCTATAAATAACTTCTAAAATTGTCTTTAGCTCGAACATAAGCCCGAAGATACAAAAAAATAGTTAACAATGTTAATTATTAACATTGTTAATAATTAACATTCAAAAATTAACTCATTAAAGCACCACCATTCACATGAATACAGTGTCCTGTAATATGACTTGCTCCTTGGCTTAGTAAAAACAAAATCACATGACTTATTTCCTGTGGTTTTGCAATAGCACCTAAAGGTACCAGATGCTCATAAGATTTTTTGTCAAAACGTGTAGTACCATCTTCTTTATAGATAAACTTTGTGTCTACTGCGCCCGGAGCAACCGTATTCACACGTATCGTCGGTGCAAGTTCAGTGGCTAAAGTTCGACTCAAGCTAATAATAGCATTCTTCGCCGTGGCATAAGCCCCATAATTCTTTTGTCCTGCAAATGCTAAACCAGAAGACATATTTACAATGGAGGCACAACTTGATTTTTTTAACAAGGGTAGAAATAACTTCACTGCATTAAAACAACTTTTAAAACTAATATCATAAGTCGTATTCCATTCTTTTAATGTTGTTTCCTCAATTGATTTAAAACGATCAATTGTGCCCGATAAATTTACCAATCCACAAATACATGGTGTAACATTCTTAATTTCCTCTACAACATTTTTCATCTCTTTTTCGATCAAAGGATTCACTTGGAAATAAGTATAATTTTCGGACTTTAAAGTGGTTGATTCTTCCTGAATATCTAAGCCAAAGACTGAGGCATTGGCCTCGAGCAATTGCTTACAAAGTGACTGCCCTATACCGCTATTTGCTCCCACGACGACCACATACATTTCATTGGCCCTGTAATCTATATGTATCATATTGCTAAAAATAAGGAAATAGATACTGGAAAATTAATACTATTCTTTCTTTTTTCTCCAGGTATTTTGATTTTGAAAACCAGGTTCAATTAATGTCCATCCGGTAATTATTTTTCGAAGATTAATTCCAATTCGCTTTGCTTCAGGATTCACCCATGTGTAACTTATCGATTTACTATTGATTTTTACGCTGTCTAGCGGCATATCATAAATCGCGAGCTTCATAATCGCCAATCGTTTACCATAAACCAACTGGGTCAACTCAGCAGTATATTGAACTCCCTCAATGTCAATTTCGGCCATCCCGCCTTGATCATGTATCTCTAAATTCCCTAGACGATATACACTATCTTGATACTGTTGCATTGGGTATTCTAGCCAACCCGAAAAAGTTCTGGCTCTCATAAATCTATAAGGCGTCATATTTTCAAAATGTTCTAATCCTAAGACGAATAAGGTGTCAGCATCGACACGAATAGCTTCCTTCGAATCCTCTTTTGAAAACTTCATCTTTTCAACAAAATCTTTACCGTTTCGACCTTTACTAATAGTTACTTCAATACTATCTTTACCCTGCTCAGAAATATTTAAATGGTAATGGCTATGCTTCTCATTAACTTCCACTCGATGAATATCATCTCCTGTATTTTCTTGCCAATACTGCAAAAAATTATCCCATTGCCCAGTCACTTCAGCTTGGTCGGTTAAGGTAGCTGTTTCTTCTTGTGCAACCTCCTTACAGCTTGTACATGCAAGTATAACACATAGAACTAAAACTTGTTTTCTCATGCTTATTGTTTTATGATCTTTGATACCAATCTAAGAGACATCTCTGAATCTCTTCAGGGTTTAATTTCGGATTGCTCTTCGCCAAAATATTCCATGCGTCTCTTAGATACATCCCATCTTCAGATATTGATGGCCTCGGTACATCGGGAAATTCATATTCCATTTTTTGCTGCAAGTCATATCTTTCGGAATCTTCAACGTTTTTTATGTCAGAAAATGCACCCGTAGATTTGGCAATCATGTTTTGTACCATCTTCTCATTGCGTTCTTCTTTGCTTACAGGTAATTGTATCGATTCGACATTGGTGGGCATGTTAAACTTTAGCAAGTCATCAATGTATTTCGTAATAATACTCCCCTTCCAATTATAAATCGTTGTGGGCACCTTTAGAGCTTGCACGAATTCGCCTTTTTCATGCAAAAAAGCGGCTCTATAGGCGTGATCGTATTTCGCACCTGCGATTAAAAAGTCTTTTGCAATATAATGACGTAATTCTTTCGGCATTTGTGGTCGATTCAATGCATACTCCGGTGTAGTAAAACACCAAGGAAAATATAACCCAATTTGACTTACAATCTGCCAAACTGTAGTTAAGTGACTTCCATCTAGTTGAGGGGTAAGATCGGGAAAGTAACTCTCAAGTATTTTTGCTCTTAAGTCATCACCAAAATGTGCTGAATTATCTAAAAAAACATGAGAAACATGATCAGGATAGTTTAACGCATATCTTACAGCGAGTTGAGCACCAGTCGCTGAACCATATAAAAATGGTTGAACTAAATTCAGTTGAACAAAAGCTTCATGCAAAAATTCGGTATAGTCTTCTAAAGAATTTGGCTTGAAGCCTAAGTCATCAGACTTACCATAACCAGGAGTATCAATACATATAGTAGTAAAATGTGCTGACAATTCCTCTGCAAGAGGCACTAATAATTCGGAAGTATGCGGTGACGGATGCATCAACACCAAGGCGGGCCCTTTGCCCATAAGATGCATATGCAATCGTTTCTCATTGACTATAATATATTTACTTGTACTCACGCTCGTTGTTAAATATAATTTAGTTAAATTAGTTAATTATTTACAATGTTAACTATTTTTTTTTAATTTTATACGATAATTATTATCGAATTCACAAGAGATCAACTATGACGAATACAAAAGTAATACTCGCAAATCGACCAACGGGTGCAGCATCAAAAAATAATTTCGACCTACTTACGGAAGACATAAGAGAACTAAAAGACGGCGAGCTACTCATCAAAATAGATGTGATCTCTTTAGACCCAGCAATGAGAGGATGGATGAATGAAGGAACTACATATATTAAAGGAGTAGAGATTGGTGCCGTGATGCGTTCATTTTCAGCAGGTAAAATAGTCGCCTCAAAGAACCCAAATTTTCAAGAAGGACAGTATGTTTCTGGTTTATTAGGAGCTCAAAACTATTGTATTTCTGACGGAACCGGTTTGAGTAAATTAGACATTTCAAATGGCAAGCTTTCTTACCATCTAGGTATTTTAGGAATGCCAGGTATGACTGCCTATTTTGGTCTTTTAGAAAAAGGAAAACCACAACAAGGGGAAACCGTTTTCATCTCTGGGGCTGCCGGAATAGTAGGTTCTACTGTTGGACAAATTGCTAAAATCAAAGGATGTACTGTGATTGGATCAGCAGGTTCTGATGCAAAATGTGATTACTTAACCAACGAATGCGGCTTTGATTATGCCATCAATTACAAAACTGATGATATCAACGCTAAATTAAAAGAATATGCCCCCGAAGGCGTTCATATTTTTTACGATAATGTTGGTGGTCCTATCTTAGATATAGCGCTGGCAAATTTAGCGCAAGGAGCGCGTGTTACTATATGCGGAGCCATCTCACAATATAACGATATGGGAAATATCTATGGCCCAAAAAACTATATGAAAATTGTGACAGCAAGAGGGCATCTCAATGGAATCATCGTATTTGACTATTTAGCGCAATGGCCAGCGGCAGCAAAAGAAATTGCAGACTGGATCGCTGAAGGAAAAATACATCCAAAAGAACATATTATTCATGGACTAGAAAATTTTCCGAGTGCCCTGCAGATGTTATATACTGGTGAAAATTTTGGTAAATTAGTACTGACAGTATAAAGAGAAAACCGTCTACTTTAACATTAAGCTCAACATTCTTATTTAGTTTCTTATGGCATCAACAACAATAACGCAAAAGTTACCAGATACTGGTATCAGTGGTGTATATGAAGTAATGCTCGGTACCGATAATGCAAATTTTGCCATAAAGTACTTTGCAGATTTCGGATTTAACTTAATAAATAAGGAAACCATTTCTGCAGTTCAAGCACAAAAGATATATGATGTGCCATCTAAATTAACCTCTTATCGTCTTCAAAATGGTGACATTGATTGTCATGGATTATTGAGAATATTAGAATGGGACAAACCGCTTGGAGAAGGGATAGGCTATGCTCCCGTTGAGACTATTGGATCACGCATCGCTGTTATGCGCACCAATGATATTTTTAGATTGTATGACATCTACCAAACCGCGAGAGATGTTGGTAAAAAACCTTGGCTACCGACTGAACCCATAGCTGATGATCTTTTCGGGCTTAATACTGGCGAACGAGATTTTTTTAATCGCCCCATATTGGTAAGGGAAAATGCCGTTTATGGTGAATTTTTCAATCATATTTTTTTTCAGCGATACGGTTATGTTATCCCGGGTTATGGAACGATTGAGTCAGGTACCAAATTAAAAACAAGCGAATTCACGCATCATGACTTTGTAATAAATGCGACCTCGATGGATCAGATGTCCTATTTGTCGACAGCATTAGGGCTAACTGCGGAAGAGGAACCTACAATTGATGGAGATTGGTTAAAAGGGCCTAAAAGAGTTTTTCAAATGGAACCCGGATTTAGTCATTGGTATCAAGGTTTCGTTTCTCCCAATAATATTTGCGGAAAATTGAAATTCTTTATTCCACGCGGTATCAAAACCAACAAATCTGCACATCAACGTATTGGAGAAAAAGGCATTACGCTCCATTCTTTTTATACTCCTAAACTGAGCATGGTTCATGAACTTGTTAGTAATCATGAGCTGAAACCATCAAGAATACAAGAAAATGAATTTAAAGAACAGTCTTTCGTTTTTACTGATACGGCTGGCGTAAGTTGGCAAATCATAGAGAGAAAACAAGCTCCTAAGAATGTGCCTATCACTGAATTAAATTTCGAAACTTCTGAATAACTAAGGGCAACAAAGAACCGCTTAACTCGTAAGCAATTTAATATGTTAATTAATTAAAGATATATTATATTAATAGTTAATAATATTAACTATTTTTGTATATTTAATAAAATAAACGGATAATTTGTGATAAATCGATATAAATCTTTAGCATTACAAACTGAATGTCAAGCAATTAACACATGTAATGACAGAGATTCTAGTTATGCCGTGATGCAACAAACCTTACAAAAGGTATTTTCGCAAATTAGTGCTGCGAAGAAGTTTTTAGGTCCTGATTTGAGACTAATCGTTTTGCCAGAGTATTTTTTAACTAGTTTTCCTTTCGGGGAGAATATGCAAGAATGGAAAGAAAAGGCATGCATTGCTATTGACGATGACTTGTTTACGCAAATGCAAAAATTTTGTGTGAAGGAACAGGTATTTCTATCGGGTAATTTTTATGAACTCGATGCTCATTTTCCAGATTTGTATTTTCAAAGTAGCTTCATCATTGACGATGAAGGAAAATTGATACTTAGATATCGTCGTCTCAACTCGATGTTCGCTCCGACTCCACATGATGTAATGGATGAATATACAAAGATATACGGTGACGATTCTTTCTTCCCAGTTGCCGAAACAAAATTGGGCAATTTAGCTTGTATAGCTTCAGAAGAAATTTTATATCCAGAAATAGCGCGTTGTTTGATTATGAGAGGAGCAGAAGTATTTCTACATTCGTCGTCTGAAACAAGTAGTCCACAATTAACACATAAAGAAATTGCCAAGAGAGCTAGGGCTATAGAAAATATGGCCTATGTCGTGTCTGCCAATTCTGGTGGAATAGCTGGTATTGATATCCCTCATTCAAGTACGAACGGTGGGTCAAAGATCGTTCATTTTGAAGGACATGTACTTGCCGAGGCGAGTGCAGGCGAAAGCATGGTTGCCAATAGCTATGTTGATATTATGGCTTTGCGTGACTATCGATCGAAAGTTTCTATGCAAAACTATATTGCGAGACAACGTTTTGAATTATACGCTCCTTCATACCAATCATTTAGTCACTACCCTGCAAATTCTTTTAAAAATGAAACCCCTAACAAAGATTTATTTATAAAAACACAATTAAAAGTTATAAAAAAGCTGCAAAACTAGGGTTTCCCCTTGTATATTTGCAGCCTCTAAAAATATTTAAATAAGAGAACATGATAGAAAAAAGTATTGAAGAATCTATAGTGATGAGCATTTTTGATCTGGCGAATCAGCTAAAGAAAATTGGAGATGATGTATATCAAAAAGTGGGGTTGACTACACAACAATGGCTTATATTATTGCATTTGGCCAACAACCCGAATTTGCCATTTTTCAAAAGAGAGAAACATAACAAGGCACTTATGGCGAGTGAGCTAGCGGAGTCTTTAAATGTAACTAGAGCCAACATTACCAATTTGATAAGCGTATTATTAGATAAGGGTTTGATCAAACAATATGAAGATGAACTGGATAGAAGGAAAAAGCGATTGATACTTACCAAAGAGGGTATTGCATTGGTTAACAGAACACAACCATCTCGTTTAGGTGTGATAAAATACCTTACAGAAGGCTTTAATGAAGATGAGAAAAAAACCTTTCTACTCTTTTTAGAAGCTTGTATGAGTAAACTAATAAACGAAGATGAAAAGCTAAAATCTTTTCACAAACTGTTAGTCGATGTAGAAGATTAATGACAAAAAAGCTCTCGAAAATGAGAGCTTTTTTTATACAGTATTCTGAGGAGTTCAAGATCAAAATACTATGCTAATAGTATTTGTATTCGCTTTTATTCAACCAATTATTTTCAGTCAAACAGATTCAGCTGCTTCACCTTGCAAGAATTTAGTCCGAAAAAACTATCGCGATATCCGTCTGAGGAGCACGTTCGAAACGAAAACTACTTGTTTTTTAAAACTCGCTCTAACTCATAACACCATTTTTGGTAGGCCTCTACATAAGGCTCAATAGTATTTTGAGGGCTATGTGTTTTTATAAAGTCATTTTTCGAACTGTATGCAGCAAACTTTGAAAAATCGCCATCTACTAAACTTGCTGCCCTCGCAGCACCGATAGCACCTGTGGCATTGTAAATTTCAATTTCACAACCCAAAAGCGAGGCAATTGTATTGGCAAAAATCTCAGAGCGAAATAAATTATCATTACCAGTTCTCATAACTTTAATGTCAGTGTTATCATTTTTCATAATCTCTGCTCCATATACAAATGCAAAAGCAATTCCTTCCAAGGCCGCTCTATATAAGTGCCCTTGACCATGCACGTTTAAATTTACATTCGAAAGATGCATTCCTACATGTGAATTATTCAGCATACGCTCTGCTCCATTTCCAAAAGGAAGTATTACAACACCATCAGAACCCACAGTTACTTCAGATACTTTTGTATTCATCTCTTCATAACTACGCTCACCACACAACGTTCGCAACCATCTATATTGAATACCAGCTCCATTAATACACAAGAGCTTACCAATTGAAGGGTGCTCATTTGTATGATTGACATGTGCAAAATGATTTACACGTTCTATTTCTTTCGGTTGAAAATTGTCAGTAACCGCATACACAACTCCAGAGGTACCTCCGGTTACGGCAACTTCTCCAGCATTCAAAACATTCAAAGACAATGCATTGTTTGGTTGATCACCCGCACGATAGGTTACCGGTATTCCTTTTGGCAGTCCCGTTTCCTCAGAAGCAATATTATGAACAACACCTTGATTTGAGAAATTTTCAACAACAGCAGGAGTTAACTTTGAGTCGATACCATAATAATCTAATAATTGCGAAGCGATACTGTTATTTTTAAAATCCCAGAGAATACCTTCTGACAAACCACTTTTTGTAGTGGTCATTTCTCCAGTGAGTCGATAGGCTATATAATCTCCAGGCAACATATATTTATGAATGCGCTCGTACACTTCGGGTTCATTATCTAACACCCACTTTAATTTCGACGCGGTAAAATTTCCTGGAGAATTCAATAAATATGAAGCACACCTCTCCCGACCCAATTCTTTATAGGCTTTATTTCCAATCGTTATGGCGCGACTATCACACCAAATAATGGCATCTCTTAGAGAGTTTCCTTCTTTATCGACAACCACCAAGCCATGCATTTGATAAGAAATGCCTATCGCTACAATTTTTGAAGCCTCAATATTAGATTCAGCAATCGCTCTTTTAGAAGCCATACATACATAGTGCCACCAACTCTTCGGATCTTGTTCTGCCCAATCATTTTGCAGGGCCGTAATGTTCATTTCATCGAGGGGTTCCTGTAAACTGATTACTTTTTTACCAGAGGCAACTTCTGTGATTGCCACTTTTACCGAAGAACTTCCTATGTCAAAACCTATCGTATACATGATCGTTAGTTTTATTTGAAACACTTTCTATTTTAAAGTGATTCAAATATACTTTTATAAATAGTATCAACAAGTCCAATTTGTCTGCTTTTGTTTTCAATACATCCCAACTCATACAGAAAGTAAAGTGCAAAAAAGTCTTTAATCTATTTTAAATCAATAATTAAAGCTTCATTAATACTACACACAAGAACTCCCTTCGACTATGCTAAGCCTAAACTTCTTATTCTCGTTGTTTTTCTAAAAGCAAAAAACCTCTCAAAAATGAGAGGTTTTTTTGTCAACTTTGTTGGCCCACAAGGACTCGAACCTTGAATGACGGTACCAAAAACCGGAGTGTTGCCAATTACACCATGGGCCAATGCGGGTGCAAATTTAAAGTAAAGTTTTAATTCAACAAACATTTTTAATAAAAATTTCAAATGACAACTTTAACAGATTTTTAATACCAATTCTTTAGTGTATCATCACAAAATTCGCTCATATATAGATAATTATTTAGTAAATTCGCCCACGACATAAACCAAGATCATGAATTCATTCAATTATAAAAAGTTAAATGTCATTTTAGGATGGGTGGCTTTTGCAATTGCATTACTAACATATACGCTCACATTAGAACCCACTGTTAGCTATTGGGATTGTGGGGAGTATATTTCTACCGCGGTTAAATTAGAGATCGGACATCCTCCGGGAGCGCCGTTGTTCCAAATGTTAGGTGCATTTTTTGCCATGTTCACTAATGACGTGACGCAAATCGCAAAAATGGTAAACTTTATGTCGGCCTTAGCCAGTGCCTTCACGATTCTATTTTTGTTTTGGACCATTACAGCGCTTGCAAAAAAAATGGTAGGTAAAGCGAAGGAACTCAGTGATGGAAACACCATTGCTATTCTAGGAAGTGGTATGGTTGGAGCTTTAGCTTATACCTTTTCAGATAGTTTTTGGTATAGCGCAGTCGAGGGAGAAGTGTATGCAATGTCGTCATTTCTAATGGCCTTACTTTTTTGGTTAGGATTGCGATGGGAAGCCGAAATGGATGATCCTCGAGGCCATAAATGGTTATTATTGATTTGCTTTGTGGTAGGTTTATCTTTCGGAGTGCACATTCTGTCTTTATTGGTAATTCCGTCAATTGTATTTCTATATTTCTACAAAAAATATGATAATATTACCTCCAAAAAATTCATCATTGCCAATGTTATTTCTGTACTTGTTTTAGCCTTTGTCTTTAAGTTTTTATTTCCTTATACCCTAGCTTTCTTTAGTGCCTCAGAACTGTTTTTTGTGAACTCTATTGGCATGCCATTTAATTCAGGAAGTATCATAGCGGGTATTATTTTGATCGCAGCTTTTTACTTTGGTATTCGTTACACGCGAAAAAAGAAATTATACGGAACGAATCTTGTCATTTTAGGATTGCTCTTTATTATGATCGGATTTTCATCTTGGTTGATGCTACCTATCCGTGCAAACGCCAATACAACGATTAACGAAAATAATCCATCAAGTGCTAGAGAGCTATTGGCATATTACAATCGTGAGCAGTACGGGGATGCAAGTATTTTCTATGATTCCTATTATTCTGAAGAAAGAATACAAGATAGAACTGACCCTTATAGAGATGACAAACCAAAGTACGAGAAAGATAAAAAAGCCGGTAAATATGTGATTGTAAACAATTACAAAAATGCCATACCCAATTACACTGATAAACACAAAGGTTTTATTCCGAGAATGGTAGATCCATCGCCGAGTGTCATTGCGCAATATAAAGCGATTGCAGGCATTCCTCAAAGAAGTAACCGTCGACCTACCTTCGGTGAAAACCTAAAATTTATGTTTCAGTACCAGTTTGGGTATATGTATGGACGCTATTTTATGTGGAACTTTGTAGGACGTCAAAATGATGTACAAGGAAACCTAGATAATAATGGTAATTGGCTAAGTGGTATTAACTTTATCGATGATATACGACTAGGTTCGCAAAGTAATTTACCCGATGAAATGCAACATAACAAAGGTAGAAATACTTATTTTTTCTTACCTCTTATCTTAGGGCTGATAGGTCTTTTGTTTCATATAAAATTTGACAAACGGAATTTCTATGTGTTGCTCTTGTTTTTTGCCTTTACAGGATTAGCCATTATTTTTTATACGAATCCCAAACCATTTGAACCTCGTGAACGTGACTATGCTGTAGTAGGCTCTTTTTATATTTTTGCTATCTGGATCGGTTTTGGAGTTTTGGCCTTATACGAGCAGTTTAAAGATAAATTGAATCCGAAAATGGCGTCAATTGGAATTAGTGGACTTTGTCTACTTGCCGTTCCATTTTTAATGGGTTATCAAAACTGGGACGATCATGATCGTTCTGGCCGATATGCTACGCATAATAATGCCAAAGCATATCTCGATTCGTGTCAAGAAAATGCCATTGTTTTCACGATTGGTGACAATGATACCTTCCCACTCTGGTATATGCAGGAAGTTGAGGACTATAGAACAGATATCAAATTGGTCAACACTAGCTTATTTGCTACTGATTGGTATATTGATCAACAAAAACGTAAAACTTATGAGGCAGATCCAATACCATCTCAACTTACACATGAGCAATATCGCACAGGTACTTTGGATGTAGCATATCACATTCCGAATCTTATTGATCTAAAAAATATAGCTGTTAAAGATACCGCAAACTTATTTTCAATCGATGAATCTGAACCGCAACAGCCTGTTGAAAACAGAATAGATTTAAATTTCTTTATGACATGGATGGCAAGTGACGGTGGTAGAACAAGTTATGATTTAAATGATGATGGAGTGCCTGAAAAGTTATATCCTACCAATAAACTACGTCTGTACGTTGATAAAGAAAAAGTACTTAAAAATGGCATCGTAGCGCAAGAAGATGCCGATTTAATATTGCCATATATAGATTTTGATATTGACCCGAACGGCTTGACTAAAAATAGAATCTTGATGCTCGATGTCTTGGCCAATGCTAATTGGGAACGCCCAATTTATTTTACGGGAGGTGCACATGCTGCTGAAGAATATATTTGGCTCAAAGATTATTTACAACTCGAAGGGTTGGCCTATAAATTTGTGCCCATAAAAACATCGAGCAAATATCCCGATGGACGATCAAGAAGTGTTTTAGATATAGGAAGAATCAATACCAATGTCATGTATACCAATGTAAAGAAATGGGATTGGAAAAATTCTAATAGTGATGATATTTATGTAGATGTTGAAACACGAAAAAATGGAATTTCATTTAGAAATAATTTAGTGCGTTTAGCAGAAGCTTTTATCAAAGAGGGTAAAAATGACAAGGCCGAGGAAGTATTAGATCTTTCGATTGAAAAAATGCCAATTGCTAGATATGGTCATTACGGAATGGTCTTAGGTTATGTAGAGAATTACTACAAAATTGGTAAAAAAGAGAAGGCTCAAAATGTCGCCAATACTTTACTTGAAATATTTAATGACCGTTTTGATTATTATCTTGACTTGAGTTTCGAAGATAGTGCGCGACACTATGATGATATACAAACCACTTATTTGATGTATAACAACATCTTAGCTGCGGCTGATGAATATGACAAAGAGTTTTATGAACTATTAAAACCTCAATTTTTTGAATACTTAAAGTTCCTCAAGGCATTTGAAGAACACTTAAACAAGAATTAACTTATTTGTCAATAAAGGTGAAATTACTGAGCCCTAAAACACCATGGTTAGCAAAAAAAACCTTTCCATCATATGTTTGGGATATTCCGAATCAAGAAAAGGTCATCTACCTCACTTTTGATGACGGTCCAACACCAGATATTACCAATAAGGTAGTAGAGATTCTGGCAGCATATCAGGCGAAAGCTACCTTTTTTTGTATTGGCAAAAATATAGCTGAAAACCCGAGACTTTATCGACAACTTTTAGATGAGGGGCATGCCATTGGTAATCATACCTACAACCATTTAAAAGGCTGGAAATTTAAGACTTCGACCTACCTCAGCGATATTCAGAAAACGGAAGAACTGTTGGATCCGGCGCGTCCAAAAAACAGTTTAAAACTATTCAGACCCCCTTATGGAAAATTAAAACCTTCTCAGGGTAAATCTCTCCAAAAGCTAGGCTATAAAATTGTAATGTGGGATGTACTTGCTATTGATTGGGACGCGTCAGTTTCGAAAGAACAAGTATTGCAAAATATTATTTCAAATGCAGAAAGTGGTAGCATTGTAGTCTTACATGACAGCAAAAAAGCCGGGGACAATATGTTATATGCCTTACCGAAGGCACTAACTTATTTTTCAAAAAAAGGATATCGTTTTGAAAAGATAAAATTCTAAACGTACTGTTGTACCAGACTAATTAAGGTATTGGCATCTTGCTCACCTGATTGACGCCATTTCATTTCACCATTTTTGTAGATGATAAACGTTGGGTTTCCTTTAATACGCAGAGCACTTGCCAAAGTTTCGTTTTTATCAATATCTATCTTTATCACTTTAGCCTTGTCACCTAAAGCAGCCGCTACATCTCTGAGTACAGAGTGTAAACTGGTATTGTTCTCATTCCAATCGGCATAAAAATCGATCAGCGTCGGAATACTAGAACTAATTAATTCGCCAAACTTCGCCATAAGCATGAATTTACGTGTTGGTAGTTTAGTAATCAAAATTAATGATACTCCTACAAATATAGTGTTTTTGTTTAACTATGACGCTCCTGCCCTCTCTTTTTCAAGGTTATAACAGATATCTCAGGCCAAATTCCAACCCTTCCCGGATAAGCTAAAAAGCCAAAGCCACGGTTTACATTTATAAATCTTCCAGCTTCTTCATAAATACCAGCCCAATACTTATACCTCCATTTTACTGGACTCCATTTTATCCATCCTGGTATTTCAATACCAAATTGCATACCATGCGTATGCCCGCTCAAGGTTAAATGATAATGATCTTCATGCCCTTTGACTTCTGTTTCCCAATGACTAGGATCGTGACTTAATAAAATCTTGAATCCTTGCTTATCAACTCCGGCGGAAGCCATCTTCAAATCACCCGCTTTTTTAAAACCTCCAACACCCCAATTTTCTACGCCAATTAACGCTATTTCCTCGCCATTTCTTGTCAGTTTTCTATGATTGTTCAATAATAAGTCAAAACCTATTTGTTGATGAACAGTTTTCAACTTTTCCATATTTTGAACTTTGGCCTCATCAGATTCCCAATCTACATAATCACCATAATCGTGATTTCCGAGTACCGAAAATTTACCATCTTTTGCTTCCAGTTTACTAAAAGCGTCAATCCAAGGATCCATTTCATTGGCCTTATTATTTACCAAATCTCCAGTAAATAAAATTACATCAGACCGTTGCTGATTTATCAAATCAATGCCATATTTTATTTTTTCGGCATCATCGAAACTTCCACTATGTATATCTGATATCTGTGTAATTTGATACCCATCAAATGCATCTGGTAAATCATCAAACTCAAGTGCATATTGTAACACTTTATAATTGTATTTACCTTTATACATTCCGTACAATAATGAAGTAAAGGGAATTGCTGCTAAACCCATCGCTATTTGGCTCACAAATTTTCTTCTAGACGGCAGGTAAAATGAATTTTTAGAAGTTGAGAATTTGGTATAGAGTCCAGACAAAAATCTAAAAACATCTTCACCAACTAAAACAGGAACAATAACCAGTTTCAACGCTAAAAAAGTCAATAAAAATCCGAAAGCATAACTCTTTGCAGGTGTGAGCACTCGACCCTCACTAGCTTGTACAAATTGATATATAAAATTACCAACTATGAGCAACGAAGCGGCAATAAATATGAAACGTATCCATTTGTTTTTTGTAATTGTTTTCACCGCCTGAAACGCATAAAAACCGATTACGACATAAAATATTGTAAAAATTATCCAACGCATTGTATAAAACTCTTTTTGCAAAAATACATTATCGAAACGGGTTCCAGTAAATTTTAATACTTATTTAACTAGAGCTATAAGCTTTTCAATTTTCGAAGTATCAGAAATTGCTCGTTGCGTTTCATCAAAAAAACGGCTACTATTCATGGCCAATTTAGGCACATCGATCGTCTTGTGTAATGTAGTCGCCGAAAAATGTATTTCCTTAAACCCTTCGTTCTTGAATTGAACTATATTTTTTTCATTGATACCTCCTCCAGGCATCAGTATTAGTTTCTCATTCGCCACTTTTCTAAGCTGTGTGAGTAATGCTATCCCATCAGAAGCAGTTGATTCTTGACCAGAAGTTAATATTCGGTCTACTCCTATCGCTATCAAATCCTTAATAGCCTCTAATGGATTTTCTACCCAATCGAACGCTCTATGAAATGTAAACGATAGAGGCCTCGCTAGATCGACTAGCTCTTTTGTCCTAGCAACATCAATTTTAGAATCCCTTATCAATACACCCGAGACGATTCCTTTACACCCAATACTTTTTGAGAAGGCAATATCTCGTTTCATTACATCAAACTCATCTTCCGAAAAGGTAAAATCGCCACTCCTTGGGCGAATCAATACATTCACGTCTATAGCAAGCTCTTCCACCACTTTTTGTATCAATCCGTATGATGGTGTTACTCCTCCAACCCCTAACTCTGAACATAACTCTATCCTATCGGCCCCTGCCTTCAACGCATTCGATGCTGACTCATAAGAATTGGCACATATCTCAACTATCATTTCTATTGTTTTTGTATCTTGCTAATGTAGATAAATTACGTAAAAGATGAAATGCGTCTGAACAATGATGTCATTATTTTCAATTAAACCCCTTATGCGAATTCCTGAATATGAAGAAATTTTTTATTTCCTGATATTTAGCAATAAAAATATAAAATAGATGAAACGCAGAAACTTTATTAAAAACGCTTCTTTGACAGGAATCGGACTTGCCGTTACCTCCTCTTTAACAAATTGTGCAGAAAAAGAAACTGAAAAAAAACAGGAAGTTATTGTTAGTCCAAAAGCCTCTCTTCCATTGGTCATTGCCACATGGAACGTACCCAACGCCACTGCCAAGGCCTGGGAAGTTTTAAATGCAAATGGTAGCTTGCTTGATGCCTTGGAGCAAGGATGTATGGTTGAGGAAGCCGACATTAAAAATCAATCTGTCGGTAAGGGTGGTCGCCCAGATCGAGATGGCAACGTTACCTTAGACGCTTGTATTATGAATACTAAAGGAGACTGCGGCGCCGTAGTAGCCATGCAAAATATTACACATGCCATTTCGGTTGCACGTAAAGTAATGGAAGAAACACCACATGTCATGCTTGCCGGAAAAGGCGCTCAAGATTTCGCTATCTCAAAAGGCATGAAACGTGAAAACCTGCTTACAGAAGCCTCAAAAAAAGAATGGGAAGAATGGCTGGTAGAAGCCGCCTACAAACCTATTATCAATATAGAAAATCATGATACCATTGGAATGTTAGCCATCGATGAAAATGGTGATATTTCTGGCGCCTGTACAACCAGTGGATTGGCGTATAAAATGAGCGGGCGCGTTGGTGACTCACCTATTATTGGTTCTGGCTTATTTGTGGATAACCAAATTGGTGCTGCCGTAGCTACAGGAATGGGAGAAGAAGTGGTTAAAACTGTTGGAAGTTTTTTAGTTGTTGAGCTTATGCGTCAAGGCAAATCTCCTCAAGAAGCCTGTGAAGAAGCTATCAAAAGAATTGTGGATAAACCGAACAGTAATCACGAAAATTTCCAAGTGGCCTATATTGCTGTTAATAAAAATGGGGAAACGGGTTCCTATTCAATACACGAAGGCTTTAGCATGATCAAATACCAAAATGGGAAGAATGAAAATGTACAATCTGACTATTATTTAAAACAAAAAGAAACGAATGGATAATGTCGACATCCATTCGTTTTTAATTAGTCTACTTTTGAATTAAACTTAAGACTAGTTCTATCGCTTCATCTTTGCTCGTTTGATCATCATAAAATTTCTTATAAAACCAATAGCCTTTTTTGTCATATGCTACGCGATAATGCGGGGGTATCCCTGTAGCTTCATAACTTAAACCATTTGGACTTTCATAAATTTCATTAGATAACCCAAATGCCCAACCATTTGGTAGTTTTTTATCAAGAATATCTGAGAAAATTCCGTTAGTGTTTGAACCTATCCTAATTGCATTAGGAACAGCAGACATTGCGCATAAGATAAAATCTTCAGCTGCACTTGCGGTTTGGTGGCTCGTCAAAAAGTACACATCTCCTTTATAGACATTACTCGAAGGCCTTAAATAGACATTTGACTTTTTAGTAAAACCACTGCCATCTCTTGCTTTTTTAACTACGACTAGTGTATCTTTTGTTGCAAATTTTTTTAATATTTCCAGTTGCACTTCATCAAAACCGCCACCGTTAAATCGAACGTCTATGATACAAGCTTTGGTATTTTTAATCTCTGATAGTACCTTATTCATGATATAGGAAGTTCCATCTGTATTATCTCTCGTATAATTGTTACTTTTTTCCGAATGCTTCTCATAGAGTTGCTCAGCTTTCGATCTAGCAATGTTGTTTGGAATATTATAATTTGCAAATTGATCCATACCATTAATTTGTAAAACGGCAATCTCATCATTTAAAAGTCCATAATTCAACACCCCAAAATTGTATGTTTTTACATCTTTTACATAATTGCTAATCACTTTTAGTCGAATACTATCTACATGAATAGGCGGTAATTTATAATCTTGTCCGAGTGAATCTAATATCTTAGTTTTTCGAATCTCTCGTTTTGCTGCTTGATCTTTTCGATACTCTTTCTCTAATTCTTTTGGAACATACATATTAGAGTGCCCATCGTTTAATTCTTCGACCATAGCATCCATTATAAGAAATAGCTCAAATGGTTTTGTATTTGGTCTTACTTGAGATTTATACTTTGTTTTTAAGGCCGTCCAATTGATCTTACGTTCTTCAAAATAGCAGTAGTTTTCGTTGAAGGTCTGCCATAAGGTCTCAAAATTATATATTGGATCATTCTTATCTTTTATTTTCCGAGAACACAATTCGGGAAGGTCATCAATCTTATTAAAATAAAGTTTGGTAATTCCACCACTTACTTCCAACAGTGAATCATTTACTTTGGTAAGTTTAAATTGATCTAGGAGTATATCTTTAGGTAAGATTTGTGCTTTCGTACAATTTACTTTACATATATCATACAGTTGTGCTTTGTTCTTTTTTATTTCAACGACTCTGCCGTACCCTTCACTAAGCCAAACACCTTCAAAAGGTTTGAGATTATTCGTTTGTGCTGTTATTGAAATACTGATGAATAAAAATACCGCGCTTATTTGTTTCATGCTATCATATGTTAAATAGTGATTGTAAAAATTTAAATACATACAAATCAACTACTAACATGAGTGCCAATCGTACCATTGCTTCCGATGGCACTAATTTTATAAGAATTAAAGCGATTTTTTATATTCAGATGGGGATAATCCTGTCTCTTTCTTGAAAATTCGATTGAAACTGGTTTTAGAATTGAAGCCACTCTCGTAGGCGATTCCTAATATGGTTAAATGAGCAAAATCGTTACTCTTCAGTTTTTCTTTTACGGATTCGACCCTGTGCTTATTTACAAAATCGTAAAAGGTTGTTTTCATATATTGATTAAGAAGCGTCGACAATTTTTTATCTGTAGTAGGTATTTGCTGTGCCAATTTATTCAAAGTAAGATCTTCATCTAAATACACTTTTTGCTTATTTATAATAGACAAAAGCATTTTTTTTAATTGTTTGAGTTCATTTTCATCATATGAATATCCCGGTGTACTATTTAGTTTATTTTTTTTAGTATTTGATTCTAAGATTAGAAAATCTGGAAGTAACATTTTTGTTTGCTCTACCCCATAATATCCCAGATATGCAATAAATATGATAACTAAAATCAAAATTATCCAATCGGTATCTACCTGATTGCCCGTAATTATATCCCTTACATTCATTAGTAAGCTTACAGAAGCGACTATGATCGACCCAACTAACATATTTCTTACCCAACTTAAATCAGACTTTGTAATTGTGGAGAAGTTTAGCGGGACAATATTTCTATAAGTAAGAAAAAGTTTAAGTGCCCACAACATATAAACAATTAGTAAGGCGATGAAAAAAGTAAACATCAACAAACTATTGTCGTTTAATAATTTTAAATAATTAAATACAAATGATTTCTGAACTATTGATATAAGCATTGGTAGCGAGATCAAAAAAAAATATCCTACCAAAGGGATAAAATGGATCCAATTTCTTTTGACCAGTTCTTTAGTATCTAAAAATAAGGATTTTACATAGAGCAGCAATATTGGCCCTACGACCAATTCTAGTGCATCGTTGAAAACAAAAGTTACGATCCAAAGAAGTTCAATATCGTGAACATCAGAATAAGCATGGACTATGTAGCACAAAAGTATCGTAAAGAAAATAATTAAGAGTTTTTGTGGAAGTTCCTTTTTTGTTGATTTCATGAGTAACAACAATATAATGACACTTATTACGATGCCTGTGATTAAAAAGAAATCTATGACTAAATCCATGTAATTTGTAAAGTTGAAAATTACAAATTGAATTTCAATTAATTTCAATTCAACAGATAAGTTTTGTAGTTTTATGGTCTTCAACAAAACAAAACAAATGGCTGAACAAAAACGACTTTTTCTTGTCGACGCGTATGCACTAATTTTTAGAGGTTATTATGCCTTTATAAAAAACCCAAGAATCAATTCTAAAGGTCTTGATACCTCAGCCATTATGGGCTTTATGAATTCACTATTAGACGTTATCAAACGTGAACGCCCTGATCATTTAGCTGTTTGTTTTGATAAAGGCGGAAGTGTCGATCGTGTTGAAATGTTCGCCGAATATAAGGCCAATAGAGATGAAACACCAGAAGCCATAAAAATTGCGGTGCCCTATATTGAAGAAATCTTAAAAGCTATGCATATCCCAATCATGGTGAAAGCTGGATATGAAGCGGATGATGTTATCGGAACCTTGGCAAAAAAAGCAGAGAAGCAAGGTTATAAAACCTTTATGGTGACCCCTGATAAGGATTTTGCCCAGTTAGTTTCTGATAATATTTTTATGTATAAGCCTGTATTTGGTGGTGGTTACGAAACTTGGGGAATACCCGAAGTTCAGCAAAAGTTTGAAGTAGAACGACCTGAACAAGTCATCGATTTTTTAGGTATGATGGGCGATTCTGCCGACAACATACCAGGACTTCCAGGGGTGGGTGAAAAAACGGCCAAGAAATTTCTTGCGGCCTATGGGAGCATGGAAGGTCTTTTAGCCAATACACATGAGCTGAAAGGTAAAATGAAAGAGAAAGTTGAAGGCGCCAAAGAATTAGGGTTACTTTCGAAAGAATTAGCAACGATTATGCTGGATGTTCCCGTTGACTTTCATGAAAAGGATTTTGAACTTGACCAACCAGATATTGATAAAGTAAAGACCATTTTTGAAGAACTTGAGTTTAGAAGACTTATTGATAATTTTGTTAAAACATTCTCAACTGAAACTACTACCACTTCAGAACCTGTTATAAAAGAGACGGGAACACCTGTTAAAAAGAAACCTACACCGCCAAATGATGGGCAATTCGACCTATTCGCAACACCTGGTGCTGGTGTAGTTCAAAATAATGATACTACGGTCGAGGTCTCTGGATTTAAAACAATTGCCAATACTGATCATTTTTATCAATATGTACAGACGCCTCTATCTCGCAAACTACTGCTCAAAAAATTATTGCAGCAAAAATCTGTATGTTTTGATACTGAAACTACGGGGTTAAAAGCTCTAGAAGTTGAATTGATTGGAATAGCTTTTTCGTGGGAAAAAGAAAAAGGATATTACGTGACATTTCCCGAAGATCAAGAAGAAACACAAAATATTGTTGAAGAGTTTTTACCTTTTTTTGAAAGTGACACGATTGAGAAAATAGGACACAATTTAAAATATGACATAAAGGTTTTATCCAATTACAACATCCCTGTAAAAGGGCCTTTGTTTGACACTATGATTGCCCATTATTTAATCAATCCAGATATGCGTCACAATATGGATGTATTAGCAGAAACTTATTTAGGTTATCAGCCCGTGTCGATTACAGAACTCATTGGTAAAAAAGGAAAGAATCAATTATCGATGCGAAGTGTTGAAGCGTCTAAACAAAGTGAATATGCCGTTGAAGATGCAGATATCACATTGCAATTAAAAGAACATTTTGAAAAAGAATTAGAAAGTGGCAATGTAACAGGCTTATTCAATGATGTAGAATTACCGCTGGTCAAAGTGCTCACTGCCATGGAAATTGAAGGTATTAATATAGATACTGAATTCTTGCAAGAGTTGTCGATTGAATTGACAAAAGATATAGAGCGCCTAGAGAAAGGAATTTATGAACAAGCTGGTGAAGAATTTAATCTAGCTTCACCTAAGCAATTAGGGCCTATTCTCTTTGATAAATTGAAACTTGTAGACAAACCAAAAAAAACAAAAACAGGTCAATATTCAACAGCCGAAGATGTATTGTCTTATTTAGCAAAAGACCATCAAATTATTCGTGATATACAAGAATATCGTCAATATAAAAAACTAAAAAGTACCTATGTCGATGCGCTGCCAAACGAAGTGAATGCTAAAACAGGTAGAATTCATACGGTATATGCACAAGCCGTTGCTGCTACAGGACGCCTAAGTTCTAATAATCCAAATTTACAGAACATTCCTATTCGTACAGAACGTGGGAAACAAGTACGTAAAGCCTTTATCCCTAGAGATGAAAATCATGTTTTATTAGCGGCCGATTACTCGCAAATAGAACTAAGGATTATTGCTGCTTTAAGCGAAGAGACGACGATGATTGAAGCTTTTAAAAACAATGAAGATATTCATGCATCCACTGCGGCTAAAGTTTTTAATGTTCCATTAAGTGATGTTTCCCGTGAACAACGCGGCAACGCAAAAACGGTGAATTTCGGAATTATCTATGGCGTATCAGCTTTTGGCTTGAGTAATCAAACGACACTTTCCAGGAGCGAGGCAAAAGAACTTATTGATACTTATTATGAAACCTATCCAAAATTGAGAAAATATATGGCTGAGCAAGTAGATTTCGCAAGAGATCATGGCTATGTAGAAACCGTGTTGGGTCGTCGTCGCTATCTAAAAGATATCAATTCAAGAAATGCGGTTGTTAGAGGTGCTGCCGAGCGAAATGCTGTAAATGCTCCCATTCAAGGTAGCGCCGCAGATATTATAAAACTCGCTATGATCAACATATATAACAGATTTCAAAAAGAAAATTTTAGATCAAAAATGCTCTTACAGGTGCATGATGAATTGGTGTTTGACGCGCATAGAGATGAGTTAGAGATCATAAAGCCTATCATAAAAGAAGAAATGGAAAGTGCTTATTCGCTCGCTGTGCCCCTAGATGTTGAAATGGACATTGGTCAAAACTGGTTGCAAGCGCATTAAACCTTGTGAACTATCAATATTTTATTACAAATCAAAAATCAACACCTACTCAACCTATGAAAAAAACATTCCTGTTCTCATTTTTCGTTATGCTCTCAATGCAAGTAATGAATAGCCAAAGTACTTACTTCGATGTAAAAGAAAGTGAAAAATTTGTTGACAAACATCGAGGAACTAATGTACTTACGGTTCACACAACTGATAAAAATGAAACGATCATTGCAAGGTCATCTAGAAAAAAATTGATTTTTGAAATTTATGATGAAAATGTAAAAAACACTTTTAATTACGCTGTAAGTATTTCAAAAAAAGAAAAGGTTCAATCGCAACTTTTTTTTAATAATGAGTTAAAAATTTTCACCCTATATAGTCCTTCAAAATCTGAAAGAGTTATTAACTGCCATATTCTAAATCTAGAAACCAAGCAACATAGAACTGTTGAACTTTTTAAAACTACGGTAGAGAAAAAACAGGTATTATTTCGGGGTCGAAATAAGAGACAAACAAACTTTTCTATTTCTCCAAATGAAGATTTTCTTGCTATTGCAACTGATGATATTAGGAAAAACTCTAACTCGTATTTAATTCATGTTTTTGACGCCAAATCTCTAACGCTACTCTACACAAAAAGTTACTATTCAAATACCGAGAAATATTATACCTCTTCGGATATGATTGTAGATAATAATGGTAATGTCTTTACGCTCGGAAAAGAATTTTTCGAAGGAAAAAAAGAGAAGATAGACGATAGGGCTAATTACTCTTTTGTCATTACCAAAATCAATGAAAATGACATTTCATCGAAGGAAATCGCATTAGAAGAAAACGAACTCATTGAGTCTTTAGTAATGATTGATAAAGATGATGTATTTGATTTATTTGGTTTTTCATCAGAAAAAGTAGCCGGTAGAATAAATAGTGTATCACAGATAAAATTGAACCCTGAAAATCTTGAAATTTTAGACAAAAAAAGGACGAAATTGCCCGAACAGGTATATCAAGATATTTATGGAAGTAGAAAGGTAAAAAAGAAGAAAAACAAGGAGTTAAGAAGCTTCTATCTGGATCATGTTATTGAAGATGAACTCGGAAATACCTACCTTCTTGCCGAAGAATTCTTTATCACCAGTGTCTATGTTTCTAATGGTATGAATGGGGGTGGATACACACAGACTGTTTACCATTATAATGACATTTTAATTTTAAAATTAAACGCTGAAGGTGAGTTAGATTGGGGAAGAAGTATTTTCAAAAAAGCCACTGAACCATCATATAATGCGGTAGTACATAACAATAAATTACATGTACTTCTAAATTCTGGAAAAAACCTCAAAGTAAAAGAAGACGGAAGAACACGAGTCTCTCAGGGCTGGTTACAATCAAGTTCTTTATATGATTTTATCTATGATGAAAAAGGAGATGTCACCCGCGAAAAAATTCAGGAAAATAAAGGAAAAACACTCTATATTCCTTATTTAGGTAACTATCGAAACGATACATTCATTATGTTTAATCGATCTAAACTCAATAGAAGATTGATGGTTTTAAAAGTTAAGAAATAGCGTTGTATGATTTAACAAAAAAATAAATCTTTACTTTTCTTACAGGGGAGTTTATTGTTTCCTATTATAATTTCACAAAGAATCCCTATATTTAACTGTTCTTTATTTAGCATTTTGCTAAAATCATTTATTAACGACTAACCTTTATCAGATTTTTTTACGAATAAGTGTTATAAAATGAAATTTAAGAAAGCCCTAATCCTTTTATTTTTTCCGATTCTTTTTGTCTTCAATAGTTGTGAAAGCTCATTTGTTTGGAATGATCCTGCAGCTTCAGACAATCCCATTAATGTTCCGGAAGTATTGGAACCTGAAGAATCAATTGATGATCCTGAAGAAACTGGTGCCGCTTGCGCCCATTTCTCTAAAAATGCCATTGATGTCGAGCTTATCAACGACATCGAAATTCCGGATGATTTACCAGAAAAGTCTGACTTGTCAACATTTATGCCCCCTGTTAAAAGTCAAGGTCAACAAGGAAGTTGTGTTTCCTGGGCAACCACGTACTATTTGAAGAGTTATCAAGAAAAAGTTCAATTTGGTTATGACTACAATTCTTTTGAAGATGTTATGAGTCCTGCTTTTGTGTATAATCAAACCAAAGCAAACCCCAATTGCCTTTCTGGTTCTTCAATTATAGATGCACTTGAATTACTAAAAACGCAAGGTGTAAGTACTTGGCAAAATTTTCCCTATTCTGATCAAGAATGTTCTGAGCAGCCTCCCGAAGAGTTATTAGTAGAAGCAGCCCAAAATAAAATAAATGATTACTTCATTGTTGGAGTGTCACCAACAAATACAGATCCGACAATTACACAAATTAATTTAATGAAAACATTACTTTCTCAAGGCAATCCGATTGTGATGTCATTCGACATTAAAAGAATCAACTTTGAAAATTCACCGCAATGTATGGCGACTACATTTAACGAAAGTTCTGATCCTGCTAGTTGCGGGCATGCTGTTCTAATTGTAGGATATGACAATACCTTGAATGCTTTTAAATTTGTCAACTCTTGGGGAACCGCTTGGGGCGATCAAGGCTATTGCTGGATTTCATTTGATTTCTTTCTTCCTACTGATGCTGCCAATTTCGAAAAAGGAGTAACTGGTACATTTGTAGCGTTCGATGAAGCCATTTAATACATAAGTTAGAGCATTTCAAAAAATTAAACCGTCACAGCAAGGTTCAAATACTTTCTAAAAGGAAGCATCTCTTTATAAACATCAATGAGCTTCTCATTAAAATCTGATTTTAGCGCCTCCTTTGTAGAAAATTCATGAACCACTGCGAAGGTTTTATTGCGTAATAAATCGATTTGTGGATGATCTTTCGAGAATCCTTTCGGGGCCGTTTTTAAACGTTCATCCTTATACAATTCTCCAAAAATTGATTTAAAAGATGACTTGTTGAGTATCTTTTTTAATTCTTCACCGTCGTAATCTATAGCATCTCGTATACTTCTAAGTACTTTGGGGTCGGGCCGCCACAGACCACCTGCAAACATACATCGATCAATTCCAATTTCAACATAAAAATCACCTGTGTGCGGGCGCTTGTCTAATCCTGCTCCAAAATGATCTTTATAAATGGGTTTGTTAGGATGAAACAGTAAATTATTGTTTATACGATTGATTCCTCTCCTACCGGGCGTGTCATAATAGTTGTCGTCAACATCAAATAATTTGGCGTTCATCTCATCTAGCCAACCAATATAATCCTCACGTACTTCTTTATACCATTTTCGATTGGCATCCATCCAGTCTTTTGAATTGTTGGCCTGCAGTTTCTTGAGAAATACAATCATATTTTTAAAATCCATATGCGATAATTTTGATTGGTAAAGTTATAATATCCATTCTTTAAAATGGCCTCAAACAAGATTTAAAAACATGTAAGGTTTCCTAAAATATACGTCTAATTAAGCTAACTAAAAAGACAATAATGACTACAAAATCGTACTTCAATCTGTTAACACTAAGCTTAGTATTGGTATTTACCGCCTGCAACAAAAAAAGTGAGACAAAAGATAATCCTGTAACAGAAACGACCATCGAAGCACCTACATATACTACTGAAAATCCTAGTTCTATGCTGGCTTCTATTGCTTACGCTCATGGCGGATGGGATGACATTTGGAATAAAAAAGATGTACAATATACCTATGATTATAGAAGTGCAGACGGCAAAGCTGATGTTTCTACAGAACGTTATGTTTTCGACACGGAAACCTCTTTTGGTTATTATACGCAACATGACATTAATGCCATGCCAGGAGCAGAAGGTGATATCATGCAATATTTTGACGGAAAGACTACCATGGCAACCTTGGCAGGAAAAGGAATAGAAGATCCACAAGCCGTTGGAACAAGTGAATTTTTAAGACGTGCAAACTATTTTTGGTTTCTAATGCCTTATAAATTGACAGACAAAGGAACCATCCTAAAATATTTAGGACAAGAAGAATACAACGGAACCTCATATGACAAATTAGAAGTTACTTATGACCCTGCGATTACCGGCAAAGAACAAAACGATATTTACATTTTATATATCAACCCAACCACCAAAATGATTGATCGTTTTTATTTTTCGCTACCGGCTATGGGCGTCAATGTACCGGCAATTATTGCCAATTATGAATATGAAGATGTTGACGGACAAAAAATTGCCACAAAACGCACCTACTATATGCCCAATGAAAAAGGTGAATATGGCGAAAATCCTAACTTGACTCAAACATTAACAAACATCAAGTTTAACAATGGTTTTACACCTGAAAACATTATGAAAATGGACTAAAAGACATTTAATAACATGTATAAAAAAGGGAAGTTAATAACTTCCCTTTTTTTATGATCATGATCAACTCTTTTACAATCTAAACCTATACGTTGCTTTAATCAAAAAGGAGTTTTCTTTCTTCTGTCCTAAAATCTGATTGTCTAGATTTGTAAATAGGTGTTCGGTTGGATCACCTGAACCTGTCACACCTTGCGACCAGACTAAAAACACTTCAGATCCTGGAATATATTCCCAACGCACTACAAGGTTAGAACGAAATTGCACAAAAGAAAAGTCTGGATTTCCGATTTCATAATCGGCAGAACCATCTAAATCTTCATCAATGAAATAAGTATCATCAATAAAAGTTACTTGCGTATTATTGAATGCTTCAAAACGATCGCTCAAATTATCGGCAATAGAATTTGTTACAAACTTAAACTGTCTATACTTACCTCTCGACACAAAGGGTTGTCCGTAATACTGAATCGTCAAGTTTGGATTGATTGTATAGTTTAATCGTATCGAACCACTCAATGTTTGTTGATCGATGGTTCCTAAAATATATCTCGGTGTACCATTAAAATCAGTCTCAGTTACATACTGTGTCTTATTGGGGTTCTTGGTGTATTCGGGGTTGAATGAAATTGTCAATGCATTAGTTGGCTGGTAGGTAACTCCTCCTTCAAATCTTAGAAAACTAAAGTTATTTTCTCTTGCTTGTGAGTACACATAGCCTCCGAAAAAACGCAGCTTTTTACGATTATCAGTATTCATAAAAAAGAAATTAATATTCTCTTCCGAGAAACGAAAACGAGGTCCTCCACGTAAAATAGTATTAGTAAATATTCTTGGTTTATGGATATAGCCGACTTCCATTGCCCAGTTATTTTTAAACTCCGCGAAACTTGTCAATCTATATTGAATACGATTATAATTACCTTCGAAATCAAAGGTTGTAAACATATTCGCTCTAGCATTGATGGTTCTAAATTTTCCAAAGGGTTTTAATGATCTATATCGAATCGATGCGTACTGGCGAATTTCATCCGCTTGACGCAAAAAACCGATATCATTTAATTCTAATTCTGGCGAACGCCAATTGCCACCGATGCTGTATCTCCAATGTCCACTTCCGGCTTTCCCGTATTCTATTCTACCGCTGGTTCCTGTTAAAGAGGTTCTTGTAGGATCAACCTCAACATGACTAGCATCAACACGATTGAATAAATGTGTTAATGACTCTTGGGTATTTTGTATCGCTTCTTGACTACCCTCTACATGACTCATAATCACGTTACCTTCGAGATAATACTTTCGGTCTTTCCATTGGTGTTTAAAATCTAGACCGCCGGTATACGCAGCTTTTCTTAAAAAATCGAGATCACCTTCTAGTTTTCGATTGGTGGCTGTAAAAATTCCTCCTACGTATGAGTTTCGATTGTTCAAATCCTTTTGTAATCTTCCTACAAAATAATTTGTCAATGGTTCTACAATTTCCTCTCTTCTGTCACCATTTGCATCAATTTTGGCAAACTCCTTTGAGGTGACACTCTCTAAAACCCCAATCGACCATCCATCTTTTGTTTTACCGCTAAACTTCGCGGCACCGAGTATGGTTGTATTCGCTGGCTGATCGACAAATTCACCGTCTATTGATGTGGCGGATCCTTGTGGTGTTCTCCCTATCCTTCTTGAAAAGAATAAGTTGTCTTGATTTCCGCCAAGGCGAAAGTCAAAAATATTTTTATTCTCGACAAAAAATGGACGTTGCTCTCGAAAAAATATTTCAAACCCATCTAAGGTTATCGCTGCTGGATCGGCTTCTACTTGTCCGAAATCAGGGTTCACTGTAAGATCTAAAGTGAGATCATTTGTAATACCTATTTTTGCATCTAGCCCACCGTTCAACTTAAAATCACGCCCGTCACGAAAAGGATTATTTCCTTCTTTAGGATAGGTATCATATTGTAATACTGTAAAAGGTTGAATTTCTAATTGTTTCTGCGGAATCAAGTCAATCAAACCATGTAGTTCACCGGCCTCACTAATAAAACCTGGAGCATCAACTGGAATACGCTGCCATATCGAGCTTTCATTTTTTCTAAAAATTCGGCGAACGACATTCAAACCCCATATTTGCTCTTTCGATTTTCCAAATCGTAATTGACTCAATGGAATTTTCATTTCGGCAGTCCAACCCTCTTTATCGATTACTGTTTTCGTATACCAAACAGGATTCCAGCTATCATCAATATCATCACCGTTTTCTGTAGCAATTTCATCGCCCTTTACACCAGCCGATGTTACGGTAAAAATAAAAGCTGTGCGTTGATCGTGATAACTATCAATCATAACATTCACACGGTCACCAGCAAAGCCATCACGTCTAGACAATCTATTCACAATACTGTCGGGCGCACTATCTAACGCTTTTATAGCGACATACAGATTCTTAGCGTCATAGACTATTTTAAATTTCGTTTGAAACGTTGGCGGAGTATTCTCATCTGGTTCATTCTCTATAAAATCAACACCCCAGTCTACGGTTTCCCAACTAACATCATCTAAAACACCATCAATTAAGGGTGGCTTTTGTTGTTTTATATCTTGTGTAGTGTAAACTTTTTTAGGAACTCTTGTGTTTTGCGAGACAACTGTTTGCATGACAAACACTAAACAAACACAACATAGTATTATATTTTTCATTGAGGCTGGCTACTGACTAGGGTTAAATAAAGTCACCACAAATGAACAATGATATCCAATGTTATATTCTTAATTATATGTTAATAATGCAAATCTCTTGTTAAAATTTACGCATTAAATTGTTGTGACTACAATCTAAATCTGTAGGTCGCTTTGATTAAAAAAGTATTGTCTTTTTCTTGACCTAGAATTTGATTATCTAAATTATCGAAAAGGCCATTCGCAGGATCACCAGAACCGGTTACTCCTTGCGACCACACTAAGAACACTTCTGATCCAGGAATATACTCCCATCTTACAACGAGGTTTGACCTGAATTGAACAAAAGAAAAGTCTGGGTTACCAAAGGAAAAATCTGCTGTTCCGTCAAGGTTTTCGTCAATAGCATAGGTGCCGTCAGTAAGCGTTACCTGTGTATTATTATATTCTAGAAAACGATCGTCGAACTTACTGGCTTGAGCGTCGGTAATAGCTTTGAAATTTGAATATCGGCCGCGAGATACAAATGGTTGCCCCCAATATTGCACCGTTAGATTTGGATTTATCGTATAATTAATACGCAAAGAAGCACTTAATGTACGTTGGTCTATAGTGGCGTTTATGTATTTTACATTATTACCCACGTCAATATTTTCAACAAACTGTATTTTATCGCTATTATGATTATATGATGGGTTCAACGAAATTCTCAAAGAATTTAATGGTTGGTATGATATCCCGAAATACATTCGGTATCGGTTTCGAGAATTGTCAAAAGATCTACTTCCGTTGTGCCCTGCGTTAAAACGCACTTTCTTTCGATTATCAGTGCCAATATTATTCCAGAAAAATACACTAGGTGAAAATTTAAGTCTTGGTCCACCACGTAAAGCAAAATTAGACTGGTTAACCCCTACGTAGGTAACCCCAAAATTACCAAACCAATTGTTTTTAAAGTTTGCCCAGCTATTCACATTGAATTGTAAGAGGTTATGATTACCTCCAAAATCCCAAGCCGTCCAATGATTATAGTTCATACCTACTTGCCTAAAAATAGAAAAAGGTTTTAATGTTCTATAACCGACCCAAGTATAATGTCTCAAATCATCCGCTTGACGCTGAAACCCAAGATCGTTCAATTCTAACTCTGGAGATCTCCAGGTAAAACCGCTTTCAAATCGCCAATGTCCTTCAGCCTGTTTTCCTATTTGAATATTACCTCCAGTTCCCGTTAAAGAAGTACGATTTGGATCTACAGATAAATAGTCTGCTCCTACTCGATTGAATCGATGACGAAAAGACTCTTGAGTATTTTGAATCGCTTCCTTCGTACCTTGTACGTGACTTACCACCACATTTCCGCCCAAGTACCAAGCTCTGTTTTTCCAATGGTGTTTAAAATCTAAACCTCCACTATACGCCGATTCATGTAGAAATTCTAAATGTTCGGGTAAATTGCGATTTGTTGCGGTGAATATACCTCCCACAAAGGTATTTCGGTCATTAAAATCTTTTTGTAATCTACCCACGAAATAATTGGTGAGCGGTTCTACTTCTTCCTCACTTCGAACCCCATTGTTGTCAATGATGGCGAACTCCCTATCAGTGACACTCTCCAACACTCCAATAGACCAACCATTTTTCGTTTTCCCACTAAACTTTGCGGCACCTAAAATGGTTGTATTTACCGGTTGATCGACAAAACCATCTGTATCAGGGAAGCCTTGTGGACTTCTACCTATTCTTCTTGAAAAGAATAAATTATCTGATCCGAAGCTATCACCGGCTTGTGATTGTGAGATTTGGTAATTAAAAATGTTATTGTTTTCAACGAAAAACGGACGTTGTTCTCTAAAAAATATTTCAAATCCGTCTAAAGCGATTGCCGATGGATCGGCTTCTACTTGCCCAAAGTCTGGGTTTACGGTCAAGTCTAAGGTGAGGTCATTTGTAATTCCAATTTTTGCATCTAATCCACCATTCAGTTCAAAATCACTACCGTCTCTAAAAGGGTTTCCCGCTTCTTTTGGATACGTATCAAGTTTCGTCACTGCAAAAGGTTGTATTTCGAGTTGCTTTTGAGGTTCTAGGTCAATCAATCCATGTAATTCACCAAACTCACTCACCCACCCAGGAGCATCTTGTGGCACACGTTGCCATAACGAACGTTCTTCTTGTCTAAAAAAGCGTCGCGTAGATTGTAATCCCCAAATCTGTTCTTTACTTTTACCGAAACGCAATTGACTTAACGGAATTTTAATTTCGGCAGTCCAGCCTTTCTCATCAATATTGCTTTTTGTATACCAAATCGGGTTCCAACTACCATCCCAATTATTTCCATTATTGGAGATGAATTCATCACCCTTCACTCCTGCCGCGGTTACCGTAAAAGAAAAAGCAGTTCGTAAGTCATGATAGCTATCTATGTTAAACTCCACCCAATCTCCGGCAAACCCATCACGTCTAGATAAGCGTTTCACTATACTATCTGGATGGCTATCTAAACATCTTACACCGATATATAGATTCTTCTTATCGTATACTATTTTAAATTTTGTTTGCTCACTTGGAGGTGTATTTTCATCAGGTTGGTTTTCAATATAGTCAGTGGTCCATTCTACAATATTCCAACTAGAGTCATTTAAGAGACCATCTATGACTGGCGCTTTCTCATCTCCAAGATATTTAGTAGTATATATTCTTTTAGCAACTTTTTCTTGTTTTTTCTCTTCTTTTTGAGCGGATATTGTGAAAGTGAAAAGAAAAATAACTACGAATAAAGAAAATAGATTTTTCATAAAATGGGGATGTAGGTGAATTAATTTGGTTTCGCTAATAGAGACCATCCTTTTCTACAATTGTTACAGAGAAAAGATCCCGAAAGTCTTAAATTAATCTTAAACTTTTGTTAATTTTCTCCATTTTACCTACCAACACACCAGAAACAATTTGCTTTAAATCAATGATTAACAGTAGATTATATGCTAGTTGATTTTTTAGAAAGTGCTTTTTTAAGATTATTATAATCAACAAAGTATACCAATCTAAGAGAGAAAACATTTTCAATAGGTTGTTTGAACAGGGTATTTATACTTTCGAAATAATCATCTCTAGAAGCATTATTCAAATTAAACAATGAATTTCTGTAGAGGGCTGTGAGTTGACTCCCAGGAGCAAATTGCCATGTATATCGAAAATCCAAATTCCATGTGTTGAAATTAATATTTGGATCCTCTATACTCGAAGTTGTATACCCATCATCAGTGTTTAAACTCCCATCATTCTGTAAGGCAAAGAGCGCATCATCATACGTAACTGTACTCCAAAAATTTCTAAATGTGAGTGAGAGTCCGTGAAACGGATTAAAATTATAGTTCCCCGAAATACTATTCTCAATTCTCAACACATCTCTTTCTCCGAAGATTATGTCGTCATCAATATTCGATACAAAACCACGACCACCACTAATATCTTGATATGAAAATTCATATCCTACTCTAAACTTATCGTTAAATCGAATCGTAGGCTCTAGTCCAAACCAAAATCCTTTTAGATCTCTTTCACTATCGAACAGAGTTACACCTCCTAGATTCCCTTCAAAAGAGAACATTTTATTTTCATTGGTTTCAAACCAAACATTTCCGTTGACATTATTCTTGTACACAAAGAAGCGCTTATTCTCAAAATCTCTGGGCTCGAAATAATCATATTGCTTCCCGGGTTCTATATTAATTCTGCCTCCAAACCACATTAATTTTTTGGTTTGAGCTCTCACGAACGCTCCGAAATTTGTTCCTGTGAAGGTACCTGGTTTATACAAACGTCTATAGTTAACATAGGTGTTAACAAAGAAATTATTCAATTTTTTAGTAGGCTCAAAAATTCTATAGTTGACATCTATTCCAAAATTGTTAAAATTATTTCTAAAATTTAGTCCCAAATCATTGATATCATATTGCTCGTTAGAAAAGCGATGATCAAAACTATACCTCCATTTACCATGTGATTTCCGTATCAAAAAGAAAGAACTCAATCCGGTTTCATTACCCGTTACTCTATTGACATTACTCATCTTTATATCGCCTCTAATATTATAGGTATTTCTTTTGTTAGAGATATCCGCTAATAACCCCGTGACATTCGCATCTCTAAAATGACCATCACGTGTTACATTGGTATTGATGAAGCTTACTGATGAATTACCGTTGAATTGTTGATCAATTACGAAAATATTATAATTTGCTAATGGCTCGACTACCTCTCTACGTGTTTCTTGAGTTACTGTATTTTTAATTGTGGCCTCTGTTTTTTGTGTAATTGCATTGAAGAAACCAATCCCTAAACCTTTCTTTGTTCTCCCCGAGACTTTAATAGCATTTAAGGTTTTCACTTCGTTAGGAAGGTCTGAAATTTCCTCATCGGCTCCTAATATTACTTCACCGATGGGGGCGTTACCGATACGTCGAGAAAAGAACAAATTGCCTTTTCCGAAGAGGTCTACCCCTTCTTTAAAAAACTGTCTCTGCTCACCAAATGTCTGCTCAAAAGGCCCTAAGTTTAGTGTTAAGTTATCAAAAGCGGCTTGACTAAAATCAGGAATTAAAGTGGCGTCGAGTGTAAAGTTTTCGGTCAATCCATATTTAACATCTAAGCCAACTGTGACGTCGGTGTCGGTAGTACCATCGAATGTTTTTACCAAACCAGAGACAAAAGGATACAAACTCAATCTAATTGGAGGTTCAATATTTCTAATCCCTCTCAGTTCTCCGTGATACAAACCTACATTTCCTTTCGTTCTATCAATAGGATTCCAACTATATTGTGAATTATCTAATCTAAAGCGTCTGTGAAATTGAATTCCCCAAGTTTGGACTTCCTGATTTGAAAATCGCAATGCGGCATACGGTATTTTCATTTCGACAATCCATCCATCGTCTACGATTTTTACAGCGCTCTCCCACACGGCATTCCAACCAAAGTCTTCTCCATTACCCGGAGAAGCCACGGCATCTGCCTGTGTTCCTGAGCTAAACACAAAAAATTCTATATCGTTTTGCGCATCATTGTTGGGGTTTAAAATAACTCCAAAAAAATCAGATTGTCCGAAATTATCTCTACTCGTAAATTGACGTTGAATATCATCTGGCTTATCTTTTAAATAGGCAGCGACGTATATAGCTTGATCATCATAAGCCATTTTTACTGTCGTCTTTTGATGTGCTTTTAGCCCAACACCCATCTTCGGACGAAACTGAATAAAATCACTCGCTTCTTCGGCATGTTGCCAACTTGGATCATTTAAGACGCCATCTATTTTTATGGTTTCGGTTGATTTGACAATGTTTAGATTCTTTCTTTCTTGAGCGTAAAAGGAAAAAGTGCACAAGAAGAACAGTATAATAATTCGGTTACTCATCATACAAGTAATATCGTTGATTTAAGGTTTCGGTGTTATAGACCTGATGAAGGTTCAAATGTTATATTTCAAACTCAAAAAACATCATAATGAAATCATAATCTTTTGTTAATTCGCAAAACCTGTTTAGCTCTATCTCCAAACGACCATTTGAAAATATTTTATGTAAAAAAAATGAGGTCGAGAACTCAAAAAAATAGAGGATAAAAATATACCTAAAACACTGTTTGTTATATAAATAATAGTTTGTACATTTGCACTCCCATTTTAGAGGGACAGAAAATAAATTATTAATAGACAAAAACTAATCGTGTGAACACATTAAGTTACAAAACAGTATCAGCGAACAAAGCCACAGTAAATAAAGAGTGGGTTTTAGTTGATGCGGACGGACAAACATTGGGTCGTTTAGCTTCTAAAGTAGCAATGCTTATAAGAGGTAAATACAAACCTAACTACACACCTCATGTAGACTGTGGAGATAATGTTGTTATTATCAATGCAGAGAAAATTAATTTAACAGGTAAAAAGTGGACTGATAAATCATATATTCGTCACACTGGATATCCTGGAGGTCAGAGATCGCTTACTGCAACAGAAGTTTTCGAAAAGAATCCAACAAGATTAATCGAGAAAGCAGTAAAAGGAATGTTACCAAAGAATAAATTAGGTAGCGCTTTATACAGAAATTTATATGTATATGCTGGTGGTGAGCACCAACATCAAGCTCAAAATCCAAAAGCATTAAACCTAAACGATCTTAAATAATGGAAATAGTACACAAAATAGGTAGAAGAAAAACGGCAGTTGCCCGTGCGTATGTTTCTAAAGGAAAAGGAAACATTACTATCAATGATAGAGAATTAACAAATTATTTCACAACAGGAACTTTACAATATAAAGTAATGCAACCATTGGTGTTAACCGATACGGCAAAAGCTTATGATATTAAAGTAAATGTTTTTGGAGGTGGTGTCACTGGTCAAGCTGAAGCCATTCGTTTAGCAGTAACTAGAGCGCTGGTTTCTATTAACGAAGAGCACAAAGCTGTCTTAAAACCAGAAGGATTACTTACTAGAGATCCAAGAATGGTTGAACGTAAGAAATTCGGTCAGAAGAAAGCTCGTAAGAAATTCCAATTCTCGAAACGTTAATCACATATTATTATATACAAATCTGTTATCGTATAAGTTTAGCACCCAAATAATTAAGACTCACTTTGTGGCTACTTAATTATTGCTAAAACCACGGAACGTAAACTAAAAAACAAGATGGCAAATATTGAAATCAAAGAATTATTAGATGCAGGTGTACACTTTGGTCACCTGACAAGAAAATGGAATCCAAACATGGCTCCGTATATTTATACTGAGCGTAATGGTGTTCATATTTTAGACCTTTACAAAACTGCTGCTAAGATTGGAGAATCTTCAAAAGCGTTACATAAAATTGCTGCTTCTGGTAGAAAAATTTTGTTTGTAGCTACAAAAAAGCAAGCGAAAGATATTGTTGCAGACAAAGCAAAATCAGTCAACATGCCTTTCATTACAGAAAGATGGCCAGGTGGTATGTTAACGAACTTTGTAACTATCCGTAAAGCCGTAAAAAAAATGGCTCAGATTGATAGAATGAAGCAAGATGGTAGTTTCAATGCTTTATCAAAAAGAGAGAAATTACAAATTGATCGTCAAAGAGCAAAGCTAGAAAAGAACTTAGGTTCTATCGTTGACATGACACGTTTACCAGGTGCGTTATTTGTAGTTGATACAAAGCGTGAGCACATCGCGATTGCGGAAGCTCAAAAATTGAATATTCCAATTTTTGCAATGGTAGATACAAACTCTGATCCGAGATTGGTTGATTTCTCTATTCCTGCTAATGATGATGCATCAAAATCAATAGATAAAATTTTATCATTTGTAACAGATGCCATTGCGGAAGGTTTGGCAGAAAGAAAAGCTGATAAAGATCAAGCTACTGCTCAGAAAGAAGCTCCTAAAAAAGAAGAGGCTCCAAAAGTAGAAGCAGAAGCTCCTAAGAAAGAAGAGGCGCCGAAAGAAGAGGCTCCAAAAAAAGAGGAGAAAGTAGAAGCAAAAGCTGAAACCACTGCTGAAGAGGTTAAAGAAGAAAAATAATTAATAAAAAATAACATGGAAATGGTTAAAGTAACCGCTGCGGAAGTAAATAAATTAAGAAAAGCAACTGGTGCTGGAATGATGGATTGCAAAAAAGCTTTAGTTGAGGCTGAAGGCGATTTTGACAAAGCAATCGATGTATTACGTAAGAAAGGTCAAAAAGTGGCTGCAAAGAGAGCTGATCGCGAATCTACTGAAGGTGCTGCCGTATCTAAAATCAATGCTGACAACACTGCTGGTGTTGCCATTGTTTTGGGTTGTGAGACTGACTTCGTTGGTAAGAATGATAAGTTTTTAGCATTGGCTAATGAATTGGCTGAAGTTGCCTTAAACTGTGCTACTAAAGAAGAATTTTTAGCAGCTGATTTTAATGGAATGACAGTAGCTGAAAAATTAGTTGAGCAAACTGGTGTTATTGGTGAAAAACTAGACATCAATGGCTTTGAAAAATTAGAGGCTCCTTATGTAAGTACTTATGTACATATTAATAAGATTGCTGCATTAGTTGGTTTATCTGCTACTGTTGATAAGGCTGATGTATTGTCAAAAGATGTAGCAATGCAAGTAGCTTCTATGGGAGCAACTACATTGTCTTACAAAGATTTTGATGCTGCTTATATTGCTTCAGAAACAGAAGCTAGAATTGCTGTTATAGAAAAAGACAATATCGAATTAGGACGTTTAGGTAAAACACTTAAAAATGTACCTCAATATATTTCTATGGCGCAATTAACGCCTGAAGTATTAGCAAAGGCTGAAGCCGATGCGAAAGCTGAATTAAAGGCAGAAGGTAAGCCTGAACAAATTTGGGATAGAATATTACCAGGTAAAATGGAACGTTTTATTGCCGATAATACAACCTTAGATCAAGAACAGTGTCTTTTGGATCAAAACTTCATTAAAGACGAAAAAATCAATGTTGCCAAATATGTTTCTTCATATGGTGATGTTGCTGTTAGTGATTTTAAACGTGTTACTTTAGGGTAAACAAAAATGACTATTATAAACTAATTTCGGTAGTTTTATAATTATAGAAACCTCGCTAAATAGCGAGGTTTTTTTGTTTTAACATTTTAACATATATTCGTACATTGTTCATAGGTTATAATCCTATAAACGATGTAATTTATTTTATTGATATTCTAGATAATTACATGGTTTATTTCAACCTAATTAAAATTATCAGCGATATATAAGATTATATCACAAAAATTTTAATTCTGATGCTAAACGAAAAAGATAATAAAAGCATTTTTTCACAGTGGCTTGAAAAATTACAGCAAGAAAGTTGGCAATTAGAATTGCTAATTTCCGGATTTGCGTTGTTTGGGATTTGGGAAAGTAGAGATACCTTAACTTTTTTTACTGATTTTTTAGGCGTTAACAATCCTGTAAATAGTGACGCATCGGTGGTACTTAAAATAGTGACGCAAATGCTTCGCGCTGCATGGTTGGTTTTCTTTACCAATTTATTAATCCATGTAATTTTAAGAGGTTTGTGGATAGGCGCCATTGGATTGCGATATGTGTCTGGAGAAATTGATTATGACAAACTAAAATACTCTGATTTTTTTACTGACTATTTCAAGAGAAAAGTTGGCGGATTTGATGATTATATAGAACGTTTAGAAAAGATTTGTAGTTCCATATTTGCCTATACTTTTTTACTCTTTTTTATTTTTTTATCATTCGCTTTTTTTCTTATTTTTTCGATTTTATTATCATCTATTTTAAATTATTTCTTCGGACCTGATTCTTCTTATTTTACCATTACAATTATTGTCAATACTGTTTTTGGGTTTTTAGCATTTTTCGTTTTTATTGATTTCATAACATTAGGCTTACTGAAAAAGATAGAGGGTAAAACCTATTCAAAAGTATATGGTTATATCTATAGATTTTATTCATTTATTACCCTATCTTTTATTTACCGACCATTACTCTACAATTTTTTAGACACCAAATATACCCGCAGGCTTTTTTGGTTTTCTATTCCATATTTGCTGCTATTAACACTAGTACTACCCAACTTTTTATTAGAAGCGAACCCCCATTTCCCTGAAATAACAGGGTCAAGTGGAAGCAACAATTTAATTTCAAAACATATTGTTACGAGTAATAATTATGATGATCTTAGAGAAAAGAACTTGGCTATATCAAATGCTAGCCGTAAAAGGATTCGCTATATAAGCCTTTCGAACTATGAAATAACAAATTCTTATGCAAGTGTATTTCTAAGGCAAGCAGGAATAGATGAAGAATTACTTTCTAATAAATATGGTCTTACCCCTTATCGAAAATCTGGATTGAGGCACAGCATATTTAAAGGAAAAATAACCGACTCAACCATATTTCATCTTGAGAATGAAAAATCGTCTGCGCTGTTAAAATTGGTTGAAGAACGTAGAAAAGTTAAAAAAGACTCTTTAAGTAATTCTGAATTTAAAAGAAACTTTATAAAAAGGCGAGATGCAGGCAGCTATAATAAAAGTATCTTAAATTTAGAAGACTATTTTAAGTTTAAAAGAGATAGTACCAAAAAGGTTTGGAATGATAAGATCGAAAGAGCACAAGAACAAAAGGTGATAGACATACAAACGGCATTATTGGAAGCTAATCAGATTCTTATTGATGGGGTGTCCTATAAAGATTCCTTAAAATGCAAATTTTATATACATCCTAATATGAATGAGAAAGGATTATTGTGCTATTTCCCTACAGATAGCATAGACAAAGGAGAACACGTCTTAACCTTACTTAGCAAAAGCTACAATAAAGACGCTGCGGATTCTATAAAAACAAGAACCATACATATTCCATTTTGGAGATTTTAACCCTATAAACTTACCTACTATGAAAAGAATTCTATCAAATGGACTTATGCTAGGAGTAACTTTAATCGTTATTTATTTAATATTACATTTTATTAATCCTAGACTCAATTTTGATTTTACCATTGGTATTGTTTACACGACTGTAGTCTCTGTTTTTTTTCTTATTCGGGCTGGGTTTAAACGACGAAAAAGCCTCGGCGGTTATCTTGGTTTTAGTGAAGTTTTTATGGCTTCTATTGCCATATATGCCATAGGTTCATTAATTGTTGTACTATTCACAACTCTTATGGTAAAATTTAATCCTGAATTATTAGACTTATTGAGAGAAATGTCTAATAAAGCTATGGAAAGTACGATGAGTATGTTAGGCAAGTCTCAAGGAGAAATTGCCCTTGCCATAGAAGAAGCCAATGAAAACGGCCATCAATTTTCATTAGGCTCACAGCTTGTGTCTTGGATTATAGGTATTATTTTTCCAGGATGTATTTATGCCTTGATCGCATCTTTAATTGCAAAAAAGAAAGATAAAAGTGTTGCATGATTTTTATGTTCTTTAACCCCTACGGATTTTCTTTTTCGTTGATTAATTCACCTTCAAAGAGAGGAAAAACGAGCTGAAATTGCACTATTTAGAACCCAGATTACTGCGTAATTGGTATAATTTCTTTCCATCTATCCGATTCGGCAAAGGCTACAATTGTTTCATTGCGTTTTACCAGTAAACTAGTCATATACTTTTTGAGAAAGAGATAGTCGACCAGTCTTCCTATATATCCAAAGGGCGATTTATATTCAAAAACATCAATCATTTCAGTAACTCCCTTCGTTTCTATAAAGCGATGTTGATGTTTGAAGCTTTTAAAAGCACCTTGTGTCATTTCATCTATAAAATAATCTGGTCGCTCGAATTCGGTTATTTTGGATGTTACGTTTTGATATATCCCAAAATGTTTAGCTCGCCAGGTTACCGACTCGTTCATCCCTATCAAGCCGCTCGTAACGCCTGCTATTGCCCGCTCATTCGTTTGCTGCGTTGATATCTTATGTAAATCAATACTACGGGCCAAATCAAATACGATTTGCTTCGACCCGCTCATTTTGGTATGTAGCTCTATGATTGGCATGATTTGAAAAGTTGTCTGAAACTGTTTGATAGGTCACAAAACATCAACATAAAAAAAGCCTTGTCATATGTACAAGGCTTTTTCAAGGTTAATTGCTTTTGATTAATTTACATTTTTATAACTTGGAACTCTGTTCTACGATTGGCGGCATGTTCGGCATCTGTACATTTTACACCCTTTTCACAATCGTTCATTAACTGTGAAGCACCATATCCTCTTCCTGTAATTCTACTGGCATCAATACCTCTTTCTATAATATAGCTTACTGTAGACTTGGCTCTTCGATCAGACAGCCACATATTATAGCCATCTGCTCCTCTAGAATCTGTATGAGAAGCTGATTCAATAATCATTTCAGGATATTGATTCATCAAGTCAATTACTTTTTGTAATTCTCCTTTGGCTTGTTTATTTAAATACGATGAATTTAGGTCAAAATAAATAGGATTGATATTTACTAAGTATTTACCGTCAATTGTCGATATTTTGATTTCTTCAGGTAGATCGTCGGGATCTTCAGGAGCTCCTTCGGGTTTATTATCTCTAAATAATTCCTCTGTAGTTTTATCAACTCCGCTACCATCGCTAATAAAATCGATATCTCCTGTACCTAAAAGTATTAATAATTTAGATTCTTTATCGGCTTCATTATCTGTTGTAAATCCTTTAGATTGTGGTGTATAGTTCACCTTTTTACCTTCTAGTTTATACACTGTTTCACAGAGTACTTCAAAAGTAAAAACACCGTCTTCGCCCACAACCATCGTTTCAAGTACATTCCCTTCCTCATCGCTCAATACAACCTCAGCACCAGGCAATAAATCTGTGGTATTCTTATCTCGAACTTCCCCTGTTACTAATTGCTTACATTTAAATTCTACTGTTTCTTCTTCAAGAAAAGAATAGATATCATCATCTCCTTTACCTCCTTCTCTATTCGAAGAAAAATATCCTTTTCGGGTTTCATTGTCAATAATAAATGCAAAATCATCTGCCGCAGAATTTATTGGTTCACTTAACAATACTGGATCTGGCGAAAAACCTTCTAGTTTTGCTGCGTAAATATCAGAGCCTCCCATCCCTTCACCTCTATCAGAAGTGAAATACAGTACGCCTTTATCTACAAATGGAAACCAATCTTTAGAGGTTGAATTTACTTTATCTCCCATATTTGTAGGGTTTCCAAAACCACTTTGGTTAACATCTACCTTAAAGATATCTGTCTCTCCTAGTGTTCCTGGCATATCTGACGCAAAATAAAGTGTCTTTTCATCCTCACTCAGTGCCGGGTGACCTACTGAGTACTCTACATTATTAAAAGGCATAGGTATGATGTTAATCCATTCACCTTCATTATTGACACTAGCCTTAAACATGGCTAGATTCGTCCAACCTTTATTATCGATACCTAAAATTTTGTTGTAATAATTATCTCTTGTAAAGTATACTGTTTTTCCATCTTTGGTAAAAACAGCCTGTGCATCATGGTAGCGAGAATTCACTTCTCCTTTTAACTTTTCTTGTTCAGATACTTCTCCTGTTTCATTATTAATAGTACCTACGTACAATTCTAAAAAGCGTTGACCGTTTTGTTCCCAAACATCTTTTATAATTCTGAAACCTCTTTTAGGAGATGCAAATATCAATTGGTTCTCTCCTAAATAAGAAGGCCCAAAGTCAGAATTCTTCGTATTTATCTCTAAATTCTTAACGGTTCCGTATTTACCTGATGTTTCAGTTTGTGCACTTAAAAATGCAATACTAAACATACATAATGCTAAAAAAATTCTTTTCATAATTTGCTTTTCTTATTTTAGAAAAATCTAGGTGATTTTAAGTTCTTCTTTGAGAAATCTATATCCCAAAGTAAAAAGGCCTCGTGTGTGCCACTGTTGAAATTACCTAAATTCGTCGTCGTATAATCGTATGCATAACCGATGCGTAAACTTGGAGTAACCCCAAAGTTAATCAAAGCCCCTATCGAATCATCTAAACGGTAATTCAAACCTAACTCTAACCTGTCATTCATCAAAAAGTTCGCCGAAACATCTACCGATAATGGAGCTCCTGAAACGGCCTTAACCATCGTAGATGGCTTGAACTTTAAATTATCTGATAAATCAAATACATAACCACTGGTAAAAAAGAAATGTGTCTCCTCAGCTGCTCGTGTGATAAAATTACCACCCTTCTCAAAATGTACGGTCTGCAAGATATTAGGAACCGATAACCCCGCATAAAAGCGCTCATTATAATAATAAGCACCTGCACCTATATTAGGAAATGTTCTACTCAAATTCTCACCAAACAAATCATCTAAATCATTCTGAGGTAACTCGATATCTACTAAATTCGCATTAAACAACGTAACTCCTCCCTTTAACCCAAAAGCTAATCTTCCTTCCTCTGAAGTCGAAATTGTATATGAAATGTCAGCATAGATATTCTGCTCCTTTACAGGACCTATCTCATCGGCTATGACAGAAAATCCTGCCCCTAAATTACGCCCTACAGGAGCATGAATAGACAACGTAGCCGTATTGGGTGCCCCATCGATACCAACCCACTGGGTACGTCCTAAAACGCCAATACTCAAGGTGCCACGGGATCCAGCATACGCCGGATTCACAACATTCATATTGTACATATATTGCGTATACTGCGGATCTTGTTGACTATACCCCTCAATCGAAATAAAGCTTAGTAGCAACAGTAAAACTAATGATGTAATTCTCATAATTGTACTTTATATTGTTAAAACGAATTTTCTTCTTATCTCTTATTAATAATTCACATAAACCCACCCAGACTTAGCAGGTGTTCTTACAGTATTATTGAAATTAATTATATAGAAATAGGTCCCCACTGGTACTTTATTACCTTTTCCAATAGTTCTAGATCCCGTTGAGAAACCATCCCACCACTGAATTTCAGCGCCTGTTCTACCCTTATTATCATATTTATAAACTGCATTACCCCATCTATCGTATACTTCCATTGTGAAATTAGGAGATTGATCAAGTGCAGGTATAATAAATGTATCATTATTACCGTCATCATTTGGTGAGAATCCACCAGGTATTCTATCACAGTCGATAGGATCTAGGTAATTCGGCGTATTGTTATCTGGTGGTCCATTACAATTATCATTTCTAGGATCACCATCACCATCTCTATCCTCATCAAGAGAAGATGTCAATCTACCATCACCATCATCATCAGTATCTCGATAATCAACTTCAGCATCTGGTGTAATTGGAGAGAAGTTATTATTAGATCCTCCGAAAAAGTCAAATAAAGCTTGATCTCTATTTGGCAGATCTAATGCCGGATCTGTACCAACATTTAAACCGTTCGGATCACCAAAACCAGAAATATCTCCATCATAAGCATCATCTAAACCATCCTGGTCAACATCTTGATTAGAAGGCAATACATCAGCCTCACCATCTGGCGAACCAATTACATTTGAAGGATCACTATAATCATGACCTTCGACTGAATCAGGTACATTATCATTATCTGAATCACTGTCTAAATAATCATCATTATCAGCTCCATCTGTATTTACTGGCTGAATTCCGTTACCAATACCGAAATTGTCAGCACCATTGGTACCATCAGTATCATTATCATAAGCATCATCTAAACCATCATTATCGCTATCCGTACCTAAAGGATTTGTATAACCTCCCGTAGTTTGGCCTTCAACATTATCTGGAATACCATCACCATCAGCATCTTGATCTAAATAATTAGGGAAGGAATCACCATCTTCGTCAGCATCACCTTCAACTATGGTCATAATACCATCATTGTCATCATCGATATCTAAATAATTCGGTATACCATCACCATCAGAATCATCATTGGATGGGTCACCATCGCCATCTACATCTTCATCTATGGTTGCAATACCGTCATTATCGTCATCATCATCTAAATAATCTGGAATACCGTCAGCATCAATATCTTGAGCATCGGCAGGATTACCGTCACCGTTTGGATCAGGGTTCTCATCAGCAGTGGCAATACCATCACCATCATCATCACTATCTAAGTAATTAGGTGTACCATCACCATCTGTGTCATCATTAGAAAAATCTCCATCTCCATTCAGGTCTTCAAATCTTGTGTGAATACCATCTCCGTCATCATCAATATCTCTATAGTTTACATCCTCTGTACTATCCGTATCAGGGAGATCAGTTGCAGGGTCAGCTGTAACAATTAATCCATTTGGATCTCCAAAATCTCCAACTGAACCATCATAAGCATCATTTAAACCGTCATTATCAGAATCGGTAGTTGGAAAAACATCTGCAATACCATCATTGTCTAAATCATGTCCTTCAATAGCATCTTGCACTCCATCACCGTCAGTATCTAGATCTAAATAATCTGCAATACCATCTGCTCCAGAAGTACCGGCATCAGAATCTATTGGTTGAATTCCGTTAGTTGTACCTCCATTATTATCAGGATCGTTCACTGTAAGATTGTCAAAATTGTCATAAGCATCATCTAAACCATCACCATCTGTATCTACTCCGTCAGGGGCAATATATCCTGCGGTTGATTGCCCTTCTACGTTATCTGCAATACCGTCACCATCAGCATCTTGATCTAAGTAGTTAGGTAAACTATCTCCATCATCGTTCGCTGTACCTTCAGTCGCTGTTAAAATACCATCATTATCATCATCAATATCTAAATAATCAGCTACTCCATCTCCGTCAGTATCTTGTGCATCAGAAGGGTCTCCATCGTTATTCGGATCTGGATTTTCAGACGCAGTATTTACGCCATCGCCGTCATCATCAATGTCTAATGCATTAATGATTCCGTCATTATCAGAATCTAAAAGTGTGTAATTAATTACAGCTCCTGCCGTGTCATTATCTTCTATAGCATCAAACAATCCGTTTGCTCCGAAATCAGCCGGAACACCATCAATATCTCCATCGTTATCAGCATCTAAATCTGCTAAACCACTTTCATTTACATCATAGATTCCATCACCGTCAGCATCTAAATCTAAATGATTCGGGTCACCATCTCCGTCAAGGTCAAAGGCCGCTTCCACTTGGCCATCTGCATCTCCAACAGAGATATTATTATCGTTATCGTCTAAATATGCTGGAACACCATCGCCGTCTACATCTGCTAATGGATCTAAGCCATTCAATTCTACTGAATCTGGAATACCGTCATTATCATCATCTAAATCCACTGGATCTCCGATACCATCTCCATCAAAATCAGCTTGTACCGTAAGTGTTGCTGGATTTGATGTTATATTACCATCACAAGCGAACGCAGGTGATGATAAAATTACACGATATTGATTACCGCTAAATGAAGCTGGAACAAACGTTAATGTTAAGGCATCTGTAGTTGCACCTGCATATGTTGGTGCTGTTCCTCCATTAGTTATATTATTCCAAGTAACTCCATTATCTGTACTTTCTTGCCATTGAAATGTAGGAGCGGCTCCTGTCACATCAAAATTAGCATTTGTATTTATGGTGATAGTTTGATCCATTGGTTGGTCGGTCAATGTAACCGCAGCTCCAGCCTCTTGAAAATCAAACACTCCATTCGTATCACCATCTAACGGTGTTGTATAGCCATCTGTTAATCCTGGTGTATTCACAACACCATTCGCGTCTACTGTTAAGCCAGCATCTGCACCTAACCTTCCGCTGCTATCAGAATCTGTAAATCCTGCTTCTAGTACATCAGTACAACCATCATCATCAGCATTTAATTCGTTAGAATCTGGGATACCATCAGTGTCAGAATCTGCAGTAGCAACACCTAATACATCACTATCTGGAGCGTCTTCTAGAGCATCTAATAAACCGTTCGTTCCGAAATCAGCTGGAACTCCATCTAAAACACCATTATTATCAGCGTCTATGATTGTGCTTCCATTTAGTTGACCTGATTCAACGATATCATAAATACCATCGTTATCACTATCTAAATCTAAATGATTAGGCACACCATCGTTATCTCCATCAAATCCTGGTTCAATTCCGTCGGTATCACCAATACCAGCGTCTGTATCATCGTCATCTAAGTATAATGGAATACCGTCACCATCGCCATCTGCATTCGGATCTAGACCACCCGATTCATCGGTATCTGGAATACCATCATTATCATCATCAAGGTCTGCAAAATCTGGAATACCATCACCATCGTTATCTCCAAATAAGTTCAATACTACTTCATCAGACGTAATATTTCCATCACAAGCAAAAGCTGGTGAAGATAAGATAACTCTATACTGATTACCTCCGAAAGAAGCTGGTACCGTTGTTAATGATAAAGCATCAGTCGTAGCACCCGCGTATGTCGGATTCGTACCACCATCGGAAATATCGTTCCAAGTAGCACCATCATCAGTACTCTCTTGCCATTGATATGTTGTTGCCGTACTTGTTACGTCAAAATTAGCATTGGCATTAATAATTATTGTTTGACTTACGGGCTGCGTTGTCACCGAAACTGCTTCTCCCATTTCTTGGAAATCAAAAACGCCATTTGTATCACCATCGGTTGGTGTTGTATAGCCATCTGTTCCACTGGTTACGACTCCGTTAACATCAACGGTTAGTCCAGTTCCAACATCTCCTGTTCCTAATAAACCATTGCTATCTGTATCTGTAAAACCAGCCTCTAAGACATCGTTACATCCATCGTTATCAGCATTGATTTCATTAGAATCAGGAATACCATCTGTATCCGAATCTGCCGTTGCTATTGTAACTGTGGCAGTAGCGGTATCGTCTGTTTCTATAAGATCTAACAATCCGTTAGCTCCTACACTTGCAGGTGTAGCTGCATCTAATATTCCATCATTATTTGCATCTACAATTGTTGTTCCGTTCAATTGTCCTGACTCAACGATATCATAAATACCATCATTATCACTATCTAGGTCTAAATGATTTGGCACACCGTCGCCATCGCCATCATACACATCTGGAATACCGTTGCCATCTGCGTCTGTGTAGTCTGTCAGACTGCCATCTCCAGCACCGCCATCATCAGTAGTATCTAAATAATTTGGAATACCATCACCATCAGCATCTCCATTTGGAGCATTTCCTCCTGATTCATCAGTATCTGGAATCCCATCATTATCATCATCTAAATCTGCAGGATCGTCAACACCATCATTATCCGAATCAATATCTAGAGCTTCTCTCCAATCTAAATCTCCACCAGGAGTATCTAAGTCTGGGAAATCAGCAGGGACTGTACCTCCATTGGTAGGATCTAAAGCACTATCATCAATATCATAAGCGTTGTCTAGTCCATCATTATCCGCATCACCCGGAGCCGGAACAATATCGGCTGTTCCATCATTATCTGTATCCCAACCTTCTAAGCTATCTAAATCACCATCATTATCGGAATCTGTATCTTGATAATCTGGATTATCCATAAGATCCGTATTTGTAGGTTCAACGGCACCAAGTGGTCCTAGAGGATCAACAATACCCACAGTATTTCCATCATCTCCGTCATAAGCGTCATCTAAACCATCGTTATCAATATCTGTATTTGCTGGCGGCACAAAACCGGCAGTTGTTTGTCCTTCAATATTATCTATGATTCCATCACCATCAGCGTCGATATCAATATAATCTTCTCCTCCAGTACCGTCAGTATTCACCACAAGTAAAGCAGTTCCCGCTTGGCCTGGATCAATAGCATCGGCTAAACCATTACCATTCACATCAGTCATTGAGGTTGGATCGCCTGAAGTCACATAATCGACATGGCCATCGCCATCTGCATCTATGCCTCCTGCTTCGATAACATCGGAAATACCGTCACCATCTGAATCTAAATCTAAGTAATTAGGTAATGTATCACCGGTAGCCGCATCTGTATTCAATAGCGTTAAAGCAACACCTTCTAAGGCGTCGTCTAAACCATTATCATTCGCATCAGCGAATGTATCTGAAATTCCATCGCCATCTGCATCTGTTCCTCCATTTTCTCTAGCATCTGTAATACCATCGTTATCACTATCTACGTCTAAATTATCTAATACACCATCACCGTCAGTATCTGGGCTAGCCAATGGTGTGTTACCATTATCTGGATCAAGTTCATCTGCTAAACCATCACCATCACTATCATTCATACTCGTTGGATCTCCTAGTGTTGGATAATCTATTTGACCATCTCCATCAATGTCTGTACCTCCAGCTTCAATAATATCAGGAATGCCATCATTATCGCTATCTAAATCTAAGAAATCAGGAATTCCGTCACCATCAGTATCGCCATTACCCTCTATTGCATCTGGAATACCATCATTATCACTATCTAAATCTAAGTAATTAGGTACACCATCGCCATCATTATCATCATTTAATGGATTTCCATCGCCGTCAAAATCTTCATCTGCCGTTAAAATTCCATCGTTATCATCATCGCCATCCAGGTAATCTGGAATCAAATCACCATCTGAATTTTGTGCATCAGCAGGATCCCCATCGTTGTTTGGATCTGGATTTTCATCAGCAGTATCTACACCATCACCATCATCGTCATCGTCTAAATAATCTGGAACCGTATCTCCACTTGCTGAATCGGTGTTCTGAGCGTCTGCCGGATCACCATCATTGTTTGGGTCTGGATTCTCAAACTCAGTATCAACACCATCACCATCATCATCTACATCTAGGTAGTCAGGATTCGCATCGCCATCTGTATTTTGTGCATCCGCTGGATCGCCATCATTGTTCGGATCAGCGTTCTCAAACTCAGTATTAACTCCATCACCGTCATCGTCTACATCTAAGTAGTCTGGATTCGCATCACCATCTGTATTTTGCGCATCTGCAGGATCGCCATCGTTGTTTGGATCTGGGTTCTCATTTGCTGTATCAACACCATCTCCGTCATCATCTACATCTAAGTAATCAGGATTCGCATCGCCATCTGTATTTTGTGCATCTGCCGGATCGCCATCGTTGTTCGGATCTGGATTCTCATTGGCTGTATCTATGCCATCACCATCGTCATCTATGTCTAAGTAGTCAGGATTCGCATCGCCATCTGTATTTTGTGCATCTGCCGGATCGCCATCGTTGTTTGGATCTGGGTTCTCATTTGCTGTATCAACACCATCTCCGTCATCATCTACGTCTAAGTAATCAGGATTCGCATCACCATCTGTATTTTGTGCATCTGCTGGATCGCCATCGTTATTCGGATCTGGATTCTCATTTGCTGTATCTACACCATCTCCGTCATCATCTACATCTAAGTAATCAGGATTCGCATCACCATCTGTATTCTGCGCATCTGCTGGATCGCCATCGTTGTTTGGATCTGGATTTTCATTCGCTGTATCAATACCATCACCGTCATCATCTACATCTAAGTAGTCAGGATTCGCATCGCCATCAGTATTCTGCGCATCTGCTGGATCACCATCACCGTTTGGATCTGGATTCTCATTTGCTGTATCAATACCATCACCGTCATCGTCTACATCTAAGTAGTCAGGATTCGCATCACCATCTGTATTTTGTGCATCTGCTGGATCGCCATCGTTATTCGGATCTGGATTCTCATTGGCCGTATCGACACCATCGCCATCATCGTCTACATCTAAATAATCAGGATTCGCATCACCATCAGTATTCTGCGCATCCGCCGGATCGCCATCATTATTCGGATCTGGGTTCTCATTGGCCGTATCGACACCATCGCCATCATCGTCTACATCTAAATAATCAGGATTCGCATCACCATCAGTATT
>CANKZQ010000006.1 GCA_947488345.1 uncultured Flavobacteriaceae bacterium | reverse complement strand
AACAAACCACCTACAGGATCACGAGTGAAGCGAGTAATCCTAGAGTCCTGCCTTCATAGGAATGACAAAAGAAAACAGCACCCTCAGATTTTAATAAGCAACAAACCACCTACAGGATCACGAGTGAAGCGAGTAATCCTAGAGTCCTGCCTTCATAGGAATGACAAAAGAAAACAACACTTTCAGCTCTTGATGAGCGACGTTTTCGAAATATCTGAAAAACAAAAAACTGCCTTAAAAAAGACAGTTTTTCAATTAACTAACTCATATGTAAGATAAACTCAGTCTATCTATATGAAACTTCTATGTTTAGCACTCTCAATAACTTTTTTACTATTTTTTCTTTACCCTTTATAGTTATGACACAGACATTTATAAAAAGTCACGTGTTATGTGAAAAAAATTCATAAGGAATATAGAGTGCTATTGTTTCTTAGTGTTGGCTTTATACAATTGAACAAGACCAACAACTTATTCTTGTACCATTTTTCTGAAGGTCAAATTGATTCTTGGTGCGGCAACTTTGGAGGACTTTGGTAGGGCATGTTGCCAACATTGTTGAGTGGACCCTTTCATTTCAAGTAAACTTCCGTTTTCTAAATTAAGTTGTACTTTTTGTTTGGATTCTTTATGTTTGAAAGCAAACCTTCTCTCTACGCCTAAACTCAACGAGGCAATCGATGCATTTTCTACGAGCATGGGTTCATCATCACTATGCCAAGACATACCTTCGGCACCATCATGATACAAATTAAGCAAACACGAATTATAAGTTTCATTGGTAAATGATTCTACTAGCTTCTTTAAATGTATAAGCGTATTAGACCATGGCAATGCCCGTTTTATACTGTTTGAATAGGTATATTCAAATGGTAGATCTCCAAACCAAGCAACTTTTCGGTTGGTGGTTATTTTCTTTCCGAACATTAGTATTTCGTCTTGTTTCCAAGGAATGTCATGGTATAGTTGCTCAAAGTATTGTTTTGATTCTTTGGGTGACAGAACAATTCCGTGGTAATATGTTTCTCCATCACAGGGAAGTATATTATGAGTTATAGCACTATCAAATAATTTCATGTTGGCGAGATGATCAATTCTATTGTATAAAAATACATTAAATACTTAGAATTAGAGTTGTATGATGTGGTTTGATTTTTTATACTTGCAGTAGTTTAAAAGAACAATGGTTTTATTCTTACCAATGTAAAAGAATTGAGATTTGAGCTAACCGATTGGAAGTCGGCCCGCGTGCTGGCCCTTTCGCTAAAAATGTCTTTAGGACTTTTTTTTAACGCTCAGTCCGGGATGTAGCTTAGTCCGGTTAAAGTGCTGGTCTGGGGGACCAGAGATCGGAGGTTCGAATCCTCTCATCCCGACGAACCCAATTTATTGGGAAACAAAAAAGTGTTAATTATATGGTTTTCAGGATTTTAATTTTTTTTGATTTCAATTGAAATCATTTAAAATCAAATAAAAGGTGTACGATTCGGTGCGTTCTTTTTCCTTAGAATTGTCGTAAATTGAAGGAGCTTTTAGAAACAATTTGATATTTGTTTTCACAAAAATCATTGTTTAACTAAAGTTATTTAAGATGCAGACAAACAACACTTTTGGTATTATTTTTTACGCAAGAAAATCACCCTATGATGCGGATAGATTATCCCTTTATGCGCGAATTACCATCAATCAAAAACGTTCAGAAATCAGTTTAAAAAGGACTATTCCGGTGAGCAATTGGGACGTTTCTAAGAACAGGGTTCGAGGATATACGCCCGAAATACGGATTCTAAACAAATATTTAGACCATGTTTACAGTCAATTATTAGATTGCCATAAACAGCTACTTGAAGAGCATATAATGGTTACTAGCAAAGCGATCAAAGCCCGTTATCTTGGAGAAGATGACAATCATAAAACCCTCAAAGAACTCATGGACTACCACAATACCAATATGATCGCTGTATTGAAACCTGGTACTATGAAAAACTACTACACTACCGAAAAGTATTTGAATACATTTATGCTCACTAAAAAGAAAGTTGATGATTTATATTTAAAACAATTGAATTATCGATTCATCTGTGACTTTGAGCAATATTTACGGATGTATAGAAATGAAAAAGATGCACTCAGGTTGACCAATAATGGCGTCATGAAACATTTAGAACGCTTAAAGAAAATGGTCAATCTTGCCGTAAAACTAGAATGGTTATCGAAGAATCCGTTTCAAAAATTTCAATTAAAGTTTGATAAGTATGATAGGCAATACCTTTCTGCAAGAGAATTAGAGCGTCTTGAGAATACATATTTCAAGCAAGATAAATTAGAACGTGTTAAAGACATTTTTCTCTTTTCTTGCTATACTGGTTTGTCATATATAGATGTCAAAGAATTGACTGGTCAACAAATCGTTTTGGGTATCGATAATAGACACTGGATTCATACCAAACGAGAAAAAACAAATGAACTTGTAAAAGTGCCTTTGTTACCGAAAGCCTATGAAATTGTGCAGAAGTATATGGCGTTTCTCGAAATTACTAATTCAGAGAGGCTACTTCCACTTTGTTCCAACCAGAAAGCAAATAAATATTTGAAAGAAATAGCCAAGGCTTGTAGTATTCATAAGAATATTACGTTTCATGTTGCTAGACATACATTCGCAACAACGGTTATGCTATCTAATGGTGTACCTATAGAAACAGTATCAAAACTATTAGGGCATACCAACTTATCTACGACTCAAATTTACGCTAGAGTTATTGAAATTAAGATTAGTGAAGATATGGACGATCTACTCAAACGTTTCAAAACAAAAAAGAAAACAGGAAGACAAACGAATTTTTAAATTAATTATATTTGAAATGTATAGGATTTATGGCTTATTGCATTTATCCGGTAGTATGAGTCGATAGACAGTATAATATATGAATATAACTAGTTAGGCAAAATTAAAGAGACAATATGGAAGATAAATATTTTTGCAGAAAATGTAAAGGGCCAAGAAATCATAAATCCCTATTTGAAAAGAAACTGCAAGGTGGTGATGATCATGACTATTTTCAATGGCTTGAAAAGTATATTGTGATTGAGTGTCTAGGTTGTGAAACTATATCATTTTTAAAAGTATACGGAGACACAGATATGGTTCATCATGACCATGAGGGAGATCCTGATTATTATTTTGACGAAGATGTTTTACCTCTATTTCTTGAAAAAGGAGGTGAATTAAAATACCAATACTACCTTCCCCGTAAAATTCGAGCTATATATTCTGAAACTATAGCCTGCTTTAAATCAAACTCATATATATTAACAGCCGGAGGTCTAAGAGCAATTATTGAAGCACTTTGTAACCACCTAAAAATTAAAAAAGATAATTTGTCAAACAGAATTGATTTATTACATAAAAAAGGACATCTTACTTTGAGTGAATCAAAAAGATTACATTCTATAAGGTTCTTAGGAAATGACGCACTACACGAAATTGAAAAACCAAAAAAAGAACATCTTTATTTATTACTTGAATTAATAAATCACTTGTTGTCAAATCTTTTTATCAATGACAAAATAATTAAGGGAAAAGTAGACACCATAGTTGATACTTACGAAGAATTTATAAGATTAGTTAAATCAAAAATAACCGAGGATTTAATAAACAAGGAACTTACTTTAAATGAGATACTTGATAAGGCGAAAAGATTAATTCCTAAATCGGAATTGCCCAAATTTGAAAAGCAGTTACTTGATGATTTAAAATCTAAAAAAATCGATTATTTGAAATTAAAAAAGGAAAGCGAGAAAGACAGTATTTACAAGATTTTAAAAGAACCTTATGTTTTCACTTTTGGAACAAAATAACTGTGCCTAACACCGGCTATAGTTCATTGCGGCGGAATTTCCAAAACGGAAATTCTTATCTTGCAGTGATGGCTTGGTTCTCTCGGAATAGTCTATACAGAAAATTCCGAAACGAAACCATACACAAACACGTTGTGTACCATTACAAAAACCATAAACTAAACAATGAATGTATACAACAAAGAGATTTGATAACTTTATTGACTTCTATGAGTATAATAAAACTTATATAAACTCAAATCCACTTCAAAATATTTTCTTGATTAGAGTAATTAATAGTGTATTTAGAGGAGAAACTACAATTTATAATTTTTTCAATTTAATTGCAGATCATGGGCAACATGTATTAGTCTTGATTGTGGAAGATTTTTGTCTAATTTACACAGATAAATACGATTCTGAATTTTTAAACATTTTATCAAAAGAACTAGAATTCAGCAAGTTTAATAAATATACTTTTGCTGGAAACAAGAATGCAATTGAAAATTTATTAAAATTTAATAATGCAAAATTCTCCACCGATAAACATCTTTCAATTTATAAATGTGAAAAATTAAGTGACAATTTCCAATTTAGTCATGGAAAAGCTAGGCTTGCAAATATTAGTGAATTGAATCAATTAGCAGAGTTTAGCGTAATGTTTACAAAAGAATATGATGGGAATGAGGAGTCTTTAGAGAGTATGAAACTCATGATTACAAATGCAATTACTAATGACTGTCTATATGTATGGGAGGACGAGCAGATATGTGCAATGGCAGTAATAATGAAAAGAGAGCATTTTGATTTTCCTGAAATTGGTCATGTTTACACACCAAATAGGCATCGTAGTAAAGGCTATTCTTCATCACTTGTATTCAAAATGACCGAAGATTTGTTAAATGAATATGATTTCTGTATGCTATATACAAATGGAGAAAATCCAGTTTCTAATAGAGTCTTTGTTAAGATTGGATATGATAAAACTGGAGATTATGTTAGATGCTTTAAAGAGGAATAAAAACGGAACATAACACCGTGTGTGATTAATTAGCTTTGCTGATTATTTTCTCAAGTTCGTATTTTACGGTGGCATTTCATATAATGCCAGTAAAATATCTCCTCGTTTCAATAGTTGCTTAGGTCTTTACTACACAGAAATTCCGTTTTTAAAGTGATGGATTCAGAGGTTGGATATCATAGATACAATTTGTGCTGGGAGAATCCGTTACTTTAAAAATGAACCAATCTTATGAGATTGGATTTTTCATTCTACATTTTTCTTATTTTTATTTTAAGGTTTTCTAGGTCCTCTTGGCTAATATCTAGTCGATAATGATTTTTACCAAAATTACTTTTAGTAAAAACTAGTTGTTCTAATAGTTTGAAATATTCCCGCCTGAAGATACTCACTCTTTCTTGGTCTTTTTCAAATTGAGTTTTATAAAACTCCATTAACGAGTCTTTAGAATCTACTTCCGTTTTATTTTTTTCTTCTAGTACTTTCTTTTCTATCAGTAAAGGTTTCTTTTCTTTAGCTCCTCCTTCAAATAATAATTGGATCATCGCATGTGTAGGTTTTGTTTGATGCTTCTCAATATCTTTAATGATAGCAACGACTCCATTTATTCTTTTTTTTATTAACTTTTCTAAAGTATGATAGTTTGAAGAAAATTGTTTAATCGGAGATATATCTTCTACTTCAAAAAAATCCAGAATAATTTCCATAGCTTCTGAATGCGATGGTGCTATCGACTTAGAAAAAGACCTAAATCTATTGGCAATATTAACTTTGAATTTTACGGTACTAAAAGAATTCATAATCAATCATTTTAAATTATTTGACGCAAAAAAATAGCATTAACGTTGAGGCAGAGAGTCATTTGCGTCAAACAAGTAAATTACAAATATTGTTATTTCGCTCAAAATCAGGACATTAACTAACGTAACATCGCGCTAGCGTGTTACCCTCTTGCTATACAAAACTCGTTCACAAAGTGAACAATTTTTCATACAAATAGTCGAACTATTTGCCCTATAAAAGTTAGTCCTTTTAATAGATTATTTAAAATTTAATATGGATGTAAAACGGACTAATTGAAACCAAAAACAAGATTTTAACGAACCTGTAGAATTCAAAACGCGTATTTACAACCCATGAGAAAAAAAATAGAGCATCAAGGAAACGCCTTAGTCCGTAGTAATAGTTTCATAGGAGTATTTATGAAATAAAAGATTTATTACCTTAGTACGGATAATGAAGATTTATTATATATAAACTGTATCTTTATGTTGGCAGTAATTAAAATAACAATGTTGGCAGTAATTAAAATAACAACTAAATGAAAACATTAGATCCATTCATTGAGTATCAAGACAAAATTGAAGATGTAGATATCGAAATGATTGAAGTTAATTCATTTAATCCGAGAGAGAGGTTTAATGAAGAGGAAGAAGATGAATTAATTGATTCTATTCTAGCTAAAGGAATATTAAACCCTATAATAGTTTATAAGTCGTCCGAAACAAGTAAATATGTGATTATTGATGGAGAAAGAAGATATAGGGCTTGTAAAAAAATAAATATTCGTACAATTCCTGCGAGAATTCTGTTAAGAGAGCCTACTCCACTAGAGAGTTTATCTCTTATGTTTCATGTGCATAATGTTCGCGAAGACTGGACCGAATTCGCAATTGCATTAACAATTAAAAGAATCTTAGAAGAATTAGGTTTGGAAATAGATCATCTAGACAGAGGAGATATTTTAGACTTGACTAAAATTACTTCTCTCTCTGAATACAAAATAAATAAATATTTGAAATATTTAGATTATCCAGACGAAGTGTTTCAAATGTTTCTAAATCAAGAGGTCAGCAGTAATAAAAATGATGGCCCTGATCCAGATATTTTAATGGAAATGCACAAGCCAATTTCGGATATGAAATTGGTAGTGCCAGAAATTTTTGATTCATTTTCAATTAAACAAATTATCGATGTTTGTATTCGAAAAAAAGAAGATAAAGTAATAAAAACCAATAAAGAATTTAGGTTAATTGGGCAATCATTATCGGCTGCCAAGAAAAATGAAATATCTACTGATAATTTAAGAGACGGTCTTTTTAAATTTTTCGCTCAATTCGAATACACTCCTGAAAAAGTTTTTCACGAAACAGCAGAAGAACATTATCAATATAAAAATATTAAAAAAACAACAGAATCATATTTAGACCAATTAAGGCTATTTGATTTTCAATCCCTTGATAATATCAAAAAAAGAGAAGTTAGAGATTTACTTGAAACACTTTTAGATGTTATTAATAGGACTATATGATTATAAATGAACTAGTCATAAAACACTTTGAAGGTCAAGATTTTGTTAATTTAAAAGATCCTTCGTCATTTGAGCAAATCGGAATTTCACCGAATTTTGTTTTCGAAAAGGATTCTGATATGAAGGCAATTGTGCTTCGTGAATCGCATAATAGTCTTCCTGTTTCAATTGTACAAAGATTTTCTGAATCAAAAAGGGTCCCAAATAAAACTCTAGAGATATATTTCTTATTCGCCTCTAAACCTAGTCGTAGTATTCTTTCAAACTGCAAATCCTTTGCTGTTGGAATTCTTTATTTAAACGCCAAAAACGAAATTGAAATTTATGCCGAATCAAAAATTTTAAAAGGGAGACCCGTAATAAATCAAATCCCTAAAACACAATTATTCTTTAGTTCCAGACAACATTTAGAAGAAAGAAAACTTGCTAATGAATTAGTAATAGATCAGAGGGATTCACTCCGCGTTCCGATCTTCTCTATGTTGGTTGAGGATGACCAACAATATTCAAATGATATTAGAAAATTATGGCCTGTTATATGTCGCTGTATGGGTGAATGTCAATATGTTCTAGTAATATTAAACGGAGAATATCGAAAAATAATTGATAGAGAAACAAAAAGAGCTTTAGAGTATTATGACCCGGAAGATATCCTGTTTTATATAAAGAATGATAAACAGACAAAAGAAGAATGGGCTGAATTGATTAATAATGTCACTAGCCATAATGTAAAATACACTGATTATATCGATTTAAGGGACTTTAAGTTAAAATTCAATCAAAGGTTGATGAAAATTATTATGAATTTACATGAGATAAGTGGAATTAAGTTTTTAACTGAAGGAATATAAAAAGTTACTTCAAATCATGGATAGAATGAATTTCAATCAGGTAAAAAAATTTAGAAAAACCTAATATTATATATCGCTTTCACCTATCGAAATAAAAAAAACCATACATTTTAGACTAAATGTACTCATATTCATAAAATGGTAAATAGGGCGTGTTTTTAAATGATTCGTTAAATCGTAGACAGAAATGCATTTAACCTCATGAAAATTGCTTTAGGCACTTTCAAAGTAGCACTTCTTCCTCCACCCATTCCAGCTCCTCCACCTTGCTGTACCCAACTACAACCTTTTAATAGGTCAGAAAATTTAATTGCCCACCAGTCAACAGTATTTCTATAAGCATCAACTTCCTCTACAACATAAATCGCATCCATATTATTACTTAAAGAAATGAAATAGGAAAGTTTAGCAAAAGGACCAACATCAATACCAAACCAGTCTCCAATTTGCGTGTCATTCGCAGCTGTTTTACTTTTAAATTCTACTGGATAAGATTTACCAGAGTTACTAACTATAAAAAAGTCCAAATCATTATTAGAAACGACATAACGTCTTTGTAAATAATATCTTACGTAATCTTTCCAAAACAAATCTGTTACTATATGGTTATCATTCCAAATAGGAAGCGCTCTATCTATCCTCTGCATAGCATATGCCCTCATTCCCCTAGCCCCCATTCTCGGAGAGAAATTACTCATTACAGTCGCATGACTTACTGGAATTAAACCATGAGCTCCGACTTTTTCAAAATTTATATCATAACTTCGTAAATAACTTCCTCTCGTAGGGATGGCGAAATTGCCCTCGTTAGCGGCATTCAGAATTGTACTACATTCAGCAAAATACACTTTAATACCTGCCTGTTGAAAATAAGAATGAGCTAATACTTGTCCAGAAAATGATGGGGGATTTATAACTCCAGACCAAGTAAATGCTTTTGGTATTGGTAATACAGCAATTCTATTTTTTGTTGGTAAATTCGTTAAATTGATATTACCAGGAGAAATAATCCATCCACCCGGAATAATAAATTGGTAAAGGCTTCTTAATGCTGGAGTATTTAAATGATTTTCGAATCGTACTTCCGCTTGAATACCTATTACCTTATTGGCATTTATGGAAGACCATTGAGTTTCTAAAAATCTAATCGCATTCTCTCGACTATTAGGCATAAATAATAATTTATACCAATATATAAATTTATATTAGAGAATAAATATTACTTGGTGGGAATAATAGATCTAAGCTATTAGGTTTAATTTTAAATAATGGACCCTTCTCAACAACTTTACCTTTAGAATTTCTTTTAATTAAATGGTCTAAAGTAATAACACCTTGTTCTAATAAAATATCAAACTGAGAAACAATTGGTTTCCTTGTATGTTCAACCAGTTTGTATTGAAAATATTCTTTTCCATCATCGTAAATTGCATCAGCAGCTACCCAGAATGTTTCTTTATGCTTTTCAAGTAATCTAGAATGTAATTTTTCCAAAGTCCAAACGACAAAGTCCCCTATTCCTTTTTGATTGGAGTTTTCAATAAGTTGATTTATGTCTGGATCAACTTTTAAAGTTAAGCCTTGTGAATTAGTTGTTATTGCAGAAACAGTACAGTATAATTTAAAATCTTCTTCTCTCCAATAACCAAAAGCATCTAATATTTCTGCAGATCTTTTAAATTTGCTTAATTTCCAATTTGGCACTTGTGCGAATAAATTTTTCCTATTGCCTTTATTGGCTCTGAATGATTTTAATTCTATTCCTTTATAGTCAGGAAGCTTAGAAGAATTAATATTAATCCCTAATGCAGTTTCTAATGTTCTTCCAACAGAAGTATCTGCATTTACCATTGATAATATTGGACCACCTTTAGCAAGATTGGTTAACATATTTAACAATTCTTTTGAAACTGCATTTTCAATAAAATTAATTTCTTCAATTAATTCCTTTATTGGGTTAATAATAGCAGATTCTATTAATTGTTCTATTGGCAACTGCGTTAAATTTAGAACGTGCAATTTACCTTCAAAAGCAATTATAGCTAAAATATCATTGGGATTAGAATATTTAGTTAATCCACTAAACCATATTCTTGGATCTCCTGTTTTCGTTTTTGGTCTATATAATGAAGTTCTTGATTTATTAACTTTATCAGTTTCATAAATAAGAGCATCTATTATTATTTTATTTTCTGGCCCTTGTGCTTGTAAGTTATAATCGTGAATATTATTCTTCCTTAAATAATTTCTAACTGTTCCAGTTGCATCCATAATAGACTTTTTAAGTCCATTTTTAGTAGGTTCAATTAAGGTTAAAGAGATTGAATTTTCAGTTAAAGCTTTAAGTTTTTCTTCTTCTGGATTAGTTAGTAATCTCATTTAATATTTTTCAAGATTTCGTTTGCAACTGCTCTAGCCAAAAGTGGAGGAACGGCATTCCCAACTAAAGTATATTGAGGTAATTCTGTTTTCCTATTATTTCCACCGGTTGAACGTTTCCCCTGAAAAACAAATGAATCATCAAACGATTGTAATCTAGCCATTTCCCTTACTGTTAATGCTCTTGGAGAATTATAGTGTATATAATCGTCCGGAATTGTCATAACTGTTGGGCTTTGGCTCTCTGGCTTTAGCACATTATAATTTCTTTTTTTAGAAGACAACCCGCATTTATTTAATTCAGCTTGTGCATTTTTATAGTCACCTTCTTTTAAGATAATATCAAGTCGTTTAATTACATCTTCTCCTTGATTACTTGTTTTGTGATTATGTAGTATATCAAATACTTTTTCTCCATTGTTTAAAGCGTTAGTACTCTTTACATAAAATGGCTTTTTTACTTTTGTAAACCTGCCATTTAATCTTCCTTTTTTACTCCATTCAGCAAAAGTTTTCCCTTTTGTTTTCAATGGTTTTCCATCAATTGAACGATTTTTAAGAAGACTTTTCATTTTTTTGGCTGTCCCGTTATATTGTTTGGAAATATCAACTGATTGATAATGATGAACCTCCTCATTATTTCCAATAAAATCTAAATCATATAATGCTTCAAAAACAGAAACCTTTTCTTCTTCTGTGACAGTAGCGGGTATTTCAGATATGAAGTTTTGATCTTTTCTACATCCTATAAATAAGACACGTTCTCGGTTTTGAGGGACTCCATAATTAGAAGAATTGGCAACAAAAGGCGCTTTAATTCTATAAAGCTTTATATCATTTATAATAATATCCAATTCTTCTCTTTGTTTTAAATTACAATAATCACTAATCATTGTAACACAATCATCAATATTCAACATATAAATTTTTAAAGCCTGAACAATATCGCTACAAGGTTTTTTAAAATCTTTCGCAACATTTAATCGAGTAAATGCTTCTTCAATCTTATTGATAACTTCATTTGAGTCTATATCAGTGAGAAATTGAGTAAATGAATCTATAAAATAGTCATTGTCAATATTACAAAAGTCTTTCTCACGGATAATATCTCGTTTTAATTTCTCCCATTCTTTATTTCTAACAAGCAAATTAAATCCATGCCTGATTGTACTAATTCTTTCGTCTGTCTTACTCGTTTTATAGTCTACAATTTCGGGTGTTAACTTTCTGAATTTAGAATCAATAATCTTTATATAGGTTTCTTTGGATTCTTCAACCTTTGAATCGGTGTATTGCTCAATTTCAATTCTTTTCACCAAACAATCCAAAATGAAATCATTCGCTATGTTAGATTTCTTTAAAGATTTAATGAAGGATGTTAATTTCGGTATTTCCTTAATATCTACTATAGAATTGATTTCTTTTAGAATTAGTTCTTTAATTTTTCCTTTTTCTTTTGTTAAGATCCCTTTTACATTCTCCATTATAAAATACTTTGGCTGGAGGACCTTAATTACTTCTAGATAATGAGAGAACAAATCATCTTTTTTATCAAACTTCTTTCTTTTTCCCGCCAAACTAAAACTCTGACAAGGCGGACCACCACAGACAACGTCTACTTTTTTGTTTTTTGTTTTAGATATTAGATTATCCAAAAAATCAGGCTCTGTAATATCTTGGCACAAGAAGTCAGCATCCAAGCCTAATTGATGATTATATCTGACAACGTGAGTTAATTCGGAATTTTCATTAATGTCATTAGCAACAAGAAAGTCAAAGAATTTGTTATTATGTTCTGCTTGAATAAAACCTTCACTAAACCCACCAGCTCCTGCAAATAAATCCACAAAAGTAAATGGTTCGCCATATAAAGATACTTGTTCTCTAACTATATTGACATTATGATCTTCTTTATAAGCATTAACAAAATCTGTAAGTTTTGACTTTATCTCTTTGTTCGTATAGCTCTTTTTATATGAATTATTGAATAATTCATCTGCTCTATCTTTTAAATAACCCAAATAATGATTAATCTCAGTAAATCTTTCAGCTTTATCTTTAACAAGTTGAGTTTCTTTATCAAAATCTTCTAGCTTAACTTTTTCGCCTGTTGAAAGCTTTACTTGTTCAGAATTACAGTTAATTCTTAAATGTATTGGAGCAAATCCTTTTTTGTCAGATTTATCGAGATAGAAATTTATTGTAGCCATGATTATATTACGGACGTTTTTACGGACACGGACGAATTTACGGACACTAATTAAAATAACCAACTAAAAATTAAAATATTTGTAAAATAATTGTTCAGGTGCAAATATTCATATAACATTGGTATCAAAAATAGTAGCGATTATAAAAACAAATTCATTCTATTTAATTTAAATTGTACATTTACATTATTAAAGACACATATTATTTGTTTCTAAATAGTTCTTTTTACCATTGGTGTACTATTCGGTGAACACATATAATTAAAACATCTTAAAATGCTGAATAACAGTATTTTAAAATATAACAGTTCGGTCTCTCATCCCGACAAATTAAAACGTATTGTTCTCTAATAAATTTATTTTCTTTAGAAAACAGGTGGTTTTATTAAAATTGGAGCACATGTTTTAATGTGCGACATACATATTCGAAGATCATGAGTGTAGTGAATAACCTTCTTCTATTTAATAGAAATAGTCAAGGCTTGCCATATCCATAATTTTACTGTTTTGTAACCATAAAGGTACCACTATTACCACTTGAACCATTCCAACTACCACTGAGACTGGTTGTAGAACGTGTTGCTAAAAAACTAACCGAAGTACCATCGCAACTATCGTTTCCTTCGACTCTAAAAGTAGCGTTGTTTACGCCCCATTCTCCACTTATCGGACAATACAGTTCGGTAGACCCTTCAGCAGACAAACTACCATTACTATTTAAGGTCATGGTCATATCGGCACTTCCAAAGCTACCATCAACACTCCCAACCCATGTCCCAACAAGCTCAGCATCAATTTCACCCAAAGGTCGTGCAGGATTATCATCAGTACCGCCGTCACTGCTTCCACAGCCTAAGATCATAACCAAAATGAGGTTCAAGGCAATAAATCGACCAATATTATCTTGTAATTTAAAAACTGAATATTCTTTTAGCTTTTTCATAATCATTTAATTTAAGTTAGTGAAATAATCGTTGTTGAATTCTATCGTAAACTATGACCCAAAGGTATTCGAGAAGTATAAGTCACGCCATTAACTGGGTTCCAGATTCTAGCAAAATAGTTTCAAAAACAAGAAAAAGAGCTAACGGCAATTAATGGGAGTTGTATTATTCGATTGGAGCCTTATATGATGAAGGTGTCACTTTATATACCTCTTTAAAACATTTGGTGAAATAAGCAGGGTTATTGAAGCCAACTTGATAGGCAATCTGGGTGACACTATCTGACTTTTGCAAGATCATATGTGCCGCTCTTTTTAATCTAAAATTGCGAAGTAATTCACCAGGGGCCTCATTAGTCAAGGCTTTTAGCTTTCTGTGTAATTGTGTTTTACTCATTCCTAAGAGCTGCTGCATTTGGGGTACCCCAAAGTCGGCTTCCGAGAATTTATCTTCTAGCAAGGCCAAAACCTCTTCTAAAAATCTTTGATCAACAGAGGTAAGTGTGATTTTTTTTGGGTCTATGTGAACGCTCGTATTCGAGTACAATTCCCTCAGTTTTTGACGTTGCTCGATAAGGTTTTTGATACGTACCAACAATTCATTCACATCAAAAGGCTTGGTAAGATAATCATCGGCACCTATTTCGAGACCTTCAATTTTGTTTTTCATTCCCGCTTTAGCGGTTAACATAATGACGGGTATGTGAGAAGTATGAATATTCGCTTTTAACGCTTTACAAAATTCAATACCATCCATTACAGGCATCATTAAATCGGAAATTACCAGATCGGGCATATTCGTTGTGGCCATTTGGAGGCCTTCTTCACCATCAAAGGCTTCGTTTATCCTATAAAAAGATAGTAGCCTTTCTTTGATAAAGTGACGCATATCGGCATTGTCTTCTACGATTAAAACTGTAGGTAAATTTCTTTTATCAGTTTTAGAAAATTCAAATAGCTCTTTTTTAGAACTATTAGCGTCAAAAACTTCCTGTTGATCTACCACATCGTTTTCACGTGTTTTTATCTCTTTAATAGGTAAATGTACCGTAAATAAAGAGCCTTTATCAACTTCACTCGAAGCCGTTATGGTACCATCCATCAACTCAACTAAGTCTTTCGACAATGAAAGACCAATACCTGAACCTTCATGCCGTCGCTTTGAACTATCATCTATTTGATAAAAGCGATCAAAAATAAATGGTAATTGATCTTTGGGTATGCCCTTCCCTCTATCTAACACATTAATGATTACATCGGTTTTCGTATGGCTAACTTTCAAAGAAATTTCTGAATCATCGTCACTAAATTTAAACGCATTACTTAATAAATTATAGACTATTTTTTCGAGCTTATCTCTATCAAAAGTTGCCCACAAAACTGTATTCGGTATTTCTAATTTGTAATCAATTCGTCTTTGAGCTGCATGTGAATTAAATGATGAAGATATACCTCGTAACAATTTGTAAATATCACCTTCGGTAGGATTTAGTTTCAACCGACCTCTATCTATTTTTGATAGATCAAGAAGCTGATTGACAAGGTTTAGTACTCTATTGATGTTTCTACGAATCATTTTTATGTTATGAATACTCAGCCTTTCCTCAGGATTTTGCTCTAAATGTTCGATAGGGCCTTTTATGAGTGTTAAAGGGGTTCGAAATTCGTGAGAAATATTGCCAAAAAATCTAGATTTTGATGCATTTAAAGACTCTAATTCTTCAGAATACTCAGCTTGCGCTGTTATGCGTATTTTATCTTTTTGATGTCTTTCCTTAAAGAATTTGAAAGCAAAAAAACTGATCAAAAAAATCATTAGAAGCCCTCCGATAAGAATATTTCTCCATAAAGTGCTTAACTGTTTATCTCTTTCAAGCAATCCGATTTGCTGTTCTTTAATTTTTAATTGCTGCTCTTTTTGCTGTATTTCATATGTACTCTCTATTTTTCCAATTTCTTTTAAACTCGACTCATTGTATAAACTATCTCTGTATAGCTTATGAAGCTTGAAAAAAACAAGCGCTTTTTCAAAGTCTCTTCTTTGGTGATAACTCTCAGATAAAATGAAACTAGCAGCGGCAGCCTCCGTTTTTAGTTTATTTTTAGACGCTAAATCTAAACTGTGATTAGCATATTCAATTGATTTTTCTAATGCTCCTTTCTTCTGATAAAGGTCAGCCAAATGCCTTGAAATCGATGCTATTCCTTGTTTATCTTGCAACGCTTCGCTTATAGCAAGTGATTCTGTTAAGTATGGTAAAGCCTTATCATATTGATTTTGTTGGATATAAAGATTTCCAATATTTTCAAGACAAATTGAAGTCTTGAGCTTGAGATCTAATCTACGACTAACAGATAGTGCTTTTACGTAATTTTCCAAGGCAAGATTAAACTGCTTTTTCTTTTTATAGACAATTCCGAGACCAATATAAACATTGGCCTCACCTACCAGGTTCTTTTCTCTTTTCTGAATTTCTAAACATTCATTAAAATAGGTGAGCGCGGTTTCTAATTCATTTAACCGATAATATACATTACCCATATTATTTAAAGTCTTGGCAACACCTAATTGGTCATCTATCTGCTTATATAACTGTAAGGCTTTAAAACCACTTTCAATCGATTTTGGGTAATCTCCTAAAAGTCTATACGCCGAAATTAGTGTCGAAAATGACTTTGCCCGTTGTTCAACAAAATTATGCTCACTGGCCATCTTGAGCGCATCCTGTGTAAACAGCAAAGAAGTATCTGTTGATACATATAAATATGCGATGCCCAGTTTGTTCAAAAGTTTAACTTTAGAACTATCTTTTATAGACATGTTTAATGTTGCCTTTAAACTATCAATTTTAGATTGCCCAGACAGTGCAATCGTATATAAAACACTTAGTATGAGAATTATTCTTTTCATCTATCATATAAAGTACAACAAGTTACTCATTTTAACTCGTATTATTGAATGCTAAGATACACAGATCGAATGTTTACTTGTAGCATTTTAGTTCCATATGCTATTCATAATGTGCCAATTATAGGCTATTAGCCACCTCTGCATATACAAAGTCATTCGATGTATTTCGATTTGGGACTATAGAGCAAGATTTTGGAACCATTCTCATAGTTAGCCTACATGAGGTTATCTAATTTTAACCTTCTAATATCTGATGTATAATTAGCTGAAGAGCGCTTCTCATAATAAGGATAAACTATAAGGAAAAGAAAAAAATACCAGCTCTTTCAGTTTTATAATGACGAAAAAAAATCTGTTATGAATTTTAAAAAAAAACTCATTTTTAATTTTACAATTTGTTGTATTTGTTTTTTACCATGGTGCGGAGGACAAACTTGGACCCAAGTTGAAAAAATTGTACCCGTAGATCGCGCAGCAAGAGATCAGTATGGAGTTACCGTTGCGATCAGTAATGACTATGCCGTAGTTGGTTCTCAACGAGTAGCCAATGGAAATCGAGGCGGCGCCTTCATCATCGAGAAAAATGCTACTGGGGATTGGGTTGAAGTTCAAAAATTGTTCCCTAGTGATATAACCAATGGCGACTATTTTGCGAATGCAGTTTCAATTTATGAATCAACGGTATTGATTGGAGCAGCGCAAGAACGTGATGGAAATCCCGGAGATCCTTCAATAACGCAATCTGGATCGGCCTATTTTTTCGAAAGAGACGGGGCAGGAAACTGGATAGAGTCTCAAAAAATTGCGCCCTCTGAAAGAAGCCTTAATGACTTTTTTGGAGAGAGCGTTGCTATGCATGGTGATTATTCGGTCATAGGTGTTCCTTTTAACAATTTTGATGCTAATGGCGTGAGCGAAATTGATGATTCGGGTGCCGCCTTCATTTTCGAGAAAGATGAACTAGGCGTTTGGCAAGAAACCCAGAAAATTGTTGCTTCTGACAGAGATGATAATGCTTTATTCGGATATTCGGTCGCCATTGATGGAAATAAACTTGCGGTCGGAAGTTTTTCGAAACGAACAGATGCGACGGGAGGTAATCCTCTCATACTGGCAGGAGGAGCTTATGTTTTCGAACGTGATGCTAATGGAAACTGGAATGAAGCTGCTGTGGTTGTAGCTCCTGATAGAGAGGCGTCTGATCGTTTTGGAATTGCCGTGAGTATTGATGGAGATTACCTTGCTGTCGGGGCGTATCGAAAAAGCATTACCGGTGTCGCTTATATCTATCAAAGAAATAGCTCGGGAGGATGGGAATTTTTACAAAAAATCGTTCCAACCGAAAATGATGGACTCGGGACTCATTTCGGAATCTCTGTTTCTTTACAAGGAGACTATTTATTGGTTGGGGGAAGCAAGGATAATATTAATACTATCGAACAGAATGCAGGGGCCGGGTTTCTCTTTAAAAGAAACAGTAGTAACGTTTGGGAAGAAATCCAAAAAATAGTGGCATCAGATAGGTCTGAAGATGATTCTTTTGGCTTTTCTATGGCAATGGATGGAGACTATATTATTGCCGGAGCGTATGAAGAAGACGATGATGTTTCGGGAGCTAATACCTTAAATGATGCAGGATCGGTCTATATTTTTGAATCTGACATTGCTTTGAGTATAGACAATCCTTCTTTTGCAGATCAAATTAAGATGTATCCAAACCCTTCGTTAGAAAAAGTAACCATAGCTATGAATAACATATTTGATGATGCAAACATTCGTATTTTTAATATACACGGACAACAACTTAAAACAATGAACTTCGGTAATAAAAATGAATTGTCTTTTAATACTAACTTTTTAACTTCGGGTATTTATATTGTCGAGCTTCAAGCAGGAAACAATGAGACTACATTTAAATTGATAAAAGAATGAGTTGCATGTAATTTATCTTGATACAATAATGCCATTTTTAAAATAAAGTGTAACATGACCAATATCATTGATTAATTAAAATCGACACAGTAATTTGATTTCAAAATATGTGATGTCATGAAAGCAACATTCTTATCTATCTGTTTTATAGTATGCTTTAGTTTCTCTTATGCACAAACAGATAATCAGTCCAAAACTAATACCCGTATAGGTTTTGAACTCGACGCTCTGCCCTATATAACAGGTGGGTATTATGGTTCTATTTGGGTCGGTCATAATAATTTTAGATCGAGCCATAATTGCGTCAACTGAAACAGCGTAAGATAAGGTCTATCATTAAACCCTCGATGATTTGCCAAACCTGAGGCGCTTTTTATTACTTTAGTGCCAAATACCATAAAACCATACCACAACCCTCCCATTAACCACATAGACGACATGCAAAAATTTTGGAAAATAAGTGATTCAAAATCTAACAAACTAATTTTCATTAAAGACAAAACTATTTATAAAGGAAACCCAAAATCAGAGGACCTCAATAAACTAAATGCCGAATCTACGAACCTTGCTTTTTTGGAACATCTCTTCAGTATCCCCTATTCATACATTAGAAGAATCGAAAATCAACGCGGTAAAAATGAGATCAAAATATTTTATGGAAATGATTCTGAAGATGAGTTAATTATAAATGATAAAAACACAAAGAAAGAAGTTTTTGAATTTTTAAAGCAAGATAATCCAAATTTTAGTTATAGTACCGAATTACCGAGTGTTTTAAGTTATGCAAAAGCTCCATTTTTTGCCTTACTATTTACTACAGCAATTTTCATATGGTCTCTCTATTTAGCCATCCAAATTGAAAACGGCGTTGTATATGAACTTGTTGGAGGCGGGAACCCCGGAATTACTGGAATTGTACTGATGATTGCCAATTTAGGTGTTTTTAAAATAATAGGAGGGTTTGTTGTCGTAGTTGGCATTATTTTCATGGCGCTTAATAAAAAACTGAAATCTAGAAGTATGACCGAATTTCTTAAACGATGATCGAGAAATTCTGTTGATCTAAAGAATTATATCGAATAGCAAGAACATATTACAGTCTTTTATAAACAGTGTTAAAAGGCGAAGGAATATTCTGCTACCCCATCTTTTTTGCTAATTTTGTGTGACACCATTCGCCATAAAAAAGTCACGACCGCGCTCGCATGAATACTGAAGAATATTTAGCCAGAATCAATTATTTTGGAAAAACGACCATTGAGATAACGACCCTAACTGCTATTCATCAACATCACGTGCTTGAAGTCCCTTTTGAGAATTTAGATGTTCAGAATGGTATAAAAATACAGCTAGATATACCCCAGTTGTTTCAAAAAATAATCACGAAGAATCGTGGAGGGTTTTGTTACGAATTGAACTACCTCTTTATGTCTCTGTTAAAACAACTAGGTTTTGAAGCGCACATGATTTCTGCGAGCATCTTCGACGATGACAAATTGGGCCCAGCATTCGATCATATGGCCGTCGCGATTTATATAGAAAATGAGTACTGGATCGCAGATGTAGGGTTTGGAGATTTATTTATCAAACCATTAAAAATTAAACCGGGAACAGTTCAATATGATGGGGTGATGACTTTTAAAATTGATTCTTTCAATTCTACGTCTTACCTCCTATCGAAGTCTGAAGATGGTATCCATTTTGAGAAAAAATATGTCTTCGACCTCAACGAAAAAAGAATAGAACAATTTTTTCCTCAATGTGAATTAAAACAGCAATCGCCAACCTCCTACTTTGTACAAAACAAGGTATGTACACTTGCTCAAAAAAATGGACGTGTAACAATTTTTAATTCGAAATTTATCCAAAAAAAGAAGGGCCATAAAACAGCAATTCTAATCGAAAATAAAGCGCATGAAAATCAACTACTCATGCAAGAGTTCAATATTGTGTTGTAGTCTTATGTAATCAAATTTTGTATCAAATAGGTACTTTTCTCTAAGTACGGCTACCTCGACTTTTTATGAATTTGAGCATTATACAAAACAAAATCGAAGTATCTTTACATCATTAATCTCTGCATCATCTGGCAGAAACACCTCAAAAAAAAGCGTCATGATAGAAATTCGACTAAACTGTGAACATTGCAACAGATCATTGCCAGCAAATAGTAAGGAAGCTTTGATATGTTCTTATGAGTGTACATGGTGCACCACGTGTAATGATACACTGTTAAAAAATGTGTGTCCGAATTGCGGTGGCGGTTTAGAGAAAAGACCCATTAGACCCACTCAAGCACTTGAAAAGCATCCAGCATCGACCAAAGTTGTATTTAAGCCAATAGATTTAGAGGGTTTTATTCCGAAAAGAGAAGCATTAAAAGAGACACCTCCAGAAAAAAGATAAAGAAATGACAGAAATAATTGACTTAAGTCAAGAAATTTATGAGGGAATGCCCGTATACAAAGATCTCCCTCAAGTTAAAATGGAAATTCACAATTCTCATGAAGAGTGGAACGGCATACAAAACCCATCTAAAAAAACACCTGCGGTACATAAATTAGAACTTGGAGAGCACACCGGAACCCATGTTGATGCTATCAATCATATGGCGCTGCAATATGAAGGCCAGTCAATTGATACCATGCCCCTATCTATGTTTTATACTGAAGGCATATGCTTAGACTTCTCACATAAAAAAATGAAAGAATTGATTACACCTGCTGATATTGAATTGGCATGTGAAACAATGAATTTAGAAATAAAAAAAGGGGATACCGTCTTGCTCTATACCGACCATTATAGAAAACATTTCAACACCCAAAACTGGGGAAATGGTCCCGGAATATCTGTAGAAGCAGCCCGTTGGTTGGGAGCGAAAAATATCGCTGCTTTTGGTGTTGAGACTATGTCTCCTGGTGTTCCCAAAATATCGAATAAAGAGGTGCATTATATTTGTGGAGAATTAGGCTTTACACATTATGAAAATATGATCAACCTACATGAACTTATCGGTAGAGGCCGATTTCGCTTTATCGGACTCCCTTTAAAAATTAAAGGTGGTACAGGTTCACCAGTTCGAGCAGTTGCCATCTTTGAATAATCTAAAACTACGGATGATTACCTCAAAAGTGTATGTATACAGCTACAAAATTAACGGCGCTTCGGGAGCGGCAATATCCATAAAATCGGGCTGCTCTGCAACAATATCTTGCCACATTGGTTGAAAACTAAAATAACCCGCCAATGGAAAACCCACTTCGTAATCTCGCGTTTGCAAAGCGACTTCGTGACGTATTTTAACAAGCTCATTACCTGTTGCTTCGGCCAATAATTGTGACTGGCAGGTGCGCTCCATAGTCACGTACCAAAAAATACATTCTTCAATACTGTGCCCAACTGTTAACAATCCATGGTTCTTAAGAATAACAGCTTTTTTATCTTCTAAAGCCACTCCAATACGTTCTCCTTCTCTTAAATCGTCTACAACACCTGTATAGTCATCAAACAATCCGTGATCTTCATAAAAAATACAAGAATCCTGTGTTAAAGGATCTAATAATTTTCCCATTACTGACCATGTTTTACCATATATAGAATGTGTGTGCGCAGCAGCGATCACATCTGGCCTCGCCCTATGTATAGCGGCATGGATAGCAAAAGCGGCTTTGTTTAAGGCCGTATGCTTCCCCGCGACGATATCGCCTTCTTCATTGACCAGAATCAGATCTGACATTTTCATTCTTCGAAAAGAGACTCCAAAGGGATTTACCCAAAAACAATCGGTGTGCTCTGGGTCTCTACACGTAATGTGCCCAGCAACACCTTCAGAAAAACCGAATTTACCAAAGATCCGATAAGCACCTGTTAATATTTTCTTTAAATAATACCTTTTTTCTTCTACGTTATTAAACGAAGGATACGAGATCATTTTTTCAATTCCTGGTGGATTCGTTACAGCCATATGAGTTCCCTTTTAAAGTGATTTAGAATTAGAAATATCTATTCTTGTCAATAGCTAAAAATATGCAAACATTCTGAAATATTCATCATTAATACGGTAATTACTCTTATGTTTTATATGAAATGACATCACAAAAAAACCGTTGAGTTAGAAATTGCTTTCTAAAACAACGGCAGTTAGCAACCAACTAACCAAACATGTAAAATTTATTTTGGCATCACTACGCTATCAATAGCATGAATAACACCATTAGAAGCCGCTACATCCGTCAAAACGACTTTCGAAGCATTGCCTTTTTCATCGGTAAGAATAACATTACCACCAGACAAGGTCGCAGTTAACTGACCACCTTGTACGGTTGTAATATTGAAACTTCCTTTATTGTCTTTTATAGCTTTGAGAACATCAGCAGCTTTGAACTCTCCAGCGACTACGTGATATGTCAATAGCGCTGTTAATGCTTTTTTACTCTCTGGCTTTAAAAGCCCCTTCACCGTGCCTTCGGGTAACTTATCAAATGCAGAATTTAAAGGAGCAAATACGGTAAAAGGGCCATTACCATTTAAAGTTTCTACAAGGCCAGCAGCCTTTACAGCAGCGACCAATGTTGTGAAATTTTCGTTACCAGCTGCAACACCTACTATCGTTGCCGTTTGTGTTACTACCTTTTCTTCTAAAGGATCTGTTTCAGTTTGTAGCTTATCATTTGTGTGCGCTACACTCGCAAATGCGAATAGCACTGAACATAACATTGCCGTTGTAAATAATTTTCTAGTTTTCATTTTAATATAGAGTTTAAGTTTCGTACAAAAGTAAACCATGAAGCTACTTCCTTTAGAATATTTTTGTTTAAAGTTTTGTTAAATTTATTAAACAAAACTTTCTTTATCCGTATCTTTGTAATGTAGTATCTTTATAGCATGGCAAAACAAAAAGCAGCAGATCAAATCACCATTATATCTTGGTTCATGGATTTCGTATCAGAAAATGGATATCATCCGACATCTATAGAGGAGTTTTGTGAGACTCATAAAATGTCACCGGCTGATTTCAAAGCACATTTCTCATCGTTCAAGGCTGTCGAAAAAGAAATATTCTATTTGTTTTTCATGAACACCATCAATGCTTTAGAAGAAGATGCTGGCTATGCAAATTTTGACACCAAGAATAAAGTCTTAAGTATTTACTATACCTTTTTTGAAAACCTTACTGCAAACAGGGCATATGTTGTGAAGGCCCTGAAAAGTGATACAAACGGTATACAATCATTAAAAAAATTAAAGAAACTCAAAAAAAGCTACATGGCCTACATAGCCAATCTAGATATAGATCGCATAGACCTTGGGCAGGAGACCATTGAAAATTTACAGGTAAAAGCATTACAACAATCTGCCTGGGTGCAGTTGCTAATTATTCTAAAGTTTTGGTTAGAAGACACGTCAAAAGCCTTTGAAAAGACAGATGTTTTTATTGAAAAATCGATTAATACAACCTTCCATCTCATCGATACCAAATTGCTTAAAAGTGTGATCGATCTTGGTAAATTTATATTGAAAGAGAAAAAGCATTTCAAATTTTAACATATGAAAACAATAGATAAAATTCCAATTTCTAAAATTCAAAGAGCCACCAAACTAGTGCAAACTGGTGCCAAAGTTGGTGTGAATTACATCAAATATTATGGTGACAAATTAGTGCATTCTGAATCTGATGCAAAAGAGCGATTGGATCAAAACAATGCTGACGATATTTATGACGGGCTCAAAAAATTAAAAGGTAGTGCCTTAAAAGTTGCACAAATGCTGAGTATGGAAAAGAGTATTCTTCCGCGGGCTTATGTTGAAAAATTTTCATTGGCTCAGTTTTCTGTACCACCCTTGTCGGCCCCATTAGTGCTCAAAACATTTAAAAAATATTTTGGGAAAGCACCGACTGAAATTTTCGATGAATTCAACGCAACATCAGTCAATGCTGCAAGTATTGGTCAAGTTCACGTAGCCAAAAAAGATGGTAAGAAACTAGCAGTAAAAATTCAATATCCGGGAGTCGCCGATAGCATTGCGTCTGATTTAGCCTTGGTAAAGCCAATAGCGATGAGTATGTTCAATATTAAAGGAGCCGATTCTGATAAATACTTCAAAGAGGTTGAACATAAGTTAATTGAAGAAACAAACTACTTACTCGAGATTGAACAAAGTAAAGAAATCGTAAATGCCTGTGCACACATCGATAATATAAAATTTCCAGCATATTATGATGAATTCTCTTCAGAGCGTATCATTACAATGGATTGGATGGATGGAATTCATCTATCAGAATTTACAGAGCGAAATACAGATCCAGTACTCGCCAACAAATTAGGTCAAGCCTTATGGGATTTTTATATGTTTCAAATTCACTCGTTAAAAAAAGTACATGCCGATCCGCATCCAGGTAATTTTTTAGTTGACGAAGATGCCTCTTTAATTGCGCTAGACTTTGGCTGCATGAAAATCATACCTGACGATTTTTATACACCTTACTTTGAACTGGCGCAAAAAGAAACCATCAACGATACAGAGCTGTTTGAGCGTAAATTATATGAGTTAGAAATTTTAAGAGATGATGATTCAACAAAAGAAATATTATTTTTCAAGGACATGTTCCATGAAATGTTGAGTTTATTTACACAACCTTTTCATACCGAAGAGTTCGATTTTTCTAATCCTGATTTTTTTGCTCAGATATCTGCTCTTGGTGAGCGCTACAGCAAGAGTACCGAACTTCGTAAAATGAATGGAAATAGAGGTTCGAAACACTTTATTTACATCAATAGAACATTCTTTGGCTTATATAATTTAATGTTTGATTTAAAAGCTTCGGCCATTAAAATTAATAACTTCGAGAACCTATAATGAAGCATTATTGTAAAAAAGAGATTGATCAATTAAGTCATATATTCAAGATCAATTTAATTAACAGTTGTTCTGGTTATAAGTCGGCAAATCTTATCGGTACCGTTTCCGAAAAAGGTATCACTAATGTGGCTGTATTCAGTTCGGTCATACATATGGGATCTGCTCCTCCTCTCTTTGGGTTTATTCTACGTCCCAATACAGTGCCCAGAAACACCTATGAAAATATTAAAAATACAGGCATTTATACCATTAACCATATTCATGAAACTATAATTTCGGATGCGCATCACACTTCTGCAAAATATAGCCCTGAGGTGTCAGAATTTGATATGACATCATTGGAGCATGAATATAAAAAGGAGTGTAAAGCACCCTTCGTAAAAGGAAGCCCTTTACAAATAGCTATGGAGTTTAAAGAAGAATATCTCATAAAATCTAATGGTACAATACTAATGATTGGAGAAATTCAACATTTATACTTTGACGGAAATATGCTTGAAGAAGATGGTTTTTTAAATCTTTCTAAAGGTAAAGTAGCCACCATCAATGGCCTTGACGGATATGCCATTCCAACCTTAAAAGAACGCCAATCTTATCAGCGACCTAAAATAACCTAGCCATGAAAATTCTAATTACAGGCACAACGGGATATGTTGCAAAAAGACTCGCTTTAAAACTACTTGAAGATGGTCATCAACTCGTTTGTTGTGTTCGTGATATGAATAGAATACCGGATGAAATAGAAAATCATGAGGGTGTTGAATTTATAAAAATTGATTTTTTAAGCCTTGATAAAACGTCATTTCCTGAGGATATCGAGGTCGCTTATTATTTGATTCATTCGATGTCATCAAGTGCCAATGATTTCGAAGATTTGGAAGAAAGATGTGCTCAAAATTTTAAAAAACTAGTCGAACAAACTACTTGTAAACAGGTAATTTATCTTAGCGGAATTATCAATAGTAAATCACTGTCGAAACATCTTCAATCAAGGTTTCAAGTCGAGCAAACATTACGATCAAAACAGTACGGATTAACAACCTTTAGAGCTGGTATTATAGTAGGGAGTGGTAGTGCATCATTTGAGATTATTCGAGACATTGTAGAAAAGCTGCCGTTCATGATTACTCCGAAATGGCTCAATACAAGATCACAACCCATTGCAATAAGAGATGTATTGATCTACCTATCAGAAGGAGTCGGTAAAAAAGAACTTTATAATCGATCTTATGATATTATGGGCCCGGAGGTACTGACATACAAAGAAATGTTATTGCAGTTTGCAGAAGTGCGTCAATTGAAGAGATACATACTAACGCTCCCCGTCTTAACGCCCAAATTATCGTCCTATTGGTTGTACTTTGTAACCTCGACTACGTTCAATTTAGCACGATCTTTAGTCGACAGCATGAAAGTCGAGGTGATTGGAGAAGAAAGCGATATAAATGACCATATACAGATAAAACCTATACCCTACAAAGAAGCTGTTCTTTTGGCCTTTCAAAAAATTAAGCAACATGCTGTGGTCTCAAGCTGGAAGGACGCCATCAGTAGTGGCGTTTTCAAAAACCAACTGTCAGAACATATTGAGCTCCCTCACTATGGCTGTTTTAAAGATGTACGTTCGAGAAGTATCACCGACGAGGTAGAAACCTTAAAGAAAATTTGGTCTATAGGTGGTGAAAATGGGTGGTACAGTTTTAACGCTTTATGGCGTATTCGAGGCTATGTCGACAAATTATTTGGAGGCGTTGGTCTAAGACGCGGTAGAACTCATGAAAATTATTTAGAACCAGGAGATCCTCTAGACTTTTGGCGCGTACTCTTAGCCGATAAAAAACAAAAAAGACTATTGCTTTTCGCCGAAATGAAACTACCAGGTGAAGCTTGGTTAGAATTTAGAATCGTAAAAGATCGTCTCTACCAAAGAGCTGTATTTCGACCACATGGTGTATGGGGCCGTGTGTACTGGTATATGGTATTGCCCTTTCATGCGTTCGTTTTTAAAGGCATGATCAACGCCTTGGCAAAAGCCCCAGATACCGCAAGCTAACTCCATCATTCAAGATAACTTTCGGGAACTAACTAAATTTAATTTTGTTTAACTTATTTTTATTTTAGTTAAACATTTTGTATCTTTGACTTTAATGATTTTAAATTCAACCCATACAAGTAAGACCAATACCGAATTAATTAATGATTTGGTAGGCAAACGATTCAGTCTTTTTGATAGATTTAGATTAAAAGGTATCGGATCGAAAAGAATGGTAGTTGAAAAAGTAAGTTTGAATCTACGACAGTATTTGAATACGATTGCCGATACGAACTATGCTAATATTGAATTAAGACCAGCGGGAATACTCATACACATTAACAGGGGGCTTGAAACGTTTACATGGGTTATCCCCTATTATCAGCTTGTTATCTATAAGTCTGATGGATCGAGTATTCATGGACAAGGAAGGTTCATCAATTTCAAGAATAATATGTTATTAAATGAAAACAGAAATTTCTTTAAAAAAATGATGAATCTGAAAATCCAGTACGATACAGATTTTAAATCGCCAACTATGTCTATGTAAGAGACGTATGCTGTTTAAATTTTAATAAATGAGCGTATCTCAAGAAAAGGTTAAAAGAAACGCGAAGTTTTAATTATTAATGAATAAAATAAATACCACAGTATGTTAATCGAGACTGAAAAAATAAGTTTAACCGATCAGCGAATAGAAGACATCGGTGATGATCATTTATATACAGGTTTAGAAACACCAATGAGGCAAGGTGCTTTTGAACTAAGTAATACCGAAAAAAAGGAAAAAATTGCGCACTTATTTGCTGAAATCATGGATGTTATGGGCTTAGACCTTAATGATGATTCTCTACAAGGTACACCGAAGAGAGTTGCAAAAATGTACATTGATGAAATTTTTTCTGGTCTAGACCCTAAAAATAAACCAAAAATTGCGTTATTTGATAACAAGTATAAATACAACCAAATGTTGGTTGAAAAAAATATTACTTTTTATTCAAATTGCGAGCATCACTTTGTTCCGATTATTGGTAAAGCCCATGTTGCCTATATATCATCTGGTAAAGTAATTGGTCTATCAAAATTGAATAGAATTGTTCAGTATTATGCCAAAAGGCCTCAAGTACAAGAACGATTGACACATCAAATAGCCGAAGATTTAAAAGCTATTTTAGGTACTGATGATGTCGCTGTAATAATTGACGCCAAGCATTTATGCGTATCATCTAGAGGTATTAAAGACGATACTTCGGCAACTGTTACGAGTTATTATGGAGGAGCATTTAATGAAACTTCTAAAATCTCTGAGTTGCAAAATTATATAAATGTATAAAATCTATTCATGAGTGACCTAGTACAAAAAGCCTTAGAGTTTGAAAAATCAAAACTTCCAATTACCAGTACAACAGAAAGAATTATCGTTTCAAGAAAAGCCAAAGAACTTATTTTAAGCTTGAATGAAATATATAAAGAAAATAAAGATCCTGAAATAATGGAAATTATGAAACGTCTGACCGCGATCAAACAGCGGGCGGAGAAAAGATTAAAATAAAACAACATGAAAACTACTGTAGTTATAGGTGGCAGCAAAGGAATAGGAAATGCTATTGTGTCATTACTCAAAGACAACCATAACGTCATAAATGTTAGCCGCACTCCACCTGAAATTACACATGAAAACTTACAACATTATACTTGTGATATTTTAACCGACGAACTTCCTGATTTGGAACATATAGATTCTTTAATCTATTGCCCAGGTAGTATCAACCTAAAACCTATCTCTAGATTAAGTCTCGATGACTTTAGAACAGACTTTGAAATTAATGTCTTGGGAGCTGTGAAGGCAATTCAAAAATATTTACCGCTACTTAAAAATGCTCAACACCCTTCAATCTTATTATTTAGCACGGTAGCTGCCAAATTAGGCATGCCTTTTCATGCGAGTATAGCGACGGCCAAAGCAGGCATTGAAGGCCTTGTCAAATCACTTGCCGCAGAACTTGCTCCAACTATTCGTGTGAATGCGATAGCTCCGACGGTTACTGACACAACATTAGCTGCGAAACTATTACGCAATGAGAAAATGGTAGAAAATATCAAAGACAGACACCCGTTAAAAAAATTCTTGGTACCCCAAGAAGTTGCCGAGATGGTACGTTTTTTAATATCCGATAGAACGACTTCTCTTACAGGGCAAATTTTTGAAATGGATTGCGGTATTGTAAGTGTTAAAATTTAGCCATGAAGAGCAAACATCTTCAACTTTTTATTTTTTTTCTGATTATAAATTTTGGTGCGCTTGGTATTGGAAGCTGGCTCATGAATAACGGTCCTATGACCGAATGGTATCTTGACCTCGCAAAGGCTCCTTGGACTCCTCCTGGTTGGGTATTTGGTGCTGCTTGGACGACCATTATGATTTGTTTTTCACTTTTTATGACAAGACTATACATGAAAGATGATTCCACGAAAGTGAAAGTTTTATTTAGTATTCAAGTACTATTAAATGTGAGTTGGAACTATATTTTTTTTAATCAGCACTTAGTGCTCCCCGCTCTTTTAATTATTATCTTATTAACCGTACTGGTTTTTTATTTTCTCTTAGGTTTTCGTACACAAACGAAGCTAAAAAGCTTGCTTGTACTTCCCTATGCCATTTGGTTGTGTATCGCCACATCTTTAAATTATTATATCTATTTATTTAACTAAAATTCGTCTTATGTTCGGTCTATTCAAAAAGAAATCTCCAAAAGAAATCCTAGAAGTAAAGCATAAAAAAATCCTAGAAGAAGCGTTTAAACTGTCGAAATCAAATCGTCGTGCCAGTGATGAAAAATACGCTGAGGCGGATGCTATTCTTAAGCAAATTGAACAACTTTAATACTTTAAAAACACAGCGCAATGCCCTTATATCAATTTAAAAAAGAACAAAAAGTAAATTCAAGCGTAGAAGAGCTTTGGGATTTTATTTCAGCTCCTGCTAATCTCAAAGAAATTACACCCGACTATATGGGCTTTGATATTACATCACAAGATATACCTGATAAAATGTATGCTGGTATGATTATTAGCTATAAGGTGAGTCCACTTTTCGGAATTAAAACGACCTGGGTAACGGAAATCACGCAGGTAAGAGATCAGAAGTACTTTGTAGATGAACAACGTGTTGGACCTTATACCATTTGGCATCATCAGCACATCCTTGAGCCTATACCAAATGGTGTTTTGATGAAAGATATTGTCTCGTATAAACCCCCTTTTGGATTTCTAGGAGCCATTGCAAATTCTTTGATGATTAAAGATAAATTGAATGAGATTTTTGATTATCGAACTATAGCAGTAGAAAAAAGATTTGGTCGTTTCACTAGCTAATCTAGTATCAAAACAGACAAAAAAAACCCAGCGAACATGCTGGGTTATATCTTGCCGTTATCGATTAAAATTGATAGCGTAGACTCAAAGCTAAGTCTAAATCTAAATCGTTATTCCCAAAGTCATTAACCACACCTATTTCGGGTCTAAAATCTAGTGAAATTAACAAAGGAATATCAAAATTATATTCGACCCCAATATTACCAGCGACGTTTACAAATAAACCATCATCATCATCAAAATTTTTGATATTTACATTACCAATGCCCGCTCCTGCCCCGGCGTACCAGTTAAATCCACCATCTATATTCCAAACCCATTGGTGAATTCCCGTCAATTTCCAAATGTCGAAATTATTATTATTTCTAAATCCAAGATCAACCTCTAGTCGCTTCGCATCGTTCAATTTGTGTTGATACGATACTTCTACTCCAAAACCGTCATTATCTCCGAAACGCAATCCAATAGCATTCGATGAAATTTCTTGAGCTTTCGCGCTATATGCAAACGCCATCAGCGCAATGATGATTAGCATTACCTTCTTTACAACAACATTCATTAATACTGTATACCCTTTGTTGTTTTCTTTTAATGTTTCCATAAGTTTCATTTTTGATAAAATTATTTTAATCACCTAGTACAAACAACTATTATGCCTTAAATAACCATTTGTAAAGAAAAATATTTATTTCGACTAAGTTCTTGCTCAAACGCTGATAGTAAAATCTATACCTATAGATAGAGTTATAAAAAGTTATACGCAACCTTAATTTTAAAACTAAAAAAGTATAAATTTGCCTTCAAAATTAAAAAATATATGTCTGAAAATATAGAACGAGTAAAATGCCTAATTATAGGGTCTGGCCCTGCGGGCTACAGTGCTGCTGTATATGCTGCAAGAGCTGACTTGAAGCCAGTTATGTATACTGGTATGGAACCTGGTGGTCAATTAACAACAACGACCGAAGTGGATAATTATTTAGGTTATCCTGATGGTGTTGATGGTACTGCGATGACCGAAGATTTTAAAAAACAAGCCGAACGTTTTGATACAGATGTTCGTTTCGGTTTAGTCACTAAAGTTGAGCTCAACGATACTGTTGGTGGCATTCATAAAGTAATTGTCGATGGTACCAAAGAACTTGAAGCTGAAACTGTGATAATATCTACTGGAGCGACCGCTAAATATTTAGGACTCGAAAGTGAAGAACGCTTAAAAGGTGGTGGCGTATCAGCCTGCGCGACATGCGATGGTTTTTTCTACAAAAATCAAAATGTAATCGTTGTTGGTGGTGGAGATACCGCTGCAGAAGAAGCTACTTTTCTATCAAAGCTTTGTAAAAAAGTAACTTTACTTGTGCGTCGAGATGAAATGCGTGCTTCTAAAGCAATGCAACATCGTGTGAATGCTACCGAAAACTTGGAAGTTCTATACAATACTGAATTGGATGAAATTTTAGGAGATACGGTTGTTGAAGGAGCTAGAGTGATAAACAATGTGAGCAAGAAAAAGCACGAAATTGAAGTAACAGGCGTATTTATAGCTATTGGACACAAACCGAATACCGACTTATTTAAAGGTATTTTGGAGATGGATGAAACCGGGTATTTAATTACTAAAGGAAAGTCAACAAAGACGAATCTTCCTGGTGTTTTCGCTTCTGGTGATGTTCAAGATAAAGAATATAGACAGGCAATTACAGCTGCGGGTAGTGGTTGTATGGCTGCCCTAGATGCCGAAAGATATTTAGCTGCGCTAAATTAGCACAGAAAAGATGTAAACATAAAAAAAGCAGTAAGTCTACACTTACTGCTTTTTTTATGTTTACATGATGCAACTAAATTTTCTTCATTTGCTGTTTCATCATTTGTATCTGTTCTTTTAGCATGCCGTGCTTATCTAGCTTTTTTGCTTCTGTCATTAACATGGTAGCTTCACGCTTTCTTCTTTTGGTCATGGCAACACCAGCTAACTGCAATTTCGCCATGGCTAAATCATGATCCATAGATAAACCTAACTTAATAGCTTTCTTAAAAAACTTTTCTGCCTGGGTTAAATTAGTTTGAGAAACCATAATTCCTTGCAAGAAATTATAATATCCCTCTTGTTTTTGTATCAGAGCACTACTTGGGTTCTTGATGTAGGAAAGCCATTTCGTAGAACCTGCAAAATCTTGCTTACGCATTTTCAAAAAAGCCAATAACAAAAATTCATTTTTAAAATAGAAGAACACAAAAATACCGGCTAAAAATACCAGCGAAATTCCGTTCCCTATATTTCCTTCTACAAACTGATAAACCGCCCATCCAACAATTAGTGCGGCAATCACCAACTTTATATTTTTATTAAACATGTATTAAATTTTAGAGGCGCAATTTACAAAATGATTTTTGGTTTAACACATACTATTTAATGAGAATAATTAAGTGCCTTACCAAAATACTAGAATCGAATTTGAATCGTTTTAAAATCAATAGATTTTAAAAATACTCCCCTTAGAATGCTAAAAAAAATAGCAAAATACGTACTCTTCATTTGTTTGATAGGTACCTTACTCATTAGTTTATTTGTATTATCAGTATACTATGGTGTATTCGGATCGCTGTATACAACCGAAGACCTCAAAGCATTTAAAAATCAAACGGCTACCCTAGTTCTTTCTGAAGAAGAGAAAATAATTGGTAAATTCTTTGCCGAAAATCGTACAAATACGAGTTACGAGAAAATACCAAAACACCTCATCAATGCCTTGGTTGCCACCGAGGATGCTCGTTATTTTGAACACACCGGTGTTGATTCAAGAAGTCTATTACGCGTTCTGTTTAAGACAATTTTACTCAATCAAAAAAATGCTGGTGGTGGAAGTACCATTAATCAACAACTTGCCAAAAACATGTACGGGCGTGAAAAACATGGTCCCTTAACAATGCCAGTGAATAAAACGAAAGAAGTTTTTTTGGCGAAGCGCTTGGAGGAAATATATACGAAAGAAGAAATTCTAACCTTATATTTAAATACTGTGCCATTTGGAGAAAATGTACTCGGTATTGAAGCCGCATCTAGACGCTTTTTCAACAAACCAATAGAAAAGTTAAAGCCTGAAGAAAGTGCCGTTTTGATAGGCATGCTAAAAGCGAATACTTATTATAATCCACGTTTATATCCTGATCATGCAGTAAAAAGACGTAATGTGGTCCTGACTCAAATGGAAAAGTACGAGTACCTCACCACTTCTGTCAAAGATTCTCTTGTGCAGCTTCCACTGAAATTAGATTATGCAAATTTAGAATCGGAAGGGCCAGCTAACTATTTTTTAGTACAAGTTAAAGATGAAGTAAATGCTATCTTAAAATCAATCAACAAAAAATCAAATACAGATTACAGCATTGAAGAAAGTGGTTTAATTATCAAAACAACCTTGAATTTAACCATGCAAAATTACGTATTGAGAGCCTACAAAAGTCATTTAGGTTTAATGCAAAACAGACTACGGAGTCAATACAGAAATGGTGAAAGTCGCAAAATACTCAACTCCTTATTAGCAAGAGAATTGAAACGTTTGAAATTAGGCAATGCTGCCAATGATCGAAAAGAAAGAGAACTATTCTCTTGGAAGGGTTTTTATACCGACTCCATTTCGGTACGTGATAGTTTACGACATACGCTCACCTTGTTGCACGCCGGTTTCTTAGCGTTGGATCCCAATACAGGTGCTATAAAAACATGGGTAGGTGGTATTGACTATAGAACCCAACCTTATGATCAAATATTTGCGCAACGTCAAATAGCCTCTACTTTTAAACCAATCCTTTATGCAGCTGCTTTAGAGGAAGGCATAGAGCCTTGTGAGTATTTGGACAATGATGAAATAGTGCTTACAGATTTCGAAAATTGGCAGCCGCGAAATTATGATAATACCACGGGTGGCAAATATACCATGGCAGCATCTTTAGCTAAATCATTAAACATTCCAACAGTAAATTTATTCTTACAAACACCCTTTAGCGCTGTAAATGATACTTGGAAGAAACTAGGATTTTCTCAAAAACTAGAAAATAAGCCTTCACTCGCTCTCGGAACTTCGAACGCAAGTATTTATGAGTTGGCCATTGCTTATGCTGCTTTTGCAAATAACGGGTATAAGATACAACCACAGACTGTTCAAACTATTAAAACCGCAGATGGTACTGTGATTTATAGAAACCGTATGCTGCAAAGCAAAGAAACTGTTTTGAGCGAGACCTCTACAACGCTTATGAATGCCATGCTTCAAAAAGCAATTCTTGAGGGTACAGGTGTCTCTTTAGCGAATACATATGGTGTGAAATTACCGTTAGCAGGAAAAACAGGTACTTCTCAAGATTATGCCGACGCTTGGTTCGCTGCATACAATCCTAAGTTAGTTATGGTTACCCGAGTTGGTGCTTCCTCTCCTATCATTAAATTTAACTCAGGCTCTAATGGTGCAGGTAGCAAACTAGCACTGCCCTTAGTAGCTAAAACTCTACAATCCGTTCAACGAAGTACATGGCTACGCAACAAGTACTTTCGTAGTTTTCAACCTCTGCCTACAGAACTCGCAGAGATCTTGTCATGCGAGGATTATACAGAAGATTCCGGATTTGAACAATTTTTCGAAGGTCTCTTCAAAAGTAAAAAAACGACCCTCGAAAGAGCACAAAAAAGAGCCGACCGAAAGGCGAAAAGAAAACAAAGAAGAGAAGAAAGAAAACGTAAAAGAAACGCCAATTAAATTTGTTAAAATTTCTTTTCAGTGCATTTTTGGTAGGAATTTTGTTTACTTAATTGTTATATTTATGATGAATAATAATATCTTTGCGTATTATTTTATTTATCCGAACCTAATAAAAAAGTTAAGTAAATAATTAAAAATGTATTTGTATGAAAAGAAGACTCCCCTTATTATTAATTGCGTGTAGTTTTATAATTTTTTCGTTTTCGGGTGAAAAGAAATCAAAAACGTATTGGTATAAAGCTGCTGATAATCAAGGATATATAAGCCTTGAAAAGACCGTCAATGAAAAAGGGCAACCTATTTTAAAGACAACCGTTAAAGCAAATTTTGACAATGAAAAATTAGACTTTAGTCTAACCACTACATGTGATACAGATAAGATGTTAAATGCATCAAAAATGTACTTTGACGGAACGATAGATTCGAATATGGACGCGGTAAACTTTACTGGTAATCGTGTAAAAACAACGAAAAAAGCCTCTTTTTGGCATTTTTCAGGTGACTATAAGAACCGAATGAGTCCAGATCCAGAAGTAAAACCATTCATTGAATCAGAGCATAAGTCTAGTATTAGAGTTCCTGCTACAACGATTCCTTCATTTAATATTTTGGCGATTGTGCCGAATTTAGAATTTGACAGAAAAGGTACGTTTAAATTCAATTCATTAGATGAAATGAAATTATATGTAAAGAAGAATCAAACCATTAATTACTTAGGTAAATCAAAAGAAAATATTGATGGAACTGATCAAGAATTACATAAATTTGTACACCAAGGTAAAGGCATGAAGCCAGCTTACTATTGGGTAAATGATTCGAAAGAATTGATAAAAATAGTACTCGATGGAAAATTTGTTTTTACATTGAGTGAAAAAGAAGCAATATTACAAGCTAATGTTGCCGACGGTAATGAATAATTACCAAAATTTAGAGTTTAAGTTTAAAACCGTATTACAGTTATTGTAATGCGGTTTTTTTATGAATTATTATGAGCTTTATAGATAGTTACATACAGGGGTTTCTTTGGATTATGGTCTTAATGACCTCTCTATGGATCATTAGCATATTTATAAAAAATGTAAGCATTGTAGATGCGTTTTGGGGTATGGCGTTTATCGTGGCCTCTATTTCTTATTATTTAACTACCGAGGGCCACGGAACTAGAAAAGAATTAGTTGTTGGCCTCGTTATTATCTGGGGATTGCGACTCTCTATTTATTTGGGCATGCGCAACTGGAAAAAACCTGAGGATTATCGATATCAAGAGTTTCGAAGAAAATATGGAGCCAACCGTTATTGGTGGTTTAGTTTTTTTCAAGTGTTCTTATTACAAGGCGTTCTAAGTTGGCTTATTTCGGCTCCATTACTCGCCGCTATGTATTATATGCCAAATTCAGACCTATATTATATGGATTATATAGCACTGATTGCATGGAGTATTGGCTTTGTTTTTGAAGCGGGAGGAGATTATCAACTTATGAAGTTTAAGAAAAAAGGAAGTAATAAAGGGAAGCTTTTACAATCAGGTCTATGGAAATATACACGGCATCCAAATTATTTTGGTGACGCCATGATTTGGTGGGGTTATGGGCTATTTTCGATAGCCGTTGGGAATTATCTGTCAATATTAGGTCCTGTTTTAATGACTTGGCTCATCATTAAAATATCTGGTGTGAGTATGTTAGAAAAAACCTTAAAAAACACCAAGCCAGGTTACAAAGAATATATCGCACGAACCAATGCCTTTTTCCCTTGGTTCCATAAAAAGTAATATGGACTGGATACAAGAAAATAGCTGGCTCATACTCTTCTTTCTATGGGGATTACCCTTAACATACTATAGAAGCAAATTTAGAAAAATAGTTTACCAAACAGATAGTTGGACAATCAACATTAAACCGCTCTTCATTAAAGAGCTAAGAGCTCTTTTTGGAAATCTATATCCCGAAAACATCGAATATCTTAAACAACGAAATTTTTACCGCTTTTACTTATTGGTGTATGTCATATTATTCATACTATATCTTTATTTATCAAAATAAATCTTTGAGTACGTTTAAGAGCAACCCTTTTCTAAAACATAGATCTTATTGATCGTTTAACCTAAAGTAATGAACATGCGTACATGATTCTATATTACTTTATTTTTTTATCTGTAGTTGAATGTGAAAACGAAGATTATAACAGTGATGATTGTTCAAACGTTGCCTGTACTCTAGAATATAGAAGTTTTTCAGTTATTATAACGGATGCCAATAACGCCCCTGTGGCTTTCGATTCTTTTCAAGTAATAGGTAGTACCAATAATAAGGACCTCACTGCCGAACTTACCGATTCGGAACTACAAGAAGCAAGACAAAATGGTAAACTTGAAATTATGCTTAATTAATTACCTGTTTTTCATAAGTTTATCATAAGTTCTATCAACTATGATGTTTTTCTTGCTACGGGAATCGGTTGTTTATTCTTAAGTTGCTTTTCTTCTTCTAACTCAAGTTGCATCTGCTTCACGGTTAAGGTACTACCGTCATGACTCCAACCTGGTTGTCCAAAAACATACATGAATTTGTGATACCAATTTTTTGATTTTTTTGTATCGTTCCAAATATCTTTATACTCATGAGTTAAAATAACCCAAGGGTTATACGATTCTGGTGCATGTGTAACTCCATATTCTACCTCTATATCATCGTCCAACTCTTTCCATGTTCCAAAAATTCTATCAAAAAGATTGATAAATCCGCCGTGGTTTTTATCCATGTACTCTATGTTCTTTGCATGGTGTACCTGATGCATTGTATGCGTATTAAATATCTTATCTATTATCCCTAGTTTTGGTATATATACTGAATGTAATTGAAACTGCCATAGTGCTTCAATACCTAAACATACCACTAACATTTCGGGAGGAAATCCAATTGCTGGTATCCACATATAAAAAAATGGTTTATATAAAATGGTAAACCAGCCATTTCGAACAGCTGTTCCTAAATTAAAGTTATCGGATGAATGATGCACAATATGGGCCGCCCATAAAAACCGTACCATATGGTTCTGTCGGTGAAACCAATAATAGGTAAAGTCATCCAACAATTGACAGAATATCCAAACATACCATGCATAACCAAAAGACTCCCATCCCATTATATTCGTACGAACACCATCCACTAAAGGGTTAAATGTTTCGAAAACAAAAGTAAAAATGACTATAGCAGATATTGTTTTGATTAATGGGGCTATAATAGTTGAACCAACTCCCATAAAAAGACTAGCTTTTAAATCTTTAAAATTATAGAGATTCTTGTGTTGATGATCATGATCATGTGATCTGCTATATGTGAGTTCTAATAGTATAAGAGCTAAGAAGCATGGTACACCATATACTAGCGGGTTTGTAAAATCCATGCGGCCTTTTTTTGATTTTATTTTGGGTCGATAAGCTAGTGTTAATAGTTAACAAATAGTTATCAATTTACCATTTTGAGAGTAAAAATTAAATAATAAAATTTAACTATTTAAAAATCAGGTATTTAAATTAAATTTCATAAAAACAAAATAAAAGATCAAAAAACCACTATGTTAAATATATACCTTACCTTTGCAACTTAATAAATTATAATTTTTTTAAAATGAACAAAGGCACAGTAAAATTTTTTAATGATTCTAAAGGATTTGGATTCATAACAGAAGAAGGATCTAACAAGGATCATTTTGTACACATTTCTGGATTAATCGACGAAGTAAGAGAAGGTGATGAAGTTGAGTTTGAATTAACAGAAGGTAAAAAAGGATTGAACGCAGTAAATGTAAAAGTACTATAATATATATACTATTTAACATTACAAGACAGAAGCCTATCATATTTGATAGGCTTTTTTTATGCTTTGCACTTGACAATATGTCTTTTTTTCTTAAAATAAAGTGTAATTTTAAGGCTCATTATTTAAAATATGAGTCATAATCATGATCATGCTGGACACAATCACGGTCCGAGTGCCTTAGAAAACATCAACAATGTCTTCTACATAGGTATTGCCCTAAATTTAATTTTTACCATCATTGAATTTGTTGTTGGATACATCAATGATTCATTAGCGTTAATTTCTGATGCCACCCATAATTTGAGTGATGTTGCTAGTTTGATTATTTCCTTGATCGGAATGAAACTAGCACAGCGCGCAGCAAATCTAACATTTACATACGGATATAAGAAAGCGTCGATTTTAGCCTCTTTTATAAATTCTGTCCTGCTTCTTGCCGTTGTTTTTAATATTTTTAAAGAAGCATTCGAACGGTTTAACTCACCTCCCGAAGTTGGTGGAATGGTCATTATTATCACGGCCCTCATCGGTGTGGTCGTCAATACGGTATCTGCATTTCTGTTTTATAAAGGTCAAAAGGATGATATCAACGTTAGAGGTGCCTTTCTTCATTTACTTGTAGATGCCATCGTTTCTGTTGGAGTTGTTGTATCCGGAATCTTAATTTACTATACAAATTGGCATATCATAGACATCGTTGTAAGTATGATCATCGCCATAGTCATCCTTATCACAACCTGGGGTCTTTTCAAGGAAAGCTTAAAACTTACTCTAGATGCAATTCCCAAAGGGATCAAATTAGACGAGATACAATTATTAGTTCGAAATATTCGAGGTATTAAAGACGTACATCATATACATATTTGGGCCCTCAGCAGCACTGTAAATGCCTTTTCTGGACATATTATTCTCGATCAGGAATATTCATTAGAAGAACTTATGAAAATAAAAGCTGAGCTCAGACATCAATTAGAACATCAAAACATTCAACATATTACAATTGAAGTGGATAGCCATAAAATAGATTGTGATGAAAAAGAATGTCACTAAAGCTATCATATGAATCGTACCCAAAAACGTATTGTTATCTTATTTCTCGCATTGTTATTTATCCTCATTGCTTCTAGTAAAACTGAATGGCGCGTATGTTCTGCATGTGGGGTTCAAGACTACAATACAACCATTGCAGGTACAACTATAGAGTTTCTTAGTCAACGTGAGTATGATGAATTTGGAACTCACAAAAAATGGCAAGAAAAATTTGGAGCAAAGCACGAGCCACATGAATGGATTTTATTGGAAGAGAAAACAAAAGATATTATAAAAGTAATAGACAGTCTTTAAATAAAGTGAATTTGCTATCTTTAGAGGACTCAAATAAACCTTCAAAAATGAAAACAAATCACCCCCTCTATGTATTCATGGTGTTATTGTTCTTTAGTGCATTCTCTATTTCATGTAAAAAAGAATCCGTTTCAGAGACTCCAATAGCAACGAATGATTTTTCGTTTGAAACACTAACCGTTGCTCAATTACAAAAGTTTTATGCAGAAGGCACTTATTCTATTGAAGAAATAACTCAAAAATTCTTAGATCATATTGAGCGTATTGAACATAGTGGGCCACAATTAAATTCCATTATTCAAATCAATCCTGATGCCATTTCTATTGCAAAACAATTAGACCAAGAGTTAAGTGATGGTACATCTCGTGGTGCCCTTCACGGTATCCCTGTGATTTTAAAAGACAATATTGACACACATGATAAAATGTTTACCACCGCAGGATCTCGCGCTTTGGAAGGTTCTCAACCCCTAAAAGATAGTTTTGTGGCCAAACAACTTAAAGAGGCCGGCGCGATTATCATTGCAAAAGCCAATCTAAGTGAATGGGCAAATTTTAGAGGAGAAATGTCGTCAAGCGGATGGAGTGGTATTAATGGTCAAACAAAAAATCCGTATATTTTAGATAGAAACCCATGTGGTTCAAGTTCAGGATCTGGTGCTGCTGTATCTGCAGGACTTTCACTGATCGCCATTGGTACCGAAACCAATGGTTCTATTGTTTGCCCAGCGAATGCCAATGGGGTTGTAGGTATCAAACCCACCGTTGGTCTTGTTAGTCGTTCGGGTATTATTCCTATTTCATTCACCCAAGATACCGCTGGTCCTATGGCTAGAACACTAACGGACGCCACCCTTTGTTTGAACGTACTAACGGGTGTTGATTCAACAGATACCAAGACGTTGGCGAGTGCAAATCAGCTACAAAAAGACTATACAAAATTTTTAAAAGCTGATGGTTTGAAAGGAAAGAAAATCGGAATTTATACGGGCCCATTGGGCAGAAATTTCAAAGTTGATACCATTTTTAACCAGGCCGTCGCTTATATGAAAAGTCAAGGGGCTGAAGTCATAGAAATAGATAAAATAGCGGAAAATAATATCGGTGGTCTGTCATTTCAGGTGATGCTCTATGAGTATAAAGATGGCCTCAATAACTATTTTAAATCTCTGGGATCCAATGCAAAAATTAAAAACTTGGAAGAGTTGATTGCTTTTAACAAAAAGGATTCTATTGAAATGGAATTCTATAACCAACGTTATTTGGAAATGGCCTTGGAAAAGGAAGATTTGGAATCTGAGGGATATAAAAACACGCTAAAAGAAATGCTCAAAGGGTCAAGAGAAAATGGTATTGATCGGGTTATGGATGAACATCAATTGGATGCTATCATTGCGCCTACTGGTGGACCTGCATGGAAGACCGATCATACGAATGGTGACGCTTTCGGACTTGGAAGTTCTTCGCCTGCGGCCAGAGCGGGATACCCAAATATCACCGTACCTATGGGATTTGTTGATGAATTACCCGTAGGAATTTCCTTTTTTGGAAGAGCCTGGAGTGAACCCGTACTATTAGAAATAGCCTTTGCCTATGAGCAAGGTACCAACCATAGAAAAGCACCTCAATTTTTAGAACATTAAGTATGGAAGTGATAAACCTAAAAGATAAATTTAACCTGTTTGATGACCATTGGAGTCCGAAAATAATTGGTCAATTAAACGGTCAAGATGTGAAGCTAGCCAAATTACAAGGCGAATTTGTTTGGCATGACCACAAAGATGAAGATGAATTATTTTATATCATGAAGGGCACTCTACAGATTGAGTTTCGTGATAAAAAAGTTACCCTCAGTGAAGGTGAAATGTTGATAATCCCAAGAGGTGTCGAGCATAAACCTATTGCAGATGAAGAAGTGTGGATACTTCTTTTTGAACCTTCCAATATTAAACATACAGGCGATATTCAACATGCCTATACCAAAGAAACATTTGACACCCTCTAAAAGCCAGCTATGAAAACTAACAAATTTACCTTATCTACCCTATTCATCTTCCTATTGACTATTTCGATCGGTTTTAGTCAAGAAGATAACGATTACAATGGAGAAGGCCCATTTCCACAATTAATCATCAGGGGTGTTACCCTTATCAATGGTAATGGTGCTCCACCTATTAGTCCTGTAGATATTGTTGTTGAAAATAACAAAATTGTCAAAATCCAAGTCGTTGGATATCCTGGTGTGAAAATTAATGAAAGTAAAAGGCCTGCCTTAAAAAAGGGAGGCAAAGAACTCGATGCTAATGGTATGTATTTGTTACCAGGTTTTGTAGATATGCATGGTCATATCGGAGGTAAAGCGCAAGGAGCAGAATCGGATTATGTCTTCAAATTATGGATGGCTCATGGAGTGACTACAGTTAGAGAACCAAGTGGTCGTGGTATTGATTATACCTTAAATCTAAGGAAACTAAGTGCACAAAATAAAATCATCGCTCCTAGAATTTTTTCCTATACAGGTTTCGGACAAACAAGTAAAAGTTTTAATCCGCTAAAAGATGCACCAATAAGTACTCCTGAAATGGCCAGAGCTTGGGTACGTGCCAATGCAAAGAGAGGTGCCGATGGTATTAAATTTTTTGGTGCAGAACCTGAAATAATGGCCGCTGCCCTGGATGAAAACAGAAAATTAGGATTAGGATCGGCCTGTCATCATGCCCAAATGAGTGTTGCCCGTTGGAATGTGTTACATTCCGCAAGAGCAGGCTTAACTTCTATGGAACATTGGTATGGTTTACCAGAAGCCCTATTCGAAGATAAAACAGTACAACAGTATCCATTAGACTACAATTACAACAACGAACAACATCGATTCGAAGAAGCCGGAAAGCTATGGCAGCAGGCAGCAAAACCCTACTCTAAACACTGGAATAAGGTGATGAATGAATTATTGGAATTAGATTTTACCTTAGACCCTACCTTCAATATTTATGAAGCAAGTCGAGATTTGCAACGCGCTAGAAGAGCAGAGTGGCATGAAGAGTATACCCTACCCTCTTTATGGAAATTCTATCAACCGAGTAAAATATCTCATGGTTCTTATTGGCACTATTGGGGTACCGAACAAGAAATTGTTTGGAAACAAAACTACAAGCTTTGGATGACCTTTATCAATGAATATAAAAACAGAGGTGGGCGTGTAACCACAGGCTCAGATTCTGGTTTTATATTTCAACTCTATGGCTTTGCCTATATTCGTGAGTTAGAACTGCTAAGAGAGGCAGGTTTTCATCCACTAGAAGTTATTAGAGCGGCCACCCTAAACGGAGCGGAAGCCTTAAAAATGGATGACAAAATTGGTTCTGTGGGAATAGGTAAACTTGCAGATTTTGTTATTGTCGAAGAAAATCCATTAAAAAATCTAAAAGTACTATACGGCACTGGGGCCATTAAGCTAACCGAAAATAACGAGGTGGTAAGAGTTGGAGGTGTAAAGTATACCATTAAAGATGGTATTATTTATGATGCCAAAAGATTATTAGCAGATGTTAAAAAACAAGTAGATGCTGCCAAAAACAAGGAAAAGTTCGAGTTAAAGCAACCTGGAATTAAAAACTAACTAACTGTCTTTGTAATGATTAAAAATTTATACCGACGAACTTCACAATTATAAAATAAAACTCATGAAAAAATACCTACCACTTATTATACGTATTGTTATTGCCGTAATTTTGGTACAAACACTGTTTTATAAATTCACCGCTCATGAAGATAGCGTCTATATTTTTGAAAAAGCAGGGCTGGGTGATGCTGGTAGAATAGGTTCAGGTATCGCAGAACTTATCGCGGCAATTTTGATTCTAATTCCAAGAACTATTTGGCTTGGAGCAGGACTCTCCCTTGGTATTATTTCTGGGGCTATAGTCACGCATCTGACCAAAATCGGTATTGAAGTTCGCGGAGATGGTGGTTTATTATTTTATATGGCTGTAGTTGTCTTTATACTGAGTCTTATTACGTTATGGATACATAGAAGAGATATTCCATTCATCGGAAAGAAATTTTCTAATTAATTTGTACTTTGTTTTTTTAAAAAAAACGTATATATTTGTTACATCAATAATAATTAGTATTGTTATTATTGCTTCATTTAATTAGTAGAGATATAGTTCCATATACTATACTAATTATACTCCCTTAAATACGATGATATCCCCTATCCGCCTATACATGTTGTATGTAATGGGTAACATTTTATTAATTTTTTAACTTATTGTTATGGATACACTATTAAAGGAAGTAAAGCAACATTTTATTCAAGCTTCATCTACGATTGATGAGCTCATATCAAACTATTTAACTAAACGATTGGGTGTTGATAACATCAATACGATTAACACGCTCACGAATGACGAAAGAGGTACTTATAATGACCGTTTAGATTTACTTCTAAAAGTTACCAACCCTACCAACATAGAAAGTGGAAAAATCAAGGTATTTACCGACCTTTCAAAGCGATTTTCTAATATAAAATACTACAAGAATCTAGAACACCTGTATGAAATGGTACCTACGCATGTACATTTCCTTTTGGTATTGTATCCTCAAAAAAATGAAATTTCTCTAGAGAATAAATTTAAATTTGCCACCTACGAATTAATTCAAGATGTGATCAGTATTATTGATCATCTCGCTACCATTAGACGGATAAAAATTATCGAAGATAATGATCTATCAATCGCAAATTCACCCTTTAAACAAGCACTTTCAAGCTTTCTTAGAAGAGCTATGTTGTAGTTTTATTATAACTTTGTGTTATGACGAAAAATACGTTTCGCATAGCGGCCATGGCGGTTATTGTAAATGACCATGATCAAATATTAATTGGTTCATCTCCGCGTGATGGAGGTTTTAAATTTCCTCAAGGGGGATTGGAGGCTAATGAAGATGCTTTAACAGGCATCAAAAGAGAATTAAAAGAAGAATTAGGCATTTCTATTTCGGATAAGGATATATTAAAAGTGCATTCAGAAAAAGTACACTACTACTACCCTCCTGAAGATCCCTACTATATCTATAAAGGACAACAACTTTCCGTCATTAAAGTACAGTATAATACAAGCATGCAATTGATTCCTCAAGATGATGAGTTTGATGCATTACACTGGATACAACCAGGTGATTTACGAAAGTTTGATGTTGGTTTCAGGCTCCAAGCCTATTTACGAGCCTTAGAATTATGCGGTCTATTATAGCTTTACGACCTTGATCGTTTTAGATGCTGTCTTGGTCTTTAAAGAAAACATATAAATGCCGTCTCTAAATGATGACATATCGAGTTTAAAGCTATCTTGTTGTAAATCGTGTGACACAATTTTTCTGCTGTAGACCAACTTCCCTAATACATCACTTATTTTGAATGAAATACCACCATTCAACTGCCCAATACTTACAGTCAAACTGTTTCTTGTTGGATTTGGAAAAACTTTAAAATCGCCCAAATCCTTATAAGTAACTGTTTTTTGAGCGTTTTCTTTAAACACAACCGTATCCTGATAATCAGACTCATTTTCTTGAGCTAATGTGGATACCGAAATTAAAATACAGAATACAAGTAGTGCTTTTTTCATACCAATAATTTAATAATACGATAAAAGTAAGGGTACTTTCTAAAGCAATTCTAAAGATGATAAAACCAAAAATATCCTATTTAGCTAAAAATGAATATATTTAAAGTATATTTTCTGTGTTATGAAGCTCACCCCTGCTCTTGTATTTATTTCACTACTTCTTTTTTCAATAGTTGCAATCGCCCAAAATAAACAGAAGTTAGATAGCCTGTTAAAGGTTTATAATTCTCAACCTCAAGATTCTTTAAAAGTAAAAACGGCTTATGCTATTTATGATTTATATGTCGATGAAAATCCGAGGCTCGCACTTCAATATTCATTAGAAGGTCTAACAATTTCAAAAAGAATTGGATACAGAAAAGGAATTGCCAAATCCTACAATCATCAAGGAAGAAGATTTTTGTTTGCGCGAAAAATAGATTCATCAAGATACTATTTTGAAAAAGCCATTTCAATTTATAACAGTATAAATCACAGACATGAAGCCGGTTTAGCTACTTATAATTTAATTCAATTGTTGTATGTATCTGCTAGATATGATGAAGCTTTGAAAAGTATTTCGAAAACTCTAATGGAATTTGCTCAACCGGTGGACTCAATTATACTAATGAAACTTCATTTAGTAAGCTCTAAAGTTTATATGAGGAAAACTCAATATAACGAAGGTTTTCAATCAGCCTTAAACGCATTAGGCATAGCAGAATCATTAGAACTAGAAAATGAAAAAATAAAAGCAAAATCTTCATTGGCTAATTTATATCATTATACCAATAATAAGGAGAAATCATTAGCGATTAAGAAAGAATTGCTAGAGATTCACCGAAAAAATAACAACAAGAGAAAAATAGGGTTAACACTAAATGATCTGGGAAATTCCAATTACGGAATAAAAAATTATGATGTAGCCCTAGAGTACTTAAATGAAAGTTTAACTTATTCTCAGGAAGTCAAAAATCAAGGTCTCATTGGTATTACCTTATTTAATATTGGTAAAACCCATGTCAAAAAAGGTTCAGTCGAAAAGGGTATAAATTATTTGAAAAAATCAATTAACCACTCGAGATATATCTCTCATCACCCACTTTCAGAATCCTGGGCGCTGAAACGACTAGGAAGTGTGTATACCGAAGAGCTTAAGATGCCTGAAAAAGCGCTACCCTATTTAAACAGGGCTATTGTCTTAGCCGATTCTGTAGGTAACAAAGATGACCTCTACCAATCGTACCGAGATCGTTCAGCGGCCTATGCCGCTTTGGGAGACTATGAAAAAGCTTTAAATGATCATGAGAATTATAAAGCAATTAATGACTCTGTCTATAATATTAAAAAATCGAAAGAAGTAGATCGTTTAAAAGCTGAATTTGAAACGAAAGAGAAAGAACAAAAGATCGCCTTACAGGAAAATGAAATTGGTTTGTTAGAACAAAAGGGAAAAGTCAGTAAACTTCAAAAATCAGTGTTAACAGGAGGGCTCTTCTTGGCATTAGGACTCATCGGAATTGGGTTTTACGGATTCCGACAACGTATAAAGAGAAATAAACTAGAAAAAGAAAAAGTAGACGCAGAATTAACCTTTAAAAAGAAAGAACTCACCACACATGCTCTCCATTTAGCAAAAAAGAATGAAGTGCTCGAAAGCCTAAAACTCAAAGCTGAGGAATTTAAAAAATCAGAAGATATTCAACAAGGGTATCAGCAATTGATCAGAACGATTGATTTTGATTTAAAAGATGATAACAACTGGGAAAATTTTAGTAAATACTTTCAAGAAGTACATACAAACTTTAACAGCAACGTAAAACAACAGTTTCCGAACGTTACGGCCAATGAGTTGCGCTTAATGGCCTTACTGAAGATGAATCTATCATCAAAAGAAATTGCCAATATCTTAAACATTTCTCAAGAAGGTATCAAAAAAGCTCGTTACAGGTTACGCAAAAAACTAGATATCTCTACCGAAGACTCTCTTCAAGATCTTGTCTTAAACCTTTAATTTGGATACTTTAAATTTCTAAAATGCTTATGAAAAGTTCAGTTTGTACATTTTTGATCTTAATTTTAGTTCACCTTTTACCTTTTGATGTCTATTCTCAAAATACCAAAAAATTAGACAGTATTCTCACGGCTTATAAAAATCATTCTAAAGATACCCTTAAGGTAAAAACAGCGAATGCTCTTTTCGATATCTATTACTGGGTTGACCCGGATGAAGGATTGAAACTAGCCAAAAACACACTGAAATTATCTCATGAACTAAATTATGACCTCGGTATAGCTACAGCCAATAAAAATTTGGGAAGGTACTTTAGTAGACGTCATAATTTAGATTCAGCGACATATTATTTAAACGAATCACTAGATAAGTTTACTCAATTAAATAACAGCCATCAAATAGGCCTCGTTAAATATTACCTCATAAATGCGCTCTTTAAAAGGGGTAAGTATGAAAAAGCCCACTTTGAGATTGACAAAAACCTAGAATATTACAACGCAGTGAAAAAAGACTCGGCATTACTTCTAAGGTTACGCAAGATGAAAGCTAACGTCTATATGAGACAAACCAAATACGACTTAGGAATACGAGAGGCCTTTATTGCTACTGATATTGCAAAAAAAATCAATGATCAAAGAGAATTGCTCGGCTGTTATACAACAATTGGTAACTTATATAATTATATTATTGATGATGAAAACTCTATAAAGTATCAAAAAAAAGCCCTTGAGATAGGTCGAAAGCTGAATGACAAAGCAGCGATCGCAACTAACTTGAATAATTTGGGAAATAGCCATTATTTTATAAAAAAATACGACGAATCTCTTAAATATCTTTTTGAGAGTTTAAAAATTTCTGAGGAGCTAAAGCGTAACGGAAGCATCGCTATAACGACATTTATCATTGGACGGCTCTATGTTGAAACTAATAGAATTACTAAAGGTATGGACTACTTAAATCGCTCTATACATTATTCACAAAACATTGTGAAAAATCCATTATATCATGTTTGGGGTCTCAACGGATTGACAACTGCATATATCAAACTCAATAAACCCAAAGAAGCTATAGAACTTTCTAACCAATCGATTCACATTGCAAATTCTATTGGAAATATTGATGATCTCTATCTTGCCTATCAAAATAAGACTAAGGCTCTTAAACTATTAGGCAATTATAAAAAGGCACTCGAAAACCACAAATTGTATAAGAACGTATACGATTCTGTTTATAATATGGCCAAAACAAAAGAGATACAGCGATTAACGAAAAACTTTGAAACCAAAGAAAAAGAGCAGCAAATAGTCTTGCAGGAAAATGAAATAGACTTGTTAGAGCAAAAAAATAAAGTAAGTAAGCTTCAAAAGTCCTTATTAACTGGAGGTCTCTTCTTGGCATTAGGATTCATCGCATTTGGGTTTTACGGATTCAGGCAACGCATCAAGAGAAATAAATTAGAAAAAGAAAAAGTAGATGCAGAATTGACTTTTAAGAGGAAAGAACTGACTACACATGCTCTCCATTTAGCAAAAAAGAATGAAGTACTCGAAAGCCTAAAACTCAAAGCTGAAGAATTTAAAAAATCAGAAGATATTCAACAAGGGTATCAACAATTGATTAGAACCATTGATTTTGATTTAAAAGATGATAACAACTGGGAAAATTTCAGCAAATACTTTCAAGAAGTTCATACAAATTTTAATAGCAACGTAAAACAACGGTTCCCCAACGTTACGGCCAATGAGTTGCGCTTAATGGCATTGTTGAAGATGAATTTATCATCAAAAGAAATTGCCAATATTTTAAACATTTCTCAAGAAGGAATTAAAAAAGCACGCTATCGTCTACGTAAAAAACTAGATATCTCTACCGAAGACTCTCTTCAAGACCTCATCCTATCTCTTTAATTTAAAAGACTCCAGAGGATGTCCACCATTTGTCCACCGTCAAATTTGACGCTGTCCACTCCTTGTCCGCTCTCATTATTTTCTACCCTAAAATTCATAGAATATGTTTGTAATGTCATAATTAATGACAAACCGTTTTGTGGTGTCTTGCGCTCTCCCGGGCTGCAGACCTTTACAGCGCAAGGGCACACAAAACAAGTATAAATCACAAAACAAATACTTATGAAAACGCAAATTAAATTAGTTAAAAAAATGATGTTTTTATGTCTTTTTATCATGACTTGGGCATGTAGTAAAGATGATCAAATTATTGACCCAGTAATAAATGGAGAATTGGAGCCTACAACCTCAAATGTTGATACTAATGACTACGAAATAGATGAAGGTCAATTAGGTATTAGTATAAGTACAAGAAACTTAAAAAGAAAAGGGTATTTCCCTACGAGTGCTGTTCTTACAATAAATGAAGGAGGAAAAACAGGAGAATATAAAGAAGATATAAATCAAGATTCTGATTTGGCTTTATTTTCTTTCAAAAATAAAGATTTGAGCAGTTCAGAGCAAAGTGAGCTACAAACAGGTGTTTCTTTAACTATTAAAATTGAAAACGCCACTAACGAAGAACTCGCTATTTATACAAGCTCTAAATATTCTTTTACTCCAACGCCTAATGATATAGAAGTCGATAATGTTGATAAAGAAGATAGAAATCCAATAACATTAAATCCCAATATAGACTACTATATGCAAATTTTAAAAGAAGATCCCGTAAATAAAGATGTTACTTTTGTTTTTGGAGCTCCATCAACAACCCTTAGAACTTCTACCACTAATTTCAGAACTGAAATCAAAGTACGGGATGCCGACGATCTTGATTATGTTGATGATACGCAGCAAACAATTCCGTTTACTAAATATCGATTTGAAACAATTGATGCTGCAAATAACATCTTCAATATTTACAATCCAAATGGCACAAAAAAACATTACCTATATTTAGATTCAAATAATAGACTAAATGTACAATCTGAAGCGAATATTACCAGAAATGGAGGAAATACCGATGCCACATTATTTGAAAACTATAAATTTCAAATAAAGAAAATTGATATCGGTAAATACGTTATCATTCCTATTATAACAAATATTCCTTTGATTGCATCTGAAAGTTTAGCAAGTATCACTTCACAAACAGTAGAGACTCCCTCCTATTTTCGGATTTTAAACTTCGAAATCGAATGGGATATTCAATCTGTTGGTACTAAATTTCAAAACCCAATTCTTCCTCCATCAAAAACCATTGCAGCTTATAATACGGGACTTCGAAATTGTGGTAGTGGACCCCTTTCTGATACCGTAGGTATTGAAACAATAGAAACGAGAACAGACACCTATTCTTGGTCAGAATCTATTCAGGTAGCCACTTCAGTTGAAGCTAGTTTATCTACAACTATATCTGCGACAGTTGAATCTAGTGTGAATTGTCAATTTTTCGGAGCGTCAAACTCAGTAACGGCCTCTGCAACTGCTGGAATAAGTGTTGGTCACAGTACCACAGAAACAAAAACTGAATCTCAAGGTGTTACAACATCAGAAACAATTGTATTATCATCTAAAAGAACAATAACGGTACCTCCTGGACGAGGAACTACTGCAGCTGATATTTATCAAGAATATAGAGATGTTAAAGTACCTTACGTTCAGCAATATAGAATACGTGGTACGTTAGATAATGCATTCATAAGTGGGGATGAAATTTTGGCCCAATTCAACTTTAACGGGTTTACCGGGGTAGTTAGAGAAATAGGTACAGACTATATTGAAATTACTTTGAAAGGAACGACTGTAATAAGTCATCTTATTTCCCGTGAAATAGTAACAAAAGATATACCTGATGCATGTAACTAAATTTAAAGTAATTATTTGAATTAATATGAAAAAGCAAGCTCTTGAGCTTGCTTTTTTTTATGAAATCCAGTCTCTCTGCTCTTTTTTATCCAGAAAAGTCCAAGCTACTATACGTGTTACTTTATTCCCTTGATGCATAGGTATCGTTTTTATTTTGGTCGCACCTAATTTATCTAAAGAGGTATACATACTTTGTAGATTATCTTTTTTAGAAACCAATGTAGTATACCAAAAACATTGTTTTTTAAACTGAGAGCTTTCGTATAAATAGGTGTGTAAAAAAGCTTTTTCACCTCCTTTGTACGATAATTCACTCTCTTTACCAGCAAAATTCCGTTGGAATGAATCGTTTTTCAATCCTTTATTCTTTCTAGCATTTTGTTGCTTGGCTTCCGCCACCGAATTATAAAAAGGCGGATTACATATCGTTACAGAGAATCGATCATCTTCTTTCAAAATATCTTTAAAAATTTGTGCCCTATCTTTTTGATGACGCAACCCAATTTCAACATCTAGTCTGTTCTCAACTAAAATTTCTTTGGCATTTGTTAATGAATCTTTATCAAAATCGGTACCTACAAATTGCCATCCGTATTCTGAATTTCCTAGTATTGGATAGATACAACTCGCACCTGTCCCAATATCCAAGGCATTGACATCCATAATATCTGATGCCTCTAATAAATCAGCAATATGATGTATATAATCAACACGGCCCGGTATTGGCGGACATAAATTTGTGTCTGGAAACTCCCAGAACTTCATATCATAATGTGCAAACAACAAGGCTCTATTGAGTTCTTTAACGGCTTTGGGATTTGAAAAATCTATAGTTTCCGTTTTGAACTTATTCATAAAAACGAATGTTGAAAGTGAAGGATTCGCTCGAACAAGTTTTGAAAAATCATAATCAGAACGGTGCTTATTTCTGGGATGTAAACCAATATGTTTCATAAAACTCAAAGATAGAAAACCTTTCTACATGGCGAAAAATTAGTTGCATTTGGTATCAATTCATATTGAAAATATAAGATAGTACTCAAAAAATTAATATCTTGTCATAGATTGATAAACACTATAAAACATATGGTATCTCATTCTCTCTATAACATCCTTAAAATACCATTCTGGCGACTTTTATTGTTCACTTCTTTTGTGCTTTTCATAGGTTGTTCTAACGATGATGGTACAAACTTTTCTGATTCTAGTAATTTAAGATTGAAATCGTATACATATGAATATACAGCAGGGCTTATCGAAACAAATTTTGAATATAATGAACTTGGACAATTATTTAGAATAACCGATAATTTTAGCGTTAAAGAACTATTGTATGACGAAAAGGGTCGTATCATTAATAATGGTCATAGTATTATTTCTTATGACAATAATGATAGAATAAATTAAATACTATTTAATAGTGGTAGTTTTTATAAAATCAAATACAACACCCAAGGCGAAATTTATCAAACAGTAGCGAAGATCGGAGACGAAATTATCACTGATTATGAATATGATAGCAACAACAACTTAATTAAGACGATTCAGCGAACCTATTCAAGTGATAGACTTTTCGCAACCTCGATTGATGATTTTTTTTATGATGATAATGATAGAATTATAAAAAAAACTTCCGGAACATTTTATCCTGGACAAGAATATGAACTACTTTATGAGAGATCTTATGAATATTCTAATCAATTAAACCCTTTTAGACTCCTCCATGAAAAAATAGGGATAGATCCAGACAATGTTGTTTTTAATGTAGGTTTTAATATTGAAGGTGGTATCAATTTAGGGGGAACGATATGGCGAACAAAGTTCCCAAAATATATGTTTAAAAAAACTGAGGAGAAAGGTAAATTCCATGATGATTTTTATGTTGATTTTAGCTATGTTAACAATCCATATGGCTTTCCTACAGACGGAGAAAAAGTTAGGACAGCGGTCAGTGGTGTTATAACTTCAACTGAAGAGTCATGGAAATATGAAGAAATAGATCCTTAGACAGATTAAAATCTCAACATGGTAAATTTTAATTCCATTGGATTTAAATTAGCCATTAATTTCGGAATTAAATCATCACCATGCTCCAAATAATAATCAGAAAAATTGCGTTGACGTTCTTCTAAACTCTGATTCGGGAATAATTCGTCTTGTAGTGTTTCTATACGTTTCGTTAATTCTTGATGCTTTCTTTTCTCTGCTTTCAACAGCCTTTGCTCTAAATTATCAAGACCATTTAATTGTTTTTTTTGCTGTGCTTTGACTGCTCCTATGAACGAGCGATCAGTTTGCTCTGCAATTTTTTCAAGCTCAGCAAATTGTTTCGCTAAAAATGAACGCTGCTCCGAAAAATCAATCTGTAAAGACGAAATCTCCCTTACCTTTTTATGTACCAAATCGAGTTGTTTTAAAAACAACTCCTCATGAGTAATATTGAGTTTTTGTATTTTTTTCTCTTGCTTCTCGGAAATCAACAATGCTGAATTGCGTAACAGTAACACGGGGAAAGGAATCTTCACTGCATCGAAGTAACTCTTTAGTTCAAACCAATATGCCAGTTCTCCCCCACCTCCGATATAACAAATGTTAGGCAAGATTACTTCTTGATACAAAGGTCTCATAATCACATTCGGGCTGAAACGTTCGGGATGTAGTTTTAGTTCATATGCTAATTCATCCTTGCTAAATTCGATGTCTGTATTGAGTACTTTAAATATATCGTCTTCAAAAACAATTCGTTCTCTCAATTCATCAGTCAAATAAAAAAGATTAATTTCTCTCGGATTTACCTGTATTTTATAATTCTCTTCAAGCTTTTCAATGGTATTAGATACTTCCTTAAAAGAGGTTTTTTGATACAATTCTTCTTTTACAAAAGGTAACAACTGTCGTTTTAAGTCTGCATCATCACCATCTACAATTATCAACCCATATGCGCCAAATAACACATTGGCCAAATAACGTGTAGCTTCGGTTAGCGTGTCATGTTCTAAGTAGGACTTGACAAATAAATCTTTCAATTTTTTCGCGTTCTCTGTAGTACCCAGTAATGACGAAAACTCTTCAAAAACATATTCTATACCTTTCGTAGAAGTACGTCCTACAGCACCTGCACATTCTTTATTCCAAGAGAGTTTTTTACCTTTAAAATTGAAGTACTGTATTTCTTCAAAATCATGATCTTCTGTCGCCATCCAATATACAGGCACAAAATTGTCTTTCGGAAATTCACTCTTCAGTTGCTTCGCCAAATTAATAGCTGATACTATTTTGTATAAAAAGTATAAAGGGCCAGTAAATAGATTCAATTGATGCCCAGTGGTAACCGTGAAGGTGTTTTCTTTTTGTAAAAGCTGAATATTATCTTTTACGGTATCGGAAATAGTTAGTTTGCTATATTGATTTGTAAGAGCATCGACTAAAATAGTTCTCGACTCCGCCCGAACAGACATTCGTTTTTCTTCGATTTGTTTTTGAAATCCGTTTATATCCGGAAAATTATTATAAAAAGGAGCAATCGCATCACTTCGATCTAAATAATCACAAATAGTTTTAGAAAAATAGCCTGTTTTTTGAAATGGAATTGTGCTTGCCTTCGTTTTACAATCTTCGTCTACCATTAGGTTTAATATCAGTTGAATTTTGATAAAAATACTAATTTTTAGGCATCAGTCGAAATTGTGTTAGAATACTAACACTTTTTTAACTAAAACGCCAAATCCAGATACCTACAATCATTGGTGGTGATTCACAATAATGTCAAAATAATCGGTATCGTAAAAAGTCTTCAAACTGTTGTATTTCTCTTCGTTAGAAATAGAATCTGCCACCTTTAACATCTTTAGATTGTGCTCATAAATGCGCCAAATGAACTCTGAACAATAATGCGCCGTAGTATCTTTATAATCAAAACTATGATCAAAAGGCAATTGCTTCATATGATAATAAGCTACTTGTTTTTTTATCTTTTCAAGGTCACTTGACTGAATATTTTTTAATCGTGTAATTAGTAAAGAACTGTCATATGAGTTATGTGTAAATGAATCTATTTGCTGTAATCTCAGGCCATCTTGATCTGAAACTGTACTAGAAAGTGAATGTGCCACTTGTAAAGAATCATTAGCTCTAATTACAATTCCTAAATGCGTAACAGGTATTTCTTCTTGCATCATCCTTAAAATCATGGTACTCACAAAACCATAACCTCTGCGAAGAATAATGTCACCAGTTTGCAGTTGCTGCTTTTCTTCTTCGCTAAGCACATAATAAAAATCCTCTTCAAGTGGACGACTTGAAGAGGATTTTAAAAATTTAAATGCTACAAGAATCGATCCTACTAAAAGGAAGAGTATAAGTACAAATCTTCGCATTTCTATGTTTCTTAGTCAGATCAGTTTTTTGGTTTTAAATCTTCTTTTTTAGAATCTTCTTTGCCCATATTCACCAACCACTTATCATCTTTCTTGATCAATTTTATCGTCTGAGTGTCTACTTTATCAGTATCAGAATATTTCAATTCTACTTTACATACTGCTTTATCACCATCTATCTGCGTGTCAACAACCGTGATGTTCAGACTTCCTTGTTCTTTAGATTCATCTAATATTCTGTCTCTCGCTCCGAACGACTCTAGCATACTTAGCATAGATTTTGTGTCAGTAGTCGCGTATTCTTTTGCACCTTCAAAATCGGCTTTATGCATTTTTTTTAAAAAATTTTTCGCTGCACTTTCAGGAGAATTTCCACTACATGCTACTAAAGTACCTAACGATGCCAATAAGAATAGGTTGAAGAAGATTTTTTTCATTTGTTGATTTTTATGTTTTAACGAAGATAGTCGTTTTATTGCAAAGTCATTAAACAGGTTCTCCATTCAAATCAAAATCTCCGGCAGAAGTAATTTTTATATTTACGAATTGTCCAATTTGCACATAATGTTGAGTCGCATCAACGACTACATCATTATCGACATCGGGTGAATCAAATTCTGTTCGTCCAAAAAAGTAGTTACCTTCCTTTCTATCAAAAATACATTTATAGGTATTTCCAATCCTTTCTTGATTCAATTCGAAAGAAATTTGGCTTTGAATTTCCATGATTTCAGAAACACGCTGTTCTTTTACTTCTTCAGGAACATCATCAATCAACTTCGCTGCATGTGTATTCTCTTCATGTGAATAGGCGAAAGCACCCAAGCGATCAAAACGAGTATCAATCACCCATTGTTTTAATTCTTCAAAAATAGCATCGGTTTCACCAGGATAACCTACGATTAACGTAGTACGAATGGCCATATCTGGAACTGCCGCTCGAAACTCTTTAAGCAGTTTATTTGTCTTTTCGAATGTGGTACCACGTCGCATTGACTTCAATATGTCGGTATTGATATGTTGCAACGGAATATCAAGATAATTGCAGACTTTCGGTTCGTTCTTCATCACCTCCAACACATCTAAAGGAAACCCTGTTGGAAAAGCATAATGCAAACGAATCCATTCTATCCCATCTACCTTGACCAACACTTTTAATAATTCAGCCAAGGCTCGTTTTTTGTATATATCTAAGCCATAATAGGTTAAATCTTGAGCAATCAATATTAACTCTTTTATGCCCTTTTCGGCTAATTTCGTTGCCTCTATCACCAAATTCTCAATCGGTGTTGAGACATGCTTTCCTCTCATTAAGGGGATCGCGCAAAACGAACAGGGTCTATCGCAGCCTTCGGCAATTTTCAAATACGCATAATGCTTTGGAGTTGTCGTTAAACGCTCTCCTACCAATTCATGTTTATAATCAGCTTCTAATACCTTGAGTAGATTTGGCAAATCATGTGTCCCGAAATAAGCATCTACATCCGGAATTTCCTTCTCTAAATCTGGCTTATATCGTTCACTCAAACAACCCGTCACAAAGACTTTATCAACTTCACCTTTTTCTTTTTTATGGGCATAATGCAGAATCGTGTTTACTGATTCTTCCTTAGCCTTACCAATAAAACCACAGGTATTGATCACAACGATATTACCATCATCATTTTCGTCTTCATGTACAGCATTCTTGCCGTTGGCCTGTAACTGGCCTAATAAAACCTCCGAATCATAGACATTTTTAGAACAACCTAGCGTCACTACATTGATCTTATTTTGTTTGGTTGATTTTGTACGCATATCTAGCCTCTATAATGAGCCAGCAAAGATACAATCTAAATTAAACCTTTTACCTATTAAACGGTCTTAAAATAAAAACCCATGAAACTTCGCTTTTTTCTATTATTTACGGTGATTTCACTTACATTCGGTTGCTCGAGTAATAATACGGCAATAGAAAATCCATCTGGTGAACGTGAATTGTACTTTCCACCTATCGGTTCTGACGTTTGGGAAACACTTTCAATTTCAGATTTAAATTGGAATACTACTGCTGAACAACCGCTTTATGACTTTCTAAACGATAAAGACACTAAGGCTTTTATTATATTAAAAGATGGGAAAATTGTCGTTGAAAAATACTTTGATGATTTCTCACAAAATGATTCTTGGTATTGGGCGTCTGCAGGAAAAACGCTTTCTGCTTTTATGGTGGGTATTGCACAAGAAGAAGGCTATTTACACCTTAACGACACTTCTGCGGATTATTTAGGTGAAAATTGGTCAAGCTTAACAAATGAACAAGAGTCAAATATCAAAATTTGGCATCATATAACTATGACTAGTGGATTGAATTATACGAATCCTATTTTAACAAATTGTACACTTCCAAATTGCCTAACCTATTTAAATGTTCCAGGTAGTTTTTGGTATTATCATAACGCCGCCTACACGTTAACACAAGTTATCATTGAAGGTGCCATAGATAGTGATTTTACCACTTATTTTAACTCCAAATTAAAAAACAAGATTGGTATGAATGGTATTTGGATTGAAAATGGTTTTAACAATATTTATTGGAGCACAGCGAGATCCATGGCACGCTTTGGTCTTTTAAATTTAAATAAAGGGATTTGGGATAGCACACCAATTTTAAATGACATTAATTATTTCAATGAAATGACTACTACCTCGCAAACTATGAATAAAGCATATGGCTATTTATGGTGGCTCAATGGTAAGGATAATTATAGAAGTCCAGGATTGACGTCAGAATTTCAAGGCAAATTAATTTCAAATGCACCTAATGATTTGATAGCTGGATTGGGCAAAAATGATCAAAAATTGTACATCGTACCAAGTCAAAATTTAGTCATCGTACGAATGGGAGAAGATGCTGGTGAGGCATTGCTTGGCCCTTCTAGTTTTGACAACGATCTTTGGGAGAAATTAAATGATTTGATGAATTAGTTTCTATTTAAAAAATGAATCTACAAATTCAATTTTGTTAAATACCTGTAAATCATCAATCCCCTCTCCAACACCGATATACTTCACGGGAATTTGAAACTGATCTGAGATTCCGATCACTACTCCACCCTTGGCCGTACCATCTAATTTGGTAACTGCCAATGAAGTAACTTCTGTAGCTTTCGTAAATGCTTTAGCTTGTTCAAAAGCATTTTGACCCGTCGAACCATCTAATACTAATAAGACGTCATGCGGTGCATCTGGTGATACTTTTTGCATCACACGTTTGATCTTAGACAACTCATTCATTAAATTGACTTTATTGTGTAATCGTCCTGCCGTGTCAATAATGACTACGTCAGCATTTTGTTGTACTCCCGATTGTAAGGTATCAAAGGCAACTGAGGCAGGATCACTACCCATTTTTTGCTTTACAATAGGTACCTCTACTCTATCGGCCCATACTTGAAGCTGATCTATGGCAGCTGCTCTAAACGTATCTCCTGCTCCTAACACGACCTTCAAGCCTTGTTTTTTAAATTGTGCAGCGAGTTTACCTATTGTCGTCGTTTTTCCGACACCATTTACACCGACAACCATAATGACATATGGTTTTCTATCTGCAGGTATGGTAAATTCTGTTTCATTACCAATATTTGTTTCTGATAGCAAACCTGCAATTTCTTCGCGAAGAATCTGATTCAGTTCATCAGTACCTAAATATTTATCTCTAGCGACACGTGCCTCAATTCTATCAATTACTTTCAAGGTGGTTGCAACACCCACATCGGATGAAACTAACACCTCTTCTAAATTATCTAATACATCATCATCTACTTTAGATTTACCAGCAACGGCCTTTGATAATTTTCCAAAAAAAGTTGTTTTACTTTTCTCCAAACCCTTATCTAAGGTTTCTTTTTTCTCTTTCGAAAATATCTTTTTAAATAAACTCATTCTCTTGTGCGCTATGTAATGAAATTAACGGAAACAAATATAAAAAAGAAAAGCTACCTTCATAAAATGAAAGTAGCCTATATACTATATTCTGTAAACGATTATTTATTGAAAAAATCGTTCACTTTAGAAGGATCCATAATACTTTCTACAAAGATATAGGCTCCAGTTTTTGGAGACTTTACCATTTTGATCGCTTTCGCCAATCTTTTAGAACCTGTTTGTAACGATGCTACTGCTTTCTTTGCCATACCTCTAGGTGTTTTGAAATTTTAAAAAATCTCTAATTATTTAATTTCTTTATGAACTGTCATTTTCTTTAGAATAGGATTGAATTTTTTCAATTCCATTCTATCTGGAGTATTCTTCTTACTCTTCGTAGTAATATATCTAGACGTACCTGGCTGACCACTATTTTTGTGCTCTGTACATTCTAAAATAACCTGTATTCTGTTACCTTTCTTTGCCATTTCTAATTATTTTTTCAAGAATCCTTTTGCTCTTGCTTCTTTAATAACAGCAGAGATTCCTTTTTTATTGATGTTTTTTAACGCTGAAGCGGACACTTTTAACGTAATCCATTTATCCTCTTCTGGAAGATAAAAACGCTTCTTCATTAAATTAGCGTCGAACTTTCTTTTCGTTTTATTCATGGCGTGAGAAACATTGTTTCCTACCATCGCTTTCTTTCCTGTTAACTCACAAACTCTTGACATTTCTTTAACTTTAAAATTGTTGTTTCAAAACGAGGTGCAAAAATAAGAACTTTTTAAAGAATCTACAAACTTATTTTAAGACTTTTTTAAAATACTCATTTTTAGGATTTCTAATGCCTTCACAGAAGCCCTTTGTATTACTTTTTCGCGTGGCTGACCAAAATTAAAATCTTGTACAAATACCCCTTCTGGCGTAGCTATAGCAATATAAACTTGTCCTACAGAAGCATCGGTTTTATCCTTGGTTGGTCCTGCGTTACCGGTTACCCCTATCGCATAATCTGAACCGTAACTTTTTTGTATACCCAAAGCCATGCTTTCAGCAACTTTTGCGCTCACTACAGTATGTTCATTAATAAGTTCTTTTGATATGCCTAAGGCCTTTATCTTAACCTGTTCAGAATAACTTACCACAGATCCTATAAAATACCTCGAAGCACCGGCTACTGAACTTATCATTTTAGAGATATTCCCACCAGTACAGCTTTCGGCAATCGCTAAGGTGCGCTCATTCTTTACCAATAAATCTCCAATAAGTGCTTCTATCGAATGCTCACCTTCAAATCCTACAAAAATATCCTCCACAAGCGTAATCAACTCATTGGATAATCTTTCTATCTCTGATTCAATTATTTTCTTATCAAAACTCTTTCCTGATAAGCGCAATCTTACCTTTCCTAAATTTGGCAAGTATGCTAATTTTACTTCTTTAGGTAAGCTATCTTCAAATGCTTCTATTCGACTCGCAATGGCGCTTTCACCGAGACCATAGGTTAATAAGGTTTTGTGAATAATATATGGACAATTGTATTTTTTTTGAAGTTTCGGCAGCACTTCATACGAAATCAAGGCTCTCATTTCGTATGGTACTCCTGGTAAAGAAATAAATGTTTTGTCCTGTTTCTCGAGTAACATTCCTGGAGCCGTACCAAATCTATTAGTCAAAACTGTTGCTGTCGAGGGTACTAATGCTTGCTGGCGGTTTATATCAGAAATTGGTGTTGAGATATACTTTGCAAATAAATATTCTATATGTTTCAATACCGTATCATTTTGAACCAAATGATCATCAAAGTATTGGGCAATCGTATGTTTTGTAATATCGTCCTTAGTGGGGCCTAATCCACCCGTGAGAATGATAATATCTGCATTTTCTTCCGCTTCAGCGATCGCCTTTAATATATGCTCTTTATCATCTTGCACCGAGGTAATTTGATAGACAGATACCCCAATTTTGTTCAATTCTTTTCCTATAAAAGCTGAATTAGTATCAACTATTTGTCCGATAAGGATCTCGTCTCCAATCGTAATTATTTCTGCGTTCAATGAATTTCGTTTTAACCTTCAAAGATATCACTAATAGATAAATTTTAGTACTTTTAAGAAGTTTAATAGTCAATTAATATAAATATGTCAATTTCACTCTTGAGAAGTCACTATATATTCTGTATCATTCTTTCTTTTTGTATTCTTTCATGCAATGAAAAACAAAAGGAAAGTCCTACTAAAATTCTTGCCGATACGATTACACCTGATTATTCACTTACAAAAGATCAAACTCATAATAAATTTAGTAGTCTAATTCCACCCGTATTAATAGTAAAGTCTGGAGCCATTATTGAGGCCTATACTGAAGATGCCAGTGATGCACAAATTTCTGTTGATTCGGATATTTCAGTTTTAGATTCATTAAAATTTGATCCTATTCATCCGCTCACCGGACCTGTTTATATTGAAGAAGCCAAACCCGGGGACGTACTTAAAGTAACCTTACATACAATTGAATTAGGAGATTGGGGCTGGAACGCAATTCTACCGGGATTTAGCTTTCTGGCAGACACAATTAAGGGTAAATATCTAAAAACTTACGCTTTAGGAAAAGATAAGAAATTTGTCGACTTTAATGAGCATATTAAAATTCCTTTAAACCCATTTCCAGGGGTTATGGGAGTTGCTCCTAAAACCGGAGAAATGCTTTCTACCATTCCACCACGAGCCAACGGCGGAAATATGGATGATCCAAATCTAGTTGAAGGTACTATTGTCTATTTTCCAGTTTTTGTTGAAGGAGCTCTCTTTTCTATTGGAGATGCACACGCCGCACAAGGTTTAGGCGAAGTTTGTGGTACGGCTATAGAAGCTCCAATGCGATTTGTATATCAATTGGAAATACTAAAGAACAAAGAAATCAGTGAACCGCAATATGAAACCGATACTTACTATGCAACCACTGGATTTGGGAAGACTATCGATCAAGCGGCTAAAAAAGCAACGCTGTATATGGTTCAATATTTAATGAGCGAACATGATCTTTCAGAACTCGAGGCTTATGCTTTGTGTTCGCTTGCCGGAGATCTCAAAATTGCAGAAACTGTAGATGTACCGCATATGCTTGTTAGTATGCATATGTCTAAAGATGTTCTTGGTAAAAAATAATTTTTTCTCAACAAAAATTAACTACAACAACAGCGTCTCTTTTATCTTCTTGAATAGTTCGGTGATTCTTTGGTAATCATCACGTCATGTGGATGGCTTTCATTGATCCCAGAAGCTGTGATTTTCACGAACTTTCCGGTCTCTTTAAGGGTGTCAATATCTTTAGCACCACAATAGCCCATACCCGCTCGTAAGCCACCTATAAACTGATGAATACTTTCAAATAATTCTCCCTTATAAGGAACTCTTCCAACAATTCCTTCAGGAACTAATTTTTTTATATCATCTTCTACATCTTGAAAATAGCGGTCTTTTGAGCCTTGCTTCATGGCTTCAACCGATCCCATTCCTCTATAAGATTTAAATTTTCTCCCTTCGTAAATAATTGTTTCTCCGGGAGATTCCTTCGTTCCAGCTAGTAGAGAACCCAACATCACGGTGTCAGCACCCGCCGCAATCGCCTTAGGGATATCTCCTGTATAACGAATTCCTCCATCGGCAATGACAGGAACGCCACTTCCCTTGATCGCTTGTGCCACTTCCAACACTGCCGAGAATTGCGGAAATCCAACTCCTGCAACAACTCTAGTCGTACATATAGATCCTGGACCAATACCCACTTTCACAGCATCGGCACCCGCTTCTACTAAATATTTAGCAGCTTCAGGGGTCGCAATGTTACCAACCACTATTTCCAATTCAGGAAACTGCTTCTTTACTGTTTTTAATACGTCGACTACACCCTTCGTATGACCATGAGCAGTATCAATGATGACAGCATCTACACCAGCTTTTACGAGAGCTGCGGCTCTATCAACAGCATCTGGTGTCACACCTAAAGCAGCGGCTACCCGTAGTCGACCATAAGTGTCTTTATTCGCTATAGGTTTCTGTGTAACTTTTGTAATGTCTCTAAACGTGATTAATCCAGAAAGTTTATAGTTATCATCAACAATCAGTAATTTTTCGATCTTATTTTCCTGCAAAATAGCCTCGGCATCTTTTAACGAAGTTCCGACAGCAGCGGTAACTAGATTTTCGCTGGTCATTACATCTACGATAGCTCTATCATTTTTATGTTCGAAACGTAAATCACGATTGGTCACAATTCCTTTTAAGGTTCCTTCATCATCAACAATCGGAATACCTCCAATACTGTGTTCTTTCATCAATTGTTTGGCATCTATTACTTTTGCAGTAAGCGGCAGTGTAACCGGATCAATGATCATCCCTGACTCTGCACGTTTTACCTTGCGAACCTCCTGGGCTTGTTGCTCAATACTCATATTCTTATGCAACACCCCAATACCACCCTCGCGGGCCATCGCAATGGCCATTGCTGATTCTGTTACTGTATCCATAGCAGCAGATACTATAGGTACATTAATTGTTATGTTTCTCGTGAATTTCGTTTGGATACGTACTTCTCTTGGAAGTACTTCTGAAAAGGCAGGAACTAATAAAACGTCGTCGTATGTTAATCCTTCACCGACAAATTTAGAATTGTGAGCTATCATTTTGCAATTAAAATTTAATTGCGAACAAATATACTAATAAATAAGTAAGAATTAAGTTAAAAGCAGAAAACTAACAACCACAATTATCATGACCACAGCTTTTGGCTTTCTTTTCTCTTTTAAAGAACTTCGCATACAAGATCCATAAAGCGAGAAGAGTCGATAAAGCAACTAATATGTTTTGAAGAATTTCCATATGTTAGTTTAAGAATTGAAAAGCTACGAAAGCTGAAACATAGGCAAAGATAGTCATTCCGAATAACTGTACCATTGGCCATTGCCAGCTATTGGTTTCTCTTTTTACAATAGCGACTGTACTCATACATTGCATGGCAAAAGCATAAAAGAGGAGTAATGAAATACCAGATGCAAAATTATAAACGGGTTTCATCGTTGTCGCATGTACTTCCTTTTTCATTTTATTTTTGATCGATATTTCTTCTTCCGAACCAACGCTATAAATCGTTGCTAACGTACCAACGAACACTTCTCTTGCCGCAAATGAGGTAATCAAAGCAATTCCAATTTTCCAATCATACCCTAATGGGCGTATCACTGGTTCGATCGTTTTTCCTAATATTCCGATATAAGAGTTTTCTAATTTTTGGGAGGCTATTTTCGCATTCAATTCGACTTCCGATAATTCGGCATATTCACGCTTCACAATTTCTTCGGCCTTATTAAAATCGTCACCTGGTCCATATGACGCTAGCACCCATAATAAGATAGAAATAGCCAAGATGATTTTACCCGCTTCAAAAACGAACGCCTTTGTCTTTTCTACCACATGATAAAATACATTTTTTAATAAGGGCAATTTATAATCTGGCATTTCAATTACGAAATATGACTTTGATTGTATTTTTAATACTTTATCCAACACATAAGCCGCTAGTATTGCCGTCACAAAACCTAATAAATACAAGAGCATTAAGGTCAAACCCTGTAAATTTATGAGCCCGCCGAGTACACGTTCGTTCGGAATTACCAAGCTAATGATAATAGCATATACCGGTATTCTTGCCGAGCATGTTGTAAATGGCGTGACTAAAATAGTAATCAAACGCTCTTTCCAACTTTCTATATTTCTCGCTGCCATTATTGCCGGAATGGCACAGGCTGTACCAGAAATTAACGGAACGACACTCTTACCGCTCAATCCAAATTTTTTCATGATTCGATCCATTAAAAAGACAACCCTGCTCATATAACCACTCTCTTCTAAAATCGATAGAAAGAGAAACAAGAAAGCAATTTGTGGAATAAAAATCACAACCCCTCCAATACCTGGAATCACACCTTCTGCCAACAAATTGGTAAAAACGCCAGATGGCATCACCGCTTTCACCCATTCACTCAGCGAAGCGAAAGAAGCGTCGATGAAATCCATTGGTCCTTCAGACCAAGAAAATAAGCCTTGAAAGATCAAAAATAAGACAGAAAAGAAAATGATATACCCACCAATGTGATGAGTGAGTACGCCATCAAGTCTACTTCGCAAATTCTTCACCTGACTTGTATCAATACCGTATGACTTATTTAATACCTCGGTAAGAAATTGGTATCGTTTGATCGTTTCTCGATGCTTTTGTTGTTTTTCTTGTATATCATTCTTGTCAAGGAGACTCTCGAATGTCTTGAAACAAGGGGCTAGCGGTAATTGTTTATAATTTAAAATGAGCTCTTTTAGTTTGAAAATACCTTTGTTACGTTTTGAACTTATCAGGGCTATTTTAGTTTCTAGATCTTTTTCTAAAGATTCAATATCAATAGAAATTCCTTTAGATTTCATTTGATCCTCCATATTGATGGCAAGAATCGTAGGCATTCCCAAATCCTTAACTTGGGTATATAATAATAAATTGCGCTTCAAATTTTCAACATCTGCCACCACTACAACTACGTCTGGATAGTTTGGGTTATTGGTATCGGAAAGTACTTTTACCGCAATATCTTCATCTAAAGAACTTGGGTTCAAACTATAGGATCCTGGTAAATCTATCACCTCAGCTTTTACCTTTGACGACAATTTGGTAGTACCAACTTTTTTATCGACCGTAATTCCAGGATAATTTCCCACTTTCTGATTCAACCCAGTGAGCACATTAAACAGAGATGTTTTTCCTGTATTGGGGTTTCCAATTAACGCAACTTTTAAACGCTCACTCATAATTTTTCGATGCTAATTTGAGCGGCAATTTCTTTGCGGATGGCTAAGTAAGTACCATTTATATTTAAGTATAAGGGATCTTTCAAGGGGGCTCTCTGCACCAGTTCTACCGAGTTCCCTTCTATGCATCCCATTTCTATCAATTTTAAAGGGATATTGGTGGCTATAAAATGTTTAATAATGGCCTTTTCTCCTTTTGATAAGTCAGCTATTGTCAACGCCATATTATACTTTCTTTTTTAGTAATTGAGAAAAAACAATAAGTACTGATGTTGTATAGGTCGCTGTCATTAAGAACCCTGAAAACATCACAATATATTTGAACCAGGTTACACCTGTCCATAAAAAATAAATACCTCCAAATGTTAACAGTACAGAAGCAAAGGGCTCAAGCATCAAAAATAACTTCAGTTTGGCATTCAATTTAGTGGTAAGCAAGATGATTCCGAGTAGAAAGAAAATAAAAGACATCGATAATATATGTGTATGTACTGTAGTTAGCATCTCCTTTTGAGATTTTTTGAATTTCATTACAGGAGCATCTTCTACAGCTTCATTTCCTAAATAATGTTCTTCAATACCATTGGGTTTGCCTGAGGATGTTTCGTTAACAAACAACAAACCAGTGTAAAAACCAACACTTAGTACGACGAGAAAGGTTCCGATAAGGAGTTTAATTTCTTTGGGAAAAGTACCAAGTAAACCGTTTAATTGCATATGATTATAACACCTTATGCTCTTGAAGTTCACTTACTGATTGCAATAGCTTATTCACTGCGATTGTCATAGAATTGGCCGAAATTGTCGCTCCAGAAATCGCGATGATATCTTTTTCATAGATCAACCTATCTTTGCATTTTTTGCCAACAAATTGCTTTAACCAACGTTTGCTACCAATCTCTCCTCCATAGTCCTCTCTGTAAATTAATATTTTGGCTTTTTTGATAATTAAGTCTTTATCGAACAATACTAAATAATCAAACTCATCTGTCTTGCTAGGTGCTTTATCAACGAAAGCGTATCCTAAGAGATCATCATCTAACATGATCTTAAACAATTTGTTTTTATGAATCTTCGATGACAGTTTACTATTGATAGAATCAGCAATCTCAATTTCATTTAAAGTATATGTTTCTACACTAAAAACAGCTTTGATTTCTTTGGCTATTTTCTTTTGCAATTTCGAAGGCACTGTGAAGGACATGAATCCTAAAGAAACAGTCAATACAACAACTAGAAAAACTTTTACTGATTTCATACCACAAAAATAAATATTTATTTATAATAAATCTAAATAAAATTAAGAAAAGCTGAAATCAAACTTAAAAAAGTTTAAAATCAGCTCTTCACCTAACCAAATCAACTTACATTAGAACCAAACGCCTACACCAAAATTTAATTGATTCTTGACGTCATTATTTGTTAATGCATTATCCTTTATTTGATAATCTGCTTTTACAACAGCACCTGGTGCAATATGATAACTCAAACCGAAGGTCCATTCATCCCTATCATAAGCCAAATTCCTCAATAGATCTCCATCTACAGATGCGTGCGTGTCGTAGTCTTCATATCTAGCAAAAGCAAATAATCGTTGTTTTTTTGTTTGCGGTAATAAATTATATCCGGCTTCCAAATACCAGCCACGTAGTGTACTTCCTAATTGTGCATTATTTCTGACATTATACGCCTCCGTATCAGAAATAGAGGCATTTATAAACTGACCTCTCGCCGTAAAACGTTGAAAAGCATAGCGTGCATCTAAACCAACCATCGCAATACCAACGTCGGTACCCTCGAGTGCATCAATATCATCTTCGGCTTGTGTTCGGCCCACATATCCTGCAAGTCCTAAGCGCAAGCCTTGAATACCATAGTGATCTAGCTTCGCAGAAAATGTTGGTTTATTTATTGTTGATCTAATTCCTTTTTGACGTCCATTTCTTAAACCGTTAGAACCTCCCAATACTTTACTTCCATTAACAGACGCAAAACCATTCATTACATATGCTTGATAACGTAGCGAAATATCATCGAATCGACCCGCAACACCGAATCCAATTTCTCTCCATGTAGAAGGTACGATTGACGCATCAATACTTGGTCTTTCAACGCCATTGAACGTTGTCGGTTCATGATATTCATTGACAATTCCCATCGGTACTAGCATCAATCCAGCACGCAAATTTACATTATCATTAAGGCTATATTGCACAAAAGCTTGCTCAACAAAAACTTCGTTTACATGTTCTAATTCTACCTCCGTTACGAACTGAACTTTATCATTAAATTTGTATCCAAATAACAAGACCAAACGTTGTACGTCAATTTCCCCATTATCTCCTTCTGGCTGATTATATAATACCTCTCCATAACCTCCAACAGTTACCCCAGTATTGATATTACCCGTTAAAATACGCTGAGCCGCATTGATTTGTGTTTGAGGATTCATACTTAGTGAATCTGGAACGGTTTGCGCATAAGAAATTGTGGCGAATAAAATGGTAAGTACTAAAACTTTTGTCTTGTTCATTGTATTTTTATTTAGACTGAATATAAATAGTAAATTATTTGAAGGTGCAAATATAAAAATGGTAATGAATTAAAAAAAGGTTTATTTAGATTAATTTTAAATAAAGTTACAAGCGACTGATTTACAATAAAATAATTTCTACTTGATAGATTTAAGATAGGTGATAATTGTTTTTCTAATGTCTGAACCAACCTCATCGTTTGTAGGAGTGTGCACTTTTAAAACACCTTCATTATCAGGTTTTAGGAACGGAATATCGAAACCTTTTAGTAAATAATCACTAAAAGCCACTGTGTAAATTTTCTCGGTATCGAGCGGTACATTGTTGATCATCCAAGAATTGCCTGTCGTGTCGAATTCTGCGAGATATCTTTGAAGATAGGCTCCAGTGCCCGCTCTTGCCACTCCAGCATCGAGTACTTGCTTCAAGAGATTTCCTTTCATCTCTACTTTTAGAATTCCTCCGCCGAAAGGCAAGACTCTAAAAATATCTAAACTATTAATATCTCCCTTTAATTGATCATCAATACGAATAGAGCCGCCATTTACCAGTGCACAATCTACGGTATCGTCAAAACCATACGACATCGATCTAGCAATCAATTGCCCTAAATTTGTTTGTACGCTTCGTATGGGTGTATCCCTTCCATCAAGTGGCGTCTTCGCATTGAAAATAACATCATTAGGGTTTGATACAATTTCTTTAATCTCCTCATTTAAAATAGTATTCCATTTATCAACCACTTTTTGCGCAGCCAAGTCGTTAGCCAGCTTATCGGTAATCGGTTTTAATTCTGATTTTATATGATATGATTTCGTTTTTTTATCATACTCAACGCGATGTATATAGGCAGTTTTTGCATTTGCATCTGCCTTCGCAATCTTTGTAGTTCCTACTTCGATAAGCATATTGGTATGTTCATGACCTCCCATGATCAAAGGAATATCACCTAGCAATTCCGCAATTTTCTTATCCTCCTCTAATTTTACATGCGTTAAGCCGAAAACAATATCAGCTTCCTTTTTTAAACTTTCATATGCCCGTTTTGCTTGCACATAGATATCTGTATATGCCACGTAACTCTGTGGGTTTGACGGCAGGGTTACGCTAAACAGACCTATTTTAATTTGCGTTCCATCTGCATCTTTCGCTTCAATAATATGTGTGTCTGAAACAAATTCTTTGATCCCATTTTTTTTCTTAAAAAAAGGAAAGGTATCCCCGCAAAATTTTTGACGTACGTTCGCTGAAGTCCAAGCAAACTCAGACTCGTTTAAGCGTTGCTGTAACTCTCCTTTACTTAGATCAAATTCATGATTTCCGAACGCTGCTAGCTCGAAACCTACAGTATTCATCACCTCAATCATTTGTTCGCCTTTGATACGTTTTCCTTTATACTTAATGGTTCCTAACAATGATGGACTCAAAAAGTCACCGGCCATAAATGCATATGTATTTGGGTTCTCTTTCAGTAAGTTTTTCTTCAGTGTTGCAATTCTTGCCATCCCTCCTTCTTTACCGCCCGCTAAGGGTGCGATTTCATAGACATCATTTACTTGTAAAAAAGTAAAACTAATCTTTCCATCATCAACAACTTTACTGTTGTTTAACGCTTGCTTGGTGCTATTGCACGAGAGCAGTAAAACAGCACCTACAATCGAAAAAAAACTTCTCGTAATATTCATAAACTTATATTATTTAATCCCGTAGGTGTCAAACAAGTATATAATAGCGGCCATACTTCCGGCGCCAAGTTCTAACTCTCGCTTATTGATCTTATCGAAGGTATCAATAGACGTATGATGGTAATCAAAATAACGCTGTGAATCAGGTCGCAAACCTAAGATTACATTATCATCCGTTTTTAGGGGCCCTATGTCGGCCCCACCTCCGCCTCGAGCGAAAATATGCAAGTTATATGGTTCAAACAGTGACTTCCAACTTTGTACTTGCTCATAATTGTCATCATTACAGGTAAAACCAAATCCACGTGGTGTAAATCCGCCAGAATCAGATTCCAAAGCAACCACATGTTTCTCATTATTTTCTTTCGCCAATCTGGCGTATTCATTCCCTCCGGCGAGACCATTTTCTTCATTAGCAAATAATACAACGCGTAAGGTACGTTTCGGTCTAATTTTTAATTCTTTGAAAAGGCGCAGTACTTCCATTGACTGTACGATTCCGGCTCCATCATCATGTGAACCATCGCCTAAATCCCATGAATCTAAATGTCCACCTACAACCATGATCTCATCTGAAAATTCACTTCCTTTAAGCTCTCCAATAACATTATAAGACTGCGCATCGGGTAAGGTTTTACAATTTTGCTTGAAGTAAAATTTCACACCCTCTCCATTATTTTTTGCTAATAATGTATGTAATTCCTCAGATGATTTAGTACTTATGGCGGCTGTAGGAATTTTTTCTCCATCCGTATTATCACCATAACTCATGGTACCCGTATGCGGATATGGGTCAAGGCTTAAATTCATAGAACGTACAATAGCTCCCACTGCACCATATTTACCAGCCACTCTCGCCCCACTATATCGCTGATCAACACTTGCACCATATGCTTTGAATGTTTCAATCTTACTCGCAGGCATTGGCCTATTGTAAAAGACAATTTTCCCCTTTACTTTGTCTCCGAGTTCTTCGACTTCTTTCAGACTTTGCACTTCAATAACCTCGGCTGTAATACCATTTTCTGGAGTTGCAATAGACCCGCCTAAGGCGCAAATATTTACAGCTATCGAAGCATCATTTGTTTTTATATACGCAACTTCTGATTTACCACGCTCCCAATGTGGAACCGTCACAGGTTGTAACCAAACACTATCTAGACCTAATTTCTCCAATTCTTTCTTTCCCCAAGCAACTGCTTTTTTGTCACCTTCAGAACCCGCTAACCTCGCTCCTATCTCATTTGATAGATGGTCTAACCAAGCATAAGTATTGCCGTTGGTCAGGGCTTCTGTAAATATATTTCTAATTTGAGTAGAATCTATTTTATGAACTGTACTACTCTCCTTTTTACTTGTGGTTTGCTTAGCAACAGGTTTTGTACAACTATAAAATAGTATACTGATCAAAAGGATGCCAATCGAATGTGTGTTCTTCATTATTGTTCGCTTTCTAATTGTGATTTAAATTCTGATAATCTTGCCTTGGTTTCATCATCCAATACAGGCTCTTTCATATCTTTATGTTGTTGAAGTGTTTCTAAGATAGTATTTGCTACGATTAAACGTGCAGTTGGTTTATCATCTGCAGGGACAATATACCATGGTGCTTTCTTCTTTGAGGTTCTATTCAAAACATCTTCATAACATGTTTGATATTGATCCCACAATTTTCTTTCCTTTAAATCTCCTTCAGAAAATTTCCAGTTTTTCTCTTTTAGATTTATTCTTCGTAACAATCTATTACCTTGTTCTTCTTTAGAAAGATGCAAAAAGAATTTTAAAATAATGGTTCCGTTTTCGGTAATGTGCTTTTCAAAATTATTGATATGCTCCATACGATTATGATAAAAAGTATCATTTAAATCGTCTACACTCTTTACAGCTGGTATATTTTCGCCCATAATATAACCTGGATGCACTCTTGTAACAAGTACATTTTCATAATGGGTACGATTAAACACACCTATCTTACCACGTTCGGGTAACGCAATATAATGTCGCCATAAAAAATCATGTTTTAGCTCTTTATCGGTCGGTACTTTAAAACTATGAACGACAACACCTCGCGCATTCACATCTTTAAAAACCTCTCGTATTAAACTATCTTTACCAGAAGTATCCATTCCTTGCAAACATACTAACATGCTATATTTACCATGCGCATACATAGTGTCTTGCAATGCACTAATTTGTTTTCTTATTTTTTTTAATTTCTTCTTTGCGGAATTGTTGACCTCTTTTGTCGCTATTTCTCGAAGTGTTACTCTAGTTGAGACCTTATAATTTTCTGTATTCATAGTTCACTTATTGTGGGTTAAAGATAAAAATAATACAATAGGTTTTAACTCTTAAGAGATCAATAATTTCTATCCTTTTTTCAGTTTTATTATTACTAGAATATCGTACTTAGCGCTATGAAGAACAATACAGTCATTATACAAGCAAGCGCCCGAAGCAATGGAGATACGAGCAAAATAATCGATTATATTCGTGAAATAAAGCAACTAGCACTCATCGATTTAAAAGAGAAAAACATTGGTCATTTTGACTATGATTTTCAAAATCGTGATGATGATTTTATCCCATTAATGGAAGAGATAATCGCCAATTATCAAACTATTCTATTTGCCACTCCTGTATATTGGTATAGTATGAGTGGGCATTTGAAGGTGTTTTTCGACAGAATTTCTGACCTATTGAAAACACACAAAGACCTTGGAAGACAATTGCGCGGTAAAAACATGGCCATGTTAAGTGTCAGTAATCACGATGACATGAAAGAAGGTTTTTCAATGCCTTTTATAGAAAGTGCAAAGTACCTAGGTATGGACTATTTAGGAGATCTTCATACGTGGGTAGAAGATGATGAAATTCCTACTACTGTAAAAGAAAATATCGATACATTTCTGTCGCAATTCCAATAGGTAAAAGAACAGTACTCAGTCATAACTGTAACAATTAGATATAATTGGACTCTTTAGAAAAACAAAATGTATGAGATCCAACATTAGTATAGTCTTCTTGGTATTATTCTTTATTTCTTGTCAAAAAACATCTCAAAAAATTACTTCCCTTAACGGGAATTGGGAATCGATAGGGTCTGGCTGGGTACTTCAAATACCAGACAGTACTCAATATGCATTATATGATCTCACAACTATTTCTTGTCTACCAGCTCGTGAAGCCGCATTGGATGAAATCATTGAAAGTATAACACTCAAAAATGACACCCTCTACATCTTAAAAGGCGTAATGACTTATGCCTTTACTAAAATTGATGCATTACCTCCTATTTGTAATCAGAAACTCTCAGCACAAAAGAAAACGGATTTACACTATAATTTTGAGGTATTCGCTGAAACTGTAAAAGACCACTATGCTTTTAAGGAGCTTAATTCTATCAATTGGCCAAAAATCTACAAACAACAAAAACAACAACTAACTGCCAATTCAAGCGAGACAGATTTATATTCTATTATAGAAGAAACCTTAGAGATTCTTAATGACAATCATGCTTTTCTAGAGGCGACACCAGAAGTATATGACGCACTAAAACAGTTGGAAACGAACAAAGAAGAAGCATCTTCTCAGGAAGAATTACCTGAATATGGAGATTTTCAGGTAGCAAATATGGTTGCCGAACATCATATGGTAGAAGATATGACCAACGATTCATGGCTGATTAAATGGGGTAAAATGGAGAATAATATAGGTTTTATTCAAGTGAAGGCCATGTGGCTTTATGCAGATTTGAATATCCCAGAAACTACAATCAAAGAAATGGGATACGTTGATGCCTATGTAAATACCTTTCATCAAATGAACGAAGGTCAATATATACAGCAAGAGGTTGCCGGGGTAAGAAAGGTGATGGATAGGGTAATGAGCGACCTCAAGAATACCACATCTATTGTCATTGATGTCAGGTTTAATGGTGGCGGGCAAGATGCTGTAAATTTCGAAATTTTGAAACGTTTCAATACTAAAAAAAGACAAATTGCAACCGCTAAATTAAAACATAAGAAGGCTTGGTCACCCGTACTAACGATTTATCTTGATGCTGCAGATAGTGCTTACACCAACCCGGTCTATGTACTCACCTCACAACAAAGCGGTAGTGCATCAGAATCTTTTGCCATTGGTACCATGTCACTCCCACACGTAAAAAGAATTGGGGCTCCTACCCAAGGCGCACTATCAACAGCTTTAGAGAAAACCTTACCAAATGGCTGGACATTTTCTATTTCTAATGAAATTTATATGGATATGTCCGGAAATTCTTATGAAAATGTAGGAGTTCCCGTTGATTATACATTAGATTACCCTAAAGACCGACAAACTTTTTTCAGAAGCGTGGTCGATGATCTTGACACTGATAAAGAACAAATTTTAACGGCTATTAAAGAGCTAACTGAGCAGTAAATAAACAAGATCGACTCATTTTAAACTGAGTTTATCTTAACCATTCATTTTTTTGAATTTCTGAATTAAATAACCGACCTTGGTTACCAATACAATGTAAAAAAAATGAAACAAAGTTTTTCCTATTATCTCATTCTACTCATCCTAAAATTAAAAGGTGTAAAAAAAGAATTTAGTAAAGATCCAATAGATGTTGAAAAAATTAGAAAAGAAGATGTACCGCGTCCAAAGAAGAATCTTTTTTCAAAACACAATCTCCAAAATTTCAACATATACAATACGGCAATCACAGAAATAAAAAATAACGAAATAGGAAGTAACTTATTACTATTCGTTCACGGCGGAGCATTCATTTCTGGACCTGCAAAACATCATTGGGATACTCTGCAAAAAATTGTAAATAAAACGAATCATACTGTTTGGATGTGTGATTATCCAAAAGCCCCAGAAAACAAAATTTTGGAAATCTCCAAAAATATCGATTTAATATATGCAGCGGCTTTAGAAAAATATACCGCGCAACAAATTACACTCATAGGTGATTCTGTAGGTGGTACTTTAATAACGGCACTAACACAACGCCTAATATCAACAAATAGTGAAACCCCATCGAAAATCATACTCATTTCTCCCGTTATGGATGCCTCTATGTCGCATCCCAAAATAGATGACATTGATAAAACGGACCCCATGTTATCAAAACTTGGTGTATTAAGTGCGAAAAAAATGTGCATTCATAACGAAGATTTAAAAAATAGTATGATTTCTCCACTTTACGGAAGTTTTAAAGGCTTTCCGAAGACGATATTATGCTTAGCAGATAATGATATCACCTACCCTGACCAATTGTTAGCCGTTGAGAAATTAACAAAAAATAATATTGACATCGACATCATTAGAGGTGATCACATGCCACATATTTGGCCTTTATTGCCCATGATGAAGGAGGCGACAACAGCCCTAGAAGAAGTCATATCTCAACTTAATAATTCAAATTAAGTGGTTCTGTACTCATAAGATCATCAACTTTTTTTGAATCATATTTTATCAAAAAATAAGTATGATTTATGGTCATTTTGTATCTTTCATAAAAATATTCTTTTAATTCTGTAACAATTGTATAAAGACACAGTTACCCTGTTATAACTAATAATTCAACAACCAAATTTTGAATAGTTTATCTGATAATGCCTTAATGCTTAAAGTGAAGTCTGGTGAAGTAGACAAGCTAGGATTGTTGTATGAACGTTATAAAAAAATGTTATTAGGTTTTTTCTTTAAAATGAACCACGATCTAGAGGCCAGTGAAGATTTAGTACAGAATGTTTTTGTGCGGATTTTAAAATACAAACACACCTTTACAGGTAGTGGAAAATTTTCAACTTGGATGTATCATTTAGCACGCAATATGTATTATGACCAATATAGAAAAAACAAAAAGGAATCAAAAAATGTCGGCGTTGACAGCGTAAGTTATAAACTAGCTGATGACAACTCGATCGAAATACAAATAGATGATAATGAGCAACAGCTACAATTAAAAAGAGCCTTGCAAGAATTACATCCAGAGAAGAGAGAGCTTCTTATTTTAAGTAGATATCAAGACATGAAATATCAAGAGATTGCCGAAGTAACTGGTATGAGTGAAGGTGCCGTTCGAGTTAAAATACATCGGACCTTAAAAGAGTTAAAAGAGATTTATTTTACATTAGAAAATACACATCATGGATACTAATAAGATCAAAGAATTAATGATAGATTACCTTTCTGAGACTTTAGCAGAAGATGAGAAACGAGCGTTCGAAAATTTTCTTCAAGAGCATCCTAAGCATCAGAAAGAGTTTGACAACTTATCTAGTTCTTGGAACGCCTTAGGCTCCCTTGAGACACCCGAACCTCGACAAGAAATGGATGCTACATTCTATTCGATGTTAAACGATTATTCTAAAAAAGGATCTCGTAGAAGTCCATTTTCTTTAAACTCTTTTTTTGATCCAGTGGTAACATTTTTCACTCAAAACAACAAACAATGGTTGTATCGAGTTGCCATGTTAGTCATTGGTTTAGGACTGGGTTATTTTTTTAAGGCTAACACTCAAACGAATGTAAGTCCACAGATGGCCCTACAAGAGACTCAAAAAGTTAGAGAATCACTGGTATTGACATTATTAGAACAACCAGCGGCGAATAAGCGTATGCAAGCATTGGATGAAACCAATAAGTTAGAGCAAGCGAATGAAACCATTGTTATAGCCTTATTAAAAACATTAAATAATGACACCAACGTGAATGTAAGATTAGCTGCTATTGAATCTCTCTTGTTATTTGCAGACGATCCCGTTGTTCGAGAAGGTATTGTACAATCAATTGTACACCAAGATTCACCAATTGTTCAGGTTACCATTGCGAAAGTGCTCGTTGCCTTACAAGAGGAAGGTTCTGCTGCTGCGATAAAGAAATTATTAGAAAAGGAAGATCTCGACAGTTCTGTGCGTGAAGAGCTTGAGAAATCAGTAAAATCGTTATTATAAAATTACTATTATGAACACATTAAAATATACACTTATCATGCTGTTTTGTGTAAGTCAAATACATGCACAAAAAGCAGTTGAAACTATTACCAAGGAAGTTTCTTTTAAGAATACTTCTGCCGAAAATATATTTGTTGCCAGAAATATTAACGGGTCTATTAATTTGGAAGCTTATAATGGCACCTCTATAAAGATTGAAGTTAAAAAAACGATTTCTGCCGATGCAAAAGCAGATCTAGAAAAGGGTAAAAAAGAGTTACAGATTAAAATAATCGAGCAAGATCATAAAATTGTACTTCGGCCTGATGCTCCATTCATCTGTTTTGATTCAGCATATCATGGGATGAACGTGAATATGGGAAGACACGGTTCAAGAGTACCATATGATTTTGAATTAGAATATACGATTAAAGTGCCCAAAAATTTAAGTATTGATGTGAGCACGATTAATGACGGTGATGTCGCTGTAAGAGATGTGCAAGCTCAAATCATCAAAGTTGGAAATATTAATGGTTCTATTTCTTTAAGCAATGTAGCAGGAGCTACTGAGGCGCACACGATCAACGGAACAATCGATGTTACCTATGCGAAAAATCCATTAAAAAAATCATCTTACAGTACAATTAATGGAGATATTACTATTAATTATTTAAAGAGCTTAACCGCAGATGTGGCATTCGAGAGTATGCATGGCGATCTCTATACAGATTTTACGGTGACTGATTATATCTCTAAAGCGAAAAAAAACAGTGCTACAAAAAAAAGAGGGGTGAAATATAGCTATAAATCAACACCTTTAGTTAGAATTGGTAGTGGCGGACCAAGATTTAATTTCAAAACATTGAATGGTGATGTATCCATTAAAAAAATATAATTTTAAAAAATGAAAATCATGAAAAAAATACTACAAATAATGATAATTGCCTGTGTACTAGCCGTATCGGCTAATTTGCAAGCACAAGGCACTGAACAAGAACGATTGGTAGTACCGTTAACTAGTCCAGGAAAAGCAGGTGAACTAAAGGTAGGCCTCATACATGGCTCTATAACTGTCACTGGTTATAATGGAAAGGAAATAATTATTGACGCCGAAATGGTTCAAAAAAAATATAAAAACTCAACAAAAAACGGGCTCAAAAGAGTATCATCTGGGACTCTAGATGTAAGTGCTGAGGAAAATAATAATAGAGTCAAGATAAGTACTAACTCATATAAGCGCAGTATTAATTTGGACATTAAAGTGCCACAAAATTTCTCATTGTATTTAAGCGCCATAAATAATGGCGATATTAAAGTGGATAATGTGAATGGTGATTTTGAAATAAAAAATGTAAACGGTAAAATTACCATGACTAATATTAGTGGTTCTGTCAATGCAAATACAACAAACGGTAAGCTAACAGTTGGTTTTAGTAAAATTAACGCCAATACAAATATGGCTTTGAGTAGCTTTAATAAAGACATTGATATCACGTTGCCGAAAAGTACAAAAGCGACCATAAAAGCAAAATCAGACCAAGGTGAAATCTTTACTGATTTTGATATGGTACTCGAAAAGAGAAAGCCTAAAGTTGAAAACAATTCAAAACCCGGTACCTATAAAGTAAAAATAGAACAATGGGTCTATGGCAAAATCAATGGTGGCGGTGTAGAAATTATGATGAAAAGTTTTAATGGAGATATAATTGTAAGAGCAAAGTAAGCAACGTCAAGATACCTTAAATAGTCTATCAATCGAGAAATTATGATGATAGACTATTTCTTATGCATAAAATGGTTAATTCAGTTTTTTGGGTCCTTGCGTGTCATTATTTATCATCCATCGTTCATCTTGTATCGACCTGTAAATAATTTCATAACGCAGTCCTTCTTGTATAAGTCTATTTAAGGCGGTACTCATTAAGACATAATCGCTCGATGAATTAATTACTTCTAAGATTCCATAAGAAGAATTTACTGGGATGGCCATCCCCTTATCTAAGGAAGAATGTGAGATTGCCTTTATACTATCCAATGCTGGGGCCTTCGCACGTAGAAATGTAAAAAGTTCATCATCAAATTCATGAAGATCATATTTTTCATCTTTATAGGTACAGGTAACACTTTCAATTATTGCTGGTCCTACCCCATGATTCTCCAGTTTTAACTTAAAGGTGCCATCAACAGGGCTATTTGATATTGACAATGACAAATATGGTAAAATGGATAAATAGTTTTGCTTACTCATCAAATTGGTTTGGTAAATAAATATAATTAGCGTTATCAAACTAATGCTCATAGCCGATAAACTAACGATCTTATCAGAATTCCATCTTATCTTGTTCTTAGTCATAATCTTCAGATTTAGAAGGATTAAATTTAATAAAAACAATGCACACACAATAATCTGCTCAATTTTACTTTATTAAATAATGATGTCAAATACAGGGAGATAAGAGTATTTATTTTATATTTGACCGGGATATATTTTTAATTCATGAAACGTATAGTAATATTAGGCGGCGGTCTGCATGCCCAAGTGTGCATTGATATTTTTGAAAAAAGAGATGAATTTACCATCGTTGGTATCATCGATTCTATCGCAGATGTAGATTCAGAAATGTATGGATATAAGGTCATAGGCAAGCAAGAAAATATCGTCGAAATTGCCAAATCATATCAATTTGACTCTGGTTTTATCGCCATCGGAGATAACTATTCACGAAAATTTGTACATGACTCTGTAATTTCTAAACTCCCAAATTTCAATTTTGTAAATGCCATTCATCCATCTGTAATTATTGGAAGAAATGTAAAGATGGGCACTGGCATTGCGATGATGGCCGGTGTTATTGTAAATGCAGGATCTGTGATTGAAGATTTTTGCGTTTTAAATACTGGGTCTCAGTTGGGTCATGATTGTCATATGCATGACTATACAACACTTGCCGGAAAATCAGTCGCAGCAGCCAAAGTTGTTCTCAAAAAATTTGCCTTTGTTTCCTTAGGTGTGACCATTCTTGACAGAGTTACCATCGGTGAAAATGCCCTTGTCGGAATTGGCTCTCTTGTACTACAAAACATTCCAGAAAACGTGGTGGCGTTCGGTCATCCTTCAAAAGTTGTTCGTACCAGAGAACTTGGCGAGAAATTTCTGAATTCGAAATAAGCATTTCTATAATTCAGTCTGTCAAAGTCATTAAAATAACCAAATAGAAATTATTTACTGGCAAATAATTTCACATCATCTTCAGAGACTTCGGTTCCACCTAAAATAATTAAACGCTCAACAACATTTCGCAATTCACGAATATTACCCGTCCAATCGTATTCTTGTAATTTTTTAATCGCTTTATCAGAAAATGATTTTGCCACTGTGCCTTGTTCGGCAGCAATTTTATCTGCAAAAAAGTTAATCAACAAAGGAATATCCTCTCTTCGATCATTCAATGCCGGAACTTTGATCAAAATAACTGCCAATCTATGATACAAATCCTCTCTAAATTTGCCCTCGGCAATTTCCTTCTTTAAATCTTTATTCGTTGCAGCAACAACGCGCACGTTCACTTTAATATCTTTATCACTACCTACTCGGCTTACACGACTTTCTTGTAATGCTCTTAATACTTTCGCTTGCGCGGAAAGACTCATATCTCCGATCTCATCTAGAAAAATTGTACCACCATTAGCAGCTTCGAATTTACCTGCTCTGTCTTTATTAGCACCTGTAAAAGAACCTTTTACATGACCAAACAACTCACTTTCAATCAATTCTGAAGGTATTGCCGCACAGTTCACTTCAATCATCGGTGCCTTCGCGCGTTCACTTTTTTCATGTAACCAATGCGCTACCAATTCTTTACCAGTTCCATTGGGCCCTGTAATTAATACGCGAGCATCTGTAGCCGCCACTTTCTCTATGATATCCTTAATATGTGAGATTGCGTCACTATCACCTACCATCTCATAGTTTTTGCTCACCTTTTTCTTAAGCTGCTTGTTTTCTACTACTAAGCTCTTCTTATCTAATGCATTACGCACGGCATTCAATAATCTATTCAAATCTGGCGGCTTCGAAATGTAATCAAACGCTCCCATACGCATTGTGTTCACAGCGGTATCGAGATCTCCGTGACCCGAAATCATAAGCATTGGTATTTCTGGTTTTATTTTTTGTGTTTTCTCCAACACTTCAACACCGTCCATTTTAGGCATCTTTATGTCGCACAAAATTAAATCGTAATCGTTATTTTTAATGAGTTCCATACCAGAAAGACCATCTTCTGCTTCCTCAACCTGATAGGCATCATTCTCTTCTGAAATGATTTTTTTTAATACTCTACGTATTGCTGCTTCGTCTTCTATAATTAGGATTTTGCTCATAATTTTTTTGTTGATTCGTTTATTCGTCTTTTATTAAATCGCTTAGATCTAATCTAATTACTAATTGTATATCAAGATACATGCCATCTCCAATACCTACCTACTTCTTTAAGTTTTGAGGATTGATAATGTGAATATCGCGCTGAGGGAATGGAATCTCAATATAATGTTCTCTGAATTTTTTATCGATTGCAAATCGTATATCACTTTTCGGCAAGCCCGCTTGAAAACTATCGTTTAAGGTAAATACCAATTTAAAATCGAGGGAGCTATCTCCAAAATTGGTGAATAGTACCATCGGTTCTGGATGTTTAAATACATCTGGATGGTTTTTGGCCACTTCTAACAATAATTTCTTCACCAACTCAGTATCACTGCCATAGGCAACACCCACCTCTACACTTTCTCTAGTCGTTGTACCATTTTCTGTCCAGTTATATAAGGTGTTTGTTAAATATAAATGATTCGGAATCACTAGGACTTTATTATCAATAGTTACGGCTCTGGTCGTTCTTAAATTTATTTCTTCCACACGACCTACTTTGCCGTCTAACTCAATGATATCTCCAACATGTACCGTTTGATCAATCAAGATAAAGATGCCCGAAATGATATCTTGAAATAAGGTTTGTAAGGCTAACCCAATCCCAATTAGCAATGCTGCCGAAGCTGCAAAAATAGCAGTTACATTGATACCCGCATTATGTAAGGTAACCAAGAAAATAATCACATAAATCAACCATTTCAAGTAGCCGAATACCGAGATAAACTTTACTTTGTCATCTTGAGGTAATTTTCTTGTAATTAACTTTCGTACTACCTTAAGAACATAAGAAGCTAAAAATAGTGCAACTATCAGAATCAGAAGGACCTTCACCGATATATGAATTTTATCCCCTAGAGGGAATTCATAATTAAGAAATTCTAATAGCTTATCCATTAGTTAAAGATACAGGATTACTTTAATATTTCAACCATTTCATCAACTCTTTATAGCTCGGTTTTTTACCATACATTAAAATACCAACGCGATAAATTTTTGCTGCGAACAGCACCGTTAAAAAGAAGGTTCCAAATAAGAATACAAGCGAAATAAGTTGCTGCCAAATAGGCACTCCAAAAGGAATGCGCATAAGCATCACCACGGGTGAGGTAAATGGTATATATGAAAATACTTGAGATACGGTACCGTGCGGATTTTCTATCACCGTAAAAAATCCAACATATATGGCCAACATGAGTGGCATAATGATCGGTAACATAAATTGTTGCGTATCTGTTTCGTTATCTACGGCAGCACCAATAGCGGCATATAAAGATGCATATAATAAATACCCTCCTATAAAGAAGAATACAAACATGACGATAAGATTTGCCAATGGTAAATTCCAAAATTCTTGAAATAACATATTGATTCCGTCTTGAGCTTCCTGATTGTTCGCCACTTGATTCATCACTTCTTGCTGCTGCTCCATTTGAGCACCCGCAATATCAATTCCGAAAACCGCAGAAACTACGACAAACAAAAGCCCTCCAACAATAACCCATGTTAAGAATTGTGTAATTCCCGCTAAGGTGGTACCAAATATTTTACCCAGTAATAATTGTATTGGTTTTACCGACGAAATAATGACTTCTATGATCCTACTCGTTTTTTCTTCAATCACACTGCGCATAATCATATTACCATATATGATGATAAACATAAAGAGTAAATAGCCAGCTATACCTCCCGCGGCCAGTTTCAATCCACTTCCCATTTTCGAAGTTTTCTCTCCTTCAAAAGTTTCTAAATTGGCATTTATTTTAACGCGTAAGTTATTTACAATTTCTGGATCCAATCCCGAATTCTTCAACTTGATGTTTCGTGCCTTTTCTTCGATTTTATCCTCAATCTTATCCATGACTATCAGAGAAGGAGAATCCTCAGAAAAGAATTTAATCTTGTCGGCAATAGCATCAATACTATCACCTTTCGGGATGTAGAGTAATCCGTAATTACCAGCTTCCTGCACCAATTTTTTTGCTGTATCTAATTCTAAAGACTCTAATAAATCATACTTGGTATTCTCTGTATCTACAAATTCATTAGCAAATAACTGACTTTCATCTAACACCGAAATGGTGCGCACTTTATCATTATTCAACTGAGTTAAATACACTACTAAGGTAATGACTCCAACCATGATTAACGGACTCAAAAAAGTCATTAAAATGAAGGACTTATTCTTTACTTTATTTAAGAACTCTCGTTTTGTAATTAATCCTAAATGATTCATTTTAATTGTTTTGAACTGTTTGAATAAAAATATCACTCACACTTGGTACCACTTCGACAAAATGTGTTAACTCTCCTTTTGAAGTTAAATGAGAAACCAATTCATTCGGAGATGCTCCATTGTCAATTTTAATATTGAATTTCAACTCATCGTTGATTGTTTTAAACGTAGCATCAGAAATCGAAAACTTTTCCTGAAGACCCTGTGTCACTTCAGATTTACGATCAGTAATCAAACCTACCTCAAACGTATTTGATTTATAGGCGCGTTTAATATCAAGTAGTTTTCCGTCCAAAATTTTATTAGATTTATCTAACAACGCAATATGATCACATAACTCCTCCACTGATTCCATTCTATGTGTTGAGAAAATTACGGTCGCCCCATCCTCTCTTAGTTGTAAGATTTCATCTTTAATCATATTCGCATTAATTGGATCAAAACCACTAAATGGCTCATCAAAAATTAACAACTTAGGTTTGTGCAGAACAGTTACAATGAATTGGATTTTTTGTGCCATCCCTTTCGATAACTCCTGAATTTTCTTATTCCACCAGTTTCCTATTTCGAACTTATCAAACCAATATTTCAGCTGTTTTTTCGCTTCAGCATGACTTAAGCCTTTCAGCTGTGCTAAGTACAAGGCCTGCTCTCCTACTTTCATCGATTTATAGAGCCCTCTTTCTTCAGGCAAATACCCAATATCTTTTATATGATCGGCCTTCAACGGTTCACCATCTAAGGTCACCAAACCTTGATCTGGCATCGTAATTTGATTGATAATTCTAATGAGAGTGGTCTTTCCTGCTCCGTTAGGTCCTAATAAGCCGAAAATACTTCCCTTGGGTACTTCGATAGATACATCATTAAGCGCTCGATAACCTCCAAAGGTCTTAACGATGTTTTCAGCGACAAGTAAATTGTTCATGTATTGCATAAATTTTGGTAAAGATATTCATTTGACAAAAAAAGCAACCATTTGTTACAAAATATAATTATTTTGAAATTTATTATGCATGCATAGTATTTTTTTATATATTTGTAACATGCATAAAGAGAATACCATAGATCATTCACTACGAGCTACCTGGCAAGCAGTAGCAAAAATGTATAACGAACAAGCTGCAAAACATAATAGTACAATGGCCACAGCCTTTGTATTATTAAACATTGATTTTGAAAATGGCACACCCTCCACCGCCCTTGGCCCGCTAATGGGAATGGAGCCCACCAGTCTTTCAAGGATTTTAAAAACGATGGAAGAAAAAGGAGCTATTTATCGAGAGAAAAATCCAGATGATGGTAGAAGCGTGCTGATAAAGTTAACAGATTATGGAAAAGAAATGCGTAAAGTTTCTAGAGAAACTGTGATTACCTTTAATGAAGCGATACGAGCTTTTGTCTCTGATGAAAAATTAAATCACTTTTTTGAAGTTACAGAAAAAATAAACCAATTAATAGCTGAGCGAGCCATTTTCAATGAGGCAAAAAGTAAAGCTGTATAAACTTAATAGAACAATAATAGAATGAAAAAAAGAGCAATAAAAAAAGTAGCCGTCATCGGATCCGGTATTATGGGATCTGGTATTGCATGTCACTTCGCCAATATTGGTGTAGAAGTTTTGCTACTTGATATAGTACCTAGAGAGCTTTCTGATGCTTTTAAAGCGAAAGGTTTAACACTAGAAAGCAAGGCGGTACGCAATAGTATTGTAGATGGCAGTTTGAAAGCTTCCTTAAAATCAAAACCTTCTCCTATATATAATCAAAAATTTGCCTCAAGAATTTCGACGGGTAATTTAGAAGATGATTTGCACAAAATATCTGAAGTTGATTGGGTTATAGAAGTTGTAGTAGAGCGTCTTGATATCAAACAAAAAGTTTTTGAGCAAGTTGAAAAACACAGAAAACCTGGTACCTTGATAACGTCAAATACTTCTGGGATACCTATTAAATTTATGAATGAAGGAAGAAGCGAAGATTTTCAAAAGAACTTTGCCGTAACTCATTTCTTCAATCCTCCTAGATATTTAAAATTATTTGAAGTAGTACCTGGTCCAAATTGTGAGCAAGAGGTAACAGATTTCTTAATGATGTATGGTGAGAAATTTTTAGGTAAAACCTCGGTATTGGCTAAAGATACTCCAGCGTTTATAGGAAATCGAATTGGGGTTTTCGGAATCATGAGTTTGTTTCATGTAGTAAAAGAACTCGATTTAACTATTGAAGAAGTTGATAAGTTAACAGGACCTCTTATTGGAAGAGCGAAATCGGCTACGTTTAGAACTGTCGATGTTGTAGGTTTAGATACCTTAGTACATACGGCAAATGGTGTTGCAGATAATTGCCCAGATGATGAAATGCGCGATTCTTTTGTCTTACCAGATTTCATCAATAAAATGATGGAGAACAAATGGTTAGGAAGCAAAACAAAACAAGGTTTCTATAAAAAAGAGGGCAAAGAAATTTTCTCTTTAGATTTAAATACCTTAGAATATCGACCTAAAAAACGTGCGAAATTTGCTTCTTTAGAAGCGACGAAGACGATAGAAAATGTTGTTGATCGTTTTAAGGTTTTAGTGAAAGGTAAAGATAAAGCAGGAGAATTCTATCGTAAGACATTTGCTTTAATGTTTGCCTATGCGCAAAATAGAATTCCAGAAATTTCTGATGAATTATATAGAATAGACGATGCGGTAAAAGCTGGTTTTGGATGGCAACATGGCCCGTTTGAAATTTGGGATGCTGTTGGTGTTGAAGCCGGATTAGAATTAATGAAGGCAGAAGGTTTAGCACCTGCTGCATGGGTTTCAGATATGGTTGCTGCCGGCGGAAAGACCTTTTATACAGTGAAGGATGGTGCAAGACAGTATTACTCAATTCCGGCAAAAGCGCAAGAAAAAATTCCAGGTCAAGATGCGTTTATTATTCTTGATAATATCCGTGAGGCCAAAACAGTATGGAGCAATGCCGACGCTTCTATTCAACATTTAGGTGATGGTGTTTTAAATGTAGAGTTCCAATCTAAGATGAATACGCTCGGTTCTGGTGTGTTACAAGCTATAAATAAAGGTATAGACTTAGCGGAAACCGAATATGATGCCGTTATTTTAGGTAATCAAGCAGCAAACTTTACCGTAGGTGCCAACCTAGGTATGGTATTTATGATGGCTGTTGAGCAAGAATATGATGAGCTTAATTTTGGAGCCAAATATTTTCAAGATACTGTGATGCGCTTGCGTTATTCTTCATGCCCTACTATTGTAGCACCACATGGCATGACCCTAGGTGGTGGCTGTGAATTGTCATTGCATGCTGATAAAGTAATCGCCGCCGCCGAAACTTATATCGGATTGGTAGAATTTGGTGTAGGTATCATTCCTGGAGGCGCTGGTTCGAAAGAAATGGCGTTAAGAGCCACTGAAGGTGCACTAAAAGATGACGTAAAACTAAATAAGCTAAGAGATTATTTTATCAATGTAGCAATGGCTAAAGTGGCTACTTCGGCACATGAGGCTTATGATTTAGGGTTCTTTAAAGAACATAAAGATCTCGTTATTGTAAATAAAGATCGTCAAATAGCAACAGCAAAAAGACATGCGATTCAGATGTTAGAAGACGGTTATTCTCAACCTGCTCCTAAACAAGCATATGTAATGGGACAACAAGCATTAGGTATGTTTTTAGTTGGTACTGACAGTTTAGTACATGGTAAATATGCATCAGAGCATGACCAAAAAATTGCGAACAAATTAGGATATGTAATGGCTGGTGGTGATTTGTCAGAACCAACGTATGTAAGCGAACAATATCTATTAGATCTTGAACGTGAGGCATTTATGAGTTTATGTACAGAGCGAAAAACACTAGAACGTATTGAGCACATGTTAAAAACAGGTAAACCTTTAAGAAATTAAGAAAATGAAAACAGCATATATAGTAAAAGGATATAGAACCGCAGTTGGTAAAGCTCCAAAAGGTTTATTCAGATTTAAACGACCTGATGAGTTAGCTGCAGAAACGATTGAGCATCTTTTAAAAGATGTACCTCAGTTAGATAAAACAAGAATTGACGATGTAATCGTTGGTAATGCGATGCCAGAGGCAGAACAAGGCTTAAATATGGCACGTTTAATCTCATTAATGGGATTGAAAATTGAAGACGTACCAGGCGTTACTGTGAATAGATATTGTGCTTCTGGTCTTGAAACCATTAGCATTGGTGTTGCTAAAATTCAATCAGGTATGGCCGATTGTATTATTGCCGGAGGTGCAGAAAGTATGAGTTATATCCCAATGGGAGGTTATAGGCCCACACCAAATTATAAGTCAGCTGCTGCTGGACATGAAGATTATTATTGGGGGATGGGACTGACAGCCGAAGCTGTTGCCCAACAGTATAATATTTCAAGAGAAGATCAGGATGAATTTTCGTTCAATTCTCATGAAAAGTCATTGAGAGCTTTAGACAATGGTACTTTCAAAGAAGATATCGTACCAATAAATGTTGAGCAGGTCTTTTTAGATGGAAATGGTAAGAAACAATCAAAATCATATACGGTTGATACTGATGAAGGACCTCGTCGCGGAACATCAAAAGAAGCCTTAGCTAGATTGCGTCCGGTTTTCGCTCAAGGCGGAAGCGTGACTGCGGGTAACTCATCACAAATGAGTGATGGTGCGGCCTTTGTATTGATTATGAGCGAAGAAATGGTGAAAGAATTAAACTTAGAACCAATTGCTCGTATGGTATCATATGCTGCTGTTGGTATTGAACCTCGTATCATGGGTATGGGTCCAATAAAGGCGGTACCGAAGGCATTGCAACAAGCAGGTTTAGATATGAAGGATATTGATCTGTTCGAACTTAACGAAGCTTTTGCTTCACAATCATTGGGTGTGATACGTGAATTAGATCTGAATCAAGACATTGTAAATGTAAACGGTGGTGCTATTTCATTAGGACATCCTTTAGGCTGTACTGGCGCGAAATTATCGGTTCAGTTATTCAATGAAATGAGACGCAGAAAGAACAAATATGGTGTTGTTACCATGTGTGTTGGTACCGGTCAAGGCGCAGCAGGTGTCTATGAATTATTGAATTAAATGGAATTTTGCTTGACATTTTGAAAAAATGTGAACCGCAAAAACGAACTTAAGAAAATAATAGAGGAAGCTAATTTTTAAACTAAATTTTACAAACAAAAACTAAAAAAATATAATAACCATGAGTACAGAAACTATAAATAAAGATATTTTACGTGGCGGTCAGTTTCTTGTGAAAGAGACCCAATGTGAAGATGTGTTTACTCCCGAAGATTTTACGGAAGAGCAACAGATGATGAAAGAAGCCGTAAAAGAATTTAATGATCGTGAAATTATTCCACATAAACCACGCTTTGAAGCCAAAGACTATGCATTAACCGAAGAGTGTATGCGTAAAGCTGGTGAGCTAGGTTTTTTAGGTGTTTCTGTTCCTGAGGCCTACGGAGGTATGGACATGGGCTTCGTATCAACTATGCTCGTATGTGACTATATTTCGAGCGGAACGGGTTCTTTTAGTACGGCATTTGGAGCTCATACAGGAATCGGTACCATGCCAATTACCTTATATGGAACAGAGGAACAAAAGAAAAAATATGTGCCAAAGTTGGCTACAGGAGAGTGGTTTGGGGCTTATTGTTTAACAGAACCAGGTGCAGGTAGTGATGCCAACTCTGGTAAAACGACTGCTAGCCTATCTGAAGATGGTAAAAGTTATAAAATTAACGGGCAAAAAATGTGGATCTCAAATGCAGGTTTTTGTAGTTTGATGATCGTATTTGCTCGTATTGAAGACGATAAAAACATTACTGGTTTTATTGTAGAGAATGATGCTAGTAATGGTATTACTATGGGTGAAGAGGAGCATAAATTAGGTATCCGTGCCTCTTCTACGCGTCAGGTATTTTTTAACGATACTGTCGTTCCTGTTGAAAATATGTTAGCAGGTCGTGGCGAAGGTTTTAAAATTGCCATGAATGCCTTGAATGTGGGTCGTATTAAATTGGCTGCCGCCTGTTTAGATTCTCAACGTCGTATTTTATCAACTGCCGTAAATTATGCGAATGAGCGTAAACAATTCAAAACACCAATTGCTGATTTTGGAGCGATTAAGGTGAAATTGGCAGAAATGGCTACAAGTGCATATGTTGGTGAGTCAGCAAGTTATAGAGCGGCCAAAAACATAGAAGATAGAATTGCGATCCGTCAAGCGGAAGGTAATACGCATCAAGAAGCTGAATTAAAAGGTGTTGAAGAATATGCAATAGAATGCTCTATCTTAAAGGTAGCTGTATCTGAAGATGTTCAAAACGCTGCTGATGAAGGTATTCAGATCTTTGGAGGTATGGGCTTTTCTGAGGAAACTCCGATGGAAGCCGCTTGGAGAGATGCACGTATTGCACGTATCTATGAAGGAACGAACGAAATCAATAGAATGTTATGTGTTGGTATGTTGGTAAAGAAAGCCATGAAAGGTCATTTAGACCTATTGGGTCCTGCGACAGCAGTAGCTAACGAATTAATGGGCGTACCTTCTTTTGATACTCCAGATTACTCTGAACTATTTGCTGAGGAGAAAGGAATTATCAAAAAGTTGAAGAAAATATTTTTAATGGTGGCTGGTTCGGCTGCTCAAAAGTATGGAGCTGAATTAGAACAACATCAACAACTACTTATTGCTGCTGCCGATATCTTAATTGAAATCTATATGGCTGAATCTGCTATCTTAAGAACTGAGAAAAACGTAAAACGTTTTGGTGAAGAAGCGCAGTCGGTTCAAATTGCAATGTCTAAATTATATTTATATCATTCGGTAGACATTATTGAGGAAAAAGGAAAAGAAAGTATTATTTCTTTTGCTGAAGGTGATGAGCAAAAAATGATGTTAATGGGCCTTAAACGTTTCACAAAGTATGTGAACTACCCAGATATCGTAGATTTACGTAATGAAATCGCTGAAAAAGTGAAAGCTGAAAACGGCTATTGCTTTTAAACATACTTTCCGTTAGAAGTCAAATTTAGTGGAATAAAAAAACCATTTCTTTTTAGAAAAGAAATGGTTTTTGTTTTTTATAACCTTCTTTAAATACTTACTTAATTCACATTCGCATCTAAATAATCTGGCGTCCCATCATTATTAGAATCTGTGACTACCGCAGTATATATGGTAATTGTATCACCGCTTTTCATTCTATCATACTCTATTTCGTTCGAAGCTAATATAGGTTCTGATTCTCCTTCGTCAATCACATATGTTTTTAATTCCAACTCATCACGTGTTAACACCCCATCATTATCATCATCAGCATCCAAATAATCAGGCCCACCATCGGCATCGCTGTCATCATTATTAGGGTTACCATCACCATCTAAATCTTCATAACTCGATAACAATCTGTCACCGTCATGCTCAGCTTTTTCTACCAATCCTAAACGAATATGAAAAATTAACGATTCATTCGGAGGTATCCCTGGATTACCTAGATTACCATACGCCAATCCTGAAGGTAAAAATAAAATTCCTTGCCCTGTATCAGAAAAACTAACAGGTTCTCCCGGCAGTGTTACATTAGTACCTCCCTTAAAGTTCACAAAACCATGACTCCAACCTCTTATCACACTTGTTAATGACAACCATGTATACGACAGCCGCTCATCAAACTTTATACTATCCAATAAAAAACCGCTATAATTCACTAAGACCGAATCAGTCTTTGATGGGCTCACTGCGCCACCTTCGTTCACAACATAATAATACAATTTGTAATTGATATCATTCTCGGTTACATTTTGAATTTTCAGATTTTCACTGTCAAACAATGACATCTCATTATTTCTGATCGAATCGATTGCTCCAAAAACTTCTCCTGAAGCAGCTTCAACATAATAATGCGATTTTAAAAAATTCACCAAGTTTTCATCATCTTCAATCGCCTGTGCAGCAGCATCAAAATTATCAGTAGTATCATCATCTTTCTTACACGCAATAACTGCGATAAATAACATACATAATAGTGCTAGTCTTTTTAAATTCATTTGCTATTTTATTTGATTCGCAATTTACAATTTTATGGTTTTCAAAAACAGTGAAATTAGATTTTAACAAAAGATTATCTAAATTCAATTTTACGCATTCGTAAACTCATTGGAGTCACTTCAAGATATTCGTCATCTTTGATATACTCCATACATTCTTCTAATGAAAAATCTATTTTAGGGAAAATTTTAGCAGCATCATCTGCTCCTGAACTACGTACATTCGATAGTTTTTTCCCTTTAATTAAATTCACACCCATATCATCTTGACGCGTGTTTTCTCCAACCACTTGACCTTTGTAAATCTCTTCATTTGGGTCAATAAAGAACTTTCCTCTATCTTGTAGACGGTCAATTGCGTAAGCGGTTGCTTTTCCAGCCTCAGAACTTACGATTGCACCATTCACAACGTCATTAAATTCGCCTTTATAGGTATCGTATCCGCGAAGTCTATGATTGATAATTGCTTCACCTTGTGTTGCTGTTAATATTTTATTTCGTAAACCTATCAATCCTCTAGAAGGAATATCAAACTCTAGATGTTGTAAGTCTCCTTTTGGTTCCATCACCAATAAATCGCCTTTTCTAAGTGTGATTAAGTTAATCGCTTTACTCGCCAATTCTTCGGGTACATCAACAACTAAGGTCTCATACGGTTCACATTTTACACCATCAATTTCTTTTAAGATCACTTGAGGTCTACCAACTTGAAGTTCGTATCCTTCTCGACGCATTGTTTCTATCAATACAGATAAATGTAAAATACCACGTCCGAAAACATTGAACTTATCTTCCGTATCGGTTTCTTCAACACGCAATGCCAAGTTCTTCTCTGTTTCTTTAAATAAACGATCACGTAAATGACGTGAGGTTACAAATTTACCTTCTTTACCAAAAAATGGAGAGTTGTTAATTGTAAATAACATACTCATTGTTGGTTGATCTACTTCAATTCTTGGTAATGCTTCTGGGCTCTCCACATCAGCGATAGTATCTCCAATTTCAAAGCCTTCAATACCTGTGATAGCACAAATATCTCCACTGCGTACTTTTGAAACCTTGGCCTTACCCATACCTTCAAATACATGTAATTCTTTAATCCTAACTTTCTTTGTAGAGCCATCTGACTTACACAACATATAATCTTTATTCTCTTCTAGGTCTCCTCTAAATACACGTCCAATAGCTATTCGTCCAGTAAAAGACGAAAAATCTAAAGAGGTAATTTGCATTTGCGGAGTTCCTTCTCTATATGGGGCTTCTGGTATCACATCTACAACGGCATCTAGTAATGATAAAATATTATCCGTTGGTTCTTGCCAATCGGTACTCATCCAACCATTTTTTGCAGAACCGTAAATGGTTGTAAAATCTAATTGATCTTCGGTTGCATCTAGCGCAAACATTAAATCAAAAACTTTCTCATGTACTAAGTCAGGTGTACAGTTTTCTTTATCTACTTTGTTTACAACGACTATCGGTGTCAATCCTAATTCTAAAGCTTTTCCTAAAACGAAACGCGTTTGCGGCATTGGGCCTTCGAATGCATCTACTAGCAACAGCACACCGTCAGCCATTTTTAATACACGCTCTACTTCACCACCAAAATCGGCGTGACCAGGTGTGTCAATAACATTGATTTTCACATCCTTATACGTTACCGAAACATTCTTAGAAAGAATCGTAATTCCTCGTTCACGCTCCAAATCATTATTATCCAATAATAAATCTGTACGTTCCTTTCGATCATCCAATATTTTTGCTTGATCAATAATTTTATCAACCAATGTCGTTTTACCGTGATCGACGTGTGCTATAATAGCTATATTTCTAATAGATTGCATATACTTAATTTTGCCCCGATTAATTCGGGTGCAAAAGTACTAGATTTAATTAGATAATTTTGCATTATAGTTTTCTTTTTTCAGTTATTAAAATTAATTTACTACCTTTATAATCAACCAACTAAGTCTCATGCCTAAGTATACTCTTCAGTTCGTGTTTACTTCTTCATGTATATTTTAGTCAAATTTGTTCACTAGTGTCCTGATTTTGAAAACAAAGCAGGTAGCGTCGATGCATCTATTTATTTTGGGAATTATATCAGTGAAATTGAATAACTGAAACGTTAGCAACTGTTAACTGATATTTTATAAATGCGAAAATAATGGAACATGTATGCATCTCGCTACCTGTATTTATATCTGATTCATAACCTGTCTTCGATTATTCTATTGAATTTTGATTATTTTCGCCAAGATGGTAAAAGAAATTCAGCTTAGAGTAAATCTCATAGAAGAGAAAAAAGACGGTATTTTAGAAAAAAAAGCTGCTCAGTTTTTGCAGATCGACCGTTCTGAGATTTCTGCGATCAAAGTACTACGAAAGTCTATAGATGCCCGTAAAAAAACAGTGATTTTCAATTATAAAGTTGCCGTTTTCATACAAGAATTACCACCCGAGTCTTCAAATTATTCATTTGATTATAAAGATGTTTCATCCGCCAAAGCAATTCATATCGTTGGTTTTGGTCCGGCTGGTATGTGGGCCGCGTTGCGTTGTATAGAATTAGGCTACAAACCTGTAGTATTAGAACGAGGAAAAAAAGTACAGGAAAGACGTCGAGATTTAAGAGCAATCAATCAAGAGCACCATGTAAATGAAGACTCTAACTATTGTTTTGGTGAAGGAGGCGCAGGTACTTATTCTGACGGGAAATTATACACGCGAAGTTTGAAACGTGGTGATGTTCGAAGAGTATTTGAGAGTTTTGTACATCACGGTGCTACCGAGCAAATATTGGTCGATGCACATCCACATATTGGCACAAATAAATTACCTAAAATAGTAGAAAATATTCGTGAAACCATTTTAAAATATGGTGGCGAAATTCATTTTGAAAGTAGGGTTATTGATGTCGTGGTGAAACAACAAAAACTTAAGGCCATTCGTCTCCAAAATGATATCGAAATGCCGGTTGAACGTGTTATTTTAGCTACCGGACATTCGGCAAGAGATATCTATTATTTGTTGCATAAAAAAGAGATTGCCATACAGGCAAAATCGTTTGCCATGGGAGTGCGTGTAGAACATCCTCAACATATCATCGACTCAATTCAATACCACTGTGAGGGAAAACGAGACGAGTTATTACCAGCCGCCGCATATAGTTTGGTGGCTCAAGTGAAAGAAAGAGGTGTCTATTCATTTTGTATGTGTCCAGGTGGATTCATAGTTCCAGCGGCTACTGCCAATGGAGAAGTTGTTGTGAACGGTATGTCGCCATCGAAAAGAAATAATCTATTTGCAAACTCAGGAATTGTCGTAGAAATCGATATTGAAAAAGACCTTCCGAAATACGAACGTTTTGGTGTTCTCAAAGGGTTGGAGTATCAAAAAAATCTAGAGCGATTGTCATTTACCGCCGGAGGCAGAAGTCAGGTTGCCCCTGCACAACGACTCACTGATTTTGTCGAAGGACGCTTGTCTTCAGATTTAAATGCAACTTCTTATCAACCTGGTTTGAATTCAGCACCCTTGCATTCTTTACTTCCCAAATTAATTGGAGGCAAATTGAGAAATGGATTCAAGATATTTGGCCAAAAAATGAGAGGATACTATACGCACGAAGCCAACATTGTTGGTGTTGAATCTCGTACCTCATCCCCAGTAAGTATTCCTAGAAAAGAAAATTTAGAGCATCCTGAGATTAAAGGCTTATTCCCATGTGGGGAAGGTGGCGGTTATGCCGGAGGAATCGTGTCGGCGGCTATGGATGGTGAACGCTGTGCCGAAGCGGCTATTGTTGGGTATTAAAGTCTCCAAAATATGCATTTCCAACTTTCTGCTTAAAAATTATTTCTATATTAGAGCATAATTTGTTAACCACATGACATCATTTAACTCGCCTTTGGAGGCTTTCCTATTTTGGGAAAAGCAAGCTCCTGAAACTCCTTTTTTACATCAGCCGATCGCTGGAAAAATTAAAAGCTATACCTACAAATCTGCTGGTGAAGAAATACGTAAAATTGCCACTGCTTTGAATGCCTATGACCTCCCGAAACATAGTCATATTGCCTTACTCTCTAAAAATTGTGCCCACTGGATCATGTCTGACATTGCCATTATGATGGCTGGTCATGTCTCTATTCCTATTTATCCAACATTGAACGACACCTCAATTCATCAAATACTGACGCATAGTGAATCGAAAGTTATTATTATCGGTAAATTGGATAATTTTGCGTCTCAACAAAAGGGCATTCCGGATATTCATAAAATAAGCGTCAACCTTTATGGAGAAAATACAGGTGATAGTTGGGAAGAATTGGTCAAAAAACATCCGCCATTAGCGGAACCTAACTTACCGAAAAAAGATGATTTGGCAAGTATTATCTATACCTCAGGAACTACTGGAACTCCAAAAGGAGTCATGCATACCGTAGGCAATTTTATAACTGCTGCGAATACCTTTAACCGCACGGTAGATTTACCCAAACACCCTCGACTGTTCTCCTACCTACCCTTAGGACATATTGCAGAACGCGTTGGTATCGCCATGTTTGGATTGGTTTTAGGGGCTACGATATCTTTTGCCGAATCACTAGAAACATTTGCCTCCGATTTAGAAAGAACACAACCACATACCTTTTTTGCCGTTCCAAGAATTTGGGCAAAGTTCCAAGAAAAAATACTCGATACTATTCCGCAAAAAAAACTAAACGTATTGCTCAACATTCCTATCGTAAACAACATTATTAAAAAGAAATTAAAACAAAAATTAGGACTCACGAGTGCGGTGGTAATCATTTCTGGAGCTGCTCCTTTGGCAAGTAGTTTAATGCGATGGTATAAAAAAATAGGAATACAAGTATTACAAGGATATGGTATGACTGAAGATTGTATCATTTCACATATCAACCTACCAAACTATAATCGTATCGGGAGCGTTGGCAGGCCCTTAGTTGGGGTACAAACCAAATTATCTGCTGAAGGAGAAGTATGTATTAAAAACGACTGTCTAATGACCGGTTATTTCAAGGCTCCTGATATAACGGCAAGTGTTTTCACTGACGATGGGTATTTAAAAACAGGAGATTTAGGAGAATACGATCATGATGGATATTTGACAATAACAGGTAGAGCTAAAGATCAATTTAAAACAGATAAGGGAAAGTACATATCTCCTGCTCCTATAGAGCTAGAGCTTTCAAAAAATGGTGATATTGAGCAAATATGTATTGTTGGTACCGGCATTCCGCAACCAATTGCCTTAGTAACACCCTCGCTCTCAGGTAAGGCTAAAAGTCATCAAGATTTTTCTGAAAGTCTATGGAAAAGCATTCAAGAAATAAATCCTAGTCTAGAAAAGCATGAAAAACTAGCTAAAGTTGTGGTTATGAAGGAAGATTGGACAGTTGATAACGGATTAGCAACACCGACCTTAAAAGTGAAGCGGAATAGCGTAGAGAAAATTCATAGAGAATTCTATACATCATGGTTTGAGCATTCAGAAAACGTAATTTTCGAATAGTTATTCCTCTTCGTCAGGACCATCTCTGAAAGCACTTGGTAAAATATCTGGAATCAGCTTCGCAATTAATGGTAGAAGCACAACCCCTCCTGGCAATAAAAAGACCGCAAGTGCTGGAATACTTTTTAAGACATCCAACAACTGAGATTTTACTTTTACCTTCTCATCATCTGATAATTTTGTGTAGGCAGATTTGTTGAGTAAAACTACCAGTTCTTTACTTTGTTTGAGTTCTTGAACAAGGCTTTTACTATTCTTCTCTAATATTCTTTTTATTTCATCAGTAGTGATCACTACAATTTTCTTCGTTTTCGTTCTCTTTTTAACAAGCTTAATTCACGACTTGTTTGACCTGACACTGAGGTGTTTTCTTCAGCTCTACGGATAAGGTATGGCATCACATCTCTTACAGGGCCGTAGGGTAAATACTTAGCAACGTTATAACCTTCTTTTGCTAAATTATAGCTAATATGATCACTCATACCATATAACTGACCAAACCACAATCGATTGTCATTTTTCAAAATATCTTTTTCTTTAGCAAGTTCCATTAATATCAGAGAACTTGCCTCATTATGAGTTCCTGCAAATAAGGCCATTTTCTCATTGTCCATCATAAATTTAATCGCAGCATTATAATTGTCGTCGGTGGCCTGTTTATTTTTACAGATAGGAGACGGATATCCCTTCTCCTCTGCTCGTTCTCTTTCTTTTTCCATGTAGGCTCCTCTCACTACTTTCATTCCGATAAAGAAACCTTTTTCTTGAGCTCTTTGGTACAATTGCTTGAGGTAGTCTAAGCGGTCCCAACGATACATTTGTAAGGTACTAAAAACAATTGCCTTTTCTTTATTATAGGTTTGCATCATCAATTCGATTAATTCATCGGCAGCACCTTGCATCCAGCTTTCCTCAGCATCAATCAAGAGCGTTACATTTTTATCATACGCCACTTTACAAACTGTATCAAAACGCTGAATCACCTTTTGCCATTCTGATTTCTCCTCGGCATTTAATTCTTTACCTTCAGTAAGCTTTTGATACAAGGCAAAACGTCCAAAAGCAGTAGGTTTAAAAACAGCAAAAGGTATACTATCCTTTTCCTGTGCAAAATCGATATTTTGTAAGATGATCCTTTCGGCTAAATCAAATTGATCTTCGTCTTCCTTACCCTCCACCGAATAATCTAAGGTTGCGTGCACATTCTTAGCATACATTTTCTCAATTACGGGTAAGCAATCTTCTTCAGTGACACCTCCACAAAAATGATCAAAAACAGAGGCTCTAATCAAATGTTCAACTGGCATATGCGCTTTTAAAGCAAAATTTGTAATGGCAGTACCTATCCTCACCAACGGTTCACTTTGAATCATTTTAAATAAAAAATAGGCTCTATCTAATTCTGTATCCGTTTTCAAAGCGAAAGCCGTCTCTGTATCTTCAAATATTTTTTTCATCGAAAGGTTGATCTTTTTAGCAAATATAATTACTGCCCACAATATTTTTCAATAAATTCGCCTTTTATTATAAAAAACGAACGCTACAGTGAATTCTATTCAAGCTACAAATTATCAAGTACATTTTCAGCAAGAAGCTTTTAAGGTATTAAATCTCTATATAGCTAGCAGCAAGCCATCTAAAATCATTGTTTTAGTTGATGAAAATACGAAGAAAGACTGTCTCCCTTATTTCTTATCAAAATTAGATAGCAATAGTCACATCGAAACGATTGCAATAAATGCTGGAGAAATTCATAAGAATATTGATACATGTGTAGTGGTTTGGAGTGCTTTAACAGATTTGAATGCTGATAGAAAAAGTCTCTTGATAAACCTGGGAGGCGGTATGGTGACTGATTTAGGAGGTTTTGTAGCATCTACCTTTAAAAGAGGTATTAAATTTATCAATATCCCCACCACTTTATTGAGCATGGTAGACGCTTCTGTAGGGAGTAAAACGGGTGTTGATTTAGGTACGCTAAAAAACCTAATTGGTCTTTTTAGCAACCCGGAAATGGTTTTAATAGATACTGTTTTTTTATCGACAGTTTCGAAGAGGGAATTACATTCTGGCCTAGCAGAAATTATAAAGTATGGATTGACGTATGACATTAATTTATGGAATAGCATAAAGGTTAATTCAAAATTGCTAGATGCTAATTTAGACGTACTCATTTATCGTTCGATTGAAATTAAAAACGAAGTGGTATTGCAGGATCCAAAAGAAAACGGACTTAGGAAAATTTTAAATTTCGGACATACTATTGGGCATGCCATTGAGTCTTATTTTTTAGAAAGTGAGCATAAAGAAACATTAACACATGGTGAAGCCATTGCCATTGGGATGGTTATAGAAGGATATTTTTCAAGTAAATTACTTAATTTCCCTGAGGCCGAACTCGATAATATAAAATCTACCATCATCGATTTTTTTGGTCACGTAGAAATTCTAAGTGAAGACTACGAACCGATAATTGATCTCATGAAATACGACAAAAAAAATATTGGATCTACCGTCAATTTTGTTTTGTTAGAAAATTTGGCACAATTTAAAATTGACTGCACAGTTGAGCATGACATATTAGTAGAAGGACTAAATTTTTACAACCGATAAATTAACAAATCCCGACTTTTACGGATCTATAGATCTCTTCATACTGGGGTAGAATGGTCTCTAATGAAAACTGCTGGGCAAAATCAAAAGCATTCTTCTTAAACTCCTCCAGCCGCTGTTCACTTTCTAGAATATAAATTGCCTTTTCGGCCATCTCATTTACATCTCCAACATTACTCAAGAAACCTGTAACACCATCGCTATTCACTTCTGCCAAGCCACCAGAGTTCGTAGATATTACTGGTGTGTTTGCCGCCATAGCCTCTAAAGCAGCCAAACCAAAACTCTCAGTTTCAGACGGTAGTAAAAACAAGTCAGACAGACATAATATTTTGTCGACTTCACTACTATTTCCTAAAAATAATACTTGCTCGCTAATCCCTAATTCCATTACTTTCTTTTCTGCTGCATCTCTTTCGGGACCATCGCCAACCATCAATAATTTCGCATCAATCTTTTGTTGTACTCTGTAAAAAATATCTACAACATCAGGAATCCGTTTTACAGGTCTAAAGTTACTGATATGTGTGAGTATTTTTTGATCAGGACTTGCCAAATTACTTCGAACACAGTCCTCTTTATGTGCCTTAGCATATTTATCAACCTCGATAAAATTATGCACTACTTTTATATCTTTTCTAATGTTGAATAAACGCAACGTATCTTTCTTTAAGCTATGGGATACAGCCGTTACTTCATCTGAATTATTAATACTGAACTCTACTGCGGTTTTATAATTAGGATGACTCCCCACTAAGGTGATATCGGTACCATGCAAGGTGGTTACTATAGGGATTTCTATACCATCTTCTCTTAACATTTGTTTAGCCATATAGGCCGCGTAAGCGTGCGGTATGGCGTAATGTACGTGTAAAATTTCGATACCATGAAGCTTTACCATGGCTACAAGTTTACTCGACAATGCTAACTCATAGGGCTGAAAATGAAACAACGGATATTCTTCCACAAAAACTTCGTGAAAGTGAATGTTCTTCGATAAGGCATTCAAACGCACCGGCTGATTATAGGTAATAAAGTGAACCTCATGTCCTTTATTCGCTAGTGCAATTCCTAATTCTGTTGCAACAACCCCACTTCCACCAAAAGTTGGGTAACATACAATACCTATTTTCATATATTAATTTTGAATTCTTAGTCGTAAAACGCTCCTTATACTTTCTAACCTTTTTAGAAAATTTCACCAGATTAAATAGTAAATTAGCCTTCTGTAAAATTAAAATATTTAATGGATTTCAATTCATTTTTAACACATATTTCTAGCTTGCAAGAGAAACCTCTTGGCGGGATCGAATCTCAATTTAAAATGGCTCCAGAAATTCGCAAGGAAATAGATATTCGATCATTTGTAAAACCTGATGCTAAAAGCGCCGCGGTCTTGGCACTTTTTTATCCAGATCAAAATAATGAGACTCATGTTCTCTTAACACAACGCGCTAGCTATAACGGCACACATTCTGCCCAAATAAGTTTCCCGGGTGGAAAGATTGAAAAGAGCGACGTCGATTTGGCACATACGGCATTGCGAGAGACTTATGAAGAAACGGCGGTTCCGATGCACGATGTATCTATTGTCAAAGAACTTACTAAGACATATATTCCTCCAAGCAATTTTTGGGTAAGCCCATTCATCGGTACGATTAAATATAGACCTCAGTTCGTAGCAAATCATGAAGTCTCATCACTTATCGAAGTAAAACTATCAGCTTTTTTAGATGACAAAGCCGTAATTATTAAAAATATGACTACTTCATATATGAAGCAAGTTGATGTACCCTGTTTTAAACTAAACGATTACATAGTTTGGGGTGCCACAGCTATGATACTGAGTGAGATTAAAGATTATTTAAAGTAGTATTTCCACGAATTCTTTTGTATGTTTGTTTCAAACAACTTATCACTTAAATGAAATTATATAAGCAAGATCCTTTTGGTAATGCTTTATTCCTTAAAAAGTTTTTAATACGATTCATTGGGGCTATTTCTCATCAGCGTTATCAGGGATTTAATAAATTACATATTGAAGGTTCAGAAATAATTAGAAATTTACCCGATAGTGGTGTTCTATTTGTTTCAAATCATCAAACATATTTTGCCGATGTAGCAGCCATGATGCATGTTTTCAATGCCGCTTTAAGCGGACGGGATGATAACATAAAGAATGTGGGATATCTATGGCAACCTAAACTGAATCTATACTATGTTGCTGCACTAGAAACCATGAAATCTGGTATTCTTCCAAAAATATTCGCCTATACGGGTTCTATTTCTATTGAGAGGACTTGGCGCAGTGAAGGCAAAGATGTGAATCGACAGGTAAAAATGTCAGATGTTAGCAGTATTAGTAAAGCTTTAAAAGATGGTTGGGTAATTACGTTTCCGCAAGGAACGACTACACCATTTAAGCCTATTAGAAGAGGGACCGCTCACATCATAAAAAGAAATAAACCAATTGTGATACCGATTGTTATTGATGGTTTTAGAAGAGCATATGATAAAAAAGGATTAATGCTCAAAAAAAGGAATGTTTTACAATCGATGGTGATCAAAGAGCCACTGGATATAGATTACGAAAATGATTCTGTCGAAAAAATCGTGGAACAATTGCAGTTTGCCATTGAGCAACATCCATCACTCTTAAAGGTCATCCCTGTTGAAGAATACGCAAAACAGGAAGAAGCCTTAAACAAAAAACGTAATTTCTTCGATTTTTACTAAATCCTAAAATTTAACACCAGCATTGTATAAATATAATTGATGAATTTCATAATTTTATCATCAAAATTTATACTAAATGACTATTACCCAACTTAAATATGTACTAGCTGTTGCTGAATATCAAAATTTCACACTTGCCTCCGAAAAATGTTTTGTTACACAGCCTACCTTAAGCATGCAAATACAAAAATTAGAAGAGGAACTCGATGTTGTGATCTTTAATAGGAAGAAAAAACCAATTGAGTTAACTCCAGTAGGTCATAAAATAGTCGATCAAGCCAAAATTATTTTGGATGAAAGTAATAGAATTAACGATATTGTAGATCAACAAAAAGGGTATGTTGGTGGCGACTTTAAATTAGGTATCATCCCTACCATAACACCTACCTTATTGCCCTTGTTTCTGAATACTTTCATTAAAAGATATCCGAAAGTCAACCTAAAGATTGAAGAACTCAATACCAATGAATTATTAAAGAAATTAAAAGACGGGCACTTAGATGCAGCGATAGCAAGCACTCCTCTAGAAGATGAAAATATTAAAGAACGCGTATTGTATTATGAACCTTTTGTTGGATTTATGAGCGAAAGTCATCGCTTGTTTAGCAAAAATCTCATTACCGTGGACGATTTAAATATAGATGATATTTTGTTATTAGAAGATGGTCATTGCTTTAAGGATAGTGTCATTAATATTTGTAGAAGTTTTGAAACAACAACTACCGATTCTTTTAAACTAGAAAGTGGTAGTTTTAGCACCTTACTGAAACTATCAAAAGAAGGCATGGGCATGACTTTATTACCATATCTGCATACTTTAGATTTAAAAGAAGAAGATAAAAAATATCTGAAAGAGTTCGAAAACCCGGCCCCTGCACGCGAAGTTGCTTTGGTATATCATAAATCTCAGCTAAAAATACAACTAGTAGATGCGCTAAAAAGTACCATCGATGGGGTAATTAGAGGTGTTATATCCTTTAGCGATGTGCGAATTATAAGTCCATTAAAAAAATAAAAAAAGAGGCTTTAAAAGCCTCTTTTATATTTTATCGGTTATAATTTGCAATACAAACTGTTAATTCAGGTTTGTTCGCCGTAAATTCTTGTAGCCAAATTCTAAGTTCCGCTATTTCGTACGGTAATAATCTAGAAAAGGCTTTATCTAATTCTTTACAGAATAAATCCACATTAAAACTGACCTTTTTTAAAACAGTCTTAGTGTATTCAAACATTGCTCTAGCCATGGGCATTGTAGGTATTTAATTAAATATAGTTAAGATTAGAACGTAAATTATTTCTCTAAATTACAAAATTTAACATACAAAAATGTTAAAGTTTCTTCAAAAAAACTTGATTTACAATTTTTGAATCTTGGCTAATAATCCATTCGCCTTATCTTCAAGTTCTTTACCAATTGCCTTAAAATGAGATTTTCTATTTTCAACATCCTTTGCATGTACCTTTTCTATTAAAGCGTCGAATGTATCTATGGTTTCATCTATTATTTTTTCGGCTTTCGCAGATTTCTTGTCATCTTCCTGTAAAATCTGCCAAACATAACATTCTTCTATGATATCAGATAAGACATAATTAATATCTTTCTTTAAATTCTTTACACTTGCCATAAGTTTTGTTTTATTTTTGGCAAATTTAAACTAATTCGCTTTAATATAGATTTAAAATTATATTAAAAGTTATTTAATTCATTCTGAAAAGAGGTTGTAAACAAGCCCACATGATAACCATCAACCAAGGCATGGTTTACGGCAATAGCAACTGGCATCATCAAGCGACCATTCTTCTCCACATATTTCCCAAAAGACAGCTTCGGTACGGATTCTTTTTTCGTACCAAAAAGAGGTTCTTTATGACCAGAAAAATTGAACCATGGCATCGCAGAACAATAAATACAAGCATCTGTTCCTTCTTCAGGCGGAAACAAGTCGGTCGTATTTAAAACTCTTTCTTTTTCTTTTAAAAAATTAGCATAAAAGATATCGAAATCTTCATCATAATAAACAAACGAACAACCGAAGGTATTATCTTTTCTGGCAATAGTAGGTGAAGCATGAATAACTTCATGTATTATCACTTTATCATCATGAATACGATACTTGAAATTTTCAACACTATTGACAGCTTTCATACAGGCATATAAGTATAAAGCAAAAAAAGAAATCTCATACTTCTCTGCATGAGCCAGCGCATCTGTAACATCAAAGTCGACGGTAACGGCAAAATAAGGATCTGTAAACTGATTAAAAAAATAAAAATGCTCCTTTCTATTCCAGTTGTCAATATTCAATTTATGCATTTAACTCAACATTTTTATGACATCCGTCAATTTGCTAATTGTGCTATACCCTTCTCCATTATGTTCAACAATTTCATGTTGCCAAGTTGTATGGAATGGGATATGAATTGCCTTGGCACCAATGGCTAACAACGGCAATACATCCGATTTTAAAGAATTACCAATCATAAGAAATTTGTCAGGTGTAATATCTAGATGCTTTAGTAATTTTCTATAATTTTCAGGTTTTTTTTCACTCAAAACTTCGATATGATGAAAATATCCAATCAAGTTCGACTTTTCTAATTTTCGCTCTTGGTCTAACAAATCTCCTTTGGTAGCTAAAATTAGTTTGTACTTCTTTGATAATGCCTTTAGTGTTTCTTCTACCCCATCTAACAATTCAATTGGTTTTTCAAGCATTTCTTTTCCAATGAGAATAATTTGCTCGATGATTTTTTGATCAATACTATAATTAGAAAGTTCGAGGGCTGACTGAATCATAGAGAGCATAAATCCTTTTACTCCATAACCATATGCCTCTAAATTCTTCATTTCTGTTTTAAACAGCTCTTGATCTATTTTATTCTTAGTTTCGAAGCCCGATAACAATTCTGCAAAACGCTCTTCTGCTTCTCTAAAATAAGTCTCATTAACCCACAAGGTATCATCAGCATCGAAGGCAATAACTTGAATGGTTTCCAATTCAGTATTCATAGTAAGCGTTATGATCGTTTCTTTTCCTTTCTTTCGAATATAGGGTCTTTTAAAATAGGAGATTCGTGGTTGATAAACACTTCCAACAATTCAGCTTTATTCTTTGAATAAATACTAAACTGTTTAAGTACCGCCGGAATCAACACTGTTTCACCCTTTTCTACTGTTGTTTTTTCTCCATTACAATTAAATTGAACACTTCCATGCACACACATATAAATCACAAAAGAATCTTTATCTGAATGATCAATTTGTACTTTTTTGGCAAGAATTGGTAAATAGTTAGTCGTGAAATATTTACAGTCTACAACTTGTGTAGTTTCATTATTCTGTTTTTGATAACTCGTTTTGTAATCTTCTTGGGCTGTATAATCAATCGCATCAAGTGCTTCATCGGTGTGTAAATCTCTGTAGTTTCCATATTTATCCTGACGATCCCAATCGTACACTCTATAGGTAATATCGCTTGTTTGTTGTATTTCTGCCAGCATCACTCCCGCCCCGATGGCATGTACGCGCCCAGTAGGGATAAAATAAACATCTCCTTTTTTTACTTTGTCTACATTTAAAATCTTCAACAATGTTTTATTTTCAAGGTGATGCAAGTAAGTTTGCTTATCGCTATCCTTTTTAAACCCAACAATCAAATTACCTCCTTTGTCGGCCTGCATGACATACCACATTTCTGTTTTTCCGAAAGAGTTGTGGCGTTCTTTTGCTAAGGTATCATGCGGATGTAACTGTATACTCAAGGCCTCTTTGGCATCAATATATTTTATAAGTAGCGGAAAGTTATAACTAAACTTACTAAATACTTTCTTTCCTAGTAAATCTCCTCTATAACTCACCATTAAATCCTGCAAAGAAAAACCTTTCAATTTTCCATTGGCGACCACTGACATATCTCCTTTAATATCAGATATTTCCCAGCTTTCACCGATATCATTTCCCTCTGATTTTTTATGCAACATAGTAACTAACTTCTCTCCTCCCCAGATTTTTTCTTTCAGAATCGGGTGAAACTTGATAGGGTAATCTAAACTCATTATTTCTTTTCTTTTAATATAGCTAATGATTTGGCAATATGCTTTTCAGCTCCAAATTGATTTTCAAAAATTAACTGTACAATACCACTCTTACTGATAACATACGTTACTCTTCCTGGCAACAAGCCTAGTAAAGAACTTTTAACACCAAACAAGGTACGCACCTCTTTCTTTGGATCAGACAATAAGGTAAAGGGTAAATTGTATTTTTTGGCAAATTTTTCGTGCGAACTTTCTCCGTCACCACTAATTCCAATAACCTCGGCGCCCAAGTCTGTAAAATCTTCATACTGATCTCTAAAACTGCATACTTCTTTAATACATCCAGGAGTAAAATCTTTGGGATAAAAGAAAATAACCAGTGCTTTCTTGCCAATCAAGGTATCGATATTAAAATCATGACCTCCTTGGTCTTTCAATGTAAATGAAGGTACTTTATCTCCTGTCTTTAAACTCATATTCAATTCTTGTAAGGTTTATCAAATATCATCAATTTATTCATGAAACTAAAATATCTTTATATTTGATATTAAACATTTATCAACCATGCAAGTAAATCCAGAATTAGCAACATTTCTTTCGCCGTATGACCCATCGATTCAACGTCTCACTCTTCAACTTAGAGCTTTTATTCTTGAGACTTTACCCACTTCAAACGAACTTATTTGGGACAATTATAATGCGGTGGCCATTGCCTATGCCAAATCGGATAAACTTAAAGATGCTTTTTGCCACCTCTCTGTTTATAAAAATCATGTCAATTTCGGGTTTAATCGTGGTGCAGAGCTCTCGAATTCATCGATAAAACTACTAGGGAAAGGGAAGTTAATACGACATGTTTCAGTGACTAATTTTGACTTATTCCCTATAACTGAGGTAAAAAAGACGCTCCTCGAAGCCATTGGATTATCCGAAAAACTAAATCCAGCATTACTCCAGCCAACAACCGTAAGTGAAAGTATGGTCATGTCTATTTCGAAGAATAAAAAAAGACCTTCGAACTAAGTTATGCTCCACTATAACTCACAAAATTTCTTGGCGTTTCATAGAGTGTAACCTCTAATTTTTTGTCAGTTGCAATATGTGGTCGTAGTTTATTCCAAATGACCACAGCAATATTCTCAGCGGTTGGATTCAACTCATTGAATTCGGCAACTTCTACATTCAAATTTTTATGATCAAAAGCATCTTCTATTTCACTTTTTATCAAATCTTTTAGCACTTTCACATCTACAACAAAACCGGTTTCTGGATCAATGTTTCCGGTAACAGAAACAATCAATTCATAATTATGACCATGATAATTAGGGTTATTGCATTTTCCAAATACAGCTTCGTTCTTTTCATCAGACCAATCTTTTCTATATAAACGATGTGCCGCATTAAAATGCGCTTTTCTATTAACTGTTACCATTATACTGTTGCTTCTTGAAGGTGACTATAAAATTTTTCAAATATAATCTTAAACCACTCGGTGTAAATTTCTGGTTGCCGATCGATATCATTTTTCACTGCTTCTAAAGTCATCCATTTAAAAGCATTGACCTCTTCTTTATTAATTTGCGGGGCTTCTTCGTATGCTCCAACCATCACATGATCTAACTCATGTTCGGTTAAACCATTATCGAAAGGTGCCTTGTATATAAATGAAAAAACTTCTTTGAGTTCGCACACAAATCCCATTTCTTCGTACAACCTTCTTTTACCGGCTTCTATATTAGATTCACCATCCCGTTGATGACTACAACAGGTATTCGTCCATAACATAGGTGAATGATATTTATGTGCAGCTCTTTGCTGCAACATCAATTCACCATTATTGTTTAAAACAAATACCGAAAATGCACGATGCAACATTGCTTTTTCATGTGCTTCCAATTTTGGCATGAGACCTATTTGCTCATCTTTCTCATTGACCAATATGACTTTTTCTTCTACCATATATTATGTGGCAATTTACGAATTAAAATTCGTTTCGTTTTTCAATATATATTAAAAATCTGTTAATGAAATTGTTGCTGTTCTAATGCTTGTTTTATCCCCGTTAATTACAGTCCAAGCAAACAACACTTCATCATTCACGATCTCTAATTGTGGAAATCCACTTGCTCTTGACGGATTTAATTCACTCACAATAATTTCCTTCCCAATTTCTCCCGAAATATGAACTTTCACCGCTTTTACGACCGTCTTTGACTCTTGAGAGGTAACCCAACTTACCAGGGCGTTCTCCTTATCAATCATGGCCAGATCAACTCTACCAATGGTAAAGGTTTCATCAATGAGAATTGGCTTTTCAAAACCTATTCCTGAATTTTGTGAGAACGCTACTTTCACACGGGGTATTTCTAATGCTCCTGTATACCATGCAACTGCTAAAATGTTATCAATAACATCCGCACGTGGTCCGTTTACCGGACATCCAGCTATTTTCCAATCATCTCTAAAGATAGGGGTCGGATCAGACCAGGTACTATCAATTTTACGTGTGATATAAATATCTCTAATTTCATTATCAGACCGATCTCGATACACAACTACTGGTCCGTTACGCGTAATCGCGGCACTCGTTTGACAACAATCACAGGTTTTATGATCTAAGGCTAATTCATCGACGATTGTTCCTTTTGCGGTTATTTCGGCCGCTCTTAATGTCATAGCACTGGCTCCTCCATGATCATGACCTCCAGTAGTATTTCTTCCGTCAAGCCATGTCACAAAAAACGAATCGTCTTTATAGGGCAACATAGTGACAAAACCATGTTCTGATTTTGTGCCATCATTATGCAGCATGAAATCATCTCTCCAAGTGTTCGTTTGCGATGAAAAAAGCTTCATTCTAATATCATAGGTATAGGTTCCTTGCGCAGACATTTGTAGAAAATGACTTAATATCTTTCCATTATTCTCGGCTACTGCTGGAAAATCAGCCCAATTGACGAACCAATCAGTACCGGTCGCAATGGTCCTGGCCTCATCCCATTTTCCATTGAGGTACTCAGCATATTTTAAGGTGTACAACGAATCATTCTCATTCTCTATCCAAGACAGCAACGTTTTTTCCTTTGAAAAAAGAAACGGTTGCGCACTAGTCTTCATGGTGGGTGAGCTTATCATTTTGACCGCTCCAGTCAACTCTTCTTTTTCCGCGCAAGCGTAGAGTAAAAAAAGGATCCAAAAAACCTTCAAGTATCTGTTCATTAAAGCACTTTTATAAATCAGTCAAAAATACAATCTTTTATACTGAATACATTTATATTTGTCTCATATATTACTTGTATGCGTATCTTAATTCTATCATTTCTTAGTTTGCTGTTTTTGTTGGCTTGTCAGAAAAAGAAGGTTTCAGAAGTTCCAACAACTACAACACAACCTGCAACCACTGAGATCGTAACGAAACCAGCAGTAAAGAAGGAACCGACTACCAATGTTGACAAAGATACGATCAACAGGAGAAATGTTCTTGAATTTTTGAAGGTTTATGGTAAGGAAAATCCAGAAACCATCGTGTTATTTGAAACGCGTTTGGGTAATATAAAAATTAAATTATATCGAGATACGCCCTTACATAGAGCAAGTTTTATCTTCTTAACGAAAACGGGTTATTTTAGTACAACGTGTGTACATCGAATAGTACAAGATTTCGTGGTTCAAGGGGGCAATTCAGAAAATCCGAAGACGAGAAAATTTCGAAAAAAGTATGAAACGTATACTATCCCTGCCGAATTTAGAACACATAGAAAGCATAAATACGGTGCCATAGCGGCTGCCAGAGACTGGGAAGACAATCCGAAAAAAGTGTCAACTCCATTTGAATTCTACTTTGTTCAAGACAAAAATGGAGGTTATCATTTAGATGGGGAGCATACCGTTTTTGGTGAAATTATTGAAGGTTTTGATACATTAGAAAAAATTGCATTGGTCAAAGTTGGTAACGATGAATGGCCAGTTACGGATGTTTTTTTTACAGTTACCGTGATTCGCTAGTTATCGCTTTTATATCTTCAAATTAAACTTATCTTTGCGCTCCTAATTACAATAAATGGGCTTTTTAGAAGAAATACAACGCAGACGTACCTTTGGAATCATTTCGCATCCAGATGCTGGTAAAACCACCTTAACAGAAAAACTATTATTATTTGGAGGTGCCATACAGGAAGCTGGTGCTGTAAAGAATAATAAAATAAAAAAAGGAGCCACTTCCGATTTCATGGAAATTGAGCGTCAACGTGGTATTTCGGTAGCTACCTCGGTACTTGCCTTTATCTACAAAGACAAAAAAATTAATATCCTTGATACACCCGGTCACAAAGACTTTGCCGAAGATACTTTTAGAACACTGACGGCCGTTGACAGCGTAATTGTTGTGATTGATGTTGCCAAAGGTGTTGAAGAGCAAACAGAAAAATTGGTTGAAGTATGTCGCATGCGAAATATTCCGATGATTGTGTTTATCAATAAATTAGATAGAGAAGGAAAAGATGCATTCGATTTGTTAGATGAAGTAGAGCAGAAATTAGGATTGACCGTTACTCCGCTGAGCTTCCCAATCGGGATGGGTTATGATTTCAAGGGAATTTATAATATCTGGGGAAAAAAACTGAATCTATTTTCTGGAGAAAAGAAACAAACCGTATCTGAAGGTATAGAATTTAATGATGTCGCAAATCCCGAGCTCGATACTATTATTGGTGAAGCTTCTGCAAATCAACTCCGTGAAGAGCTTGAATTGGTTTATGAGGTCTATCCTAAATTTGATCAGCAAGATTATCTTGACGGAAAACTCCAACCAGTATTTTTCGGTTCAGCCTTGAATAATTTTGGAGTAAAAGAGCTACTCGATTGTTTTATAGACATCGCACCACCACCGCAGCCAAAAATGTCGGAAGAACGATTGGTTGATTCTAAAGAAGATAAATTATCTGGTTTTGTATTTAAGATTCATGCCAATATGGATCCTAAACACCGTGACAGACTGGCCTTTGTAAAAATTGTTTCTGGTACTTTTAAACGCAATGCTCCATATCTCCACGTTCGTCATAATAAGAAATTGAAATTTTCGAGTCCGAACGCATTCTTTGCCGAAAAAAAAGAAATTGTAAATGAGTCATTTCCGGGTGACATTGTAGGATTACATGATACTGGTAATTTTAAAATTGGAGATACTTTAACGGAAGGAGAGCAATTAAACTTTAAAGGAATTCCTAGTTTTTCTCCAGAGCATTTTCGTTATGTAAATAATGCAGATCCGATGAAGGCAAAACAATTGTATAAAGGTCTTGACCAGTTAATGGATGAAGGTGTAGCACAGTTATTTACCTTAGAACTTAATGGGCGAAAAGTGATTGGTACTGTTGGTGCCCTTCAGTACGAAGTAATACAATATCGCTTAGAACATGAATATGGCGCCAAGTGTACCTATGAAAACCTACCGATGCATAAAGTGTGTTGGGTCGCTCCAGAAGATGCGAAAAATGAAGAGTTCTCTGAATTTAAACGTGTAAAACAGCGTTACTTAGCGAAAGATAAACAGGGACAGTTGGTATTTCTAGCTGACTCTGCATTCACGATACAAATGACCCAGAGTAAATATCCAAGTGTTAAATTGCATTTTACGAGTGAATTCTAAAAAAATAGCGTTCTTGATTTATATTATTATATATGAAAACTAAACTATTCTTTACATTTTTATTGTTATCAACAATAGCCTTAGCACAACAAAAAGTAGAAAAATATTATTTTGATAAAGCTGGTAATAAAACAGACAGTGTCAATGCTATGAGATCTCAGCACTACATTTTTACAGATACAATTCAAGGTAAAGGTGTGATCAAATGGTTTAATAAGGGAGGAAAACTCTTAAAAGAAACTGAATATTCGAATATTAATAGAAAGAATGATAGCATTAAAAAATTTACTCGAGAGGGAATTTCAAAAATTTATCATGATAATGGAGATCTTAAAATCCAGGAATCTTACAAGAATAATAAATTAGACGGAGAATTAACGACATACTTTGAGAGTACCAAACAACTAAAAAGAAAGGATATATTCAAAGAAGATGAATTTGTTTCGGGGGTATGTTATGATGCAGATGGGAAAGAAATTGAACATTTTGACTATTTTGTAAAACCTTCATATGACGGAGGAAATAGAGCTATTTATAAATTTATCGCTCGAAAGATGAAATATCCAAAACGAATGCAAGCAATTGGCAAAGAAGGTAAGGTCCTGGTAGGATTTACGGTCACCAAAGAAGCCAAAGTAAAAAATATACGTATTATACGCTCGTCAAGCCCTGCTTTTAGCAAGGAAGCCATACGTGTAGTGAACTTACTTAAAAATTGGAAGCCTGGTGTGCGCGATGGTGAAAAAATAAATGTAAAGTACGCGCTCCCTGTTAGCTTTAGATTACAATAAGAATTATGCCTCTAGTTTCATTCGGCTTAATAATTCTTCCTCTGACTTAACTAAATGTATTTTGAAGGAAGTATAGAAAGAGATAATCTCAGCTTCAGCTTGAATTAATATGGAATCAGTAAGCAACCATATTCCTTCAATATTATCTTTTAAATCCTTAATAGCTTGTTGCAGCATCGTTCTTGCCTCCGTTTCGTAGCTATCCATTTCTAAAAGCTCCCATACGACCACTACTTTTTTATGCTTCTTCAAACTGAAGTGTTGTTTCCATCCAGCTATAAAATCTTCTGCCTCATCATAAGTAAATGTTTCCTTAAAGGTAAAATGAAGACATTGTTTGCCATTAATTTCTTTTTTTTGAACAACGGGGTTTTTGTTCGCTTTAAACATAAATGGTCAAGTTTTGGTTGTACTTTGGGTGGTCCAAATATATTTAAAAAATCTATTTTTATTGGTAACAAATAGGGTTAATCATGTTATCAAAATTGAAAACAAGTTAATCGTTTATGAATAAACAAAGTAAGTGTATTTTGCATCAAAAAAAGTGTAAACAAATTTACATTTGATAAAATATGTTTACACTTTCTGAAAATTATTATCTATTGCCTGTTGCCGGTTTCGAGAATTTAGGTGGGACGATTTTCTTTTTGTTTCCTATAAGTTTTAACAATTCTGAGACCGCTCTTTCCAGCTGAGGGTCTTTACCCTTAGATAAAGACAAGGCGTCCTGTCGTACTTCAATATCAGGTGCGATTCCTTCATTCTCTCCAATCCATTTATTATTGATGGGATCAAACACCGCATTGTCAGGTGATGTCAATGCGCCACCATCTACCAATCCGTAATGCACAGATGATTTCACCAAGCCTCCCCAAGTTTGCATTCCGATCAATTTTCCCGCTTTTTGCTGTCTAAATACCCATGGAAAGAAATCACCTCCTGAGCCCGCCATTTCATTAATGAGCAGCACTTTTGGTCCTAAAATACCTGCTGGTAGTCGCATGGGTTTTCCATTGGGTACTTCATTTGTAATACTGGCTCTTAAACTACGAGTCATTAAATCGACCATATAATCATCTAACAAACCGCCTCCGTTAAAACGTTCATCAATCACCGCGCCTTCTTTATCTTGTTGGGCAAAATAATATCTATTAAAACTAACAAAACCTGGTCCTCCAGTATTTGGTACCCAAACATAGCCCAACCTGCCATTTGATAATTTATCAACTATTCGTCTGTTGTCTTCTACCCAAGTACGTTGTCTCAATGAATTTTCGCTTCTAATAGGTTTTACAATTTCTTTCCATGCATTAGCGAAACTTGGTTTACTATTGATATGCAGTACTGTTTGTTTACCAGATGTACCATCTAAATGTTCATAAACATTATCCTTAGCGGTCAATTCTTTACCATTTATGCCAACTAAATAATACCCTTGCTTTATGTTTAATCCTGGTGCATCTAATGGGCCTGTCAATCCAGGATTCCAGCTCTCGGTAGTATAGATTCGTTTTATTTTCCAACGATCTTTTTCGACTACTAAATCAGCACCTAGCATACCTACTTGAGAACGTTCAACATCAGGGAAATCTCCGCCAAAAACGAAACTATGTCCTACTGATAATTCTCCATTCACCTGATCTAAAATATAGGTTAGATCGGCTCTATGCTTAATAAAAGGTATCAGCGGCGCATATCGTTTATAGACCTCATTCCAATCTCTGCCATGCATATTCGGATCATAAAAATAATCGCGTTCATAACGCCAAGCCTCTTCAAACATCTGTTTCCATTCTGCAGAACGGTCTAATTTCATTTGGAGATTTACCTTCATTGGTTTAGACTTTTTACCATTTGGACCTTTGGTATCAATTACTTTCCATTGACCATTCACTCGTGCCAACATATGTTTACCGTTGCCCGTAATTGAGACACTACTTGCTGCTGGTAAGAAATCTTTCGCTTTTTGATCTTTTAAGGTGAATTTTTGAAGCGAAACGCCTCGACTATTCGGCACGCGCTCTGCGATGAAGACAGTACCAGCCATACCTGCTGAAACAAATCTATAATTTCGAACAGGCACAGGCATAGCCAACGTACGTCGATTTAAACCTTCAAAATCTATTTTTACCGTTTTTTTCGGAGTATCTTTTTTAGCAGTATCTTTTTTAGCAGTATCTTTTCCTTTATCCTTTCCTTTCTTTGTAGAATCAGATTTCTTAGGGCTCTCTTTTTTTATAGCCTCTTCATCGCTTTTGGGTTTGAATGGCGAATCATCGTCTTTCGAAAGGTTCACAATATAAGCACCATATTTCGGATTTGATGTCATTGCACTTGTATTCGCCCATCCAGAACCCAAGGCAACTTCGGTACTAGCTAAAAAGTAAAATTGTTTATGATTCAAATCCCAAGTAGGAGAAAAGGAATCGGCAAATCTATCTGTAATTGCTGTTGTTTTATTTTCTTTTAAAGACCAAATGAATAATTGCCTAAAGTTATTGCTACCGGTTTTTGCATATGCTATCCAATTCGAGTCTGGAGACCAATTCATATCTATAGAACCTCTTTCTATATTGATACCTCCAACATCTATTGTTTTAATTGTTTTTGTCTTTAAATTAATCACCCTGAGGCGCACATCATCATCTACAAAAGCAATGTGACTGGCATCTGGTGACCATGAGGGATTCCAAGCCATTTTAGACTCTCCGATATTTATTCTTTGCGGTTTCGACATACCATCTTGTGAAGACAGCATTAAGGAATAACCCTTCCCATCGGCATCAGAAAACCATGCCAATTGATCTCCTTTTGGAGACCAAATAGGAGCTCTATCTGCCGTGCCCGACGTCGATGTAATATTACGAGCATCTCCAAATTCAACTGGTATTGTAAAGATTTCTCCACGAGCTTCCATAATTGCACGCTTGCCATTTGGTGAAAGGGAAGCCGATCTAGCTCGAGTACTCACATTTTCCCATTTTGTTTCTGCCCAAGGAAAATCACCTACAACATTAATTGTTAATTGCGTTGATTTTTTTGATGAGATATCCATCGTATGAATATATCCATCCCGTTCATAGGCCAAGGTATTTTTATGACCCGCTAACCATTTCACATCTGAACCTTTAAAATTAGTTAGTTGTGCCACTTCTTTCGTCTTGGCATTGTAAGACCAAATATTTGCAACTAAATCTCTATCTGATAGAAAATAAATCAAATCTCCCATCCAGAGCGGTTGAATATCTGTCGTGCGCTCATTCGGTAATAACTCTTCTTTAGATGTAGCGATATCTAAGAGTATAAGTGGTGTATTTTGTCCACCTCTATAGGCACGCCATTCACCATCCCAACGACTCATCTTATCTATTACTAGTTGTTTTCCATCTGGTGAAAAAGCACCATCGAACCCCCATTGTTTCGCAACCAATTTTGGCGCACCACCTTGCATTGAAATCGTCCACAATCGATTATAGGGTCTTGGCGCTGTTTCTCTTGAACTAGCATATAAAATATGCTTTCCATCATTTGTCCAACCGCGCACTTGAGCTCCGTTAGGATGCCATGTAAGTCGTTTTGCATTTCCACCTTGTGCTGGCACAATATAGACTGAATTGGTACCTGACCTATTCGATGAAAATGCAATCCATTTGCCATCAGGTGAAAAATAAGGATTTGATTCTACTGCGGCCGTACTCGTAATTCGCTTCGCTTCGCTTGTGTTTAGTTGTGAAATCCAAATATCACCTCCATAAGTGTACGTTACATGTGTGTCACTTATATCAGGCTGTCTTAGTAATTGGGTTCCTTGAGCAATGCTCTCGTTCACTCCTAAAAATAAATATACAAGACATATAGCTGCTGTATACCATTTTATTTGTTGCTGTTTTCTATGGTGTATCATAAAGTTAGGTATTCGGATTTAGTTTTTCGTTTTATTAGGATATACGGGTGTTTTCATCACTTTAGGTGGGTTCTCTTTCAACCCTTTTAAGGCAATTTCAATCGCTTTATCTAATTGTGGGTCTTGACCTTTATTGACGAGTTCAGGCCATTGCTCTACTTCGATATCGGGTGCCACACCTTCATTTTCTACTCTGAAACCTTTATCACTGTAAAAAGCAACATTTGGTGCTGTGACAGAGCCTCCATCTATAAATTCAGGATAACCAAGTACCCCTACTAATCCACCCCAAGTTCGCTTACCAACAATAGTTCCTAACTTAAATTTTCTGAACATCCATGGTAAATAATCACCTCCAGAACCAGCTGTTTCATCGGTAATCATCACCTTCGGACCTTGAATCGAGGCACTCGGCGACTTTAAGTCTTTTCCGTATCTAAAATTCCAATACGCTTGTTCGGGTCTTTTCAAAATATCAATATAGTAATCGGCTAAATAACCACCTCCATTATAGCGTTCATCAACAATTATGGCTTTTTTTGTGGCTTGAGGAAAGAAATACCGCTTAAAATATTCATGACCGGCGTTCGCTGTATTTGGCACATACACATAGGCTACCTGCCCATTTGTTGCCTTATCTACTTTTTTAATATTACCCTCTACCCAATCGCGATTTCGGATGGCCCATTCGGTAGGCAAGGGTGTTACCTTTACACTTCTGGCATTCGTACCATCACTACTCTTACTTACGGTTAGGCTTGTAATTTTATTGGCTGTATTTTCAAAAAAGCTATAGATGTTATCAGCTGCCTTTACATTTTTACCATTTACGCGAAGAATATAATCTCCTTCATTCACATCCACTCCTGGTTCGGTTAACGGTGATCTTAAACTCGGAGTCCAATTGAGACCTCCGTAGATTTTTTTGATTTGATATCTATCATTCTTGATTTCATAATCAGCACCAAGCAAACCTCCTGATATTCTTTCTGGATTATTGAGTCTATCTCCTCGCCCACTAAATCTATGATGCCCAACACCTAATTCGCTAAACATCCACTGCATTACACGGTATACATCGCTTCTACATGATGCATGTGCTATCAGTGGTTTGTATTTTTTCTTCATGGCGTCCCAATCAACACCATGCATTCCTGGGTCATAAAAATAATCTCTATTTACGCGCCAAGCCTCTTCAAAAATGTTATTCCATTCTTTTTTGGGATCGATTTTTACTTTAATAGCTCCGAAGTTTAACGGACCATTTTCGGATTTTTTCCCTAAGCCAGCTATTTTCCAAGCTCGTTTTGATACATACAACATTTTCTTCCCACCACTCGCAATCTCATAAGCATCTGCGGGCATAATATTATCTTGTTTTCTTTTTTTGAGATCGTATTTGTTGAGTGTTGTTGTACCATCACTAGTCGATAAATAGTACAATTCCCCTTCATTTGCTATACCTAAACTTCTATACTGACCTGCGCTTAATGGCAAGGCAATAATTCTACTCTCAAAACCGTCCCAATCGATTGTTAAGCCTGTTTTCTTTGATGTATCTTTCTTTTTATCATCTTCCTTCGCTTCTGAAGACGTTACTTTCTCTTCATCATTTTCTTTGCTCAACGGCGACATCACTTCTTTCTGGAGAGTTACCATATAAATGGAATTTGTCGCTCTCATATCAATACTTGATTGATCGAACCAGTTTACAACCGGCCCTGCATCCGTCGATGCTAGCATGTATAAATACTTCCCACTTGGATCAAACACAGGCTCTGAAACGCTAGACAAGCCATCTGAAACGGCATATGATTTCTTTGCATCTAACGAATATAAAAATGCCTTTTCGAAGCTGGTATCCGTTATTAAGGTGTAAGCAATCCATTTAGAATCATGAGACCAACTTCCAAACAACTCTCTATATGGACCAGGAATATAGCGCTCATCCTGCGCAATTTTACGGACTTTCTTAGTGGTAATATCTGCTACATAAAGGTTTCTACCATTGTCGATAAAACTAATTTTTTTGCTGTCAGGTGACCAATGAGGATAAGCATAAAAACCAGTGCCCTTTAACGGTATCTTGATGACATTATTCGTTACTGTTGAATGTATGTGCAAAGCATACTCATTTGAGGCATCAGAAAAGTAAGCAATGTTTTTACCGTCGGGTGACCATTGCGGATACGTTTCATGTACTCCTGGGGTATTTGTTAAGTTTTTATCATCTCCTTTTTTTGCGGGTACTGTAATAATATCTCCTCGAAAATCTACAACAGCTCTTGCGCCCGATGGTGATATTCCTCCTGAACGGACATAATTTCTACCCGAAACGTAACGCGGTCTCAATTCAAGAAGATCCGTATTGATCTTTATGTTCAACGTATTAATCTCACCTGATTTGATCATATAGGTATGTAACAGCCCTGCTTGTTCAAAAACAATAGTTCCATTATGAGCATATAGATCGGCCACTGGAAAATCTTTAAAATCGGTTAAAGCCTTCACTTGTTTCGAAGAAACATTATAACTGTACAAATTAAATTCTCCGTCTCTATCACTTTTAAAATAAACATGCTGTCCTACCCATTGAGGTTTCGCATCATTACTTCCACTAGTTGGCTTCGGAACTTCTTCTACCTTATGAGTTTTTACATTATAAATCCAAATACGAGATATGGTACCGCCTCGATAATGTTTCCATTGATTAAAAACTTCATACAATGGATTATAGGCGATATGACTAGCGTCATCAGAATAACTTGCTGAAAACGCCGCCGGTATGTTTAATTGTTTGATCGCTCCTCCCGTGATATTCACCTCAAATAATTGCGCATGTCTGTTGGTATGTGTATTTCGTTGCGAGAAGAACAATATCTTTTTCCCATCAGGAGAAAAGTCTTGAATACCTTCGTAATAAGGATGCCATGTGAGTCGTTTTGGTATACCTCCATCTACAGAAACGATATAAATATCACTATTTCCATCGTAGTTCGCTTCAAAAGCAATCTGCTTTCCATTCGGGGAAAAGATGGGTGAAGATTCAATACCCTCATCAATCGTCAATCGTCTTGGATTCGAACCATCACGATTGGCAACCCAAAGATCTTCAGCATAAATAAAGGCAATATGGTTATCACTTATTGCCGGTTGCGAGAGCAGTTTTGTGTTTTGCTGAAATGAGGCATTTGAAAAAAATGGGATGATACAAAATAATACGATGAAGCATTTAAAAAGAGTTTTCATTTGAGATTAGTTAATTGTAGCGTTAGTAGATCTGTTTTACTTTCTAAAGATATCAAAAACATTCCAACTATTTCACAAACCATACCCGAACTCTCAAACTATTTTAGCTTCACTCGGATCATTTCAAGATAACGTTTCAATTCTTCACGCACCTTAGGAAACAGGAACAAAAGACCAATCATATTTGGAAATACTAACGCTAAGATCATCGCATCTGAAAACTTGATCACCGCGTCTAACGTTACTGCAGCACCTAATACTGTAAATATCAAGAATATAATTTTGTAGGTTAAATCTGTTAATCGACCTCTACCGAATAAGTACTTCCAAGATTGTAAACCGTAATATGACCAAGAGAGAATGGTAGAAAAAGCAAACAATACTACCGCAATTGCCAGTACATAAGAAGATCCTGGTATTGCATTATCGAATGCCATTGATGTTAAATTTACGCCTCCTGCCCTGCCACCATCGGCCAATAAGGCTTGACCATTTACTACATCTCCATAAACAAAAGCGCCATCTACATTAAACATAATGATCACAATAGCGGTCATCGTGCATATCACTACGGTATCAATAAAAGGTTCTAACAATCCTACCAGTCCTTCGGAAGCTGCATATTTTGTATTCACCGCGGCGTGAGCAATTGCTGCTGAACCCGCCCCAGCTTCATTAGAAAATGCTGCTCGACGAAAACCTTGAATCATTACGCCGATAAATCCGCCGGTAATCGTTGCTCGTGGTGTAAAGGCTTCGTTAAAAATTAACGAGAAAGCATCATCTACATAGGAAAAGTTCGAAATGATAATAAAGAGTGCCGCTGCTACATATAAAACCGCCATAAACGGAACGATTTTCTCTGTGACCTTGGCGATTCTTTTAATACCACCTATTATGACAATACCAACAACAATGGCAAACACAATCCCAATCATACTACCAGAAGCTGCTCCTTCAATTCCGAATCGCTCTATAATTTGAGCAGCTGCCTGGTTGGTTTGAAATGCATTTCCACCACCGAATGAAGCTCCTACACATAAAACAGCAAAAGTCACTGCTAACAGCTTGCCTATATGTTTGAATCCTTGTTCTTTTAATCCACGCGACAAGTAATACATCGGACCACCAAATACATTTCCTTCCTCATCTATATCTCTGTATTTCACTCCCAACGTACACTCTACAAACTTCGAAGACATCCCTAATAAACCCGCCATCACCATCCAAAACGTTGCTCCCGGGCCACCAATAGAAATGGCTACAGCCACCATAGCGATATTACCTAGACCCACCGTTCCTGAAACTGCCGTTGCCAAGGCCTGAAAATGGTTTACTTCACCATGATGGGATTCATCTTTAATCGTATCCACTATATCACCGTCAACTTCATGTACTTGCACATTTTGCGAAGTACCTAACTTTTCTAAATCGTCATACTTTCCTCTCACCACCTGAATGGCGGTTGGAAAGTGCCTGATGTTTACAAAACCAAAATAAAACGTAAAGAATAAGGCTCCTGAGAGTAATAAAATTAAGACAACAGGAATACCAAAACCTGCAATGAGAATTTCAGTGAAAATTAAATTTTCCCACCATATAGCAAAAGGCATAAAAGCCTCGTTTATTTGTTCATCTAAACCTTTAGATTGTGCTTGTAACATAAAAGGTACCAATAACATTACTACAACAGCTGAAGCATTTTTTTTACTCAAATTCATACGTTCGTTTTTATAATTTGAGCGCAATTTGCGTTACCAGACCAAGAAGTTGTAAAAAAGTCAGAAAAGAGTTCAAAATGTCAGTAGAACAGTTACTGACATTATTAGAGTTATAGAGAGATATTCTCAGAAGGAACAGCTAAACGAATTTTTCTTTCGCGCTTTTCCGACATTTCAAAAAGCGTATTTTTCAACGGTTGTAAGTGGTGATCACGTGTCCAATTCTCTTTGCCAAAAATTCCATCAAGCAACGCCACTAACAATCTTTTAATTTCATTATAATCATTTATGTCATATGACTTAGCACTGTCGAAGTTCTTCGGTTTTATCTCCAACCAATTATCTATATCTTCTTTTTTACGGATTGCAAATTTTAAGAATAGCTCATATAAAGCAGGTGTTAAAAGCACTTTACGCTCTGTTCCTCCCGGGAGACCTTTGAGTAATACGAATTGCTCTAACTTTCCATTTGCGCTCTTCTGTTTTTTAAAATTTAAAAAGAAATTACGAGATTCTGGGATCACGTTTTCAGCAAGTTCTTTTACCCAACTCAAGGCCAAAGCGAAAAACAACATAATCAATGCCGTTTTAAAAATGGCAGAGAACAAAGTGAGATTGATAGATGAATCGGTCAATTTATACAATTGGGCAATTAACGTAACCAAAATGGTCATCAGCGAAAGCCATGCTAATATTTTAAGTCTCCTTTTGGCGAACGATTCCCATAATACATAGCCTAAAAATCCTAGCGTTAAAAAGGCATAATACACATCTAATTCACTAATTACACTTAAGGAAGATCCTAGCAACATTTTACTCACCGTTGGCAACATAGAAAACAAAAAAGGTAAGCCTACAATATATATCCAATATTTCGAATTAATAATATGCGCGATTGATTTTGGTAAGTACCGAAACCAAGGCAAAGCCAAGAGAATAAATAAACTATTGAACAATGATAAAATACTTCGCCAACCATCTAACAAAGAATCATTCATGGCAAAATCATACTGGGTGTAATACACTTCTACGGCTCCAGAGACGCTCCAGCATAATACAGATAATGCCAGCCACACTTGACCGAAGTCATTTTGACGTTTACCAATATGCCACCAAATTGCCAACAAGCCTATAAAAGCGAATAAACATACCGCAAATTGCCACCATCCATAAAATGATAATATTTCATTATCAACTGTCATTTTTAAAAGAAAATAATTTGACACAGGCTTCAATTTATCTTTCAAATATAGAAAAATAAGCCCGCGCAACATTTCAATAATTTCATATATTTACCAGATATGAATTCAAAAACTATTAGCAACGGAATCTTAAGAGCTGTATTGATTATTCTCGGCTCGGCTCTCTTTTTATTTTTTCTTTACAAAACACGTTCGGTTATAATTTATATTCTCATCGCCGCCGTATTATCTTTAATGGGCAGACCTATCATTCGGTTTTTAAAAAGAAAATTAAAATTTCCAAATACATTGGCAGTCATCACGACGATGGTGTTGTTTTTGAGCATGGTTTTCGGGCTTATATCCATGTTTATTCCCTTGATTGCAAAACAAGGTCGAAACCTATCTTTACTCGATATCAATCAATTACAATACAATATTGAAAATTTACTCAATCAGGCGAATGATTATTTTGTTTCTCGTGGTATCAATGTCCTAGAGCAGTTAAAGAGCGTTGATGTATTTTCAAATTTCAAGGCTATTCCGAACTTGTTAAATACGGTTATTGGCGCCGTTGGCAGCCTAAGTATTGGTTTGTTTTCTGTATTGTTTATTGCTTTCTTTTTTATGAAAGACAGTCAACTTTTACATAATGGCTTGATGGTTATTGTTCCGGATAAAACTGAAGGTCGTTTTGCTGCTTCCTTAGAAAAGATTGAAGATTTATTATCGCGCTATTTTATTGGATTGGTTACTCAGATTACAATTTTATTTGTACTCTATACGATTATATTACTCGTTTTCCGTGTTGATAATGCCATTGTTATCGCTTTTTTATGTGCTTTGCTCAATTTAATACCCTATGTTGGGCCGCTAATAGGTGGTGCAATCATGCTCATTCTAACCATGACGAGTCATTTAGAACAGGATTTTCAGACACAAATTTTACCTACTACTATTTATGTAATGATCTTTTATTTTGTGGCGCAAATGATCGATAATTTTGTCAGTCAACCGCGCATCTTTTCGCAAGCTACGAAAGCACATCCCTTAGAAATATTTTTGGTCATTATTATTGGAGGATTACTCTTTGGTATTACTGGAATGATTGTAGCCGTACCCATGTATACTGCGCTCAAAGTAATTTTGAAAGAATTTTTAGCAGATAATAAAATTGTAAAGTCCTTGACAAAGGATTTGTAAATGAAAGCATCTCCCTTATAGCAGAGCTATCTTCCCCCTTCAAAGAGGGATTATTAATGTCGAAAACATTAAGAGTATAAATTAATCACATTGAACAAACACATCTTACATACAAAAGTTCAAGATTTTATCAACGAACATCTCAATTCGGATGTTTCGAAAGTGCTTTTTAAGGGAAGCCCTTTTCGTGATATAAGTGTTCAAGAACTAGCAACACAAATAGAAGCAAAAAAACGAGCCAAACAGAAATTGCCAACTTGGTACGCTACGAAGAATATTTACTATCCGAATAAGTTAAATATTGAGCAAACCTCCTCGGAAATTGCGGCAGCATACAAATCTAATTTGATTTCTGGTGACACGTTGATAGATTTGACAGGCGGCTTTGGTATAGACTCTTATTATTTTTCAAAACGTTTCAATCATGTAACTCATTGTGAACTACACGTCGATTTATCAGAGATTGTTGCTCATAACTATGCGCAACTTGGGGCTCAGCAGATAAAAACCATCGCCCAAAACGGACTCACATACCTTCGCTCGCAGCGACAATACGATTGGATATATATAGATCCGTCGAGGCGGAATGACATCAAAGGGAAAGTGTTTTTATTACAAGATTGTTTACCTAATGTTCCCGAAAATTTAACGATACTTTTTAAACATACGAAACATCTATTGATAAAAGTATCACCGATGCTTGATATCACCAATGCTATTAACGAATTGAATTTTGTAAAAGAAGTGCATGTGGTCGCTGTCAATAATGAAGTGAAGGAACTGCTCTTTCTATTAGAAAAAGAATACACCTCAGCAATTCGTATAAAAACTTGCAATCTGGGGCCTAAGAAGTATCAACATTTTGGGGCAATTTTCGGAGAGGAAGCTACTATAGAACTCTCAACTCCTAAAACCTATCTTTATGAACCAAATGCTGCTATACTAAAGGCAGGTTTATTTAATCAACTTACTTCGCTGGGTGTTTCTAAATTACATAGAAATAGTCATTTGTATACCGCAGATGTTATAGTCAATTTTCCAGGCAGGTCATTTACAATCATACATACAATTCCCTATGACAAAAAACTACTCAACAAATTAATCCCTTCGAAAAAAGCCAATATTACAACGCGTAACTTTCCGAACACGGTTGCAGAAATTAGAAAACGAACGAAAATAAAAGAAGGTGGTCATCAATATCTGTTTTTTACAAAAGATATATCCGACAAATACATTGTGTTAATTTGTGAAAAAATGAACTAAAAAAAACCTCAGCGTTTAACACACTGAGGTTTAAAAATCACATACCCTTTTTCTTTAACAATTTCTAGTTCTTCTTCATAGCAACTAAAAAAACTATCTCTTACATCTTTATGACACATAAATATTTGATAAGTCACATTAATTTTAATAAATAAATTTGCTTCGCTAAAACTTGTTTGTCAGTAGCCCTAAAAAACCTAACTTTACCTAACAAACTTTTAAGCATGCGATCTCTAGAGTACGAAGCCATAAAAACAAACAGTTTATCGAACGCTAAAATTCAGGACGATTTAGTGGTAGAGGCCGCCTTACAAATAAATATTAATGACCAACCCTACACGGTTGTGATGCGCACACCGAATGATGATGAAGCCTTAATCAGAGGCTTATTATTTGCTGAAGACATTTATAAGGGAATCACCGATCTAGTGTTAGAAACTATTGAGGAACATGAAAATGGGTTTTCTGTTATGAATGCCACTATTCCACTAGAAGTGTTAGGTCAAGGTTATTTAAATAAACGCACCTTGTTATCAGTATCTTCATGCGGTATTTGTGGCAAGCAGCAATTAAAAGACATCTCCATTTCTGGAAAAAGAATTGCAACACCTTCGATGTTGAAACTAGATGCGATCCGGCAAATGTACCAGCAAATGAAAGCACAACAATCACTTTTTTTAACAACTGGAGGTTCTCATGCTACCGCAGCTTTCGATAGCAACAAAAATATATTGAGTCTTAAAGAAGATATTGGCAGACATAATGCCTTAGATAAAGTTGTGGGTGATTTACTAAATCAACACAAATTAGACCAAATAGCCTGTATTTTAGTCAGCGGAAGGGTCTCTTATGAAATCGTATCGAAGGCTTTCTTTGCAAAAATCCCTATTATTGTAGCTGTTTCTGCGTGTTCTTCTCTAGCTGTCGATTATGCAAAGGAATTTGGTATTTGTCTTATCGGATTTAGTAGAGATGATAAAGCAACTATTTATGCAAACCCACATTATATAGAATTATGAGTAAGAAAAAGACTGTTGCACAACCTCCAGAGAAATTCACTGGCATTCAACTTACTAAAGTTCCAGCTTCGGCAGCAGGTATCAAAGCTATACGGTCTACATTCAAGCATATTAAGGAGGAAGTTGGTATTGTAAAAGGTATTGGGCTACTCTCTAAAATAAATCAAAAAGATGGTTTTGACTGCCCTGGTTGTGCTTGGCCAGATCCAGATGCAAAACGGGCCTTTCTAGCAGAATATTGTGAAAACGGGGCCAAAGCGATCGCCGAAGAAGCGACAAAGAATAGAGTCTCACCGCTATTTTTCGCTTCACATTCTGTGGCTGAATTGGCGAAATTATCAGATTATGAAATAGGAAAGAAAGGGCGTATTACGCATCCTGTTCTTCTAAAACCAGGTAGCTCTCATTACGAAAAGATTTCCTGGCAAGACGCCTTTGACCTTATAGGTAGGGAATTAAATGCACTAAGTTCTCCTAACGAAGCTATTTTTTATACTTCAGGAAGAACGAGTAATGAGGCTGCCTTTTTATATCAACTGTTTGTTAGACAGTTCGGCACTAACAACTTGCCCGATTGCTCAAACATGTGTCATGAATCGAGTGGTGCTGCGCTATCAGAAACCTTAGGTATTGGTAAAGGCTCGGTGACATTAGATGATTTCAATCATGCCGATCTGGTCATTGTCATGGGACAAAATCCCGGCACTAATCATCCTAGAATGCTTTCTGCTCTTGCAGACACCAAAAAGAATGGTGGGAAAATTATTACGGTGAATCCGCTACCTGAGGTAGGACTACTGGAATTTAGAAATCCACAAAAGCCATTGAAATGGTTTTCAGGAGAGCAACTGACCGACATTTTTTTACAAGTCAAAATCAACGAAGATGTTTCGTTACTTAAAGCTATTTTATTGCTTCTCATTGCAAAAGAGGAAGCGAATCCTGGTAGTATTTTTGATCATGATTTCATCACCCAAAAAACACAAGGACTAGATCAATTTTTAGCCGATCTAAAACGTTATGACCTCGATGAACTCATCGAAAATACTGGCCTTGACAAAAGTGCTGTTATCGAAGCAGCGAACCTCATTGCAACAAGTAAAAAAATAATTATTTGTTGGGCTATGGGTTTGACACAACATAAAAATGCAGTCGATAATATTCGAGAGATTGTGAATCTTTTATTGCTAAAAGGAAGTATTGGTAAGAAAGGCGCTGGAACTTGTCCAGTGCGTGGGCATTCAAACGTACAAGGCGACAGAACCATGGGTATTTGGGAGAAACCTAAAGATTCATTTTTAGACGCTTTAGAGAAAGAATTTAAATTTAATGCCCCTCGCGACCATGGATATGATGTTGTCGATGCTATTGAGGCTATGCATTCTAAAAAAGCAAAGGTATTTATAGCTATGGGTGGTAATTTTATTTCAGCAACACCAGACACTGAAGTCACCGCGGAGGCATTGCAAAACTGCGAATTGACCGTACATATCTCGACAAAACTTAATAGAAGCCATGTAATTCATGGTAGACAAGCATTGATTTTACCCTGTTTAGGTAGGTCTGAAAAGGATGCACAGGAAAGTGGTGAACAGTTTGTAAGTGTTGAAAATTCTATGGGAGTTGTACATCAATCTACTGGTCATTTAGCACCATTATCCGAAGAATTACTCAGTGAACCTGCCATTGTTGCCGGTATTGCCGAAGCGACGCTACAAAATTCGAAAGTTGTATGGTCTAGACTGGTTTCTAATTACGATTTTATTCGCGACAAAATTGAAGCCACCATTCCTGGATTTGATAATTATAATGAACGGGTGCGCAAAAAAGGTGGGTTTTATTTACCTAACAATTCCCGAAAAGGGGATTTTGCTCCTACATACACTGGAAAAGCAAATTTTACAATCAATGCGATTTCTGATGTGAAATTAGAGAAAAATCAATTTATCATGATGACCATTCGCACGCATGATCAGTACAATACCACTATTTATGGTTTAAATGATCGGTACAGAGGCGTCTTAAATGAGCGTCGTATTGTATTCATGAATGCACAGGATATGACCGAACAGGGCTTGCAAAAACTAGATACTGTAGATTTGATTTCTCATTTTAATGAAACACAACGAGTGGCCAAAAAATTTCTCGTGGTGCCCTACTCAATTCCAAGACAATGCACTGCCACCTACTTTCCGGAGGCTAATGTGCTAGTACCACTAAAAAGTGTGGCGCACACTAGTAATACTCCGGCCTCGAAAACCGTGGTGATTAGTATTGAAAAAAGTAAATAAAAAATAGTATACTTTAGCACTGTTGAAATTTGTACATTTGAAAGAACAATATGCGGGCAGTGATCATTATGTAAAAGTTCGAAGTACGACCTTCTTTACCTTTTAACAAGGGAATTAAATGCAAATTCTCCCTAAGACGTTAGTACTTTAAGAATATTAATGACGCTGCCTTTTATACCTAATAATAAAAGCCACAAGAAACTGTGGCTTTTATTATTGAAATTGGATTTGTTATTGCTTTCTTTTTGTTTTCTCTAAATTTTTTAAGGAACGTTGTAGCTCTTCTTTCGCTCTATCTACTCTAGCTTGTGCATCACCCACAGAACTTGAAGATGCGGTATAGTTGAAGTTTCTGTGAGCCGATATATACTTTCGCAATTCATTACCCAATGACTTCATTCTTCTATGAAAACTGTAAGACGCCTCTTTTTTATCTAAGAACATCCTTAACTTGGTTTTAGATAGTTCACATTCAAAAATAGTCTTACCATTTTTCATCTTACTCCATATGTATTGGCTTCCTTTTTTTTGTACTTGGACATCCGTCAATTCACTTTCTAAAATATCTAGGATACCTTTCCTTTTAGAAAACTGAAATTTTGAAGTGAACTTATACGTATCACTTGAATTTGATACACTTGTCGAATTACTCACGGTTGATGTTACTTCGGTGTGCATATCACCTGTATTTGGTGTTTTTGGAGTTTCGGGAGTTGCTGGAAAATCTTGTGCACACGCATTTATGGTGTACATGGCAATTGCTAAAATCATAAATTTAAATGGTCTCATATTTTTACAGTTTTAAATTATTAGACTACAAACATAGATTCCAATGTATTTCGAAAAAAGCAATTTGCGACCGTTAACTTTTGATTAACCTACAAAGGAGAAATCATTAACCTATCTTAAATTCAAGACCAATCCCACGAGAGCTTTCGATAGAAATCGTGGCATCTTTATGAAAATATTTACGCAGTCGACTAATAAAAACATCCATGCTTCTTCCTGAAAAATAATCATCATTTTTCCAAACAGATGTTAAGATTTCTTCTCTTTTAAGTAGTTGATTTTTATGGTTATATAAGAATAATATGAGTTCGGCTTCTTTTTCGGTTAATTGTTGTATCTCATCCTCGAACTTCAACTCTAAACGACGCGTGTTAAAAGTATAACTCCCAATACCTATGACCTCGTTGGTTATCGCTATTTTGTTTCCTGTTGTTCTTTTTAAAATATTTTGTAATCTTAATACTAATTCATCAGCTTCGAAAGGCTTCACGATATAATCATCAGCTCCAAGTTTTAAGCCTTTGATTTTATCTTCTTTCATTTTTCGAGCCGTTAAAAATATAAAAGGTATTTCTGGTTGTAACTCAATTAGATGTTCGGCCAAGGTAAATCCGTCCATTTTTGGCATCATCACATCCAATACACAAATATCAAAATGTTCTTTTTGAAAAAGATCTAAGGCCTCTTTCCCATCTTTGGCCCAGGTGATAACATAGCCAGAAATCTCTAAATATTGCCTTAGAATATTACCAAAATCGCTGTCATCTTCGGCTAATAAAATATGATTTGTATTATTATTCATTCTTTTATGTTGTACGAAGATTTATAGTGAATGTTGAACCGGCTCCTTCGGCGCTATCAACACTAATATTTCCATGATGTGCTTTCACAATTTGATTACTATAGTAGAGTCCTAAACCGAGACCTTTGACATTATGGACTTCCTTATCATTAGCTCTAAAAAATTTATCAAATAAGAAACGCTGGTCTTTCTTGGAAATTCCTTGTCCATTGTCACTAAATGAAATTCTAAACCAACTATCAGGACTTACTTGGGCTGCAACTTTAATCTTGCTCCCGCCATATTTCACAGCATTCTCTAAAATATTTAAAATAGCAGTGCTCAAGTAGAATTTATCAATAGATATCTTATGATTTTCGTCTAAAATATGTCGTTCTATCTCAATATTGTGTTTGGCAAAAGAGAGTAAAAAATCATCTAATAGCGTATCTAAGTATACCTTAGTATGAACCATTTCTTTTTGCAGTTCGATTTCATGATATCCCAGACTATTGTTCAACACCTGATCAATCAACTTTTGTAACCGTATATTTTGTCTTTCAATTGTACTCAATGTTGTATCCATCGTGTTTGGATTATTTTGTACTTCATTTTTCCGAAGCATCTTTGTTGCGAGCGATAGTGTTGCGAGTGGTGTTTTTAGTTCATGCGTAATATTATTGATGAAATCAGTTTTTATATCTGCAATTTTTTTCTGTTTAATTAAACTGCGTATCGAATAAAAAAGTATGGTAATTACAAATGTAAAAATTAGAAAAGACAAGATTAGCAACGTAGTCATACTTTTTAGGACTATACCGCGCCAACCGTCTATATTAATATGATCTTGAGTTTCAAAGTATAATTGATAGGCTACATTTTTTGATATGCCATCAACGGTCTTTTTAAATGATCGTTCGGTTTGCCAAACAGAATTACTTATTTCAGAGTCTGTATTATGCTCAAAATCATGACCTAACAATCGATAAAATCGTTTAGGATCTTCCTTAAATAAAGTGTCAATTTTCGTGCTATCCACTAGAATAATGTGCTTCACAATTTTATGAAACTTCAAGTTATATGCTAGATTTTTAGTCTTGAGTTCTTTATCATATTCCGTTTTAAAGGAGGAATTTAATGAATCTGTTATATGTCTTAATCTACTGAGTACCTCTTGATTTGTACTGATTTTTAAATTATAATTATCAAGTTCTTTAACAAAAAGTCGTTGCCATTTATCGTTAATCGAATCAATTGATGGTGTATAGTCATCTATTCTAGACACTGCTTGATTCGCCTTGTTCAAAAAGGCTACCTTTTTTTGAGTGTACGTGTTTTTAAAAAGATATGCTTGTGTAAGCGAGAGCGCCAATAAACCTGCGATAGAAGCAATGATCAAGAAGCTAATTTTTTTCGGCATACTCCAAAAATAAGAGAACTTTTAAACTTCAAATAAGAAATGCGTCCTATTAACCTAGCATTAACATACGATTTAAACTAGACCCAAGCTTTTGGATGCCGCAAGACTTGTACCAGTTTTTCTTCCTCACTTCCATTCATAGGATGATGATCATAAACCCATTGTACATGCGGTGGTAGGCTCATTAAGATACTTTCTATTCGTCCATTTGTTTTTAAACCAAACAACGTTCCTTTATCATGTACTAAATTAAATTCAACATACCGACCACGGCGTATTTCTTGCCAATTGCGATGCTTTTGATCGTAAGTTAACTCCTTTCTTTTTTCTACAATTGGTACATAAGCTTTTAAGAAACTATCTCCGACTTCAGTCACAAATTCGTACCAATTTTGCATCGTCATTTGCTCTGATTCCTTACAATAATCAAAAAATAGCCCTCCTATACCTCTACCTTCATTTCTATGAGCGTTGTAGAAATATTCATCACACCGTTTTTTATACGTTTCATAAAATTTGTCATTGTGACGATCACAAGAAGTTTTACAAACCTGATGAAAGTGTTGCGCATCTTCTTCGAAGAGATAATACGGTGTCAAATCTTGCCCACCTCCAAACCAAGAATCAATAATATCACCTTGTTCATTATACATCTCAAAATAACGCCAATTGGCGTGTACCGTTGGTACCATCGGACTTTTAGGGTGCAGGACTAAACTCAAGCCACAGGCAAAAAAATCAACATCTCCTACATTAAAATAGGCTTGCATAGATTTCGGTAATTTACCATGAACACCAGATATATTCACACCACCTTTTTCAAATACATTCCCATTTTCAATTACACGCGTTCTTCCGCCACCACCTTCTGGGCGTTTCCATATATCTTCTTGAAAAGTAGCCTTACCGTCTATCGCTTCTAATGTAGAAGTAATGGTGTCTTGTAATTGTTGTATATAGTTATAAAATTTATCTTTCATTATTTAGATCATGTTCTTATTACAATATGTAGCTTTTTCAAAGTCATTGACATTCATGGCAATGAATGTAACCTCCGAAAACATAGATTTTAGCCTTTTTACAATCCGCTGTGACAAGTTTGCCTTTTGCTCTTGGTTTCTACCTTCCATAATATCGGCGAACACATGAATGAAATTTTCTTGTTTACCACCAACCAAGTAATCCTTATTATAAGGGTTTAAACGAACTTTTATATCGCCCTCTTCAAACAAACCAGTAGCATTCGCTTCTTCATGCACGGCCTGTAACATATCTTTCGGACTTTCAATTTCTAAAATACTCTGCGAGCAATCTATTACAAAATGAGGCATAATCTATTATTTATACAATTCATATAGTTCCATATCTAACGCCTCTTCATTGGGAGGCGCATACGATTTAAGTACGGTTCTTTGCCATCTAAAGCCTCCGTTTTTTGCGACCATTACACTTGGTATATTGTCTTTATGCACCATGATTTGCAATATTTCTAGACCTAATTCATTAAAAGCATAGGCAGATAAGCGTTTTACAGTTTCACTCATTAACCCCTTTCCTGAATACTCTTTTCCGATACAATAAGCAAACTCACCTTGCTTTTTAGTCCAGTCTAATTCTTTGATATAAATCAATCCGATAACCTTTGTCATTTCTTTTAACACAAACAAGAATTCAGTTTTCGAATTAAACTGTTCCGTTTTATTCTGAATAAATAGTTTAGAATTCTTCGATGATAGATTCTGTTCAAGTGTTTTCGGAAAATAACGATGAAATCGCTCAAAATTGGCTGTCATGAGTTTAGATAGACTTTCTGCATCTGTATCATGAATAGAATCGATATTATAATCTCCAACTATAAACATTATAGCTCTTCTATATGTACCAGGTTGTTACTATGTTTTTTGATATCCTCAACACTCGAGATGAGTTGCGAATTCTCAACTTTTTCTTTTAAAAAATCTACAAATTTTTCAACAGACTCTTCGTTTTCCTGGATAAACAATTTACGACCGATGTGATTATTATGTAAATCCATTTCCTTTTCTAAAGGGGCATTCGGTGAAAACTCTTCATGCCAATCGGTTATTTTCTGCGCAAAACGTATTGCTTTTCTTTTATTTCGTCGCCAGCTGGAACACTTTTTCGCAATCAAAAAGTTCCATAAGGCATGTCGAAAAGCATTTGTTTTATTATTCTTGTGATGCAAGGTACCGTAATGCTCATTAGAAATTTCTACACATTGATAGGTGGCTAAGAACGTAGGTATTAAATTAAAAGGGTGTCTCATAAAAAGAAGGATGAACGACCAAGCGTTGCCTTTATTTATCAATTTTAAGAAACCCGTTACTTTCATTAAGCCTTATATTCTTTTACTGCATCTACAAACGCCTTCGCATTTTCAACAGGAATATTTGGTAATATACCATGGCCTAAATTTACAATATATTTATCTTTTCCGAACTCGTTAATCATTTGTGTCACCATTTTCTTGATTACATCTGGTGGAGATAGTAATCTTGACGGATCAAAATTGCCTTGCAACGTGATATTTCTTCCAGACAAATAACGTGCATTCTGAGCTGTAATCGTCCAATCTACCCCTAAGGCAGAAGCATTCGATTTTCCCATTTCATGCAACGCAAACCAACAACCTTTACCAAAAGCGATCACGGGTGCATCATCTTTCAAGGCTTCAATAATTTGATTGATGTATTGCCATGAAAACTCCTGATAGTCAACTGGAGATAACATACCTCCCCATGAGTCAAAAACCTGAACTACATCAACACCTGCCTTTACTTTTGCTTTTAAATAGGCGATCGTAGTATCTGTAATCTTTTGTAATAATTGATGCGCTGCAATCGGGTTTGTAAAACAAAATGCCTTTGCTTTATCGAAGTTTTTACTTCCTTGGCCTTGAACTACGTAACACAAAATTGTCCACGGAGAGCCCGCAAAACCAATTAAAGGAATTTCATCATTTAGCAATTCTTTTGTCGCTTTAATTGCCTGCATTACGTAATCGAGTTCGACGTTTACGTCGGGGATTATAACATTATCAACTCCTTTTTGATCTCTCACCGGATTTGGTAAATAGGGCCCAAAATTAGGCTTCATTTCTACTTCAATATTCATTGCTTGAGGAATCACCAAAATATCAGAAAATAAAATCGCAGCATCCATCCCATATCTTCTTATGGGTTGCACCGTGATTTCTGAAGCAAGTTCTGGTGTTCTACAACGTGTAAAAAAGTCATATTTCTCACGGATCTTCATAAATTCTGGTAAATGTCGTCCGGCTTGTCGCATCATCCACACAGGCGGCCTATCTACAGTTTCTCCTTTTAATGCTCTTAAAAATAAATCGTTTTTGATCATTTTATCTTTTAATTTGATGTGATTCCGAAACAAGTTCGGAATCACATTTTTAATATTAAACTTACATTTCTGATACTTTCTTCATCGCCTTATCAATAGCTTTCGCCGTTGTATCTAAATCTCTTTCGCTGATTGCTGAAGATAAAAACCAAGCTTCAAATTGTGAGGGTGGTAAAAACACACCATTTCGAATCATTTCCCAAAAAAATACGGCAAATTTCTTCGTATCTGATTGTTGGGCTTCTTCAAAATTGGTAACTACCCCTTTTTTGAAAAAAGGATTTAACATAGAACCAAATCTGTTTACAACTAAATCAACGTTGTACTCTTTTGCTTTCTCTAATAGAATCACCTCCAAAATTCCACCAATTTCTTCGAAATACTGATATGGGTTCTGTCTTTTTAATTCTTTTAAAGTTGCTATTCCCGCTGCCATGGCAATCGGGTTGCCCGATAAAGTACCGGCTTGATACATACCTCCTAAGGGAGCTACCATTTCCATAATTTCATTACGCGCTCCATAAGCTCCCACAGGAAAACCTCCTCCAACAACCTTTCCTAAACAAGTAATATCTGCTTCTACATCAAATAGTTCCTGCGCACCTCCAAATTTTGATCTGAAACCTGTCATTACTTCATCCGCAATTAAAAGTGCATCATTCGCTTTGGTGAGTTCTTTCAATTCTTTTAAAAATGTATTTTGAGGAATCACAACACCCATATTTCCGCCAACAGGCTCAATAATAACACCCGCAATGTCTTTATGTTTTTTAAAATGTGCCTTTACACTTTCGATATCATTATAGGTTGCAATCAGTGTGTTTTTTACTGCACCTTCGGGTACTCCTTTGCTTCCCGGCATACTTAGAGTAGCTAAACCAGAACCTGCTGCCACTAATAAAGCGTCTTGATGCCCGTGATAACAACCAGCGAACTTGATAATTTTATCCTTTCCTGTAAAAGCTCTTGCCAAACGAATACCACTTAATACAGCTTCAGTTCCAGAATTTACAAAACGTACCTTATCCATTCCTGCGAAAGCATCACAAACCAGTTGAGCCAACTTGATTTCATTTTTAGTTGACGCACCAAAAGTGTAGCCATTTTTTAAGGCTTTGTCTATGGCCTTTTGCACTTTTTTATGGCGATGTCCTAAGATCATTGGCCCATAAGACAGCACATAGTCTACATAATTATTGTCATCTACATCTGTGATTCTTGTACCTTTCGCTTTTTTTATAAACAATGGGTTTCCTCCAACCGACGCAAATGCTCTCACCGGCGAATTTACAGCTCCAACTAGGTTCACTAGTCCTTTTTTATATAGTTTCTCTGAATTTTTAAAGCTCATTGCTGCTTTTCTATTTTTTTATTTAAAATTCTAACCATGTAGTTAAGATTTGTAATTAGTAGAATACCTATTACTAAATTCATTCCACATACCAACCAATTAATTTTATATGGGTTTTCAATCTGACTACCAGTTAAATCAGTTTTAAACGCATATAGTGTATATTCTAAAAGCCAAGCGATATTATCCAAAATCAAGAAACCTCCAATAATTATTAATCCAAGTCTTAAAATTGATTCAGAATTCAATTCGTTTAAACTAATTCTGTCTTCATCAAAACCCTTATCTAATTTCAAAAAAGTTACTACTCTATCGGCCTTAAATAATAGCAAAACCATTAAGCTAAATGCTATTCCTAATGTAAGTATCGTTAAGAATATTGAAGGACTATCGATTCTTCCAGGATAAGTTAACCACGAAATATTAGATGGTAAAATAGAAAAAACTGACAAGATCAATGCATACAATCCGAACAATCGTATCACGATAATAAAGAAATCTCTTTTAGTCATTGTAGGCTTTTTTCTGTATTCCCATTCTCACTGAAATAATAATTAAACAAATTTACTTGTTAACGATTTAAAATTCTGGCCACTTCCTTGGCGAAATAAGTAATAATCATGTCTGCTCCTGCCCTCTTCATCGATAGTAAACTCTCCATCATAACGCGTTCTTCATCTATCCATCCTTTTTCACCAGCTGCTTTGATCATTGCATATTCTCCACTCACATTATAACAGGCAATAGGTCTATCAAAATTATTCTTTAAATCACGAATAATATCTAAATAAGACAATGCTGGTTTTACCATTAAAATGTCGGCTCCTTCTTGATCATCAAAAGTAGCTTTGCGCATAGCTTCATCTCTATTTGCTGCATCCATTTGATAGGTTCTTCTATCACCAAAACTTGGTGCAGAATCGGCTGCATCTCTAAAAGGCCCATAATATGATGATGCATATTTTACCGAATACGCCATGATCGGTAACTCAACAAAACCAGCAGTGTCGAGAGATTCTCGAACCATTGCGATGGTGCCATCCATCATTCCTGAGGGTGCTATCATATCGGCTCCTGCTTTGGCATGTGATATGGCCTGTTTCGCAATATTCACTAAAGTCGCATCATTATCGACATCATTATTATGAATAATTCCACAATGTCCATGCGACGTATATTCACAAAAGCAAACATCGGTAATAACATATAATCCGGGGTAGTTCTTTTTTATGAATCGAATCGCTTGTTGAATAATACCATTGTCATTCCAAGTTTCGGTACCCTCATCATCTTTTTTTGATGGAATTCCGAACAATAAGACGGCCGGGATATTCAGACTAACTACTTCATCTAACTCCGTTGTAATTCTATCTAAAGAAAAACGTTTGATTCCAGGCATGGAAACTATTTCGGTCTCTATATGTTCGCCTTCTTCTATAAACAAAGGATAAATCAAATCATCGACAGAAAGTTTTGTTTCTCTCACCAATCTGCGAATGTTTTCAGTTTTACGAAGTCGTCTTGTTCTATACATAATGCATATTTACCAATTCAATAACACTTTCTACTGTAGGTACTTTTGCCACCTTTACTTCTTTAAAATGCTTTTTAGCTTCGTTTGCGGTAGTCTCCCCAATACAAAAGGCAACTCTATTAGCTTCATTTTCTTGTAAATAACTGACCACTGTTGAGGGGCTATAAAATAAGACACCTTCTACCTTATCGGTAATGGTCTCGGGACTATAAGTAGCTTGATAAGCTTCGATTTCATGTACTTCAACACCATGTGCCTTCATCATATCGGGCAATTCGTCTCTACGCAAATCACCACAGAAAAACGTAAGCGAAGTACCTTTAAAATTTGCTATTAAATACTCAGCTAATTTTTTCGCATTCTTTGCGGCGTATATCACTTTTCCAATACGCTTCTCTATTAAAGCTTTTGTTCTTCTGCCTACACAATAGATATTTTTAAATTGCAATTCATCGGCCGAGAAATTGGTCAGTAAGGATTCCACTGAATTTTTACTTGTAATCACTACATTCTCAATCTCTTTTCTGATTACCTTACGCGGAATCCTATTATGGCGCGTAGTGATGAAGTCACTATCTTCAATAGCGATATCTTCATGAAACAATTTTGTTTGAGATTCTGATAATTTTTTTGTCGAGAAGATGGCTACTTTTTTAGGATCCTGTCCTAAATCATCAAGCATTATTTTCTTTCCTCCTTTTTGGATAATTGTACCTGCACAATATCTAGCAATATTGTGAGCTTCATTTAACTTTGAAACTTTTGATACTTCAATCTTTTGTTTTCCGTCACGACTAAAAAGTGCTCCTTTAAAATGCACTTCCGCCTTTTCTTCTTTACCTTCTTCTTCTCCTTCTCTTTTTATGTAAGCGTATCCACCGATAGGAGCCGTACAACCTCCCTCTAAAGCATGTAAAAAATCGCGCTCAATAGTTGTACAAATTTCTGTATCTTCATTATTAAGTTTTCCTGCAGCCTCTCTTGCATACGCATTTGTTTCAAGTGCAGCAATCATAATTGCGCCTTGTGCCGGAGCGGGAATCATCCAATTCAAATTTGTACTGGTCTCGGGAGTTAATTTGATTCTATTTAATCCCGCGGCAGCAAAAATGGCTCCATTCCAATCTTCACTTTCCTCAACTTTCCGTAATCTTGTATTTACATTACCTCTTAGCCCTACCACCGTATGTGTTGGGTATCGGTGCAGCCATTGTGCCTTACGACGCAGGCTTCCTGTAGCAATAATCGCATCTTTCTGAGAAGTAAACTCTTCATTATTCTTATACACCAACATATCATTATGATTCCCACGTTTCAAAACGGAAGCTTGTACTATCCCTTTTGGCAATACTGTAGGTACGTCCTTTAATGAATGAACGGCAATATCAATGTCATTATTTAATAAAGCAATGTCTAAGTTTCTTGTAAAAATACCAGTAATACCAAGCTCGTATAATGGTTTATCTAGTACTAAATCTCCCGTAGATTTTATGGGTACAAGTTCGGTTTCGTACCCTAATTCTTCAAGCTGTCGTTTTACACTATTTGCCTGCCAAAGGGCTAACTCACTTTCGCGAGTTCCAATTTTTATGATGTTACTCATTATTTTGTGCTATTTTCTAATTGAAAAACTTTTGAAATAAGCTCAATACTTTCATTAGAAAATTCATCTTCTTCTTTTAAATGATTGGCAAAGTGTTTCGTTATTTTTTGAATAATTCTATCAGACAAAACTGTCGCCTGAGCTTCATTAAAATCTTGTTGTTTTTTCCGTTGATAGTTGATCTCTTCAAATTTTATCTCTTCCAATTTAGATTTTAACGCCTTTATTGTAGGGGCATATTTTCTAGTTTCTAGCCAAGCATTAAAATCCTCTTTAACCTCTTCAATAATTTCCTGCGCTTGGGGTATTTGGGCCATTCTTTTCTCAATAGTTTCATCTGTCATTTTCGAAAGATGATCTAAATGTACCAAGGTAACATTTGACAACTCTTCTACATCACTTGCAACATTCTTAGGTATTGATAAATCTAATATTAGCAATTCTTTATTCGAATAAATCAACTCTTTAGAAACGGTAGGGTTTTGTGCTCCGGTTGCTACTATTAAGACATCCGTTTTTCTAATTTCCGCTTGCAAATCTCCATAATCTTTTACAACCAAATTGAATTTTCCTGCTATTTTTTCTGCTTTATCTTTGGTTCTATTAATTAGGGTTATGTGATTATTCTTAGTATGTTTTACCAAGTTATCGCAGGTGTCTCTACCTATTTTCCCGGTACCAAAAAGTAAGATGTTCTTATCAGATGCGTCTTTAACATTCTTCAAAATATACTGTACTGAAGCAAATGAAACGGATGTTGCGCCTGTAGAAATGTCGGTCTCATTTTTAATACGCTTACTAGCTTGTATTACTGCATTTACTAAACGCTCTAGGAAAGAATTGATCAAATTGTACTTTTTGGAGAGTACAAAACTCTTTTTTAACTGACTTATAATCTCGAAATCTCCTAAAATCTGACTATCGAGGCCCGTACCAACTTTAAACATGTGGGAGATGGCATCATTATTTTTGTAGATATAAGCCACTTTTTGAAATTCTTCAACCGTACCAACCGTATTATCACAGAGTAATTTGATAAGTTGAAAAGGATGTTCTGCGAAGCCATAAATCTCAGTTCGATTACATGTTGATGTCGCCACAATCTCATTAAACCCTTCACTAGCAGCCTGCTGCAAGATTGTTTTTTTGGCTTCGGCATCAACTGAAAATTTACCTCTTATTTCAGCATTGGCCTTTTTGTAGCTCAAACCAATACAATAAAAAGTAGTGTATTTTGAAAGATTATAACGCTTCATTAATTTTTTAAATCTTAGGACAAAAATATTATTAGTACTTGAATAAAAACAACGCTCAAAGAATTTTTAATAACGATATCGGTTTTTTCATTAAAAAATTGACCATTCTATGATATATATCATATTTTTGTACTTATTATGGGCATTTTTATGAATTTTATTTAGAACTATTCTAAATAAATATAAAATTTTTAGGTATGACAACGGGTTTAAAAAGTATCGCTGGAGGTTCAGTAGAAGAAATTACAATTGATGAAGGATTTTATGTCTTGAAAATTCAAAATGACAGCGTTCAAAATCAGCAAGTCATACGTGAAATAGATAGTAGTTTTATACAATTTCATTACTGTTTAAAAGGTGGCGCGAAATTTATTTTTAACAACGGTAACTATGCGTTAGATTTACTCGATGAACACGCCTTATTATTATATAACCCACAAATCGATTTACCATTAAATTTAAATATTAGTCCTAATTCATGGATGCTATCCCTTTTAATATCGATTAAAAAATTTCATTCTTTATTCTCGCAAGAAGCTGATTATATTCATTTTTTAAGTGATGAAAATAAGGACAAAAAATACTATGATTCTACATCGGTTTCTCCCGCAACAGCAGTTGTCTTAAATCAGATGATGAACTACAATCTACATAGCTCTATTAAGACTCTATATCTCAAAGGAAAAGCTTATGAGTTACTGAGTCTCTATTTTAACAGAAGTGAGGATGCAAATATTGAACAATGTCCGTTTTTGGTAGATGAAGAAAATGTTTTAAAAATTAGAAAAGCAAAAGACATCATCATTGCCCGTATGGCCAATCCGCCAAGCTTACAGGAATTGGCCAATGAAGTGGGGTTAACCTTAAAAAAACTCAAAGAAGGGTTCAAACAAATCTATGGTGATTCAGTCTATAGTTTTTTGTTTGATTATAAAATGGAATATGCCTGCAAATTATTAAGTACGAACAAAATGAACGTCAATGAAGTAGGTCATAAAATTGGATATAGTACTTCAAGTCATTTTATCGCTGCTTTCAAGAAGAAATATGGCACGACTCCGAAAAAGTATATTTCGAGTTAATGATACAAACTCGCGTATCTCCTAGGTACAATGCGTTTTCTATCCTTGTATTGAATCTTCTCTAGAGCATCTTTTACTAGTTCTTCTTCATCTTTAGTTTCATCTAAGTAAACTCCTCTACTACCCGATGAATAATAAGGCTTTAATAGTAAATTAGCACCCTGATGTTTCAAGGCTATATAATATAATGTATTTGACGTGCTGTATTGACTGGTTTTCTTCAATTTAAAGAAATACACCGAAATCTTAGTTTTATCTATATTCAAGACTTCTCTTTTATGAAATGATATGGAGTCTTTATCTTTAGAATAATATACTTTGTCGAACAATTTAGATTGCGCATATTTCCTTCTAAATAGCGTGTCATTCAATTCATCAGGTACTAATTTATTCTCACTCAACTTCGCAGCGAGAACATGAATATTTTTGGTTTCACCATATACCTTATTATATAATTTTTTAGAAATGGTGCTATTATTTTTCTTTAACAGATAGACATATGTAGTCAAGGCATTCACCTCATCGGCCTCTACCAGTTTGTTAAAATATTGCATGACCGCTTTTTCTTTCCGAAAAGGAAACAACAAATGCGTATATTCTTCTAGAATCAAGTTATTGAATTTCTTATTTGAAGAATAACCAGATCGGTTTTTCGTAAGGCTTCTTTTCAATTCAATTTTTGCATCGTACAACAGTTGATCTTTATATCTTTTATACACCTTCGTTTTTATGAGGTCTTTCGTTTTAAGATCAGATAGCAAGGTATAAATTGGTTTCTTATATTCTTGGATAGAGCTATATTTCAACAATTCTGGAAAGAGTTTTCTTTTTAACGCTAAAGAATCTTTACTTTTCGAACGTTCAAAAATTGAATTGAGAGAATATGTACTGATCGGAAAATCGATCGCAAGCAATTCTAGAATATAATTATAAGATTCGATATCATTTTCACCAACCAATCCTCTGATTATACTTATTTGATTTTCTGGTTCGTTGTAAGATTTCGAATACAAGTGTTTCAAAAATGGTTTTATTCTTTCGCTTTTTAATTTGACTAATTCATTAATTAAATTTGATTTTAAAAATCGCTGTCCTTTAGTGAAATTATGATGTTGCAATACATCAATAATATCATCTACATCTTTATCTTTAAACTTAACTTTATAAAAAGATTGATAAATAATACTATCATTTTTTCGCAAAGCATTGAGAAACAACGGTGCCTTATCTTTGAAAGGGGTCTCTCCTAATAAGGTATCTATTGGCGTAAATGTTTCGTAAAACTCTTTCACAAATTTCGACCGTTTAAATCGATTATCTTCTAAGGTTTTTAATTCAAAACGCGTACCTTTCTTTAAGATATTCTTTACGATAATCTGTTTGTTACTCAAACTATCGCTAAGTACAAATTGATAGGTATGGACATCATTTTCATTCAACTTATTTTCATCAGAAATGGTAAAGTTCTTGTCGTATTTTTTATAAATATCACTCCAAAGACTATCAATATTTTCAAACATTTGAAGATCGTGATATTTGGTTCTCACAACCTGTATCTGTTCATTGGTCTTCGAACTATATGTTGTTCTTTTTATTTTCTGCTCATACGACTTCTCTTTCTTTCTTCCATAATAACGACTCGCCATTGGCTTCTTCGCACTGGTATATACTGAAAAATGTAGAGATGTATCAATTTCTTTTTTAAATGTATCCTTATAAAAAATATCCTTTAATGTAAACGAATCGAAGTAGTTTGTTGCTTGAGCGGTATCCTTACCAACATAACCCAATAAATAATAGACTTCATCTTTCACTATACTCCTCAATACAAGTTGTTTAGATTGCGAAGAGTCAATTAAAACCTTTGATTGATATGTTGCATAACTTCCATCTTTAACAAACCCTGTAGGCTCACTTTTTAATTTTAGATTTTTGACAAATGCACTATGGATATACTTCGCTTCGAACGTATCTTCTTCAATATAATTCATATCGTGCACTGGCGATTCTTGTAAGAAATAAAAACTGTTGGTATCGTACCCTTGCATAATTCTCTTACCGGCGACTTCCATGTTCTCAGCGATGTAACCCTTAGGCATTTTAATGCTATATTTTCCAAATTCTGGAATCACATTCGCATATTCTATAGAGAACTTTTTGAATTCTACTGAATCGAAAATCTCATCTCCATACTTCAATACATAATCTTTCTTTCCCCCTAATTTAATGATGATTATTTCTAAGGGCGTTTTGTAAATAAGATAGCGCTGATAATCGTCTTTTTTTGTCTTATTAATGATTTTAATTCCTTCATAGGGCTCGACTACGACTTCCTTGCTAATTATTTCACCAGGAATATCTTCAAATAATAAATCATCGATCCTTTTTAGATGATCTTTCGGGTTTTTTGATAAATAATCGAAGGTATTTATTCTAGTAATTGCTAAATATCCTCCATTGGTCATATCGGTAGCCACATAGTATTTTTGTCCGAAAAAGTTCAATTCGCGCAATTCTTCAAAACTCTTAATGGCTAAGAACTGATCTTCTGTAGCATGTTTAGTTAAGTTAGGCTTTATAAAGGTATCTTCAATTTTAGTCTTTACTTTTTTACCATAATTACTTTGGCTAGATTTCAAAGGTGTGACTGTATATCCTTTTCTTCTCAACATTTCGATCATTCCTTGCTCACCCGGTAAATGGGCCGCTCCGACTCCAGAAAACACTGATTTTTGACGCATGACCGAATCTAATACTTCTACCATATTCGCATTACGTTCGTAGAGCATATACTTTCTAAAATGTTGTGTGTTAGAAGCCTCACCAATAGAATCTATGAGATCTAAATTTCTATTTCTATAGGCATCTTCGGTAAGCATGTATCCGCCATTTCCTTCTTTATATTTCTTTCGCAACCAAACATCAACCTTCTTTTTTATCGGATTATAACTAGCTTTGGTAGTTAAATATCTCGATTCTTTGAAATCTTCTAGACCCACTATATCTTTTTCCTGTTTTTTACCGGCTTGATAAATAAACATATCTAAGTAAGTCTCTTCTTCGAAATTATCGGCTCCATTACTTTTTCTATAGAGATAACCATTAATAATAGAATTGTCAAAGCGAATAAAAGAACGTACGGCTCTATCTTTTGGTGATGCTAATTTGAATAGGTTTTTATAAAAATTTCCTCCCGTATTATAGGAATCAGCATATCTATTACCAGCGGTCATATTTTCATAACTATTAGACATCCAAGTCGTAGGATCTGACTCTAACGCCACCACATCACTCTTGGTTAATGCTTCGTAAAACACATCATCTAAACGAAATGCAACTTTACTACTCACATGCATAGTACCGTACAAATAAGATTCTTTTGCCAAGTTATTTCCTGAGATCTTCCAAAGTAAACTCTGGTATTTTTGTTGAGCAGATGCAAATAAACATGAAAAGATGAGGAGAAAGGCGAGACTTTTTTTCATAGAATCTAATTAGATATTGAGTAAATATATTTATTTCTTCACTAATAAAACACCTTAAATGAGTAAATACCCAGTATGAATTCGTAAAAGTGTCATTTTTTTAAGGAAGACTCTCAAATATGGTATTTTAATTCATGAATAATCGTATTTTTGTACGACATTATTTTATACATGAAGAAAGGAATATTACTCGTAAATTTAGGCTCACCAGATAGCACAAAGACAAAAGACGTACGCAAGTATTTAGATGAATTTTTAATGGATGAGCGTGTCATCGACATCGCTTATTGGAAACGTTACTTACTTATTAAGGGAATCATCTTAAATACAAGACCGAAAAAATCCGCGAAAGCGTATAAAAAAATATGGTGGAAAGAAGGTTCACCATTGGTTGTTATCTCAGAACGATTCACGAAGAAAGTTGCCGAAAAATTGCATATTCCTGTTGCACTGGGTATGCGTTATGGCTCCATGAGTATTAAAAAAGGAATTCAAGAATTACATGACCAAGGTGTTGAAGAAATTTTATTGATTCCGTTATATCCACATTACGCCATGTCTTCTTATGAGACAGTTGTTGAAAAAGCCAAAGAAGTAAATCGCGATGATTTTCCGAATATGAAAATAAACACATTGCCTGTTTTCTATAATAATGAGGCATATATTAGAGCGATGAGTAATAACATTAAACAGCATTTAGAAGGATTTGAATATGATCATGTGTTGTTTTCTTATCACGGTATCCCCGAAAGGCATATCTTAAAATCAGATACGACAAAATCACATTGTAAAATTGATGGTAGCTGTTGTAATACACCTTCTAAAGCACATCGTACTTGTTATAGACATCAATGTTTTGAAACGACTCGCCTTATCGTAGAGCAATTGGAATTGAAAGAAGGTACCTATAGCAATTCATTTCAATCTAGGTTATTAAAAGACCCTTGGTTAAAGCCCTATACCGACTTCGAATTAGAAAAATTTCCTAAAGAAGGGAAAAAGAAACTGGCTGTGATTACACCAGCTTTTGTTTCTGACTGTTTAGAAACCTTAGAGGAAATTGCGATGGAAGGAAAAGAAGAATTTTTAGAAGCCGGCGGTGAGTCATACAAACACATCCCGTGCATGAATGACAATGACGACTGGGTAGATACTATGGTACAATGGGTAGAAGAATGGCAAGAAAAAACAGTCATAGTATAAGATGGATTTTCTAAACCTCAAAGCCTTACACCTCATTTTTGTAATCACTTGGTTTGCAGGTTTATTCTATATTGTTCGACTTTTTATTTATCATGTCGAAGCCGAAGAAAAAACGGACACCGAACGTCAAATTCTACAAACACAGTATAAACTCATGAGCAAACGCTTATGGTATATTATCACATGGCCTTCGGCTATTTTAGCAAGTTTTTTTGCCTTTTGGATATTGTACCAAAGCCCTATTTATTTAGACCTGCCATGGATGCAAATCAAATTAGGATTTGTAGGGCTACTTTATCTTTACCATTTAGCCTGTCATCGTATTTATAGTCAGTTGCAGCAGGATATCGTAAAGTATTCTTCAAACAAATTACGTATCTGGAATGAAGTAGCCACCATCATCCTCTTTTCTATTGTGTTTTTGGTTGTCTTAAAAAATACAGTGAACTGGATTTATGGCGTGGTGAGTATTGTAGGTATTTCTATACTGTTAATGTTGGGTATCAAACTCTATAAAAAAATTAGATATAAGAATAGTTGGGAAAATAAAAAATAGCCCCGTCATTGTCTCGCCTCTCAGGTTTGTTTATTACGTAATTTTCGGCGATCTTCGCTCGAGTTCATTAGCACCGTAATGGCCTAGCACACAAAATTTCATTCTTGTAAAATTCATGATTAAATTTTTTAGAAAAATAAGACACAAAGCAATCTCAGAAACCAAATTTGGTAAATATTTCTTCTATGCAATTGGAGAAATTGTTCTTGTGGTTATTGGTATTTTAATTGCATTATACTTGAATAATAAAAAAGAAAATGCAGATGTATACAAGAAACAGCAAGATTATTTGAGCCTAATAAAAAGAGAAACCGAGAGTAATCTCGAAATTTTACGAAATGAGAGAGAAGATTTAGGAACAATTATTGAAAACAATCGTGCGTTGATAAATTTAATGGATTCTGATTCTGCCATTGTTTCTACAAATGAGAATGAACTTGCAGAACTTTTATTAATGCCAATATCTCGGTCAATAAGTATAGATTATGAAAATGGTGCCTTTAACGAATTTATTTCTTCTGGTGGCCTAAAAGATCTTAAAAATGATAGTATTCGTGGTGTATTAAGATCTTGGGAAAGTAAAATAACTACGCTAAAAGATCAAGAATTAGCTGTTCACAAATCATTGAACAAGATGATTAATTATGTTGAAGAGTTTGGATCATTGAGAGTTCTATTTGATGAAATTTCTTTTTCTGAAGATCTAGGCATTCGAAATTCGCAAAGAAAATTGACAAATAAGTCCTTGTTAAAGTCCAAACAATTAGAGAATATCCTATTAAATTACATAGCTGTTTCTATTCAGTTGCATGACAAAAACTATCCTCGTTTCGAAGAAGATATGAATACCCTTATTCGATTGATAGAAAATGAACTAAAAAATTAGTAAATTATTTTGATTTATAGCATGCTAACAATCTTGAAATAAAAAATAATATTCGTTTAAAGGGTATTAAAAAGTCCATTTAATCCTACTTAACTGTATATTTTTTTCATTTATTTGCACCTCATTTCCCCAACTCCTATGAAAAAAGATAAAAAACAAGCAGCCATGGGCTTTATTTTCGTCACCATGCTTCTTGATGTGATTGGTTGGGGAATTATTATCCCAGTAATTCCAACCTTAATAGAACAGCTCATTGATGGAGATATTAGTGAAGCCGCGAAAATTGGTGGTTGGCTTACTTTTGCGTATGCTATAGTACAATTTATTTGTGCTCCGTTAATTGGAAATTTGAGTGATAAATATGGACGCAGGCCAATCATCTTAATCTCACTTTTTGCCTTTTCTTTAGATTATATTTTGCTGGCCTTTGCGCCAACCATTACATGGCTATTTATCGGACGAATTATTGCCGGTGTTACCGGTGCTAGCATTACCACGGCGTCAGCATATATTGCCGATATTAGTACCCCAGAAAACAGAGCTAAAAATTTTGGAATGATTGGTGCAGCCTTTGGACTTGGATTTATAATCGGACCAGTTATTGGAGGATTGCTAGGGCAGTACGGAGCAAGAGTTCCGTTTTATGCAACAGCGGTATTATGCATGCTCAATTTTTTATATGGATATTTTGTACTGCCCGAATCGTTATCAAAAGAGAACAGAAGACCATTTGATATCAAAAGAGCAAATCCGATTGGTAGTTTCTTACATTTAAGAAAATACCCTGCATTAATTGGTTTGGTTTTAGCCATATTTATATTGTATACAGGTTCGCATGCCATACAAAGTAATTGGAGTTATTTTACCATGTACCAGTTTGACTGGGATGAAAAAATGGTAGGTATCTCTCTTGGAGCTATCGGATTGTTAGTTGGCCTGGTACAAGGCGTTCTTATACGATGGGTCAACCCTATTTTAGGTAATGAGAAAAGTATTTACATAGGTATGGGTATGTATGCGATAGGTATGTTTTTATTTGCCTTTGCCACTGAAGGTTGGATGATGTTTGTTTTTCTTGTACCTTATTGTTTAGGAGGTATTGCTGGTCCTGCGCTTCAGGCAGTAGTTTCATTACAAGTACCAGCTAATGAGCAAGGCGAAATACAAGGTACATTGGCCAGTTTAATGAGTGCCTCCGCGATTGTTGGACCGCCTGTCATGACCGGTATTTTCTATTATTTCACCAATAAAGACGCACCATTTGTGTTTGGAGGGGCTCCCTTCCTGCTTGGAGGCATCCTAATGCTAATTAGTACATTATTAGCTTTTTACGCTTTACGGAAAAAACCGAGTGTCACAAAATAAGAAGCAATATAGCTTGTCTTTTTACTATTTTTAAACGAACTTCGTTACATAACAATCGTACAAAGGATAAAAGCGATACGCCTGAAGTTATAATGTCGATCTTATTCAAACTATGCGAGTACACCGATGCAAAAAGTAGTAAAATTTTCTCCCGAAATCAATAAAGTATACTTCATAGAAAGTCATACTCTTATTCATATTTTATCAGGTAATGGAAGTATTCAGGTCGATTTTAAAAACTATTTTGACTGGCAAGAAAAAGCGATTTTTTTAGAAAAAGGGCAGTATATTAAATTCTTGTCTGATGATTTTATGGTTAGAAAGATTGAATTTTCGGATGAAAATAAATTTTACAACCCCGAAGTTCGAGTTTTGTTCAAACATCTTATTTCTTTAGGTTATATAGATCTAACTGAATGTGATGACTGCAAAAAGTTTCTTTCAGAATCGGTGTTGCTTGAAGAATCTTCCGCCAACATAATTGATGTTTCTTCAAAACAATGGTATTGGCAAAACCCGTTCAAAGCGAATAAGGAAGAATATCAAATTATTTTCGACACGAAAGAGATTATAGATAAAGAGTATTCAAATTCATTGACTAATAGAGATTTGGTAGAACTCATAAATCAGCGCGGTTACAATGCCCAAACGCTTATAAAGAACAAAATCGGATTGTCTGTTCGCAATTTGATGCATGCAAAGAAACTTGTTGAAGGCCAAAAGGAAATAGCATTTACTGATAAGAGTATTCAAGAAATATCTTATGAATTAGGGTATAAGGATGATGCCTATTTTAATCGAGTTTTTAAAAACGTTACTGGAACCACTCCAAAACAATTTCGCGATAATTTTGACTTCAAAAATAGAGATCTTTTTACACAAGACATTATGCTTCTTCTTAAAGAATATCACACTCAAGAAAGATCTCTTGGTTTCTATGCCGATAAGTTAAACCTATCTATAAAGACACTAGCCAAAAGAGTTCAATCAAAAATGAACATATCTTTAGGACAACTTATACGATTAGAACTCATCAATACTGCTAAACTCATGCTCATTGAAGGTGAGTCTGTTACTACAATCTCTCGAAGGTTAGGCTTCGAAGAACCAAACCATTTTACTCGATTCTTTAAGCATTATTCAGGTACCACTCCGACCGAATTCAAATTAAAAAAGTACAATTCTTAGTCCTTTTTTTGTACTAATAGAACTTCTTTTCTAACGCATCTTTGCAGTGTATTAATCACTAAAAATAAAAAAGATGAATATTAAAGAACAAACGAAAAAAATGGATGCTATAGTATCTCAGGGTGCTATTGTAGACGCAGTAAAAGAATTCTTCGCTGACAATGCCAACACTTCAGATTATGGAAATGGTAAAACGCATGGAAAACAAGAAATGCTAGCTAAAATGGAAGGTTTTGCCGGTGCTATTGCCAAAGTGAATGGCATTACACATCATAACTCTATTGTTGATGGAAATGTATCGGCATCAGAATTTACCTTCGATTTCGACATGAAAGATGGTAGTAAAATCTATTGGCATGAAATCATTCGAAGAACCTGGAATGCAGAAGGAAAAGTAGTTGAAGAAGAATATTTTAACGCAGCTTAAGAAACATAAATTAAAATTTAAAAACATAAAAAAATGAAAATTTTCAAAACATTAACAGTAGTCATAACGCTAGTATTTTCTACAACAATGCTAGCTCAAAACAAAATGAGTCATAATATAGATAATAGTAATATTGCCTTAGCAGGATATAGTGCAGTATCATATTTAGATCTCGGATTAGCCCAAATAGGGAACAAAGCATTCAAATCAGAGTATCAAAAAGTTGTGTATTATTTTACATCGGCTAAACAAAAAGCCACTTTTGATAAAAACCCAACAAAATATTTACCTCAGTATGGTGGGTTCTGTGCCTTCGGAGTTTATGCTGGAGCTAAGTTTAGAGTAGATCCTAATAAATTCATTGTAAAAAATGACAAATACTATTTGTATTTAAACAATGTCGAATTAGACGCAAAACAGCTATGGTTAGCCGAACAAAATCATGGTAAACTAAAAGGTATAGCCGATAAAAATTGGAACAAACTTAGTAAAACACATAACTAAGAAATAGCATATTGAATAAAAGATGAATAACATTTGAAGTACAAACTCTTTACCAGATTTGTACTTCAATGCTATTTGTTTCTTATAACTCACAAAAAAGTACAATACAAGGTGTGTTTTTGGTAGTATATAAAATTCCTATTAACCGCACCTTTGAATTAAAATAACTTAAAAAACATAATTATGAAATTTGTAACTAAAAGAATTCATGCATTCTTAGATTATCCAGTTGCTATTGCCTTAATAGTGCTGCCCTTTGCTTTAGGATTAGGAAGCTCTAACCCCATTGCCTTGTACTTATCAGTAGCGACTGGTATTGCCGCTTTTCTTTTAACCTTATTAACCGATCATCACTTGGGAGCTTTCAGAGTGATCTCATATAAAATGCATCTCATTGTAGATTTTCTAGTAGCGGTAGTTTTCATTTTGGCTCCATTCATTTTTTCATTTGAAGGAATAGATGCCTATTATTATTGGATTAACGGCGCGGCCGTACTTACAGTAGTTAGTTTACATAAACCAGAAGTGGTAGCTATTTAAGATTAATTGTGAAGAACTTCCTCTTTACAATTTATAAGCGCTAGTGATTCGTAGAATTAAATCACTAGTGCTTTTCTTTTAAACAAAATATACGTGTTAATTCATATCTATCAATGCCGGAACGATAAATTTATTCATCAATTCACTTGTATATCTATGTGCTCTACCATTATTATAATTAGTGGCTGTTAGCACTACTGTTAACCCTAACTCTGGGCAAGCGATGATCTTATTACCTCCGTTTCCAGCCATGGCGAACGTCTTAACTTTTCTTTTATCACCAAAATCTACCAACCAAAACAAGTAGCCATATTTCATACCTTCGAAGGCTTCAACTTTTGGAGTTGATGCTTTAGCTATCCAGGATGCTGGTATCAATTGTTTACCGTTCCATTTCCCCTTGTTCAAACATAACTGTATTAACTTTAGGAAGTCTCTACTTTTATATTCACTACCTCCAGCTGTATTTAACATACCTTGTGGTGTATAATCTAATGCATAATCACGAATACCTAATGGATCAAATAGGTGTTTTTTCGCAAAGGCATCTAACTTTATGCCCACCGCTGCCTCTACAACTTCAGCCATCGTAGCCGCTCCTGCCGAACAATAACTGAAGGATCGCCCATAAGGTAGCTCTTCGGGTTTTGGATTAAAAGTATAGGAACGTACTGGTAAGTTCACATAAAATTTTGTCCAGTCTTCGATCAAATACATGCGCTCTTCATGTCCTCTAGAAAAAGTATTGTTATCATCGCATTCAAGAGCAGAACTCATTGTCAATACATCTTCAATCGTAATCTCTAATTTTCGTTTGTCGGGATTCGCAACGGGCAAGGTTCGCTTTAAATAGTCGAAGATTTTATCTTTCTCAGAAGTTATAAATCCTTTTTTAATGGCAATACCTGTTAATAGGGTCGCCATGGTTTTAGTAGCAGACCGCGTGTTATGTTTAGAATTTACATTGTTACCATTATAATACTTCTCAAAAAGCACATTGCCATCTTTTGCGATTAAAATACTCGTAATTTTTTCATAAGTTCCAGCACGAACGGTGCTATCCATTTTTTTAAAAAATTTGACATCTGCGGTATTTACATTCGAAAAATTCAATTGTGCACCTATTGGATAACTCAGTAACAAAAGGCATATCAAGACATTATATTTATTCATGATTTTATATTTTTTTCAAAGATAGCCTTATCAACTATGTCAAAATAGTATGATATTAACCTCTCAATATTTCCTTTCTGTAGGTTTTCGGTGTCTTGGCAAAATATAATTTAAAGGTGCGGATAAAATGACTTTGATCTGAAAACCCACACATATATGCTATATCGGTCAATGAAAGTTTTGGGTTTAACATATAGCTCAACGCCTTCTTAATTTTTTGCTGACGAAGATAATCTCCTAATGTAGTTCCTAAATATTTCGGAATTGATCTAGACAAATGTACTGGATGTACCTTCAACTCTTCAGAAAGAAAATCAAGACTCAATTGAGTAGTGCCCTCGTGCAAGAGCTCTTTAAGAGGTGCAATCCATGTAGGTTCATTAGTGAAAATTGACCTGTTTTTCATCTCGATTTTTTCGCATAATTCATACAACAATAATTCAATTGTTGCTTCCGAAAATTCATCTTGACATTTAAATTCAAAATAGAGTTTCGCCAATAAATGATGTAATTCAGGGTTTTCAATAAGCTGACTTCCTTCCCAAAGATTGACATCTAATTTTTTAGTTTCGAACCAGTCTCTTTTAAATTCGATATGAAAGCCTCTTGCGTTTGTTGACTCTTTGGCGTTGTAGTGTTCTTCTTGCCAATTATGAAGTAAAAAACTTCCTGGCGGACAAACCGTTGTTCGTTTTTTATTCACATCATATATGTCTCCTTGGAGGAGATACATAAAATAAGGATTTTCGTGGTAGTGCCAGTCTGTTCTAGGAATAAGATAATCATACTCTGACAATACGATGTCATTAAAAAAGAGCTCCTGCTTCTTTTCACCATAGTAATTGCCCAAAGTAAGTGTTTTCATCAAGGTCTTTAATCAAGAGACTATTCAGTACACAAATTGTTACAGGCAATCAAATTTAGACCCTAGGCCTTCAAACTATTTTCAAACGGAATTCTATTCAAAATACTGCGTCCTAAAGTAACCTCATCTGCGTACTCTAGCTCATCACCTACCGAAATTCCTCGCGCAATTGTCGACACTTTTATAGCGCAATCTTCGATCTGGCGGTATATATAAAAATTGGTCGTATCACCTTCCATGGTAGAACTCAAGGCAAAAACAATTTCTTCTACTTCGCCGCCCTTCACTCTGTTCACTAAACTTTCAATGGTCAAATTCTGTGGGCCAATTCCCTCAATAGGTGAAATTTTTCCGCCAAGTACATGATACATTCCTCTAAACTGAGATGTACTTTCAATAGCCATCACATCACGTATATCTTCTACCACACAAATAATCGAAGCATTGCGTTGTTTACTAGAGCATATTTCACAAATAGCGACATCCGAAATATTATGACATTTTTCACATAGTTTTACATCATTTCGCAATTGATCTAACGCCTTAATTAAATAACCGGTTTGTTCTTTCGGTTGCTTTAATAAATGTAATACTAAACGCAAGGCTGTACGTTTACCAATTCCAGGTAACTGAGACACCTCGTTAACGGCATTTTCTAATAATTTCGAAGAAAAATTCATAGATGCGAATTTACAATTTAAAAGAGAAATATGCCGCGTAAAAAAAGAGAAAAGAAGCTTCCAATTTAATTTTTGTGTGTCTTTATTCTTATATCTTTTCACTGGCATCTAAAAAAAACTATCTTAGCTACACTTATTTTCTTGAACTATATTTTTAATTCATGCAACCATTACACATCTTACTGCTGATTGCCGGTTATTTCGGAGTACTTTTATTGATTTCTTTCTTTACAGGAAAGAACGATTCTAACGAAACTTTTTTCAAAGCGAATAAGCAATCTCCTTGGTATATTGTGGCTTTCGGGATGATTGGAGCCTCCCTTTCAGGTGTCACTTTTATATCGGTGCCGGGTCTTATTGGCGGCCAACAGTTTGCCTATATGCAAGGTGTTTTTGGCTTTTTCGTGGGGTATCTAATTATTTCCTTTGTGCTCTTGCCCATTTACTATAGAATGAATGTCACCTCTATCTATCAATATTTAGAGCAACGTTTCGGAAAAGTAAGTTATAAAACAGGTGCTTTTTTCTTTTTACTATCAAGAGTTACCGGTGCTTCATTTCGACTATTTTTGGTTGCACTCGCCATGCAATATATCGTTTTGGAACAAATGGATGTACCTTTTTGGCTCACGGTAGTGATCTCTATCTTACTCATTTGGGTGTATACATTTCGAGGTGGTATCAAAACAATTGTATGGACAGATACTCTACAAACACTCACAATGCTTACGGCGGTTGGCTTGGCCATTTACTTGATCAATCAACAATTAGATTGGTCATATATGGAGTTCTTAGATTCTGAAGAATTCGCGGCAAAAGGAAAAATTTTCTTTTTCGATGATCCAAATGCGACCACATACTTTTGGAAATATTTTATTGGCGGTATTTTTATCACCATCGCCATGACTGGATTAGATCAAGATATGATGCAGAAAAATCTAACCTGTAAAAATGAAAAAGATGCGCAAAAGAATATGACCACCATGTCTATTCTATTAGTAATTGTAAACTTTGTATTTCTGTCGCTTGGTGCCTTATTATATATCTATTCAGAAAAAATAGGTGTTGACATACCTATCGTAGAAGGTAGAACCAGAACTGATTTGTTATTTCCAGAAATTGCAGTAAACCAAAATTTAGGAACACCATTGGCCATTGTTTTCATCATTGGCCTCATCGCTGCTGCTTATTCGAGTGCCGATAGTGCCTTGACTTCTTTAACCACGTCGTTTTCTGTAGACTTTTTAGATATTGAAAATAGGCCAAAAGCAACTCAGAAACCATTGCGTAAAAAAGTGCATATTGGTGTTTCTATTTTGTTGATTTTTGTGGTGATACTCTTCAATTACTTGGACGGCAATGTAGTTGGAAACCTCTTTAAGTTTGCTACATTTACCTACGGCCCGCTCCTAGGTTTATTTGCTTTTGGTATTTTAACAAAGCATCAAATTAAAGACAACTACGCCTGGATTGTTGCCATTGTGGCATTATCGCTAAGTTTTGCCATTACTTATTTGCCAGAGAGTATTATTGGAGGTTACAAATTTCATTGGGAAATACTACCATTAAATGGATTTATTACCTTTGTTGGTTTATGGCTAATTCGAAAAAAAATTAAGTAGTATGGAGAAAGATTTAAGTAACCATAGAGTGAGTTATGATAAGGATGCTTTATTAGAAGAAAATACTCCTGAGAATCCGATTGAGTTATTTAGAGATTGGTTTTTAGCTGCTGATGCTTCGGATGCTCAACATGAGGCAAACGCCATGAATATCGCCACTATTGGTCTTGACGGATTTCCTAAAAACAGAATGGTATTACTTAAAAAATTCACCTGGGAAGGCTTTATTTTTTACACAAATTATACTTCTGAAAAAGGAAAAGCCATTGCTGAAAATCCGAACATTTGCTTATCATTTTTCTGGAACAGTTTTGAACGACAAATCATTATTAAGGGAGTCGCCGAAAAATTGCCCAAAAACTTATCTGATGGTTATTTTGAATCACGTCCGGATGGAAGCAAATTAGGTGCTTGGGCTTCTGATCAAAGCGAAGTTGTAGGTTCACGCGAAGAACTAGATACGAGCTTGGCTAACTACGAAGATAAATTCCGCGACAGCGATATTCCGAGACCCACCCACTGGGGAGGTTATCTCGTGAAGCCAATTTCTATCGAATTTTGGCAAGGGAGACCCAATAGAATGCACGACAGAATTCGATATACTTTGACCGATGATTTGAATTGGAAAAAAGTTCGCCTCGCACCTTAAAACTTAGGATAAAACAATTATATTTGGTAGCAACATAACAATAAGATCATCGCTATACAAATGAAAACACTATATATAGTTCGTCACGCAAAATCTTCTTGGGCGTATGAGGGTATCAAAGATATCGACAGACCATTAAAGAAAAGAGGTATTAATGACGCCTATTTGGTCTCTCAAGTTCTTAAGAACAAGGTAGACACTCCCAACCTATTTGTTTCGAGTTGTGCGAATAGAGCGTTACATACGGCTATGATTTTTAGCTATACGTTTAATTTTCCATTGGCCAATCTAAAAGTGAGTAAGGCACTCTACAGTTTTAGTGATGGTTATCTTATTAAAACAGTCAAAGCTTTTGATGACGGATTCGAATCGGCAATCGTATTTAGCCATGATCATGGTATCAATACCTTCGTCAATAAATTTGGTGATAAGTTCATCTCACATGTGCCTACTTGTGGAGTTATTGGCATTCGTTTCAAAGACAAACATTGGAAGAATATTAAAAAAGGTGAGACGTTTTTAACTGAATTTCCGAAGCATCATAAACCTGCGAAAAACGATTAAATTTTGGAAATACAAAAATATGCGGCAATAGATATTGGCTCAAATGCTATTCGACTATTGATTGCAAATGTGATAATCTCCAAAAATAAAGAACCACAATTTAAAAAATCCTCTCTTGTACGTGTACCAATTCGTTTGGGTGCTGACGCTTTTGTTGAAGGCAGCATAAGTGAGGCGAACCAACAACGCTTAATCGATGCCATTGAAGCATTTAAGTTGTTGATTAAGGTACACGGTGTAGAAAAATACAAGGCCTGTGCAACTTCTGCTATGCGAGAAGCTTCGAATGGAAAGAAAGTAGTTGAAGAAATTTTGAAAAAAACTGGCGTAAATATAACGATCATAGATGGTAAAGAAGAAGCTGCTATTATTGCGGCAACCGATTTACATAAACTTGTAAAAAGTGATGAATCCTACCTATATGTTGATGTAGGAGGTGGAAGTACAGAATTTACCTTATTCTCTAAAGGAAGAATTGAAGATTCAAAATCATTTAGAATGGGTACTGTACGCCTTTTAAACAATACCAAGGCCGAGAACAAAATCATTTTCAAAGACGTCGAACACTGGATAAAAAACTCGACAAGCCACCTCGACAAAGTATCACTCATTGGATCGGGTGGGAATATCAACAAGTTATTTAAAATGTCGGGTAGAATGCTTGATAAACCGTTATCATATATATTTTTAAATGCTCAATATAAGTTTTTAAAAAACATGAGTTATGATGAACGAATTTCTGAATTGGGGTTAAATCCAGATCGGGCCGATGTAATTATTCCGGCAACGAAAATTTATTTGAGTGCCATGAAATGGAGCGGTGCTACCAAACTCTATGTCCCAAAAATTGGTCTATCCGATGGTATCATAAAGAGTCTATATCATGGAAGTATAGCATAAAAAAGCCATTGTAAACGTAAAAATGTTAACCACAACATTATGTTTTTACTATTGTTTTACAATGGCTTCACCTCAAATTAATTTGTCGCTATAAAAGCTAGGGTATCTTCTAATACCTCATCATTCCAGAGCATTCTGTAATGACCTATTTTGTCATACACCTTTAAGTCAGTATTCTTATTGGCTTTATATACGTCTTCCGAATTTTTAAACGGAATTATTTTATCAGCCTTATCATGCACCAATAACAGTTTAGTGAATGTTATATTTTTTAAACGTTCACTAACATTTACAGAGGCTATTTTCTCATTTACAATATCTTCTGCATTCTTAATCATATATCCAAATGCTTTGTCTGTAATGCCCACAAAATTCTTAAAGTTGGTAAATACTTCCAATAAAGAATTCGGAGTTGTCAAGAACACGAACTTATCTATTGTATAATTGAGCTTTGAAATTGTATATGTGGTCATGGCAGAACCAAAAGAATGTGAAATCACGGTAAAAGGTTTTTGCGGATCAATAAATTTTAACAAATTACTAAAAGCCTCTTTACATTCGTATAAATTAGTACGATCAGAATCAGATTTAGCATGCCCAGGTAAATCAAAGCTCACCACTCGATAATTTCTTTCGGCTAATTCAAAGGCAAATTTTGATAAGCTTCCTGCATTAGAATCCCATCCATGAACAAGAAATACGAGTTCCCCTTGCACATTGCCCAACTCGTAGCAATGTAAGTCCTGATTTAAAAAAGAGATTTTAAAGTGTCTTGCCTTTTCATAAAAGGACTCTTCACGTTGCCTAACATCTTTTTTTCTGACTTTTTGAAATAAGTTGAATGCCATCCACCCTCCTAGTCTTGGTGAGATATTAGAGATGGTTTTATAATACAACCTCATTATTTTTATATATAATTTCATCATACTAAATTAAAATACCAATCGGTATATTTTAAATTAAAAAAATAGATTTTATGTCATATTTCCCAATTTCATCATTTCAATCTTTGTGAAAGCAATCTCTCTAACATGTTTCATATCTCCCCATAAATAATCATATCCTTTCTTAGAGATCTTGAATAATTTCGTTCTCTTTTTCAATCTTGCTAATTCTATTTCAGTCGCCTCTCTGCGTTCTCCCAATACACCATATAATTTAATGGCTGGTGGTTTTGAAAATTTAGACTTAAACAAAGACCTAATCCAGAACCAAATATTACTATTTACTGCAAGCACACATATATTGCTATTATGCTGGTTATTTAATGGTAAACTCGAGGTATATCGCTCAAAATAAAAACCTTTTTGACCTTTATTTAAAAATAAACTGCCGATTGGTGTTACCGTTGGGTTACCATCTTTAGATACCGAACCAATAGACACATGCAGGCTTGAACGTATACTTCGATTAAAATGAGCTCTTATCTTATGCCAATCGTCTTGTAGGTCCATCGTATCATTATTATACTTGTAATTCTACTTGAATCATTTTATCAATATGATTCATCATATCGAGTAAACAATCTTCATCTCTCGATATCACAGAGGTAAAAATTGCCCCTTCAATCAACGAAAAAATACGTGTTCCATATTTCATAGCATTAATATCATCTCTGATCTCTCCTTTAAATATACCCTCTTCAATAATCGATGCAATACTCCCTTGAAGTTTGTCTACAACATACTTCACTTGTTTGAACAACGCCGGATTTGTATGATTAGCATCGACACCTACATTCAACAACGGACATCCGCCAAAACCTATATACCGCTTATAATAGGAACGATGAAAATTAGTAATAGCAAACAATTTAGCCAAAGGAGATGCCACCTCATGGATAATGTTTCTGATCTCATCCATTTGATATTTAACGATATAGTTGAATGCCTCTAAGGCTAATTCTTCTTTATTTTTAAAGTTGCCATACATGGCTCCCTTTGTCAAACCAGTTGCCTCGGTGATATCAGATAAACTTGTACCCGTATACCCATTCCTATTAAAAATAGGAGCTGTCTTTTCGATAATAAACTGACGTGTCTTTGCCGCTTTTGTCGCAATCATACAGCCAAGATATGAAAAATATACCAATTGGTATAAATTAATTCAAAAAAATTAGTAGATATATTTAAATAGTATTCTTATTCCTACAAATGCAATCAGTAAAGCGGTCATTCTTTTGATCACAAAAGGAGGGATTTTTGCAGCACTTAATCGTGAACCAATTTGTCCGCCAAAAAAAACGGTAATCATTAAAATAAAGGCAATATTAGGTTCGAAATAGAACTCAGGATTCTGAACTTGTCCGGCTAATCCTGCTAACGAATTTACTAGAATAAAGAAACTCGCTGTGGCTGCGATTCGTTTGGGTGTATCCCAATTTGATAAATGTAAAAACGGCGCTAAAAAAATACCTCCTCCAATACCAACCATCCCCGAAATAAAACCAATAATCCCACCAATCACTCCATCTTTCGCGGCAGAACTAATTGTTGAACTTGATTTGGCCTCACTGACAAAGTGGTTTGACAACCACATCAGCACCGCGGCAAAAACAAGCGTCCCTCCCAATACCGTAAAGAAAAGGGTTTGACTAATTTTTAAGTAACCGCCAAGAAAAGCAAAAGGAACACTAAACATAGCTAAGGGTATTACTTTTCTCCAGTTATAATGATCATTTTTAGCAAAAATATAAACTCCTCCACTCACAACCACAATATTACAAAGCAAGGCGATGGCTCTAAACTGAATAAATGTTAGTCCGGTCAAAGCCAAAATAGCAATATAACTAGATCCGCCTCCAAAACCAACTGAGGAATATAAAATAGCCACCGTGAAAAATAGGGCTACAATTTCCCAATTTTCGATGAAGGCTGCTGACAAGCTAGAAAGTTCTATCATAGTTGTTGTACCCTGTAAAAATATAAAATATTATGTTCTATGTAATTCGTAGAATTTAAAATGAGTTTTAGCGCTCGTTTCATGTCTATTGTAGAAATCATTATTATTTTAACATAATAAATTTTATCTTGGGGCTTCAATTAACTTACCATGAATTCTGAACAACAAAAAAAATATTGGAAGGAAAATTTAAAATACCTCGCCATCTTACTATCCATTTGGTTTTTAGTCTCCTATGTTTTTGGGATTCTCCTTGTAGAACAACTCAATACAATTACCCTAGGCGGATTTAAACTTGGCTTTTGGTTTGCTCAACAAGGTTCAATTTATGTTTTCGTGATTCTCATTTTTGTCTATATCAAATTGATGAATTCATTGGATAAAAAATACAATGTAAACGAATAGGCCATGGATATACAAACTTGGACATGGATTTTAGTTGGAATTACATTTGCCTTATATATTGGTATTGCTATTTGGTCGAGAGCCAGCTCTACCGGTGAATTCTATGTAGCAGGTAAAGGAGTACACCCCATAGCAAATGGTTTAGCAACTGCCGCCGACTGGATGTCGGCAGCCTCATTTATATCAATGGCTGGCATCATTTCTTTCGGAGGATATGAGGGTTCGGTATATTTAATGGGCTGGACAGGCGGTTATGTCTTACTAGCTTTATTATTGGCTCCCTATCTTAGAAAATTTGGTAAGTTCACCGTGCCCGATTTTATCGGAGATCGTTACTATTCGAATAAAGCCCGTATTGTAGCCGTTTTATGCGCCTTACTCGTTTCTTTTACTTATGTCGCTGGCCAAATGCAAGGTGTTGGTATTGTCTTTGCCCGTTTTTTAGAAGTAGATAGAACAACGGGTGTTATCATCGGAATGTTTATCGTTCTTTTCTATGCCGTTCTTGGCGGAATGAAAGGAATTACCTACACACAAGTTGCCCAATACTGCGTTCTTATTTTCGCCTTTATGGTACCTGCCATTTTTATTTCCTTTCAAATGACAGGAAATCCCGTACCACAAATTGGTTTCGGTAGTTCGGGTGCTGATGGAGTCTATCTATTAGATAAGCTCGATGGTTTGCATCGTGAACTTGGTTTTCACGAGTATACCACAGGTAGTAAATCAAAAATAGATGTCTTTTTTATCACAGCGGCCCTCATGGTTGGAACGGCAGGATTGCCGCATGTAATCGTTCGTTTCTTCACCGTAAAAAAGGTAAGTGATGCACGTAAATCTGCTGGATGGGCGCTCTTATTCATTGCTATTTTATATACAACTGCTCCCGCCATAGCCTTATTTGCAAGAACAAACATGATAGAAACCGTGAGCAATCAACCCTATGCTGAGATGCCTCAATGGCTTAAGAAATGGGAAAAAACAGGTCTTATCACTTTTACCGATAAGAACAATGATGGTATTATTCAATATGTTGCCAATAAAGAAACCAATGAATTGGAAGTCGACCGTGATATTATGGTACTCGCAAATCCAGAAATTGCTGGCTTACCGAATTGGGTTATTGCCTTAGTCGCCGCCGGTGGTCTAGCTGCGGCACTGTCGACAGCTGCTGGCTTATTATTGGTCATTTCATCTTCTGTTTCACACGACATTATTAAGAAAATAATCAACCCTGAAATATCAGAAAAAGGTGAGTTAGTAGCAGCTCGTTTATCAGCAGTTGCTGCGGTATGCGTTGCGGGATATTTTGGTATCAATCCGCCCGGTTTTGTTGCGGCTGTCGTCGCCTTAGCGTTTGGTTTGGCAGCAGCGTCATTCTTTCCTGCAATCGTCTTAGGCATATTTTATAAAAGAATGAATAAAGAAGGTGCCATTGCCGGTATGGTTGTCGGTATTTTACTCATGCTTTTCTATATGTTGAAATTCAAGTTTGGTGTTTTCGATGGAGGAAAAACAGCCGTAGAAGCGCTCAAAAAGGATTGGTGGTTTGGTATTTCACCAGAAGGGTTTGGTACTGTGGCCATGGTCGTTAATTTTATGGTGTCTATCACCATTTCAAAATTTACACCACCCCCACCATTAAAAGTGCAAGAAATAGTAGATAATATTCGCATTCCATCGGGAGCTGGAGATGCTACACATTAAACGAAATTTTAAAAATGAGTAATTATCATATCAAACATTTAGAAGAGTATTTTCAAGTATATAGAAAGTCAGTTGATAATCCTGAATCTTTCTGGGAAGAAATTGCCGAAGAACATTTTATGTGGCGCAAAAAATGGAATTCAGTACTCAACTGGGATTTCACCAAACCAGCGGTATCTTGGTTTGAAGGAGCCCAACTAAATATTACTGAAAACTGTATCGATAGGCATTTGCATACACGTGGCGATAAAACAGCCATCTTGTTTGAACCTAACGATCCGAAAGAAGAAGCGACACATATCAGTTATAAAGAACTCTACAAGCGCGTTAATAAATTCGCGAATGTCTTGAAAGCGCAGGGAATCAGTAAAGGAGATCGCGTATGTATCTATTTACCAATGATTCCAGAATTGGCCATTGCCCTCTTGGCCTGTGCACGTATCGGCGCTATACATTCGGTGGTTTTTGCTGGTTTTTCAGCGACAGCTTTAGCAACAAGAATTAATGATAGTGATTGTAAAATGGTTATTACTTCAGATGGCTCTTATCGAGGTGCCAAAACGATAGACCTCAAAAGTATTGTCGATGAAGGCCTAGAAAATTGCTCATGTGTAAAAACAGTATTGGTTGCCAAACGCATCAATTCTAGCATCAATATGAAAGAAGGTCGTGATCATTGGTTACAGCCTTTATTGGATGACGCTTCCGCGGAATGTGCTCCAGAAATTATGAATGCCGAAGATCCATTGTTTATTTTATATACTTCAGGATCTACAGGAATGCCCAAAGGAATGGTACATACTACTGGTGGATATATGGTGTATACTGCCTACACTTTCAAAAATGTTTTTCAATATAAAGAAGATGATGTTTATTGGTGCACGGCCGATATCGGATGGATCACTGGTCATAGTTATATTGTCTATGGCCCATTAGCTAATGGAGCCACCACCGTCATGTCTGAAGGTGTTCCAAATTATCCCGATTGGGGTCGTTTTTGGGAAATCGTTGAAAAGCATAAAATTACCCAGTTTTATACTGCACCAACGGCAATTCGTGCCTTAGCTAAAGAGAATTTATCCTATGTAGAAACCTATGATTTGTCATCGTTGAAAGTATTAGGCACAGTGGGTGAACCGATTAACGAAGAAGCTTGGCATTGGTATAATGATAATATTGGTAAAAAGAAAAGTCCGATTGTAGATACCTGGTGGCAAACTGAAACGGGTGGAATTATGATTACTCCTATCCCATTTTCGACACCTACAAAACCAACCTATGCAACTTTACCATTTATTGGTATTCAGCCAGCATTAATGGATGAAAACGGACAAGAAATACAGGGTAATCAAGTCGATGGGCGTCTATGCATCAAATTTCCTTGGCCTTCGATGGCGCGTACTATTTGGGGAAACCATCAACGCTATAAAGAAACCTACTTTTCGGCGTTTGAAAACATGTATTTTACTGGCGATGGTGCCTTACGCGACGAAGTGGGCTATTATAGAATTACTGGTCGTGTCGATGATGTTATTATTGTCTCTGGACATAACCTAGGTACCGCTCCTATCGAAGATGCTATTAATGAGCATCCCGCAGTAGCGGAATCAGCCATTGTTGGATTTCCCCATGATATCAAAGGAAATGCTTTATATGGTTATGTGATCTTGAAAGAAACAGGAGAATCTCGAGATCCGAACAACGTTAGAAAAGAAATTAATCAAATTATTACAGAGCATATTGGCCCAATTGCTAAATTAGATAAGATTCAGTTTACGAGTGGCTTGCCCAAAACGCGAAGTGGAAAAATTATGCGTCGTATTTTGCGTAAAATAGCTTCGAACGAAACAGAGAATTTAGGAGATACCTCTACCCTTTTAAATCCTGATGTGGTTCAAGAAATAATGGATAACGTTTTATAAATTATGAAGAAAATACTTTTTATTTTTAGTTTACTGACACTTTGTATGGGCTGTAATACAAAGACTACCGAACCTACTTCTCAAGAAGAAACCTCAGCCTATTTAGACAATACCGGAAAAGATGATCAGTTTATGGGTGGTATCAAAATGATTCCGATTTCAACCCCAAAAGGCGAATTTAAGGTTTGGACGAAGCGCGTTGGGAACAATCCAACCATGAAGGTATTATTGCTTCATGGTGGTCCTGGAATGACACATGAAATCTATGAATGCTTCGATGGTTATTTTCCGCAAGAAGGTATTGAGTACTACTATTATGATCAACTGGGATCTTATTATAGTGATCAACCCAAAGATTTATCTTTATGGGATCTTGATCGATTTGTAGAAGAAGTAGAGCAAGTTCGAGTTGCCTTAGGTTTGAACAAAGATAATTTCTATTTATATGGTCAGTCTTGGGGTGGTATTTTAGGCATGCAATATGCCTTGAAATATCAAGAAAATTTAAAAGGCCTTATTATTTCGAATATGGTAGCTTCTATACCCGAATATCAACAGTATTCTGATGAAGTGCTTGCACCTAAAATGAACCCTAAGGTATTAGAAGAAATTATGTCTTATGAAAATAAAGGAGAGTATAGCAACGAGAGATACTTAGATTTAATTGTCAATAATTATTATGTAAAGCATGTTATACGCATGCCGGTTGACGAATGGCCAGAGCCTATCAATAGATCATTTAAGCATTTAAACCCAGATGTATACGTAACGATGCAAGGCCCGAGTGAGTTTGGTATTAAAGGTGATGCCAATTTAAAAGAATGGGATGTAAAAAAAGAGTTGCATAAAATCACGGTGCCTACACTCACCATCGGTGCGAAATATGATACCATGGACCCCGAGCATATGAAATGGATTTCAACCGAAGTAAAGAATGGCCGTTACTTATTCTGTCCTAACGGGAGCCATTTATCGCAGTTCGATGACCAAAAGGTATTTTTTCAAGGCCTTATTAAATTTATAAAAGATGTCGATAGTGGAAGCTTTTAAGTTGAATTAGCTTAATTTTGTTTTTAAATTTATAGCTACATGCTAAAAGCTGTTTTATTCGATATGGATGGTGTTATTGTTGACACTGAACCTTTACATCGTAAGGCCTATTATAAGATGTTCGATGATATGAATATCGAAGTTTCTGAAGAGTTATTTACATCGTTCACCGGACAAGCGACACTCAATATATGTGAAAAGCTATGCGATATTTTTAAAATTTCATCAGCACCGCACGACCTGGTTCGTTCGAAACGCAAGCATTTTAAATATCTCTTTGAAAATGATAAAAGCCTTCAATTACTTGATGGCGTATTGGAGTTGATTCAAGACTATGTTGCAAACGGATTAACACTCGTGCTGGCCTCATCGGCATCAATGCCAAACATTGATAGAATTTTTGAACGTTTTAGTTTAAATCAATATTTCGTAGCTAAGTTAAGTGGCGCCGATCTTAAAGCTTCTAAACCGCACCCTGAAATATTCATCAAGGCCGCTCAAGCTGCTGGTTTTGATCGATCAGAATGTATAGTGATCGAAGATTCTACGAATGGCATGAAAGCCGCAAATAGTGCGGGCATCTTTTGTGTGGGGTATAAGAGCGAGCATTCTGTAAATCAAGATTATAGTTTCGCCAATATAACTATTCAGACTTTCGATGAAATTTCGTTCTCAAAAATTAGTGCTCATTTAAACTAGTTGGTTTCATTGATATGTATAAATTCAGAGATTATATAGAGAAAATAACACCAATTAGTGATAATGACTGGCAATTGTTTTCTTCTAAACTCACCAAAAAGGTTTTTACAAAAAAAAGTATCCTCTTAGATGTAGGTCATATCGAAAATCATATTTCTTTTATCGAAAAAGGAATTGTTCGATTTTTGATTCCAAAAGAAGACATTGAAAAAGAAATTACTTTTGGGTTTTGTTTCACAAATGAATTTGTAAGTGCCTATGATTCTTTTTTAACCAGAATGGGATCGACCTATCAAATTGAAGCGCTCACCAATACCACTATCTGGAGTATCAGCTATAATGATTTGCAAGAAGTCTATCAAAAAACCCAAATAGGTAATATTATTGGTCGCCTTTCAACGGAGCGCTTATTCTTAATAAAATCGAAGCGAGAGCAATCGCTTCTTAATGAATCTGCGAAACAACGTTATTTAAATCTTTTTACCGAGCGACCTCATCTGATTCAGAAAATTCCGTTGAAATATATTGCTTCCTATATAGGCGTTACTCCACAAGCATTGAGTAGAATACGAAAGCAAATTTCTTAACCTAGGTTCATTTTATTTTTGGTGAATAGGCTTGTTCTTTGTGCTCTAAAAAAAAAAGAGACATGGAAATACTATTATTAATGCTCGGTTTGTGGTATATCGGTTTATTCTTTCAAACATTTTTTCTCCATAGATATGCGGCACATCAAACCTTTACCATGTCACCCTTTGGTGAGAAAATTTGTTTTTTCTTGACATGGCTTTTTCAAGGCTCTAACTATTTAAGTGCCTATGGTTATGGTGTCATGCATAGAATGCATCACGCTTATGCAGATACAGAAAAAGACCCGCATTCGCCGAAATATGATGATAACGTATTCTCTATGATGTGGCGTACCAAAACAATATATAGCGCCATCAATAAAAAGAAAATTGATGTTCCTGAAAAATTCACGAAAAATGTGCCGCAATGGGAAGCCTTCGACAAATTTGCCAGTTCAAAAATATCGAGACTTTCTTGGGGAACCCTTTACACGCTTTTCTTTATAGCATTCGCAACGACATGGTGGCAATGGTTATTGTTACCAGTGGCATTTCTAATGGCACCCATTCATGGGGTTATTATTAATTGGTTCGCTCATATTTATGGATATGTAAACTTTAAAGTGAATGATACTTCTAAGAATTTATTGCCTTTTGATTTTTTGATGATGGGCGAAGGCTATCATAACAATCATCATACGCATAGCGGCAGAGCAAATTTTGGAGGTGTACGATGGCACGAACTTGATATCACTTATTGTATCATGGTAGTCTTAGACAAATTTAAATTTATACGTCTTAAAAAGTAGGAATTCTTGCGTTTCAATTGTTCTATTTAAAAAGATCAATAAATGAAATCAACATCACAACCTACCTATGTCCTTTTCGGAAAACAAGCCATTGAATTGTATAAATCTTCTGTAGAACATCTCGTTTCGTCTCAAGGTTTAAAATATAATGTTGGAGCTTACACCAATGTCAGTGCTTTTGTTGCTGATAAAAATCGCTGGAACGACTTCACTATTATTAATAAAAAAGAATATGCACAATTGTCGAGGCATATCAGTAGAAACAAAACAAACTTTAGTTTTATCCCATTTTTTGATAGTCTCAAAAAATCATTTGCTTTTCAATAAAAAAGGCATTTTGCCAACCTTTGATATTGTAAGAACTTAAGCTTTCAATAACAACATTTTTCTTCTTACAGCAAGAAAAATAAGTAATGATAAGATTCCAAAAATAGAAAAGCCTATAAATAAGGGTAAGACCGAATCATGTACGAAACTGCCTACATAATTGGCAATAGGTACTGCCATTACGGTTGACAGAAATCCGTTGATTGCTGCTCCAATGCCAGCGATATGACCCAGTGGCTGCATGGCCAAGGCACGAAGATTCCCGAATAAAAATCCTATAGAAAAAAACTGTATTGAACAGAAGGCTATCAATACTTCAACACTCGGATTCTTACCAGACCAAAACAAACTTACGTATAAAAGTGAAATTCCCACGAAGGCGATCATTGCGGTATACGCAATTTTAAACATGCCAAATTTAACAACTAGCTGACTATTTAAAAAAGTAGCCAAACCAATAGAAATGGCAAGGCTTGCAAAAATATATGGAAAGAGCTCAGCCATATCATATTGTTGTTCAAATATTTGTTGCGAAGTACTAATATATACCATAAATGACCCAGTGATAAACCCAGAAACTATAGTATAAGCTAAGGCTCGTTTATACTTTAGAAACTCTTTGGTTCCATCAATAAATAAACGCCATTTAAAAGGGATCTTATTTTCAATTTTGAGGGTTTCTGGTTGCCTTCTAGCGAACCAAACCATTACCACAATTCCGATCATAAGATTCATATAAAAAATGGCTTTCCAATGATAAAAATTTAATAAAAATTGCCCCATGGCCGGTGCCACTACTGGAACTAAAATAAATACCATAACCACAATCGAAACTATTTTTGCCATATAATCGCCACTATATCTATCGCGAATAATGGTAATAGCCATAGTTCGTGGTGAGGATAATCCAACACCCTGCAATACGCGACCTACAATCATAACTTCAAAACTTTGGGTCGTCACACAAATAATACTGGCAATAATAAATAGCATAAAACCAACATATACAACTGGCTTTCTTCCAAAACTATCTGAGAGTGGACCAAAAACCAATTGCCCAAATCCTAGTCCGAGAAAAATCATGGTAATCAACAACTGATTATCATTTGTATTTACTACCTGTAAATAAGAACCAATTTCTGGCAATGCTGGGAGCAGCGCGTCTATAGTTAAAGCAACACTTGACATTAGCGACGCCATCAAGGCAATGAACTCGAACTCTGGCTTCGCTTGTTTTTCTTGCATCCGGCAAAGATACTTCAATTCAATTGATTGAGAACCTATTCTTAGATTATATTAGTGTCACCATTACTTGATTTCAGCATGTTAAACATTTCCTAAAAAATGGTGTAGTAGGTTTCATATTGGTATCTTTCAGCTTTATAAAAAAACTCTATATGCATTTTAAAAATACCTTGCTTAGCGCACTTTCTTTATTTGTCGCTCTGTCACTTTTTGCTCAGGATTTAACCTTTGAAGAATACAATCCGAAATCGACGTTGGTGGTACCAGGTCAACTCGTAAAAAAAGCCAAATTCCCTTTTATTGATATTCATGGGCATCAATATAGAATGCCTACACAGGATCTAGCTCCTGTTATCGCCGCGATGGACACGCTAAATATGGGTATTATGGTGAATCTTAGTGGGCGCTCGGGTGAAAAACTCCAGCAATCGGTAAAGAATATTGCCGACCACTACCCCAATCGTTTTGTGGTTTTTGCTAATGTAAGTTTTCAAGGCGTTGGTGAAAAGGATTGGGGAAAAAAAGCTGCAGCACAATTAGAACAAGATGTGAAGAATGGAGCACGCGGATTGAAAGTTTACAAGAGTTTAGGACTGCGTAACACAGATATTAATGGCAAGCGATTAGCCATTGATGATGCTAGATTGGATCCTATTTGGGTGAAATGTGCAGAATTGGGTATCCCTGTATTAATTCATGCCGCCGATCCGAAATCTTTTTGGGATCCCTTTGACGGAGATAATGAACGTTGGCTAGAATTAAAAACACACCCTAGAAGAAAACGTGATGCAACAAATCCAGCACCTTGGGAACAGATTATTGAAGAACAGCACAATATGTTTCGAAAACATCCGAAGACGCAGTTCATCAATGCACATATGGGTTGGTTCGCCAATGACTTGGGAAAGCTAGGAGAGCTCATGGACGAAATGCCTAATATGTCGGTAGAAATTGGAGCTATTATTGCAGAATTGGGTAGACAACCTCGTTTTGCAAAGGCTTTTTTCACGAAATACCAAGATCGTATTTTATTTGGTAAAGATAGTTGGAAACCAGAAGAGTTCCCTACTTACTTTCGAGTATTAGAAAGCAATGATGAATATTTTCGGTATCATAAAAAATACCATGCCTATTGGCCGATGTACGGATTGGATCTCAATGATGACATCTTAAAAAAAGTTTATTATAAAAATGCCCTTCGTCTAGTTCCTGGATTAGATAAAAGTTTGTTTCCAAAATAGGATCTATGAAATTTAGAAAAGCCATCAAAGAAGATATTCCAAAGCTCGTCGAAATGATTGCCGATGATGCATTAGGGCAAACACGTGAGAATTTTCAGGATCCTTTGCCCGAGGTTTACTATGATGCTTTTCAAAAAATCGATTCTGATCCCAATCAGGAGTTAATTGTTCTACAAGATACTGATGGTTCTATAATTGGCACTTTACAATTAAGCTTTATTCAATATTTAACCTACCAAGGCGGTATCAGAGCTCAAATAGAAGCCGTTAGAATTCGCAAAGATAAAAGAGGTGAAGGTTTGGGTGAAACCTTGTTCAAATGGGCCATCGAACGGGCAAAAGATAGAAACGCACATCTGATACAATTGACCACTGACAAAAAACGTCCTGAGGCGCTCAAATTCTATGAAAAATTAGGTTTTAAGGCTTCGCATGAAGGCATGAAATTACATCTTCCCTAAAAGAAAATATCCTGCGCCAATCGAAACGTATTCGCATGTGCTTGAATAATGTGTTTGATGTCTTGTGAATAGCCTCCTCCCATTGAAGCTACGATTGGAATTCCGTTATTTTTTGCCACATTCAAAACAATTTCGTCGCGTCTTTTACAACCTATTATAGAAAGGTTTATTCTTCCTAATTTATCTGTTGCTAACACATCGACACCTGATTGGTAGAAAATAAAATCTGGCATAAAATGCTGCAAAATAGATTCTAAACTTTTTTCTAACAAATACAAGTACCTCTTATCCTCTACACCCTCTTCTAACGGTACATCTAAATTTGATGTTTCTTTATGGAACGGGTAATTTTTTCCTCCATGCATGGAAAACGTAAATACATTCTCATTTTCTCTAAATATTTCTGCCGTACCATTGCCCTGATGTACATCTAAATCAACAATCAATATCTTCGAGGCCAAGCACTCTTTGAGTAAAAAATTAGCCGCCACAGCATTATCATTTAATAAGCAAAAACCTTCTCCTCTGTCAGTGAAAGCATGATGTGTACCCCCAGCGATATTCATAGCGCATTTGTTTTTTAATGCAAATTCAGCACAGCCCACGGTACCACCAACTAAGGTAATTTCACGTTTAATTAATTGTTTCGATTGAGGAAACCCAATCTTCCGTTCTTCTTGTCTCGTCAGTTCTAGGTTTTTTAGTTTTTGCCAATAATCGCTTGTATGTGTATATGCAATTACCTCCTCATTCACTGGAGAAGGAACAAAAAAGTTCATATCTGAGACTGTACCCTCGTATATTAATTGCTGTGGAAGCAACGAATATTTTTCCATAGGAAAACGATGATTTTCTGGTAATGGATGATGGTAAATTGGATCTAAAGCAATTTTTAACATGCAGCAAAAGTTACCCTAAAAATACTCACAATTTTACTAGTCGACAAACTTAGATAATAGCCATCAACGATTATAGCGGTATATTACCGTGTTTACGTTTAGGTCGATCTACTTTTTTATCTTCTAACATAGCGAACGCTTTGATTAATTTACGTCGAGTATCTTTTGGAAGAATAACCTCATCTATAAAACCACGTTCTGCCGCGCTATACGGATTGGCAAATAGCTCAGCATATTCGGCCTCTTTTTCTTTCCATTTCGCTTCTGGGTCATCGGCAGCTTGTATCTCTCTTTTAAAAATGATCTCGGCGGCTCCTTTCGCTCCCATTACGGCAATCTCAGCACTTGGCCAAGCAAAATTCATATCGGCGCCGATATGCTTCGAATTCATCACATCATAGGCTCCTCCATACGCTTTTCGTGTAATTACCGTTACTCTCGGCACGGTTGCTTCACTCAAAGCATACAGCAGTTTCGCTCCGTGCACAATAATCGCATTCCATTCTTGATCGGTACCTGGTAAAAATCCTGGTACATCTTCTAGGACCAATAACGGAATATTAAACGCATCACAGAAACGCACAAAACGTGCCGCTTTCTTAGAGCTATTGACGTCTAACACTCCTGCTAAGAATAAAGGTTGATTAGCTACGATTCCAACACTTCGACCTCCCAAACGTGCAAAACCAACTAAGATATTCTCGGCATAGTCTTTATGAATTTCATAAAAAGAATCTTCATCAATAATACCCTTGATTACATCATGCATGTCGTAGGGTTTATTCGCATTGTCAGGGATAATTGTAGACAATGTATCTCTCACCTCATCTTTTAATTCGAAGGGTAATAAGTCCGTTGTTTGTGTATTGTTTTGAGGAAGATAACTCAATAATTTCTTTAGATCCTCGAGGCATTCAATGTCATTTGCTGATGTCTTGTGTGCTACTCCCGACTTTGTAGAATGTGTACTTGCGCCTCCTAACTCTTCTGACGTAACGGTTTCATTGGTAACCGTTTTTACCACATTCGGACCTGTTACAAACATGTAACTGGTGTCTTCTACCATTAAGGTGAAATCTGTCATTGCAGGAGAATATACAGCTCCCCCAGCACAAGGTCCCATGATGGCGGATAGTTGCGGAATCACTCCTGATGCTTGTACATTTTTATAAAAAATATCAGCATAACCGCCTAGTGAGCGTACACCTTCTTGGATACGTGCTCCACCAGAATCATTCAAGCCGATAATTGGGGCACCAACGTTCACTGCGAGATCCATGATTTTACATATCTTCTCAGCATGCGTTTCCGATAAGGAACCTCCAAAAACGGTAAAATCTTGTGCAAACACATAGATTAATCGCCCATTTACCGTGCCATATCCGGTAACTACTCCATCTCCGTAAAACTGCTGTTTCTCCATCCCGAAATCTTTCGTTCTATGGGTGACCAAAGCACCGATCTCTTCAAACGACCCTTCATCTAATAAATAATGAACACGCTCGCGAGCCGTTAATTTCTTTTTTTCGTGTTGCCTATCTATCCTAGCTTGACCGCCACCAAGATATGCCTTTGCTAATTTTTCGTTTAAGTTTTCTATTTTGGAATCCATGACAGTCTAATTTGGTAAACGTAACAATTGTTGATCTTTCATATATTGTTGCACTGCAACCAAAGCGGCAATTTTCGCCTCTTCCTCTTGTTGTTCTTTCAATGCTTCTGGAGAATAATAGTGCTGCACAAAATGCGTATCAAAATTACCGGAACGAAAAGCCTCGTGTTCGCAAACGAACTTGCCGAAAGGTAAGGTTGTTTCAATACCTTCAATTTTATAGTCGCTAATGGCTTTTATCATTAACTCTATAGCCTCGGCCCTTGTTGCGCCATATGTAATTAACTTCGAGAGCATTGGGTCATAATAAATAGGAATTTCCATGCCTTCTTCGAAACCATTATCTACACGTATATTTTTACCGACTGGCAATTGATATACCTCTAAAGTACCTACACTTGGTAAGAAATCATTTAATGAATCTTCGGCATATACTCGCAATTCTAGCGCATGTCCAGTAATCTTTAAATCTTCTTGTCGCATGGGTAGTTCTTCACCTCGAGCTACGCGAATCTGTAATTCTACCAAATCTGTTTGGCTAATCAATTCACTCACAGGATGCTCTACTTGCAGTCTTGTATTCATTTCAAGAAAATAGAAATTAAGATCATCGTCTAATAAAAATTCTACCGTCCCTGCGCCCACATAATCGCAGGCTTTTGCGACTTTAATCGCTGCTTCGCCCATTTCGGCACGTAGCTTTGGTGTTAACACTGCCGATGGTGCTTCTTCTACTACTTTTTGATGACGACGTTGAATACTACATTCACGTTCGAAAAGGTGTACCACATTACCATGTGTATCGGCCATGACTTGAATTTCTATATGTCTTGGTGAGGTCACATATTTTTCTATAAATACCGAACCATCTCCAAATGCAGAAGTGGCTTCGCTAATGGCTCGATTCATTTGTGATTCTAGATCGGCTTCTTTGTGTACCACTCGCATTCCTTTTCCGCCACCCCCTGCTGAAGCTTTTATTAAAATTGGGAAGCCTATTTCATTGGCAATTTCGGTTGCTTTTTTCACATCTGTAATGGCCTTGTCAATACCAGGTACCATTGGAATATCATAGGCCTTTACCGCATCTTTCGCAGCCAATTTACTTCCCATAACCTTAATCGCTTTTGACCTAGGACCAATAAATATGAGATTATTTTCTTCTACTTTTTCCGCAAAATCTGCATTCTCACTCAAGAATCCATATCCTGGATGGATTCCATCGACCTGTAGACTTTTAGCTACCTCTATAATTTTATCTCCTCGAAGATACGATTCACTCGATGGAGCCTCACCAATTAATACAGCCTCATCGGCATATTTTACATGTGGCGCATGTCTATCTACTGTAGAATACACGGCGACCGTTTTAATCCCCATTTTTTTTGCCGTTTGCATGACGCGAATAGCAATTTCTCCTCTGTTTGCAACTAATATCTTTTTCATACTATTCGAATTCTACTAATAATTGATTTTTCTCTACCGCATCGGTCTTTTGTACCGCAATAGATTTAATAATTCCTTCTCGCGGACTCGCAATGCTATTTTCCATTTTCATCGCTTCTAATATGAGTAAGGTATCTCCTTCCTTCACAGCATCGCCAATATTTACACTAATATCTAAAATAAGGCCAGGCATAGGTGCCTTGATTTCATTTATTTTCTTCGAATTACCTAAAGAAAAGCCCATTTCTTTGATCAACAAGTCTAGCTCATTCGAGATATCGACAGTATAATTGTTGTTATTAATACTAATGGTATATTTCTTTTGATTAAAGTCAGCATCGACTATGGTAGCCTGATACGACTTATGCTCGTTTAATATATGAAACTCAGCCTCAGAATTTTGCACAGCGTCTAACTTCGACAGTTGGGTTGCATCAATGTCAAAATCGAAGGTATTATTCACTTTTACGGTATATGAAGTACTCACGTTGTATGATTTTATTTGAATGTAAAGATAACTTAAAATTTAAAAATAGTTAATAATGTTAACTATTTTATTTTTGATATTAATTTTAGCACGCTATGCTTTGAAATTTGAATTGTTTTGATGAATTTTAATCGCTTTTCTCGACAGAAACAACCCGATAGCTAGTGATATAAAAGCGCCTGTCCAGATACCTGGCACGAACGGAATGAACAAAAAGAAATCGTAGGCTCCATGAAATAAAACCGCTAAGAGTAATCCGAGTAGGTTCATCATTTTTTTGTTCTTAGAAAACTTGGCTTTCCCCATAAAATAACCCATCAACACTCCAAAAGTAGCATGGGCGGGCACTGCGGTAAAGGCTCTCGTAATCGCTGTTGGCATGCCATATTGAAACACATAAAATATATTTTCTGTGACCGCGAAACCCATGGAGACCATCACTGCATATACAATGCCATCGAAAGGTTCATTAAATGCTTCTTTGGGTTGTGCGTAGTATCTTACAATGATATATTTACTAAACTCCTCGATCAAACCAACCATTAAAAAGGCTTTGATGAACTGATCGAACACACTTTTTTCTATGAATGGCGGAAAGAATTCGGCAAACATAAAATACAAAATAGTTGTCACTATGACGCTAACTATAGCACCAAACAAAAAATTATACACCAATAAATGTGTTGGCTCTTTTTCATGTTTATCTTTTATATAGATATACAAGATAATGACAAATGCTGGTGCTACCGCGGATAACAATAATTGCATACAAAAAGAAAGCCTCAAAAGAGGCCTTTAGATTATTTTGACTAATTAGACGTTTCTAGTAACAACTTTACTGCAGCTGCCAATTGTTGGTCTTCTCCTTTGAGTACATTACTGTATTCATTGTTCACCTTAACATCTGGTTCTAACTGCGTATTTTCCATCAATTTACCGTCTCCTGTTCGCATGCCTACTTGTGGAATTCCGAAATAGGTTTCACCATCTAATAATGTTTCCCACCATACTGCGGTTCCTGTTCCGGGAACGGGCATACCAACAAGTTTACCGATTCCTAAGGATTTATAAGCGTAAGGAAACATATGGGCATCAGAATAATTACTTTCACTCATCAATACGCATGAAGGTTTTTGCCATTTATTGGCAGGTTCACCTCCCATATTTTTTTGACCTCTAGGTTCAAACCTTAAGTAATTCTTTCCGTCAAGGAAGGTCACTAAATCGTCATGTAACCATCCACCTCCATTAAATCTTGTATCAACAATCAAGGCTTTTTTCTTATTATGCTTTCCTAAAACTTTTTCGAAAACTTCTCTAAAACTAGAACTATTCATACTGCGCACATGCACATATCCGATCTGACCGTTAGATAATTTATCAACTTTTGCTTCTCTACTTTCGATCCAACGTTCATATAATAAATTATTCTCAGCCCCAATCGAAATAGGCTTGATCACCTCGCTCCACCTAGTTTTCGTTGCAGGATTGTACAACCCAACTAATAACTTCGTACCTGCAGTTCGGTTCATTAAATGATATTGATTCATATTTGATGTAATCGTTGTGCCATTTATTTTTTCAATCACCACACCTGGTTTGATCTTGCCAGTTTTGGTATGCAACGGACTTTTATCAATAATCTCGGCAATTTTTAGTCCGTCACCTTGATAACTTTCATCATAAAAAGCTGCGAATGTTGCCGTTCGATCTCTTATACTTGGCCCACCGAAATAACCTGAACCCGTATGAGAAGCATTTACCTCCCCTAGCATTTCACTTAACATTTCGGCAAAATCATAGCCATTGTTAATATGCGGAAGGAATTTAGAATATGCTGTTTTGTACATATCCCAATTAACATTATGCAAATCTTCTACGTAAAATTTCATTTTAAACTGTCTCCAAGCATGATTGAACATATACGCTCTTTCTTCTTGTTTGTTTAAATTCATTTCACTCGAAAACGAAACGCCTTTGTTGCTTCCATCTTTTGCAGAAACTTTATTGATACGTCCTCGATTTAAATAATAAATCTGTTTTTGATCTTTATCAAACTCAAGACTAGATCCTGTAGTACCTAGTTTTGCCAACAGTTTTGTTTTATTGTCTTTAAATTTGTTCGACCATAGATCATAACCCTTTTCAAATCTGGTAATATAAAATAATTCCTCTCCTTTTTTATCGATTAAGAAATCAGCCAAAAATGAAGAATTGGTCGTAAGTCTTACTTTTCGATCATCTAAGCCATCTTTTTCTATTTTTAAGAGCTTGACGATAGCATTTTTAGCATCTTTAGCACCTTTTTTCTTCTTGTCTTTCTTTTTATCTGCATCATCACCACTCTTTTCCTTCTTCGCATCTTCTTGTTCCTCTTTCCATAATTCGTAATCACTTTTAGATAATGAGAACTTATTATACGCATCTTGGGTTAAGAAAATGGCATACACATCACTTTGAGCTCCCCAGCTACCGTGCGAGCGATATCCTTGTTTATCGGTTGCCCAGTACACCATTTCTCCATCCATGGCAAATTTTGCACCATAATTGTTATAACCACTTTTAGTTAAGTTGATCATTTCATTAGAACCAACATTGAGCAAACCGATATCGGTATTCCATCTATCGGCATCGAAAAAATGAACCAATAACCATTTACTATCTGGTGCCCATGCAAAATATTGATCTCCATCAGAATATGAATAGTTCAACGAGCCATCCATTACTTTCCTTGTTTTTTTAGACGCTAGATTGTATACATTTATAGTTGATCGATTCTCGAGATATGCTATTTCCTTTCCATCAGGAGAAAACACAGGTTGAAACTCATCGGCTTCTGTGTTTACTAATGCTACCTCATTTATAATCGTAGCATTATAGAAATACTTGTCCTCTGATCGTCCTAATGTCGCTTTATAAATATCCCAACTGCTACCTCGCTCTGTCGAATACACTAATGACTTACCGTCTTTACTAAAGGTTAAGTTACGCTCTTGTTGAGGCGTATCGGTAATACGCTTGGTTACCGAATGCTCAATCGAGGTCACAAAAACTTCACCATGGGCTATAAAGGCTACTTCTTTGTTATTTGGTGATACTGCAAAGTCTGTTGCTCCGCCGGTAATTCTTTTAATTACGACATCATTGTACTGGGCATCGGCATTGATCTTCACTGACACTTTTGTAGGTTCTTCACCTTCCTTCATTGTATATATTTCACCATCCCATCCAAAACATAACACACCGTTATTCGAACTGCTTAAAAATCGTACCGGATGATCTTTAAATTTCGTGAGTTGGGTAGATGTTCCTCCAGCAATTGATGACTTCCAAATATTAAAATCACCGCTTTTCTCAGTGAGATAATAAAACTCTGAATCATTCTTCCAAATGGGATTGCGATCTTCACCTTGCCAGCTCACCACTTTGGTAAACTGCTTCGAATCGAAGTCATAGGTATGAATGTCTCTAGTTACGGAAGATGTATGGTGTTTACGCCACGCATTTTCATAGCCTTTACGATTATGAAAGATTAATTTTTTCGTATTCGGACTATACTGTGCCATTTCACCTGGTATACTCAACAATTGCTTTTCGCGACCTCCGTCTACACTTATCTTGTATACTTCTGGCAAAGCTCCCGAAGGAAAGAAAACTGCTTTGTGATGATCTTTTCGCGATGAAGAGAAAATTACATTTTTGTTATCTGGTGTAAAATCAGTCGGATGATCTCCAGCCGAATGATAGGTCAACCGTTTCGCATTTCCGCCATTTGCCGAAATAATGAACACATCAAAATTACCATGTCTATCAGAGGCAAATGCAATCTGTTTACCATCATTACTCCAAACAGGTTCATAATCATGTGCTTGATGATTGGTTAATTGCAAGGCCACTCCGCCAGAAGCGGCAACTTTATATAGATCGCCTTTATAAGAGAATGCAATTTCACTCCCATCAGGTGAGATACTAGAATATCGCATCCATAAAGGATCATTTTGCGCAATTAAACCCAATGGACATAGCAGTAAGCAGATGAGTAGTTTTTTCATTTGGAAAGTTTTTAAGATGTATAGTTTACAGGTTTATAATGCTATTTTATCAATCAAAATAGCTAAACGTTTCTCCGTTTTTAATCTTCAATAGTGATTCATAAATTAGCTTAATCACATTTTCTACATCATCTTTATGCACGGTTTCTACCGTGGTATGCATATAGCGCAATGGCAATGAGATCAGCGCACTGGCAACACCGCTATTGCTATAGGCAAAAGCATCGGTATCAGTACCTGTACTTCTCGATAGCGCATTTCGTTGAAACGGAATTTTCTTTTCTTCGGCGGTATCTGTGATCAAATCGCGTAATTTTTGCTGTACGGCTGGCGCATAAGCGATTACAGGGCCCTTCCCTATTTCGCAATGGCCTTGTACTTTCTTATCGATCATCGGAGTGGTCGTATCATGCGTAACATCAGTCACAATCGCAGCATTGGGCTGAATTCTTTCGGCAATCATTTGCGCTCCGCGTAGGCCTATTTCTTCTTGAACAGCATTTACAATGTACAAGCCAAATGGTAACTTTTTCTTATTTTCTTTGAGCAATCGTGCCACTTCGGCAATCATAAAACCACCCATACGGTTATCCATCGCGCGACATACAAAATTATTTTTGTTCATGATATGAAACTCATCAGGATAGGTAATGACACAGCCCACATGAATACCTAACTTCTCAACCTCAGCTTTCTTTTTACAGCCTACATCAATAAATATGTTATTAGGCTTTGGTGGCTCTTCTTTTGCTCTACTTCTTGTATGAATTGCAGGCCAGCCAAATACGCCTTTAACGATGCCTTTTTTGGTATGGATATTCACAATTTTACTTGGTGCAATTTGGTGATCAGACCCACCATTTCTCACCACATAGAGTAAGCCATTATCAGAGATATAATTCACATACCACGAAATCTCATCGGCATGCCCTTCGATGACTACCTTGTATTTTGCTTTCGGATTGATCACACCCACGGCTGTACCGTAGGTATCTGTAATGAACTCATCAACATAGGGTTTTAGATAGTCCATCCATATTTTTTGACCATCCCACTCGTACCCTGTTGGCGAGGCATTATTTAAATATTTTTCTAAAAATGTTAAGGATTTTTTATTGAGAATTGTCTTTTTTGCCATTGTATACTGTTATTTTCTACGAATGTAATAATTTACTGTGAAATAAACGTTAATGTTTTTAGTGCTTCATATAATTGCATTAATTTTGATAACTCATAGTAGTTCTAGTCTCGAAAAACGTGAAAAAAGTAGCTCTATATATTATATTTTTAAGTGTTGTTAGCTTGTCTGCACAAGATAAACCTGGCGATTCTATTTTTGACGATTCTATTTTTGTGGAGGCCGATTCTATTACGATACCCTTAAACGAGGTGTTGGTTTTTAAAAAGCTCGAATTTAAAGATACGAAATCGAAGCGCTATTATTATTGGTATTATCGTAAAGTATTTAAGGCGTACCCATATGCGAAATTGGCCGCTGAACGCTTGACGCAACTCAACGCGCAATTGGCAAAGATTAGATCAAAACGGAAGCGCAAGAAGCATACGAAAAAGATGCAAAAATATATGGAAGGTGAATTCACTGCCCAATTAAAAAAATTAACACGTACCGAAGGTAAAATTCTGATCAAACTACTCCATCGCCAAACAGGACTCACCGCATTTGATTTGGTAAAAGAGTATCGCAGTGGTTGGAAAGCTTTTTGGTACAATACTACAGCGAAAGTTTTTAAACTCAATTTAAAAAATAAGTACCAACCCGAAACCGAAGCTTTAGACTATTTGGTAGAAGATGTATTACAGCGCGCTTTCGCGGATGGGCGTTTAGAGTCGCAACAAGCAAGAATACCGATTGATTACTTTAAAGCATCGACACGATTTAAAGATATTGATGTGGTTGCTGTAATAAATAATAGGTAGTCACGGATTGCACACGAGCATAGCGAACTGACGAGCACCGATTTAAAAAATCAAAATAGAAGCGAATAAATCCACGTCATCGTGTTTAGCTAAACCACGAGTTGGTAAACTCGCGGTAGCGGAGATAGATTTTTACCGACTCCATTTCAATTCATTTTCTAACTCAATTATTTTTGCCAGTGATGCGTTTACAATGTGCATTAAATCTTCTGTTGTCTCAGCGTTTTGCAATTTCAACAGAAAGGGCATAAAATGATCATTTGAGTCTATATACTTTTTACGTTTTCGCAAGGTAATTAATGCTTTTTGAATATATAATTTCACCTTAAAAAATTGTCTTTCAGGAGAAATCTTGCGATTAATTCTATGTGATTGTAATTTGTTCAAGAAAAGATCTATAAAAAAAGATTCGTCGGCTCCGTATTTTTTGCCTTTTTGACAATTATACACTTTACGGATAAACAATTCATAATTCCTTCCCTTTCGGTAGTAATTTATTGACATAAACTTCTGTTTTAGTCAATGCTATAAATGTTTCATCTATAGTGACAAGGGAGGAAGTATTCATGTAGCTATTAACCAAAAAAAGTGTTGGATTAAACTTTTTATAGCATTAAAGATTAATAATGTGATTTGTATTTACGTAGTGGAGGAAATGGAACGTAAAAGGGTTTGTTGAAGTAAATGTAGGAAGAGAAATTCGTATTTATTGTGAGGGTTTTCCCCTTTTTTTTCAGGAAAAACCCTCTTGATTAATCCGTTTTTTTGTTGTATGAATTACGTTAAAACCGTACTCAATGTTAGCATAGGTAAATATATTGCGATTCATATTTTTTTTATCGGATAGCACGGATTTATAACTCGGATAGCGCGGATTTATAATCCGCGCTTAATTACAATTCAAAAAATATTTAACCTTGTTACATCTAACTCTGTAGTCAGTTCTGCATAATTTCTTGCTGAACTAAAAATATAATCTTCTGGCTTCTCAACAATTTTATCTTTTACAGGATTATTATGAATATAGTCTAACTTTTGTTTAATAAATTTAGTTGAGAAACAAATTTCTGCGTGATAACCATTTTGCCAAACTTTGTATTTTTGTTTCCTCTTTAAATGACTACATGCCTGAACAAAATAATCAAGCATCCATTCTCGACGGCTTTCGGGATAATTTTTAATCGTTTCTATTATTTTTTTAGACGTAAACTTCTTAAAGTCTCGCATATTATTAGAAAGAAGATTACCTTCTTTGGCTTTACAGAGTAAATGCAAATGACTTGGCATAATACAATATGCATAAATTTCTAATCCCTTCTCTTTTTGACAGTATGCCAACGCGTTAATTAAAACATTTTTTTGACTTAATCTAGTGAACACATCTACCCAGCCTACTGTGGTTATCGTAATAAAGTAACCAGCATTTGGCATCGTAGCCTTGTATTTCGTTGACATTGTTTTATTTAGAAAATTAATAATTTGGCGACTTCTTAAAATCACAGAATACAAAGGAAAATAAGTTCATTGACATGAAATGGCAGTGGTTAACTATATACTTTCAGTTAGCGCGGATTTACAATCAGTTAGCGCGGATTTACAATTCGTTCTAACACACAGTCGAAAAAAAACAGTATCAGTTGGCGCGGATTTACAATCCGTGCTAACATATAGTCAAAACAAAAAACAGCAACCGATTAAGATTGCTGTATGAAGTGTAAGTCACGGATTACAAATCCGCGCCATCGGGACAGCAGGAAACATTTCCGCGCCATCGGGTTTAATTAATTTCCATAGAAACTATTTTTCTTTGATTCTCATCAATCTTTGGGTTAAGGAAATTAAAATCAAAACATATTCCTTTCTTCAAATTTATATTAGCATCCTCTGGGTACTTGGTCACAAATTTAAATTTGCTTTCATCTAAATTATTTTCTAAAATTTTAGCCGAAAAACTAAATAGTTCCCATTCATAACCTTCTTTATCCCAACAACCATAAAAAACATCTCCCTCTGCGCCGCGAGGTCTTGCCTCAATTTTCACATAATTATTATCAGGAACTTTATCATAATTTCCGGCTATAATATATCTAAATTCAGCATCAGTTAGTATGGTAATGCATTTAGATTTATCTGGCGAAAATAATTTTATTTTTTTTGGATAGTTGAATACATTACATGAATAGATTACTAAAACTATTACAGGAACAAAAATATTTATCCTCATGATTACAACTTTTCAACTATTTAAAAATACGGTTTTCTTATTAATTGTCCATCAGTTAGCGCGGATTTATAATCCGTGCTAACACATACATAGTAGAAAAAACAGCAACCGAATAGGCTGCTGTTGAGTTATTTGTCACGGATTACAAATCCGCGCCATCGGAATGACATCATTGAGTTAGTTCTTCTGATATGAATTTCAATCTAGCTTTTAGCATCGATGCATATTCTTTGGTTTCTGGTACTTCAATAGGATAACAATCTTCTATAGAGTTACCTAATTCAACACACTCTACCCAATCGCTCATAATTCCGACATAACATTCTAATACTTCTAGTGGATCTTTAGCACTTTCAATATCAATGTATGCCGGTGGAATATCTCCAACGACCATCCAAACATAATCATCAACTTCTTGGTTTTTTGATATGATTTTATGTAAAAAAACACATAAAATATTACCCCATGAGATAGCCAACCATCCACCTTCAATACGCTCGCACCAAGGATGACTTAATAAATAATTCTCCGATTCTACCAATAATTGGCATATTTCAGTATCTTTTTCATCCTCTTTAGAAAGTGTATTTACATTTTCTAGAATTTTTGTTAATTCTTCTATCTCTTTGTTTTTTTTCATTATTACTTCCTTTATCATTTTCTCATTCTAGTTCGGCCACCGCGAGTTTGAAACTTGTAATGTGTTACTTTAAAAATACGATTTTCAAATTACTTTAATAATTATTTAGAACAAAAAAGGTAACCGTCTTTGACTCAGTTAACACGGATTTACAATCCGTGCTAACACATAGTAGAAAAAACAGCAACCGAATAGGCTGCTGTTGAGTTATTTGTCACGGATTACAAATCCGCGCCATCGGGTCATCGGGGGTGTTACAAATCCGCGCTATCGGATTTTTTGGGACTGAACAGCCAATATAAACGTTATAAATATTAATATATAAATCATACTAATTTAAGTTTATGTTTTTGCTATTCTTACTTCCCGAAAGCTCAATCTCATTATTTTTAAAAATTCTCTTAATTACTCTTTCTACTTCTTTATTATTTAAACCAGATTTCATTCTTCGGTGATATAAAAGCTTTATAATATCTTTGTCAATAGCAGAATATTGAACATTGACAATATTTTCTTCCATTTGTTTTTCGTAAAAAATACTATTTGAGTATTTTTCAGAATCGTTCATTAAACCAATACTTTGAGTAATCTCTTCTAAAATTACAGACTTTTGTATTTCAATTGATTCCTCTATATCAATAAATATTTTTGCACTCGTAATATTATTCCTGCCATTATAAGTAGCTAAAGATAGTCCTACAAAATCCCCACTAATTCCATTAAAAAAAGAAGGGTCTATTTCTTCAACTTTATCTTTATTTAAGAGATAAAGAATAGCATTGCTCTTTGACTTTTCTTCAATTAATTCAATTTTGAAACCATCCAAAGTCAGCTCGCTTATAGTTTGAATTACTTTCTTTATAGTTTTTATTTGTGGTATATGCTCCCCCTCTTTGACAACAAAAAGCATCATAGGTTGTTTCCATTTAATAGTTTTTTGTAGTTTATCCTTAGAACTATATTCAGCATTTAACGCTATTTCTTTAAAATAGTCTATTAACTCATATTCGAATTCTGTAGGAATGTAATCAACTTTTGTTAACTTATTAAAAGTAAGTAAACCAAGAAAAAAAACTAACAAAACTAGCAATATTACTAATGTCATTTTTTTATAACTCACTTGTTAAAATCATATTACTTAAATACGAAACAAAGATACAGTCTTTATAAAAAAGACCGTATCCTTTTTTAAGATTATTGTTTCAATCTTGTTATTTTAGTTCCATCTCTATTTAAATTAGTCCTATTTCCATTCTTGTTTATATAATATTTACCTCCCCGTGGTCCGGTCTTTACATTTAAGGTTTTTCCTGAAACTTTAACAGTTCTTCTTGACGTTTTACCTGTTCTTGTACTCCCTCTGCTTCTTCTAGATCGAGTACTTCTAACATTCAAATTTCCTTCAAGTCCAGGAATCGCATTGGCATAAGCGCTCGCAATGCCTTCCAACTTCATCTGATTAAAAGCTCCTTCTGGGTCATCTTTCGCCCTATCGTAATAATTTGCCGCACTTACCGCATCATTATAACAGCATAGCTTGTATAGAGCTTTTCCGATAGTTCCTAAACCATCAACCTGTCTATCAAGTTTAGCTAATGCAGACTCTTCTTGAGTATTAGTTACTACATTTTCGCTTGGTGTACTTTCAGCTTCTGTAGATTCCTGGTCAGTATAAACTTTTAGTTCATCATTAACTTCAACATTAGATTTTAATTTTCCATCTTCACCAATATAATTTTCGCCAAGTATCCCTACAACTAGGCTATTTGCATTTTCGGCTGTTAACCCATCTTGCTCTCCAAACTGCTGATGTAAAGACCAAGCACTATCTCCTTTCTGTGCTGTATATGTTACAGTTCCATTCTCATCAACAGTACGTATCCAAAACCTACCGTCTATCTCTAAATTAGTCATTGGGTTATTGCCCACAAATGCATATGGAGATGAGCTATAGTAATCTTCAGCTAATTCATCAACACCAAACCATCTACCCAAACTTGCATCATAATTCCTAGCACCATAATCATACCAATCTAACCCAAACTCTTCATTTAACTCCTTTCCATTATACTTAAACTTGTTCGCCACGCTATTCCCACCAGCACCAACATTGGTATTATACCCTTTATGTTTTAAGCCAAAAGGATAGTAGTTGTTTTCTTCAATGATTTCAGAAGTCGCGATTGAGCCGTCCCCATTGACATCTTGATAACTTAGGCGAATATTGCCTAAATGATCTTTGTATTGATATATGTATTTAAAAGAACTTCCGTCAGGAGATACATAGCCTTCGGCATGGTTAAAGTATTGCAAATTGCCATTCTCATACACATAATTACCTGCGTAATCGGTGGTCGTACCGTTGACTGTCTTTTGTAATTTTGCTCCTACCGCGTCATAAACATACGAAATATTTTGACCATTTATAGTGACTTGAGTAGGTAAATTTAAATGGTTATAGTTGATATTTGAAATACCCTTATTGAGATCTTTCGTCATATTACCATTGGTATCATACCAATAATCTGTACCAGACGGGTTGCCGTCAACGAACCCATGATCATCGTTACCATAATCTACCACCCATCTTAATCTATTACTCTTACCGCCATCGTAATAGGTGTAAAATATAACATCCATGCCTCCAAAAGATGTCCCCGCCGTATTTATGGCTCCTCTTCTATCGATACGAGTGATGTTTCCATTTTTATCATAATCAACATTATTTAGACTATAGCGTTGTCCGCCGGTATTATCAATGGCACTTTCTATTCTATTCAAAGCATCATAACTGTATCTATAATTTCGTAAACTCTGATCGGTATTTTTTGTTTTCCAAAACGTTTGACTGATATTACCATTATACAAGGCGGCACCACTCGCTGGGTTATCATAACGCACATTAAAAGTAAATAAATCGGTACCTATATTATTTACGTCGTTAATATCTGTTAACCAACCTCGAACATTGTATTTATAATCGACCGTTTGTAAACTTTGGCTATTGTCTACAATGTTCATATTTTTTATTTTATCGCTCGTATAGTATAAAGAAATATCTCCTAATAAACTGCCTGTTGAAGCGACGGTTGATGTATAGAATGTATTACCATTCTTCTTGTAATAGATTGTAGATCCTATGCGCTCGACTCTTAATATATCGCCCGTTTGATAGGTTGATTTATATCCTTTATTACTGCCTGATTCATACACATAAAGGTTACCTGTTGTGGTTTGATATATGGCATAATCTATGGTATTGTAATGTGCATTAGAATTACTGTTTGATAAACCAACCATCAACCTATTATTTGAGGCCATTGTTTCATATTCAACATAACCGTTACCAGAAAAGCTCTCATTTGTTGCTAAGCCAGAACCTCCCCAACCACTTCCAGCCGTTCTTTTAATTTCGTCATTCGTTAGTGTAATCCTTACTAGATCTGTAAATGTTGTACTATTGGTACCGTTTAAATTGCTACCACCTACATCTTTCTTTTCTAACTGCCCTAAATCATCATAATAATTTCTCGCGATCAATTCTCCTCCACTACCATTTATATGTTGAATTTGAGATATTACCCGCCCTTGATGATCATATTCAAAGACATCAATAGTTACAATATCGGCTTTTCCTGTTTTTTTGTGCGTGGTCTTGGTTTCTAGTACTCTGCCTGTAAAATCATCTAATTTATTTTCTACAATATCGGTTGTTTGTAAATAACTATTATGAGTACCTATCCAAATTGGTCTCGACTTACGATCATAACCCGTTACAGTTGTTATCCACTTTCCATTATGACCTAGCACCTTTACTTTTGAACCTGTAGGTAACCCACGTGTTAAAACCTTTGTGTTACTGGCATTATTATAATTTACAATGGGCGTTCCATATGACGTACTTGGAATCACCAATCCGTTCTTATCAAAAGTATAATCGTCATAATAATTGAATGAAATAATTTCTGATACCGTAGCTGGGTACGCTTCATTGGTATAATAGCTAGTAGCACCTCCCAAACTAATCGCAGGACCCTTGGTGACCCACAATTGCGTAGAATTATTTACTGCATTTTGAATAGCCGTTCTGGAAGCTCCAGAATTTGAAAAACCGTGGTAGGCCACCCTCCCGAGTATATCATACTTGGTAAATAACCATTTGCCCTGCGCATCTAATTTCGTATCTTGCGTCATTACGGGTTGATCTAACTTATTATATACAATAGACTCCCAACCATCTGTACCAGGCATCTTTTTTTCTACCAACCTATTTCTATCATCATATTTATATTGATAACAGAGTTCTTTTAATTCGGTAGCGTCTGGCTTTGCTGTTTGAGGTTCGGCCTTGGGTGGTAAGACATAACTTAAGTTACCATAATCGTCGTATACATAATAGGTGTCATGCGCGGTTGAATTACCACCGACATCAGCGAATACACGTTTTAAAATGACGCGGCCTAGTTTATCTTTAAATTCTTCGGTGGTTCGATTCTTTCCATCTGCAGTTGTCCAATTCTCATCTTTAGTGATCGTTTTATATAACTGTGTTGCGGCATAATAAGCCGAACCTCCTTGTAAGGTTGGTGTGTAGGTATTGGTATTGTTTACAAACGATAACGAAACCGTATACTTTTTGACTTCGTTGGCCGAATTAGTTTGGTAATCAAACTTAACGGTATGATCTGTATCACTTGTCTTATTCAATAGCCAAGCAGACCCTGGTGCTGCTTGCTCATGGAGCCTATTTAGAGGAGACGCCTCAAAATGTTTTTCTGAATACGGGTTATTTGCGGCACTACCATACTTTGCCGTGTAGAAACTGCCAGTGGTAGCATAGGCGTTGGTTCGAAATGTGCCTCCAGTAGTAGACGTAGCATAAGGTAAATAGTCTTTTACCTGCCTGCCATACATATCATACTCCATAAAAGTTACAATGTCTTCATTGGCGCCTCCGGCTCTAACGGCTACGCTCTGCACTGGTCGCCCTAAGCCATCTAAATAAGCTACTGAGGAGATTTTATCTTGATCTGTGGCGGTCCATTCTAGGCCTTTTACAAAACCTTTTTGATAGGAGGTACTCAACACATAATTTTCAGTTTGTGTAGGTGTTTGTGCAATTAATACTAACGGTAGCGCTAAAAGCACCAATAAAATATTCTTTTTCATAAGGCTTTTAGTTTTTATAGTTATACGTATTCTTACTAATTACTTTGTTATCTATATCGGTTACCATTTCTAGTCTATTTAAACTGTCATAATGATAATACATGGTTTGCCCCGTGGGGTCGGTGACGCTCGTGACCCCTTTGACGGGATCATAAGTAAAGGTGGTGACCAAGGCATCTGACAACGACGATGTATTTCTTAATATTTTTAAAGCTTCTCGTAAAGCACCTTCCGTACCTGCGGCACCAAATGTGCTGTCATTGTCATTGTTCGATTCTGTATGAAGATTGTTAATTTGACTTGATACCTCTGCATAGGTAGCGTTATCAATCTTTGCGATAGGCAAGGTTTCGTTATAACCCCAGATATATACAGTTCTAGAACCATCTTTTTTACTCACCTCTTTGACTTTACCATTGTCATAATAACTGTGGTAGGTTAAACGACTCTCTAAACCTTGAGTCCCCTTGGCTGTTTTTACTTCTTCTAGCTCTACTAAATCGGGAAAATACTCTCTAAAAACATTTTGAGACTTTGTTAAGAGGGTATTGTTTTTATAAGTTTTCGTGTAAATAGGAACATTTATTTTATTTAATGTGACCATTTTACTAATCGCAGCATTTTGGGTACTGGTATAATCACTACTCGGATAACCACCTACCGGAAAGAATGTTTGCGTTCTATAATAGGGTTCATTGATACCAACTCCTTCAAAATAGGTGGTAACATCATTCTGTTGAAAATTAGTACTGTTATACCCATACTGCTCTACTCTTTCGGTGATTAATTGATTGTTCAAATTATCATAGGTATAATCTTTAGTAGCCGTTTCTACTACCCGATTATAACTTGACTCAATAGCATCACTGTACGAAATCATAATATTCCCGCAGTTGGTAAATAGTATTCCACACCCAAAACCTCCCACACATGTAGGAGTGTTCGTAGGAGTGTTAGAAATATAGTTGGCGTAGGTATCATAAAACTGAGAATAATAACATTGCTCTTCATCAGTTACTTTGATAGAAGTATTAATCGTTTCTTCGTAATTTGTATAGGTATTTGCAACCTCTTTGAGCTGATTACCACTATGATTAAAAACCTTACTTTTTTGTAATTGCCCTCTTTTATGGTCTAAATTAGGGTAAGGTTTAAAAGGGTAGGTAAAAACACCACTCGGACTTGGATAATCTTGAGGGGTGGTATAGGTATATAAAGAGTATCCATTATTCTCTTCTGAAACTTTTACATTTTTATATCCTATATAACTTCCTTTCGTTAATTGTGCATTAGCGCCTTTCGTCTTTATATCGTAGGTAATCGTATTATTTCCAAAAGCAGCCGGTATATTTTCTGTGGTACTGAATAATTTTTTCTTCGTTTGAAACGGATAATCTTTCGATAGATTACCTTGTCTCGAATCGACTGCTCCGGAAGACTTGTTACTATTAGTAGGATCACTATAATCATATAAGATTTTTCTAGCTTCTGTAAGCACGTCTTTAAAAACAATCTCTTTGATACGAACGCCTCCGCCCAATAAAGACTCTGAAACTGTCGCGTTTTGAATGCCATAATCCAATCGAACAGATCCCGATACCGTATGCGGATCTAAGGTATTCGACCCAGAGGGTATAAGTTTTAGTTGATAGGTGCCAGCTACGACGGGTACTGACTTACAATTTGTGTTATCGAGAGTAACAATATTATCGTCAGTACCATCCGTCTTGTTCAAAGCCATCAAATAGTGTTGGGTGTAGCCAGCCCCATTCGTGAGCGATACGGATATATATACATTGTGTGCGTGTGTAAAAGTCACCGTTTGAGGTAAACTATAAATTTGATGATCTGTTGCCCAAAAATTTCGCGTGATCTCAGCCGCCGACACATTAATGGGGCTTAACAAATAATCCGAAGGTGGAATTACTTGATTCCCTTCATATGAAAAGGTATTCGGCTCAAAAACAAACTCTTTGCTACCTCCAGTAGGATAGGTAATCTTCCATAACAAGCCTTTTTTAATGGCATTTGGATCGTAGGTCAATCCACCTGTACAGGCACTTGAAGTCGACGTTGTTGCATTATTATACCCCCAAACGTCACTCGAAGCTGAGCCATAGGTTGATAATCCATTTTTATCAATATAATCTAAGGTATGACTCAAGGTTTCTGAACCTGCTTTTTCATCGACCTTATCTAACCATAAACGACCTACAATGGTACTATACGTTAGTTCATATCTCTTGTTTTCGGTACCCGTTTTATCATTTATAATAACATCTTGTAAGATAGAACCATTCGTTTCCGGATGATTATTTCCTGTAAGAAACTCAACGCTTGTATCATCTTTAAAAGTGATTTTGGTTGGTTTTAGAGATTGAATACTTGTATAATATTTAGTTCTTGATTCTGCCGGTTTTAGAATAGACTTATTATAGGCATTTTGTAAAAAATTAAAAGATACATCTTCTTGAATATCATTAATAGTAGTTGTCGTTGGCGCATAGTAGGCATGTACTTTAGAAATATAATCAATACTGGCTAATTCTATATTATTGCTTGTAGTTACTTTAGATAGATGCCAAGCCGAAGTATTTACAACTACGGCTTCGTTACTTCCTATACTTAATGGTGTAAAATTGAAATCACCTTGATATTTATGCGTCGTGGTGGTAGTTGATGTTGTTACCTCTTTTTCATCGAAAGTATATTTATATCCGTAGGCATCTGTAATTACAAAACTATTCATAGCGTAAGTAGTTGTGTCATAAATGAGATGAATTTTAACATTCTGATCTTTAGACAATAACTTGGCTTTAAGAACACCCGCTTCCTTTACAATAATAAATCGACCACTAGTGCCTAACAAACTAAACTGATACAAATCGAGTTCGGTATCATAATTATCCAATGGTGTTCCTTTGGCATTCCAATTAAATTCTTCTTTTTGATTTATATCCAAGTTATTGTAATTCCAAAAATCGGGGTTGTGTAAAACGCCCGTTTTCGTTGGTGAATTCACTGTTTTTTTGAATTCATCCGGTATTCCTCGTACGGTTCTCGAGATCACGCCTCCTATTTCCATAGACCAACCGGTGCCTACCCATCCTGAAAGATTATCGATCATCACGCCTTGAGTATTATAACGCAAGGCCAGATTTAAACTCAATCCTTTATCGAGTTGTTTTGAAAATAAAGGAATAGATATATCAGGTTGCCCTGTATAGTAATTGACGGGTACTTCTTCGAAGCGCATCAAATTTGATACGGTAGGCGAAGGTGCAATAATTTCGGGCATGTCATAATCAGAAATTTGAGCTGGCAATAGTAATGTTGCACATGCCAAAACAAGCGATAGGAGGGCTTTTTTAATCATAGATAAATCTTTAAAAAATGAATACGGGGCTTTTGGGGAAACCATTATTTGAACAGATAATTTTGGAGTATTATCAATTCGACTATAAAGCTAGAAACGATTATTGAACTTTTTTTGGCGAATTAGTTTGAGTAGTACCTTTTTCGGGTAAATGGTATATTTTTTCTAATAAATGGTAAAAAACCGAACTCTACATTGAGCATAACAAAGCATTGTTAAAAGTTAAAACCCTGTTAAAGCCTTCGCTTCTTTTAAACCTTTTAAATAATCATGAGTCAAAAAGCCAAACACAGTATATAAACAGTAAAAAATTAAAACATGAAAAAATTTATGACGATGGCACTTATAGCACTTTTCACTTTAAGTGTAGCTGCCCAAGACGGACGAAAAAAACAACAAAAACCTGAGTTCACTGTAGATCAAATAGCAACCATAAAAACAAAAAAAATGACCTTGTTATTGGACTTAAACGCACAGCAACAACAACAGATTCTCGCAATCAACAAGCAAAAGGTAGCCGAACACAAAGCAAAAAAAGAGGCGCGCAAAAAAATGAGAGATAGCGATCAGAAGCCTACTAGCGACCAACTTTTTGAACAAAAAAACAAACAGCTAGATGCGATGATCGCCCATAAAGCCGAGATGAAACAAATATTGACTGCCGAGCAGTATGAAACTTGGCAAAAAACGCGTAAGAAAAAAGGAAAAGAAATGAAGCAACGCAAGCAACAACGAATGAAGCAACGTAAGCAGATACGGAGATCTTAATTTTTGATTAGTTAACTATAAATTTCAAGGACACGGATTGCAAATCCGCGTCATAAGAATGCAAATCCGCGTCATCAGAAAAGTAGTAAGTTTGGTTGAATTGGTGTAGAAAAGCATGGCGAGAGCCGTGCTTTTCTTATTGTTTTTCTATAAACAATTCTTGTCCGATGTCTAAGCTATTACTCTTTAAACCATTCAACCACTTCAAACGGTCTATCGAGATTTTATGTCGCTTCGATAAGGAATATAAGGTGTCTCCTTTTTTCACCACAATATAAGATCCTGGTTTCTTGGGCTTCGGTTTTGATACTCTGGTTACCCCGCCCGCATACTTTTTATTGAATTTATCATACTTATACAGTTCGTAGGTTTCTATAATTTGAATCAGTTTTACAGGATATTTCGGATCAGTTGCGTAGCCCGCTCTCTTCAAACCTCTTGCCCAACCCTTATAGTTCGTTAATTTTAAATCGAACAAAGCTGCATATCTTTTTCGTTCAAATAAAAATAAAGAGTGATCTCTAAAAGATGTTAGTGGATGCTCATATTTTCGAAAACATTCTTGCTTAGCATCATCGTCATGGTAAATACGCTTTCCTTTCCAACTGCGATGGCATTTTACCCCAAAGTGATTGTTTCCTTTTACCGTCAATCTACTTTTACCACTATTCGATTCTAAAATACCTTGCGCCAAGGTTATACTCGCTGGTATTTTATAGCGTAGCATTTCCGCAATAGCGATATCATTATATTCTTCTATATAATCGCCTGTACTTTTACTTAAATGGGGTTTTCGAGCTCTTAGATCATTGATCAAGTCATCCGCTAACGGAATTTTCTCTACTTTCACTGAGGTATCCTCTACCCTAGGATCTTCTTTTTCAACCGTCTCCGTCTCTGTAGGTGCATCTATATACCTTGGTTGCTTTGTCGTACTCGCTTTCTTACTAGCGCCACAACTGGTGAGCATGACCACTGCCACGATGCTTACTATCATCATTATTTGCTTCATTCGCTACGTTATTAAGGGCAATTGCTGTCGCCTCAATTTTTCATTAATACCTTGTATTCCTTGCAAACCTCCTGTGTGAATGACCAATATTCGCTTCGTTTTATCTAGCAAATCATGTCGTATCATATCTACAATACCATAACACATTTTGCCAGTGTAAATCGGATCTAATGGAATGCCTGTTTCTTCTTTGAACTCATTGATAAACGTAATTAATTCGGGTTTTATTTTACCGTAACCACCAAAATGATAGTCGGTCATCAATTCCCAATTTTTTTGCGTCGTATATTTCTGAATTTCCGCATCTAAAAAATCACCTTTTAACGAAGAGAATCCAAGTATTTTTTGCTGCGCTTGCGCGGAATTTATAAGTCCGGCAATCGTACCTCCGGTACCCACACTACTACAAATAATATCAAACACAGCATCACTTGCTGTCAGAATTTCTTCACATCCTTTAATCGCTAAGACATTGGTACCGCCTTCTGGCACTAAGTAAAAAGTACCATATTTGTCTTGCAGTCGATGCAATACTGAAGGTTCTGTTTTTTGTCGATAGGCTTCTCTCGAAACAAATTCGAACTGCATACCACATTCTTGGGCATACTGCAACGTTGCATTGCTCGATATCTTCTCTTTAAGTTCTTCGCCACGGATTACGCCAATAGTCTTAAACCCATATTTTTTTCCCGCGAAAGCGGTAGCCGCTATATGATTCGAATAGGCCCCACCAAAAGTGAGCAGGGTTGTATGCGCTCGTTGTTGCGCCTCTAGGAGATTGTATTTGAGCTTTCTATACTTATTACCTGAAATTTGAGGATGCACTAGATCTTCCCGTTTAACGGTCAAAGAAATGCTATCAAAAGTCACAGACTGATTGGCACTTTCTATCATGAAGAGAGCCTTTCGAAATCATCCCAAACCAACTCTTCATACCCTTGCTTTTCTTCAAATAAATTCATCGCCATTGCCTTGCCTAAGTCAGCAACTTTCACTCCTCTAAATTTTCGTAATCCGCTTATGAGTACTGGTTTCAACCATGGCCAAACACGCAAGGTAATGGCTTGAGATATCCCATAACGATTGGTTGGCGTTAAGATCATTGACGGTTTAAAAATACTCAAACGTTCGAAGTTTAAGGCCTTTAATTCTTCGACCAATTCTCCTTTGATGCGTAGGTAAAAACTTGATGACTTTGCACTAATACCTACCGAAGCAAGTAACTCAAAATGTCGCACCCCTTGTGCCTTACAAACGTTGGCGAAATCGATCACCGCTAGTTTATCAATCTTAATAAAATGTTCTTTACTTGTTTTAGAGGGCTCTCCTACCCCTAAGGTACAAATAGCGTGTGTGTGACCCCCGACAAGGGTTTCATAGGTAGCAACTTCACCAATATCGATAATATGCTGAGCAATAAAAGGTACTTTTATATCGGGTAACACCCGACGCCCAAGCAAGGTGAGTTTTTGAATATCTACGCTTTGCAACAGCGTTTTCAACACCTCTCCCCCCACAGCTCCTGTGGCTCCCATCATTACTATGGATTTCTTCTCAGAAGGTATTTCATGCGGTGTTCTCATAGCACAAATTTAACAAAGCATTTTTAATTTCGGGACTTTATTTCTAACTATCGAAACCACGAACAGGCCTGTTTAAATTGCTTTTAAATTGCTACATTTACAGCAGTATTTTAGAAAGATGTACAATAAGATTCCTAAATTAGAACCCGAAGATTACTACCTAACGAAAGAAGGGTATAAAGTATTTACGGAAGCCTACCATTTAAAACGTGGTTACTGTTGTGAAAGTGGCTGTAGACACTGCCCTTATGGTTATGATAAAAAAACAAATACACAATAATAAATACCCGTGTTTTGGATACGTTCAACATGACATATAAAAATGCGATCGCAAACTCATTTCATAGAGTTCCGACGCGCTATCCTTAGCTGCTATTACTTTAGAAAATTTCATCCTAATTAAAGTAATCCAAGCACTCATATCATGACATTTAAAACACATATTCTACAGGGTATCCCTAACGAATTACCTGAATTACAACCTTTTGAAGCGGGCATCAATCACGCTCCGAAACGAAAAGATATCTTGACCTCTGCCGAAAAGGAATTGGCGATTCGCAATGCCTTGCGTTATTTTGATGATCGACACCACGCGATCTTAAGTAAAGAATTTGCTGCAGAATTAACAACATACGGCAGAATCTATATGTATCGTTTTCGCCCTACGTATAAAATCTATGCAAGACCGATAGATGCCTATCCAGGTACTTCGTTACAAGCTAAGGCCATTATGCATATGATTCAAAATAATTTAGACGATGCCGTTGCTCAGCATCCACGTGAGCTGATTACCTATGGTGGTAATGGAGCCGTTTTTCAAAACTGGGCACAGTATCTGCTCACCATGCAATACTTGGCGCAAATGAATGATGAGCAAACCTTGGTGATGTATTCTGGGCATCCGATGGGCTTGTTTCCATCGCATTCAGAAGCACCGCGAGTGGTAGTCACTAATGGTATGATGATTCCTAATTACTCGAAACCCGATGATTGGGAAAAATTCAACGCCCTGGGTGTCACCCAATACGGGCAAATGACCGCAGGAAGCTATATGTATATTGGGCCGCAAGGTATCGTGCATGGTACTACGATTACGGTATTGAATGGAGGTCGCAAAATTTCTAAAGATGGTGAAGGCCTTGACGGAAAGCTTTTTGTCACTTCTGGACTTGGCGGTATGAGTGGCGCGCAGCCAAAAGCAGGAAACATCGCAGGCTGCATTACCGTATGCGCCGAAGTCAATGAGAAAGCTGTTCACACACGTCATTCGCAAGGATGGGTTGATGAAGTGATTGATGATTTGGATGCCCTAGTTGCACGTGTTACCCAAGCAAAAACAGCCAAAGAAGTAGTATCTATTGCTTATGCTGGTAATATTGTTGATGTTTGGGAGCGATTTGATACTGCTGGTATCTATGTTGATTTGGGTTCAGATCAAACCTCCTTACATAACCCATGGGCAGGCGGTTACTATCCGGTAGATTTATCATATGAAGATGCCAATGTGCTCATGGCTGAAAATCCGACCCTATTTAAAGAGAAAGTACAGCAAAGTTTACGACGTCAAGCTAATGCCATTAATAAACATACCGCCAAAGGAACCTATTTTTTTGATTATGGAAATGCCTTTTTGTTAGAAGCTTCGCGCGCAGGCGCCTTGGTTCATAAAGATAACGAAGGCAATTATTGCAACAACAATGCGACCGAAATTGACGACGACGTGTTTGCCTACCCGAGCTATGTACAAGATATCATGGGACCCATGTGCTTCGATTATGGCTTTGGGCCCTTTCGTTGGGTTTGTGTCTCTGGTGACCCCGAAGATTTAGCCAAAACGGATGCCATTGCTTGTGACATCTTAACTGTATTAAAAAAGACAGCACCTCCCGAAATTCAGCAACAGCTAGCTGACAATATTCAATGGATACGTGGGGCGCAAGAGAACAACTTAGTCGTGGGTTCTCAGGCGCGTATTTTGTATGCCGATGCTGAAGGGCGTATGAAAATTGCCGAGGCTTTTAATAATGCTATTGCGAAGAAAGAGATTGGCCCGGTAGTGCTAGGAAGAGACCACCATGATGTTTCGGGTACAGACTCTCCTTTTAGGGAAACATCGAATATTTATGATGGCTCGCGATTTACTGCTGATATGGCAATTCATAATGTCATTGGTGATAGTTTTAGAGGTGCAACTTGGGTCTCCATTCATAACGGTGGCGGTGTTGGTTGGGGCGAGGTAATAAACGGTGGTTTCGGCATGGTTCTTGATGGAACTATAGAAGCTGGTAAACGTCTCAAAGCAATGCTGTTTTGGGATGTAAACAACGGAATATCAAGACGTAGTTGGGCTCGTAATAAAGAGGCTATTTTCGCCATTAAACGAGCTATGCAAAGTGAAGCAAATTTAAAGGTTACACTTCCCAACAGTGTTGATGATTCTATATTGAAAGATTTATTTAATTAACTTTACAGGTAATATGAAACTATTAAAATTACTTCCTTTCGTATTTTTAGCATTGATTGCAAGTTCTTGTGTATCGATCAAAGTGAGTGCTGATTATGATCAGCAGGCAAATTTCAAAGAGTATAAAACATTTGCTTTTTATAAAAAAGGCATTGACAACGTCGAAATTTCGGATTTGGATAAACGACGTATTTTAAAGGAGATCGAATCGCAACTTATTGCTAGAGGCTTTACTAAATCTGACAATCCTGATTTGCTGGTGAATATTTTTACAAAAGCACGAGAAAAAGTAAATGTGTACAATAATAATTTCGGTTGGGGCGGCGGCTTTGGCTGGGGTAGATTCGGCTGGGGTGGTTTTGGACCCTGGGGCGGATTCGGACCTTGGGGTGGTTTTGGACCTTGGGGCTTAGGAGTTGGTTTTGACAATAACAATATTAGTAGATCTACTGAAGGTACATTGTTTATCGATTTAATAGACGCTGATAAAAAAGAACTGGCTTGGCAAGGTATGGGTACTGGCACCTTGATTACTTCGAAAGACGTACAAAAAAAAGAAGCACGTATCAAAGAGTTTGTGGCAGAGATTATGACAAAATATCCACCACAAACAAAGTAACGAAGAATTTATATTTTCTGTTTATATAAATGAGAAACCCCTTAAAGAGTACTACTTTTTAAGGGGTTTCAATTTTTTACTTTTACACGAATAGAACAAACGCAATGTAAGTAACTATAATGCTTATATTTGGTAACATCTATCGTGGATATATAGTTTATGAACAATATATATACGTTAGCTATCATAATATGAATTAAAACCACATATATGAAATATATAAATCTAATAATTGTTTTGTTTTTACTATTCTCATGTAGTAGCAATGATGATGATCCAAATCAAACGAATATTTTGAATTTAGAATTAGGTCAAAAAATCAGATACGTTTTATTAACAGGCGAAGGATATTCTGACTCAAACAGCGATAATTTTATTTACAGAGGTGATACTCTTGAATTGGAAGTGCTAGAAGTCGATAACGATAGGCTTCTCATTTCAGAAAAAATAACACCTTTTTCTAATATGATGATCAATAATGACTCTTATTATTGGGAAAATAAAGACGCCATTTATAAAAACTATTGGAATGTACGAAACGACTCTTTAATCTTTGACCTAAGCAGTTTCAGAAGTCATCTAATATATAGATTGGGGACCTTTACCAAACCAAAATTTTTATTACGAGAATTTGAAGATCAAGAAATTCAGATTTTAGGTTGGAAAACATCATTCCCATATACTGAGTCTAATGTCGAATTATTCACTAAAAACTATGAACTTCTAGGAAACTATTACGATAGATTAAATGTTTTTATCAATAATGCTCCTATGGCCACTGATGGCCCTGGAATTACTACTATTTACAGTAAAGAACATGGTATAGTTCGAACTAGTGTATATTCTTGGTGGACAAGCACGGGCTATGGTTGGGATTTATTAGAGATAATACGGTAGCTAACAACGTGTATTATTAATTAGCTTGCCTGATTATTTTCTCAAGAGCGTATTTTACAATGGCATTTCCTATAAATGCGAGTAAAATATCTCCTTGTTTCAATAGTTACTACGGAATTCCTTCGCAGGAATTGCTAGCGCCAGTTCGCCACTAAAAAGTGGCTCGTGTCACTCGAATTAATTAACTTGCCAATACATAGGAAAATCCTAACGGATTTCCCGAACTAACCATACACAAACCGTTCGCAGCTAAAAAAAATACCATGCAAAATTATGTTGATTTAGCAGAAAAAAATGGAGTTATACTTTTTGACAACGGAAAGTGTCAATTTTGCGGCGCTAATACAAAAAGAGGAATTCACGAATGTGTAGAAATTTTCAATCTTGGATTCCAAGACATTGATTTTTCAAACACTGAGAATCACTTTTATAGGTTTTTAATTGTTGATGCGCATACCTTACAACATCCAGAAATTCACGGCAGATGGAACAATCATTTTCATCTCTCACGATTACATTTAATTTTCAACTATAATATTAAATGGACCTATGATCTATCACCAAAACTTAGTGACTATTTGAATACATACAAAGTTCAGAAACAAGACGAATATTTGAATCCCCCGAATGTACTTGAAAGAGGCGACATAACTACAACTGATATTATGGAAAGTTCTTCTAATGAAACGCGCTGTAAACGTCTAATCAAGAATTGGGCCTTAGAAGTTTATACTAAATGGAATATGCATCATAACAAAGTAGATATTATCGCCAAAGAGTTTTTAAACCGAAAATAAAAATGCATGTTGCTCACAACATGTTTCATTAATAAACAAGAATCAAATGGCAAAGAATAAAACAAAAGTTACTGAAACCGATGTAATTGATTTTATCAATTCTTATGTTGACAACGCGCAAAAGAAATCGGATAGTCTTGAACTCATACAACTAATGAGCAAATGGTCTGGTTTTAAACCAAAAATGTGGGGACCGACGATTATTGGTTTTGGTAGCTATCACTATATATACGCGAGTGGCCATGAGGGAGATGCTCCAATACTGGGGTTCTCACCAAGAAAAGCGCAGTTTTCATTATACATCTATTCAAAAACTAGCAAGAGTGATGCGTTATTACAACAGTTTGGTACATTTAAGATGGGGAAAGCTTGTATATATATCAAAAAACTTGCTGACATCGATATTTCAATCTTAGAACAAATCTGTAGAGAAACAATCACATATCTCAATGAGAATCATGAGTGTGGAGCATGTAGAAGCCAATAACGGCTTACCAACAACTTATAATCACTTCGACGGTTCGCTTGGATTGTGTCTTTACGACGCCCCAGTAGCGTCAGAGCCAGCACGAAAATTCTTATCTTGCACTCATGGCTTGATTCTCTCGGAATAATGGTGGCAGACCTTCAAAATGTCGTAACCGTAACTCGTCAAGTGCAAATCGTTAACTTTAATTCAAACCTTGAAATGAAAATTAATACGCTAAAGGGGGTAAAAACAAAGGACATTCTACATGTGTTCAATGAATCCTTTTCCGATTATTTTATCCCGTTTCATCTAACAGAAGAACAACTAGAATCGAAAATGTTCGCTGATAAAGTACACCTGAACTTATCGGTAGGAGTTTTCGAAAACGGAAATCTAATTGCTTTTATACTACACGGATTTGATACCATAAATAACGAAAAAGTACTATACAACGGAGGAACTGGCGTTATTCCAAAAAAAAGAGGTTCAGGGTTAACCAAACAAATGTATCGTTTCGTTTTGCCTATCTTAAAAGAAAAAGGAATTGACAAATTATTCCTTGAGGTGATTTCAGAAAATATTCAAGCTATTAAATCGTACAAAAACTCTGAATTTAAAATAGAACGAGAGTTATTGTGCTATAAAGGAGAGATACATATTCCAAATACCAATGACAATGTAGAAATTAAGAAATTACACGAATACAACTGGGACTTACTGGAATCATTCTGGGACATTGCCCCTACTTGGCAAAATTCAAAAAATGTTATCAATGAAATAAGAGATCATACTGTTTCATTTAGTGCATCTATTCAAAATCAGCTCGTTGGCTATGTTATATTCAATCCGAAAAGTAAAAGACTACTGCAGGTAGCAGTCGATAAGAATTTTAGAAAAAACAAAATCGCATCAACATTACTATCGAAATTGATAAAAGACTATGGAAATACGCTCTCAATTATCAATGTAGATAAGAGATCCAAATCTGCACATCATTTTTTAACACAAATAGGATTTACAAAAAACCTAGAACAACTAGAAATGAAACTTCAATTGAATAAAAACTAGACCTAACAACTACTACAATTGTATTGATAGTTCGCGTTGCTCATGTCATATGAACTATAGGAATAAGGAGGTTTATATTCAACATTGTATTGGAAATTTCGCAAATAAAAATGAACTTTGAAAATAATCAAAGGAGTTAATTAATTAACTTCGCCGAAGTTAAAAAATTAGAACGGATTTTCATCAGATAACCATATACAAACAGGTGATTAATTAAACGTACATGGAAACTTATACATTATTCGATATTCTTAGTAAAGCAGCAATTATTGCCGCAGGCTTATTTGCAGCGATTCAGTTGGTTCACATTAAAAAACAGCGATCGAGAGAATCAGCACTTCAATTATTAAATTCGGTTCAAACCCCTGAATTAATTGAGGCTATGAATATCGTATATGGAATTCCTATGGGTTTAACTAAAGGAGAAATTGAAACACATTTAAGTGATAAGTTTCCAAAGGTGATGCACATGCATATGCAACTTGAAAGTATTGGCTTGTTGGTTTTTAAAAAGGAAATAAAGCTTGAACTTGTAGCTGAATTTATGAGGGGTCCCATTTTGCTTTTTTGGGGCTCTATGAAAAATTACTTTTTCGAAACTAGAAGGGTTAATAATGATGAAAATTATGGCGAATGGGTTCAATGGTTGGCCGAGCAAATTGAAAAGAAAGAATTGAAAAAAACAACCAAACCAGCTCATATTGCATACAAAAATTGGAAACCTTAAAGTAACTAATACCCATACTTCATATATACTCAGTGCTTTAGACTACCCGAAAATTATTATCTTGCAATGATAGCTTGATTTTCTCGGAATGGTTCAGATGGACTCCCGAAATATCGGAAACCACAACACCTAGAGCGAACTAGCAAGGTAAACTATAGTATAACCATTAGTATTCATTAATTCGAAATAAAATAACGATGAAAGTTACTGCTGAAAAAAATGAAAAAGTCGCTAATATGATATTTACATCCATTTATCCACTTTACTTGAATAGGTTGGAGAAAAATGGTAGAACAAAAGAAGAACTCAACCAAGTGATCGAATGGTTCACTGGTTTTGATGAAGATACTTTACAAGCACTTCTTGACGAAAAAGTTAGCTTTAGAACTTTTTTTCAAAAGGCCAAAATACATCCTAACGCACACTTGATTAAGGGCGTTGTTTGTGGGTATAGAATTGAAGAAATTGAGGATGAGTTTGAATTGTATAAACAATGTAGACGTATGGAAAAACTCATTGATGAATTGGCGAGAGGTCGGAAAATGGAAAAAATTTTACGAGAAGAAAAAAAGTAGCAACTGATGCTACACCATCGTACGAACACCAAGAATAATTAAAAAATAAACTCGAAAAATGATAGGAATATTAGTAGCACTTGCCATTTCGTGGCTACTACTTTTCTTAATTGAAAAGAAAAATATTTTAGCACTGGGATTTCTCCCAATTCTCAAAAGATTAAAACAACTAACTTTTGGGTTTATTATTACTGCAATACTCTGTGTAATTGTTCAATATTTTGAGTCATATCTTAAGTCATCTGCTTGGGTTTTGAATGAAAATATTTCTGGCGCAATTGTTTTTCAATCTTTTTTGTGGGACGTAAAATCAGTAGTAACGGAAGAATTAATTTTTCGTGGAGCACTGCTCTATATTCTAATTCAGAAACTTGGCTCAAGAAAAGCAATTTTGATTTCTGCAATTGGATTCGGAATATATCATTGGTTTTCTTTCGGTGTCCTAGGAAATATAATAGCTATGATTTTCGTATTTACAGGAACGGGTTTGATGGGCTATGCCTGGGCTTGGGCTTTTTCAAAAACAAAATCAATAATGTTACCTTTCGGACTTCATTTAGGATGGAATTTTGTACACAATTCTATTTTCTCTAAAGGACCACTTGGAGAGTTAGTTATGGTTTCAAGAGGTGGAACTGAATTAGTCGATTGGAGTTGGATTTTAAATTTTGTTAGTAGTTCAATTGTTGTTCCAATTCTATTGTTGATTTGGATACGATACTTTGTAACTGATGAAACGGAAAGAACAACAGCAATGAAATAAAACGATGCCCAAAATAGCAATAATTACCCGGACTCATTCGCGTTGCTCGTATTACTAAACTATTGAAATAAGAAGTTTTCGTGCAGCATTTGTAAAACAATTGATGTCAAACTAAAACAAGCTTAAGAAAATAATCATCGAAGCTACAACTTACACAAACCGATATACATAATAAAAAATTATTAAAATGTAACTAATCAGCACATAGCTGGTCTTATAATTTATAGAATATAAATCTTTAAGAATCATGAAATTATCAACCAACTACTACTCCAATCTATATGTTTTATTGCTCTTTTTTATTTTCTCTAGCAATATTTTCGCTCAAAAAGAAGAATTATGGTTTGGAACATACACCAATGAAAATGGAAAAGTGCTACAGGGTCGATATAACGTAATTAAACAAGGTAGGGCCTTAACAAAAATTATTCTCGCGCCTTACGGAAAGTCTGCACTTGAATTTAAAATAATTAAAAACGATACGGTTCGACGATTTGTAGAGATTTCTTGGCCGAATAAACCTAATAGAATTGCCACTCTTATTCAATATACCGATGGTTATTATGCTGGAAATTTCGAAGATGGGACAAAGATACTTCCAATGGTGATTAAGCAATTTAACTTTCAAGATGCTCAGTTGCAAGGCAACTGGTTTAAGCCAAGTTCAATTGAAGTAGCTATTATTGACCAAACTAAGAAACTGATTAATTCTGAAAAAAATTGGAATAAAAATGACGATCGGGTTTGTGAAACCAAAAACTCTTATAGTCTCTTTTGTGCCCTTTATCAATCATCGATAATGGTTGACGGTGCATATCGTCATTTAAGACCTGCGGTAAGATTCGTTCGAGATGCCATCCAAAAAAAATATCCTAAGAAATATGACCACGTTCTTGTCGACTTTAATAATGCGGAAGAAATTACTCTTAAGGAATTACATGAAATTTTAGGCTTAGCTAAGGAAAACCTGATTAAAGCTATAAAATAAACGCGTACAACAACCTACATCATTAAGTACTACACAAAGGAATTAAGTGAACGATCAAGAAAATACTTGCATCTTTATTGAAATAAAATCTATTACGTTATACGCTGCGCCTTTTTCTTTGAATAACTTTAAAAAAAACTATCGATGGAATGCGGCTATTGAATTGCTAGATAAACAAGAATCAAATATTTCGGAAATTGCCTATCAAACAAGATTTAGCAGTACCATATTTTTTTCGACCTGTTTTCAGGAAGAATATTGAATTTTAGCATCTAATTATATCAAACTGCAATTGACATAAGATAGAAACAACCGAAATAAATGAGCTGTTTCCGATTCAAATAAGCGCATACAGAAAAATCCGCTGCTGACAGCTCTTATAACTAAATGCTAGCAGGTAGATTAACAGAATCATCGAGATAATACGTTGACCCAAAAGAATGTAAAAGAGAGCTGTAAGTACACAGTTAAAAACTTGCGCTTATGTACACCTGGACTCAGTGATTGCACTTAAAGGTCGTCTGTTCGAGAATGGTTTAAATCCAAAAAAATCAAATGGTACTTGAGTAACTATATTCCTTATATTTGGTAGTAAATAGTTAATATTATCTATATTCCAACATTAGCAAAAATTAAAATTGTCTCATATGAAAAAATTCTACATTTTAATCTCCATTTTTCTTTTGGTCTCGGTAAAAATGAGTGCACAAACCATAGATGTGGTAACAGGGTTAAATTTCCCTACTGGCATGGCTGTTAAGGACAACATCTTATATTTTGTGCAAAACGGTGCGGGTAAAATCTCTAAAGTAAACCTAACAGATTCAACCCTTTCAATAACTGATGTTGTTTCCGGACTAGGCCTTCCGGTAACAATTGCAATCCATGGAAACTATTTGTTTATTGGAGAAAATAGTAATAATAAAATTTCTAAAATTAACATCACCGATTCTACACCTACAGCAGTGGAAGTTATTACTGGGTTAAATAATCCAGTAGCATTTGCAATTCTTGGTAATGACTTGTATTTTGCTCAATTCGATAGTAATAAAATTTCTAAAATTAATATTACAGATTCAACACCGATAATAACGGATGTCATATCAGGTTTGAATCAACCTCGTTCCATAGTATTCAAAGGCAATGAATTATTTATTGCACAAAGTAATAACAATAAAATTTCTAAAATTGATGTAACTGATTCTACACCTATTGCAATAGATGTTATAACCGGATTGAATAGACCTCAAGCATTAGCTTTAAAGGATAATGACTTATACTTTGCCGATTTCAATCTTAATAAGGTTTCCAAAATAAACGTTACAGAATCCTCACCAATAATAACAGATGTGGTTTTTGGGGTTAATCGTCCAAACGCAATTTTAATAATTGGCAATGATTTATATATCGCCGAAAGTTTTGCCAATAAAATCTCAAAATTTGTATTATCTACACTTTCTATAAATGAAAACATATCAACACCAAACCTAAAACTTTATCCAAATCCTTCTAAAAGTTTTATTCAAATTTCCAACTTAACTGAAACAAAAAATTATAAGGTATACGATTCAACAGGTAACGAGTTGATAAAAGGAACTGTTTCTAATGATCAAATAGTTGACATAGAACATTTATCAAGCGGTTTTTATATACTCAAATTAGAAAACGAAAATATATTAAAATTCATTAAAGATTAATCCAAGAAAATACTTTTGCTAACAAAGTGTATAATTAATTACTACGAAATTTCCTCACAGGAAATTCGCTTGAATTAATTAACTTGCCAATACGTGGAAAATCCTAACGGATTTCCCGCAACTAACCATAGCCCAACCGTTGCTCACAATTATGAGAAACATAGTACAAATAACATTAATAGCGATTATTTTAATTGGTTGTAAGCCGAATAAAACAATATATGAAAATTACGAATCAGAAGTATTAAAAGTCGAACGAGTTAATGAAAACACTTTTATACATACTTCCTATTTAGACACCAAAAGTTATGGTAACTATCCGTGTAACGGAATGGTTTATGTCAAGGGAAATGAAGCCATAATATTTGATACACCTACAAATAATAAGGCCACAACCGAATTATTAAATTGGATTGGGAAAAAGAATATAAAAGCAGTAATTGTTACTCATTTTCATATTGACTGTTTAGGAGGTTTAGAAGTAGTTCACTCAAATAAAATTAAATCCTATGCTACCAATAAAACAATTGAACTCGCAAAAGAAGATAATCAAACTCTTCCTCAAAATAGCTTTGACAAAAAAATTGAGTTTAATATTGGAGATGAACAGGTTTTTGCAGAGTATTTTGGACAAGGTCACACTAAAGACAATATAGTTGGTTATGTTCCAAACGAGAAAACTATATTTGGAGGCTGTTTGATAAAGAAATTAAATGCCCCAAAAGGAAATCTAAAAGATGCAAACACAAGAGATTGGCCTAAAACTGTTAAGAAAATAAAAAGAGAAATACCTGAAATAGAAATTGTAATTCCAGGACACGGAAATAGTGGAGGAATTGAACTTTTAGACTATACAATTGACCTTTTCGAAGAGAATTAAATGAAAGCCAGTTTATTAATTTTTATTTTATTTTTCTGTACACTCCTTTCTTGCGTAAAAGAAGAGGATGACAATTTTATCTTCTTTCTTCACAATAGATTTTTAGAAGAACACAAGTTAGATGAATTGCATACTGAATTTGGACGTACAGAATATTTGGAAATAATCAACGAATTAAAAAAAAGAGAATTTAAAGTAATTAGCGAAAAAAGAAATGGTAATGTAAATGCACGAGAATACGCCATTGGAATTGTAAACCAAATCGACAGTTTAATAAAAAACGGAACCGATCCTAACAAAATAACTGTAGTTGGAACTTCTAAAGGCGGATATATTGCTCAATATGTTTCGACTTTGGCAAATAATCCGAATTTGAATTTTGTCTTCATCGCAAGTTTTAGAAGTAGCGATATTCAAAACATACCTGAAATCAATTATTGCGGAAATATTCTGACTATTTATGAAAAATCTGACCCTTTTGGAGTTTCTGCTTTAGAACGAAAGATAACTTCTACTTGCAAAATCAAACATTTTAAAGAAATAGAATTGAACACAAATATGGGACACGGATTTTTATTCAAACCTTTAAAAGAATGGATTGAACCAACTATAGAATGGGCGAATGGGAATTATAATCTGGAATAAATAACAAACGCTGGGTAATAACCTCTATAATCAAGTGCCAACAGTGCATAAAGAGTGTCTCTGAAATTTGCTAGAATTTCCATACTCCTACCCTTTTTATTATCTTAGTCGCTCACGCAACGAGAACATACTCAAACCGTTGTGATGCATTTAATTATATTAGTTATAAGCCATTCTTTATACAATTAACCAAGCAAACATGAAGGAAAACACACAATTCCAACAATTCGAAAATCTAGACGAAGAACAATTACCCATTGCTAAACACAAATTACACGATTGGACCCATTTTGCGGGTCTCTATGCTGCCGAACATGTCGCGGCTACCGAGTTTGTGATCGGAGCAACTTTTGTGGCGCTTGGTGCTAAAACGATGGATATCATCCTTGGTCTTCTAATTGGTAATATTCTAGCAGTACTAAGTTGGAGGTTCATCACTTCCCCTATTGCCGTTGACACCCGCCTAAGCCTCTATACGTATCTGAATAAGATTGCTGGTGACTCAATGACCAAGCTGTACAATTGGGCCAATGTGATTATCTTTTCTGTGATTTCGGCTGCGATGATCACAGTCTCATCAACCGCGGTTCGCTTTGCTTTTAATGTTCCTGCGCAACTCAATTGGTACCCCACCAACGCCTGGTTCATATTGATAGTTTTGGCTGTAGGCATCTTTGTAGTTTCGATAGCAATCTATGGTTTCAATGCCGTTTCTGAATTTTCAGGTATTTGCGCCCCTTGGCTCTTTGTAATGTTTACGAGTGGTGCTATGGTGCTACTCCCTGCTTTATCTTTAGATGTATTAGATAAAACCTTACCAGCTGGATGGGCCGATTTTATGACCCTCGGCGACCAGAACATCTGGACAGGCATCAACAGCAATGGCGAACCTGGAATCGGATTGGTCGAAGTCATTGGCTTTGGTTGGGCTGCCAATACCATTACCCATTTCGGATTAATTGATATGGCCCTTCTACGTTTTGCTAAAAAGAAGAACTACGGATATGCCACGAGTACAGGTATGATGTTCGGACATTATGTGGCATGGATAGCTGCAGGCATCATGGGTGCCGGAGCCGCCGTCATATTAGGAAAATCTATCGTTGAACTCGATCCAGGTGATGTGGCTTATTACGCTCTAGGTTGGTCTGGTTTTGTGATTGTTATTGTTGCTGGTTGGACGACGGCAATTACGAATCTGTACAGAGCCGGTTTAGCTGCACAAGCTATTTTTTTCAACCATTCTCGTAAGAAAACGACTATTGTGGTTGGTCTAGTTACTGTAGCCATCGCTTGTTTCCCTTTTGTATTCTCACAAATACTCCCGCTATTGACCTATGCAGGGTTGTTGGTGGTTCCTGTAGGAGCGATTGTGTTTGCCGAACATCAAATTTTCCCTAGAATTGGCTTTACGCGCTATTGGTCTTCGTACCGCAAATTGACCTTTAGCATGCCCGCCGTTGCCTCCTGGATCTTGGGCTTGGTCTTCGGTTTTGGCTTGAATGCATTGGATGTGATCTCCTTTTATTATTTATTTATCCCAACATGGTTTTTCACCATAGCATTGTATACGCTCCTGGCATCTAGATATGGAGCGAAACAGGACTATACGGAGGACGCAAAAGAAGAAAAAATTCGGATGGAAACGATTGAACGTTTTCAAAAACAGCAAGCAACAAAAGAGCCGGTTATTTCTAAAGATGCTTCTTTATTTTCTAAGATATTAAAATTTATTGCCATTTCGGCCTTGATGGCGACTTTGGTGTTGGCCTGTAATGTGATGTTCGGTAGTTCAACAGAATCGAATTATATCGAAAATCGAGAACTCTTTTATACATATGCATTCATTAGTACTATTATTTATTTTGTACTAGCTTATTGGGCACTCAAACGTGGAAAATCAAAAACGGTAACACATAAATGAAAACACCAATACAACTTCAACAACAAAATCTAGAAGAATTGGGAAGCCAAATGCCTGTGCCGATATATAACCGCACAGACAATAAAATTGGAATTGTACATGTCGGCGTTGGAGGGTTCCACCGAGCACATCAAGCGTACTATTTGCATCAACTGCGACAGTTGGGGGAAGCCTCAGACTGGGGAATCTGTGGAATCGGTTTACGCGAAGCAGATACTAAACTCAGTACTATTTTAAAAAAGCAAGACCATCTTTATACGCTTATGGTCAAGCATCCAGACGGAAAAATCGAACCCCAAGTAATTGGGTCGATAGTTGATTTTGAAATGGGAACCACCAGCCCAGAACGAGTTATTGCCCGTCTTGCAAATGCCGACACGAAAATAGTATCACTGACCATTACGGAGGGAGGTTATAATTTCAACCCTACTACTGGAAAATTCAATTTTAACAACCCTGATATACAACATGAACTATGTCACCCAAAAGATCCAATAACTATATATGGTTTTTTAACGGCAGCGCTAAAAAGACGTCGCGATTCAGGATTACCCGCTTTTACTATTTTGTCTTGTGATAATATCGAACATAACGGAGATATGGCGCGTAAGATGCTTCTAGCTTTTGCGAAAGTGCAAGATGAAGACTTAGCAAAATGGATTTCGCAAGAAGTTCGCTTTCCCAATAGTATGGTTGACCGAATTACGCCGGTAACAGCCAAAGCCGATATCGACACTCTAGCCAAAAACTATGGTGTAGCTGATGAGTGGCCAGTGACTTGCGAACCTTTTATACAATGGGTGGTGGAAGATAAATTTTCGAACGGAAGACCGCCCTTTGAAAAAGTAGGTGTACAATTTGTACCTGATGTAGGGCCCTATGAGAAAATGAAATTAAGACTCTTAAATGCTGGGCATTCAGTTTTGGGAATTTTGGGAGCGATTCATGGACACTCAACCATCAATGCTTGTGTAGAAGATGAAGTCTTCGCAAACTACTTACGTGCATTCTTAGACGAAGAAGCCACATCTATTTTAGGAGATATTAAAGGCATTAATTTAGAAGATTACAAAGACAGCCTCTTTGAGCGTTTTGCAAACCCTAATATCAAAGACAGCGTGAGTCGTATTTGCTCAGAAAGCTCGGCCAAACTACCTAAATTTTTAATCCCAACCATACATGAGAATTTAGCAACAGTAGGAAGTATCAAATTCGCCACTTTGGTCTTAGTAGCTTGGTGCTACTACAGTGATAAAGAAACAGACCAGAACGGACAAGCACTGAAAATTGTTGACGCGATGCGCGACGAATTACATCATGCGGCTTCAGAAACAAAAATTAACTCCTTAGCTTTTCTAAGGCAAGAAAATCTGTTTGGTGATCTTGCAAAAAACAATAATTTTACTAGAATTTACACTTCCATGCTACAGGAATTATATAAAAATAATAAGATCAATAAATTGATGCAGCGCATGATCTAAATTAGTCAATCAGATTTCTATACAATGATTAGCTAATGGAAAAAACTCATCGAAACAACGGGTATAATTGCTTCATCAGTTCACTTCACTCATCTCATTACGACGTCCTGACTGCTCGGTAATAAACGGAAATTCTTATCTTTCAATGCTCGCTTGGCTCACTTGGAATAGTCTTTACGGGTTCACGAAGTGTTGGGACAGCAACCAACTATTAAAACAATGAGATAATTTACCTACATTTTGTAAAATGTCAAATAAAATACGAAATTGTGAAAATAATTAGCGAATCTAAATCATAGCCCAACCGTTGTAAGCTATTAAATACATAAATATCTTTATCATAGATGAACAAAATTACTGCTTTACTATTTTTGACCATAATCTTACCCTTTCCAAAAACTCAAGATACTCAGTCAATAATTGAATGGTCAAAAGAGAGAAGATTAAAATGGTCTGATTTCAAAGGAACACCTGATGAGGAAATTTTGGCATATGCACTCACCGCTTATAAAATAGAGATATTACCGAGTGATGTTTTAGTAGATGAGAATAATAATATTCAGAACTATGATTTATTGACCGTTGTTGCTAATTTTTATTCAAATCATTCTTGGGTTCATACCAAAAGTGACTATTTACTAACGCATGAACAGTTACATTTTGATATTGCCGCCTTGTATGCTTATAAAATGAAGACGGAATTCAGAAAGCTAAAAAAACAAAAAGTCGCAAACTTTGACGCCTACACAAAAGTGTATGCAGAATTATGGGCTGAATGCAGGAAAACACAAGCGACATTTGACAACGAAACTAATCACGGACAACTTATTGAAGAAAACGATCGTTGGATTAAAAAAATTAACGAAAAAATTGACAAATTAGAATAAAGAAATCGCTTACAACAACAAGCATAATTTAATGTTTAGGTTAACGTTACTCAAAAAACCTTACGGATTTTTCCAAGGCTCGGTTTCCTTTTACTAAATTAGTCGTTAGAGTAAACACAACGAAACCGTGCTAAACCGTTGTACGTAGTTTAACCCCAGTTCTAAAAGCCACATATCAAACCACTTCCCTATCTATATGTCATATGAATGACGTATCAAATACATTGCTTAGATTTGATAGAAATCAAAGATTGATTTAATCTTGCATTGAATTTAAAAAAATGAAGCAACCTCAATTAGGAAAAAAAATATTGGAACTAAGACTTTCAAAAGGATTAACACAAACTGAACTTGCAGAAAAGTGTAATTTAAGTTTAAGAACTATTCAAAGAATAGAATCGACAGAAGTTACACCAAGAAGCTATACACTTAAGTTAATATTTGATACTTTAAGTTTTGATGGTTTTAGTTCATCAAATAGAAGTTCTTCAGTGAATTCTAAAGATTCATTTAGTTTAAAAAAAGATGTAGTCAGAAACGTTTTACTACTATTAATAATCTCTTTAATCTCTATTGTTATTTTTAAACTTTTCGCGAACTACAACACACAATCGGCTACAGAGGTCAAAGAAATAATTCAAAAAAATCAATCGAACATTAAAAAATGGGTCAATAAAAAACAGGTTGATTCAGTACTCACGATTTATAATGATAATGCTTGTATCTTAAATTCAGTATGCGGAAAGGTTCGAATTCGTAATGTCATATATGATAATATTGATAAAGGTTATGAAATAATAAACTATCGCATTCTAGCTATTAGTGTGAGTCATACTATTGCTGTTGAAAAATATGAAAACATCTATACACTTAAAGGGAATACTCATAAACAGATTGGTATAATAGAATGGCATTTTATCAATGGAAAATGGTTGATAGTAAATGATATGTTTAGAGACAACTAAAAACAAATTTTAACATACTACAAAGCTCAAATTATGAATATAAGACATTTCTTTATGTTACTTCTACTACTAATTTTTGGTTGTAAAAATGTTACGAATGAGGATTTAGAAAAAAATAAAAGCATTTTTTATAAAGAGCAAGAAAAAATTAACCCTTCAATTAATGAATATTTAAATAATAATTACTATTTATTAAACTCTTTAAATCAATCGAGTTTTACTCATAAAATTGATTCTTTAAAAAACATATATATAACTCATATAAATAAGTACAAAGCGCTACTCGACAAGAAGACATTAAGTCGTGAAATTTTAGGGATAAATTTCACATTTGATAGGTTCATTCTTGAATATCCGCAAAAGCATCAAGACTTTACGGGAGAAAAAGTCGTTTTATCAAAAAAAAATCAGACAAAATTAAACAACCTTTTATTATACTTTAATGATACTGACAATCTTTCGGATAATAGTTTTAAAAGGTTTGTAATATCTTTCGTTACAATTGAGTCGAATAAAAAACTTAAGAGTAACATTTACGACGATTTTGGCAATCAGCAATTGAATGCTAATTGGGATGTTATTGAATCAACCTTTACCAATAACAAAGTAAAATCATTTTGTAAACAAAACTATTTGTATGCATATATTGATGATATGGGAATAAGAAATATTGATGCGTTTTATTCAGATTTTATTGCATCGTGTGAAACTCCTGAATATTTAGAAAAAATAAATACCATTTATAATTCTCATAAAAAAGCAAGAGCATCTCATATCATAGAAACTTACAAAAAAATAGATGGATATGAATTACAAATGCATCTCTTTTTACCAAATACAGAAGATTTTAAAGGAAAACGACCTACAATAGTTCAATTTCATGGAGGAAGTTGGTCAGAAGGTAAGCCAGATTGGTTTTTTAGTACAGCTAAGGCTTATGCTAAACAAGGTTGGGTAGTTGGAGTGGTTGAATATAGAATTAAAGGAATACACGGAACATATCCGTTTGAAGCCGTTAAAGATGCGAAATCAGCATTACGTTGGATAAGGGAAAACGCAGAAAAGTATAACATAAATTCGAATAAAATTATAGTTACGGGTAATTCTGCCGGAGGTCATTTATCATTGGCTACCGCATTAATTGACAATTGGAATGAAAGTACCGATAATCTTAAAATAAGCGCTAAGCCTAATGTTATAATAGTAAATTCTGGAGTCTATGATTTAACGACCAACTCAAATAATTGGATTACCGAAAAGATGCAAAACAGAGATATCGTAAAAGAGATATCTCCTAATCATTTATTAAAAAAGAGTGACGTTAAAATGCTTTTAATTCATGGAGATAAAGATAGAAACTGTCCTTATGAGACTGTAGAATATTTTTACAAAGAAATGAAATCACTAGGGAATGATATTAAGCTACATACTGTTAAGGATGCCGAACATATGATTTGGTATGGGAAACACTCAACAGAGGTTTCTAAAATCACAGATGAGTATATTAAAAGCTTGAAACTTTAACCAAAACTACGTACAACAGGTATCATTCATTGCTAAGGTTAGCGTTACTCAGAAAATCCTACGGATTTTCCTAAGGTTCGGTTTGCTTTTGTTAAATTAGTCGCGTAACAATCGTAACTAACCATACACCAATTGTTGTACGCGAGCTTTGAACGTTAAACGACAAAAAACAAAACTTTTACAAATGAAAAATACAATTTTATTCCTGTTTATTTTATTCTCCATATCAGTATTTTCCCAAAATTCTGAATATAAAGTTTCCTCATATCTCACTGAGGGTAGAAAAGCTCCAAATACGCATTACATCGGAAAAGCTTGGTTAAATGCTATTATCCATGACGATGCTGACTTGGGCTATAACATTACAAAAGCAACTTTTAAAGCCAACTCAACCTTGGATTGGCATAAACATAGTTCTTCGCAGGTTCTGATAATTGTAGATGGAGAAGCATATTATCAAGAAAGAGGAAAAGAACCCGTGATTCTGAAAACAGGAGACGTGATTAAATGTGAAAAAGATATCGAACATTGGCATTCATCAACCAAAGATAGTGATGTAACATATTTGGCTTTATATGGTGGTGGCAAACCAACAACGTGGACTGAAGTAGTCACGCAAAAATATTACGATGAGATCGCCAAAAAACTAAAGAATAATTGACAATCGTAAAAGTTCGCAAATCAAAAGATACTTGAATTAATTAACTTAACTTAACGTCGGAAAATCTTAACGCGTTCCCGAAACTAAACTATACATCAACTGTTGTAGCACATATGAACAAAATATCGAAAAATGGGAAGAATACATCTATTCGAATTTGAAGATCAAAAATGGTTTCCAACTTTTTTAAGGAATTACGGAACAGATTTTTTACAGTTTTTGTCCAATAGAACTAAGATGTACAAACCGATAATTCCTATAATCAAAAAAGGCTTAAACAAAAGTGGAACTAATCAAATCATTGACCTTGGTTCAGGTGGTGGTGGTGGACTGAAGTGGTTGAACTCTGAATTAAAAAAAGATATTCCTGACATAAAAATAACCTTAACAGATTTTTATCCGAATATTCCTGCTTTTAGGCTTACAAAAAAGAAAGCGGATAATTTTGAATTTATAGATAAGCCTATCGATGCGAGAAATGTACCGCCCGAATTGAAAGGTTTGAGAACACAATTTTTGTCATTGCATCATTTCAAACCAAATGACGCAAAACAAATTTTACAAAATGCAGTTGACACAAATAGTGCTATTGCTATTTTTGAAGCACAAGAAAGAAGTTTACCAAGCCTTATTGCGATGTTATTTTCACCATTGAGTGTACTACTTACAACACCATTTATAGGACCATTCAAAATCGGTAGAATCATTTTTACCTATCTTATTCCAATTGTTCCTTTGTTTGTTTTATGGGACGGAATTGTTTCATCATTGAGGACTTATTCCATGAAAGAAATGAATGCACTTGTTGAAAATTTAGACGGAACGGAAAAATATGATTGGGAAATTAATAAAGTGAAATCTGGACCGAGTGTTGTGCTATATTTATTAGGAACTAAAAAAGAATAAATATGTGCTACTACACCGTTTATAATTAATTACTACATTTTTTAAAGAGTGCCTTGTATATTATAGCGATTTCGTTACTCCTACCCTTTTTGCTATCTTAGTTGTTTAGGTAACTAACCATGGCCCAATTGTTGGCAGTAATAGTATCTTTCAAGGAAATGAACTAGTATTAAAATTTAAAAATAGATCTATATTCAACGTGTTTAAAATAGTTCATGAAATTTTTTCTATTTTTTTAATTTCATCCATTATTTTCTTTAATCTGCTTATCAATTCATAAATCTCTTGATTATTATACGCTGCAAAACCAATTCTTATATAATTATGTCCTAAGCTGGTATTATCATATTGCTTCCAATCTCCAATTTCTAAATTATAGTTTTTTGCCACTTCAGAAAAATGATCCCAAGAATACTCTGGGCTCAACTTTGTCCAAACTGCCATCCCTCCTTTCGGAATTTCAAACTCAAAAAAATCACCTAATTCATCTTTTAAAAGTCTACAAAACAAATCACGTCGTTGTTTGTAAATTTTCATCACTTTACGGATATGGCGATCCAAATCGCCCGATTTTATGTAGTCAGCAAATGTTAATTCTAATAAGGCATCTCCTTGTCGGTCTACATAACCTCTTAATTTAGAGGCTTCATCTACAAATTCTTTCGACGCGATTAAATACCCAATTCTAAACACTGGAGCAACCGTTTTACAAACAGAACCAATATAAATCACGTTCCCGTTGGTATCGTGACTTGCTAATGGTAAAATAGGAGCGTGATTGTAATTAAAATCGTAATCGTAATCATCTTCAATAATGGCGAAATTATGCTGCTTTGCCAAATTCAACAAGTGAATTCTCCGTTCTGCACATAGTGTTACTGTGGTTGGATGATGGTGATGAGACGTTACATAAACAGCTTTAATTTGTTGACGCTTACATAGATTTTCAATTTCATCGGTTACAAGACCATGTTCATCTACCAAAACGCGTTCTAGTCTTGCATGTTGGTTTAAAAACGTTGCATCTGCAGACTCATAATTGGTATTTCCAACCACCACAATATCACCTTTTTGAAGCAATAATTGCGATGATAACCAAATTCCCATTTGGCTACCACGTGTAATCAACACATTATCTTTCGTAATATGTAAACCTCTAGTCGCATTTAAATAATCTACTAAAACGTCTCGCAAGGTATCATTGCCATAGGTAGAACCGTAAGATAAATGGTCGAATACATTTTTTTTGGAACATACTCTTCTGTAGGTTCTGGCAATTTCATCAATTGAAGTTAAGCGTCCATCAGAGACTCCATCATTTAAATATAAAATTCCTTTATCCTTCTTCGATGACTTTTCAGGTAGAACAGGATTCTTATAAAATGAGAACCCAGTGTTATCTTTTAAATTAGAAACTACAGTAGACTCTAATTTTTGCCGTTGTAATACAGGTAAATTACGATGTATAAAGGTTCCTTTTTTAGGCATACTTTCTACCCAACCTTGCAATAACAACTCGTCATAACAAGCAACTATTGTTTTTCTATGCACATTTAAATGTTCTGCCAGAGTCCTACTACCAGGAAGCCTCGTGTTGGGAGCGAGCGTCTGATTTTTAATTAATTGAATTATTTGATTCGATAATTGTAAATACAATGCTTGATTGCTTTGTCTATCAAGTTGAATACTGGTTTTATATGGAAACATCTGGACTACTTATTATGTTCATTCTGGATCATTGTAATAGTCCATAAATATAATAATTTTGAACTATAAAACATAAAAACACTATAAATTATGACAAAAGAAATTATTCTAAAATTTGTAGCAGCATGGGGTGATAAAAAAATAGATACGATTGCTTCATTTTTCACAAACGACTGTATTTATAAGGCATCTGTTGGTCCAGAGCCCGGAATAACCTATAGAGGTAAAGCAAATGTTATGAATGGTATCGAAGATATGATCAAGCATGATGCTGGAGGTGAAGCATTTGTTGAAAATATAAAAATATATGAGGATTTTGGTGTTTCAGAATGGACCTATGTATTTAAGGATAAGTCTAAAATAGTTGGATGTGATTTGTTTGAATTTAGGGGTGATAAAATAAAAATGATAAATGCCTTTAGAAAAACATCTCTTTAGATCATACTATTTGGTATATGAAAGTCATTTAAAACAAGCATTTATACCACGCTAAAAATTCTATATGAGTCCATTTTTTATTGATTGTATTGGTTACGGGGGTTTAGTCATAAACCTATATTCAATGTCTACTAAAGGTGAATATAAATTGAGGCTAATCTCATTAATCGCTAATGTAATTTACATTTTATATGGCTCATTAATTACCGCAACTCCAATAATTGTAGGATGCACCATTGCCGTATTTCTGCATGGATATCATCTAAGACGATTAAAACTCAAAAAAGAACAGCATGATTAAAATAAAAATTGCAAAAGAAGCAGATGCAGCCATGTTATCAGATTTAGGAAAAACAACTTACGTTGAATCTCATGGGCAATTTATAAAAAACGAAAATGATTTAATAAAATACATTGACGAGGCCTTTTCAGTCTCTAAAACGAAGCAAGATCTCAACAATACAAAACACCTGTTCTATATTATTTATGCCGATGATTTACCTGTTGGCTATGCCAAATTAGTAGTAGGCGCCATGCACGAAAGTGTAGCCTCACAAAACAACTGTCGATTAGAGCGCATCTACATTCTAAATGAATTTATACCGTTAAAAATTGGACAACAACTCCTAACTTTTGTTGAAGAGAAAGCCAAAGCATTACAGTTAGATACGATGTGGCTTTCTGTTTACATAAAAAACAAAAGAGCCATCAGGTTCTACGAAAGAAATGAATTTAAAAACGTTGGAGAATTAAATTTTCTTGTCAATGGAAAAGAGTACGAAAATATAGTGTTTTCAAAAAAAATATAAATATGCAAGACTATTCAAAATCTAAATTAAATAGAGTAAAACGGGGAAAAATTAGAGCAACTTACGATGTTGAAAAAATCAATAAGATTTTAGATGCCGGTTTTATTGGTTATGTAAGCTATGTCTATGATGGGAGAGCAATTACCTTACCCATGGCTTATGGAAGAAAAGACAATAAAATTTATTTACATGGCTCTCAGGCCAATAGAATGTTATTAGCTCTAATAGAAGCCCAAGAGATTAGTATGACCGTTATGCATTTAGATGCACTGGTTTTAGCGCGTTCTGGTTTGCATCATTCTGTAAATTATCGTTCTGCAACACTATTTGGATCAGTTAAAAAACTCAAAGATCCTAAAGAAAAAGACTCAGCTCTTTTTTATTTTATGGAACATATGATGAAAGGGCGTTGGGATGATATTAGACCAATGCACCAAAACGAATTAGATCGAACTTTAGTAGTAGAAATGACTATAGAAACCGCTTCAGCTAAAATTAGAGATGTTGGTGTTATTGACGAACCAGAAGATTATGATTTAAACGTTTGGGCAGGCTTAGTACCTTTAAAACAAGTTGCCGAATACCCAATTTCCGATGAAGTTTTATCAGAGAAAATAAAAATTCCAAAACATGTTTTAGACTATTACCACCAAAATAATAAATAGAACAATAAAAATGAAAGCACCTACAATTTCAAAAAAGGATATAATCGATGTCTTCCAATATAGGCATGCAACGAAAGAATTTGATCCCAATAAAAAACTATCTGATGATGATATGAATTTCATTCTGCAAATAGCAAACTTGTCTCCAAGTTCTTTTGGTTTTGAGCCATGGCATTTTGTTGTCGTTCAGACCCCAGAATTGCGTGAAGCATTGATACCTATTGTCACTGGAGCACCTTTAAGGTTGAAAACTGCTAGTCATTTTGTTTTAGGCTTAAGTATGAAAGCACCAATGACTCGGTGGGATTCAAATTACATTATGCATATGATGAAGGAGGTCAAGCAATTTACTGAAGATACTATTGACATATATTTAGGGCTTTATCGAGAATTTCAAAAACATGATCATGTCTTGGATACCGATAGAAAACTATTTGATTGGGCTTCCAAACAGGCGTACATAGCATTGGGAAATATGCTGACTGCAGCGGCCATGATAGGTATTGACAGCTGTCCGATTGAAGGATTTATCCGAGAAAAGGCAGAAGTTCTATTGAGAGAAAAATTTGGGATAGATACCGAAAAATATGGATTATCGTATATGGTGGCTTTTGGTTATCGAAAAGAAAATCCGAAGCGTCTGAAGTCAAGAAGAAATATTAAAGACATTAGCAATTGGAAGTAATTGAATAAAAACGTACTAAAATAACTACAACAGGCCAATGGAATTAACAACAAAAATCAAAGAATGTATCAATAAAAGCGTACTGTGCTGGCTTGCAACAACATCGAGCAAAAATGTGCCAAATGTCTCTCCTAAGGAAATTTTCAACTACTATCAAGCAGACAAAATAATAGTCGCCAATATTGCTTCACCTCAAACCGTACGGAATATCAAGCAAAACAACAATGTTTGTGTGAGTTTTATAGATATCATGGTACAGAAAGGATTTCAGGTAAAAGGAAGAGCAAAAATTGTTCGTAAAACCGATCCTGAATTCTCAGAAATGGACAAAATATTGACTAAAATGACTGGAGGAAAATTTCCTTTTGCAACGATAACAGAAATTACCGTAAGAGAAGTTAAGCCAATTATTGCACCCAAATATCTACTGTATCCTGAAACAACGGAAAAAGAACAAATTGAAAGTGCTAAAAAAATGTATGGCCTTTAAGTCAAAAGGAAAGTGATATACGAACACTTCTGAAAAAAACAACAAGAAAAAGAAAATGAAATTCCCACTGAACGACATAATTAATCTATTGGATGACAGGCTCGAATTAAATTTAGCAGAAAGCACTAATAAAGATTTAATATTAGAAGAGATTTGGGATGAATCATTTAATCTAGGTTTAAAAAAACTAAAATTAGAGTATGGTACATCTCAAGGAAACGAAGAACTTCGAGAATTAGTAGGTAAGAAATTAGGAGTAGAAAAAAAGAATATCGTAATAACCAATGGCGCAATATTTGGAAACTTTTTATCCATTTTATGTACATGTAATAAGGGAGATGAAGTCATAACAGTACAGCCAAACTTTCCCCCAACAATAGATTTGATAGAAGGTTTGGGATTCAAAAAGAAATTACTCAAACTGTCTTTTGAAGAAAAGTACCAATTAAACGAAGAAGAGCTCTTTAAAATTCTTTCTAAAAAAACCAAATTAATAATTTTAGTGTCACCCTTAAATCCAACAGGAACAACACTTAGTATAAAAGAGGTTGAAAAAATTTCGGTTCGCTTAAACCGAGAATATCCTAACTGCAAATTATTGATTGATGAAACCTATAGAGAAGCTACTTACGGAAATAATACACTAATACCAACATTCGCTAGCCTAGAGAATAATAATATAATAACCGTTTCGTCATTATCAAAATGTCATGGCACACCAGGGTTAAGAATTGGATGGTTATGCTCGAGAGATGATGATTTTATAAAAGAAGTGGGTCTTGCAAAAGTGAATACAGTGATATCAAATTCTGTTTTAGATGAATACGTTGCTATTCAGGTTCTAAAAAAGGAATCTAAACTATTTCAAACAAGAAGAGTACATTCATCAAAAGGATTAGAACTCACAAAAAAATGGGTACAACTAAATGAACAATTCTTAAGGTGGAATGAACCAAATGCAGGAGCCCTTTGCTGCATACAATTGAAAAAAACAATGTTTAATCAACAACAACTAGAAGAATTTTATTCATTATCAAAACATGCCGGAATTCAAATAGCAAATGGAGAATGGTTTGGTGAAACTAAACGATTTTTTAGATTAGGATTTGGTTATATGGAAATAGAAAAATTAAACACTACTCTAAATGAATTAAGTAAAATATTAAAGAAAGTAGCTAACAACGGTAAAATGTACAGATAAGCTGAGTTCTTATATATCCATATGAATAAAAAAACAACCGCAAACACTAAAAATGAGCGATATAAAAATAATAAAAGCGACTATTAATGACGCAAAAACGGTCGCAGACCTAATTGCCGAGTTATTAATTGACTTCAACAAGAAGAGCAATAGTAATTTTATCGTAGATAAAACCAACCTTGAAAAAACAACAAGAAACTTAATTATAAGAAATAATTACGGCGCTTTTATCGCTTATGGTTCTAACAACAATCCGAAAGGATTAATCACAGTTTCAGAATCATTTGCTGTTTATAATGGTGGTGATTTTGGAGTCATCACAGAATTTTATGTAGACAGAAACTCGAGGTCTACTGGAATAGGCCAATTACTATTAAATCATGTTGTGGATTTTTCAAAATCTATGAACTGGAATAAGATTGAAGTTGGGGCTCCAAATGCTGAAGAATGGCCAAGAACTATAAATTTTTATGAAAGAAATGGATTCAAACAAAAAGGACTGAAATTAAGAATTGATTTATGAAAATCTCGAAATAAGAGAAAATACTACTGTCAACAACATGCATAATTGATTGCTAACGGTAGTGTGTTTCCTTCGAGTTTCCTCACTCCTACGCTTTTTTGTTATCTTAGTCGTATAAGTAACTAACCATAGCCAAACCGTTGGCAACAAGCAGAACAGAAAAGCTACTTCGAAAATTTTTCAACCACAAAATCGCCCCAATCCGCAATAGATTGAATTAGCGGAATTAACGTTTTACCGAAATCGGTTAATGAATATTCTACTTTTAATGGAGGTTTCGATGTATAGACCTTTCTTTTAATTAAACCATCTTCTTCTAATGCCTTAAGTTGTAAGCTTAATGTTCTTTCAGTAACTGTAGGCATAGATTTTCTCAGTTCATTATATCTTAATTTATCAGTCATTAAATGGTAAAGAATAACCGTTTTCCATTTTCCACCAATAATTCCCATTGTTAAGCTCGCACAACAAGGGTATTCATTACCTCTAAACTTGAGCATTTTTTGTGCTACTATTTCCATAAAATGTATACTATCATTTTTGACCGTTATTGCAAAGGTAGAATACTATACTTACTTTTGCAACTATAATTTTTATAGTATAAAAAACAATACAGAATGAAAGCAATGACAATAAGCGAATATGGAGAAAACGCAACCTTTGAATCTAGAGAAGTAGCAAAGCCAACTTTAAGGAACGGACAGGTTTTGGTAAAAATTTTCGCATCAAGTATAAATACGGTAGATACTATGATTCGAAATATGGGTAAAGACTTACCTTTTTCACCTATAAACCCAGCCATACTGGGAATGGACGTTGCAGGAACCATTGAAAAAGTAGGTGAAGGTGTTACTGAATTTTCTGCTGGAGATGAAGTTTATGGTTGTGTTGGTGGTTTGGTTGACTTACAAGGAACGCTTGCCGATTATGTTGCTGCTGACAGTAAACTAATTGCACTAAAACCAAAAAACCTCACAATGAAAGAAGCAGCTGCGCTTCCTTTGGTTGGAATAACCGCTTACGAAGGTTTAATTCGTTCAAATATCAAAAGCAGCCAGAAAGTTTTAGTACACGGTGGAACCGGTGGTGTTGGACATGTAGCGGTGCAATTGGCTAAACATTTTGGCGCGGATGTTTATTCAACTTGTGGTGGAGAAAATCAAATGGAAATCATCAAAAAATTTGGTGCTGAACCAATAAATTACAAAACAGAACAAGTTCAAAATTATGTAAACAAACACACTAATGGCGTTGGTTTTGACATAGTTTATGACTCTGTAGGTGGAGAAAACTTACTAAAATCTTTTGAAGCTACTGCATTAAATGGTCAAGTGGCTACTACGGTTTCTTTATGTAATATAGATTTGAGTACAGCACATTTTAAAGGACTATCATTACACGTTGTCTTTATGTTGATTCCAATGATACACAATTTCAAAAGAGAGCAACACGGTAAAATATTAAGTAGCATTACCAAAATTGTTGAAGCGGGAAATTTAAAACCTTTACTCGATGAGCATCAGTTTACATTAGATAATGTAGGAGAAGCTTATACAAGATTGGAAAGTAAAAAAGCTATTGGTAAAGTTGTCGTAGAAAACTAATAGAACTAAAAAACAATGAAAACAATACTAATAACAGGGAGTACAGACGGAGTTGGTAAGTTAACAGCAACGAAACTGGCTAAAAGTGGGCATCAAATACTTTTACACGGAAGAAATTCTGAGAAGTTAAAAAATACCATTTCAGAAATTAAAGAGAAAACGAGTAATAGTAAAATCAGTGGTTTTGTATCAGATCTATCTGATTTTAACAGCATCGAAAAAATGATTGCCGAAATTTCAAATGAATTTTCATCAATTGATATCTTGATAAATAATGCTGGAGTTTTTAAAAGTCCTGTACAGCAAAATCAAGATAATTTAGATATGAGATTTGCAGTTAACTATGTAGCACCTTACCTACTCACAAATGGATTATTACCGCTCCTAAAAAATAGCAGTTCGCCAAGAATTATTAATTTAAGTTCGGCAGCACAAGCAACGGTTTCAATAGAAGCATTAAAAGCAAATAAAGTAATTTCAAGCAATGAAGCGTATGCTCAAAGCAAACTAGCTTTAACTATGTGGAGTTTCGCTTTCGCGAAAGCAAATCCAAGTATTACAACCATTGCTGTAAATCCGGGTTCTTTATTAAACACAACTATGGTTAAAGAAGCCTATGGTCATCATTGGTCTTCAGCAGACAAAGGGGCAGATATTTTGTACGAATTAGCCATTTCAGAAAAACATAAAGAAAATAATGGAAAATACTTCGATAATGACAAAGGCACATTTTCTAATGCACATAATGACGCTTACAATCAGGAAAAAATAAATCAATTAATCTCGGAAACGAACAAAATTTTAACATCGTAAATGCATGTTTATACTAAAATAGCATCTAAAGGTAAATTAACATTGGGATTGGTATTTCCGTTAGAAGCCTATAGTGGTGCTATTGCAAAAATGGAAAATCAAGAACAACTTGCTCAACGAACCGAAGAATTAGGCTTTAAAGCACTTTGGTTTAGAGATGTTCCTTTTAATGATCCAAATTTTGGGGATGCAGGACAATTGTTTGACCCTTGGGTTTACATGACTCATATTATGAATCACACAAAAGATATTGCTTTAGCTACTGGAAGTATAATTTTACCATTACGTCACCCAGTGCATACCGCAAAATCACTAAATAGCCTTCAGATTCTTTCAAACGAAAGATTGGTTTTAGGTGTTGCCTCTGGTGACAGAGCGATAGAATATCCTGCTTTTAATCAAAACTTGGAAAATAAATCAGAGTTATTTAGAGATAGTTTTTTGTACGTAAAAGCCTTACAAGGAGACTTTCCAAACTATGTTTCAAAATTTTATGGTAGTGTAAATGGTGGAATTGACTTATTACCAAAATATTATAAAAAAACACCAATGCTTGTAACTGGACATTCTGGACAATCATTAGATTGGATTGCTGAACATTCAGATGGTTGGTTATATTATCCTAGAGATTTTAAAACATTGCAAATGGTAATGCATCAATGGGGAGAAGCATTAACCAAAGTAAAAAAAGATTGGAAACCCTTTATGCAATCCTTATACGTAGATCTCACTAAAGATTCAAATGTAAAGCCAACACCAATTCATCTTGGCTTCAAATCGGGAACCGATTATTTAAATGCGCATTTGAAATTATTAGAATCTTATGGTGTAAATCACGTGATCCTGAATTTAAAGTATGGTTCGAGACCAGCAAATGAATTGATTGAAGAGATTGGAGAAAAAGTTCTTCCTAATTTCTCTTGAATCTAAAAAAACGAACTGAATAACGCCAGATGTCAGCAACGTATATAAAAAATATCCGAACTCTATCTAAAACAAAGGAAGTCAAGAAAATTAACGAACTATCCAGCGACCTTATATAAGGTAGTACCTTGCTATTTACTTGAATTTTACAATGCTTTTTATTTCATCTGAAATATCGAACATGTTTTGACGTTTCTGATTTGCTTGAACTATTATAGTTAACACATCTTTACCATTATTAAATCTTTTCACGATACATTCATAATTACCAGCCTCACCGTGGTGATAATGTTCTTTTACGATTCCGTTCTTCCATTTAACCCCTCCTAAAGGAGCTTTAATATTACCCCAGAAATCTGCTTCTTCTGATAAAAATTGCAAAGATGCCTTACTAATTACCTTGAATGTATGTAAATGAGTTAACCAATTGTATAGGTCTTTTGCTGTCAATCTAAAAATCACACCAGTAATAGTAGCCTTATGAGCGTCTTCCTTAAAATTTTCATCAAAAGGTATTGCCATGAAGTCTCTGTTTAAATTAGGAACTTCGGATTCAATTTTAGCATTGTCTAAACCAAAAGGGATAAATAAATTTTCTTTTACGTACTCTGGAAAAGGTTGTTTAGTAATCTTTGCTACAATTTGCCCCAATAAAATTGGACTGTAATTGGTATATAAATAGTCAGAACCAGGCTCAAATTCTAATTTTTTTAGGTTTAATAAATCATTTTTAATTTTTTGATCCGTAACTCTTTCATTTTTATCAAAATATTTGTCCCAAGCCACCTTTGGTAAACCACTTGTGTATTGCAACAAGTTTTTTATCGTGATTTTAGAAGACCAATTTGGCAAATCTGTTAAGTAGATATTAATTTTATCGTCTGTACTTAACAATCCCTTTTCTTGAAGTTGCATAACTGAGACTGCAGGAAATTCTTTGTAGACTGATCCTAAATCAAATCTGAACTGATTGGTTAATTCTGTAGTTTTCAAACCGTCTGAAAAACCAAAGGAATTTTCATAAATAGTTTGTCCGTTTTTTACAACTAAAACATTTCCGTTAAAATTACCAGCTGCCACTAGTTCATTCATATATGAGTCTATGGAAGTGTGGGTTTTACAGTTGATAAAAATTATTGGAGCAAACAATAATAATAAAGTAGAAAAAGTGCGTTTCATGAAATTTAGTGATTTGTTCTATTCTGTTTTAATATGTCTAATATGTAATAATTCTTATTAGTTAAAGTTTTTAATTATAAATCCGAACTACTTATTTATAAAATAAGACATTCATACTATTAGCTCGACCATTAGAATGTAACCACTATAGAAAAATCGACTGATAATACTGTGCACAATTAATTAGCTTCGCTGCTAATTTTCTCAAGAGCGTATTTTACAATGGAATTCCTTGGCAGGAATTGTTAGTGCAAGTTCGCGCTGCCCGTATCACTTGAATTAATTAACTTAGCCCAACGTCGGAAAATCCGTTAGGATTTTCCGTGACAACAATAAAAACATGCCGATTTTGTTCAGCATTTGTAAAACGAATGATGATGAACAAAACAAGTTTGAGAAAATAATTGGCAAGCTAAACCATACAACAAACCGTTGGCAATAATAAAATAAAACATGAAACACGACTTATCTGAAATGATGTGTTTGGATATATATTTATCCAATTTATCACCTAATGAGTATAAAAAAATAAGACATACAAATGTGCCCTCAAGTATAAATATACCTCCTCTTAAAAGTTGGGATATTTTTAGCGAACACTATGGAAAAAGACTATTAGAAATAAAAAAGGAACATGAATTAAATCAAATTATTTCATTGTCGAAAAGATTTAAATGGAAAAATGATTTTGATAAATTATTAAACGAAAATGAATATGATGCGGTAATCATTACGGACATAAATCAAAAAATAGTTTGGGTTAATGATGGATTCTCTTCAATGACTGGCTATTCGAAAACATTCGCGACAAACAAAACACCTAGATTCCTTCAAGGTGAAAAAACTTCTAATCTGGTTAAAAAAAGAATCAAACAACATATTAAACTAAACAAACCCTTTAGAGAAACTATTCTTAACTATAAAAAAGACAAAACCACCTATAAATGTGAAGTGAAAATTATACCATTATATAATAATCGAACAACTCACTATATTGCCCTTGAAAAAGAAATCGTTTAAAACCCAACATACTGTTACCAACAACGACTATAATTCATTGTCTAATTCTTAATGGAATCAAAAATTTATTACATTTAAGCATTAGAATAAGTTATGAAGCTTGTGGTTAGCAATTGTTAACTGCACTCTGAAAAAATTATGGGAAAAGAAAACTCGAAAAATAGTATCTTAATAAAATTGATTCTTCTTGTTGTTATTATTTGGGGAGTATCGGCTATTTTAATTATGTTTTTCCTTTCTGAATGGTCTGATAGAGGAACTTTTGGCGACTTATTTGGTGCTGTAAACGCATTATTTTCTGCTCTTGCTTTTGCTGTTTTGATATACACAATTATTCTACAACGTGAAGAAATAAAGCAAAATAGAGAAGAAATTGTTCTGAATAGAAAGGAACTCGAAAAAAGCGGGAAGATTCAACGTAAGTCTCAAGAAGTTTTAATTCGACAAGTAGAACAAACTCACCTGAGCGCAAAAATGAATGCAATGAGGACTCTTGTCGACTATTATAACAATCAAATATCGAACACTAAAAGCACTGAAGAAGTTATTGAAAAGTCTAAACAAAAAAGAAAACAAATTATCGTTCAAATTGATCAACTAATTGACGGATTGAATGATTCTGAAGTAGAATAAGGCCAGCAGTTAATGACGACCATAATTGCTTCACCAGTTCTCTAGACGCTAGTAACTTTGATGGAATAGACCATAGCTTATAAGACCACAATTGAAAATTTTCACTTATGTCGGTTTCCATAATTTATGCACATCATGGCTCCTTGGTAAAGTTTAATGATCTAGCTACGTGTTCAGAAATAGTTTAACATCAACAAAAAATCAAATAGTACTGAAGTAACTATATTCCTTATATTTGGTGGAGTATAGTTAATATTAACTATATCCCTACGTTAGGTGCAATTGTGCTACTCTGATCGGATACTTTATTCGGGGGTGGATGTTATAGGAGTATGTTGTTTTCCAAT
>CANKZQ010000005.1 GCA_947488345.1 uncultured Flavobacteriaceae bacterium | reverse complement strand
GTTAGGTTTGTTCCAGTGATTGCTGGTAAGGTAAACGTATCACAAGCTGTGACATTGGCTAAGTCATTTACTACTGGGCCTGTATTAATCGTTAATGTTACGGCTGTTCGCGTAGCACTTGTACAAGATGAAGATGTATTTCTCGCTTCAGCATAATAAGTACCGGCTCCCGGTGGTGTATAACTTGTATTTCCTGACAACAATAGTGTTCCCCCACTTGCCGCGCTGTACCAATCTACTGTTTGACCTCCAGGTACGGTTGCAGTTAATGCAGGAATCGGATCTGCCGAACATGCTGTTTCATTTCCACCACTGGTCGGAGTCGAAGGTGTAGCAGGATCACTAAGTACAACACTTAACGCCGATCCTGAACATCCTTGTAAGGTTGCGACAATATTAGTATAGCTTCCCGCATTCAAACCGGGTATCACTACCTGACCTGCGACATTCGAAGTGAAATTTGTTGGACCAATATTAACTCCATCATCTGTATAACTAATACTATAAATAGTACTGGCCGCTAAACTACTTATAATAATCAATCCATTGGATCCAGAACAAGTAGCAGGATCAATACCAGCTACTGTATACGAAACGTCTGGCACGGTTAATACACCCGCAGCTGAAGTTATGTCTCCACATACAAAAGCACTATTACCAACAATAACACGATATTGATTTCCATCTAAACTTTCAGAACTCGTAATATTCAAAGTTGCAGTGGTCACCCCTGAATATGGGCTTCCATTACTTAAATCTGTAAATGTTCCTCCTCCATTTGTACTTATCTGCCACTGATATGTCAAGTTTGAACCCGTTGCAACTACTGTAAAACTACCCGTAGTTCCAGCACATATAACTTGGTTAGATGGGTCGGTAGTAATTGAAGGACCCGTGCCTGTTTCTTGAAAGTCATAAGTTGAATTAGAATCGCCGTCAAGCGGAACGGTATAACCATCTGAACCACTAGTTACTACCCCGTTTCCATTTACCGTCACTGGTAACGGACCTAAAAGACTATCATTATTATCATCTGTATAACCCGCCTCATCAACATCATTACAACCATCTCCATCTGAATCTAATTGATAAGGATCATATGCACCTGCCGAATCAGAATCTGCAATTGTATAAGCCAACAAACCACTTTCAGCAGCTGTCTCTACAGTATCAAAAACACCGTTAGCACCGACAGTTGTAGCATCAGCCCCGTCTATTCTACCATTATTATCCGCATCAGCAACACCAACAACACTATCAGCGTTGGCTTCCACCAAATCAAAAATTCCGTCATTGTCAGAATCTAAGTCTAAACTATTGATAATACCATCTCCGTCTGTATCCAATATGGCTACAACTCCATTGGCATTAAGGGCAGAGCCATTAGCTGCGGCATAATCAGCATCCTGAAAATTTGGGATCAAATCTCCGTCGTCATCTCCAGCGGGGTCACTCGTCAAACAAGAAAAAGAAGTGGTAGTTGGCACAGAAACCGGGAAAGGCTCAACTTCATCAAAACCAAAATTAAACAAATTAGGAGATGTAACTTCGGCTACACCATCAACGAATACCGTATATCCAGAAGCGCCATCTTCATTGGAACCAAAATTAGAATTCAAACCATCTCCGAAAGAATCAAAAATTGTAAACTCATAATTTCCTGGAACATTAACATTAAACGGACCCGCATTTATAATATCATCTGCATCTAGATAGGGGCCGCCGGTAGCACCTGGTACAAGAACCCCTGAAGGATCCCTCAGTTCCCAAGTAGTTTCACCTTCGAATGTATCCAAATTTATTGTAATTGTAATTGCCGCTGTACCAGTTACAACTACTACGGGATCTGTACTACATAATTCTTGTGCATCCGTGATTCCATCATTATCATCGTCGAGATCATCAATATCTAAAATGCCATCTGCATCTTGATCACCCACTATAATTGGACTCGTAGATACACTATCCTGATCATCTTCAGTACTTACATTATTATTCGGTGTAGAATCTGGATCTGGGTTATCACTAGCCGTTGTTTCTGCAATATTTTCATAAACCCCTGTAGCATTTACAGTTGCTGTTATTTGAAGCGTAATTGCCGTACCTGTATTTAAATTACCTATATTCCACAGTCCCGTTCCAGAATTATATGTCCCGCCACTATTATCACTCACATATGTATATCCCGATGGTAATTGATCTGTTATTTGAACACCCGTTGCATTGCTGGGACCGTTATTCGTTACTGTTACAGAAAAAACAACATTATTTCCAGCCGCAGGTGCACTATCATTTACAGATTTGAGTACACTTATATCACCGTTATCGTTTACATCATCTCTAAAATCAACATCTCCGGTTGTATTTACATCACCATCAACATCTGGTAAAATGATACTGCCAGCTAGTGGATCGTCTATAGTTCCCCCCGGATCAGTACCATCAGAAGTGGCATCTGTAGCATCATCCAGACCATCACCGTCTGTGTCGGTTCCTGTTAATGTAATTCCCGCTTCAGTTGTATCATTTGCACCTTCATTATCACTATCAATATCTAAATAATCAGGACTGTCAACTCCATCGGTATTTACAGGAGTTAATCCAGATATATAAGCTCCGTCAACTCCATTAAAGGTAAAAACACCGCTTGGCACAATATATCCTGTAGTTGTTTGGGCTTCTACATTATCTGGTATTCCGTCACCATCAGAGTCTAAATCTAAAAAGTTAGGAATTGTATCTGTGTCGTCTGTACTTTCTGCTATTGTATAATTTAAAACTCCACTTTCTGCGATAGTTTCAATTGTGTTAAATACACCATTTGCTCCAACTGACGCTGGTACGGTAGATCCGTCAATGATTCCATCGTTATCAGCATCATTTATTCCTATAACATCAATGGCCCCTGACTCAACAATATCGAAGATTCCATCGTTATCAGAATCAATATCCAAGCTATTAATCACTCCATCACCATCAGTATCCATATTTACACAAACTCCATTGGCATTAAGTGTACAAAAATCTGGATCTCTAAAATTCAATATCCCATCGCCATCTGTATCTTCATTGGGATCACCCGCCAGACAACTAAAAGGATTATTGTTCGAGGCTACCGTGAAACCAGTTGTTTCTGACGCTAAAAAACTTCCGCCGCTGGCTACTGAAGCTCCATTTAGAATTACGTTGTATGAACCATTTCCGAACGTACAACAAATACCATTACTTCCACTATCTGAAATAGTAAATGAAAATGCTCCTGTTAATAATGTAGATACAGATGTTGTAATTAATGTAGAGGGTTGTCCTGCATAAGGTCCACCTGATGCTAAAACGCCAGATGGTCCGTTCAAGGTCCATGTTGTTTCTGCTGGAAAAGCATCTGTTAAAATTCGAATTACTATATTGGAAGGTACAGAACTAACAACGGGGTCTGTTCCACATAATTCCTGCGTATCTGTAATACCATCATTGTCATCATCAAGATCTTCGTTATCCAAAATACCATCACCATCAGAATCACCATTAAAGAAAATATCTCTATAATCAACGTCTCCTCCTGTGGTCGCATCAAAATCTTCATCAGGGAAAATCACTCCGCCACTTAGCGGATTATCTATACTACCTCCTGGATCAGAATAATCTGCTGATGTATCAACATTATCATCCAATCCATCACCATCGGCATCATTTCCCGCGAGCGTAAGATTGGCTTCGGCAGTATCATCTCCACCGTCATTATCACTATTTGTATCTAAATAATCAGGATTGTCAGTACCATCCGTGTTTTGTGGAGTTACCCCTTCCCCAGAGCCTGGTGTCGTTTCATAAACATCATCCAACCCATTACCATCTGAATCTACATTACTAGGTGCGATATATCCCGTTGTTGACTGTGCTTCAATATTATCCGGAATTCCATCATTATCGGAATCTAAATCTAAGCTATTGATAACTCCATCAACATCACTATCTCCAACTCCTTCGACGACATCCAAAATACCGTCGTCGTCGTCGTCAATATCTGTTTCGTCAAAAACCCCGTCACCATCAGTATCTTGTAAACATGACTGGAAGAATACTACTTGCTGGGTAAAATTAAAACCTTGCGTAGAACCACATCCAATAGTTAAATTTGAAAACGTCACATCGCCAGTTCCCGTAACAGTATTTGGATTAGTGACTCGAACTAAGGTTGTAGAACCACTTCTTGTAGCATATAAATTATTGTCAGGACCCAATTGAACTCCCGAATATGTACTAAAACTTATTGGAGCCGAAGTATTAGATCCTAAAACATGAACTCGTAGCGGATCACTCCACCCAATGGCTTGATTATCTACTCTTACAGTATTATTGAACTGATGAGCATAAAACAATCGACTCCCATCAGGAGAAAACTCTAGACTGTAACCAGTAAATGTATTCGTTGTAGTGGTTAATGGCACCTGAGTCCAAGCCCCAATAGCACCTGTAGTTGCATTAAAATCTGCATAAAACACCCCTCCATTACCAGTACCTCCACCACCTTCGATTGCCACCGCGATTCTATCATTTTGTTGCGAAAAACGAATTGAAGCTCTTTCTCCTCGTCTTGGCAAATTGATAGGTAAAGAAACGCTTACATCAGGATTATTTGCTCTTGCATTTGTAAGCAAATTAGACGCATCAACTCGCCAAAGTTCAATTGAGGCCGCACAATTTGTAGTACATGTACTATCATCATTTCCTATACTCGCTACCCAAGCGCCACACAAGGCTCCATTATTGGTACCATATAAAGCTTCTGTAGTATTACTATGTAATAATTGATTTTTTACGGTTACCGTTTTCGTTGGAATATCGACAATTGAATAATAGACTGTTCCATCTCTATCTTCATCTCTACCGTTTCCATGTAATACGTATACTTGATCTAAATTTGAACCTGGAACAGGCATTACCACGGCCATTTGAGTTCTAGTAGGATTGGTATTCATCCCTGAACCGTTAGTATACAATACTCCTAAGTTATCCCTAACCGTACCATCATCAACATAAAAAACTAAATTACCAGTAAGCGGATCACTCCAAGCTGAAGTTGCTTCAAATGCCCCATCTGAGGGAAGCGCACATGTTATCGTAGGAGGTGACGTTCTAAAGTCCATCAAATACCCATTACCATTCCACCAATGAGCATCAAAGGTCTGGGCCACTGCCGAAGTAGACAGTAGCAATAGTAAAATCACTCTAAAAAGCTGTATTCTAGCTGCGAGTTTACTCAAGGTTAGGTAATTTGATTTTTAGTGTAATATTTATCCATATAATTGTCTTTTTTTAAGACATAAAAACTTAAACAAAGTCACCTATTACTTAGTATAACAACTATGTACCAAAAAACCCTACTGTCATATCATAAAAAAATGATCCAGTTTAGGGCTTTTATATATTCATTATTAAGAGGCGCTTTATTTCCACTATGATATTTAACTTAAAAGGTTTACACTCCCATTGTATTCCCTTCATCACTCCCCTTATTACTATCACAAATATATAATACAGAACACATAATGTTAACATTGTGTTAATAACCTAAAATGATTGTTAATAACTTGTTCATTGTTTTGTTTTTTCAACACATATAAACAACTCATTTTCTCTCATTCCTAGATAATCTTCAAAGATAAAGAATCTCAGCTATTGAGCTTGTCATTTACGATATTAAGACCAAGTAGTTACGATGAATCGACGACAAGTATCGATGAATGGTGTTTTAATGAGAAAATTCGGTTTCTACCTCGAAACAAATCACTTGTCATGAGTTTTCTAATTAAGCTATTTTAACGTACCTTTGCCGTTAGATTTTATAGTAACTATTTTGAAGAAGAGCTAGCATGTCTATCTGAACTATTAAAATCTAAGAACAAAAGAATGAAAGTTCGCGATTTTAATACGTCTAAATAGTTTTAAAACGAATCTAAAATTTATTATGATACAAGTTTCTGAAATAGCAAAAACCAAGGTCATTGAGCTCATGAAAGATGACGGTTTCGATGCCACCAAAGACTATGTTAGAGTTGGTGTTAAGAGTGGAGGGTGTTCTGGACTATCTTATGAATTAAAATTTGATAAAGAGCAACACGAGAGCGATAAAGTCTTCGAAAACAATGATATAAAAATTATAGTTGACAAGAAGAGTTTTCTATATCTAGTAGGCACCACCCTTGAATATTCAGGTGGGTTGAATGGTACTGGATTTGTTTTCAAAAATCCGAATGCAAATAGAACCTGTGGTTGTGGTGAGAGTTTCTCACTTTAAAAATAAATGAATGAGTAAGTATACTGAAGACGATTTAAAGAAAGAGCTCGAAACAAAAGAGTACGAATACGGTTTTTACACTGACATAGAGGCGGATAAATTTCCCGTTGGATTGAACGAAGACATTGTTCGCGCTATTTCAAAAAAGAAAAATGAGCCTGAATGGATGACCGAATGGCGTTTAGAGGCATTTAGAGTTTGGGAAAGTATGATAGAGCCTGATTGGGCCAATGTAAACTATCCAAAACCTAATTTCCAAGATATTAGTTATTATTCAGCACCGAAACAAAAGCCTCAACTAGAGAGCTTAGACCAAGTCGATCCTGAATTGCTCAAGACGTTTGAAAAATTAGGCATCTCGATTGATGAACAAAAAAGATTGTCAAACGTAGCTGTAGATATCGTTATGGATTCTGTTTCTGTAGCTACCACATTTAAAAAGACCTTAGGAGAAAAAGGAATTATTTTTTGTCCTATTTCAGAAGCAATTCAAGAGCACCCTGAGTTAGTCAAAAAATATATTGGTACGGTTGTACCAACTACAGATAATTTTTATGCTGCTCTCAATAGTGCGGTATTTAGTGATGGTTCTTTTTGCTATATTCCTAAAGGCGTAAAATGCCCAATGGAATTATCTACCTACTTCAGAATTAATGAAGGAGGAACAGGGCAATTTGAGCGCACACTAGTGGTTGCCGACAAAGGCAGTTATGTCAGTTATCTTGAAGGATGTACAGCACCTGCTCGTGATGAAAATCAGTTACATGCAGCTGTAGTTGAGCTTATTGCATTGGATGACGCTGAAATAAAATATTCTACTGTACAGAATTGGTTTCCAGGAGATAAAGACGGCAAAGGTGGTGTCTTTAACTTTGTAACGAAAAGAGGTATCTGCGAAACAAACGCAAAAATATCTTGGACTCAAGTCGAAACTGGTTCTGCTGTTACTTGGAAGTATCCTAGCTGTATTTTAAAAGGAAATAATTCGGTTGGCGAATTCTATTCAATAGCCGTTACAAATAACTTTCAACAAGCTGATACAGGTACTAAAATGGTGCATTTGGGTAAAAACACAAAAAGTACCATTATTTCTAAAGGGATTTCGGCTGGTAAATCGCAAAATTCATATAGAGGATTGGTACAGGTGAATAGTCGTGCTGAAAATGCACGAAATTTCTCTCAGTGCGACTCTCTATTGATGGGAAATGATTGTGGAGCACACACGTTTCCATACATTGAAGCCAAAAATAAATCAGCACAAATCGAACATGAAGCAACCACTTCAAAGATTGGTGAAGATCAATTGTTTTACTGTAACCAACGAGGTATTGATACTGACAAAGCCATTGCATTAATTGTTAATGGGTTTAGTAAAGAAGTATTGAATAAGCTGCCTATGGAATTTGCAGTAGAAGCTCAAAAATTACTAGAAATAAGTCTTGAAGGCTCTGTTGGTTAAAATCACATTATAACATGAAAAAAATACTCTTTTTCCTTATCGGATTATCAATCATCTCTTGTAAAGATGTTAAAAAAACTTCGGAAAACAGTGATGAAAACGCGCAAGTTAGCACCGAAAAAGCCAAGGTAACATTACATGTTTTAGATGGAGGTACCGTACAGGCCAATATGTTAGAACTCTTCTCTGAAGATACTACATACACGGGTCAATCAAGAGGCTTTGCAGATGCATATTATGTGATTTCGCATCCAAAAGGAACCTTAATGTGGGACGCTGGATTACCTGAAAGTCTAGTTGGTTTACCTCAACCATATACTAGTCCAAATGGCGCCTTTACCGTATCGAGAAAAGACTCTCTAAATACACAGCTTAAACGAATTGGAATGACAGTCGATAGTATAGATTACATTTCTCTATCTCATACTCATTTCGATCATTCAGGGCATGCGAATAATTTAAAAAATTCAACTTGGTTAGTACAAGAAAACGAGTACAATTTTGTGACAAGTGACACTGTCAAAACAACACAACCCGATATGTACAACGCAATTAAAGAATTAACAAATATCAAAAAACTAAATGGTGATTTTGATGTTTTTGGAGATAGTACCGTGGTCATAAAATCAATGCCTGGACATACCCCAGGACATCAAGTGCTATACTTAGATTTAAGCTTAGATCGACCCATTTTATTAACGGGAGATTTGTATCATATTGAAGAGAATCGTGTTCACAAAAGAGTACCTAGTTTCAACTATGACATACCACAAACTAAAAAAACAATAGAAGCTTTTGAAGCCTTTGCTATAGAAAAAAATGCCGATGTATTCATTCAGCATTCCGTTAGAGATTTTGATCGCTTAAAAGAACTACTAAAAAAATAAAAAATACAGCAATAATTATATCATGCTAGAAATAAATAATTTACACGCCAAAATAGAGGACAAAGATATTCTTAAGGGAATCAATCTCAATGTAAAAGCAGGCGAAGTACATGCGATAATGGGACCAAACGGTTCTGGTAAAAGTACTTTAGCTTCGGTGATCGCCGGTCGTGAGGACTATGAAGTAAGTGAAGGAAGTATCCTATTGAATAATGAAGACCTGGAGGAGCTAGCACCTGAAGAACGTGCCCACAAAGGAGTGTTCTTATCGTTTCAATATCCTATTGAAATTCCTGGTGTAACGGTCACTAATTTTATCAAGACGGCGATCAACGAAAGTCGCAAAGCTAATGGTCTTGACGAACTTCCTGCAAAGGAAATGTTACAGAAAATTCGTGAGAAAGCTGAACTTCTAGATATTGATAGAAAATTTCTATCCAGATCGTTAAATGAAGGCTTTTCTGGTGGTGAGAAAAAGAGAAATGAAATTTTTCAAATGGCGATGCTTGAGCCTAAATTGTCCATATTAGATGAGACTGATTCTGGACTTGATATTGACGCTCTAAAAGTTGTGGCAAACGGGGTAAACAAATTAAAAAGTCAAGACAATGCCGTGGTGCTTATTACGCACTATCAGCGCTTATTAGAATATATAGTTCCTGATTATGTACATGTGCTCCATGACGGAAAAATAGTGAAATCTGGAGGTAAAGAATTAGCTTTGGAATTGGAGGCAAAAGGATATGATTGGTTGAAATAATTTGAGATGGAATTAAAAGAAAAATTAGTAGCTTCTTTCTTAGCTTTTGAAAACAAGGTAAGTGTAGACACCGACAGCAATGTTCATGATATACGTTCGAATGCCTTTGATCATTTCGAGCAGCATGGATTTCCATCAAAGAAAGACGAAGAGTGGAAATACACATCGTTAAAGTCGATTTTAAAACACGATTACAATGTATTCCCTGAAGGTGAGTCAGCGATTGAATTTGCAACTGTAAAAAAATATTTTTTACATGAAATAGATTCATATAAAATTGTTTTTATAGATGGGGTTTATAGCTCATTTTTATCAGAGACCTCTCATGATGGTTACGATATTTGCTTGCTTTCTGCTGCACTTAAACAACCGAAATATAAGACTGTTGTAGATCATTTTTTTAACACCATCGCCGCAAAGAAGAGCAGCATCACTTCGTTAAATACTGCTTTTTCAAAAGAAGGTGCCTATATTCATATTCCGAAAAGTACAGTCGTTCCTAAACCAATACAAATTATACATTTTTCTACTGGTAATGAAGCTGAATTATTATTACAACCTAGAAATTTGATTGTTGTAGGAGAAAATTCGCATGTGCAGATCATAGAACGCCATCAAAGTCTCAGCGGTAACGTTGTATTGACAAATTCGGTGACCGAAATTTTCGCCAATAAAAATTCCATTATTGACTATTACAAGATTCAAAATGATGAAAAATCAGCATCTTTAATAGACAATACCTATGTCCAACAAAAGCAACATAGTCATGTTTCAGTTAATACCTTTTCTTTTGGAGGAAACCTAACACGAAATAACTTAGAGTTTTTTCAAGAGGGCGAATATATTGATTCTACCCTTAACGGAATCTCCATTATCGGTGACAAGCAGCTTGTTGACAACCATACATTAGTGATGCACAAACATCCAAATTGCGAAAGTCATGAGCTATACAAGGGTATTTATTTTGATAAATCCACAGGTGTTTTCAATGGTAAGGTGATCGTTGAAAAAGAAGCTCAAAAAACGAACGCTTTTCAGCAAAACAACAACATATTAATTGATGATGGCGCTACTATTAATGCTAAACCTCAACTAGAAATTTTCGCCGATGATGTCAAATGTTCTCATGGATGTACTATTGGACAATTAGACTCTGATGCACTTTTTTATATGCGTTCTCGAGGTATTCCTAAAAAAGAAGCTAACGGACTTTTGTTATATGCATTTGCAAATGATGCCTTAGAAAAAATAAAAATTCCTGAATTAAAAACGAGAATTACAAAATTGATTGCCAAAAAATTAGGAGTTGATTTAGGCTTTGATTTATAAGGCTGATTTTTGTCGATTTCTTCATTTAAGGCGTTTTAAGAGACTTTAGGAGAGAATATGACAACTAGCACTAAAACTGTCGGATCGTTTGCACAAAAACATGGTAATTAATCTTTTGTAATAGTAAAAATATATTGAACTAATAATTTCAATAGAATATTTTTATTAGCTAAAATTTTTCGCTAACTCGATTTTCATCCAACAATTTTTGAAAAACATTTATAAAATCTGCAACATCTTTTCCGTCTACAAGAGCATGGTGCACATGAATCGACAATGGCATTGAATACCTTCCATTATTCTTTGTGATTTTTCCAAATGTGATTTTTGGAATAGAATCATTGTCACCATAATTGCGCGCATGCGAAAGACCTATAAAATCTGTCCATGGTAAAACTGAAAAATGTGTAATGTTTTGTAATCTCTCAATATCATGAATTGTACCTCGATCGATTACCCGTTTCTTCTCTAAGTTTAATTGTTCTCTAAATTGAGCAAAATCATTCATTTTAATTAATTGACCGTATGCAAATGTAGCATCCGGCCTCATGACAACCAACCCACTTAAAACTTCATCAAAAACAACAGGCTCATCGTTTACCAATCGATACTTCATAGGCTCAACATGATTCAACGCATGAACAAAATGATACATATATCTTTCAAAAACTTTGCAATGAGCCTCATCACAAAATAACTGACAATTTGTAAGGTCTAATTTTACAACAATTCCGTGAAATGGCTCGTCAAAATTTCTCCACTTCTCGAAATGCTCCTTCCTTTTCCAGGTCAAAACATCTATTGGTTTATACAATTTAGAAAAAGTAGTTTTCATTAAATTTCTATTTTTCAAATCGACAATTTTCGCTTTTAATTAATCGTTGGAATAACTTCTTTTAAAAAATTATTAAAATCAAAGTAATCTCCTCCAGCTAAACCCATTCTTACAATCACCAAATCTTTCGAAGGAATAATGAAAACACGCTGCCCTTGATATCCGTTAAAGGAATACAATTCTCTAGGAGCATCCGGATAATACCCTCCCGCATTTAACCATATTTGCGCTCCATATCTCCCATCAGAAGTATTGGTTGGCGCGGTTGCATACTCAACCCAAGATTCGTCAAAAATTTGCGTGCCGTTCCAATTCCCTTTATGCAAGTATAACAATCCGAGTTTTGCCCAATCTCTAGGGGTTGCCCATCCGTAAGAAGATCCAACATAATTACCCGACAAGTCCGTTTCTACCAACATAGAATGCATTCCGATTTTATCTATCAATTCGGCATACCAAAAATCTAAATACGCCTGATGCGTGTCGAAGTAGCTCCGCAATATGTTTGACAACAAATTGGTTGTTCCAGATGAATAATTCCATAACTCATTAGGCTTCCCTGAAAGTTTCTTATTTTCTTGCACCTTTCCCATATCTTCAGCAAGAAAGAGCATTTTTGTAGCATCAGAAATCTTATCATAATTCTCAGACCACTCTAAACCACTATTCATTTGCAATAAGTTATTAATGGTTATTTCCGAACGATCATCATTTTGCCAAGACGCTATTGGTGCCTTATCATTCACATCGAGCTTACCTTGCTTTTGCAAAACTCCATATAACGTCGATGTAATGCTTTTTGTCATTGACCAACCTAAAATTTTAGAATCCTTATCAAACCCTTCGCCATACTTTTCTGCAATAATCTGATCCTTATATATCACCAAGACAGCGCGCGTTTTTTTGACAGAATCAAATGCATTATCTACCACTTCCGTTAGGGTTTTATAATTCACATTGGAAAACAAAGTATCAACCTGATCTTCAGAACCATAATATGGGAATGACATAATAGTATCATACATTCGTCGTATTCTTCTAGGTTTGAGAAAAGTTTGGCTTTCATCAAAACCATCAGTCACTAAAACACTACCCAAACCTTCACGATAGATGGCCTTTCTTTTCATCAAACCGTACACAGAAGTTTCTACAAATTTACCATCATAATTTACCTCGTCATCGGCGATATGTACAGGAGCAAAATTGTTATCCGTCTCATCCGTAAAGTCGGCATCCCTTCCGGCCACAAAGACAGATGAACTCATATTTTTAGCCGAATATCCCGAAAGGATATTCAACCTCGGATATTGGCTATACACCACATAACCCAATACTAAAATTAGTAGCAGTACTATATATTTAAGTGACTTTTTCACTGACATCATGATCGTTTATATTAATACAAACAAATATAAATTAATCAATTGAATTTATGGTTTGTTTCGTAATTTTGTACAAGTATCAATATCTCAGTAGATTCTAAAAAAGAATTCATGTTAGACATTCAGAAAATTAGAGCAGATTTTCCTATTTTAAAACGAGAAGTTAATGGTAAACCTTTGGTTTATTTTGACAATGCCGCCACTTCGCAAACACCACAAGTAGTTATCGATGCTATCGTTGATTATTATTCTAATTATAACGCCAACATTCATCGTGGTGTCCATACCTTGAGTCAAGAAGCTACCGATGCTTATGAAGAAGCGCGTTTGAAAATTCAGCGTCATTTTAATGCGAAAGCGTCTCATGAAATTATCTTTACTTCGGGAACTACGCACAGTATCAATTTAGTAGCCACTGGATTTTCGTCCTTTCTAAAAGAAGGAGATGAAGTTATGGTATCTGCCCTAGAGCATCACTCAAATATTGTTCCTTGGCAAATGCTTTGTGAACGCACTGGAGCCGTTTTAAAGGTAATCCCAATGAACGAAGAAGGCGAACTTCGAATGGATACATTTGACTCCTTGCTTAGCACCAAGACAAAACTCGTATTCGTAAATCACATTTCGAATGCCTTAGGTACTATAAATCCCATTGAAGAAATCATTCAAAAAGCCCACCATGTAGGGGCCGCTATTTTGATCGATGGTGCACAAGCGTGCCCCCATATAAAACCAGACGTTCAAGCACTTGATGTAGATTTTTATGTGGCTTCGGCCCATAAGATATGCGGACCAACTGGTATTGGTATCCTTTACGGAAAACAAGAATGGCTCAATAAATTACCTCCATATCAAGGTGGTGGAGAAATGATAAAAGAGGTTACATTCGAGAAAACTACCTATGCAGATTTACCACATAAATTTGAAGCTGGCACGCCAAATATTGCTGGTGGCATTGCTTTTGGTGTCGCCTTAGATTATATGAATGACATTGGTTTTGATGCTATTGCTGCGTATGAAAAAGAGCTTTTAGATTTTGGTACTGAACAATTACTAGCCATCGAAGGATTGAAAATTTACGGAACATCTGTTCATAAAACATCAGTTATCTCGTTCAATATCGAAGGTATTCATCCGTACGATATTGGAACCATCATTGATAAACTAGGGATCGCAGTTCGCACAGGACATCATTGTGCTCAACCTATTATGGACTTCTATAAAATTCCTGGCACAGTTCGTGCATCTTTTGCATTTTATAATACTAAAGAAGAAATTGTTAAATTAGCAGAAGCGGTAAAACGCGCTAAAACCATGCTTTCTTAAAACCAACAAGTTATGTCTAGAATCCTCTCCCTAATTGTCCTTTTGATATTTACTAGCTCATGTGATAAAAATAAAGTTATTTATGTGGCAAGCACCTTAGCTGATTGTGAAAGCAACTCGACTGAAAAATGTCTTCAAGTAAAAGAAAATCAAGAAGATGAATGGACTGTACTCAATAATGACATCGAAGGTTTTGAACATAAAGATGGCTTCTTGCAAAAAATTGAAGTGAAAATTAGTAAGATTAAAAATCCGACCTCTGATGGTGCTGTTTTTAATTATAAATTCATCAAGTTAATCTTCGAACAAGAGGAAAAAACATCTGCCAAGTTAACACTTGATAGCAGTTATACGGGAACATGGCAAGTAAACAGCATGATTGGTATGGATTCTCTGACAAAACAGCCTACGATGACCTTTAAAGATGGAAATATCTCTGGTAATGCTGGCTGCAATAGTTACAATGCTATGTATACCTTGACGGGAGACAAGATAGCTTTTGAGCTAAGTATGATGACCAAAATGTATTGTACCGATATGGCTATCGAAAAAGCTTATTTTGAATGTTTGTCGAAAGCTACGACCTATAAACTCGAAGATAAGCTCACCTTTTATGATAAAGATAATATTGCGTTAATGCAATGTATCAAACAAGAAAACTAATTATTTTCCTCAGATTGTTTTTATTGTTAATAAATTTCAATTTTTCATCTTAAAAAAATGACAAACCCTTTATTTACTCATTAAAAAGCTTGATCAACATTGTTAATAAAGCCTTAAAATTTTACTAATATCATAATAATAATGTTTAAAAATTAAACAAATTCATGCTTTTTTGTTTAATTCTTATATATTTGCGAATCTTAAAATTAATAGGAGAACTTAATTATTAACCAAAAATCAATCAAATTAAGATGAAAAAAATGATTCTAGGGCTAGCTACCCTTGCACTACTTCTTGTGTCTTGTCAAGAAGATTCCGACGGAATAAATTTAAACCAAGAAAAATCAATAGACATGAGTGACTTTTATGTTGAGTCAGAAGATGAAGAATCTACTAAGAATGGAAATGATTTAGATCGATGCCACTCTATGAAGGTTTTGAACAGACAAATAAAAGAAAATCCAGGTTTATTCAAAAAAATGTATAATGTAGAATACAATACTAGAAAATTTATTGCTGCTAAAGGAAAGCCAAATGGTAATGGTGGTGGTAAACCAGGTGGTAATGGCGGAAGTGGTGATGTTGATGTATTGCCAATAGAAGATGGCTTAGGTATTATTAATATACCCGTATACATACACATAGTATATCCTAATGCCAACTCAATCTCTGATGGTCAAGTTAATTCTCAAATGGCAACATTAAATGCTGACTTTAGAAATACCAATACGAATCAACTCCCATCTGGAACAACTTTTGAAAATGACGCCACTGATGCTGGTTTCAGTTTTTCTGTAGCAGGTGTTTTTAGACATAATGATTCGCGTTCTTCGTGGGGTACAAATGATGCCGTGAAGACTGCTTATCCCCCAATAACACCAGAAACTCATTTGAACATTTGGGTATGTAATATTGGTGGTAGCATTTTAGGATATGCCCAATTTCCTGGAGGTAGCCTTTCAACCGATGGTATCGTATTGGGTGGTGACTTTTTCGGAAATACCAGTGGAGCTTTCGGCTTAGGCAGAACCGCCACGCATGAGGTTGGACACTACCTTAATTTACGTCATATTTGGGGTGATGGAAGATGTAATAGAGATGATTTTGTAACAGATACACCAACAGCTGGTGCATCTAATGGTGGGTGCCCTTCATTCCCATCAACAAGCTGCAAATCACCTGATATGACTATGAACTATATGGACTACACCAACGATGCCTGCATGTACATGTTTACTGACGGCCAACGGAATAGAATGAGAGCAATTTTCACATCAGGTGGAGCAAGAGCTTCAATGATAAATTAATCTATAAAATAGATAAAAAAAAAGACGCCCTATTTGGCGTCTTTTTTTTATCTAAACTCATAGTCTTATGCAATAGGATCTTTTCGATGCAAAAGAGATTAAGTATTCATTGAAAATGGTTCATTTCCTGCCAAAGTCAGCGGGGATTTCGCCCCAAGCCTTGGTTTCCCATTTTAAGATCTTATTGTTATAACTATTCGATTTGAGCCATTTTAAGGCTCTACCCATCAATTCAAATAGCTTTCGGTTGGCATGACTTGGTTTAACTTTGGTATTGATATATTTTTTCTGAACCCAATTCATGGCAATTCTACTATCAGAATAAATGGGCAAATCAATTTTATGCTTTTTACAAAAGGCTAAGGCATGCACCAATGCCAAAAACTCCATAATATTATTCGTTCCTTCTTTAAATGGTCCTTCTAAAAAAAGCTCCGTTCCAGTATCGGTATACACTCCTTTATATTCAGCATCGCCTTTGTTGTTGCAGGCCCCATCTACAGCAATACTATTTAATATGGGATCACCAATAGCTTTTAATTCAGCCGCAGTTAACGTTGGTTTTTTGGTGCTTTTACCCCTATACTCCTCATATGTTTTCGTGAAAGCAATCTTTGCTTCGTCTTCACTTAAAAAGGATTTATACTGGGCACCAGTAAAGCCATCAATATATCGTTTACACTCATTCCAAGTATTGAAAACTCCTGTTTTATGCCCTTTCCAAACAACGTAAAATTTTCTTTTAGCCATTTGATTTTAGTATAACTTGTTCTATAACTTTTGGAAAATGTTCATATTCTAACTCATGAATTTTTTCCGCCACTTCTTTCGGAGTATCATTTGATTCAACCAACACCTTCGCTTGAAAAATAATTGCTCCTTCGTCATAGTTTTCATTGACGTAATGAATCGTAATTCCAGTTTCTTTTTCCTTATTTTCAACAACAGCATTGTGTACATTCATGCCATACATTCCTTTACCTCCGTATTTTGGTAATAATGCAGGATGAATATTTATAATTCTGTTGGGAAAAGCAGCAACAATCTTCGCCGGCACTCGCCATAAAAATCCGGCAAGAACGATAAAATCAGCTTCTTTCTTTAGTACATTCAATATGGTGCTCTCAAGAAGAAAGTCTTTTTTATCAAATACTAAAGTTCTGACATTTAGCTTTTTAGACCTATCCAAAACTTTGGCATGCTGATTGTTAGTAAGCACTTGAACAACAGTGGCAACAGCACTATGATTAAAATACTTTATGATGTTCTCGGCATTCGTTCCAGAACCAGAAGCAAAAATTACAATACTTTTCATAAAGTGCCTAAAATTGTTTTCACAAAAAAAAGAATTATTATTAACAAATGAAGTCTATTAAATTAAAAATTGAAGTATTTTTTTTACCTTAGACCTCACATTTTCGAGGTAATATGTTGTTTTAAAATAAAGTTTTTTATTTTTGCCTCGATTTTAAATTTAAAAATTAGAAAATTATGTCAGACATTGCATCAAGAGTAAAGGCTATCATCGTTGATAAATTAGGCGTTGACGAAAATGAAGTAACTACCGAAGCTAACTTTACGAACGATTTAGGAGCAGATTCATTAGATACTGTGGAATTGATTATGGAATTTGAAAAAGAATTTGATATTCAAATACCAGACGATCAAGCAGAAAATATTGGAACTGTTGGTCAAGCAATCAGCTATATAGAAGAAGCTAAAAAGTAATCTAACGATACTTTATTATACTACGAGCAGCACTTCGGTGATTTGCTCGTAGTTTTTATAATTTAATAACCAATCTCATTACATGGAATTAAAACGAGTAGTTGTAACCGGTCTAGGCGCACTTACACCTATAGGCAATACCAAAGATGAATATTGGAATGCCCTAATATCTGGTAAAAGTGGTGCAGCTCCTGTTACGCATTTTGATCCTGAAAAGTTCAAAACCAAATTCGCTTGCGAAGTAAAGAACTTTAATGTAACTGATTATATTGACAGAAAGCTTGCCCGTAAAATGGATAAGTTTTCGCAATATGCAATGGTAGCTTCCGACGAGGCTATTGCCGATTCTAAAATAGATTTAGACACCATCGACAAATTAAGAGTTGGAGTGATTTGGGGCGCTGGAATTGGCGGACTAGAAACTTTCCAACAAGAAGTCTTAAACTTTGCTGCTGGAGACGGAACACCAAGATTTAACCCTTTCTTTATTCCTAAAATGATTGCTGATATTGCTCCTGGTAATATTTCTATCAAACACGGATTTATGGGGCCAAATTATACAACTGTTTCAGCATGTGCGTCATCGGCTAATTCAATGATCGATGCTTTAAATAATATTCGCTTAAACCACTGTGATGTTGTCATTACAGGTGGTAGTGAAGCTGCCGTAACCATTGCTGGTATGGGAGGTTTTAATGCGATGCACGCCATGTCTACAAGAAATGAAAGTCCAGAGACAGCCTCGAGACCTTTTGATGCGAATAGAGATGGATTTGTACTTGGTGAAGGTGGTGGTGCCATTATCTTGGAAGAATATGAACATGCGAAAGCTAGAGGTGCTAAAATATATGCCGAAGTTATTGGTGGCGGCCTATCTTCTGACGCATATCACATGACCGCTCCTCATCCAGATGGTATTGGTGTTATTGCAGTTATGAAAAACTGTTTAAACAATGCAGGAATTAAACCTGAAGAAGTAGATCATATCAATACACATGGTACGTCTACCCCTCTTGGAGACGTAGCTGAACTGAAAGCAATTAAGGAAGTATTTGGTGATCATGCCAAAAACATCAATATAAACTCGACAAAATCTATGACTGGGCACTTGTTAGGTGCTGCTGGTGCTATAGAAGCTATTGCTGCTATTCTATCAATCGAAAATGGTATTGTTCCTCCAACAATAAATCATTCTACAGTAGATCAAAATATTGACCCTGAATTGAACTTAACTTTAAACAAGGCTCAAAAAAGAGATGTGAAAATTGCCATGAGTAACACTTTTGGTTTTGGAGGTCACAATGCCTGTGTTTTATTTAAAAAGTTAGATGAATAATAGATGAGTTTATTCAAAAAAATAATACAATCTCGCTCTAAACAAGACGAGATTTTTTTTGGTGAAATTCAAAAAATTATTGGCTTCAGACCTTCTAAATTGAAGCACTATAAAAAAGCCTTTACACATAGCTCCATAAAAAAAACAACCTCCACAGGGAAGCCATTAAATTATGAACGCTTAGAGTATTTAGGTGATGCTATTTTAAGTGCAGTGATTGCACATTATTTATTTAAAAAAATTCCGCTCGGAACCGAAGGCTATCTCACACAAATGAGATCAAAAATAGTAAGTAGAGAGCATTTGAATGAAATAGGACGTGATTTAGATTTGATCCGTTTTGTAATTAGTAACGTCCCTGAGCAAAATTTTGGAGACAATATTCATGGTAATATTTTTGAAGCTCTTGTAGGTGCTGTTTTTTTAGACAAAGGATATCGCTACTGTGAACGTTTTATTTACAGAATAGTGATCGAGCCCTATGTCGATATTGAACGCCTCGAAGGAAAAATTACAAGCTATAAAAGTCTATTAATTGAGTGGTGTCAAAAGCAAAAGAAGAAAATAAAATACGATGTTTATGAAGATACTGGTAATGACTCTTTAAAACATTTTAGCGTAAAGCTTTATATCGATGAAGTTGTAATTTCTAAAGGAAGAGCAACTTCTAAGAAAAAAGCAGAAGAAATAGCTTCGAAACGCTCATATTACAAGCTTCAGGACAAGATTTCTATGTAACGATATACGATAACGTTTTCGTAATTAATCCTCTCATATTCCTAAAACTATACCTATTTTAGCCTAAATATTTGTGCATATGTCTAAAGTACTTACCCTAGATTATGAAAATGAGCATGAGTATATACTGATAGGTATTCATGCTACTTTAGAGGATTATAGATTGGCTTTCGAATTAAATAAAGCTTTCAATATTCATCTGAAACGTGAATCTCAGGATTTAGATTTTAGTACCGATAATAGTTCTTTTTCTTTGTATGGCTATGATTGTAGTCGTACGTTTTCTAAGTGGTCATTAATTAACAATAAATATATATTCGATGCCCACAACACCAAGAACAACTATCTATTCAAAGAAGATTATCAAATCACACATTTAATTCATGAAAAAAAACAAGTTGATTTTTTTTTGAAAATTGAGAGTGATTTTGATAAGAATGAAATAAATGAAATTATCAAGAATGTGAATGCAATCAAAAATGTAATCACATCTTATAACGTAAACCCTCGAACATTAAAATCGAAAGATTTTTTAATTTTTTAACTATGCGTAATCGTAAAAAAACAAAAATAGTAGCTACCCTCGGGCCAGCATGTGATACTCCAGAAATTCTAGAAAAAATGATGACTACTGGTGTAAATGTGTTCAGAGTGAATTTCTCTCATGCCAACTACAAAAATGTTGAAGAGAAAATAAAACAAATACGCACCATCAATAAAAAGAAAGGTTACAATGTAGCCATTTTAGCTGATTTACAAGGGCCTAAATTGAGAGTGGGTGTCATGGGAAGTGGTATCATCTTAAAAAAAGGAGACACTTTTACCTTTACCACAAAAGAATGCGAAGGTACAGCCGAGAAAGCTTTTATGACCTATCAAAATTTTCCAAAAGATGTTAAAAAAGGAGAACAAATTTTAGTGGATGATGGCAAATTACTATTTGAAGTTGTCGATACAGACGGAGATTCTTCAGTGACAACGAAAGTATTGCGTGGAGGGCCTTTGACATCAAAAAAGGGAGTAAATCTTCCAAATACAAATATTTCGTTGCCTGCCTTAACGGAAAAAGATGTGAATGACGCCTTATTTGCTATTAAAATGGAGGTGGATTGGATAGCCTTATCTTTTGTGCGCACCCCCGAAGATTTAATGAAATTGCAGCAACTGATACAAGATAATTCGAGTTACAAAATACCTATTGTTGCCAAAATTGAAAAGCCTGAAGCGATACAAAATATCAGTAAAATAACATCACACTGCGATGCTTTAATGGTAGCTAGAGGGGATTTAGGAGTCGAAGTTCCTATGGAAAAAGTTCCATTACTACAAAAACGATTAGTACTACAAGCAAAAAGAGCGAGAATACCCGTGATTATTGCTACTCAAATGATGGAGACCATGATCACCAATCAGGTTCCGACAAGAGCAGAAGTAAATGATGTGGCCAATTCGATTATGGACGGCGCCGATGCAGTTATGTTATCCGGAGAAACTTCGGTTGGAAAGTATCCGATAGAAGTGATTCAAAAAATGCGCGATATTATTGAAAGTGTAGAAGATTCACCATTAATTATAAAACCGAACAACTCTATTCAAAGTATCAATGAGCGGTTTATCTCAAAAACAGTGTGCCATCAAGCTGCTGATATGGCTGATGACATTGGAGCAACTGTTATATCTACCTTAACAAATAGTGGGTATACAGCGTTTCAAATTTCAGCTTGGCGACCAAAAACACATATTTTGGCCTTCTCAGACAATCCAAGAATACTTGCGATGCTCAATTTATTGTGGGGAGTAAAGGCCCATTATTACGATAAAGTTTCGAGTACTGATGATACTGTGGAAGACATTAATAATATTGCCGTTGAAAAAGGTTATGCGAAATCAGGTGATTTCGTCATCAACTTAACATCTATGCCCGTACAAGCGAAAGGTATGGTAAATACATTACGTGTTTGTCAAATTGACTAATTTAAGGTTTTATCAAAATAAATAAGAGGTGCATAGTTAACTATGTATCTCTTATTCTTTCAATCTCATAAGACCATCATCAACTAGGTGTTTAATTTCTGGTCTCATTTTTTTAACTTTTTCTAGATGTATTAGGACTCTTTTACAAAACGATTCGTCGTTATTCGAATATGAAATTTCGTATAATTCTAAGGGTAATAACCAGTCCTGAGGGTGATTCTTCTCTAGAGAATCTAAAATTTCAATTTTTGAGAATGATTCTCCCTTATCTTCCCTATAATCTCGAGTAGCTTGATACAATTTTTCAAGAGCTAATCTCATTGTTGATGTTTCTTCTTGAACAGTCACTGTATCTGATACATGGTATAAATTATTAAACGATCTAAAATCAGCACTTCCCGCAAAAGCTGAAACAACTTCTGAACCAACCACTAGATCAAAAATTCCATCGTTAGGTTTGAACAACACTTCATCATTATAAGTTATAGTACAATCTTTAAATTGGATCAACAACAATTTTCCATTTATATTTCTTATCCCAGTAATATTAAGACCTTCTACCAACACTCCACTTTCGTACTCAAAAGAAATAGGTTTCCCGTCGTAAAAATCATACGCTTTTAGATCTCTTGGCCCCATATTCTCTATAGCTAAATTAATACCCTTCAACTTTCCAATAGGCGAACGAAATCCATTAACATGTGCTTCTACGCCATGACCAATTAATTCTTTTTCTCTATATGCAAGCGCCGTTTTACCAGTAGTTTCAAAATATACAATATGGTTATCTTCATCGGTAATCATTCTGGTAAATATTCCTGAAACCTGCAATCCCGTATTGAGTTCAATCGTACCCACTTTTTGCGAATTGATTAATTTTTGAAGTCCCCTAAAACCTCCCTTCCTCAAGGCCATAGTTGTTGCGAATTCTTCTAAAACCTCCATTAAATAAGCGAAATCTGGGGTTACAAATAATTGAGGTTGTGGTTTTGTAATATCAAAAGATTTTGTCGCAGCTTGAATAGAATAATCAATCTTTTTAACTTCATCGGTCATGCACCATTTACTTTCTCCTATCGACGATAAAAGGCCAGCCCCATAAATTTTAGGTGAATCGATTGTACCAATCAATCCATACTCAACCGTCCACCAGTGCAAGTTGCGAATCATGGCCATTTCCGACAATTCAACTTCTTTATTTTGTAACGTCTCTACCTCTCTTTCGGCAGCCTCTACATCTTCTTTAGAAGTTCCTGAGGCTTCTTTTAAAATCGATAATTTACGAACGGCATTGTACATATCATTATCATGTGATGATAAAATTGCCTTGGCTCCAATTTCTCCAAAACGACGTAAATATTCAGCATAGTCAGGACTTGCGATGATAGGAGCATGTCCAGCTGCTTCATGAATAATATCTGGCGCCGGTGTATACTCTATGTTTTCCAATTGACGAATATCTGATGCAATGACCAATACTTTATATGCTTGAAACTCCATAAAGGCATTGGGTGGAATAAAACCATCGACAGCCACTGCCGCCCAACCAATTTCTTTTAAAATTCGATTCATTCCGTACATATTTGGAATGCGTTCTATAGAAATTCCAGTTTTTTCTATCCCTTGATTATAGACTTGATGAGCAACAGTTCCTAAATAAGATACATTTTTTCGCATCACATATCGCCAAACAGCATGATCTATTGGGGAATAATCCTCATAATTCTGAGGTTTTATAAATTGTTTGAGATGCGGTGGTAACCTATCTATTAATGGATTACTTTCAATTTGCTCCATGTATTTTTTTATTCAAATTTATAAATATCCTAGCTCAAATTAACATAAATATTTATCTTAGATTTCATGAAACTTGAAACCCGTAAGGAAGAAATTATCAAAACAGCTACAAAACTTTTCAAGGAAAAAGGCTATAGCGCTGTTACCATGCGCGATATCGCCAAAGCAATGGGTATTAAGGCAGCCAGTCTCTACAATCATATCAATTCAAAGCAACACATTCTTAGAGATATTATTATTTCATTAGCAGAAGAATTTACCAATGGTATGCAAACCGTACAATTATCTGAAGTGTCAAGTATTGAAAAACTAAGACTCATCGTAGCTTTACATGTTAAGATTACTGCCAATAGTACGTATGGTATGGCTTCTTTAAATAATGATTGGATGCACTTAGAAGAACAGTTGGATTATTACTTGGAATTGCGAGATACTTATGAAGAAAATTTTAGAAATATCCTCCGAGAGGGTATCAAAAAAAATGAAATTATTAATTCCAATCTTGAAATCATGCTCTTCTCTATGTTATCAACCTTACGTTCATTATATCTCTGGATTCCTAAAAAAGAAGATTTGAACACTGAGGAGCTGACTCAAAACTTGAGTCACATGCTAATTAACGGAATTAACAAATAGTTATCATTTTATTTTGTAAATTTGTACAATAAACTAACACTTGTTAGTTACTATTTACAAATGGCAGAATTTTATAACATACGAGTTAAAGACATCTATAAAGATACTAAAGACTGTTCTGTAGTTTCTTTTGACATCCCTGAAAATCTATATGATACGTTCGGTTTTAAACAAGGGCAACATCTCACATTGAGAAAAACGATTAACGACGAAGACGTGCGTCGTTCTTATTCGTTATGCTCAAGTCCACTCGACAACGAATGGAAAGTTGCCATCAAGCAAATTCCTGGTGGCCTATTTTCAACCTATGCTAATACCGAATTAAAGGCTGGAGATACCCTCGATATTGCCGCACCAACTGGTCATTTTCATATAGATACTATCCCTGAAACTCCGAGAAATCATATTGCTTTTGCCGCTGGAAGTGGTATCACACCGATGTTATCCATTATTAAGACGCATTTAATCTCAGAACCCAAGAGCACATTCAAATTGTTCTATTTGAATCGTACTGTAAAATCGATTATCTTTAAAGAAGAAATAGAACAACTCAAGAATCAGTTTTTTGGTCGTTTTCAAGTCTTTTATTTTTTGACAAAAGAACAGCGCGACATTCCATTTTTAAATGGACGCTTTACTGCCGAAAAATTGCAAATTTTATCCAAAACATTCATTGACATCTCAGATACAAATAGTTGTTTTATTTGCGGTCCGCAAGAAATGATTTTTCTTATTAGAGACGAACTAGAAAAAGCCGGATTGGACAAAAACAAAATACATTATGAACTGTTTTTCTCGGGCGATGCATCAGATGAACATGCTATCGCTGAAGCCTTAGAACACAAAGTTGATGGTACGGATGTAACGATTGTTGATGGCGGTAAAGAATTCCATTTCATTATGGAAGACGAATATGATAACATTCTTGACGGCGCATTGGCTGCGGGAGCAGATTTACCTTTCGCATGTAAGGGTGGTGTTTGCAGTACCTGTAAATGTGAGGTCATAGAAGGAACTGTAGAAATGAAAGTAAACTATGCTTTAGATGATAAAGAAGTGGCAAGAAACTTAGTGTTGAGTTGTCAAGCTGTACCGACATCTGAAAAAGTTATTGTCGATTTCGACGTATAATATTAAACTCAATAGATTATGAGTGAAGAACAACTAAAAATTCTCGAAGCGCAATTTGAAGCACGCATTGCACGTGATGAAAAAATTGAACCAAAAGATTGGATGCCCGAAAAATATCGCAAAACGCATATCCGACAAATGTCGCAACACGCACATTCAGAAATTGTCGGAATGTTACCTGAAGGAAACTGGATAACTCGTGCTCCCTCGTTAAGGAGAAAAGTTGCTCTCTTAGCAAAAGTTCAAGATGAAGCCGGTCATGGACTATATCTATATAGTGCTTGTGAAACCTTAGGTATTTCGAGAGATGAATTATACGAGCAACTACACACAGGAAAGGCAAAATACTCAAGTATATTTAACTATCCAACGGTTACTTGGGCAGATATGGGAGCCATTGGCTGGTTAGTTGATGGTGCCGCAATCATTAACCAAGTACCCCTATGTAGCACCTCCTACGGACCATATGCCAGAGCGATGATTCGCGTGTGTAAAGAAGAAAGCTTTCATCAACGACAAGGATATGAAATCATGATCAAACTAGCAAACGGCACTCCTGAACAAAAAGAAATGGCGCAAGATGCTCTGAATCGATGGTGGTGGCCTAGTCTAATGATGTTAGGACCAACAGATGCTGAATCTGTTCATACAGAACAATCTATGAAATGGAAGTTAAAACGTAAATCAAATGATGATTTACGTCAACAATTTATTGATCAAACTGTTCCTCAAGCAGATCTAATTGGCCTGACAATTCCTGATCCAGACCTAAAATGGAATGAAGAGCGCCAAAGTTATGATTTTGGTCCTATTAATTGGGACGAATTCTGGCAAGTCGTAAAAGGACATGGCCCATGTAATAAGGAAAGAATGAATGCACGAGTTGGAGCTTGGGAACGCGGAACTTGGGTTCGCGATGCCGCAATGGCACATGCAGAAAAACAAGCAAGTAAGAAACTAGAAAAAGCAATGTAATATGAAGAAGAATTGGCCACTTTGGGAAGTCTTCGTACGAAGTAAAAACGGATTAGAGCACAGGCATTTCGGGAGCCTCCATGCAGCAGATGCTGAAATGGCGTTAGAAAATGCACGTGATGTTTATACAAGAAGAAATGAAGGGGTGAGTATTTGGGTCGTTGAATCTAAGGATATCACAGCATCTAACCCCGAAAACAATGGAGAATTATTTGAGCCTGCTCAAGATAAAATATACCGTCACCCAACGTTTTATGATTTGCCAGATGAAGTAAAGCATATGTAATGAAAGAAAATTTATATAAATATATTCTAGGTATCGCAGACAATAGCTTAATTCTTGGTCAAAGACTGGGAGAGTTATGTGGTCATGGTCCGAACCTTGAAACTGACATTGCTTGCACCAATATTTCTTTAGATTTATTCGGTCAAGTTAGAAGTTACTATCAATATGCTGCCAAAATAAAGGGCGAAAATGCCACCGAAGACGACATTGCTTTCCTAAGAAAAGAAAGAGAGTACTTAAATGTACTACTTGTAGAGCAACCTAACACCGATTTTGCTTATACGATAACCCGTCAGTTTTTATTTGACGTTTATCACTTTCTTTTCTTAACTGAATTGCAAAAAAGTCATGATATGACATTGGCAGCCATTGCAAAAAAATCAATAAAAGAAGTGAGTTATCATCGACGCTTCTCTTCAGATTGGATGAAACGTTTGGGTGATGGCACCGAGGAGAGTAAGCAACGTATTCAGGACGCTTTAGACGCACTATGGACCTATACTGATGAATTATTTCATCAAACTGAGGCTGATAAAATAATAGTTTCAGAAAATATTGGTGTAGATGTTACAACCTTAAAACAACTATATTATACAGAAGTAGAAACTATTTTGTCGGAAGCAACTTTGGAGGTTCCAGAATCAAAATGGTTTCAAAAAGGAGGTAAAGATGGAATCCATACTGAACATATGGGATATTTGTTAAGCGATTTACAATATATGCAACGTACCTATCCAAATATGGAGTGGTAATCAATTCATTGTAGAATAAAATAGTATGACAGCAACTGAACAGCACATAGATCAAGATCTCTTTCCTATTCTAGAAAAAGTTTCGGATCCTGAGATTCCGGTTCTATCCATTATGGAAATGGGGGTAGTTCGATCGGCAGTCATAGAAAACAATATTGTGAAGGTGCAAATAACACCTACATATAGCGGTTGCCCTGCAATGGATGTTATTGGTGATGATATTCAAAAAGCATTAAGTGACGCAGGATATACATCTGAAATAGAATTAATTTTGGCTCCTGCATGGACTACCGATTGGATTACTCCGAAAGGAAGAAAAGCGTTAGAAGCATATGGGATAGCAGCACCTTTAGATGAAGAAGCCGATAAAGCTGTATTGTTAAATGGAAAGCGCATTGTACAATGCACCAATTGTAGTTCGCAAAATACACGAATGATAAGTCAATTTGGCTCAACAGCATGCAAAGCGCAATTTCAGTGTGATGATTGTCAAGAGCCCTTTGATTATTTTAAATGCCTTAAATAGGCAATGATTAAAACATAGGTATGAGTAAGAATTCGATTCTTTTAAACATAGATAATGATGTGGCGTATATTACGCTAAATAGACCCGAAGTGTTCAATAGCTTTAACAGAGAGATGGCATTAAGTCTGCAGGATATTTTAGATGACTGCGAAACTAATCCCGACGTGAGAGCTATTGTGTTAACCGGAAGCGGCAAAGCATTTTGTGCAGGACAAGATTTAAAAGAAGTAACAGATCGAGATGCAAATCCAGGATTTAAAAAAATATTAGAAGAACATTACAATCCGATTATCTCAAAAATTCGCTCTAGTAGAAAACCTATTATTGGAGCTATCAATGGTGTTGCCGCTGGCGCGGGCGCAAATATTGCGTTGGCCTGTGATATTGTTATTGCCGACGAAAAAGTGAGTTTTATTCAGGCTTTTAGTTTGATTGGTTTGATTCCAGATAGTGGAGGCACCTTCTTTTTACCAAGACTGATTGGTTTTCAAAAAGCCACCGCCTTAGCTATGCTAGGTGATAAAATATCAGCCGAAGAAGCCGAACGATTAGGTATGATTTATACATACGTGTCTTCAGAAGAATTTGAAGAAACCATACAAAAGTATGCTTTGAAATTAGCTAAAATGCCAACCAAAGCACTCGGCATGATTAAGGAACTTTTCAATGCTTCAATGACGAACAATTTGGAAACTCAGTTAGCATTGGAATCAAAATTTCAGATAGAAGCTGCACAAAGTAATGATTACGCAGAAGGTGTTGCTGCTTTTATAGAAAAAAGAAAACCAACATTCAACGGCAATTAGTATTGACGCTGTCCTGAACTCGCTTCAGGTCTTAAATAGAATTTATAAAATATGAACGTAGGAATTATTGGTTCTGGAACAATGGGAAGTGGGATTGCACAGATCGCAGCAACTGCTGGTTGTGCTGTTCAACTATACGATACGAATCAAAATGCATTGAATAAAGCCGAGTTAAGTTTGGAAAAAATCTTATCTCGACTTATTGAAAAAGGACGCATCGATACAGAAGAAAAGTCTAGGATTCAAAACAATATTTCATACACAGACACATTAGATGACTTATCGAATTCTAATTTAACCATAGAAGCCATTGTTGAAAATCTTGAGATAAAGAAAAGTGTATTTTCGACATTAGAAGACTTAGTTTCAAGCGATTGTATCATTGCCTCAAATACCTCCAGTTTATCCATTGCTTCGATTGCTGCCTCGCTTAAAAATCCTGAACGCTGTATTGGTATTCACTTTTTTAATCCGGCACCTTTGATGAAATTAGTCGAAGTGATTCCGGCTATTCAAACTTCCCAAAAAGTAGTGGAAAAAACGATTCAAATTATTACGGATTGGAAGAAAGTTGTTGCCGTCGCCAAAGATACCCCCGGTTTTATTGTCAACCGTGTAGCAAGACCCTTTTATGGAGAATCTCTCAAAATTTATGAAGAAGGTATCGCAGATTTTGCAACCATAGATTGGAGTTTAAAAAAACTAGGTGGTTTTAGAATGGGTCCTTTTGAACTCATGGATTTTATAGGAAATGACGTCAATTACACTGTTACGGAAACCGTATTTTCTGCATTTTATTTCGATCCGAGATATAAGCCTGCATTTACACAAAAGCGCTTTTCAGAAGCAGGTTACTTAGGTAGAAAATCAGGAAAAGGCTATTATGATTATGCAGAGGGAGCAGTAAAACCTATTCCGAAAACGGATGAGGCATTGGGTGAATTAATTTTTGAAAGAGTCTTAGTCATGTTAATTAATGAAGCCGCAGATGCATTATTTTTAAATATTGCCTCAGCCGAAGACATCGATAATGCTATGACCAAAGGTGTAAATTATCCAAAAGGATTATTGGCATGGGCAGATGAAAAAGGCATTGACTGGTGTGTAACTACCATTGATAAATTATACAATGAATATCACGAAGATAGATACCGTTGTAGCCCACTATTACGTAAAATGAAGAGAGAACATAAAACATTCTTTTAATTGAAAGGAGAAGCAATTCCATATAAGATGTTACGTCAAGATGCCTATAGTCAATGGTTAGGTATTGAGATTTTAGAATGCGAAATTGGGCGTTGTAAGGTGGCCATGACAGTAAGAAAAGAAATGTTGAATAGCATGAATAAAGCCCATGGTGGAATTAGCTATTCACTGGCAGATACGGCGTTTGGATTTGCAGCAAATACACATGGAAAGTTTGCTGTTTCAATTGAAACTAGTATCAATCATATTGAAGCATTAGATGAAGGCGACTATTTGGTGGCCGAATCTGTAATTGAGAAGGTAAATAATAAACTTGGGTTCAACATCATCGAAGTGAAACGTAATGATGAACTCGTGGCCCTATTTAAGGGCGTTGTCTATCGAACGCAAAAAGATTGGAAAGAATAACTTATGAAAGAAGCATATATAATAGACGGAATTAGAACACCTATAGGAAATTACAAAGGCACTTTAGCTGCTGTCCGCACAGATGATTTAGGTGCTTTAGTCATTAAAGAAATTGTAGCACGAAATCCATCCATTCCTAAAGAAGCGTATGATGATGTCATAATGGGGTGCGCCAATCAAGCGGGAGAAGACAACCGTAACGTGGCACGAATGTCATTGTTATTAGCAGGTTTACCTTTTACAGTGCCCGGTGAAACGGTAAATAGATTATGTAGTTCAGGATTATCTGCTATCATTCACGCCAATCGAGCAATCAAAGCAGGCGATGGCGATGTGTTTATTTCGGGTGGTGTCGAGAATATGACGCGTGGTCCATATGTAATGGCCAAACCTTCATCAGCCTTCGGCGGAGATTCCAAAATGTATGACTCGACTTTTGGCTGGCGTTTTATCAACCCAAAAATGCAACAATTATATGGCACAGACGGAATGGGGAATACTGCAGAAAATCTTGTTGAGAAATATAATATCTCTCGTGAGGATCAAGATAAGTTCGCCTATTGGAGCCAGATGAAAGCGGCAAAAGCTCAAGAAAACGGGCGCCTAGCAAAAGAAATTGTAACAGTTGAAATTCCACAGCGAAAAAAAGATCCTATTCAGTTTTCCAAAGATGAATTTGTAAAACCATCTTCTTCGTTAGAAGTTTTGGGCAAATTGAGAGCAGCATTTAAGAAAGAAGGAGGTAGTGTGACAGCAGGAAACTCTTCAGGGTTGAACGATGGAGCTGCAGCAACTATAATTGCTTCTGAAGACGCTGTCAAAAAATACAATTTGAAGCCATTGGCGAGAATTGTAAGCTCGGCAGTGGTTGGCGTGGAGCCAAGAATTATGGGTATAGGCCCTGTTCAAGCTTCTAATAAAGCATTAGAAAAAGCTGGATTAACGATGGACGATATTGATGTGATTGAATTGAACGAAGCCTTTGCAGCACAAGCATTAGCCTGTACAAGAGCTTGGGGTTTAAAGGATAATGATCCGAGGTTAAATCCAAATGGCGGTTCTGTTGCCATTGGGCATCCGCTCGGAGTAACCGGTGCTAGAATTGCCTATTCTGCCGCACTTGAGTTACAAGAGCAACAAAAAAAATATGCCTTAGTCACTATGTGTATTGGCGTTGGACAAGGATATGCAGCGATTATTGAAAATGTAAATTTATAACAAATGTCACCTCGAGCGCAATCGAGAGGTCTCAATTTGAAGAGTATGAAAAAAATACAACATTACGTTCAAGGAAACTGGGCTACAGGTAAAGAAGAAGGAATCCCTATTCACGACGCTATCACGGGTGAAGCTTTTACAAGTGTAGCTATCGAAGGACTAGACATTCCTGAAATTCTTCATTACGGAAGGACTAAAGGGGGTGAAGTTTTGCGAAAAATGACTTTTCAAGAACGCGGTAATATGCTCAAGAAATTGGCATTATATCTTACCAAAAGAAAAAATGATTTTTACGAGTTAAGTTATCGCACAGGTGCTACAAAAGTAGATAGTTGGATAGATATTGAAGGAGGTTTTGGTAATTTATTTGCCAATGCTTCTTTACGTAAATTATTTCCCAATCAACCATATCATGTTGAAGGTGACCCAATCGATTTGTCTCGTGGTGGCCGATTTATGGCACACCATATCATGGTTCCTAAAAAAGGAGTTGCAGTGCACATCAATGCTTTCAACTTTCCTGTCTGGGGTATGTTAGAAAAATGTGCTGTGAACTGGATGGCTGGTGTACCGGCAGTCGTTTTACCAGCACCGTCTTCTTCCTATTTAGCAGAAGCCGTAGCTCGTAGTATTATCGATTCTGGAATTCTACCAGAAGGTGCCTTGCAAATTATTAATGGAACCGTTCGTTCCATTTTAGATACAGTAGAATCTCAAGATGTGGTGACTTTTACAGGCTCTGCTTCTACAGGAAGACTGTTGAAAGCACATCCTAGAATTATTCAAGAAGCCGTGCCTTTTACCATGGAAGCCGATTCGTTAAATGCATCTATTCTTGGTGAAGATGCTGTACCAGGGACGCCAGAATTTGATCTTTTTGTTAAAGAAGTTAGAAAAGAAATGACTGTGAAAGCAGGTCAAAAGTGTACAGCAATTAGACGAATCATTGTTCCCGAAAAATTAGTGGAAGATGTTCAAATTGCCTTAGGAAAAGCCTTAGACAAAATCACTATCGGAGACCCTCGTTTGAAAGAAGTACGAATGGGCTCGTTGGTAAGTAAACAACAAGTCGATGCAGTGAAAGATTCGATAAAAGATTTGGCAAAAGAAGCACAAATAGTCTATGGAAATGTTGATTATATAGAAACTATTGGAGCAGATGCAGATAAAGGTGCTTTTATAAGTCCAATTTTATTAAGAGCCGATCATCCATTTGAAAATACCATCATTCATGAGCGTGAGGCCTTTGGCCCCGTGAGTACGATTATGCCATATAAAAATTTGGAAGAAGCGATTACTTTAGCACAAATGGGCAAAGGTTCACTCGTATCTTCAATTGCCACAAATGATGATTCAATTGCAAAAGAATATGTAGTGAATGCCGCCAGTCATCATGGTCGTATCTTAGTATTAAATAGAGAAAGTGCCAAAGAAAGTACTGGCCATGGTTCTCCCCTACCTAGTTTAGTTCATGGTGGTCCAGGACGCGCAGGTGGTGGTGAAGAAATGGGTGGTATGCGCGGTATCAAACATTATTTACAACGAACTGCTATACAAGGGTCTCCAACAACTCTTACTGAAATTACAGGGATCTATCAACCGAATGCAGCTTACAAGGAAGCCGAGCAGCATCCTTTTAAATATCATTGGGAAGATATTCAACCCGGGATGTCTTTGAAAACGCACAAACGTACCTTTACCGACACCGATATTATCAATTTCGCTAATGTTACATGGGATCATTTCTATGCGCATACGGATATCACTTCCTTAGACGGAAGTATCTTCGAAAAAAGAACCGCACATGGTTATTTTATCATTTCCGCTGCAGCGGGATTATTTGTGTATCCGAATAAAGGACCTGTATCAGCGAACTACGGACTAGAAGAGTGTCGATTTCTACGCCCATTATATCACAACGATACTGTTTATGTACGCCTTACATGCAAGCAAAAAGTAGATCGTGATGTGGCTTCTGCCGAACATCCTAGTGGTATTGTGAAATGGTTTGTTGAGGTTTTTGATGCTGAAGATGCTGAAGATGAATTAGTGGCAATTGCGACTATTTTAACCATGGTACAGAAGAAACAAGATACCTTAGTTGAAATGACCGAAGATAAAATTGAAGCTTGTCTACAAAAATTAACGGCCGACATGAAACCAAAATGGGGTGTTATGACACCTCAACATATGCTTGAACACCTAGAATTTACTTATAAAATAGCATCGGGAGAAATTCAAGACTTTGACATCGCAACTCCCGAAAAAATCTTAGAGAAAGTTCATAACAGCTTGTATAATTACAGACCTTTTCCAAAGAACTCGAACTTTCCTTTGTTGGAGAAAGATACCTTAGACACCTTAAAACATCCCGATTTTGCAACAGCAATGGCTAAATTTAAAGAGCAAAGAACGAAGTATCTTACTTTTTTTAAGGAAAACCCAGATGCTAGATTAAAGAATCTTGTTTTTGGAGAATTAAATAGATATGAATCATATTTACTCGAAAGAAAACATTTAAACCATCACTTCGAACAATTCAATCTAATATAAAGATTGAATTGTTCGAAATTCTCACGAAAGTTGGAATCTTAAAATTAAAAATTTAGATTTTGAAATATTACGTCTACATTATAACAAACAAACCAAAAGGCGTTTTATATATTGGAGAAACGGAAAATTTAAAAAGAAGAATATATCAGCATAAAAAGAAAGTCCACCCTAGTACATTTTCTGCGAGATATAATTTAGAAAGATTAGTTTATTTTGAATTTTCGGAGAATAAACAAGAAGCTAAATTAAGAGAAAACGCTTAAAAAAATGGAATAGAGATTGGAAAATTGAACTTGTAGAAAAAGCAAATCCAAATTGGAAGGATTTGTATGAAGAAATATAAATTTAATAACTAAAACAGATTCCCGTTTTCACGGGAACACGTAAACGTGATGACAGACCCATACGTTAAAATAGACATTGTAAACGAAGTAGGCTATATTGAATTTTTTCATCCTGCTCACAATTCACTTCCTGGTAATTTGTTAGCCGAATTAGCGCAAACAATCACGGATGCTGGTACTAATAATGCCATTAAAGTAGTTGTGTTAAAAAGTGGAAAAGACAGAACTTTTTGTGCAGGAGCAAGTTTTAAAGAACTCATAAATATCAATGATGAGGCCACTGGAAAGGTTTTCTTTTCTGGGTTTGCCAATGTAATTAATGCCATGCGAAAGTGCCCTAAATTTATTATCGGACGTATCCAGGGAAAGACCGTTGGAGGTGGCGTTGGTTTGGCAGCATCAACCGATTACTGTATGGCCTCTAAATATGCTTCCATTAAACTAAGTGAATTAAATATTGGTATTGGACCTTTTGTAGTTGGGCCAGCTATTGAAAGAAAAATAGGATTGAGCGCTATGTCGCAAATTGCCATCGATGCCAACTCCTTTTATCCAGCAGAATGGGCGCAGCAAAAAGGATTGTTCACACATGTATATGAAAGCAACGAAGCACTGGATGAAGCAGTAAAAAACACCGCAGAACACCTATGCACATATAACGTAGAAGCGATGTTAGAAATGAAGAAAATATTTTGGCAACATACTGATCATTGGGATGATCTATTGGCTGAACGTGCTCAGATTAGTGGTCGATTGGTATTGAGCGACTTTACCAAAGAAAAATTAAAAGGATTCAAATAACATGATTTACGCCTTTAAAGAATATGTACCAGTTGTACACGAATCAAGTTTTGTGCATCCGTTAGCAGCGGTTACCGGAAATGTTATTATCGGAAAAAACTGTTATATCGGTCCTGGTGCTGCCATTCGCGGTGACTGGGGACAAATTATTTTGGAGGATGGTGTAAATGTGCAAGAAAATTGTACGGTTCATATGTTTCCCGGGAAATCAATAGTTCTCAAAGAAAGTGCCCATGTAGGCCATGGCGCTATTATTCACGGTGCCAACTTAGGAAAGAATTGCCTTATCGGAATGAATTCAGTTATTATGGATGATGCCGAAATTGGTGACGAATGTATTGTGGGAGCCCTATCATTTGTGAAGGCTGAAACGTTAATTCCTAATCGGAGCTTGATTGTTGGAAATCCGGCTAAAATTGTCAAAAAAGTCAGTGATGAAATGATTGCTTGGAAAACAAAAGGAACACAATTATACCAACAATTACCCTCCGATTGTCACGAAGGTCTAAGAGCGACAGAACCTTTACGGGAAGTTCCAGAATCGCAAAAAATGCAAGAGAACGTGTATAAAACGCTTCAAGATTTTATGAAGAAATAATAAAACTAACAAACATTAGTTATTTAAATAATGAAATTCGAACTTAAAATGCCTAAAATGGGCGAAAGTATTACAGAAGGAACCATCATCAATTGGATGGTGGCTGAGGGTGATTCATTTGAAGAAGGTGATACTATTTTGGAAGTGGCTACTGATAAAGTAGACAATGAGGTTCCAGCTCCTGCAAATGGTACATTGACAAAAATACTTTTCGAAGCATCGAGTGTGGTTCCGGTTGGAGAAGTGATGGCACTATTGGAGGTTTCTGAACAAACAAAAACCGCAGAAACCAACATTGATAAAATCAATATAGAAAAACCCAAACCCAGAACATCATCAGCATCCGTTAAGGCACCTTCAAACAATACTTTTAGCGTTTCAAATTCAAATACCTTCTTTTCACCACTAATTATAAAAATAGCCAAAGAGCATCATATTAGTTTTGAAGAACTGGCTCGTATTCCGGCTACAGGAAATGAAGGAAGATTGCGTAAAAGTGATGTTTTTCAATATATAGAAGATGGGCGTCCATTTAAGTTTGCACAACCTGCTGTCCAATCAGATCCAACTGCCTATAGAATTCCTCAATTGAAATTCGATAAAGGAAAAGGTAAAATAGTTGAAATGGATAGAATGCGGCAAATGATTGCCGATCATATGGTATATTCAAAACATACCTCTCCACATGTTACAGCGTATGTTGAAGCTGATCTTACCGATTTGGTACATTGGCGAAACACCCACAAAGTTGCTTTCCAAGAAACTCACGGGGAACGACTCACCTTTACACCTTTATTTGTAGAGGCAGTAGCAAAAGCTATTGAAGATTTTCCAAACATAAATGCTTCTGTTGATGGAAAAAATATTATTGTAAAAGAAACCATAAACATTGGGATGGCTACTGCCCTACCGAGTGGAAACTTAATTGTTCCTGTGGTGAAAAATGCCAATACCAAGAATTTAAAAGAGTTGGCCTCTGATGTCAATGATTTAGCTAAAAAGGCAAAGGAAAATAACTTATCAGGAGACGATATTCAAGGCAGTACTTTTACAATTTCGAATGTAGGCACCTTTGGAAGTGTGATGGGAACGCCTATTATCAATCAACCAGAAGTGGCCATTTTAGCCTTGGGAATTATAAAGAAAAGACCAGAAGTCATAGAAACTGAACATGGCGATGAAATAGCAATTCGTAGTATGATGTACCTCTCATTATCATTTGATCACAGAGTGGTTGATGGTTTTTTAGGAGGTTCATTTGTGCGCCGCGTTGCCGACTATTTAGAACAATTCGATACGAACAGAAAAATATAAGAACATACAACCCATATGTCATACGATATACACATAACAAAAGTTGCGAAGTCAAAGGCAGCGAACTTAGATTTTAATAATATTCCATTAGGAACCACCTTCACCGATCATATGTTTATCTGTGATTTTGAAGATGGAAAATGGACGAATGCGAGAATTGAACCTCTGGCATTAATCCCTACACATCCTGCAGCAATGGCTTTGCATTATGGTCAAGCTATTTTTGAAGGAATGAAAGCCACAGTTGATGGCGATGGAAATCCGATGTTATTTCGCCCGGATAAAAATGCGACACGCTTAAATTTTAGTGCTGAAAGAATGGGAATGCCTTCTTTTCCTGAGGATTTATTTGTAGAAGGGTTAAAGCAACTTGTTGATTTAGAAAGAGGTTGGATTCCTCCGCAAGAAGGAAGTGCTTTGTACTTACGTCCGTTTATGTATGCAGACGAACCTTTTATCGGAATGCGAGCGGCAACTCATTATAAGTTTATTATTATGGCTTCACCATCAGGACCATTTTTTACGAAGCGTATCAAATTGTTTGCCGAAACACATTATATAAGAGCAGCCGAAGGTGGTACTGGCGAGGCAAAAGCCGCAGGAAATTATGCCGCAGCCATTCGCCCTACAGAGTTAGCAAAAGCGAAAGGCTATGATCAAGTATTATGGTTAGATGCCGTTGAGCATAAATATATCCAAGAAGTTGGAACCATGAATATTTTCTTCAAAATAGCTGGAAAAATGATTACGCCAAAACGCGATGGGGCCATATTAGATGGTATTACACGTATGAGCGTTATCGATCTTTTAAGAGATAAAGGCTATGAGGTTATTGAACGAGCCATCACTATTGATGAAATAAAAGAGGCCTCTTCAAACGGTACGTTAGAGGAAGCTTTTGGTACAGGTACCGCTGTTGGAATCGCCTATATCCAAGAGATTGGATTACACAATGAAACCATTCACGTCTCAAATGAAAGTCCAGTCGGACTTGAAATTAATGATACGTTGAACGATATCAAAACGGGTAAGCAAAAAGATATATTCGGTTGGATGACAAAGGTTGAAAAAGAGACAGTTTAATGAAGAAAGAAGTATTAGAAAAAGGGTTCTTAAAGTTGTGCATGGCAAAGGCAATGACCGAATTATATGAGGCCAATTTCAAGCAAGTTTCGAAATATGTACATGCCACATCACGTGGTCATGAAGCGGTTCAAATAGCTCTCGGCATGCAATTATTACCACAAGATTATGCCTTTCCTTATTATCGAGATGATGCTATGTTATTGTCACTTGGTATGAAACCGTATGAGTTGATGTTACAACTGCTAGCAAAAAAAGAAGATCCCTTTTCTGGAGGACGCACCTATTATTCGCATCCTAGTTTGAAAGATGATGACAAACCAAAAATACCGCATCAATCTTCGGCAACAGGTATGCAGGCCATTCCTGCAACTGGAGTTGCCATGGGCATGCAATATTTAGAAAAGCAAGGGTTAAAGAATGTCATTCTGAACCTTAGTGAAGCACCTCAAGAAAATCCAATAACCGTTTGTTCTTTGGGTGATGCTTCCGTAACAGAAGGTGAAATCGCTGAAGCTTTTCAAATGGCCGCATTAAAACAAATGCCAATCCTATATTTAGTTCAGGATAATGGATGGGATATTTCTGCCAATGCCGCAGAAACACGAGCACAAAATGCCTTCGAATATGCACAAGGTTTTCACGGATTAGAAGCCATTTCAATTGACGGTGCCAACTTTACGGAGAGTTACGAAGCGGTCAAAAAAGTTATCGAGACCATTAGAACAGAACGTCGCCCTTTTTTGGTGCATGCGAAGGTACCCTTATTAAACCATCATACTTCGGGAGTACGTATGGAATGGTATCGAGATGATCTTGAGGAAGCGCGCTCGCGAGATCCTTACCCTGTTATAAAAAAACAACTGTTAGATGCCGGATTTTCGGAGGGAAAAATAAACGCAATAGAAGCTTCCGCGAAAGCGACAGTTGACGACGACTTTAAAAGAGCATTGAAGGCCGAAGATCCAACTCCTGAGGATTTATTTACGCACGATTTTATACCTACACCAATCACTGAAGAAAAAGGTATTAGGTCTCCTGAAGGCGCCGAAAAAGTAGTCATGGTAGATTGCGCATTATTTGCTGTTGAGGAACTTATGAAAAAGCATAAAGAATGCTTGCTTTACGGACAAGATGTAGGAGGTCGATTAGGTGGAGTATTTCGAGAAGCAGCAACACTAGCACAAAAATTCGGTGATGATCGTGTTTTCAATACGCCGATTCAAGAAGCTTTTATCGTAGGCTCTACCGTCGGTATGAGTGCCGTTGGTCTCAAACCAATTGTAGAAGTTCAGTTTGCAGATTATATCTGGCCAGGATTGAATCAGCTATTCACCGAAGTAAGCCGAAGTTGTTACTTGTCTAATGGCAAGTGGCCCGTTAGTATGATTCTTCGAGTGCCCATTGGAGCTTATGGAAGTGGTGGCCCTTATCATTCATCTTCAGTAGAAAGTGTCATTACTAACATTCGAGGTATCAAAATAGCCTATCCCAGTAATGGTGCCGATTTAAAAGGATTGATGAAAGCCGCATATTACGACCCCAACCCAGTGGTTATTTTAGAACATAAAGGATTGTACTGGAGCAAAGTAAAAGGAACACAAGGCGCCACCTCGGTAGAACCCAGTGAAGATTATGTCTTACCTTTCGGAAAGGCATGGGTTTTACAGGAGATATGGCAACAAGAAAGTGTTGAAACTTTAACCATTGTCACCTATGGAATGGGCGTGCATTGGGCGATGAATGCCTCGGTATCTTTAGGAATGACAGATCAAATCGAGGTTATTGATTTAAGAACGTTGTTTCCGTTAGATGAAAAAACAGTGATGAAATCGGTTCAAAAGACGGGAAAATGTTTGGTGGTTACCGAAGAGCCTTCGAACAATAGTTTTGCACGAGCTCTGGCTGGAAAAATTCAAGAAGAGTGTTTCCAATATTTAGATGCACCCGTCATGACAATCGGAAGTGAAAATATGCCGGCAATACCCTTAAATTCTACCTTAGAAGAAACGATGATTCCTTCAACAAAAAAGGTAAAAGTCAAAATTGAAGAATTAATCAGCTATTAAAGACTTTAGAATCATTTTATAGTATAGATTTTATACCTTTAAAGCTCTTAATCATTTTGCAAAATGAACCGAGTAACATTGTATTTATTTTTTATCGTATTGCTTATATCAACTGTAACGGGTTGTCGGCAAAACGAGCCTGATACAAAGCAAAAAAATGAAGTACTCGTTTTAGGAACTATTCATGGTGGACATCTAACTGATAGCTTGTACAATATAGCCTATCTCGAGAAGTTAATTCGAACTATATCTCCCGATTATATTTTAGCCGAAATTCCACCTGATCGTTTTGAAAATGCTTGGCAAGGTTTTCAGCGAGATGACAGTATTTCTGAACCAAGAGTTTTACGTTTCCCTGAATATGTTGATGTTGTTTTTCCGTTGACGAAAGAATTGGATTTTGAAATCATTCCAACCGCCGGATGGACTTTTCCCATGGCACAAGAAAGGAGTCAAAAATTAAGAGCTATCAGTAAAGATTCATCGAGAATTATTGATTGGACAGCTTATTTAGCGGCAAATAAGCGCTCTGATTCGATATATAAAGCTACGGGCAAAGTGAATGACCCTTATTTTATACATTCACACAGTTACGACAGTATCCAAGATATTTCATTACAAGTCTATAACAAACTCTTTAATGTTGAGTTAGGTTTAGGTGGTTGGGAAAATATCAATATTGCACATTATTGGCATATAGAGAAAGTGCTCGAAAAGTATCGTTATACGGGCAAAAGATTTCTTATCATTTATGGCGCTGGTCACAAAGGCTGGTTCTTAAGAGAACTCCGTAAACGTGATGATATTGAATTGTTAGCAATGAAACCTTTTTTAGACGCTATAAAATAACCTTCCTTAAAACAAAGGCATGAAAGTAAAAGTGTGTTTAATTCAAGATAGTCCTGTTTTCTTTGACAAGGAACAAACGATCTTAAAAGTAGAAAAGTTAGTTACTCAATATGCACAGAAAGGTTGTCAATTAATAGTTTTTCCTGAGTCATTTATTCCGGGTTACCCTAGAGGGTTTTCTTTCGGAGCCACTATTGGTAGTAGAACATCACAAGGTCGAGAGTTATATGCAGACTATTATAAGAATAGTATTTCTCTAGACAGTGATGATATAAAAAGGCTAGAAAAGCTTTCGAAATCTCAACAGGTATATATCGTTATTGGAATTACTGAAAAACAAGAAACCAACGGAAGTTTATATTGCTCCATGGTTTATATTTCACCAACAAGTGGTCTCCTTGGCACGCATCGAAAAATAAAACCGACGGGTAGTGAACGCATTATTTGGGGAGAAGCTTCAGGAGATGCTCTAGTCACTTTTAAAACGCCAATTGGTAAACTTGGCGGTTTGATATGTTGGGAAAATTATATGCCGTTGGCTAGAATGGCGATGTATCAAAAAGGTGTTGAAATATATATAGCACCCACCGCAGATTCTAGAGAAGAATGGACAGCGACCATGAAGCATATTGCCTTAGAGGGTAGATGTTTTGTTTTAGGATGTAATCAATATTTCACAAAGTCAATGTATCCAGAAAAATATCGAGAGTTTCTACAAGATGACTCTGAAGAAATTTGCCCAGGAGGAAGTATTATTGTTTCTCCACTTGGTAAGGTTATTGCCGGACCATCATTTGGAAAAACTGACGTGTTGGTCGCAGAATTAGATCTGGATGAAATCACGTTGAGCAAACTTGATTTTGATGTGATAGGGCACTATGCCCGACCAGATATTTTCGATTTCAATGTGATCGATCAACCCGAAATAAAAGAAGAAGAATGAAAAAATATGGATTCTTTTTATGTCTAGGACTTCTTCTTTTTAGTTGCGAAAAAGTACAAAAAGAAACTTACGAACTCGTTATTACGAATGGAAAAACAATCGATATTGAAACTGGAAATATCAAACAGCAAGACATTTTTATTATCGATGGAAAGATTGTAAAAATTACACCCTCAGGAGGCAATAGCGACTATCTTTTTCAAGAAAAAATAGAGGCAACAGGTAAATATGTGCTTCCTGGTTTTTGGGACAATCATGTACATTTTAGAGGTGGCGATAGCCTTATCAAAGCGAATAAAGATTTCTTGAGACTCTTTATAGGAAATGGTATCACTACGGTAAGAGATGCTGGTGGTGACCTTACCCCCTCAGTGAGGATATGGCAAAAAGAAATTGCCGATGGACAATTGATAGGTCCTACTATTTACACCTCTGGGCCCAAAATTGATGGCCCACATGCCACTTGGGCAGGCTCTCTAGTTGTTGAAAATTCAAATGATGTTTCAAAAGCCTTAGATTCACTACAACAATTAAAAACTGATTTCGTAAAAATCTATGAAAGTCGTATTTCTCGAAGCGCCTATTTAGAGACTGTTTCACAAGCTACACAAAGAGGGTTAATTACCTCAGGACATATGCCATTTACCGTTGAATTAAAAGAAAATATCGCCGCAGGAATTGGTGCCATTGAACACTTATATTATGTGTTAAAAGGATGTTCTTCGAAAGAAAAAGAGATTACCCAAGCTATTGTAAATAAGGAGTATGGATTTTGGCAATCTATGGCAAAACTTATCAATAGTTACGATGAACAAACAGCTCAAAACACTTTCAGGCAATTAAAAGAAAATCAGGTGTATATTGTACCAACTTTGCATATTGGTCATGTCTTGAGCTATTTAGATGAAGAAAATCATACCCAAGATCCTTACTTAAAACTAATGCCTAAAGAAATAATCGCAACCTATGAAGGGCGAATTAATAGAGCCCTAAATAGTTCCGACAAAGCAAAGAAAGAGCGTAAAGAACTCGATAAACTTTTCATACAATTGGCAAAATCATTAAGTGATGCGAACATATCATTACTTGCCGGTTCTGATAGTGGCGCTTTCAATTCTTACACCTATCCTGGTGTTTCGTTACATCGGGAATTAGAAGCTTTTGTACAGGCTGGAATTCCACCGCTTAAAGCTTTACAAGCTTCTGCATATAACGGTGCTCATTTTCTGAAAAAAAATAACGCCTACGGTACTATTACAGTTGGCAAAGTATCAGACTTAGTAGTGTTAAATGCCAATCCATTAGAAAATATCAAAAATAGTCGTAGAATTTTCAGAGTGATCAAAGGTAAATTTACATATGACCCAATAAAGATTACTGAACATTTAAACTGTCAAAACTGTTTTATTCAATAATATACCTCAATTATGAAAAAAATATCCTTTTTAATTTGCGCACTTTTAGCCATCTCTTGTTCACAAACGCAAGAAAAAATAAGTGATTCAGCAATCGTGATTACGAATGCGAACATTGTAGATGTAACCAATGGAACTATTCTTGAAAACCATCATCTTGTTATAGATTCTGGCAATATCAAAAAAATCACTCCTACTATTGAAAACCTTCAAAAATATCCGACAATCATTGAGGGAAAAGGGACATATATAATTCCAGGACTTGCCGAAATGCATGCTCACATTCCGAATACCTCGACTTCTGAAACCCGTATTCATGAAACCTTGTTTCTGTACTTATCGAATGGCATCACTACTATTCGAGGTATGCTCGGACACTCTTCACATTTGACACTGAGAGAAAAAGCTAAAAATGGTGAACTTTTGAGCCCAAGAATTTTCACTTCTAGTCCATCCTTAAATGGTAATTCGATTAAAACGAAGGCAGAAGCCATCGAAAAAGTAACTGCGTATAAAAATGATGGTTATGATTTTTTAAAAATACATCCAGGTATTAAACTAGAAGTTTTTAATCAGGTTGTGAAAACGGCCAATGAAGTTGTTATTCCGTTTGCAGGTCATGTCCCCGTGGATGTTGGTGTGCGTCATGCTATTAAAAGTGGTTTTGCATCAATTGACCATGTTGACGGATTTTTAGAAGGTCTAGTACCCGTATCTGAAAACGTAAATCCTAACGACAATGGGTTTTTCGGTTATAATTTCACCACACTCGCTGACACTTCAAAAATCGATGAACTAGTTACTTTAGCGAAAAAACATCGCGTTTGGATTGTGCCAACACAGAGTTTGTATGAACGATGGTTTGCTCCCATTACTGCAGATGAATTGTTAAAAGATCCAGAAATGAAGTACATGCCTGTTGCTACTTTAGAAAGTTGGAAACAACGCAAAAATCAATATACCGTTGACAATCCAAATTTTAATGAAAAACAATGGCAACAATTTAATGTTATAAGAAGGCAATTGATAAAAAGACTACAAGAAAAAGGTCACGGCATACTACTGGGTTCTGATGCTCCGCAATTATTCAATGTACCTGGATTTTCAATTCACCATGAAATTTCTGGTATGATTACTGCCGGGTTAAGTCCGTTGGAAATTCTACAATCGGGCACCATAAATCCAGCATTATATGCTGGTCAAGAAAATGTTTTTGGTCAAGTAAAAGAAGGCTTCTCTGCCGATTTAGTTCTTTTGGCAGCCAATCCGTTGGAGGATATAACGGCATTGAAACAAATCACAGGAGTTCTAGTTAGAGGCCATTGGCTTTCTAAAGATACCATCGATAAAAAACTTGCAATCATTGCTACTAACGCCTCTAAAAATTAATTCTTAGAGAGCTAATTAGCATGCTTATTTTTTTACTATAAGTCTGAAAAAGTAAAAATACTGTATCTTTATACTTCCAAAAATTAAAATTATGAGAGGAAGAGGTGGCTTAAAGATTCGATTATTAATAGGAGCTGGTATCATACTATTTTCTTTATTTAAGTACTATGCAAAGAGAGAAACTAATGAATATACTGGTAAATCACAAAGTGTTGATTTAACCGTAGAGCAAGAAATAGCTCTAGGTATTCAAAGTGCTCCACAAATGGCCGCTCAGCATGGAGGTTTACATCCCGACCAACGTTCTCAAGAATTGGTTGATAATGTAGGAGCAAAACTCGTTAATAATAGTATCGCTCGTGAAACTCCATACAAATATGAATTTCATTTATTGAGAGACCCAAAAGCCATTAATGCATTTGCTTTACCTGGCGGACAAATTTTCATTACCTATGCCCTATTTTCAAAACTAGAAAATGAAGATCAATTGGCCGGCGTTTTAGGTCATGAAATCGGACATGTTATAGGCCGCCATTCTGCCGAACGTATGGCGAAACAAGGACTAACGCAAGGTATTATTTCGGGCGTAATGGTAGGTGGTGATGGAGGAGCTGGTCAAATGGCTGCTATGATAGGCAATGTTATTAATATGAAATATGGTCGTGGAGATGAATTGGAAAGCGACGAGCTAGGAGTTCGTTTTATGCTAGATGCGGGTTATCAACCAGAAGAAATGATTGGAGTCATGAAAATTTTAAAGGCAGCAGCAGGTCCGAATAGAGTTCCCGAAATGCAAAGCACACATCCCGATCCTGAAAATAGAATAGAAAAAATCAAAGAAGCCATTCGAAAGTATAGAAATTAATAGATTCAGCTCATTTTACTGTAACAATTTCCGCTCTTTTACTACTCATAATTAAACGGCTTAACCAAAAAATAGCTGTTTATTTGTAAATCAAAAATCAATAGTATGGGTGGCGGTGGATTCATGTCTCTGGCGCAAGCATCACTTAAAAACAATCGAAGAAAGAAAAAAAGATTGTTTGATACCTTGGAAGGCTATGTAAAAACATCGAAAGATCCCGTTGTATTAGATAAAGAAGCCTCGCCTAAACAACTTCAAATTATTCGTGATCAAATCCGAAAAGAAAAAAGAGAAAGTTTTATAAAAACTACCATTTATACTATTGTTCTCGCTATTATATTGTTTATTCTATTTAAATTTGCACCAGTTTAAAAAAGACAATATATGATGAATCCTTGGCACGATGTAAGTGTAGGAGAAGATGTTCCTGAAATTGTAACAGGCATTATTGAAATTCCGAAGAATACCCGAGCAAAATACGAATTAGATAAAGAGAGTGGTATGTTGAAACTCGATAGAGTTTTGTATTCTGCCATGTATTATCCTGCAAATTATGGTTTTATTCCACAAACGTATTGTGACGATGATGATCCGTTAGATATTGTGGTGTTATCTCAAATTGATATTCAACCCATGTGTTTAGTAAATGCGAAAGTTATAGGTGTAATGCGTATGCTAGATGGCGGAGAAATGGATGATAAAATTATTGCTGTTGCTGCAAATGATATGAGTGTAAACCATATCAATTCAATAGATGAGTTACCGCGACACTTTTTTAGAGAATTAAAAAACTTCTTCGAAGATTATAAAAAATTAGAGAACAAAACAGTCGTCGTAGAAGATTTTCAAAACAAAGAAACGGCTTTGCAAATTGTAAAACAAAGCATAATAGATTATCAAGAAAAATTCAAAAAATAACTAAAAAAAGAGAAGTTAACCCTTCTCTTTTTTTTTCTTTTAAAGTGCTGCCTTTTTCTTCTTAATTTTCGAATATAAGACATCTGAGATGACTTTATAGGCATCGACCGCTTTTGACATTTCAGCATAATCTAAAGCTGAATATCCTCGATTAGATTTTATCTTTATATCAGCACCTCTTGCAATTAATAGATTCACAATTTCAACACGATTGTGTCGAGCTGCATACATTAGAGGGGTCATTCCTACTGATTTTTTGTTAATGTCTGTACCGGCTGCAATCATACTTTTAACACCTTCAATGTCTCCTTTTGCAATCAACTTACAAAAGGTACTCACTTCTGTAGTTACCGTAAGGTTTTTTTCATACTTAATAGATTCGAAAGAATCATTTATCGTCAAAGAACTTGCGCTTAATGCAAATCCTAAAACTAGTGCCATGGATAAGAATAGTTTTTTCATAATAATGAGGTTTATAAGATTATAAACTAAAGGAAGGAAATAAAAGGGTTCTAACGGTAGTGTTTAACACTGATTAACTCAAGTTTAACCCAAAATATTAATAAAGTTAAAGGCCTCTTAAATAATGTTAATTTGTGAATTTTCATAGCTGAAAATTATGGAAGTGGTAAAACTTCGATAAACTTAAAACTTGGTATATTAAATTAGTATTTTTGTAAGATATCAACTATGAATGTACAACGCAATGAATAAAAAAGTCATTTTAGTAATCCTTGATGGATGGGGAATTTCTGAAAACCCAGAAGTCTCTGCTATCGCAAAAGCACATACTCCGTTTATCGATTCGCTCTATTCAAAATATCCCAACGCCACCTTAAGAACAGATGGTTTGCATGTTGGTCTACCTGAAGGCCAAATGGGTAACAGTGAAGTTGGACATATGAATTTGGGGGCCGGAAGAATTGTGTATCAAGACTTAGCAAAAATTAATTTGGCAGTTGAGAATGAAGAACTTGCTGAAGAAAAAGTGTTAAAAAATGCGCTTAGCTATGCTAAGAAATATTCAAAAAAGGTTCATTTTTTAGGATTGGTTTCTGATGGCGGCGTGCATTCTCATATCAATCACGTGAAGGGTTTGGTAAAAGCTGCTGATGATGAAGGTGTGAAGAGTTATATTCATGCCTTTACGGATGGTAGAGACGTTGATCCAGAATCGGGCATTAATTTTATCGCTGACCTACAAGAATTCCTTCCAAATCACAATAGTCAGTTAGCATCAATTGTTGGACGCTATTACGCGATGGATAGAGACAAACGTTGGGAACGCGTAAAACTAGCCTATGATTTATTGGTGAATGGTATCGGTTTGAAAGCAACAAATGCAAAGCGAGCAATTCAAGATAGTTATGATGAGGATATTACCGATGAATTCATAAAACCTATTGTACTGGTTGATGAGCAATCAACACCTATTGCCACCATCGAAGATGACGACGTCGTTATTTTCTTCAATTTTAGAACCGACAGAGGTCGCCAACTAACACAGGCTTTATCGCAAGAAGATTTTCACGAATACAATATGCACAAATTGAATTTGCATTATGTGACGATGACAAATTATGACGATACATACGAGAATGTACATGTTATTTATCCTAAAGAAGATCTCACCCAAACCCTTGGTGAAATTTTAGAAAAGCATCATAAAAAACAAATTCGAATTGCCGAAACGGAAAAATATCCGCATGTTACTTTTTTCTTTTCGGGAGGTCGAGAACAAGAATTTAAGGGCGAAAAACGATTGATGTGCCCTTCTCCAAAAGTGGCCACTTATGATTTACAACCCGAAATGAGTGCCCAAGAAATAACGGATGCTATCATACCGGAACTTCAAAGTCAAGAAGCAGATTTTATTTGTTTAAATTTCGCCAATACCGATATGGTAGGGCACACGGGAGTCTTTGAAGCGGCTGTGAAAGCTGCTGAAAAAGTAGATCGATGTACCGAAAAAATTATAGATGTTGCACTAAAAAATGACTATACTGGCATCATTATTGCCGATCATGGCAATAGTGAAACGATGATGAATGAAGACGGATCACCAAATACAGCGCATACGACGAATCCGGTGCCTGTCATCTTGGTTGATCATGAATTGCAAACTATTAAAGATGGTATTTTGGCAAATATTGCGCCAACAGTATTGGAGTTGATCGGCATCCCAAAACCTGCAATTATGACTGAAGATTCATTACTTTAATTGAACTATATGAAACGAACTATTTTTCTTCTAAGTGTTTTTTTTTCGACACTTTCGTTAAATGCACAAAAGAAAGAAACAATTGAGCAAAATCGCACGGATTATGTCGGACAAAAATCAATGCGTTTTTTCGAACAACAACCTCATGCTAAATGGTTCAATGAAAGCTATGAGGCGTATGAGCTCAATCAAAAAACAATAAAAAAATTGAAGAATCACCTTGACGGAGTTACAATCAAGGTGTTTATGTCGGTTTGGTGTCATGATAGTCATAGAGAAATTCCTAGGCTTTCAAAAATTTTAAAGGCTATCAATTTTAATGAAGAACACCTAGAAATCGTTGCGTTAAATAGAGCTAAAAAAACACCAACTAATTTACAAGAAGGTTTTGATATACGCAGAACGCCGACACTCATTTTTTATAAAAATGGAAAAGAAATCAATCGTTTTGTCGAACAACCTAAAAAAAGTCTCGAAAAAGACATATTAAAAATACTTTCTGGGAAAAATTATAAACACACCTATTTCGACGCTCATAAACAATAACATTTTTATCTTAGATATCGCTGGTTTTTTATCTCTTTGTAGTAGAATTAGGGTATAATACACTAAATTTGCAAAAATCAAAAAACGAACATGTTACCTAAAAATCATTTAATCATTGCTGTAGATTTCGACGGAACGATAGTTGAAGACGCTTATCCTCAAATTGGGAGTGCTAAAATCTTTGCTTTTGATACGTTGAAACAACTACAAAATGATGGCCACCGTTTAATTCTTTGGACCTATAGAAATGGAAGTAAATTAAATGAGGCTGTTGCATTTTGCAGAAAAAATGGCATCGAATTTTACGCGGTAAATAAGAATTATCCTGAGGAAATATTTGAAGGTAAGGTAAGTAGAAAAATTAATGCCGACCTTTTTATTGACGATAGAAACATAGGTGGTATGCTAGGTTGGGGTGAGATTTATCGAAAAATCACTAATGATCCGACGGCTAAAGTTCCTAAAAAGAAAAAAAGTTTTTGGCGCTTTTAAATTTATAGTATGATTAAGATAAAAACAAGAGAAGAAATAGAATTGATGCGCGAGAGTGCACTGATAGTTTCTAAAACATTGGGCTTACTTGCTAGCGAGGTTCAACCCGGTGTTACCACACTTCAACTTGATAAAATAGCGGAAGAATTTATTAGAGATCAACAAGCAATTCCTGGTTTTTTAGGCCTATATGATTTTCCGAACACTTTATGCATGAGTCCAAATGCGCAGGTGGTTCATGGTATTCCAAATAGCAAACCTCTTGAAGACGGAGATATTATTTCTATAGATTGTGGTGTTCTCAAAAATGGTTTTTATGGCGATCACGCCTACACCTTTCAAGTAGGTGAAGTTGCTGAAGAAACCAAGAAATTGTTGCAAGTCACGAAAGAAAGTCTGTATGAAGGCATTCGTGAATTTAAAGTAGGTAATAGAGTTGGCGATGTTGGCTTTGCCATTCAACATTATTGTGAATCTCATGGTTATGGTGTGGTTCGTGAATTGGTTGGTCATGGCTTAGGTAGAAAAATGCATGAAGATCCTGAAATGCCAAATTATGGGAAACGAGGTAGAGGTAAGAAATTTAAAAATGGCATGGTGGTCGCCATTGAGCCCATGATTAATTTGGGAACTCATAAAACAAAGCATTTAAAAGACGGTTGGACTATTTTAACGGCAGATGGAAAACCTTCTGCACATTTTGAACATGATGTAGCGATCGTAAATGGTAAGCCAGAATTACTTTCGACTTTTAAATATGTGTATGATGCCTTAGGTATTGAAAGTAATGAAGAAGATGAATTTCGTCAAACAGAACTCGCCAATTAGATGATACAAGAAGTTTCCAATATTCCGGAAAAAGAACTTTTCGAAGGACTTCGTGCGCGTTTTATCCACACCGAAAACTTGACTATCGGACATGTTTCAATTGATAAAGACGCAACACTGCCTGAACATGCTCATATACATGAGCAAATCACACATGTTATTTCTGGTGAATTAGAAATGACTATTGATGGCCAAACGCGTATACTTAAACCTGGTATGTCTGCCATTATAGCTTCGCATGTTAAACATAGCGCTAAAGCCCTTACTGATTGTAAAGTTATTGATACTTTTTGTCCTGTAAGAGAAGATTATAAATAGGTTGTTTTGAAGTTTTTCAAATACATACTCAATACCATACCACGACCGTGGCTGATTAAAGTCAGCTATTGGGTCCGTCCAATATTTGCGTTGTATTTAAAAGGTTCAAGATATACAGATCCAATTGATGGTAAAAGCTTTCGGAAATTTTTACCCTATGGTTATGGCACACAACGCCCAAATGTATTGTCACCAAGCACCTTGTCATTAGAACGACATCGTTTATTATGGTTATACTTAAAAAATGACACTGATTTTTTTGACGGATCTACCACAAAAAAGGTATTGCACATGGCGCCCGAACAATGCTTTTTGAAACGTTTTAAAAAATTATCGCATCTAGACATAGTAACTGCTGATCTTTACTCTCCTATCGTAGATGTAAAGGCCGATATTTGCGATCTTCCTTTTGATAATGATAGTTTTGACATCATCTTTTGTAATCATGTATTAGAACATATTCCAGATGATAAAAAAGCCATGCAGGAGCTCTATCGAGTCTTAAAAAAAGGAGGCATGGCCATACTGCAAATACCACAAGATTACTCCAGAGCAATCACCTATGAAGATTTTAGCATTACGTCACCTGAAGAACGTGCCAAACATTTTGGACAATACGATCATGTACGTGTGTATGGAAGTGATTATTTTGATCGTTTAAGAGTTGTAGGATTTGAAGTTAATGAAGTAAACTACTCTCAACAACTTTCTAAGAAGGAAATTGATTTATATCGTTTGATGGATAATGAGATTTTACCTGTTTGTTTTAAGTGACCTATCACCTTAAAATTTATCTCAGAACTTCATTAATAAACACCTACAATTTTTAATTATTGTAGCTCTTTAATATCCGCTGCAGCGATCCAACCTATTTTACCATCGGCAATCTTAATTTTTCGCCAATCATCTAGACGCTCTAGCAATTGTACTTTTGTGCCTTCGTGCAATTCAAAATCAATTTCACCTGAACTTGTTGGCGCACTTTTCACATCACTTTGCTCAGCAAAGACAATAGCTGTTTTATAGTTCGTTATGTACTCGTAATTACTGTAGGCAAATGACACCGTCACTATAATAAAAATAGCGCTTAGAATACTCGCAATAAAATAAAAACGTTTACGACCAGAACTGTAAGAAAAATGATACAATAAAAATAGCAAGGCGAATAAAAAAGAAAACGATACAGCAATGTATGCCCATGCGTTATAGGACAATCTTAAGATAATACTGTCTGTAAACTTTTGTGCAATACTCTTGGGAAGCGCTTCAATATTATCAATTCCCATACGACGAGCAAATGTTAAATTATACGCCGCATCTGTATGATTTGGGTTCAATAATAAGGCCTTTTCATAGTAATACACGGCAGGCGCTACTTTATTGGTTTTATAATAAGCATTTGCCATGTTGAAATACAAATCATCAGAAGCTAAGTTACCTGCTTCGATCTGCTCATATAACGATAAGGATTCGACATAATTCTCTTGCTGATATAACTTATTAGCCTCTACAAACAAACTGTCGGCCGATTGGGCAAACAATACGTTCGATAAAATTAAAATTGTTATAAATAAAATATTCTTCATACTAAATTAAGACCCTTCGACTGCGCTCAGGGTGACATCTTTATAATTGCTTATCAATTTTCGTAATTACTTGTTTTGCATTTTCATATTCTTGTTGCATCATCCCATCAGTGCTCGGAGCGTATCGTGCAAAATCACTGTCATTTAACACTTTGACAAAAGCCGAAATCGTCGCTGCATCGACCCCTTTATCTTTTAAAATGGCTGCTATTTTTTCTTTGCTAATATCTGAAGTTTCTACTTGCAGTTTTGCTTTCAAATAATTATGCAACGCCCTTTCCAACGCAATATAGAATGGTTCTTTATTCCCTAATTGCTTTTGAGCTTCCGATAAGTATTTTCGAGCTAAACGGTCTGCTTTTCGTCTTTTGTTTCCTACAACATCACCATCTCTTGCTCGCTTTTGTTTCCCGATAAAGATCCCAATCGGAATCGCTAATAATGGTAGCGCAAGTAACGCATAAAAGGTATTAGAATTTAGAAAATCCCTTGTTTTACCTATTGGTTTTAGACGTGTGCTATTGCTTATATAGCGAATCGTGGCTCCAGAGCTAACAACATCTCTTTTTGCAACAACAGCATCGTCACTTCCTGATGGGGTTGCTCCTTGCGGAGCATTTATAAAAATAGGTGCCGTAGTCACCGTTTTATACACCTTTTCTTTTAAGTTAAAATAAGAGAACGATACCGGTGGAATTTTGTACTTCCCTTTATATTGAGGCACTACGGTGTATTGGTCGTATACTTTTCCATTCAATCCGCTCAAATTCGTTCTAATACTTTCTTTATGTTCTGGTTCGTATTTTTCTAATCCATTAGGGGTTTCTATGCCAGGTAAGTCTATTAATTTTAAATTTCCTTTCCCTGCAACTTCTACCCTAATTTGTGCTGATTCATTGGCTTTTAATTCTGTTTTACTGGCAGTTACTTTAAAATCTAAATTCCCAACAGCCCCTGAAAAGTTGGCTGGCTTATTTTCTTCTGGTAACGACTTTACATTTACTGTTCTTCTGCCTGTTGTTACCGTCAAATTGGTATTTTTAGACATTCTATTTCCGAATAAATCTGTTCTCCCAATAGGCACTCCTGCGGCCACCTCGATACTCATTGGATCAATTGTTAATTTCCCCGCTTTTTGCGGAATCAAAACGGCCTTCTTGACGATTACATACCGATGTGGTTTCCCTCTAAACTCGCTCATCTTTGGTTCCCATTGATTCACATTGATATTCTGATTCCAAAAACCATTAAATGAAGGAGCTTCTAATTCTCTTGTATTTCTAACCGATACATTATTCACATCGACATACAATTTATACACAACAGATATACTTTCACCAACATAAGGTTTCGTATTCGAGATTTCGGCAACCAGATGTACATTTTGCGAAGCAATATAACTAGGATCATTAGGGTCTGTAGGAATTTCGACGGCACCCGTGACTGTGATTTTTACCGTATTTGTTTTAAGAACTTTACCTTCATACTCTATGCTCGCTGAAGGTATCGTATAGACTCCTTTCTTTATCGGCTGGATGGTATAAGTATATGATTGTTCGAAAGACTTTTTCCCATTGGTGTAAGAAAAATTCGTTGACTGCATCGGGCCCGCTAATAATTTGAAATTTTTAAATTTAGGTGGCGTAAAATTATCAGCACCTTGTTTATTGATTGAAAAGGTAATTCGCAAGCGTTCATTTGAACCCAGTCTATTTTTACTAACGGCTGTTTTAAACGATAGTTCTTGCGCCAAGACATCTTGGCTCCAAAAAATCAATAATAATACTATTCCAACTCTTTTTATCATGTTCAATCTTCAACTCTCCATGGCGGGTTCTTTCTATATGTACCACCGTGAAAAATAATAATTTTATTCTTATCTAAATCGTGTAGACGAGCTTCACGCCAACCCCAAGATTTGTCATTTGGCAATTCATCGAACTGCACTCCTTTATGAACCAAATCATTAATAATCTCATCTAAGTTTTCATTTTCGAAATACAAGGTTATCCCATGGCCTTTTGGTAATTCTTCGACCAAATGTATCGAAAAAGTCGCCTCGCCATCAGGACATTCGAATCTCACATATCTTGGCAACGCATTCACAATTAATTTTAACCCAAGAGTTTTATAAAACTCAGTGGCTTTATACACATCAATCGACGGAATTGTTACCTGGTTTAAATTCATCTTTCTACCAATCTTTCGCTTGCTTTACCTTTCTTCCTCGTGCTTTTTTTGCATTCACTTTTTTCTGCGTCTTATTCTCTTCATTATTCATCGCTTCAAGTAGCTGCTTTATTTGTTCTTTAGAAAGTTGATTTTTTTTAGGCTGAGGGTTTTTCTTCTTTTTCTCATTTTCACCCTGCTTATCCTTGTTTTGATCGTTCTTATTATCGCCTTTCTTATCTTTATCCTTGTCTCCTTTGTCGCCTTCTTTCTTGTCCTTATTCTGGTCTTTTTTGTCTTTATTCTGATCTTTATTTTCTTTCTTCTGATCTTTTTTATCGTTGTTCTTATCTTTGTTATTCTTGTCTTTTTCTTTATTATCAGCTTGATTTTTCAATAATTTCTGTGCCAGTGCCAAATTATAACGTGTCTCATCATCCTTGGAATTGTTTCGCAACGAATTTTTATAAGCCTCTACGGCTTTTGCATACTCTTTACTTTTCATAAAGACATTACCCATATTATGAAAATTCTCAGCTTTGGTCAACTTATTATCTGAAGTTTTAGTGACTAAATCATACATAGGAAGTGCCTCTTTGAACCTGTTTTGTTGGTAAATGGCATTCCCTAGATTGTAATTTGCTTTTTCATAATTAGGATTGACCTCCAGTGCTTTTTTATACTGAACTTCGGCATCAGTATAATTATTCTGCTTGTACAAATCATTACCGTCACGAATGATTTGTTTTTCAACTTTATTCACTTTCACTTTTTCCTTTGCTTTTTGAGCAAAAGAAACTGATGAAACAAGTACAACTAAGAAAAATAAATATCTCATTTTACGCTTTCTTTTTTTCGTTAAACAAATTTAGTCGTTGAATCCATGTTGTTTTTTTATTGAGCATCAAGGTATCAAAAATAAGAAACAACAAACCAAAAGCAACAAACCATTGAAATTGGTCTTTATAATCAGCAAATTGCTTGGTTTCAAATTCTTTTTTATCAGCGGCCAATAACAATTCATCAATATACTCGACTGTTTTCGCGGTATTGTTACCATATAAATACTCTCCCTTACCATCGGAAGCAATCGTCTTTAATGTTTTATCATTTAATTGAGTAATAACCACTTCTCCTTTTCTATCTTTTTTATACCCAATTAATGTTCCATCTCGCTTTAATGGAATCGGACTTCCTTTGGCTGTCCCCACTCCAATACTATATATCTTAATTCCTTCTTTCGTTGCATCTTCAGCAATATAACTTACATTTTCTTCATGATCTTCTCCGTCTGAAATAACGAATAAATAACGATTCGTCTGATCGTCGTCGTCGTAAAAAGTCTTCGCTAATTTCAACGCTTCGTTAATGGCAGTACCCTGAGAAGAAACCATATTCGGATTTGCGTTTTGCAAAAACATTTTGGCCGCAGCATGATCAGTAGTAATAGGCAATAACGGATAAGCATTACCCGCATAAATGATGATTCCTACTCTATCGCTTCCTAATTTATCTATTATTTTCGAAATTATCTGTTTCGACTTGTCTAATCTATTCGGCACAATATCTTCGGCAAGCATACTTTTAGAAACATCTAAAGCAAATACAACATCCACACCCTGGCGCTTTATTGTTTTAAGTTTCGTACCCATTTTGGGATTAACTAGAGCAATAATTAAAAATGACAACCCTATTGCAATCGTCATAACTTTTAGAACAGCTTTGAAAGGTGAAGCATCTGGACTTAATTTCTCTAGTAATTCAGGGTCAGCAAAAGACCGTTGCTTTCTTTTTTTCCATATCGAAACCAATAAGAAGGCAACCATCAGCACAGCAATGGCGATGAAATAATAAAAATATTTTTGTTCTTCTAATTGATACATTCTACTATTAATTCATTTATATGAAACTACGAAATATTGTAAATCTTAAGGTCATTTCGAACAACACTAAGAATCCTGCCAATAAGACCAACGGTCTATATTCTTCATCGTAATTCGTGTATTTAAATTCTTCTATTTCTGTTTTTTCTAGTTTATTAATTTCGTCATAAATAGAAGCTAGTTTCTCATTGTCGGTGGCTCTAAAATATTGTCCGGCTGTTTCTTCTGCAATGAATTTTAGCAACTTCTCATCAATCTCAACCGGTGCGTTTCTAAACAGTAGATTTCCATTTGCATCTTTTGCATATGGAAACAAGGCAGTTCCGTTTGTTCCTAGGCCAATAGTATATACTTTAATATCCAGTTCTTTGGCCAATTCCGTTGCCGTTTTTGGATCAACGAATCCTGAATTATTCACGCCATCTGTCAACAAAATAATCACTTTACTTTTGGCCTTACTTTCTTTCAATCGATTTACCGCAGAACCCAATCCCATGCCAATGGCCGTCCCCCCTTCTAAATCACCCCAGCGCAATTTAAAAATAGTATTCTTTACAATGCGCTTATCGCTGGTAATAGGTGTTTGTGTAAAACTCTCCCCTGCGTAGACCACAATTCCTATACGATCATTTGGTCGTTTCGTTACAAATTTCGTGGCAACGTCTTTCAACGCTTCTAAGCGATTTGGTTTCAAATCTTTTGCCAACATACTCGCCGATACGTCAATTGCCATAACGATATCTATACCTCTAGTCGTTTTTGTTTTTTTACTGACTTCTACACTTTGAGGTCGCGCTAAAGCGATGATTAAAGCGGCAAATGCAACCAGTCTTATCACATATAGTAACGGTTTGAGCTTCGCTACTATCGACTGTTCTGCAAAACCCTTCGTATTCGCCATCTTTAAGGTAGCCGTATCTTTTTTACGAATAAAAAAGTACCATATGGCCAGAAGCGGGATGAGCAACAGCAACCAGAAAAACTCTGGATTATGAAATTCAAGACTATTCCAATTCATCTGCACGTTGATTTAATTGTTGTTCTTGGTAGGCATCTTGAAAGGCACCTTTCATTCGTAGCCCCGTATTCACAGTATAGGCTATTGCAAAAAGGATCAGTAACAACCCAATAATAATGAGCGCCTTATTCAATAAAGAAGGCTTCTTATGATCTGGTTTTTGCACCAATATAATGGGCAATTCGCTCTCAACATCTCGCATCGTATTCATCACTGCCGTTGGCTGCAACGTATTGATAATTTCTTCAGCATTTCCGCGATCATTTTCAATTTCACTTGCTACTGGTTTCGACTTTGCAAATTTCACCAAATCGGCCTCTTGCAATAAGGCTTTCAATTTTTTAATCGTTTCAGGAGTGGTTACAATCGATTCAGCATCGCTAAAGTCAGTCAAGGTGTCGATTAAACCATCTGTTGTTCTTTCGAGCGCTGGAATTTTCAACTCTCTTTCAATATAATATCTTACAATACTTGTCAATTCACTATAATATTCTTTGACCTTATTATTTTGCCAAAGTTGTTTTTTATCTAATTGCTTCAAATGTAAAATGGCTTCTTGATACGGTGCCAAAATCGGTTGCCCTGCTGCATCAAACTCGGTCTTTTTTCTCTTGAATAAAAAGTACAATATCAATCCAAGTACCAACAAAATCCCAAGGATCCACAACAGGTAATTTTTAAAATCATCGAAGGTATATGGTTCATTTTGAATCGCCTTAATAGTGTAGAGTTGTTGCTTAAGGGTATCTACTGCCACCGTATTGACATCTATCATTAACGAATCAGTCAAATACTCTTGACTCCAGACATACACCCGTTGTCGTGGAATCACATAGCGCCCACTGTCCCAACTTGTAAGTGTATATTTTTTTATGAGTTTGTTTTTGAGTGTATCGATATCAAAAGATTCAACCAACTCAACTCGACCAAAACTATCTAATTTAATTTCAGAAAAATTAACTCCGGTATCAGCATTATCAACAATGATTTGATAATTGATCGTCTCACCAATTCGAATCTTTGTGGTATCGGCTTTTACAGAAACCTTCGGTTGATTTTGAGAAAACCCAACAAAACCAATTAAAACTATAATATGTAATATAAATCTTTTCATTTTAAACTTCACCGACTTCAATCAATTCATTATGCTCCTTTACGTTTAAAATATCCGAGTAATTTTTTAACATAGCTCTCATCTATTCTAGTACTGATTGTTCCAGAACCACTCCTTTTAAAGGTATTCTCAAAATAATCAACTGTTTTTAAATAATGTGCTCTATAATTGGCACGTGTCTTCTTAGAATTTGTATTTACTAAAATCGTTCTCCCCGATTCTGCATCGGTCATCGGAACCATCCCCAATGACGGTATTTCTTCTTCATACTTATCATAGACGCGAATTCCGGTAACGTCATGCTTTCTCCCTACAATTTTCAACGCATGGTCATAATTTTCATCCATAAAGTCTGACAAAATAAAAACAATTGCTTTCTTTTTCATCACGTTCGATAGATAGCGTAAGGCCTGCTCGATATTGGTTTTCTTACTCTTTGGTTGGAACTCAATTAACTCTCTAATAATACGCAATACATGTGTTTTTCCTTTTTTGGGAGGAATAAATAGTTCTATTTCGTCTGAAAAAAGTAATAGTCCGACTTTATCATTATTTTGAATCGCCGAAAATGCCAACGTTGCACTGATTTCTGTAAGGGTTTCTCTTTTGAACTGTTGGGAAGTTCCGAATAGTTCTGAACTACTCACATCTACCATGAGCACCATGGTTAGCTCTCGTTCTTCTTCAAAAACTTTTACAAAAGGCTCATTATATCTTGCGGTTACATTCCAATCAATACTTCTTATATCGTCACCAAACTGGTACTGGCGCACTTCAGAAAATGTCATACCTCGTCCTTTAAAAGAACTATGGTATTCACCAGAAAATATATGATCCGACAAACGACGTGTCTTAATCTCTATTTTCCGTACTTTCTTAAGTATTTCTTTCGTATCCATTTTCGATTTAGGTTGTAGGTTTGGGATTTACAGATGATGTAGCTTATAAATCTCGCTTTTCAAATCAAAAATTCTAAGGTACTTCTACCTGGTTTACTATTTTATCTATTATATCAACAGATGTCACATTTTCGGCCTCTGCTTCATAAGTAATACCAACTCTATGGCGCAGCACATCATGTACGACTGCTCTTACATCTTCTGGAATCACATACCCTCTTCTCTTAATAAAAGCATGGCATTTAGAGGCCATTGCCAAGTTGATACTCCCTCTAGGTGAAGCTCCAAAACTGATCAATGGCTTTAACTCTGGTAATCTGTATTCTTCTGGGTAGCGCGTAGCGAATATAATATCAAGTATATACTTTTCGATCTTCTCGTCCATATACACTTCTTTCACCGCTTCACGAGCTTTCAAAATTTGTTTTAAATCAACTACCGCATTCACTTTTTCAAAAGCACCTTTTAAATTGTTGCGCATGATCAATTGTTCTTCGGCTTGCTTCGGATAATCAATCACAGTTTTTAGCATAAAACGATCGACTTGAGCTTCTGGTAACGGATAGGTTCCTTCTTGTTCAATTGGATTTTGAGTTGCCATTACTAAGAATGGAGCTCCTAATTTGAACGTTGAATCTCCGATAGTCACTTGATGCTCTTGCATAGCTTCTAACAAAGCCGATTGTACTTTGGCTGGAGCTCTATTGATCTCATCAGCCAACACAAAATTGGCAAATATTGGTCCTTTTTTAATAGAGAAATCATTCTCCTTCATATTATAAATCATGGTACCAATTACATCGGCTGGTAATAAATCAGGCGTAAATTGAATTCTACTAAATGAACCTTTTACCGCTTGAGACAATGTATTTATTGATAAGGTCTTCGCCAATCCTGGCACACCTTCTAATAATATATGACCATTTCCTAATAGTCCGATGAGCAAACGTTCGATCATATATTTTTGACCCACGATTACTTTATTCATTTCAAGATTTAATAAATCTACAAAAGCACTTTCTCTTTCTATCTTCTCATTAATTGCTCTAATATCAACACTCGTAGTTATTTCTTCCATATATCGTTTAAAAAATTTATTGCAATACTACATTTTTTTTTTAGGAAAACAAACTTAGCACTAAACACAGGGTTTTGCTGTTAAAATTTGGTTAAATGTAAATCTCTAAAATTTGTCGAAAAACATCATTTTTACTTTCATTTTTTAGATTATTGAATGTTAAATAAAAGTTAATGAATCTGTTAATTAAATAGAAAATAATTGTAGAATTTAAAAAAAAACCCAATATTTGTTAGATATAAACTAATTAATTCAAATAAATGAAACAAACGCTACTTAGTAAAAGCGTCATGTTTCTTGCCTTATTTTTGCTTCCATTAGGAATGTTAGCACAAACAATTACGGGTAAGATTAGCGACGCTCAAGGAGAAGGTATACCCTTCGCAACAATTATTCAAAAAGGAACTTCAAATGGAACAACCGCAGATGGAGATGGAAATTTTTCATTGAATCTAACGACACTTCCAGCTACGATAGTTGTATCTTCTATCGGTTACGCAACAAAAGAACAAGAAATTACAGACGCTAGTGAATCAATTAACATTACGTTAGCGGAGGACGCTGTTGGTTTAGACGAGGTTGTCGTAACCGGATTAGCTTCTTCTGTGAAAAGAACCAATCTTGCCAATGCAGTTTCTACGGTTTCGGCCGAAGAGCTTGTTGGAAACACAGGACAATCTACCGTTGACGGTGCCTTATATGGTAAATTAACTGGTGTTAATATTGTTGCTGGTTCAGGTGCTCCAGGTGGAGGTATTGCCTTAAGATTACGTGGTATTTCTTCTATTAATGGAAATAACCAACCATTGTTTATCGTTGATGGAGTATACATAAACAACGTAGAGATTCCATCAGGTTTAAGATTTGCTTCTGGTGCGAATAGAGGAAATGAAGAAAATTCAGCAAATAGAATTGCCGATATTGATCCAAATGATATTGAAAATATTGAGGTATTAAAAGGTGCCTCTGCTGCAGCTATCTATGGTACGCGAGCCAACGCTGGTGTTGTTATTATTACAACCAAACGTGGTAAAAGTGGTAAAACAAGATTTAGATTTGGCCAAGATATTGGATTTAATGAAATTCAAAATCCATTAGGCTTAAGGAATTGGACTGCTGCCAATGTTGAGTCTACCTTCAATGCTGCAGAAGTTGTACTTTTTAATGAAGCCATCGCTAATGGAGGTTTGATTGATTATGAAGACGAAATTTATGGAGAAAAAGGATTTATTACGGAAACAAAAATAAGTGCCGACGGTGGTAATGAAAAAACCAAATTCTATGTTGGAGCTTCGTACAGAGATGAAGAAGGTATTATAAAAAATACTGGTTATGAGCGTTTATCTATTAAAGCGAATGTAGATCATAAGATTTCTGATGTTTTCGATTTCTCTTTGAGCTCAAATTATGTTAGAAGTACATCGAGCAGAAGTTTTACTGGTAATGAAAATGAGGGTGGTTTGAGTTATGGATATACCTTAGCTTTTACAAGACCTTGGATTAATTTATTCCCAGATGAGCAAGGTAATTACCCGAATAACCCGAACTATACGGGTAACCCTATTTTTGTTCGCGATCAAGCATCGAATACGGACTTAAATAACCGTTTTATTCAAGGTATGAAAATTAACACAAAGTTGTTTACCAATGATAAAAACCGTGTTAAATTGGTTTCTAATTTTGGTTTAGATTATTTGTCAAATCAAACAGATGTGTACGTACCTGAAACACATCAAGGTACTATTGCCAGTGGTCAAAACGGATTTATTGGTGTTGGTAAAAACGGATTTACAAATTTCAACGCGCAAGTTATTGGTGTTTGGAATCATGATGCTATGGAAGGTGATTTAGCGTTGACTACGCAGGCCGGTATTTCATATTTAGATCAGGTTGCTGATTTAGTGTTGAGTACAGCTACTGATTTAATTCCAAATCAAACAAACTTAAATCAAGGTAATAATCAGAGTGTAACTCAAAATACCTTTGCAGTTAGAGAATTTGGATATTTTGCACAATTTGAAGGTAACTACAAAGATCAATTTATTGGAACTTTAGGATACAGACTTGATAAATCAACTTTAAACGGAGATCCTAATAAATTCTATGGTTTCCCTAAAGCTTCTATGGCGATCAATTTAAACAATTTTGATTTTTGGAAATCAGAAGCAATTAGTCAATTTAAATTGAGAGCAGCTTATGGAGAAACAGGTGCTTCGGCTGGATTTGGTTCTTTATTTACTAGTTTAAATGCAACTTCTATTGGAGGTAACGGTGGTTCTACTATCAATCCTGCAAAAGGAGATCCTAATATCGAACCTGAAACTTCTTCTGAATTTGAAGTAGGTTTGGATGCAAGGTTTTTTGATAGAGTGACTTTCGAAGCGACGTATTATAATAGAAACGTAAACGACCTTCTTTTAAGTAGAGGATTACCAACTTCATCAGGTTTTTCTACCGAAACAACAAATTTAGCTGATTTACAAAATACAGGTTTAGAATTAGCGTTGGATGTAAATGCATTTGAAACAGATAACTTTAGTTGGAATTCAGGGGTTCGTTTTTGGTTTAATAACTCAGAAATAACAAGATTAGAAGTTCCTCCTTTTGCGCAGCCTGGAGCCGGATTTGGTCTAGGTTTAGGAACCTATTATATTGAAGAGGGAAAGCCAGTTACTCAGCTTGCTGGTACTTTAAATGGAGTGCCTACTCAAATTGGGGATTCAGAACCAGATTTTCAAATGTCATTTAATAATAACATCACATTCTTGAAACAATTTGATTTTTCATTTTTATTACATTGGAAAGAAGGTGGAGACAATATTAATTTAACTAAGCTATTAACTGATTTAGGTGGTACCACCACTGATTTAGACACTCCTGCTGGACAAGCAAGAGCTGCTTCAGGTTTTGTGGCTACGCGTTTTATTGAGCCTGCTGGTTATGTTCGATTGAGAGAAGTTGCACTTTATTATAGAGTGCCTTCAAGCGCTATAAAGTCTTTTGGACTTAGTAATCTTAAATTTGGTGTTTCTGCGAGAAATTTGTTCACTATCACAGATTATACAGGTTATGACCCAGAAGTATCTACCAACGGTAGTGCAGGACTTTCAAGTGGTATAGACGTTACTCCTTTTCCGAGTACGAAACAATTTTATTTCCACCTAAATGTTAATTTTTAAAAGAAAAACAATGAAAATATTTAAATTAAATACAATTAAAGTTCATCTTGTTCTCTTTGCGATGCTTTTGGGAGGAGTAACATCATGTACTTTCGATGAACAAACAGATCCGAATGGTCCAAGTTTAGAAGGGGTTTTAACAGGCGCTTCTATTAACCAGTTAAACAACTTAGTTGTTGGTATTGAATCTACCATGAGAAATTCATTAGGCATTCAAACAACAGCTAGTGGAACTGCCGCTAGGGAATTATATCTTTTTGATGCTGATCCGAGAAATACAGCAAATATCTTAGGAAAGAATGGTTCAACGCTTGAGAATAGTGATTTTTATTCGACAGCTGCTTGGGCAGGAAGATATAGAGCTATCAAAAATGCGAATATTTTAATTCAATCTGCGAACAATACGAGCGCAATCACTGATGCTCAAAAAGCTGGTTATATCGGTTTTGCAAAGACTGTTATTGCTTTTGAATTAATTGAAGTACTTAAATCGTACGATCGTGCAAGAGTGGATGTAAGCGATGATACAAATTTAGGTCCTATCTTAGAGTTTGCAGATGCTTTAGCTCAGGTAAGAAACATGCTAGATGATGGTTTGACGGATTTAAACGCAGCCGGTGCTAGTTTTATATTTGATTTAGCTGGGTTTAATGGTTTTGATACACCTGCTACTTTTGCAGAATTTAATAGAGGTACAGCCGCTGTTGCAGCATTATATGCTGGAGATAAGGCGAGTGCTCGAACAGCATTAGCAGCTTCTCATTTTGATCTTGCAGGAGATTTAAAGAATGGTCCAACACATGTGTTTAGTCAAAGTGCTGGAGATCTAACTAATCCTGTTTTCAAAGGTCCCTCTACAGTTGCGGTACCAAATAATGGAGATCAAATTATTGTACAAAATAGTTGGATTACCGATGCGGAAGCAGGCGATACAAGAGTTACTTCGAAAGCAGCGGTAAGACCTAACCCAACATCGCAAGATGGTTTGAATGGTACGCATGAAACAAGATTATACGCTACGAATGTTTCTCCTATTGATATGTTGAGAAACGAAGAGTTAATTTTGGTGTATGCCGAAGCTCAAATTGGTAATGATAATGCTGAAGCCGTTGTTGCTCTTAATACAATAAGAAATGCAGCTGGATTAGCGAATTATGGTGGCGCCACAGACGATGCATCTTTGGTTACAGAAATGTTAAACCAACGTAGATATTCTTTATGGTCTGAAAATCATAGAATGTTTGACTTAAGAAGATATAACTTATCAAACACATTACCTATCGATAGACCTGGTGATGTAGTTTATAATGTCTTCCCTGTTCCGTTAGTAGATACTCAAAACTAGAAACAGAAAACTTAGAAATGAAAAAACCTCGCCATTTGGCGAGGTTTTTTTTGTATTTGATCTTTTTTAATACTGTTCTTTATCACTCGGAAAGTCTCTACTTTTTACATCATCAATATACTGCTTAAAAGCACCATTCATCTCTGTATACAAATCTAAATAACGACGTAAAAATCGCGGATTAAATTCATGTGTCATCCCTAGCATATCATGTATCACCAATACCTGACCGTCGACCCCATTACCGGCACCAATGCCAATCACCGGAATTGAGATACTCTCAGCAACTTCTTTTGCCAAAGTCGCCGGAACTTTTTCTAATACCAGACCAAAACAACCTAATTCTTCAAGTAGCTTTGCATCTTTCTTTAATTTTTCTGCTTCCTCTTCTTCCTTTGCGCGTACAGTATAGGTACCAAATTTATAAATAGATTGAGGAGTTAGGCCTAAATGCCCCATCACCGGAATACCAGCAGTTAGAATTCGAGAAATAGATTCTGATATTTCTGCACCACCTTCTAATTTTACAGCATGTGCTCCAGATTCTTTCATGATTTTAATAGCCGATTCTAACGCTTTTCTAGAATTACCTTGATATGTTCCAAACGGCAGATCTACAAGCACCAAACAACGTTCAATCGCTCTTACAACCGAAGAAGCATGGTAAATCATTTGATCTAAGGTTATAGGTAATGTTGTTTCGTGACCTGCCATAACATTAGATGCCGAATCACCAACTAAAATGACATCAATCCCGGCATGATCAACGATTTTGGCCATACTGTAATCGTAGGCAGTTAACATGGCGATTTTCTCACCATTCTTCTTCATTTCGATCAATGATTTGACCGTGATTCTTTTATATTCTTTTTTCGCTGTTGACATGTTTCTAATTTTTATAACTCCTTTTCAACTGCCTCCCATTCTCTTTCTAAAATAGATGGAAATAACAAAGGAGCTAGGTTTTTAACTGGTGTATATAAGGTTGAGTTTTCTAACTTTTCTTTTTTGACTAAAGGCAAGATTGAGCTATTGAATCTATCAAATACGATTAAAACAACACTTAGAATCAAGCCTAATTTCATGATACCAAATAATGCTCCTAAAATTTTATTGAACACTCCTAAAGCAATCTTATCAGCAATCTTCGTGAGCAATTTTCCCGACAAGGATATGACAGTTACTATAATCACAAAAGTAATGGCAAAAGCAACGATTTGTATTGTCTTTTCTGACCATTCAAATTTATCTACTAAAAAATCTGCTACAAAATATGAGAAATGAATGGCGCCATACAAGCCCAAGGCTAAGCTCACCAAAGAAGCTATCTCTACAAAAAAACCATTCATAAAGCCACGTACAGCTCCAAAAAGTAAGATTACTAATAATACAATGTCAAGTACTCCCATTATTAAAATTTTGTCAAAGATATTATTTTTAACTAGACTTCTTCAATTTCGATACTCTCACCGAGATACACTAGCAGTTTTTTATTGACTTTAAACCCTAACTGATGGATTGCATCGGCATATTTTTCTAGTTGCTGATGGTATTTTCGATCAGATTTACCCGTCTTATAATCAATAATTACTGCTTCATTCAGAGCATTAATAACCAATCGATCTGGAATTATAATTTCTCCCGAATCAGTTAAAATTTCACGCTCGTTATAGACTGTATTATTCTGCTCGAAATAAGATTTCAAACGTGGATGCCTTATAACTTCAGTTACAATTTTTTCTATTTTAGGTAGCATAACTTCTTGAATAAGACCAAGTAATTGATAGTGCTCTAATGTATCTTTAAGGTCATTTTCCGTTTTAATTTTTGCCAAAATCTCATGCATTAAATTACCAAATGCGATTGCTTCTTGTTTACTTTCATCCCAAAACAGTTGTGCATTTACTGCAACATTAATATTGTGCTCTTGCCAAGGCGAACTTATAAATTCCTGTAATTCATAGCTTTTTTCAGACTGTAAAGATTTTTTAGAAACACGGTCTCTTACCCCAAAACTATACATTGTTTCTTGGGGATTATAACGACCCTGTGACACTAGATAATCTCTAAAAAATTCTGAGTAAAATCTTGGCTCATCAACTTCTTTTTTGGTTTCCTTAATAATATATAATTGCTCTATTGCCCTAGTTAACGTAACATAGAGCAAATTAAAATTATCCAACTCTAACTCATCTCTCTTCGCTTGATATATTTTCGTTCCTATGGCTCCTGTTTGCTCTAATGATTTATTATAATTAATTAATAGGGAGTCAAAGTCATTATAGTTATCCTTTTCAGGGATGGGATACCATATTTTAGGGTTTTGTTCTCTATAAATATCCAAATCGTATGGAAAAATAACAACGGGAAATTCTAAGCCTTTCGACTTATGAATGGTCATAATACGTACCGCATCCTTTCCATCAGGAGCAATAATACTTAAACTCTCTTTTTTCTGCTCCCATAACTCTAAAAACCCTTGAATTCCATCAGAGGATTTTTGCGAAAATTTTAATACTTCATCCAGAAAGAATTGCAGATAAGCATCTGAAGATTCCGCCAGTCTAAAACTTCTAATAATCTGCTCAATACTTTCATAAAATGGCAGCTGTGTAAAACTTTGATAATCAAAATAAACGTCGTACGCTTCTAGTTTTTTGTTAAATTCATCGATAGGCTCGTCTATCATGTTTTCAAAGAAGCTATGCTTATCAATACCTATGTGTAGGTGTTCGAATAAAAAGTAGAGAACAGCTATTTTTGCTTCTTTGTCAGATTGCTGCTGTAAATAAGATAACAAATCAATAATGAAATTGACCTTCGCCGAGTTTTGTAATAACAAGGTCTCTGAGCTGATTATTTCAACTCCGTTTTGAGCTAAATAATTGGCAATCGTTACCCCTTGTTTGCGTGTGCGTGTCAACACACAAATTTCTCTCTTATCGAAATCGGGCTGTACAGTATTGATGATTTCTAATACTTTTTCTGGATATATTTCATCTCTTTCGGCCGCTTTTAAACCTTCTTCTAAAAATGATATTTCTACATAACCACCTTTCTTTGTGTTTGTGAGTTGTTGATTTTCATCATTATACATGTTAGCATACATGGGTTTATTAAATCGCTTCGAAAGCGACTTAAAAAAATCATTGTTGAAATTAATAATCTCACTATAGCTTCGATAATTGGTAGCTAGTCGGTTCTTTTGTTTCGGAATAAAGAATGGATTATTCTTGTTGCCAGTATTCGTATCTGAAGCCAAGTTGATAAATTGTTCTGCTTCTCCTCCACGCCATCTGTAAATTGCCTGCTTCGCGTCACCCACCAATAGTAAACTTGCATGTTCTTGGGAGAGGGCATTTTCAATTAATGGAATCAAATTTTGCCATTGTAAACCAGAAGTATCTTGCATCTCATCAATAAAATAATACTTCAATTTCTCACCGATACGTTCATAAATAAATGCTGCTGGTTGTTCTCGTAAATTTTTACTGATTAGCTGATTGAATTCAGCATTCAAACGAACGTTTTTTTCATCTTTTAAGGTATCTAAAGCCGCATTGATTTTGCTCAAAACGGCCAGCGGAATCAAGCTCTGCATGAACAATTTATTGAGCGCATATTCTTGATAAACAAGCTCTGATTGTTCATACAACTCTAATAACGGATTAATGATGCTATCAATAGCAGTCTTGACTTCTTCGGGCTTTCCTTTGGTATAAAATAGCTTATTTTGAATGCTTTTTCCGAGACCTTTCGATGTATCAAAACTTAGTTTAGGCACATCATTAATTAGGTGTAAAAAGTGCTTTGGAAACTGAGCATAATAAAAATCCTTATGGTTAATTTCAAAATTTTCAATGATCTTCAATCCTTCAGTACCTAACTCGGTAAATTTCTGCTCAAGTTCTTGTTGCTTCAGGTGAAGCTTTTTCTTTAAATCAACAAAATCTGCAAGAGGTTTTTCTTTAATTTTTTGAACTTCAAGAATAGCATTCTCATTTAATAAAATACTTGCTATTTCTTTGAGCTCGAAAGAGATATCCCAAGCCTTGTCTTCATTGGCTTTTTGCAATGAAAAATCAATCAATATTTTCGTTAGTTCTTTGTCTTCTCCAATTTTAGATATGAGCACATCAACAGCTTCGTTCAACAGGCTTTTAGCATCCATTTCGACCTCGAAATTGAGTGATAAGCCAAGGTCAAAAGCAAAACTTCGAATCAATCGATGCGTGAAACTATCAATGGTAGTAATATTAAAGGAAGAGTAATTATTCAATATACTTTGTAAAATGCGAATAGAACGTTGATGAATTAGCGCATCTGCCAACCTTGTTTCCTGTTCAATTTGTTTGAACATATCACTCTTTGCCTCCAAAATTTCTACTGCGGCGAAATCACGTAAATTATGAATCACCCGCTCTTTCATTTCGGCAGCAGCCTTATTTGTAAAAGTTATGGCTAAGATATTTTGAAAGCGATGTACATCAGAAGTTTGTAGTAAAATTTTCAGGTACTCCTTTACAAGAGTAAATGTTTTACCGCTTCCCGCCGAAGCGTTATAAACCTGAAATGTAGACTGATGTTGCACCTTGTAATTTTATGCAAAATACAAAAAAGCCAAACAGCGATGTTCGGCTTTTGAAATTAAATACTATCTTTTTCTCTAAACTTAACCAAGGGCAACATCCATGCTCATCATGATAATAAATCCACCTATAAAACCCATCGTGGCGATATCAGTATATTTATCTCGTTGCGTTTCTGGTATCACTTCTTCAACCACCACAAATATCATAGCTCCTGCTGCAAATGCCAAGGCATATGGTAATATAGGTTCAAATGTTAATACGGCCCATGCTCCCAAAACCCCAGCAATTGGTTCTACGATAGCAGATAACTGCCCATACATAAAACTTTTTCGTCGGCTCGCTCCTTGACGTCGCATCGGCATCGCTACTGCGAAGCCTTCAGGAAAATTTTGTAGCCCTATACCGATTGCAAGGGCAACCGCACCACCAATGGTCGCTCCATCAAACCCAGCAGCAACACCTCCGAATAACACACCAACAGCAAGTCCTTCGGGAATATTATGTAAGGTGATCGCTAGTACCAATAAAGTCGTTCGATGCCATGGTGTTTTGACTCCTTCGGCTTCCTCTGTTCTAAAATTAATATGTAAATGTGGTAGTACTTTATCTAAACCGAACAAAAAGAGCGCTCCTAAAAAGAAACCGACTGCTGCAGGAATAACTTTTACAAAGCCTTCTCCAGCACTCATCTCTATCGCAGGATTCAACAAACTCCAAAAACTGGCAGCAACCATCACTCCTCCTGTAAAACCTAACATTCCATCTAAAACGGCTCGATTCATTCCTTTAAAAAAGAAGACCAATGAGGCTCCTAATGCCGTCAAGCCCCAAGTAAATAACGTAGCATATAAAGCTGCTAAAATCGGATTGATACTTTCTAAATAAGTGATTATTTGATCTATCATAAAATCATGGTATTATAGTTCTTTTACTAATAAATTATTAGCAACTTCTTCTGTAATTAAAATTTCTTTATTGTCAATTTCTATCAACATAGATCTATCGAAAGGCTCGATAGATGTTACTTTTATCAAACTACCAATGGCAATTTCTTTTTTATCTAAATACCGTAAAAAGTCATCAGAAGAGTCTTTTATACTCAACAACACGCTCTGTTCGCCTTCCCTGAGCGTCGCGAGTTTTACTTTTTTACGTTTTGTAATTTTTCCATCCTTATCTGGAATTGGATCTCCATGAGGATCGATGGTTGGGAATCCTAAAAATTGATCCAGTTTATCTACTAAAGCTTCAGATTTAATATGTTCCAATTGTTCTGCAATTTCGTGTACTTCATCCCAAGCAAAATTCAACTTTTGGCATAAAAAAACCTCCCATAATCGATGCTTTCGAATAATAATCGCTGCCGATTTTTTGCCAAAGGTCGTTAAATTAACACCTTGATATTTCTTATAAATAACCACTTTTTTTTCTGATAATTTCTTAATCATATCAGTCACTGACGAAGCCTTGGTGTCTAGTTTTTTAGCAATAGAATTCGTGCTGATTCCTTTTTTTGAAATCTCCTCTAAATGATAAATAGCCTTTAAATAATTCTCTTCTGATAGTGTAAACATGGTTAATTTTTACCTCAACAAATATATTAATTTAATATTTAATAAAAATTATTTTTAGACAAGACTAAAAATTAATTTATATTTGTAGAAAATTTAAACTTAATGAAGTTATTTTTGTCTAGTCTATTGATCTTGATATCAATGTCTTTGAATGCACAAGACTTTACCGTTAGTGGACGTGTAACCTCAAATGGCGAGGCATTACCATTTGCTAATATTTATATTAAAAGTATTGATAAAGGAGCGGCTACCGACGAAAATGGTTTCTATAAATTAAGTAATTTACAGTCTGGCTCTTACACAATATATGTTTCTTTTACAGGATATAACACACACAAAAAGTCAATTGTTATTAGTGATACATCCTTGATAATACATTTTAATCTAACAGAAAATGATTCGCTAGACGAAGTAGTTGTTACAGGAACATTAAAACCAGTCTCACGCATTGAGAGCCCCGTACCAGTTGAAGTATATTCACCAACTTTTTTCAAAAAGAACCCTACTCCAAGTATTTTTGAGGCCTTGCAGAATGTAAATGGTGTTCGCCCGCAACTTAATTGTGGTTTATGCAATACGGGAGATATACACATCAATGGTTTAGAAGGACCCTACACATTGGTACTCATCGACGGTATGCCAATTGTAAGTGGTTTATCGACTGTGTACGGTTTGTCTGGTATTCCGAATAGTTTAGTTGAAAGAATAGAAATTGTGAAAGGGCCCGCTTCTTCTCTTTATGGAAGTGAAGCCGTCGCCGGTTTGGTCAATGTCATTACTAAAAAACCTGGAAGCGCCCCACTGTTTAGCTCAGATATATTCTCGACTTCTTGGGGAGAATTTAACGTTGATCTTGCTGGTAAATTTAAGGTGGGTAAAGCCCATTCTTTGCTAGGTGTTAATTATTTCAATTATAATCAACGCATTGATAATAATAACGATGGTTATACCGATTTAACACTTCAAGATCGCATTTCGGTTTTTAATAAATGGAGTTTCGAACGTAAAAGCGGCAAAGCTTTTTCAATTGCGGGGCGCTTCTTTTATGAAGATCGATGGGGAGGTGAAAATGACTGGAATCCAAGTTTTAGAGGAGGCGACGTCATTTATGGTGAAAGTATCTACACAAAAAGAGGGGAGTTATTCGGACTCTACGAACTTCCTACAACCGAAGATATAAATGTTACCTTTTCGTCAACAACTCATGATCAAAATTCTTTTTATGGAACGACCTCCTATAATGCCCAACAGCATATCGTTTTTGGTCAAACTACTTGGAATCGTGTGTTAGGAAAACATGATGTATTAGTAGGGGCAGCTGGACGATACAATTACTACGATGACAATACTCCCGCAACCCAAAATAGAATAAGCGACTCCAATAATCCAGATGAAATTTTTATCCCTAGTATCTTTGTACAAGACCAATGGAAATTCAATAAAAAACATGAAATACTCACCGGCTTACGGTACGATTATGATAACAGGCATGGGAGCATTATAACACCGCGATTGGCCTATAAATATGCCCCAACCAAAAATGACGCCATTCGTTTGAACATAGGTACTGGATTTAGAGTGGTTAATTTATTTACAGAAGATCATGCCGCATTAACCGGTTCTAGAGAGGTTATAATTGAAGAAGATTTAGATCCAGAAGAATCGGTTAATGTCAATATAAATTATTTAATGAAAAGGTATCTTAAATCGGGTACTTTTTTCACCTTGGAAGCATCAGCATGGTACACCCATTTTTCGAATCGCATCAATCCGGATTACGACAGCGATGTAAATCAAATTAGATACTCAAATTCAGATGGAACCGCAATTTCACAGGGTCTTAGCTTACAGGCGGATGTTAATTTTGCCTTTGGGTTAAAAGCAATGGTTGGTGCCTCTTTACAAGAAGTGGCAAACATTGAAAGCGGTGAAAAAACAAGGCAACCATTAACCGAAGGGTTTAACGCTAATTGGGGGCTGAGCTATAAAATTGAGCCCGCAAACTTACTTATAGATTTTACCGGAAATTTATATGGCCCTATGCGTTTAGCAACGCAAGAATTCACCAATGAAGCAGGTGTTTTTATCGATGACCCAAGAAAAAAAGACTCTCCATTTTGGTCCATTATGAATATACAATTATCGTATGATGGATTTGACAATATTGAGATTTATGGCGGCGTCAAAAATCTCCTAAACTGGACTCCTGCTCGGAACAATCCTTTTGTGATTTCTAGAGCTGATGATCCTTTCGAAAATAATATTCAAAATCCGCAGCAAGATTTGAGTTTTGACACCACGTATGTCTATACATCACTACAAGGCATTAGAAGTTTTCTAGGCATTCGTTATAATTTATTTTAATACAGCATGAAGTATCTCGTTTACATTTTACTTTTTATAGTTCATTGCTCATGGGGGCAACTAAAAACCTATTCTTTTGAGGAAATTGATACCTTAGAAGTACAAAAACCCATGGTTGTTTTTTTAAATGCTGATTGGTGCACCTATTGTAAAGCCATGGAAAATACCACCTTTAAAAACAAGAAAGTTATCGATGCTTTAAATCAAGATTTTTTCTTTGTTTCTTTTAATGGTGAATCAAAAGACCCTATTAAATTTCAACATCGAACATTTAGCTATAAACGTACTGGCAAAAATACCGGTGTGCATGAATTAGCAGAAGCGTTGGGTAATTATAAGGGTAAACTCTCTTACCCTACAACGGTAATTCTAAATACCAAAAAAGAAATCATATTTCAATATCCGTATTTTCTGAGACCCAAAGCCTTCCTAAAGATTCTAGATAGAATCGAATAAATTCATAAGCATTTTATCATTTCTATTGGAAGTTTTTAAATGCTATATTTGAACTTCTAATAACCAAGTTATGCTCACTACTCAAAAGGATCAGTTTAGAATACCTTCAGATGTTACATATTTAAATGGCGCCTATATGGCTCCATCTCTCAAAAGTGTAGAAAAAGTGGGACATGAGGCCATTACTCAAAAATGTTTCCCTTACGAAATCGGTGCGAAAGATTTCTTTGTACATGCTGAAAATCTCAGAAAACAATTCGCCTCCTTTATCGGTGCGGCAGACTTTCAAAACATCGCCATTATTCCATCAGTTTCGTACGCCATGGCCAATGTGGCCAACAATGTCGAACTTACCGCTGGTGAGGAAATTATTATTGCTGATGAACAGTTTCCTAGTAATGTATATGCCTGGCAAAAAGTTGCGGATAAAAATGGGGCTTCACTCAAAGTAGTAGCACCACCGTCTTCTTTTGAAAATCGCGGTAAAATTTGGAATGAAAATATATTAAACGCCATAAATGATAAAACCGCTGTTGTCACAATAGGGCCGTTACATTGGGCCGATGGAACATTATTCGACTTAAAAGCAATCCGTAAAAAAACCAGCGCTCATAATGCTTTGTTGGTGATAGATGGATCTCAAAGCATTGGAGCTTTGCCATTTTCATTGTCGGAAATTCAAGCAGACGCCGTCGTAACCGTCGCTTATAAATGGTTGATGGGTCCTTATTCATTCGGAATGGCCTACTACTCTGATTATTTTAACAATGGAGAGCCGATAGAAGACAGTTGGATCAATAGATACAACAGTGAAGATTTTTCGGGTTTAGTTAATTATGAAAGTAGATATCAGCCCAAAGCAGGTCGCTATAATATGGGAGAATATTCAAATTTTGTAAATACACCAATGTTAGCCAAAAGTTTGGAGCAACTCGCCCAATGGAAACCTGAAAACATTCAACACTATTGTCATGAAATTTCTAAAAACGCCATCCACGAATTAAGAGCGTTAGGATGTTTTATAGAGGAAGACAGCTATCGTGCAAAACATTTATTTGGTGTTTATTTACCAAAGCATATCGACTTAGATCGATTGAAAGCGAAATTCAAAGAACAGCACATCTATGTATCATTTCGCGGGGCGGCTATACGTGTCTCTTGCAGTGTGTATAATGACGAAAGAGATTTTGACAAATTAGTTGCTTGCTTTAAATCAATCTGTTAGAAACTTCTGTATTACAGCTAAATACTTTTCTTTTTGCTCCCACCAAATCTCGTGACCGGCATTTTCTATGAATTTGTAGGAACCATTTTTATATAAAGCCACATATTCATAAGCCGAACTAAAAGGAATATAATCACATTGACCTTGAATGACAATAATAGGAATTTCAAGTTGTCTAATTTTGGCTCTCACATCTGGAAAATCTCCCTGATTAGTCGCGATGAAAGCATACAAGCCTCCACCCCCTTCTTCGGGCAACACATTTTTTTCATCACATACCATCCCTCGTGTAAACTTTGAAGCCAATGTATTTAACATTCTGTCGGCTTGTTCATCAGAAATGAGCTTTTTATCAAATAACAAGGCTCCAGTAATTAATGCAATTGCTTTTGGCTTAAACGCTACTCTATCAACATCTTTGACAAAACTATAGGGTGCTATAAACTTTAACGAATCTGGTATTTCATACACGGTCGCTAAATCTACATATTCATTATTTTGCATTCTAGGCGGCCCTAATGTTCCTGGAGATGAAAAAATGATCTTTTCTATAGTTTCTGGATAGTAAGACGAATAATGAGCGATGATTTCGCTTCCGAATGACTGCCCCATTAAAATGACTTTACCTTTAATTTTTTCTGATATAATCTCATGTAGATCATCTATATGGTGTTGAAATGAAATATCTGAGTACCTTTCTAATCTATCTGATAGTCCAGACCCACGTTGATCATATAGATAAACGTCATGGCCTAAATGAGTTAGCTCAGCTAAGGTATTTATGATACTAGAATGTATATAACCACCTGGACCTCCATGAAGAAAAACAAGGGGCGTTTTAATAGAATCTGCTGTGCTTTTTACATGAGTGTAGGCTATTTTGAAACCTTCATCCATTGTCCAATATTGGGTATACTCTTTAGGTATTATTGGTTTAACTGTTTCTTTTTCTGGTATGACTACCATCAAGGTGAAAATCGAAATTCCAGCTAATAATAAGTACCCAATCCATTTCAAAATTTTCTTAAATAAACGCATCATCTCATATTAAGTTCTCGCTTTTGACATAGAAAATTCTATTCTGGTTACATATTAAATCAATTAATAATATATTTGCGCAAAATTTAAACAATTGAGTAAACAGACTATTGTTTCTCTTTACGAGCAATCTGCTTCGATTAGAAAGATTTCTCAACAGCTTCAACAAGAAAACCAAAAGCTTCAACTCCAGCATTTGGCAGGATCTTCATTGTCTTTTGTGATCTCGAGTACCTTTAAACAAGTAGAAAAACCTTACTTATTAATTTTCAATGATAAAGAAGAAGCTGTTTATCATTTAAATGATCTAGAACAACTATTAGGTGATAAAAATGTACTGTTTTATCCTGGTTCTTATCGTAGACCTTATCAAATAGAAGAAACGGATAATGCCAATATTTTACTACGTTCGGAAGTTCTAAACAGGATCAATTCGCGAAAAAAACCGGCTATTATTGTCACCTACCCAGATGCCCTGTTTGAAAAAGTTGTGACGAAGCGAGAACTCGAGAAAAACACACTAAAATTAACTGTAGGAGAACACATTACTCTTGATTTTGTAAATGAAGTACTCTTTGAATACAACTTCAATCGTGTAGATTTCGTAACTGAACCTGGAGAGTTTGCCGTTCGTGGTGGTATTGTTGATGTGTTTTCTTTTTCAAACGATCAACCTTATCGTGTGGAATTTTTCGGAAATGAAGTTGATAGCATACGAACCTTCGATATTGAAACACAATTATCGACAGAAAAGGAAAAAAAGATCAGTATTTTACCTAATGTTGAAAACAAACACCTTGAAGAAAAACGAGAGAGTTTTTTAAAATATATTTCAAATAAAACAGTCATTTTCTCAAAGAACTCTTCCTTACTATTTGGTAAGTTAGATACGCTGTTTGAAAAAGCTAAGACCGCTTTCGCGGAAACAAAAGGTGAACTAAAATTAGCCGAACCAAAAGAGTTATTTTGCGATGGAGGTTTAATCAAACAACAGTTAAACGATTATAGTTTAGTCGAGATAGGTAGCAGTCATCATAAGATTTCGAATCAAGTTGAGTATGACACTCAAATAAATTTTAAGGCATCTCCACAACCTTCATTTAATAAGCAATTCGACTTATTGATTGAAAACCTCAACGAGAATACTAAAAATGGAATAGATAACTATCTGTTTTGTGCCAATGAAAAGCAAGAAGAACGTTTTCACGATATTTTTAAAGATATTGATGAAAATGTCTCTTATAAAACTCTTGTTTTTTCATTGTATCAGGGGTTTGTAGATCAAGAACACAAAATTGCCTGCTATACAGATCATCAAATCTTTGAACGCTATCACAAATTCAGACTAAAGAGTGGATTTGCCAAAAAACAAGCAATTACCTTAAAAGAATTGACTAACCTGTCTATTGGTGATTACGTAACTCATATCGATCATGGTATTGGGAAATTTGGCGGACTTCAAAAAATTGATGTTGAAGGCAAAAAACAGGAAGCTATTAAATTGGTTTATGGAGATCGAGACGTGCTATACATAAGCATCCATTCGCTGCATAAGATTACCAAGTTTAATGGTAAAGATGGCAAAGCACCCAAGATATTTAAATTAGGCTCTGGAGCTTGGAAAAAACTAAAGCAAAAAACCAAGACACGTGTTAAACAAATTGCCTATGATCTTATTCAGTTGTATGCAAAACGTAAGCTCCAAAAAGGATTTGCTTTCAATCCGGATAGCCATATGCAATTAGAATTGGAATCGAGTTTTATCTACGAAGACACGCCAGATCAATCAACAGCGACACAAGATGTCAAGAATGATATGGAAAATGAACGACCCATGGATCGTTTGGTTTGTGGTGATGTAGGTTTTGGTAAAACTGAAGTGGCTATTCGAGCAGCATTTAAAGCGGTAGACAATGGCAAACAAGTGGCTATTTTGGTACCCACCACCATATTAGCGTTTCAACATTTCAAGACTTTTAGTGAACGTTTAAAAGACTTCCCGGTAACGGTAGATTATCTCAATAGATTTAGAACGACCAAACAACGTAATGGTGTCATCGATGGCTTAAAAAAAGGATCTGTAGATATTGTTATTGGCACACATCAATTGGTGAACAAAAGTATCCAATTTAAAGATCTCGGGCTCTTAATTGTAGATGAGGAACAAAAATTTGGAGTTTCCGTAAAGGATAAACTGAAAACAATTAAGGAAAATGTAGATACCCTAACATTAACGGCAACGCCCATCCCGCGTACCTTACAATTCTCTTTGATGGCCGCACGTGACTTATCGGTAATTAAAACGGCACCTCCCAACCGCCATCCTATCGAAACCAATGTGATTCGCTTTGGCGAAGAAACCATTCGCGATGCCATTCAATATGAAATTTCTCGAGGCGGACAAGTATTTTTCATTCACAATCGCATTGAAAATATCAAGGAAGTCGCTGGTTTATTACAACGCTTATTACCGAATGCGAAAATTGGGATTGGTCATGGACAAATGGAAGGTAAAAAATTAGAACAACTCATGTTATCGTTCATGAACAATGAATTTGATGTGTTAGTTTCTACCACTATTGTGGAAAGTGGTTTAGATGTTCCGAATGCTAATACTATTTTCATCAATAACGCCAATAATTTTGGATTGTCTGATTTGCATCAGATGCGCGGACGTGTAGGTAGATCAAATAAAAAAGCCTTTTGTTATTTCATTACTCCACCCTATCATATGATGACCGATGAGGCTCGAAAGCGTATTCAAGCGCTTGAGATGTTTTCAGAATTGGGCAGTGGACTCAATATTGCCATGAAAGATCTTGAAATAAGAGGTGCCGGGGACTTATTGGGAGGTGAACAAAGTGGATTTATCAATGATATTGGCTTTGATACCTATCAAAAAATATTGAATGAAGCTATCGAAGAATTGAAGGAGAATGAGTTTGCTGAATTGTACAAAGACAGTACTAGCGGACCCAAAGAGTTTGTCAAAGAAATTCAGATTGATACCGATTTTGAAATCTTATTTCCAGATGATTATATCAATAAGGTTACTGAGCGTTTGAATTTATATAACGAACTTAGTTCCATTCAAACAGAAGAAGCACTAACAATTTATGAAACGAATCTAGTCGATCGCTTTGGTGAACTCCCGATTCAAGCCTTAGATTTACTAAACAGTGTTCGCTTAAAATGGTTAGCAAAAAGTCTTGGGCTAGAACGCTTAATTTTGAAAAGAGATAAAATGATTGGTTATTTTGTTTCAGATCAGCAATCAGCATACTATCAGACACCAACGTTTACCAACGTTTTAAAGTTCGTTCAATTCAATGCCGCTATCTGTAAAATGAAGGAAAAAGAAACAAAACAAGGTTTACGCCTGCTTTTGACTTTCGACAACATTAAATCGGTTGACAATGCATTAGAAGCATTGCAAAAAATACGATGAAAAATCAACACCTAAAAAATATCGCAGGTCTTAACTTGGCCATGTTATTTATTAGTACTTCAGGTGTATTGGGTAGATCTCTTTCAATCGCACCAGCATTATCAATATTATGGCGTTCGCTATTTGCTATTATATTATTAGGGTTGTACTGTTGGTTTGCTAAGATCAATCTAAAAGTTAACTCGAAAAAAGATGCATTGACCATTGCCCTTAGTGGTTTGTTTTTAGGCGCACACTGGATCACTTATTTCTATTCGTTGCAATTATCAAATGTCGCTATTGCCCTGCTGTCGCTTTTTACCTATCCGATATTTACCGTCTTTTTGGAACCTGTTTTTTACAAAACTAAATTGAGCTTAAAACATATTATTCTGGGACTATTAGTCCTTTTTGGTATTTATTTTTTAAGTGCCGACTTAACGTTTGAAAGTGATTATACGAAAGGTATTATTGTTGGTCTGATTTCAGCGTTATTCTATGCTATTAGAAATCTCATTTTAAAAAGAAAGGTAGTCACATACAACGGTTCGATGTTGATGTTTTACCAACTCATTATGGTGACCTTACTCTTAGTTCCTCTTTTCTTCTTTACTACAGAAATACCCACGACAAAAGAATGGTACGCCCTCATTTTACTAGCGCTGCTCACAACGGCTATTGGTCATACACTATTTCTAAAAAGCCTTCAACATTTCTCCGTGACAAGTGCGAGTTTGATTGGAAGTATACAACCTATTTACGGGATTATTTTGGGTGTTATTTTTCTACAAGAAATTCCGAATTCTAATACCTTAATTGGAGGAATATTAATTTTGACTTCGGTAGTGATCGAGAGTATACAAGCGGGTAAAAAGTAAATCTTCAAATTCTTGTTATATTGTCATTCCTGCGAAGGCAGGAATCCAGAAAAATTCAAATTTCAATCTTATACTTATAATAGAATTTTAAACTGCCAATTGATTAACCGAATTCTATTTACCTTGTCATTCCTGCGAAGGCAGGAATCTAGAAAACATGAAAACAGGCCATAAATACTATGTATATATCCTAGCCAGTCAAAGAAACGGCACATTATACATTGGAATGACTAATGACCTTCAACGAAGAGTGTATGAACATAAAACTGGAATCATCAAAGGGTTTACTCAAAAATATGGAGTTTCAATGCTTATTCATTTCGAGGAATTCCAGCAAGTACAGCAAGCAATAGAAAGAGAAAATAATCTCAAAAAATGGAAAAGGGCTTGGAAATTAAGACTGATTGAAGAAGAAAACCCATATTGGGATGATTTGGCGAAAGATTGGTATGATAATTTACAAGTAGATTGACTGGATTCCTGCCTTCGCAGGAATGACAACTTTCTCGGAAAAAGAAATAAAAAAAGTAAATGAATAGCTCCTCAGAGAGTTTTTCGACAAATTATAAATTGTTCAAAAAAAAATCTTACTAATTTAATTTACAGTAACTTAAATTGCAATAAGCAGATATTAAAATCTGTTAATAAATCGCTCTTTTTTTTTATCATCATCATCATCATCAAAGAAATATTTTATAAATTAGCAAAGTGTTTGTACTGTACAATAAACATGTATACAAACAAAAAAGAGCAACTTCGGAAGAGCTGCCCTTTTAAGAAAGGAGAGTCGGTTTTGGACACCTACTCGGAAATCTTAGATATATCTCTTAAAAGATTTGGACTCTTTTAAGCTTAGGCGAATAATCTTGGAACTTCTTTTTCCTTCAAATCAAATTTAAGTTTTTAAGGGGTCGATATTATATCGGCCTTTATTGTTTAAATAAGTTGAAACAAAGATTGAATTTTTCACTGAAAGATGAAAATCAAAATTATCCACAAAACAAGGCAAGTTTTTAACAAAATGGATTTTTTCTGAAAAATTCTTAACAAAAATTCAATATTTAATTATCTGATTTTCATTGTGTTACAATTTAGAACTTAACGCTACAAGCGCGAATCACTGGTGATTTTATTTTCTGCTTAAAATGGACAACTAAAACACTGAAGATCAGATTGACGAAATACTTTCGAGCTAAGAAAAATGGATTCCTGCCTTCGCAGGAATGACAATTGCCAAAGTATGACCTATAATATAAATATTACTTTTTTTCTCACTTTCTCTCCTCTACTAAAATTATGTTAACAATCGAATTTCTGTCATTCCTGCGAAGGCAGGAATCCAGAAAAAAGTGATTTACCCTTTTATAAAATCATCATCTTGAAATCTTGGTTTTGGATAGGTATAGAATCCTTCTCCAACCTTTTTTCCGAGTTTACCAGCATCGATATATTCTTTAAGTAATTTCACAAAACGTACACTTTTTTCATCCTTGAGTGAACTGGTAACATGCCACGCGGTGTCTAAGCCGATTTCATCTAAAATACCAAAAGGACCTAGTGGCATTTTAAAATTACCCATCCAAGAACGGTCTACATCTTCAATACTGGACACGTCATAGGTAACTAACGCACCGGCCGCACCAATCAATGCCATTAACATGGCGTTAAAAATATAACCAGGAGATTCACGCGTCATAATCACAGGAGTTTGTTGAATGCTCTCGCCATATTCTTTTAGCAATGGAATAATCCATGCCTCTGTTTGAGGATTGGGCATGATGTCTACCACATTAGCATAAAAAACATCATGAAAATGTAGCGCACAAAATAAATGAGGTCTCCCCGTTTCTTGTGCAAATAAAGACGGAATTAAATAAGAGGTATTGGTGGTGAAAATGGTATGATCGGGACATAATTCACCAAACTGGGCCCATACTTTTCTCTTCAACTCCAGATCTTCTGTCACAGATTCACTTACCAAATCAGCATTAGTAGCCGCTTTGGAAGCATCCGTAGTAAACGTTTGATTTTGTAATGCTCGTTCTGCATCTTTTTCAGTAATGACTTTCGAGTTTATTAAAAATTGAATAAGCTCTCCTTGAATTCGCTTTGCCTGAACAAAAGCTTCCTCTCTAATATCATATACTACAACCTTATATCCGTTTAAGGCATTCGCCAACGCAATACGTAATCCTAAAGTACCACTACCTAAAATAAGTACATTTTTAATATCCTTTAGTTCTTTCATGTCTTAATAAAAATTATTAATTCTGTTATATTTTATAGCATTCTCAGCATTTTTTCCGCATGCTTTTACCAAATGAATTAATAGCGCGAAACGTTCATCTTTTGTATAACCCTGTTTATATCGTGCATAAATTTGTTGCGCTATTACTCCTAACTTAAAGCACCCAAATACGTAATAGAAGAGAACATCATCAACATGTATACTTCGCAAATCGGCGTATTTTTCTACCACTTCTTGACGCGTTAAATTGCCTTCTACCCAAGTGAGATTATACGATTGTAATGCCGGATGGTCATTTGCTTCTACCCAATAGGCCAAGGTTGTTCCTAGATCCATTAAGGGATCTCCCACTGTTGACATTTCCCAATCTAACACGGCCTTAATAGTCAAAGAATCGGCATCTAATACGAGATTGTCATATTTGTAGTCATTATGAATAAAAGCGCTGGATTCTTTTGAGGGCATATTGCTTTGCATCCATGCCGCTGCGGTATTCATGGCATTTATCTCATCAGTCTCTGCTTTGAAATATCTTTTGATCCAACCTTCTACTTGTCGAGCTACATATCCTGCTGGTTTTCCTAAAGAAATCAACTTCGATTCTTCTAACTCAAGACTATGCAAATCAACTAAATTTTCGATCGTTTGAATTGACAATCTTTTAAAATGATCTGGAGTTAGCTCAAGACCTTTTGGGATCTTATTTCGCAAGATAATTCCTCTTACGCGCTCCATTACATAAAAAGGAGATCCCAAAATTGTTTCATCTTCACAATAAACAATTGGTGTTGGAATCTTCGAATATATAGGCTCTAAAGAGCTCAAAACTCTATATTCTCTACCCATATCATGCGCAGACTTTATATTCGCTCCAAAAGGTGGCTTACGCAATACATATTCTTTATCTCCCGAACTTAATAAATACGTAAGATTTGAAAAACCTCCTGGAAATTGTTTGACAACAATCTCATCTTGAATAGCGACATCATGAGTCTTTAAATAGGCGCTTAGTTTTACACTATCTAATTCTTCTCCTTTGCGCACATCAATGGCGCTATCTATTGCTTTACTCATGGTGACTATAATCCATAATTTTTTAAAATTTGTCTTGCCAATGTAGATTTGTGCACTTCATCTGGGCCATCGTAAATACGTGCTCCTCTTTCGTGTCTGTAATAAAATGATAAAACAGTGTCATCGGTAATTCCTAATGCTCCATGTACTTGAATAGCTCTATCCAGTACTTTCATCAAGACATTAGCTACATAAAATTTAATAGTAGAAATCTCTAATCGTGCTGCTTTCGCTCCAACCTCATCAATTTTATGGGCGGTATGCAAAACCATATATCTCGATGCATTTATTTCGGCTCTACTTTCGGCAATCCAATTTTGAATTGTTTGCTTATGCCCCAATTTCGTATCTCCTCCTAAACTTCTAGACGCTGCTCTTTCGCACATCAAGTCGAAGGCTTTTTCACAAATACCGATCCAACGCATGCAATGATGAATTCTACCTGGGCCTAAGCGCTGTTGTGCCAATAGAAAGCCCTCTCCTTCATTTCCTATTAAGTTCTTTATAGGTACCCGACAGTCTTTATATTCGATTTCTGCATGACTAAAATAGGTGTCATTCTCTTCCCCCATGATAGAGATATTGCGTTTCAAATGAAAGCCCTCAGTATCCGTTGGTACAATGATCATACTCGCTTTTTGATACTTATTTTCTGCTTCAGGGTTTGTATTAGCCATTACGATCGCAAAAGAAGCACCATCGGCTGCAGTTGTAAACCATTTGGTTCCGTTAATCACATAATGGTCACCATCTTTGACAGCCGTCGTACCCATATGTACTGGATTTGATCCAGCAAAATCTGGCTCCGTCATCGAAAAACAACTCCGAATATTGCCGCGAATTAATGGTTCAAGAAAAATTTCTTTTAAATATGAAGATGCATTTCCTAATAATAATTCTTGATTTCCTATATCTGGCGCATTGCAATTAAAGCAATAATGTCCATATGGAGACCGTCCTAAAAGCTCACTTATTTGTCCGAATTCTACTAAATTAAATCCAAGACCTCCGTGCGATTCTGAAAGGTGTGAATTCCAAAGGCCTCTCTCTTTTACCAAGGTTCTTATTTTTTGTAACTCCGGCTCGACGGCACTAAAAGGTAGGTGCACATATTTTGCTTCTAGTGGATATAAATTTTCCTCTAATATTTGTTGGACTTTCGGTAAAAATGCTGCTAGTTTTTCTGAAGAAAATATGTTCATCGAGATTCGTTTTTTTGATAAGGATTACAAATATAGCGAAAAGGAATTTTAAAGAATTAGCGCCTTTTCTCTCAACAAAAACATCCTATTCCAAGAATATTACAATTCATCTATTAATTATTTTTTTTACTTAGAAATTGCCTTTTCTTTGTTTTCTAATCAGAATACAATGACCTATCAAGACCTAATGTACATTCACTTAGCAACCGTATTGCCCGCATTTATAATTGGAACAATTCTGTTACTCATTAAAAAAGGGACTTCTTTCCATAAAGCATCTGGAAGGATATATATGGTATTAATGCTTATTACTGCGTTAGTGACCTTGTTCATGCCGGCCCATGTAGGTGCCAAAATTTTTAATCATTTCGGATGGATACACCTCTTTAGCTTCTTAACAATTTACACGGTTCCTACAGCCTATACCGCCATAAAAAAAGGAAATGTGAAAGCACATAAAAGAAAAATGATCTTATTATATGTGGGTGCTATTTTAATCGCCGGAAGCTTTACTTTAATGCCAGGTCGTTATTTGCATGGCATTCTATTTGGGTAAGGCTTTTTTTAAAAAGCGAATCCAAAACCTAGATTGAAGATTGGCAAGCCATTTTGAAAGATAAAGGGTAAATCATCTATTTCGCTTTCAATTGAGGCTGTTTCACTAATGGGTTCTCCTTCGAAATTTCCTTCTACAAAGATTTCTTTTGGAATCTCACCAAAACTATAACCTATTTCGGTTCTGAAGAAGAACTTCCTACCTAGTTTGGCCCCAATTTTCACATTCAGTCCGCTGTACGAAACAGATGTTTTCGCATCTCCCTCATAAATGGTTCCGTCTTCGGCTTCGTAATCTTTAATACTCAAATCTGATGAAATATTTTGATATGACAACGATCCATATAGGCCTCTACCTTCTCTATTTTTACCAAAATAAATATTCGATCCGATTTCGAATATATTAGAAGCGGTATTTACTTGCTCAATCGTATAATTTATACCAGTATAGTTTGCAAATAAAGCAAGGCTATTGTGCAATGCTGGTGTAACGAATTCAAATTCTAAACTAGCAACATTGGGTCCTCCAACTTTTACTCCTAGTCTATAAGGTCTCAAATTGCTTGAATCATTTTGTCCTACAGCAGTTATAGACATCAATAGTAACAAAGCTGCTAAAATATTTTTCATAAATAGTCCTTTAGTATAGCATAGTAACGAGATTCAGCTACAAAAAGTATTGCGTTCGTTAATTTAAGTAACTGCTAATTTTCGTATCATTTTGGCTAATATTCTCGGGAAAAATCGCTTTACATACACTGATAATTTTTCGAGTGCCCCACCAATAACTACTTCTTGCTTTCTGTTTTTAACAGCTTTGAGTAATTTCTTTGCGAAATAATCTGGCGCCAATCCTGCGGCTGTTTTTTTATCCATGGTGTTTTGTGGTGAACCATCTTCGGTTAACGCATTCATGGAAACATTGGTATGTACATACCCAGGGCAAATCAACGTAACATCGATATTATATCTATGTATTTCTGCTCTCAGGCTATCAAAAAAACCATGGAGAGCATGCTTTGAGGCCGCATATGACGACCTCAATGGTGTTCCTAACTTACCAACAACACTTGTGACCACTACAATATGACCTTCTTTTTTTGCTACGAAATAAGGTAATAAGGCCTTTGTCAAGGCTACTGTTCCGAAATAATTCGTTTTAAAAATTTGATGGTCAATGGTTATACCTGTGTCGATCGCTAGCGATCGCTGACTAATACCGCCATTGTTAATTAGTATGTCGATTTCACCGAACAGTGAAATTGCTTCTTCAACCAACTTATCTAGATTGTGATAGTCGTCTAAATCGACCTGTAATATTTTCACATTTTCAGGGTTTTCGCATCGAATTTTTACTGCCTCCAATTTCTCAATATTTCTAGAAGAAATAATCAGCTTTGTATTTTGTTTGGCCAATGCTAAAACAGTGGCCTTTCCTATTCCTGAAGAAGCTCCTGTTACCCATACTACTTTATTCTCAAAACTCATATCATGATTTTTAACAAATGTAAAACATTTTAACACGCACAAAAATATAGTACATTTGTGTTGGCTTGATTTTTGTAAAACAATAGTTTAAAGAATACCTATGACGAAAAAATTACTTCTTATTTTTTTATTGATTACTTTCTTTTCGCACGCTCAGTATACGGTGAAAGGAGAATTACAACGATATCAAAACTATCCTTGGATGATTCTATATGGGTTAGAAAATGGACAACAAGACTATATCGCTTATGATTCTATTAAAAAAGGTCGTTTTTCAATAACAATACCTAATAACCAAAGCCCAGGAATGTATCGTCTAGTCTATGATGTAAAAAACCAAGCTTCTGTTGATTTTATTTTTGACAATGAAAATGTTGAGTTGATTTTTAATCCGCTACAAGCCGAAGAGACCATTCAATTTACCGAATCAGAAAACAATAAAGTTTATCAAAATTACTTAAAGCTTACACGAGCTATCCAAGACGATCTGGATTCTATTCAGGTGAGCTATTTTCAAGCAAAAGACAAATCACTTGTAAAACAATACAACTTAAAAAGACAACAATTAATAGCACTACAGCAAGAATTTGAAACAACGACAGAAGGAAAATTAGCACAGCACTTTATTAAGGCTAGTGCAAAGTATTATGAGAAAACGTTATTTCTATCGCCTAACGAATATGTAAGCTCAATAAAAACACATTATTTCGATGCTATTGACTTCAATAACAAGACTCTCTTGAACTCAACGTTTATTCATGATCGAATTAATGTCTTCATTTTTTATTTAAATACGGCAGAAGATTCTGATCAACTGGCGAAACTTCGAAAAGAAGCTATTACCACAGTTATTGCCAAGATTGCCAACAATCATCAACTATCGAAAGATGTGCAAGAAGGACTATTATATGGTTTTGCAAATTTGGAGGATACCAATATGGTTAACTATGTATTAAACAACTATTTTAAACTCCCCAAAGAGTTTCAAGATCTTAATTTTGTCAATGATATCAAAGGACAATTAAGAACATCTATTGGGGCGACTGCACCAAATTTTTCATGGAATGAAAAAGGTACTTCAAAAGAATTATATAGTTTGAAGGGTGCACAAAAATATGTAGTAGTGTTTTGGAGTTCTACTTGTGGGCATTGCTTGCAAGAAATGCCTATTTTGTATAACTATTTAAAAAACAACGCCGAAATAAAAGTCATTGCCATTGGTTTAGAGGATGATCAAAGTACAATTGGTTGGAGAAACATGATTCTTAAGTATCCGAATTTCTCACACGTATATGGGATTGACAAATGGAAAAACCAAACGGCCAAGAATTACGGAGTAAATGCGACACCTTCATTCTTTGTACTAGATGCAGAAAAAAGGGTGTTATCGAAACCAGAAAATGTAAAAGAATTGAAAGTGTTTTTGGATAAAAAATAACAAGTCTTTTAATTCAATAAGATCTTAATATCTTTGATTAAAGCTTTGATACTGGCGTCATCGGTTCCATCATAAATACCACGTATTTGTTTTTTCTTATCTATCAATATGAAATTTGTGGTATGTATGAAATCTTGTAAACCTCCATCACCCTGTTCAACTACGGCGAAATAACTTTTACGTGCTAGTTCATAAATATGTTTCTTATTTCCAGTTGTGATGTTCCATTTTGAATCAATAACACCTTTTTCAAGCGCATAATTACGCAAGACCGATATACTATCAATTTCTGGAGTCACTGACAATGATAATAATTTCACTTCATCATTATCTAAAAACGCTTTCTGTATTTCAACCATATTATTTGTCATAATTGGACAGATGGTAGTGCACCTTGTAAAAAAGAAATCTGCTACGTAAATTTTGCCTTCATAATCTGCCTGAGTAATCTTTTCTCCATTTTGATTTATCAATTCAAAGCTAGAAACGGTGTGATCTTCTCCTACATTTTGAAGTGTTCGATCTACCAGCTCTGGATTAACATCAGACGGATTATAAACAGGTAGTTCTTTTTTAGAAAGTTGATTACATGACAAATTCAAAAAAACAATTAATACAAGGATATTTGATCTCTGAACACTCAAATTAAATGGCCGGCTGTTTTATAAATTCTTTTGCTTCTTTAACCTCAACTCTATCACTATTTGAGTCTTTTGTCAACTCAATAAGTTGATTATAATAGTTCGTTGCTTTTTCTTTATCTCCTGATTTCTCAGCAGCGATGGCCGCGCCATAAATGCCATTAAATCTATTTGGATGACCTATGAGATTCAATTCATATGCGACCAAGGCCTCCGCTGGCATTTTTAAAGCTAATAGCATATCACCTAGCAATTCATCGGCAGGAAGGACTTCTCCTGGTGTCACTGGATGTTTAGACGTTTTACCCTCTAATTCAACCGCTTTTTTCATAAAATTAAGAGCTTCGTTCTTATTGCCTTTTGCCAGTTGTATCCATCCTTCAGCTGCTTGAACTTGAATCATAACCTGACCTGATTTATACTCATCGTTTAAATCAATAAGATTTTTATGCAATTTCTTTAAGCTAGCTAATTCATTTTCCGCTGATTTAATGTCATTTAAATGACATGCACCAAGAGCTCGAGCAAAGTGTATCATTGCCTTTTGCCAATGCAATTTTTCCCAATCAAAATTGATTGAAGGCAATTCTAGATTTGCTGCCTTTTCCCACTGTTTATTTTCTAGAACCATCCTCACCGGAATAGCACTTAATGCATAGGTTGATGCAAAATGATCTTTTGGAAAAACATTGTCGACAGAGTCCATATCTTTTAGATATGCTAATGCATTCTTATTGTCGCCCATTTGTAAATATGCATACACAAGGTAGTCGACAGCATGTATTTCTTGTGTCCATGTTGATTCTGGATTTACACTTTCAGCATAACAAGTGGCAGAATTAGCAGAATTGATATTGGTATCAATTGATTCTTGCCAAAGTCCCAAACGTGTAAAGATATGAGAAGGCATATGCTGGGCATGTGCTGAAGCCGGAGCAATAGCAGCATAACGTCTTGCTGTTTTTAATGCTTTTTCTGCTAACTCAGGATAATCATAATTATGAATGACATAATGTGCAATTCCTGGATGTTCCGGATTTTTTTCAAAGAGATCTTCCAAAATTTTTCCCGACTTTTTTTGTCTCGTATAACTCTTATCATTGGGATCAGCAGCGGCGCGAATAGCTAATGCATAAAAAACAGCCGCTTCTGTATCTCCTGAGTGTTTTTGATATAATTGCTGCATTTTCTTTTCATACATTCTTTGCCTAGTGACCTTATCGAACTTGTCCCAATCTGTATAAAAAACACTAATTGCGTCTAGATAATCTTTTTCTAAATCTGATTTCGGAATATCTTTCGCTAACTCGAGTAACTTCTTTCCTTTTTCCAAATAACTTAGATCTGATTGCATCCAAAGCGAATGAAAAATACTCATAGACACCCCCCAATAAGCCATCGCGCAATTAGGATCCATATCGATAACTTTTACAAATGCTTTTTCTGCTTCTGCATATTCAAAAGAATGCAACAACGATAGTCCAAGCTCAAAAGTTTCTCTAGTTTCATAACTGCAGGAAAGTGAAAAACTTACTTCTCCGAAACTTTCTGAACTACATAATAACAACTCGCCTCGTTTAAGGTCTAAACTTGCTAGAATGGGATTTGGTTTCGTCGTCTTATTTTTACAAGAAACAACACAAAGAGATATTAGTAAGACAATAATAAAGGGGTTTATTAATTTCATTTTCAACAATTTACTGTTTAGTAAGCAACAAGTAACGAAAATTAATTAACTCAAGTCTCATTTTATGTATAAACGACAGAAAATGATGTGTAGAAAGGTTACATACAACTAAAAATGAAAAAAAGCATCTTCAATATGCTCGATGGTGTAATTCTTGTTTTTTTGAACAATAGCAATAATATCAAAGCGAACCTCAACCTCCAAATCTTTCGACCTCACATATTCATCCATCGCCTTCACTAACAATTTAATTTTCTTAGGACTCACAAAATCCTGTGGATTTCCAAAATCAGTGGAAGAACGTGTTTTGACCTCAACTACAGCTAATATCTCCTCTTTTTGAGCAATAATATCTACTTCTGCCTTTTGATAGCGCCAGTTGGTATCACAAATAGTATATCCTTTTTTGAGTAAAAAGTCTATGGCTAATTGTTCGCCTTTTTTACCAAGTTCATTGTGCTGTGCCATTACTCTTTGAACTTGAGTATGGCTTTCTTTCCTTTCTTGACCTCTAATGAAACCTCTCGCCCTAAAATAAGCGTTCGATTGTCTCTAATATGACCAGCGGGAAAGTCAAAAACTACAGGAAAATCATACTCAGAAACGACATCCAAAATCACTTGTTCGACGGGTTTACCAAAATCGGTATCATTTTCACGTATATCTGAAATTCCTCCAACAACCAAACCATAACAATTCTCGAAATAACCATTCCGTTTTAAATTTTGCATCATACGATCGATGTGGTATACATATTCTCCGAGATCTTCAATAAATAGAATTTTCCCATCCGTTTTCATAGACGATTTAGAGCCTAACAAACTATATAATATGGATAGGTTACCTCCAATTAATTGGCCATTAGCTGTCCCAGGTTTATTAAAATCAGATTTTGATGTTTTGTATTCTAAACTCTTTCCAAAAAGTGCTCTTTTTAATGATTTTAAGGCTTTTTTCTGCTCTTTATTATCGGGTCGATACGTAGATGGCATAATCCCATGAATAGACTCTCTTCCTAAATTATGCACTTCATTATGTAGTACAGTCACATCAGAAAAACCTACAATCCATTTGGGATTTTCACTGAATTTTGAAAAATCCAAGGCATCTATCATTCTCACGGTTCCGTATCCGCCTCGAGCGCACCAAATCGCTTTAACACTATCGTCATCTAAGGCTGCCTGAAAATCTTCAGTTCGTTGTGCATCTGATCCCGCGAAATGATTTCCATTAGCATATAAATGTCTTCCTAATTTAACATTCAGCCCCCATTCTTGTAGCAGTATAACAGCATCGTCGACAATCGCTTTTTCCTTTAAAATTCCTGCGGTCGCAACGATCATGACGGTATCACCTTTTTGTAAATATGTTGGTTGCATAAGTGGAGAGTTGATATATTTGGGGCGCTGATTTTGAGAAAAACCATTAGCAACACAAAGCATCATCATCACGATGAGCAAACGATTGTTTAGCTTAATTTTTATCATTCTTTTGCCTTTTGTAAAAATACATATTTCTCTATAAACGCATATCTGACTCAAAAAGTATCAAAATATAGTATATACGCTCTCGGTATAGTCCATTTTTCTTACTTTTGCCAAACCAATTTTTTGAAATGAATACACCTAAAAGATATACGATTACTGCGGCATTACCTTATACAAACGGACCTGTACATATTGGTCATTTAGCTGGGGTATACGTGCCGGCAGATATCTATGCGCGTTTTCAGCGTTTAAAAGGTAATGATGTGGCCTATATTTGTGGTTCTGATGAACACGGAGTGCCCATTACGATCAAAGCGAAGAAAGAAGGTGTAACCCCGCAACAAGTCGTAGATAAATATCATGCGATGATTAAAGATTCTTTCAAAGAATTTGGTATTTCTTTTGATAATTACTCGCGTACTTCAGCAAAAATACACCACGATACAGCCTCTGAATTTTTTAAGAAATTGTATGATGAGGGTAAATTCATCGAAGAGACGAATCAACAATTATACGATGCCGAAGCGAATCAGTTTTTAGCAGATCGATTTGTTGTTGGTACTTGTCCGAAATGCGGTTTTGAAGAAAGTTATGGTGATCAATGTGAAAATTGTGGCACAAGTCATAATGCGACCGATTTGATCAATCCTAAATCGGCTATTACAGGAAATACGCCAAGTTTAAAAGAAACGAAACATTGGTTTTTACCCTTAGATCAATACGAACCATTCTTAAAAGAATGGATTCTTGAAGGCCATAAGGAAGATTGGAAACCCAATGTGTATGGTCAAGTAAAATCGTGGGTCGATGATGGTTTACGTCCGAGAGCCGTAACCCGTGACCTCGATTGGGGAATTCCGGTGCCTGTAGAGGGTGGAGAAGGAAAAGTATTGTATGTATGGTTTGATGCACCGATTGGTTATATTTCATCAACAAAGGAGTGGGCTGCCGAAAAAGGAATTGATTGGGAGCCATATTGGAAAGATAAAGACACCAAACTATTGCACTTCATAGGTAAAGATAACATTGTATTTCACTGTATTATTTTTCCGAGTATGCTCAAGGCGGAAGGCAGTTATGTCTTACCTGAGAATGTGCCCGCGAATGAGTTCCTAAACCTTGAGGGCAACAAAATTTCAACCTCTAAAAATTGGGCAGTTTGGCTGCATGAATATTTAGTAGATTTTCCTGAAAAACAAGATGTACTTCGTTATACATTAACGGCCAATGCTCCAGAAAGTAAGGATAATGATTTTACCTGGAAAGATTTTCAAGCGAGAAACAACAATGAATTGGTGGCTATTTTTGGAAACTTTATCAATCGTGTTGTTGTACTAACCAATAAATATTATGATGGGCAAGTACCTTCTCCGGCGACCTTTACAGATATTGATGAAGACACACTAGGATCACTAAAAAAATATCCTCAAATTATTTCAAAATCTATCGAGCGTTATCGTTTTAGAGAGGCCTTGGTTGAATTGATGAATTTGGCGCGATTAGGGAATAAATATTTGGCAGATGAAGAGCCTTGGAAGGTTATCAAAACGGATCCTGAGCGTGTGCAAACAATACTATTTGTGGCACTTCAGATTGCAAGCGGATTAGCCATTTTGTGTGAACCCTTTTTACCCTTTACTTCTAAGAAGTTGAAAAACATTCTTCGTCATTCTGAACTTGACGGACTAGCTTCTTGGGACACTATTAAAACAGCGAATGGTTTATTGCCAGCGGGGCATCAAATAGGAAAGGGTGAGTTATTATTTGCTAAAATCGAAGACGCCGAAGTACAGCAACAATTAGATAAGTTGCAAGCTTCAAAACAAGCTAATGAAGCGGCAAATAAAACAGTAGCTCCACAAAAAGACACCATCGAATTCGATGATTTCACCAAATTAGATATGAGGGTCGGCACCATTTTAGAGGCGACTAAAGTGCCTAAGACAAAAAAATTACTTCAGCTAAAAGTCGATGTGGGTATCGATACAAGAACGATCGTTTCTGGTATCGCCGAAAGTTTTTCTCCCGAAGAAATTATTGGTCAAAGAGTAACAGTACTTTGTAATTTGGCACCGAGAAAATTAAGAGGCGTTGAAAGTCAAGGGATGATCTTAATGACAGATACTCCTGATGGAAAACTCGCTTTTATAGAGCCCGAAAATGAGTCGGTTGCTAATGGAGAACAGGTGAGTTAGCGAATCCCTAGTTCTTTGCGGAGTTTTGCGTCTTTCAATGAGTTCTTGCTCCAATAATCCAGCATTTTTTGTTGTTGTAAGGTGATAGTAGTCGTTCTTATTTTTTGATCGAAAGCAGAAGGATAACTATCTAACCAACCTACAATCTTGTAAGGTGCCGCATTCTCGAAAACAATGCGTAAGGTTCTTTTTAAACTTGGCATCTCGACGATATATTCTTTCAAATTGGTCCCCGAAAATTCCTTTTCTTCATAGTTTTGAAGAGCTCCTTTAGCAGCAACACTCACTAGTTTTGCATGTCTTAATTGTATATAATTCGCCGACGGGATCATTTTAAAATCTCCTTGCGGCACCGCATTGGGATCCATTCGTAATACATTAAAAAGTTCGTCTTCTAGTACTCCATCATTGATGGTTACATTTTGATCTCCCTCGCCTTCAAAATAAGAGCGCAACTCGGTATCGTAAGCATTATTTCGATAGTTAAATTGTACATATAGATTGCCGCACCATTCTTGTGAAGAACTAGATACTTTCAACGTTTTCGGAAATTGTTTTCTATCTAAGGGTGTAAATGTCGACGTAAACATCGAATAATCGTACACACCTGTGGTGAATTTTCGCAGCTGAATATTCTTTAAAATAGTGGTTGTATTTTGATTGGTATAACGTTCGTTTTTTACTTGCTTTTGATGTAAAAAATCTTCGCGTACAAAAACACTTATCAACTGCCCATCGTGATTTTCTTGATACCTGTTTTGAGATAGCTTGTAGACATTAATTTCTGCTAAACCTTGGGTCCAATACTTGGTAATATCAACCTCTTTCGGTGGAGTTTTCTTCGTTTCTTGACTACAAGAAAATTGGGTAAACAATAAGATAATCGAAACAATATGAGCTACTTTCTTCATAATTTTTAAATTCTTTTATAAAGGTATTCATTTCTTAAATTGAATTCTATCAATTTGTGTTAAAAAAGAATTTATTCGCTTAATTTTACATCCTAATTTCATTAAACAATATGAGTCAAATCGTACAATTCATTCAATCTCGAACAAAACTACCCTTAACAGGCATTCAACATACCATTGAACTCCTCAATCAAGATTGTACCATTCCGTTTATCTCTCGTTATCGAAAAGAAAAAACAGGGAATTTAGACGAAGTTCAATTAGGTGCTATTGTTACTTATAAGTCACAGTTTGAAGAATTAGAAAAGCGTAAAACCACGATTTTAAAGGCTATTACCGAGCAGGACGTTTTGACACCTGAATTAGAACAAAAAATAAAGAACGCTCAAGATATAACCAGCTTAGAAGACTTGTACCTACCCTACAAGAAAAAGCGCAAAACGAAAGCCGAAACCGCTCGAAACAATGGTCTTGAACCGCTTGCCAAAATCATCATGAGCCAGCGTGCCAACGATCTTCAATTCATCACGTCGAAATACATAACAAACGATGTCTTAAGTGAAGAAGAAGCGCTTCAAGGTGCTCGTTATATCATTGCCGAATGGATCAATGAACGTACCGATATTAGAAACAATATTCGTTACCAACTCGAGCGACATGCTGTTATTTCTACGAAAGTGATCAAAACAAAAGTCGATGACGAAAAAGCACAAAAATTCAGAGATTATTTTGAATGGAATGAATCCTTAAATCGTTGTCCTTCACACCGTCTATTGGCCATTTTAAGGGCCGAAAATGAAGGGTATATCCGCGTAAAAATCGCCATTGACGACCATCGGGCAATGACCAAAATAGAAGATCGAATTATTCGTTCGCAGAACGATTGCACCGATCAACTAGAAATCGCTATAGCCGATGCTTACAAACGGTTGCTTTTACCATCATTGTCAAATGAAGCCTTACAACTAGCCAAAGAAAAAGCCGACGAAGCGGCCATCAATGTTTTTGCCAAAAACCTACAACAGCTCTTGCTTGGTGCGCCATTAGGGGAAAAGAATATTTTGGCAATTGACCCAGGCTATAGAAGTGGTTGTAAAGTAGTATGTTTGAACGCTCAAGGCGGATTGGAATACAACGAAACCATCTATCCACATGCGCCACAAAACGATTTGAAAGGAGCCATTAAAAAAATCAGTTCTTTAGTGGATGCCTACAAAATTGAAGCAATTGCAATTGGAAACGGCACAGCTTCTCGAGAAACTGAGCAACTGATTCGTAGGATTCAGTTTAAAAATGACATTCAAGTATTTGTGGTTAGTGAGGCTGGAGCATCCATTTATTCGGCATCAAAAATTGCTCGTGATGAATTCCCAAATTATGATGTGACTGTTCGTGGTGCCGTTTCTATCGGACGTCGTTTGGCAGATCCATTAGCAGAATTGGTAAAAATTGATGCCAAATCGATTGGTGTTGGGCAATATCAGCATGATGTAGATCAAACGAAGCTTAAAAAAAGATTAGATACCGTAGTAGAAAATTGTGTCAACAAGGTCGGTGTCAATATCAACACAGCAAGTCAATCTTTATTGAGTTATGTCTCTGGTATTGGTCCGAAATTAGCAGAAAATATTGTGAGCTATAGAACAGCGCAAGGTGGTTTTAACTCTAGACAAGAAATTAAAAAAGTACCGCGTTTAGGCGGCAAGGCATTTGAGCAAGGTGCAGGTTTTTTACGTATCAAAAATGCCAAAAACCCATTAGATGACTCTGCCGTTCACCCCGAAAGTTATGCAATTGTCTCTCAAATCGCAAAAGAACAACATACCACGGTTGCTGAATTAATTGGTAATAAAACCATCCTTCAAAAAATTAATTTACAACAATACATTACCGATACTGTGGGTTTACCAACTTTAACAGATATCGTCTCTGAATTAGAAAAACCTGGCTTAGATCCAAGAGCGCAGGCGAAAGTTTTCACTTTTAATCAAAGTATTAAGACTATAAACGATCTTAGAGAAGGTCAGTTACTTCCGGGTATTGTAAATAACATCACAAATTTTGGTTGTTTTGTAGATGTTGGCATTAAAGAAAGTGGATTGATCCATGTTTCTAATCTTTCAGACACTTTCGTGAAAGATGTGAGTGAACATGTGAGTTTGCATCAGCAAATTATTGTAAAAGTATTGGATGTAGATATTCCGCGGAAGCGAATACAATTGAAATTACACGCATAAAAAAAAGAGGCTCTCTTAAATATTATTTTGATACCCAATGCCGACATTTTCGGGAGGAAAATCAACGCTCTAAGATTAGTCTCTCTTTTATGGTACAAAAGTAAGGCACAAATCTATAGTAAATCTCAAGAAATCAACTCATTGCAAATACCTACCGTTTTAATTTCCGATAGTTTCTAAATAGGCTCCAGGAATTCCAAAATTAGAAAGGCCTTCAATCGCTATCTGTAATTTTTTCGCGGTATCAGAATTAAAAAAAGTAATAGTCGCGTTTCCATTAATATCAGTTTTCACCAAAGGATTCCAATATACTGTAGTTCGGTAATCGGCTCTTTTTCTTGTTTCGGGTTCTATATCATATTTGGGTAAATAAAATTCTTTGATATCTGAATACGTATTAATATTAAATTCAGAGGTGGCTACATCTTTATAGTTTCCCTTTCCTCTTTTTGTATAAATTAGAATAACACCTCCAGCTCCTCTTATGCCATATGCCGCTGAAGAAGGGCCCTTTAACACTTCCATTCTCTCGATAATGCTCGGTTCTAAATCTGTTATAAAATTGGGTACCGGCATTACAGATTTAAAAGCATTTGTTCCTAAACCAGCATCTTCAGACTCTGGTAACGGTTCTGATCTTTCTGCCTCCATTGGAACGCCATCGACGATCCACAATGGAGAGTATAAATTTCTAATTTGAACTGACACATTGCGACCAGAACCTTGCACTTGAACACCAGCCACTGTCCCTAACAAATTTAAATAACTACTCGTTCTTACGGCATGATCATCCATATAAATAGTCGCGTCAGGGGTAATTCCGAAATTTGACTTGACAGGAGAACGTGTACTGCGATCTACTTTTCCTTTGATATTTACCACATCTAATCTTTCATCTGTTTCTGCATCGACTAAGTTATTAACCGCATTACTTTTTTGCTCTAAAACTGCTTGTTTATAGATTTTTGTTTCTTGCTGAATGTCTTTTTGTGATTTTGATCTATTAATTCCATTAAAGTTAGATTTGGGCACTGTGGTAAAATCGATTCTTGGCTCATCCAATGTGATTTGTACTCCGATAGGCTCTTTTTTACTCGTATAAGCAGAAAACACCAATTTTAGCGGATTAGCATATTTCAAGTCATTCACTTCAAATCTACCATTGGCCCCTGTTCTAGTTGGGTACATTTGAAATCCATATTTGTCAGCAGTATTGGTAATGATATTCAATGTGGTATTCTTCAGAAGACCGTTTTTATTATTCCTGGCAATTCCAGAAACTGTATAGTTATCATCTACCAAAAAATTCTTGATAGTATCATTTTTTTGTTCGTCAAGTTGCTCCCAATTAAATCTTCGCCAACCATGAGTTAACATTATTAAATCTAATCGAGAACGCGTAGATGCCTTTTGATTTTTAAAATGTATCCCTGGATTTTCTACAACCCCCTTCAATTCTGATTGTAGCAACAAATGTGTTAAAATCGTTGGAGCGTTGCTAGATTTCTCTCGTATTGTGGCATCTGTAACGGCCAATGAGAATGCACTTGAAACAGCTCTTCCTGATGGATCAGTCACATTTATATCTAGAACCAATTTCTCTTTAGCCTTCAAGGTTTTTTTATTCAGTTTCGTACGAACAATTAGCTCATTTTGATTATTTACAAATAAAATGCGTTCGGCATAGGGTTTTTTATTCTGATCAAAAAGGGTGAGTGTCATAACACCACTTGGCAACTTGTTTTTGGGGATCTCGAAGTCAATACTTGGAGCATCATTAAACTGGAGTCGGGTTTGATAGTATTTCTTACCGCGCATATGACCAATTATATAAAAGGCCTTGTCTTTTAAACCTTCACTAGCTTGTACCTTTACGCGAACCGTTTTGGTATTTCTATTATCAATACGCATCACATAACCTTCACTTTTTATGTTAGGAAGCGGGTATTTGGAGTTATCACTTAAAACCGCAGTATACTTCTCTCCTTTTTGTGGTCGTAGTCTAAAAGATCCGGCTCCGCTATAGATCGAATTTATATTTGCAATAAATTGTCCCTTCGAATCTAGTATCTGACCTTTTATTTTTTTACCTAATCCATCAGTTCCTATGGCCTTAAATGCAATAACATTCATCATATTTGCAACAGCATCTCCTCCTTCAGGAAAAAATTGTACATCAATTTTATTGGTATTTGTTGAAGTAATATTGGTATTCGTTTGACCATCTAAGATCTCTATTGTTTTATAAAAAAAGAAAGCCTCGTCGAAATTCCGCATCCAGTTTGTATATGCTCTCAATTGATATATTCCTGAAGGCAGTTCACTATCAATTTTCATTGACCCTTTTCCTCGACCGTTTATAAGTTCTAAAGTCGTTGCTTTTACAATCTTACTATTTGCATTTATCAGGTCAACATGAAGTACCTGACTTTCGAGTGACTGATAATGTTCAGGCCCTATTGCACCAAAGGCACTATACCGCAAATAATCGCCAGATGAAAACACCTCTTTATTGGTATGCAAATAGACTTTTTGTACTTTATTATTCTCAGCAAATGTATGCATGCTTTCACCGAGCCATTTTATAAATGGATCACCGGCAATACCCGATTGCATTAAGGCAATTTGTTGTCTACTATTCAAAAACATAGATTCAAATCTATTGCCCTTTTCAAAAGCATTAATAACTTCTTGTTCTACAGGCGTTCTTTTTACAATTTGATTGTCTTGCCAAAACTTTTCGTTATATCCAATTTCATTTAAGTTTTCCCAATCGCTCTTTCCACGACCAAACTGCCGCCCCAATTTTCGTTTTCTTATTGGTTGATAATACTCGAAAAAGAATAGATTCGATTCAGAAGAAACATGTGTTTTCAACACTTTGTCTTTAAAATAATCAAATTCTTGCTGTACTTTAATATAGTCTAGTACTAAATCTAATTTCTTGTCTTTCTTAAATACTATTTCATACGATAAATTATAGTTCCTCTTAGAGGTATTTTTCTCCGTAAGCTTTATTAATTTCACATCATCTTGAGCTATTGTTCCGATTACTTTTAAGACGTCATACGTTCTCGAGTTCAAGTATACTTCGCCTTCAAATGCTGGCTTTGCAAGCTGGGCTTTTGACTTTAAGTATAACACAATGATATTTCCTTCATCGGTTTTAAGAAGATCTATAATTTTTGCGTTGTAATAATTTTCTAAAGATTCTCGCAATGGAAACAACAGGTCATTGGTATTTGGCTGAATTGCGGTGAGCAAACGAGAAAGGAGCGTGAAGTTTTTATTGTTAACACTATTTTCTTTTAAGGCATACCTACCTTCTATAATTTCCCAATCTTGAACCCCGCTTGTGTTGTATTTTATGTCATAAATAATCTCAGAAAACTCAGAATATGTGGCACCATTCTTTGCCTTTTGACGATAGAGTGCCTTCCCGTATTTTTCTATTGAGCTGAGCGAACTCATTCGCTTGAATGCCTTTTGAGCCAATTCAATGGCATAATCATTACTAGCACCTACATCAAGTGTTACTTCATCGAGGCTATGCGCTAAGGGAGATAACATCACCATAAGCTCGGTACTTTGTGTAACCGTAACAATCTGCTTTTTATAATTCAAATGGGAAAATATGAGTTTTGTTGGTAAGGTTTCTACAGTTATAACAAAATCTCCTTCTTCATTACTTGAAGTTCCGGAATATGTATTTTCGATAATCACACTACAAAATGGCACTACTTCACCCGTATTAGCATCAACAATCTTTCCCTTTATCTCATGATTTGGAGTATCATGTAGGTGAGACTCCATCGACTTGGCATGCGCATGATATGGGCTCAACAATAAAAGCAATAACCCAAAAAGTGCCGACACATGTATTAATTTCTTTAGTTCAGTCTCCATACGAATTACATTATAAAAGGTAATTACAAGATACTAATAATTACAAAATAAAAAAGAGTCGCGATGAGCGACTCTTTTAAAACAGACCAAAGATAGATGTCTTTTTCTCAATTGGTTTTTCTTTTACTTCATTCTTCTTTTCGAAGCTAAGTTTTCTCTCAACTCGAGAAATTTCATCATTGACAAAATCGACAAACTCATTATTTAAACCTCCTTTTTTAGCTTCTTTTAATGTTTCAAATGCCAATTTATATCTGCCTGTTGCTTCATAGAGCTGCCCTCTTTGTAAAAGTAGGGTAGACCTGCTAACTCCTTTGATGGTAAAAGCATAATTTAATAACTTCTCTGCCTCATCAAAATCATCATTTTGAATTAAAACTCGTACATAATGGGTATATACGTAGTGCGCGTCAAGATTTACTGATAATGCCTCAGCAAAATAGTTTTTTGCAGTCGTATAATCTTCGAGTTGTTCAGCATATAGGCGACCCATTAAGCACAATGCAAATGCATCTCTGCTATTATAAGAAAGCGCATAATTCAATGCTTCTAAAGTCTCTTCAAGGTTATATGGGTAAGCATCTAAAGCTTTCATCACATAACTATTATGTAAATTATTTTCCATTTTTTATAAATTTTGAATAGTATTACTCAAGCATACCAAGTTCAATACTCAGTGCTTAAAAAATTAGGATTCTCTAAAATGATTTGAAAAAATCCGAAATGTTGTTCTTACTTCGGATTTAGATTCTGGAAAGATTATTTACAGAAATACCGAAGCCTAAAAAAAGACAAACTTCTTTTGTCTATTTTCTGAACTGTTATGCGATGTTCTAACATGACTTCTATTTAATTTTTGTGTATCACAGTTGTTTGTTTAAAACTGCGGTGCAAAGATGAATAGTATTTTTTAAATATCCAAATAAAAAACAATATAATTTATTGATAATCAGTTAGTTATATTTAATTTTAGTCATAACAATCCCTGTCCGCTTTCTGCAGATTATTAAGATATACGGCAATAGTCTGTCTACCAATTGCTTACTCTTCAAGGTCTTCTATTTTAATTGTTAAAATTTATGCTCAAATTGTTCTATTTTTTTCATAAAAAAAGCGTCCAATTTCTTGGACGCTTGTACATATTTCTGTTTTTATCTGATTAATTCTTTCAAAAAAAAATCTTAAAAATAATTACATATCGTCCTACATCGATTGAATAATTCATTTATTCCTCGATAATCCCACTGACAAAACAGTGATTTTGGTGTGATATGTATTCTTGTGATTTTCATTTATGATGCAAAGATGCAATTATATTCTATAACAATCCAAAAAAAATTACTTCGGTAATTATATACATAAAAGAGCGCCCATAAGGCGCTCTAAAAACTTTCTCTTTTGCACAGCGTTTCCCACTGAGCATTGAGAATGAATAACGTTCATATTCATAAATTATTCTATTCTTTACTTCATAATTTAATTAGAATAGTCGAATTCTTTTGCGGGTTCTAATGTAGGTTTCTCATCGATTTGATTTGGAACTCCCTCCTGTACCGTCCATTGTTCATCAAGCAAAGAAGAATAGCTAACTTTCACTTTCAGGGTATTAAACAGTCCTTCAAGTTTTCTAGTTTCGGATGTCCATTTCAACGTTATAAGATTTACATTTTCCCCAGGACTAATCATTTTATCACGAATATTCCCATCGGTGCTGATCACATTATAATTGATATTTTTTGCATCTGGAGCCAATGTCTGCAAAACATCAAACCAATCTTTGAAATGCATACTATCATTATAGATTTGATACGAATTAATTTTCGCTAATCCATTACCGCTATTCTTCATTTGAATACCAAATCCTCTTGCATTGTAGGATTTACCTATCGTAATATATGGATACATGGAGGCTTTTTGTTGTGACCGCATGATTCGTACTTCTTGAATTGATAAAAACAATGCGCAAACACTCACAAAAAGTGCACTTCCGGCTACTAAAAAATTAATATTTACCTTTTTAAGCCTATTGATAATCTTCATATTAGAATAATTGTACAGTTTTACCTTCATCTTCTGCTTTAATAACAACCAATAGTTTTCTCAAGCCTATTTTATTCACCTTATACACTTTGGTTCCTGTCGTCCATCGTTCTTTTTTCGACGTAAATGGCATCATTGGGAAACCATATCCAAATGTCGAACCATCGGCCTTAGGGCCAACAACAGCAAACTGATTTCTATTTGACGAATTGTTCTTTATCTTAAAACTTATCCATTTTAATGCGACGTTTTTTGGTTTTCTTGACTTTGCAATGGCTCTTTTACTATCGCCTTTTAAAACTTTAGGTGCACCAATAACCTCTATTCTTGCATCGTTACTTAAGTTGCTTTCAAGAACGTCGGATACATTCACCATCGCTTTTCCCGCACCCCAAATATTTAAGAAAGCGCTTTTTGCTTGTAATTCGGTTGCATCGACAGTTCCGTTTTCGGCACCGATACCAACGGAGTTTGTATTGCCTTTTGCCACGATTGTACCATTCAATGCCATGAATGAAATATTGTCTTTTTTAATATTCTTAACGAGCAAGGTCTCATGTACATCTAATTGAATTCTTTTCATATGTGGCATCCCAATTTTTATAATGATGTTCTGTGATGGCTTAATCCAATCTTTTTGAACCAATTTTAAGGTGCCATCTACGACTTCCGTATCAATTAAATTAAATAGATTGCTATCTGCAGTAATAGAAATTGTCTCATCACTTGATTGATCTATCTCTACCTTCGCATATAGACCCATTTCAATATCCGTCAATCCTATGGCAGAAAAAGTTCGTGTTTCGATATTCTTGTTCCCTTTGATTTGTGTAAATCCCGTCATTCCGATCAGGAAAAACAATAGTGTTATTTTCTTCATTTTAGTTATTTTTAAATTCTTGTATAGCTATATTTATTCCTTATAAACTTTTCTTTTGAACCTGTTAAAAGAATCTCTTTCGTAACAGAATATATGTTATCATCGAAAAGATATGTTTTATAAATAGTTGCTTTTTTGTTATTGTCAGAACCTTTGAACATTGTTACTATTTTTATCATGCCGTTCTCTTGTTTTATTTTTTTAATAACCCTTTCGTTGCCAAAATAGGTTCCTCCTTTTTTTAGTTTGATGGATCCTTTTGAATTCGCCTTTGGTTCATTATTATATTGTGTTGATATCATTATTCTATTTCCCTTAACTACTAATTGCATCTTCGTTTGTAATACCGTTTTGTTACCGCTAGTATAATCTATGTACATTAGATTGCCTTCCCAATTAGTATCGTGCAAAATCTCAATATCTGATAATTCTATGCTATCTTGAGCAACTACCTCTATGTTAAAAACAGCTATGAATAGGATCATTAGAATCCCTTTGGCAACCGTAATTTCGGTTCTATTCTTTTGCTGGTGTATGTTTATTTCGTTCTCCATAATGTTATGTTTTTATATGTTTCTTTATTTTACTTATTTTTTATAATTTCTAATACTTTGTTTAATTCTGTGTCTATACCATTTATGAGGTCATTCACATTTTTTTGAACCTGCACATCTGGTTGTATTCCACCGTCATAGGTGGTCGCTGTTTCTTCTAAAATTTTGATACTGAAAACTGGGATGTCTAGTTCAACTCTTGTATTGGGCAGTCTATGAAAGAATATATACCCTCCGTTCAAACCTTTTTGATTTCCTCCTGTCTCCTGCCCTACAAGTGTTGCCAGCTTATAGGCTTTCACATAGGTCGCCATAATATGGGTCGCTGAGCTATTTTCGGCGTCAGTAAGCACATAAACATTTCCATTAAAACCAGCCTTTTTTGGTCTATAGGTTTGAGAAGTTTCGGCATACATATCCTTTAATTTATACCGACCGTTTGGAAGCTTTTTTACTTTATTGCCCCAATCATATGGTCGCTTATCCCAAGTGCTAATGTATTTTTTAAGCCTTTCTGGAATGGTGCGATAAACAGTTGTTTGCGCGGGTAATTTAACGGTGATAGGTGTATCGATAATTCGTTCTAGAATGTATTCTACTACCTGTGCGTCTCCACCTTCATTGCCGCGGATATCAATTACGAGGTTTTCAATTTTATTATTCTTTACGGACTTAAATGCATTGTCTAAAAACTCTTTCCAATTAAAATCACTGCTAAAAATGGCAAAACTCTTAATCTGTAACTGTGCTGTTTTCTCATTAAGAATTGAAAATTTCCACCCTTCTTCAAAAGAACTCCCAAAATCGGTATAGCGTTGCTTTAAGATTTGAGTACGTTTTGTTTTTGACATTGCTTTCACCGAAGTTTGCTGCATCTCATCTGTACGATGATCTTTTAGTTGCAATTGAAATTCACCGTGATGCGGAAATTCCAACGGAAAGAAAATGTCAAATAATTCGAACTTTGAATTTCCACTTAATGTTAAGCGTTGCAAGCGCTTTTCGAAATTATTTCCGTCAGAAGTAATATAGTCGACTAAGCGGGTCATGATCGTATCAGTAGCAATACCATTTATACTTAAAATTTCAAGTCCTTTTTTGAGCTGTTCATTATCAGATGCATTTTTATCGATAAATAATCGTTTTCCTATTCTGTTAAATGTAAAAGGCATTTTATCTGCTTGATGAAAAGCTGCCATCTTCACATCTGGACCTTGATTCCAAGGATTGGTAAAGGTGTGACTACATTTAATATTTGCGGCAAATTTTGAAACCTCCTTATAGGCATTAAGTAATGTAGGGTTCGCAAGTAGTTTTTTTTCTAAGTGTATAAAATCTTGCTCTAATTTGATACTATCTCGATAGGTATACAAATTTGGATGTATAAATTCTAGGGTCTCTTTTAATACCGCAATATCTTCTTTAATCTGTGTTTCTGTATAGGTTAGTTTTTCAAGCCTTTTTGAGTCATGTACGTTAAATTCGTTAAAAACAAAATTAGCTTTTATTGATGGCTTTTTGAACCAAAGTATGCGGTTGTCTGATCCGTATAATTCTAATGCTTTACCATTACTAAATTTGAATCTTAGGTTTCTTTTCGAGGTTTTAAATGGAATCGTGGCTTCATAAATACGGTCTCCGTCAGCGTCAGATAACGCATAATCCTTATCCCATGACAATGGACTGATATTTCCTCGTAGAGACACCTTGCTTATTTTTTTTTCGTGACGCATGTCTACTTTAAAAGTCACTTGATATTCTTGCGCTTGGCAGGAAAAAAGAACTAGACTGCATAAAACTGTGCGTATAATTTTCATAATTGATTATTATTTCGATTTGATGAAACAAAATTGCCAATTATGATGTCGCTAGACGACTCAACCCGTATTTGTCAGTCTCAAATACGATTTGAGACGTCTTAATTAACTTGTGAATTTAGATATTGGGTAGGTGATGTATGTGTTAGTTTTTTGAAAACTCTATTGAAAGTAGCCTTACTATTAAAACCACAATCATAGGCTATTCCTAATAAAGAAAGTTGCTTATGTTCTCCTTTTTGTAGCTTTTCCTTAAAAGCATTTACACGGAAAGTATTTACAAAGTCATTGAAGTTCAAATCAAAACCCTCATTAATAACTTCAGAGAGCTCGGCTCTATTCATATTTACTTTTTTAGACAACTCAATAAGATTTAAATCTGGATTTAAAAATGGTTTTTCTTTTTCAAAATAACTGTTTAGCTGCTCTTTTTTCTTTATTAAATCTTCAGATATTTTATTTGGTACTATCTGTTTGTTCTTTAATAAATTTACCTTATCATCTGATTCGAAGTTGAGTGAAGTCAATTTGATTGTATCCGTAAAATATCCTTTGATCCCAACATAAATTACAGCAAGAGCAGAACAAAATTGCAACCACCATTTTTGTGTCCAACTTAATTCAGAAATAACTTCATTAATAAATATCTGAATGACCCCATATATAAAAATAAGGCTATAGATAAATAAAAAATTACGTATCCAGTTTAATTCTAATTTAAAAACATTCGAAAAATAATGCCGTATTTTGTTCTTATACTCGTAAAATAATTGAAATGTGAATGCTAGGTATAATAGCATTTGAAAGGTCGAAAAAAGAGTAAATACTGGGTCAAGATATTTCCATTGAAGGTTGATGACCATATAGCCATTTTGTGTTTCATTAAATCCTGGTTGCGAAGCATCGTAGATTAAAATGAAACCTTTGAAAACAAAAAATATCAACCATGGTACAAAATGCCAGATATCTCTTTTGTTAAATTTAAAGTCTGATGTGGTAATAGATTTAACATAAAAATAGAGCAATGGAGCTAAAACCATCCCTAGACTAATTAAATAATAATTAATCTTAGTATTACGAAATGTATCATACCAATCCATAAAACCGATGGTATACGTAGTACGATGATAACATGTAATAATTAAAATCAATGCCAATAAAAGATCAGAAATATTTCTTTTCTGATGATATCGCCACAATAATAAGAATCCAAAAATTAATCCTTGAACGACCAATATTAATAATGGTGTACTATAGATATTAAAATTTGGGAATTTTAAAAATGGTATCGGACTCATTTCTCAAATATATGAGTTTTAGTATCAAAAAAAAAGAGCGCGATGCGCTCTTTTTATAAGAATATTAGTAATTCTATTTACTCCCTAAAAGTAATAATTCATTGATCACAATCTCAGTAATATATTTCTTAATACCTTCTTTGTCTTCATAAGAACGGGTCACCAATTTTCCTTCTACCGCAATTTCACTTCCTTTTGATACATATTTCTCAATGATTTCTGCGGTCTTGTTCCAGGCAATAACATTGTGCCATTGCGTATCTGTTATTTTTTCTCCGAGACTATTCTTATACGTTTCGTTGGTAGCAATAGAGAATTTTGCTAATTTTTTACCCGAATCTAGGGTAATTACTTCTGGATTTCCTCCTAAATTTCCGATCAACTGTACTTTGTTTCTTAGTGCGTTCATAATTTTAATTTTAATGTTTAACAGTTAAGATATATCCCGAACACGTGTCAGGATTTTTTATTTTTTGCGAAAGAGCTATTTTTTTCTTTCGACACTGCAAACATAATTCAACAACCAAATGAGACTCGGTTGTTAAGTACTTACTTTCGTTTGTAAACGAATGTAGTCGTTTGTAAACGGATATTTTTAGTATATTAGGGCATGCAAAAACAACAATGTTTAGAATGTGGAGAACCTTTTAAAGGGCGAATAGATAAAAAGTTCTGTACAGACTATTGCAGAAATTCTTATAATAATAAAGTCAATAAGGACAGTAAAAATTTAATTCGAAATACCAATAATCGCCTTCGTAAAAATTATAAAACTCTTTCTGACTTAAACCAAAGCGGTAAAACCAAAATTACGAGGGCAAAGCTTCTAACGTATAATTTCGATTTTAACCTTTTCACTTCTATTTATACCACGAAAACAGGTAACACCTATTATTACATTTACGATCAAGGTTATTTAGCGTTGGATAACGATTTTTATCTACTTATCAAAAAAGATTAACCATTCTTCTCTTATTTTTATTAAATCATATAGTTCTTATTTTCAGGTATTTAAAAAAATATTTTAACATTTTAACATTTTAAAGGGGGGATAATTGCACGACGATTGTTTAATACTCGAAGCCGCGTAACAAACGACGCTTTTATCGAATAAAACGGGAAAGTTGCTATGAAAAAGAAATTTTATACCGTCGATAGTTTTTCTCCTTTCTCCCCCAAGATTTAGGAAATCAAAAACAAAAAACATAAGGTTTAGGTTTAGTGTAGAAAGTCCACCATTTGGTGGGCTTTTTTTATTGTTCAAGTTATAGCAATGTTTTTCGCTCTTTTAAACATCAAAAAAAGGCTCATCTTTTCTATTTTCACATCAAAATCAATCAATACTTTCAAAAAAATATCAACTTTTATCTATTTGATTTTCAGTATTTTAAATGCTTTTCTAAAAAAAATTGAATTTTAATAGGGGGATAATTAAAAGACAGTTGTTTAATATTCGAAGCCGCGTAACAAACAAGGTTTCACCGAAATTAAAACGGGGAAATTGCTATGAAAAAGAGAATAAATAACGTGAACGTTTTTCTCCTTTCTCCCCCAAGATTTAGGAAATTAAAAATACAATAAGTAATAAGAGGTTTAGGTTAGTATTCAAAAGAGTCCGTTACATCGTAACGGGCTTTTTTTATGTAGTTTACTTAGCGCCAATTTTGACCTTTCTGTTCCATGGCAGCAATCAAGATATCTTTCTGACTAATCTGCCCCACCAACTTACCATTTTCTACAATCGGAAAACGCCGACGCTTTGATTCTAAAAATTTCTGTGCAGCATCAAAAACATTCAAATTTCCATCAATCGTTTCTACATTTCTTACCATGTGTTTATCTACAGTATCATTTTCAACGGGCATATTATAATAGCGACTTTCTGATATTTGTTTGATACAGTCACCTTCAGAGATAATCCCCAATAGTTCATTTTTCTCATTAACCACCGGACCACCAGAAATTTTATTTTTTACCAATATTTGCATCACTTCAGCTACCGGTTGATCTGGTTTAAACGTGATTAACTTTTTTGTCATAAAATCAGAAACCAATGCCGGTTTCAACTCTTCTTTTTTTACCTGATTTCTTCGTCCTTGAAAACTTTTAATACCCATAATAATACCTGTTTAACTCCTTAAATATACTTATAATTTCGATAAAATTCGCATTGACCCATATTATCAGTGCATTAAGAAGGCGAAAAACTACCTAAATTAATTGAAGATACTTTATATTTGATGCTCTAAAAAATAGCCCTAATTATGACGACAATTAATGATTTTGACTTTAAAGACAAGAAGGCTTTAATACGCGTAGATTTTAATGTTCCTCTTGACGAACATTTTCAAGTAACTGATACAACACGTATTGTTTCTGCAAAACCAACAATTTTAAAGATCTTAGAAGATGGCGGAAGCTGTATTTTGATGTCCCATTTAGGTCGTCCTAAAGGTGTAAGCCCAGAATTTTCATTGAAACATATTGTCGATACCGTTACCGAAATAATTGGAGTTTCTGTTAAATTCGTAGATGATTGTGTTGGTTCAACCGTCGAAGAAGCAGCCCGTTCATTAGAACAAGGTGAGATTCTATTATTAGAGAACTTGCGCTTTTATGAAGAGGAAAAAAATGGAGATCTGGAGTTTGCGCAACAGCTTTCAAAATTAGGTGACATTTATGTAAACGATGCCTTTGGAACCGCCCATAGAGCTCACGCGTCCACAACCATCGTGGCGCAGTTTTTTGAAGGCAACAAATGTTTTGGAAGTCTTTTAGCGAAAGAAATCGAAAGTATCAATAAAGTATTTAAAGACAGTAAAAAACCGGTAACCGCCATTTTAGGAGGTTCGAAAGTATCATCTAAAATAACCGTAATAGAAAATATTTTAGATAAAGTTGATCATCTAATCATTGGTGGTGGAATGAGTTTTACATTTATCAAAGCTCAAGGCGGAAGAATTGGAGACTCTATCTGTGAGGATGACAAACAAGAATTGGCCTTAGAAATTCTAAAAAAAGCTGAAGAGAAAGGTGTAAAAGTACATCTTCCGGTGGATGTTGTTGCTGCAGATGCCTTTAGCAACGACGCCAATACTCAATTTGTAGATATCCAACATATTCCTGATGGGTGGCAAGGCCTGGATGCTGGCCCAAAGAGTAATGTAGGGTTCTCATTTGTTATTGCTCAGTCTAAAACCATATTATGGAATGGCCCATTAGGGGTTTTTGAAATGAAAAAATTTGCCAAAGGAACCATAGAACTCGGTAACGCTATCGCTGATGCTACAGCAGAAGGTGCTTTTTCGCTTGTTGGTGGAGGAGATTCTGTGGCCGCCGTAAAACAATTCGGCTTTGCTGATAAAGTAAGTTACGTTTCTACCGGTGGAGGTGCCATGCTTGAAATGTTAGAAGGCAAGTCGTTACCAGGAATAGAAGCGATATTAAATTAATATTGATTTATTAAATCATTTTTTGTGAATTCGTAAGGTCACCTTTTTCCTTTCGTCTTCAATCAAAACCATTTAATAAAAACGAATACACAACAATACATGAAATATACCACCTTATCAAATACCGATATAAAAGTTAGTAAAATATGTTTAGGCACCATGACTTGGGGCAATCAAAACACCGAAGCCGAAGGTCATGAACAAATGGATTATGCATTAGAGCGTGGTGTCAATTTTTTTGATGTCGCTGAGTTATATCCTGTGCCTGCAAATGCAGAAACATATGGAGATACTGAGCGTATTATTGGTACCTGGTTCAAAAAAACAGGTAACCGTGACAAGGTTGTATTGGCATCAAAGATCGTTGGGCCAGGCGCTTATACAGCACACATTCGTGAAGACGGATTTAGCAAAAGAGCCATTACAGAAGCCTTAGAAAATAGTTTAAAACGCTTACAAACAGATTATATAGATTTGTACCAATTACATTGGCCAGGGCGAGGAGTCAACTGTTTTGGAGTAAGAGATTATCCCTATAAAACAGCTACAAAAGAAGCTGAAAATCACTTAGAAATTTTAGAAACCTTACAGCGCTTTATCAAACAGGGTAAAATCAAGCAGATTGGCCTGTCGAATGAAACTCCATGGGGCACCATGAAATATATACAGACTGCCGAGCAACATCAACTACCAAGACCGGTAACTATTCAAAACTCATACTCACTAATTCATCGTTCATATGAATACGGAATGTCAGAAGTTTCATTACGTGAAAATATTGGCTTATTAGTGTATTCTCCATTGGCACAAGGCGTACTTTCTGGCAAATATTTACAAGGAAATTTACCTGAAGGAGCCAGAGGCACCCTGTTTCCAAGATTCATTGCACGTTACAGAAGCGAGAGTTCAGATAGAGCAGTTCAGCGTTATTTAGAAATCGCAGAGAAATGTGGTATCTCATTAACCCAATTATCCCTAGCTTACATCAATCAACTACCGTTTGTAACAAGTAATATCATCGGTGCGACTAATATAGCACAGTTGAAAGAAAATATTGATAGTATTAATGTTGAATTATCGGAGGAGACGTTGACTGAAATTGAAGCTGTGCATGCTGAAATTCCAAATCCAGCACCATAAGCTTAATAGCCTAATTTTGCTCGCACTCGAGACAGTACCTCATGTGCCACTTTTTTAGCTTTTTTAGCACCTACAGCTAACGCATCGTCAATTTCACTGAGATTATTCATATAATGATGGTACAGTGCGCGCTCCTTTGCGTACTTATTAACTAACAACTCAAAAAATGCCTGTTTCGCATGACCGTAACCGTAGTTACCCCCTTCGTAATTAGCACGCATTTCAGCAATTTGATTTGCATTCGCCACCAATTTATACAAGGCGAATAAATTACATGTATCAGGATTCTTCGCACCTTCAAGAGGTGTACTATCTGTTTGAATTTTCATCACCTGTTTGCGTAACTTTTTGTCATCCAAAAATAAATTAATCACATTATCTCGTGATTTACTCATCTTTTCACCATCAATACCAGGTACCAACATCGTATGTTCTTGTACTTTCGTAGCCGGTGGCACTAAAATGTCTCCTACTTGATGATTGACTCTATTGGCCACATCGCGGGTCATCTCTAAATGCTGAGCCTGATCTTTTCCTACCGGTACTATATCTGCGTCATACAACAAAATATCAGCCGCCATCAACATTGGATAACTAAATAATCCTGCATTTACATCCTCTAGGCGATCTGCTTTATCTTTAAAACTATGCGCCAATGTCAAACGCTGATATGGGAAAAAACAATTCAAATACCAAGTCAATTCGGTTACCTCCGGAATATCACTTTGGCGATAGAATACCGTCTTCGAAATATCTAACCCAAAAGCCAACCAGGTTGCCGCCGTACTATAGGTATTCTCCTTTATCACTGAACCATCTTTAATCTGGGTGAGCGTATGCATATCTGCAATAAACAAAAACGATTCGTTTTTAGGATCATTTGCCATCTCAATGGCCGGAATAATTGCCCCTAGCAAATTACCCAAATGCGGTGTTCCTGTACTTTGTACTCCTGTTAGTATTCTTGACATTTATCTAATTTCTTTTGACCAGTTATACGTGGATAAAACTCATATCTGGTGGCAAAAATACATATTTAAAACCTCAAATTGAAGCTTCATTTTTCGAATTTAATTTTTACTACATTTGGAACGAATGAATTTCTTAAAAAATATATTTCGCTTGTTTTGGCGCCCATGGTTTTATGGATGGGTATTTTTCTCTATCCTGTTTGTGCTCCCTGTCTTGATTATTGTGATATCGTACGATAGATTTTACAAGACCTTTTTTAAAATTGCCAGATTTTGGGGAAAAACCATCTTATTCGTAATGGGTTTTAAACCAGTAGTAGAAACTGAGCAAGAAATTAAGCCCGACAAGAGTTATATGTTCATTGCGAACCACGCTTCTTTAGTTGATGTAATGCTTATGCTAGCAGTGATGAAAAACCCTGCGGTATTCGTCGGAAAAAAAGAATTGGGAAAGTTACCCGTATTCGGATATGTCTTTAAAAAAACGAGCATTTGGGTAGATCGAAGTAGTGAAAAAAGCAGAAAAGAAGTTTATGTAAGAGCACAGAAAAAACTAAATCAAGGACTGAGTATTGCCATTTTTCCAGAAGGGTTAGTGCCAGAAGAGAGTGTCACCTTAGCTCCATTTAAAAACGGCGCATTCAGATTGGCAATAGAACATCAAATTCCTATTGTACCCATGACATTTTATGATGTAAAAAAGCGTTTTTCATGGACATTCTTTAGCGGATGGCCAGGAAAATTACGTGTCAAAATTCATCCATTTATAGAAACGAAAGGGTTGACGCTAGATCAACTAGAAACGACTAAAGAAAAGGCATTTACAATCATTCATGATGAATTGTTACATGATATGAAAAACAATCACTAATTGGATAAAAAGAATCTAACATATTACAGTTCTTTAGAAGAAAAGCTAAATATTATAACCCATGGTATTGGCTTAATCTTAAGTATTATTGCGCTTGTATTATTGATCAATCATGCTTCAGAAATGGGAACGGCGCGACATATCGTAAGCTTTACCATTTTTGGAACCAGTTTAATACTACTGTATGCCGCCTCTACTTTCTATCACTATTTTCAACACCCAGATATTAGAAGAAAGTTGAATATTCTAGACCATGCTGCTATTTATGTATTGATTGCGGGTACTTATACGCCATTTACCTTAGTTACGTTAAAAGGACCCAAAGGATGGACTATTTTTGGAATCACCTGGGGCATTGCTATTATTGGTGTTTTTTTCAAATTATTTTACACAGGCAGATATGACAAAATTTCTACAATCGCATATGTAGTTATGGGATGGATTATCATTTTTGCAATCAAACCTTTAATGGCGCATTTACCATTAAACGGTCTGTATTGGTTGTTGGCTGGAGGTGTTTTCTATACTGTTGGAGCTGTACTCTATAGTATTAAAAAACTACGATTCAACCATGCTATTTTTCATGTGTTCGTATTACTCGGTAGTTTTTCGCACTTTATGTCTATATATTACTACGTTCTAAAACACTAGCCCACTTCTTTTTGATGTAGCAATCTTGTCAATTTAATCGACAGGTCTAGGAGAATAATTTTAGCATTTCCGTTTCTCTCGATATGGTAAATGGCATCATTTACTTCCTTGTTTATTTCAATAATGTTTCCTCCGTGAATGAAGGGTGCAAATTTTGCCAAATCAAAACTTGTTGATGTAGGCTCAAGAAAAACCAAGGATTCTGCAGTATAATTTTTAAGCAGTGCTTGTCTAAAAAACTGCAGACAGTAGTTTAAAAAACTTTTTTGTATTTCCCTTCCAGAAGCAGCAATGGTATCACTCCACCCTATTAAGTCTTGAATTACTGCGGCATTTCCTTTTGCCTTAAAGGCGGTGCGTATCCAAGTGATAAACCATGCTTCATATTGTTCGTCATTACCTGAATTATTCGCAATTTTCAGCGCTTTATTCCAATTACCATCCGCTTGATGCGCAATTCTTATGGCCTCATTTTCGCTGAGATGTGCTCGTTCAACCAAAGCTGCTTTTATCTCGTTTTCACTTAAAGGAAATAGCTTTACAACCTGGCATCTAGATAAAATAGTATTGATTATTTGATCTTCATTTTCAGTAATCAACAAGAGTACCGTTTTATCGGGAGGCTCTTCTATCAATTTCAGTAACTTATTCGATGCTGCGATATTCATTTTCTCCGCCATCCAAATAAGCATCACTTTAAAATTACCTTCATATGCTTTTAGTGATAATTTCTTGACCACAGATTCGGCTTCATCAACACCTATTTGTCCTTGTTTATTCTCTATACCGAGCTGCTGATACCAATCTAATAAATCTCCGTAAGGATTATTTGCAATAAAATTTCGCCACTCCCCTAAAAACAAATCACTAACTGGATGCTTTTTAACAGCAGCATTTGCTGCTACCGGAAAGACAAAATGCATATCTGGATGCATGAGTTTTTGAAACTTTAAATTACAAGCCTCATTACCAGTGATGTTTTCGCCATCACTATTCTGACATAAAATATATTGGGCATAGGCTATTGCTAATGGTAGTGCTCCACTACCCTTTGGTGTTACAAAAAGTTGCGCATGCGGAATTCGTTTGTTCTCAACAGATTTTACCAATTGAGCTTTTGTTTTTTCTTGTCCGATGATATCTCTAAAAAGCATCTGCTAACCTAGTTTTTTATGATAGGAAATGTTCGGAAGGCACTATTTGTCTTCGATTGTATCTTTAAAAAATAGACTCCTTTTGCAAGGGATGATAAATTCATTTCGCGCGATACATTTGCTGCGGTATATACTTGTTGCCCTAGATTATTATACACAACGGCTTGATAATTAGTCACATCAAATAAAATATCACTCAATTTTAATGTACTCTGAAAAGGATTAGGACCAATAGCCACTTTTTCTAATTGTCTGTCCTCTACACTCAGCGTACCATTAGTAACTTTGAACGTCTTGCTTTCTGTTTTTCCTTCATAGGTCACTTCAAAGCGCCAATCGCCAATAGCACTCAAATTATTAAAGGTCCAATACCAGTATGAAGAACTCCATGTATTTGTAAAATTTCTATTCCACGTGCTAAAAACAACACCGTTAGGTCTATACAATCTATAAGTTGCTGTTGTTCCTGATAGTTGGTCTCTAAAATAAGAGGCTAAGTATACAGTGGTATTTGGAGCAAACTCATCACTTAAGTTCACTGTTTCTGTACTTGGACAAGTATTAAAATCTGGAGCCGCCGAATGTGTTAAAACGGCATTAATGGTTGGCTCACGGTATTCTTTTTGATCAGCCCACCAGCTCGTAGTGTTATTACAGGCACCATTATAAGGGTCTATAATATTGTTACTCGCATCGTATATTTCAAAATGCAAGTGAGGACCGGTCGAGTTACCCGAACTACCAATTACCCCGAGATATTCACCTCTAACAACGCTGTCACCAACATTCTTTGTTGTTAAACTCCCAGATTTCATATGACCAAACCAAGTCACGCTTCCATCATTATGTCGAAGATAAACTGCATTCCATCGATTGTTATTAAAATCGCAACTTTTATCGAATTCTCCATCCCGCTTAAAGATAATTACACCATCTGCGGGGGCAATTATTTCTGCCATATCATTTTCCATTTGAAACCAAGAAAATGGCCATGTGTAGATATCCAAACCTCTATGATTATATCCGCTATCTGTATCATAGGTTCTCGAACCACAATTATAATCTTGTAATTCATCTGGAAAATTGGCATTGTGATCCACATAATTTGAAATTCCCCAAAAATCGGCAAAGTCAGAATCTGATGATTTTTTAACCGGCCATGAAAATTGTTGAATTAGTTTCGTGTTCACCTTCGCCAACTTCCCTTGTTTTTTTAAGGATGCGATACTTATTGCTAATTGATTCTTTATCTCTGTTTTTTGAGCAGTCGAGATACAAGGCATATTTGTTGGATTAAAGGTGTATTTCCCCCCATAAGCTTCTTCTTGATTCTGTGCTAAACCAGCTACAGATACCAAGATAATTAAAGAAAAGATTATTTTTTTCATCCGATAAGATCTGAATGACAAATATAGTATATCAAAAGCAATGCTTCTCAATATTTAAAATTTAACTTCTAATATTCCTTTGATTAAAATAATTATATTTACACAATTATAAAGGATTTACGAATTTACATCAAACATATTCATAGTTTGATTTAAAATATAACATATATGAGCTGTAATAGTTGCTCTACGGATACTAATGGCGTCCCTAAAGGGTGTAAAAGTAATGGTAGTTGTGGCACAGGAAGTTGTGACAAATTAACTGTGTTCGACTGGTTGTCTAATATGACATTACCCACAGGGCAATCCAAATTCAATATTGTAGAAGTTCGTTTTAAAAACGGACGAAAACATTTCTACAAGAACACCAAAGACCTATCTGTCAATGTGGGCGATGTTGTGGCTGTAGAAACTTCGCCTGGCCATGATATTGGAGCCATTTCTTTAACAGGAGAATTGGTCAAAATTCAGATGCGTAAAAAACATATTGGATTTGATAGCGAGGATGTGAAACAAATCTACAGAAAAGCTTCTCAAAGAGATATCGACATCTGGCAAACTTCACGTAACAAAGAGCAAGAAGTTCAGCGAAATGCTCGGTTAATTATTTCTCGTCTAGGACTGCAAATGAAGCTTTCTGATGTTGAGTTTCAGGGTGATGGTAATAAGGCTACATTTTATTATACCGCTGACGAGCGGGTAGATTTTAGAGAATTAATTAAAGAATTAGCCTCTACTTTTAAGATTCGTATTGAAATGAAACAGGTAGGACTCCGTCAAGAAGCAGCACGATTAGGTGGTATAGGCTCTTGTGGTCGAGAACTATGTTGTTCAACTTGGTTGACAGACTTCCGTTCGGTAAGCACAGCTTCTGCTAGATATCAACAATTATCATTGAACCCTCAAAAACTAGCGGGTCAATGTGGAAAATTGAAATGCTGTTTGAATTATGAACTAGATTCTTATATGGATGCCTTGAAAAAATTTCCAAACACAGATACGTGGCTTCAAACGGAAAAAGGCACCGGTGTTTTTCAAAAAATGGATATTTTCAGAGGACTTATTTGGTATGCCTATAAAGATAATCCAATGCAATGGCATCAGTTGAGTACCGAAAGAGCCAATGAAATTATTGCCCTTAATAAAAATAAAAAGAAAGCTCAGAGTCTCGAAGATTTCGCTTTCGAACTAGAGAGCCCTAAAGAGGAAAAAGTATTTGCAAATGTTGTAGGACAAGATAGTTTAACACGTTTTGACAAAGCCAAAAAACAGCGCAGAAAAAAGAGAAACAATAAAAATAATAGACGAAAAAAACCTCGCAAAAATGCGTAAAATATGCTTAGCCATACTTGTTGTTAGCTTGATTGTTTCTTGTAGTAACAATGCAACATTCGATGTTTATAAATCAATGCCAAATAGTGTGTGGCACAAAGATTCTATTGTAAATTTTAAATTCAACCCCGTAGATACTATTTCTAGAAATAATTTGTTTATTAACTTAAGAAACAATAACGATTATCAGTACAGCAATTTGTTCATAATAGTCGATATCAATTTCCCTAACAATACTAGTTTTATAGATACCTTAGAATACGAGATGACTGATGCACAAGGTAAATTTTTAGGTGAAGGGTTAACCGATTTAAAAGAAAATATACTAGAATATAAAACCAATGTTATTTTTCCAGTTACCGGAGAATACAACATCAATATCCAACAGGCCATGCGTAAAAGTGGTGCTGTTGAAGGTATTACGGATCTCGAAGGGGTAACTGATGTTGGTTTAAGAATAGAAAAAACTCAAAACAATGACTAAACAAGCGGCTCAGCAATTTCCTCTTTTTAGAAAACTCACGAAGTGGATTTGGCGTATTTTTTTAGGTGGAATCGGATGTCTTATTCTTATGTTTTTGTTAGCCGGTTGGGGTGTTTTTGGTAAACTTCCAACTTTCGAAGAACTCGAGAATCCTAAAAGTTTATTAGCTACTGAAATTATATCGAGTGACGGAAAAACCATTGGAACCTATGCCATAGAAAACAGAACGCCTATTGGGTATAAAGATCTTCCTCAAAATTTAATAGATGCTTTGGTTGCAACTGAAGATGTTCGCTTTTATGAACATTCAGGTATCGATTTTTATGGTACAGCAAGAGCTGTGGCAAAATTAGGTAAAGATGGTGGTGCCAGTACCATTACGCAACAATTGGCGAAGTTACTCTTTACTGTTAAACCATCTGGAAATTTTATCAAGCGTATTGTCTTGCAGAAGACAAAAGAATGGGTGATTGCTACACGCCTTGAAAGTCAGTATACCAAGCAAGAGATCATTGCTATGTATTTAAATAAGATGGATTTTTTATACCAAGCAGTTGGCGTGCGTTCTGCTTCACGTATTTATTTTGGAAAAGAACCTAAAGACTTAAATATTCAAGAGGCCGCTGTCTTTGTGGCCATGCTCAAAAACCCAAGACAGTTCAATCCGCAAAGAGAAGTGTCTAAGGCGAAATCCTTACAGCGCAGAAATGTAGTGCTAATGCAGCTAGAAAAGAATGGCAAAATCTCGATGGCAGCAAAAGATTCACTTCAGAAACTGCCTATTGAATTAAATTTTACGCCTGAAGATACGAGTTTCGGAATGGCTACCTATTTTAGAGAGTACTTACGAGGTTTTTTAAAAGATTGGGTAAAAGACAATCCAAAACCAGATGGAACCCCTTATGATATTTATCGCGACGGTCTAAAAATACATGTGACGCTAGATTCTCGTATGCAGCAGTATGCTGAAGAAGCAATGCAAGAACATATGTCGAATTTGCAGCGTGTGTTTTATAAAAGTCAAGAGAAAAATAAAACCGCTCCTTTTTACGATTTAGATAAAAACCAAATAGCCGCGAATATAAAATCGGCCATGAAACGTTCTAATCGTTGGAAAAGAATGAAAAAAGCTGGAAAATCCGAAAAGGACATTTTGGCTTCTTTTGATGCAAAAACAGATATGAAAATTTTCTCTTGGAAAGGAGAAATTGATACCATCATGACGCCCAAAGATTCAATTCGTTATTACAAACATTTTATGCACACGGGTGTTTTATCTACAGATCCACAATCAGGTCATGTAAAGGCTTGGGTTGGTGGTATTAATCATAAACACTTTCAATATGATCATGTAAAACAAGGAGCGCGTCAAGTAGGCTCTACCTTCAAGCCATTTGTGTATGCAACAGCGATTAATCAGTTAGGAATCTCTCCTTGTTACCCACTAAATAATACGCCATACACCATTCCGAAAGGAAAATATGGCCTTCCGGAAGATTGGACCCCAGGTAATTCTGACGAAAAATATGGAGGGACTAAAACCATTAAAAACGCCTTAGCAAATTCTACAAACGTTATTTCTGCACAATTAATTGATATGACAACTCCTAAAAACGTGGTGCGTTTAGCCAAAAACTTAGGAATCACTAGTGATATAATTGAGGCACCATCTATCGCTTTGGGAAGTGTTGATTTAACCTTATATGAAATGGTAGGTGCTTATAACGCTTTTTCAAATAAAGGGATGTATGTTGAACCGACTATGGTGCTGCGGATAGAAGATAAGAACGGAACGATATTGACAAATTTTACTCCAAAAACAAAAGAGGTCTTAAGTGAAGAAGCCGCTTACACCGTAATCAATTTATTAGAAGGAGTTACTAAAGGAGGGTCGGGTGTACATTTACGTACCGCCAATAAAAAATTTCCCGATAGTATTTCATCGGGCTATCCGTATAAATTCACAAATGCGATAGCAGGAAAAACGGGTACAACTCAAAATCAATCTGATGGTTGGTTTATGGGCTTAGTACCTAATTTAACTACTGGAGTGTGGGTAGGCGCAGAAGATAGAGCAGCTCACTTCCCAGATTTAGGACGAGGTCAAGGAGCTACCATGGCTATGCCAATTTGGGCGCTTTATATGAAAAAATGTTATGCTGATAAAACACTCAACATAAGTGATAAACCTTTTGAAAAGCCGTCGAATTTAAAAGTAGAATTGGATTGTGGAAAGTATAAAGAAGCACAAACCGGCGAAGATGGAGAAACTCCAGATAGTGAAGAAATTAATTTTGATAGCTAAAAATTATGATTAATAAAGTTGTACAAAATGTCGAAGAAGCCCTGGAAGGAGTGCAATCTGGCATGACGTTTATGCTCGGTGGTTTTGGCTTGTGCGGTATTCCTGAAAATAGCATTAGCCAGTTAGTATCATTGGGAGTGACGAACTTAACCTGTATTTCTAATAATGCGGGTGTCGATGATTTCGGATTAGGTTTATTACTACAGAAACGTCAGATTAAAAAGATGATTTCTTCCTACGTGGGAGAAAACGACGAATTTGAACGCCAAATGCTAAGCGGCGAACTAGAAGTAGATTTGATTCCGCAAGGTACACTAGCAGAACGTTGTAGAGCTACAGGTGCGGGTATACCAGCCTTTTATACACCGGCTGGCTATGGAACCGAGGTCGCCGAAGGGAAAGAAACAAGAGAGTTTAATGGAAAAATGTATGTGTTAGAACATGCGTTTCAACCAGATTTTGCCTTTGTAAAAGCTTGGAAAGGGGATACAGCAGGGAATTTAATTTTTAAAGGAACCGCTCGAAATTTTAATCCGATGATGGCTATGGCTGGAAAAATTACCGTGGCGGAAGTTGAAGAATTGTTACCCGCTGGAGAGTTAGATCCAAATCAAATTCACGCCCCAGGAATTTTCGTGCAACGTATTTTCAAGGGAAGTGACTACAAAAAACGCATTGAACAACGCACAATAACTCCTAAACTTTAGCTTATGAGTTTATCCAAACAAGAAATAGCGCAAAGAATCGCTCAAGAATTACAAGATAGATGGTATGTCAATTTAGGTATTGGTATTCCGACCTTAGTGGCAAATTATATTCCGAAAGGTATCGATGTAGAGTTTCAAAGTGAAAACGGATTGCTCGGTATGGGACCTTTCCCTCTTGAAGGTGAAGAAGATGCCGACATGATCAATGCCGGTAAACAAACAGTGACCGTGCTCGATGGAGGCTCTATTTTTGATTCGGCAACCAGCTTTGCCATGATTCGAGGTCAACATGTGCAATTAACCGTATTAGGGGCGATGGAAGTCGCTCAAAATGGGGATATCGCTAACTGGAAAATTCCAGGCAAGATGGTGAAAGGTATGGGTGGCGCCATGGACCTTGTTGCTTCTGCCGAAAATATTATTGTAGCCATGATGCATACGAACAAACGTGGCGAATCGAAGCTGTTAACAACATGTTCCTTGCCACTCACAGGCGTGGGATGTGTAAAAAAAGTGGTGACGAATTTAGCCGTGCTAGAGATTAAAGATGGCGCTTTTCATTTATTAGAAAGGGCTCCAGGAGTTTCTGTTGAAGATATAAAAAATGCAACTGCCGGAACCTTGGTAGTTGATGGTGACATTCCAGAAATGGTATTAAATTAATATATAATGAACATTATTTCTTACAATGTTAATGGTATTCGTGCTGCGCTGAAAAAAGGGTTCTTAGATTGGTTAGTAGCTGCAAACCCAGATGTCATCTGCATACAAGAAACAAAAGCTCATAAAGAGCAACTCGATTTAGCGCTATTTGAACAAGCTGGCTATCCGTATCATTATTGGTTTTCTGCACAGAAAAAAGGATACAGTAGTGTTGCTATCTTATCAAAAATAAAACCCAACCATATTGAATATGGTACCGGCATTGAATCTATGGATTTTGAAGGTCGTAACTTACGCTTAGATTTTGATACCGTATCGATTATGAGTTTGTATTTACCCTCGGGCACCAATGATGATCGCTTGAATTTCAAACTCAATTATATGGATGAATTTCACGACTACATTTCGCAATTGAAGAAAGAGCTTCCGAACCTTATTATTTGCGGTGATTACAACATTTGTCATGAAGAAATTGACATTCATAACCCGAAAATGAAAGGTGTTTCTGGGTTTTTACCAGTCGAAAGAGCATGGATTGGCAAGTTTATTGATAGTGGTTTTATAGATACTTTCAGGCATTTTAATAAAGAGCCTCATCATTATAGCTGGTGGAGTTACCGTGCGAATGCTAGAAATAATAATAAAGGGTGGCGATTAGATTACTGTATGGCAACAGCATCTTTAGAAAATCGCTTAAAAAGAGCGTACATTTTACCCGAAGCCAAACACTCTGACCATTGCCCTGTTGGTGTTGAAATTGACTAGGATTTAAAAACGAAGATAGCTTATAGATTAAAGAATTACTTATATTATATCTTTTGTTATTCTTGCTTTCGCAGGAATTCAGAAATAAATCATTTTTATTATGAAAAAAATAGTTTTAGTAATCCTTACCTTGACTTTAGCGACTTCTTGCGTCACCAAAAAAGTATACACTGAATTAGAAGACAAATACAATAAATTGCGCGACAATAACGCCGATTTATTTGGTGAAAATCAAGACCTTCTAGATAAAAAGAAAGCCTTAGAAGAAAGCTCTAAAACCTTGCAACAAGCAGTTGCTAAATTAGAATCTGATCGAACGAAACTAAATGAAGAAGTTGATCGGTTGGATGCAAAAAAATCAAAACTTGAGCAAGAGTACAATGAACTGTCTCAAATGAGTGCAAGTCAATTGTCGGAGAAAGAGAAACTAAACCGAGAATTGCTCTTACAACTACAAGAAAAAGAATCACAATTGGCCAAAGAAAGTGGTCGTTTAGAAAAGCTACAAGGCGATTTAGATGCACGTTCTAAACGTGTTGATGAGCTAGAAGGTCTCATTGCCGCCAAAGAAGCCAAAATGCTTCGTCTAAAAGATGCCGTATCTGCCGCGTTACGTGGTTTTGAAGGTAAAGGTCTCACCGTAGAACGTAAAAATGGTAAAGTCTATGTGTCTATGGAAAATAAATTACTATTTGGTTCTGGGAGTTGGGCAGTTGGTGCTCAAGGGCGTTCGGCTGTCGTAAATCTAGCAGGCGTTTTGAAACAAAATACGGATATCGATGTGTTGATTGAAGGACATACAGATGATGTGCCTTACGGCGGAAAAGGTGCGATCACTGATAATTGGGATTTATCCACAAAAAGAGCCACCGCAATTGTTCGAATTCTAACCAATAACAATGTGTCTCCGAAACAGATCACGGCTGCTGGAAGGAGTAAATTCTTACCTGTTGCGAGTAATGTTTCTGTCTCTGGAAAAGCAAAAAATAGACGTATTGAAATTATTTTAGCACCCAATTTAGATGCGATCAATGCTTTGCTAAACGAGTAGTATCAAGAAGTCTTGTTAGCCAGTTGTCCGCATGCAGCATCAATATCCTTACCTCTACTTCGACGCACATTGACCACAATACGATTTGATTCTAATGTATGAACATACATGTCGATTGCCTCTGGTGCGGCTTGTTGAAATTCCCCATCATCGATGGCATTATACTCGATAATGTTCACCTTAGAAGGAACTTGTTTGCAATAGTCTACCAAGGCATTTACATCCTTTTGGGTGTCGTTGATCCCTTTCCAAACGACATATTCAAATGTGATGATTTTCTTCGTTTTTAAGTACCAATATTGTAAAGATTCTAGTAGCTCAGCTAAATTGCTCTTTTCATTAATAGGCATCATCTTAGAACGCACATCATCAATCGCTGAATGTAATGAAACAGCTAAGTTGAATTTCACCTCATCATCTGCCAATTTCTTAATCATCTTCGGGATACCCACTGTTGACAATGTTATGCGTTTTGGCGACATTCCTAGGCCCTCATCTGATGTTATCTTCTCTATAGATGCCAATACATTTTTATAATTTAAGAGAGGCTCTCCCATTCCCATAAAAACAATATTAGACAACTTATGATGATGATACAGTCGACTTTGCTTATCAATAGCGACTACTTGGTCATAAATCTCATCTGGGTTCAAATTTCGCATCCGCTTTAAGCGAGCAGTCGCACAAAAGTTACAATCTAGACTACACCCCACTTGACTAGAAACACAGGCGGTAGTTCTAGTCTCTGTTGGTATCAATACCGATTCAACAATTAAACTATCATGCAATTTAATCGCATTTTTAATGGTACCATCATTTGAACGTTGCATTTGATCAACTTCAATATGATTGATGACAAAATTTTCATCCAACATTGTTCTTGTTGTCTTCGATAGATTGGTCATATCATCGAAGGTATACGCCACTTTACTCCATAACCACTCATACACCTGATTTCCGCGAAAAGCTTTGTCTCCATTTTCTACAAAAAAAGAGCGAAGCTCTTCCTTTGTCAGTGCGCGTATGTCTTGTTTTTTTATCATCTACCTATAAAAAACGTCCTGATCAACAGGACGTTATTATTTTATATTCATGTGAAGGCGTTATTTACTCAATACAACTTTCTTCACTAAAATTTTATTTGTCTCAATTTCTGTAATCTTTATAAAATAAATATTACTGTTAAGATTATTTAATTGAATTGTTTCATTTTGTAACAGATCAGATTGTAAGGATTGTCCTAACAAATTAAAAACTTCATAACTTAAATCTCCGACTACACCTGTAGCTTTTACATTTACAGTTCCAGAAGTAGGGTTTGGGAAAACAGAAATATTTTCTACTAAAAATTCATCATTAACAGACAAAACATTTTGTTTGGTATCCAACGTAACTGGGTTTGTATTTGCGGGATCCAACCAATCTTTTAATTGGGTAGGTGCCGTTCCTCCGTTATCCCATGAAACATCAAAACGTCCATAAAAATCTAAGAGTCCGTTATCATTAGTCCCATTACAAAATGCTGCGCCACCAAAAAGTTGTCCTATAATTCTTCCATTTTGATCAAAAAGTGCTCCTCCTGAAGAACCTCTTTCGGTTACTCCAAGTTCCCATCCACCACCGGCAGTAGTAATATCCCAGGTTTGTGCAACAGGACCACCATCTATAGAATGGGAAGATTTTATGACTCCTGAATTATCTCTAGCAATTTTCATGATATCACCTGAGGGGTGATGTATACTTACTACAAAAGAAGGTGTTGCACCTGATCGATCCCAACCTGCATAATTCACATCCCAATCGGTAGGAATTGGATTATTAATCTCCAATAATACAACATCAGAATCAGAATTATTAACTCGCATAGTTGAACCACTTAAGGTCATATTTGTGGGTCCATTCGTACTATTTGTAAACCCACTACAAATTGGAGTCGGACTTATCCAATTAAAACGAAAAGCAAGGGTTGCTGGGTTCGCACCAGTAGAACTTCCATCATTCCTAAAAAAGCAATGATTTGCGGTTAAAATGTACGGTTTATTATCTTCATTCGTATTATTAATCAAAGTACCCGTGCAAAAATCGCTACCGTTGGCAAGTATAAGACTAACAGCTTTTTTCAAAACATCTCTCTGACTTTCGAAATCAGCTCCAATTGGGCAATCAACATCTTTGTTACAAGCACCTGAATCATTCAAGGCTTTCATTGTTTCAGCTGATCTATATTGATGAGTAACACTTGCGATATTCAATTTTCCTTGTCCTGCAACATTTTTGGGTTCTAAATATTCAACCCATATTTTATCTCCCTCGACAAGCCAAGTTCCTAACATTCCACTTTCTTGATTTTGCACAGCAGTATAGGCCCCAAGAAGATCCGTTCTATCATCACTATATACATATACTTTTCCTCCATCAGGCATGTGAAATTGATTAAAAATAAAATTCAAGCTTAATGCTCCTTTAGATTCAAAAAGTATTCTCCAAATTCTATCTCCGTTAGATAAGCTTGTCCAAGAACCAGCATTATCAAGTCCATGATTTACTTTATGCTTATACCCAAATCTCCAAGGTTTTGCTCTTATCTTATCGTTGATCTCATCCTCAGCTTGAATTTTTTTCATATTCAACTTTGGAAGCTTAATCGATGTAATGTTATTTTTGGAATCAACCATATCCCAACTCGCTGGAGTACCTTCATTGGTAACCTGTCCAAAGAAATTCAGAGAAAAACTAAAAGTTAAAAATATTAGAATTGCTTTTTTCATCATCGTATACTATTTTAAGATTACTAAGTTAGGTAAATATCAGTTATTATATGAGTTGTCCATATAAATTATAGTTGTTACCTATAGAATTAACATCGCGTCACCGTATGAATAAAAGTTATATTTCTCTTTGATGGCTTCTGCATATGCCTCTTTTAGGAAATCGTGTCCTGCAAAAGCCGCTGTCATCATCATAAGCGTAGATTGAGGTGTATGAAAATTCGTCACCATGGCATTGGCAATACCAAAATCGTACGGAGGAAAGATGAACTTATGAGTCCATCCACTATAAGGCTTCAATCTGTAATCTGCAGACATTGAACTTTCCATAGTTCTCATTACGGTGGTCCCTACTGCACATACACGTTTCTTATTATCCAAGGCATTGTTCACTGTATTCGCCGCACTCTCTGGAATGATAATCTCTTCAGAATCCATTTTATGCTTTGACAAATCTTCTACTTCTACGGGTTGAAAAGTTCCTAATCCTACATGTAAGGTTACCTCGGCCAAATCAATTCCTTTAATTTCCAATCGTTTTAACAAATGTTTGGAAAAATGCAATCCGGCTGTAGGCGCAGCAACAGCACCTTCATGTTTCGCATAAATTGTTTGATATCTTTCTACATCTGAAGGTTCTACATCTCTTTTGATATATTTTGGCAATGGTGTTTCGCCCAAATCTTTCAATTTTTTGCGAAACTCTTCATAACTTCCATCGAATAAAAAGCGTAATGTTCTACCTCTCGAAGTTGTATTATCGATTACCTCAGCTACCAAGTCATCATTATCGCCAAAGAATAATTTGTTTCCTATTCTAATTTTCCTTGCAGGATCAACTAATACATCCCATAAGCGACTTTCCTTATTCAATTCTCTTAACAAAAACACTTCAATTCTAGCGCCAGTTTTTTCTTTATTTCCGTAAAGTCTAGCTGGAAAAACCTTGGTATTGTTGAAAACCATGATATCACCTTCATCAAAATAATTTACCAAATCTTTAAAATGTTTATGTTCAATGGTTTGTTCCTTACGATTCAATACCATCAAACGCGCTTCATCGCGTTGTTCTGATGGATATTCTGCAAGTAATTCCTCTGGTAAGTCAAATTTAAAATGTGATAACTTCATTAATTTATGGTTTAGAGTTTTGTAAAAATGAGCGCAAATATACAATATGGGCATAGGGCTTGTCAAGTATTTTACCAATTATGTTTGATCTCGTTAAAAAAACCTAGAAGGTTTATCTTTATTATCTGAATGTGTATCTTTGTCAAAATTAATTTATTAGCATGGCTACTAAGGTTACTCCATATAAAAATTCTGAACTAGGAAAAAAAGATCAAGTCGAACAGATGTTTGACAAGGTCTCTACCAATTACGATTTCTTAAATCGTGTTTTAACCTTTGGTATAGATATGAGATGGAGAAAAAAAGTAGTGAAATTTGTCGGGCAAAATAACCCAAAACAAATATTAGATATCGCTACAGGAACTGGAGATTTTGCTATCATGCTGACAAAATTAAACCCTGAAAAAGTGATTGGCTTAGATATTTCGCAAGGAATGCTAGATATGGGTATTGAAAAAATAAAAAATAAGAAATTAGAAGGAAGTATTGATATGATACAGGGTGACTCTGAAAATATGCCCTTTGAAGACAATACTTTTGACGCTATAACGGTAGGTTTTGGGGTACGAAATTTTGAAAACTTAGATAAGGGACTTCAAGAAATAAAACGAGTCCTCAAACCTGCAGGAGTTTTAGCAATACTGGAAACTTCTCAGCCAGAAAAATTTCCGATGAAACAATTGTTCAAATTGTATTCTAAATACATTATTCCTACTGTTGGAAAGTTGTTTTCAAAAGACAAAAATGCCTATTCATATTTGCCAGAGTCGGCAGCTGCTTTTCCTTATGGTGAAAACTTCAACAATATTTTGCAAAAAAATGGGTTTAATAATGCAACTAACAGATCTTTAACTTTTGGAATTGCAGCAATGTATACTGCAAAAAAGTAATTAATTTATATGAAACGAATAATCATTGTAAGCACCTGCTTTCTTTTAATTTCTGCTAGTAATCTATTTGCCCAGAAAGATCGCATAGAATATCTACCCAATGTAGATAAAAAAAAGTTGCACTTTGCCTATTATTTAGGTCTTAATAATAAAGGGTTTAAAGTAACATATAACCCAAGTAACGCTCTAGTTCTAGATGAAAACTCAGACTATATAACCGTTGAAGAATCTTTAGGTTTTAATATTGGACTTGTTGTTGGATATAATTTAAACGAGCATATTAGTGTTCGTTTCGAACCTGGATTATCGAGTAATACGAAGACAATTACCTACGCTGAGGACGTTGTTGCAGGTTTAAGTCCGAGTAATGTTAGAGATATTCCCGGAACTTATTTAAGATTGCCCTTATTGTTGAAATTAAGCACGAAAAGATTAGATAATATGCGTGCTTTTGTAATCGGAGGCGTATCTTATGATTATAATTTCTCTAGCAATCAAAATAATCCTGATGACAACACAAGTGGACAATTTAGGATGAAAACAAGTAATTTTATGTACGAAGTTGGGGTCGGGGTAGATATTTATTTGCAATGGTTCAAATTTTCACCTTCGATTCGAGGAATTTTTGCCATTAACAATGAATTAGTTTATGATGACGTTCCTAGTCCGTTTACAGCACCTGTTGATTATTTAGGAACCAGAGGGATTTTTATTAATTTCACTTTTCAATAAGAGACGATCTAAATTCACTTATGATAATGGCAGTGGCAGTGGCAGCATTTAAGCTTTCTGCTAATTGTAAACTTCCAAATCGCGGAATGGTAATTCGATGTGTAACAAATTCAGATACCTCGCTCGATATACCATTTGATTCATTCCCTATGATTAGAATTGCATCTTTTATTAAAGAAGTATTGTAGATATTTTCTCCGTCCAATAATGCTCCATAAATAGGTAACTCTGTGCTTTCTAAAAAAGGAATTAAATCTGTGTAAACTAAGGAAACTCTAGTCAATGAACCCATCGTAGATTGCACCACCTTCGCATTGTAGCAATCAACGGTCTCTTTAGAACAGACAACTTTCCGTATTCCAAACCAATCGCATAACCTAATAATTGTGCCCAAATTACCGGGATCCTTGATGTCATCTAAAACCAATAACAACCCCTCATGCTCTATCTGTTTCATTTCAGGTATCTCAAAAACGCCCAATACCTTATTTGGTGTTTTTAAATTGCTGATTTTTTTTAATTCTATTTCAGAAATAATTTGAGGATTATACCCTTCAAACTCCTGAATAACTTCTGTAGTGTATAAATTCTTTAACTGAAATGATGAGTCTAAAAACTCGCAAACTACCTTTATGCCTTCCGCTATAAACAAACCATGACGAGTTCGGTACTTTTTTTGATGTAAACTTGTTATTAATTTTAATTGATTTTTGCTTAGCATGTAAATAGTATTACTTTTGATGTAAAGAGCAGGTAATTGATTCTTTATAATCTAACTCAAATTACTAATTGTTAAATATTTTTCAGCTTTCAGAGCGTTAAACAAGACTGTATTGTATAATATTTTCACGAAAATAGTATTATTTATTGTATTAGTAATATTGATTGTTGCCTGCGACGCTACAAAACATGTTCCTGAAAATAATTACCTACTCGAAAAGAATACGATTATTGTGAATGATCAAAAAGTATCATCTCAAAAGTTGTATAGTTTTTTGCGACAAAAACCCAATCAAAAAATTTTAGGAATTCCTTTTTCTTTGCATCTATACAACTTAGGAAATCCTGATACGATTTCTTTACGATGGCCCTCAAATAAACCGAATTTTAAGAAATGGGCGACTAAAAAATTCTCAGAGAAACAATTTAAGGCCTTAGAAAAAAGCTCAAGAGGATTTAATAAATGGTTACTGAAAAGTGGTAATGCTCCCGTTATTTCTGACCTTGATAAAATAAAAAAATCAACTCAGAGTTTAGAGGACTATTATTTTAATGAAGGGTATTGGGATGCAATAGTAACTTATAAAGAAAACACCACTGAATCTAAGCGTATAAGTGTAGACTATGAGGTCACCACAAAAAATCCTTATTTTTTAGATACAATTACAAGTAATATAGCTTCTCCCGTTTTAGATTCTTTATACAAAACTACTCTTGATGCTTCTTTCATAAAAAAAGGAGACCTTTTTAAAACTCAAAATTTTGAAAAGGAACAGGATCGGTTAGTCAATTTATATAGAAACTCAGGTATCTATCATTTTGGAAGAGACCTAATGGAGTTCAATATAGACACCACCAATATGGCAAGGCACAAGCAAAATGTACAATTGGTGATTGGCAATAGAAAAATTGAAGCCGACGATAGTAGTTACTACAAACCCTATACGATTCAAAAAATTAAAAGAGTAAATGTTTATACCGATTATTCCTTCAACACGAAAGATGAAAAGCAACAAGATTCTGCTAAGTTTAATAATATAAATTTTTATGCTCAATCTGAGTTAAAATATAATCCGAAGTATTTAGCCAACTCAATTATCATAGATAGTGGTTCAATTTATAGAGATAACGATAGAGATCTTACCAGAAAATTCTTAAGAGAATTGCAAAATTTTCGACCCTCAGTCGACATTAAATATGAAGAAAACGACGATGAAACCCTTACTGCCAACATTTTCTTAACACCCTTGAAAAAATACTCATTGGGTTGGGACGCCGAATTTACAACATCGAGTATCAACCGATTTGGAATTTCAGGAAAGTTCTCTTTTTTAAACAGAAATATTTTCAAAGGAGCCGAAATCTTAGAGTTATCGTTTCAAGGTTCTTTTCTAAACACTTCTCAAGAGATTTCAGACAATTCAGACTTCTTTAATGCTTGGGAAATAGGATCTGGAGTCACACTCAAACTTCCAAGGTTTTTATTTCCTTTTAAAGGATCAAAATTAATCCCGAAGCGCATGTCTCCTAAAACGAATATCGGTCTTAGTTTAGGTATCCAAAATAATATCGGGTTAGATAGACAAAATGTAACCGCCGGAATCGATTACACCTGGATTAGTTCCCCAAAAACGAACCATAAAGTTGAATTGCTAAATCTTCAATATATACGCAACACGAATCGTGGAAATTATTTTGATGTTTATGGCTCAGAAGCGAACAAACTAAATGATATAGCTTACAATGCTGGAATTAATAATATCGATCCATTGGCACCTAGCGCCGAAACTTTTGATACTGTTGAGAGAGATGCATTGAGTGGCGCTCCTATTTTGGATAGAGAAACGGGTAACCCAATCTTAAAACCACTGAACTACATAAATTATGTTTTAAACTCCAATGAAGATTTCGCAGGTTCTAATCCTGAAGAGTTTCGAATTGCGAGCAACGTGAGAGAACAAAGAGAAATATTAATCGAGGACGTGTTAGTACCTGTAATTTCATATGCTTATAATTACAATAATCGTGAGAATTTTAGAGATAATAGTTTTTCTGCTTTTACAGGAAGGCTTATTTCTTCGGGTTCATTGACATCCGCCTTTGTTAAAAAACCAGCCGATGGGAGTAAAAAAGAATTGTTTGGTCTACCCGTGGCTCAATATCTTAAAACGGAATTTGAATATAAAAAATACTGGGGTATCAATCAAAATACTTCTTTAGTTTTTCGTCAATTCTTCGGAATCGCAGTTCCTTTTGGAAATTCGGATGACATTCCATTTAGTCGAAGCTACAGAGCAGGTGGTTCTAACGATATTCGTGCATGGCGAACCTTTCGCCTAGGGCCAGGTTCAGAACAAAGTACATTAGAATTTAATACTGGAAGTCTTAAGCTTACCTCCAATCTTGAATATCGATTCAAAGTGTTAAATAGTTTAAATGGAGCCTTATTCATAGATGCCGGAAATATTTGGGATATTACCAAATCACCCCTTACTTCTTCAGAAGCCAAATTTAATAGTTTCAATTCCTTTAAGGGCATGGCTATCGGTTCTGGTTTTGGAGCCCGCTATGATTTCGGGTTTCTTATTTTTAGATTAGACGCTGGTTTTAAAACCTATGAACCTTATAATTTAGAGAACAAATGGTTTCAAAACTATAATTTTAATAGAGCCGTTTACAATATTGGCATCAACTATCCTTTCTAAGTAAATTTCTCTTTTTTTATACTATATCGATTTCGTTTATTATCATACTACTTTGTACTCGGTATCTCTAAAAATGTTTACTTTTATACCCAAATATTTCAACTCTTAAATCAAACTAAATGAGTCATACTATAAAACCAGGAGTAGCAACAGGGCGTGAAGTGCAAGCGATTTTTAAATTAGCAAAGGAAAAAGGGTTTGCATTACCAGCTGTAAACGTTATTGGCTCCAATAGTATCAATGGCGTTCTAGAGACTGCCAGAGATCTTAATGCTCCCGTAATTATTCAATTTTCTAATGGTGGTGCACAATTTAATGCCGGTAAAGGTTTATCTAACGAAGGGCAAAAAGCAGCTATCGCCGGTGCCGTTGCAGGGGCCAAGCATGTGCATTTAATGGCCGAGGCTTATGGTGTTCCTGTTATTTTACATACCGATCATTGTGCAAAAAAATTATTGCCATGGATAGATGGTTTATTAGCCGCAAGTGAAGAACATTTTGCTGCTACTGGAAAACCATTATATAGTTCTCATATGATTGATCTATCAGAAGAACCTATTGAGGAAAATATTGAGATCTGCAAGCACTATTTAGAGCGTATGAGTAAAATGGGCATGACGCTAGAAATAGAATTAGGTATTACAGGAGGTGAAGAAGATGGGGTAGACAATACTGATGTTGATGACTCTAAATTATATACACAGCCCGAAGAAGTTGCCTATGCTTATGAGGAGTTAAGTAAAGTAAGTGATCAATTTACTGTGGCTGCTGCTTTCGGTAATGTTCATGGCGTATACAAACCAGGTAATGTGAAATTGACCCCTAAAATTTTGAAGAATTCTCAAGAGTATATCTCAGAAAAATACAATGTAGGTCATAATCATATTGATTTTGTTTTTCACGGAGGATCTGGTTCTACGGTTGAAGAAATCCGTGAAGGAATTAGTTATGGTGTTATAAAAATGAATATTGATACTGACATGCAGTATGCTTTTATGAGTGGTATTCGTGATTATATGAAAGACAAGGAAGCTTATTTGCAGAAACAAATTGGAAATCCTGACGGAGATGATGTTCCTAACAAAAAGTATTACGACCCTCGAGGATGGTTACGTAAAGGAGAAATAAGTTTTACAGAACGTTTGAAACAAGCTTTTGAAGATTTAAACAATGTAGATACATTATAATTTTCTCATCTTTATTTTTACGAAGCCTTTCATTTTTTTACTAACTTGCCACCCCAAATAATTATCTTATGTCAGCTTGGTTTAAAAGAAAAGACAAGGGAATTCAAACTCCTACTGAAGAAAAGAAAGATGTTCCTAAAGGGTTGTGGTATAAAACGCCTAGTGGAAAAATTGTTGATACAGACGAATTAAAAGAGAATTACTATGTAAGTCCTGAAGATGGTTATCATGTTCGAATTGGTAGTAATGAGTATTTTGAAATTTTATTTGACGAAAATAAATACAAAGAACTAAATGCTGGTATTACTTCTAAAGATCCATTAAAGTTTGAAGACACTAAAAAATATCCGGATCGTTTAAAAGATGCACAAGAAAAAACGAAATTAAAAGATGCCGTGAGAACTGCCGTAGGCAAGTCTTTAGGTAAAGACATTGTTGTAGCAGCAATGGATTTTAAATTTATTGGAGGTTCGATGGGAAGTGTTGTAGGTGAGAAAATTGCCCGTGCTATTGACTATTCTATGCAAAAGAATATACCTTTTTTAATGATTTCTAAGTCAGGAGGAGCAAGAATGCAAGAGGCTTCATTGTCCTTGATGCAATTGGTAAAAACCTCTGCTAAATTAGCACAGTTAAGCGAAGCAAAAATACCTTATATCTCTTTGTGTACCGATCCTACTACTGGAGGAACGACTGCTTCATATGCGATGTTGGGTGATGTTAATTTTGCTGAGCCAAATGCGCTTGTAGCTTTCGCAGGACCGCGTGTTGTAAAGGATACCACTGGTAAAGATTTACCAGAAGGTTTTCAACGTGCTGAATTCGTTTTAGAACACGGATTTTTAGATAAAATCATAGAGCGTAAAAATTTAAAAGAACAAATCAATTTATATATTGACTTGATAGAAAATAATCCGATAAGATCATAAAAAAAGAGCGATACAAATGTATCGCTCTTTTTTATTACCTTTTTATCGAATAGCACTTAAATCTATTTCTCTATCCGGTCCTCCATTGATATTCACTATTGCTGAAGAATCGCAATCTCCATCACCGTAATTTAATACCGCACTATTTTCATTTTTAGCCAATTCTACTGTTCCACTAACTAAAAATTTACAAGCAAGTTCTCTTCTTAAAGGTTCTACAATTTTTGCAGATAAAACAGTGCCGTTTTTCTTGGTAAACATCCAATTTCCTGTAATTAAAAATACATTATCTCCCCAAGCACCAGTTCCATAACCTTCAATCCATTCTCTTATTTTTGTGCCATTTTTATTGGCACTAGAACTATCTGGCCAAGTCACGGTAATCGTTCCTGTTCTTGTAGATCGAGGGTTTCCGTTATCATTTGAGCGCTCTCTTAAAATAGAACCATTTCCTTCAACAGTCTTTTCATTAAAAACAAAACCGTCAAATTCAAAAGAAATCATTTTACTAGCGGCATCAGGATCCTTAGCATACTCTAAAATAATTTTACCACTTACCATATTTCCATTCCGTAGCTCACACCCTTCTCCAAAATCTACCGTTACTTCTTTGTTATTTTGAGTAATTACTTTTGTAATTGTTACACAGTCGGGTAAATATCTGTTTCCTGGAATACTCTTTGTTTCAGCAAATTCTTCGGTTAAATAGGCCTCTTCAATCAAGGCACTAGATTCATCAGAAACATTATCCAACTCTGTTTCAGTCTCAGTACTTTTTAGATCAATCTCTTGTGATGCAGAAGTGTCTATGCTCGTATCTTCGTCTTGACAACTTGTCAAGAATAGCCCGATCAACGCTAACAATAAAATACTCCAATTCAGTTTTTGTCTTTTCATGATATTATTTTTTAAGTTACGATTCTATGACTTGTATCAATGAAAAAGGTTTAATAAGCATCTAAAATTTATACATGAACTCTAAAACTGATAGATACAAAATGTTGCCAATCAAAATAATAGTTTTATATTTGCCGCCTGATAGCGTATCAGTACATAAAAATGATTAATAAAATTTAATGTTAGCATGTATTTAACAACAGAAAAGAAACAAGAGATTTTCAAAAAGCACGGAAAATCTGAAAAAGACACAGGTTCATCTGAAGGACAAATTGCTTTGTTCACACACAGAATTAACCATTTAACAGAGCATTTAAAGAAAAACCGTAAAGATTTTAATACGGAACGTTCTTTAGTGAAATTAGTAGGTAAGCGCAGAAGTTTACTTGATTATCTAATTAAGACTGATATTGTAAGATATCGTGCAATTGTTAAAGAATTAGGATTAAGAAAATAATCAATTTAGAGAGGCTTTATGCCTCTCTTTTTATTTCATATAGTTCAAGCGTAAGAATTTAAATACGCATTTATGATTAAGCAGATCCTGAAAATCCCGAAGAGTTCGGACAGGATTCATAGTTTTTCATTGGTCAACAATTACTACTACAACACAACGACCATTGTTTAATTAGAATTAAAAAATATTTATGATTCCAAAAGTTTTTAGAGAGGTCATAGACCTTGGTGATGGAAGAGAAATTTCCATCGAAACCGGAAAATTAGCAAAACAAGCTCATGGTTCGGTAGTAGTTCAATCTGGAAAATGTATGTTATTATGTACAGTCGTTTCCAACTACAAACAAAGTGATGTAGACTTTTTACCGTTAACAGTAGATTATCGTGAAAAGTTTGCGGCAGCAGGACGTTATCCTGGAGGTTTCTTTAAAAGAGAAGCACGACCTAGTGATGGTGAAGTATTAACAATGCGACTAGTAGACCGTGTTTTACGTCCATTATTTCCAAAAGATTACCATAGTGAAACACAGGTAATGATTCAATTGATGTCTCATGACGAAGATGTTATGCCTGACGCAATGGCTGGATTAGCAGCTTCTGCGGCTATTCAGTTATCAGATTTCCCATTTGAATGTGCTATTTCTGAGGCACGCGTTGGTCGTGTAAATGGTGAGTTTATCATCAATCCGACTCGAGCACAATTAGAAGAGTCTGATATCGACATGATGATCGGTGCTTCTGCTGATTCGGTAATGATGGTTGAAGGTGAAATGGATGAAATTTCTGAAGAAGAAATGGCTGACGCTATCAAATTTGCTCATGAAGCTATCAAAGTACAATGTGCGGCTCAAGAGCGTTTAGCTGAAGCTTTCGGTAAAAAAGAAGTACGTGAATATGAGCCAGAAAGAGAAGATGAAGACTTGAAGAAAAAAGTACATGACATGGCATACGACAAAGTGTATGCTATTGCAAAAGCTGGTTCTTCTAAGCATGAACGTGGTGCCGCTTTCGGTGAAATTAAAGAAGAAATCAAAGCTACATTTAGCGAAGAAGAGTTAGAAGATTTTGGAGACTTAGTATCTAAATACTATCGTGCTGCAGAAAAAGCTGCCATTAGAGATCTTACGTTAAATGAAGGATTGCGATTAGATGGTCGTAAAACAGTAGATATTCGCCCTATCTGGTGTGAAACTGATTACTTACCTTCTGTACATGGTTCTTCAATTTTTACGCGTGGAGAAACGCAAGCATTGGCAACCGTAACTTTAGGAACATCTAGAGAAGCAAACAAAATTGATATGCCATCATATGAAGGAGAAGAAACTTTCTATCTTCATTATAACTTCCCTCCTTTTTGTACGGGTGAAGCAAGACCTATTCGTGGAACTTCACGTCGTGAGGTAGGACACGGTAACTTAGCACAACGTGCTTTAAAAGGAATGGTTCCTGCAGATTGCCCATATACGGTACGTATTGTCTCTGAGGTATTAGAATCTAACGGTTCTTCTTCGATGGCAACTGTTTGTGCTGGAACGATGGCCATGATGGACGCGGGTGTTCAAATGACTAAGCCAGTGTCTGGGATCGCCATGGGATTGATATCTGATGCTGATTCTGGAAAGTATGCTGTATTATCTGATATCCTAGGTGACGAAGATCATTTAGGTGATATGGACTTTAAAGTTACAGGTACTGCAGACGGTATTACAGCTTGTCAGATGGATATCAAAGTAAAAGGATTGAGTTACGAAATTCTGGTTAATGCATTACAACAGGCTAGAGATGGTCGTTTGCATATTTTAGAAAAACTAACAGATACAATCGCTGCTCCAAGAGAAGATGTGAAATCTTACGCACCTAAAATGGTGACGGCTAGAATCGCTAATGAATATATTGGTGCCTTAATCGGACCAGGTGGAAAAGTAATTCAAGAATTACAGAAAGAAACTGGATGTACGATCGTTATCAACGAAGACCCGGTAACAGAAGAAGGTATCGTTGAAATCTTAGGAACTGGACAGGAAGGTATTGATGCTGTATTGGCAAAAATCGACTCTTTAACGTTCAAACCAGAAGTTGGAAGTGTCTATGAAGTAAAAGTTATCAAAATGTTAGATTTTGGTGCTGTTGTGGAATATGCTGAAGCTCCAGGTAATGAAGTATTATTACACGTTTCTGAACTTGCTTGGGAACGTACCGAAAATGTGTCTGATGTGGTAAACATGGGAGACGTATTCGATGTGAAATACTTTGGTATTGACAAACGTACGCGTAAAGAAAAAGTATCTCGTAAAGCAATCTTGCCGAAACCTGAAGGTTTTGTAGAAAGACCTCCAAGAGATAATAACAGAGGTGGACGTGATAACAATCGCGGCAGAGATAACCGTGGTAGAGATAATCGTAGAGACGATAGAAGACCACGAGAAAATAAAAAAGAAGATTAATTCTTTTCTTTTTTCAAAACAAAAACCATCTCCCGAAATATCGGGAAGATGGTTTTTTTCATAGCAAATAATTTACTCTTAAGCACTAGCTCTATTTTTTTCTTGAATTTTCCTCACCATATTCGTGGCAAAACTTCTTGAAACAACTCTGGGGAGAAAGGATAAAAACTTATTAAATTTTCCTGGAATAACGACTGTTTTCCCCTTAAGTAAGGCCTCATATCCAGCTTTAGCTACTTTCTTTGGACATGCACTATAAAAACCAGATGCAGCTTCACTTGACGTTTGCGAAACACCATTTTGAAAAGCCGTTTTTGTTTGACCAGGACATAATACTGTAATAGAAACTCCCGTACCTTTTAGTTCATTCGCAATTGCTTCAGAGAAAGATAATATATACGCTTTCGACGCATAATACAAGGCCATTAACGGTCCGGGTTGAAATGCTGCAAGTGAAGCAATATTCAAAATCTTTCCTGAATTACGATGTATCATTTGTTGTAAGAATAACTTCGTTAAGTGCGTCGTTGTATGAATATGTAGATTCAACATTTCAGATTCTCGATGCCAATTTGTTTTTGAAAAGGTGCCAAAAATACCAAAACCAGCATTGTTTATTAAAATGTCAACAGCGACATTCTCTATTTGAGAAAAAACTGCTACTGCCGCATTTTTTTTGGATAAATCTTGCTCTATACATTTAATTTTACACTCATACATATTTGAAATGGAGGTTTTAGCCATAAGAAGTTTAACCATATCTAAGTCGATCAAAATCAAATTATACGAATCTCTAGCCAACAAAAGTGAGAGTTCATAGCCAATGCCCGAAGCTGCCCCTGTAATCAATGCTGTTTTAGCCATAGTATTTTGTATAAAATTAAAATCTTTTCCCTATCGAAATCCCGATTCTTGGATACCCTCCATCAATTTTATCCGTATTGATAAAATTTCGACCACCTCCAACATAAATCTCTCCGATAAAACCATTTTTTGTCAAAAATTTCCCTCCAACAGCGATTCCTAAACCCCAACCTATTTTGGTGCTATCCGTTGAAGGGTCATTAATACTTCCAAAAATAAGATCCCTTTGAAACCTTTGTGAAAAGATGGCCGAATTTGCCTCAATAAAAAAACCAGCTGCTCTTTTTTCTCCAAAAAATATCCGATAATTAGGAGATATTATAAATCGATAGCTTATATCTCGATCTAAAGGAAGTGCAACTGAGATGCCTATTGATGATTCTTCATTTATAATATACTCATAACTTATTTCTGGAAATTCCAATAATAAAGACCCCATGTTGATCTTTAATTCGTTCGTACCAATGTGCTGATCTTTTACATCTTGTGCAAACACATTATAACTACCATAAATGCACAAAAGCACAAAAAACAATAGTTCTATTCGTTGTTTAAGTGTCGTGTTCATAATTGCTTTATTTTCGGTTAACATGGTTAAAACTACTTGTGATATTTATAATAACATCTACATTTTTGGCGTTTTTCCAAAAAATAAATCTTAAATTTCACAAATAGAAATCATGTTTTTATAATAATTTGTGAATAATGCAAAATCAATTTATCAAGTTTTTAAAGGAAAAGAATGCTGGGAGTACTTCATTTATAGATGAGATTGCCGCTGTTTTAGATATCGGCTATGACGCCGCCTATAGAAGAATTAATTTAAAAACAAATTTAACCTTAGAGGAGGGTGTGATACTAGCCAAGCACTTCAAAATATCACTGAATCGGTTGTACGAAGTTGGAAGTCCAAACACTATTGTTGTAGAAAAATCGCCGAGAATTCTAGATACTGTACATTTAGAGTCTTATTTTTCTAGGTCAATTGCAAATTTAGTTCCCTTAACAAAATTATCGAGCGCCTCAATTTTATACTCGGCAAAAGATATTCCGTTATTTTATACGCTCAAAGATTCGTTCATCACTCGTTATAAAATATATGTATGGCTAAAACTTACGAATAAAGAAATGACTAAAAACAAGGTTTCTTTTGATACCTTTATAAAAACCATTCCTGAATCGTTGCTTGAAAAAGCTTTTGAATTGGGTCGGACTTATAATTTTATAAATATTACCGAATTTTGGAACGACAATACAATCAACGGTACTTTAGAACAAATCATTTATTTCTACGATTCTCAACTGCTGTCTAAAGATCTAGCTCTTAAGATATGTGATGATTTGGAAGAGATTGTACATCATGTTGAGCAACAAACAATCCAGCAAAGTATTATCAATTCAAAAAATAATGCCTCCTATAACTTATATAAAAGTGATTTGCTAACCATGAGTAATATAATTATGGTAAAAACAACTCACAGAAAAGCTTTTTTTGTACCCTATACCGTGCTAGAATATTTAAAGATTGAACACCAAGAGACTTGTGATATTATGGACGATTTCTTTCATCGACAAATGACTAATTCAAAATTACTTGTACATTCTGGAGAGAAAGATAGAACGCTGTTTTTTAATAAAATGCATCAAAAAATAAATAAGTTAAGAGACCGCATTACCATAAACAAGGCCTTAGGATTTGAATAAAAAGTGAAAGCCTCTCCGAACGGAGAGGCCTTCTTTTGATAAATCGAATCTATATAATAAACCCCTTTACTTCAATAGATTTTGGTTGATTTATCGGTTTTTGAAGTTTTGAACTTCTTCTCTCATACATTTTCCCTTTTCTTTTTCAATTATTTTTTAAAAGCTTCCCTCCCAATCTCTCGAGATAGGAAGCTTTTTATTGATAAACGCAATCTATATAATAAACCCCTTTATTTATAGAAAACCTGACTGATTTACCAATATCAGAGGCTCTGTCAAACCTCTGTAAGCGATACTCTTGTGTTATGACAAATAATAAAGATTCGTTTGTACTTACATTCCCCAACGTAAAACAGCAAGAGTATTTGTTCTTTTATGTATTCTTATCATCGACTATTTGAATTATCTTATCACTTACCTGCTTGATAGGAAAAATAAATTTTCCTTCATTTGTTATTAATGTCATATATATATTATCAATAGACTCTATAACTCCTTGAACATCCCCAATTTTAATACGTTGACCAGGACTCAAATTCTTACGGGAATAAAACCCGAACAATAAGCGTTGAATAATTTCTTTAGAACCCAATCCAAATGCAATCGTAAATGAAAGCACTATCGATCCCAATATCAGTGTCAAGTTACTTTTAATAACACTCGTATCAACACCTGCCTGATCTAGAGCTGTAATAGATATAAATACAACTATGAGGTAAAATATAATATTCCCAACAAGTTTTCCTCCAGTAATTTCTAATGATTGAAAGGCTGTATGAATTGCTTTTTTAACAAGCGTTGCTAAATAAACTCCTCCAACAAAAATGAGTAATGCACTTATTAACTTTGGTAAATATGCTATAAAACCACTGATCCCTTCAGAAACCATATCTAGTCCAAAAATATCAGCTCCAATTAAAACAAAGATCAATACTAAAAACCATTTTAATACGGCTAAAATGACCTTCGTCAACACGATATTAATTGTGGTATTTCCAAAGATTTTTGTTTCCTTTAGTTTTTCTGACCATTCATCAAGTTTTGTTCTACTTAGTGCTTTCTTTACTATATAAAGTACCACTTTTAGGAGTATCCATGATAGAATTATATAACCTATTAAGCCTAAGATTTTTGGCAAACCCAACAAAATATTATCCCATATACCGCGAAATGAGTCTAAATTAATCCCGCTTGACCCGTCTTGAATAATCATGATTTTTAAAAATTAAAAGGTTCGTATAAAATTATTTTTTATTCTTTTTTGATTTCTTTTCAGTCATTGTAAATAACTCACCTGCAACTGTAGGATATTTCACCGCGAATAAATCTGCCACATCAATTGATAATTTTATAAATGAAATATCATTCATTATTTTATCTTTCAATGTCTCAGGAAGTGCCTCCTGATTCAATATTTTTTTAAAAGGGTTTTCCATACTAGATCGTTTTGTACAATTCCATAACTTTTTCCTTCGCTCGTTTTATGCGCATTTTCACCGCACTTTCTCCTAATTCTAATGATTGAGAAATATCTTTAATAGAAAAATCATCTTGATATTTCATTAACAAGACCATTTTATCTTTTGGATCTATAATTGACAATACCTTTTGTAATCTTTCAGCTTTTAACTGAAAAAAATCTTCATCGCTGACTTCATCAGTCACTGCCGCTCTTTTTTCTACGGCCTCTTCGTTCACCTGTTCTTTGTTTTTATACGCATCTCTTTGTACATAATTAACACAAAAGTTATAGGTAAACGAATAGAGCCAAGTCGAAAATTTAGCCGTCCCTTTAAACGACCTTATTTTAACATATAATTTTATAAATATATCATGTGTTAAATCCTCTGCTTCTGCCTTATGTTTAGCAAAACCAAGACATTTATTAAAAACAATGGGCGCATACCTGTCATATAGCACTGCAAAAAGCGCACTATCATTTGTTTTTACGATTTCACTAACCAGTTCCTCATCACTGAGCTGGTTGATCTTGACAGAAGATTTCAATTAGTTTCCTATTAAGGTTTAGATGTACTATAAAAACTATATAAAATAAATGTTTCTTGTTAGTGACTTTAAATAAGTTTACTTTATGTTTCACTTATTTTATATAGTATGTTTACTCTTATGACACATACTTTTTTAAAAAGTCACATTTTATGCATTCAATTATTCATTTAGTCGTTGTTTAGCTTATACTCAATAAGATAGGCTATTAATTAAAATGAAATCACAGGGTTGTTTAAAAATACTCAACAAGTTACTAACAGGGGGATTTTCTCTTCTCAGTTGTTATATTAAGCATCATGGAGTGAAAAAAATAATGTTTTTGTAACATTCTCGTAACATCTTGCGTATATATAGGTACACAACAAAAAATAAGTATTAATTAAAGTAAATATATGAGACAACTTAAAATTACAAAACAAGTTACCAATAGAGAAACTGCCTCTTTAGACAAATATTTGCAAGAAATAGGTAAAGTAGATTTGATTACTGCTGATATGGAAGTTGAATTAGCTCAACGTATCAAAGCTGGAGATCAAGTAGCTTTAGAAAGATTAACAAAAGCAAATTTAAGATTCGTAGTTTCTGTTGCTAAGCAATATCAAAATCAAGGTTTAACTTTACCTGATTTAATAAACGAAGGTAACTTAGGTTTGATCAAAGCAGCTAAACGTTTTGATGAAACACGTGGTTTTAAATTTATATCGTACGCTGTTTGGTGGATTCGTCAATCTATCTTACAAGCGTTGGCAGAGCAATCGCGTATTGTGCGTTTGCCATTGAATAAAATTGGATCTATTAATAAGATCAATAAAACATTCGCTCGTTTAGAGCAAGAAAATGAAAGACCTCCTTCGGCTGAAGAAATCGCGAAGGAATTAGATATGACGATCAACGACGTAAAAGAATCAATGAAGAATTCTGGACGTCACGTATCTATGGATGCTCCTTTAATCGAGGGTGAAGATTCTAATTTGTATGACGTATTACGTTCTGGAGAGTCTCCAAATCCTGATAAGAGCTTATTACATGAGTCATTGAAAGTTGAAATCGAACGTGCATTAGAAACGTTAACTCCTCGTGAGGCCGATGTTGTTTTATTATACTTTGGTTTAGGTGATGCACATCCAATGACTTTAGAAGAAATTGGTGAAACTTTTGACTTGACTCGCGAAAGAGTTCGTCAAATAAAAGAAAAAGCAATTAGAAGATTGAAGCATACTTCTAGAAGCAAAATTTTAAGAACTTATTTAGGTTAATCTCTATAAGTTTTATACTTTTATCACATTATGAGTAGTCAAGAACTATTCGTTTTTTGATTAATGAATTGAAAGCCTTCCACTTTGTGGAAGGCTTTCTTTTTTGTTCTCTTAATAAATCACGTCTTAAACAAAAGCAACTTCGAAAAGAAAAAAGTATCTTTGTACATCGCTAAAAAAACAATTCATTTTCAATGCAACATTTAATTGCCCCTTCTGTATTAGCCGCCGATTTTGCCAACCTACAACGTGACGTAGAAATGATTAACAATAGTGAAGCCGATTGGTTTCATATAGACGTAATGGACGGCTTATTTGTACCCAATATTTCTTTTGGGATGCCAGTTATCAAAGCCATAAAAAAGCACGCAGCAAAAACCATGGATGTACATTTGATGATTATGGATCCTGATCGCTATATTTCAGATTTTAAAAATGTTGGGGCGGATATTTTAACGGTACATTATGAAGCTTGTACGCATTTACACAGAACATTACAAGCCATCAAAGCTGAGGGTATGCAAGCGGGCGTTGCTCTCAACCCTCATACACCGATCGCTGTTCTAGAAGATGTTATTCGTGATATCGATTTAGTGTGTTTAATGAGTGTAAACCCAGGCTTTGGCGGACAAAGTTTTATAGAAAACACCTATAAAAAAATTATACAATTAAAAGACTTGATTGAAAAGTCAGGTGCACCAACGAAAATTGAAATTGACGGCGGCGTGAATGATCAAAACGCCGGTAAATTATTAGCGGCTGGAGCCGATGTTTTAGTTGCTGGTAGCTTTGTTTTTAAAAGTGAGAATCCTACTGAGACAATTGCGAAATTGAAGCGGGTTTAGTTGACACCTTTAATGTCTCCTGAAGGCGACGGTTATTAAATGGTCATTTATAATGAAAAATGTATTTATTTGGCAATACTATTTTCTTCCTATTGCTATGCTCAAAAAGTGGAGTCTACAAATAAAGAAGCTAAGAATATTTATAAAAAGCATTTATCCATTATTGATCAGTACCTTGATCTATTCGAAACGAAGGACACTATAGTAAAAATTGATGATCATATTGCCAAAGGGTTCGATAGTGCAATTACCTTCTTAGAAAAAACTACTGCGATAGAAAGTGATATTTTTTCAAGTTTTGATCGCCTGTACGAACCCTCAAAAGAAAATTATAAAGATTGGAAAGCTTGGTATAAATTAAATAGGAAAGAATTATTTCTAGATTCTGGTGAGGTCAAAATTAAAGGAAAAGCAATACCTGTTAAAAAGAATCCCTTAAAATATTACAGGAACAAATTAAAATTAGTCAAAAAATCTATCAAACGTAAATTATTTGCAGATCCTGAATACTCTGATGCCATATATTTTTTGAGAGTTCATAGCGGTATTGAAAATAACAATCATCAATATGAATTGGATGTGCCTTCTCAAAAAGAACTTCTATTATTCAAAATTTGGCTTAAAGAAAACAAAAACAAGTTGTTTTGGGATATTGAACATCATGCTATAGGCCTCCGTAAGTCTAATTAAGTTCATTCGAAAAATTGTCCTCTCAAGGGGACTATTTCTTAGTAATTTTCTATTCAAATGCTCTACATTTAATTTCTGTTGCAACTATGTATTATAAATTTCAAGCGTAATTTTTAACAAAATAGCTGTCTCCTCAAGGGAACAATTTTCTCACCGCATTTCTATTCTATAATTCGAACATCCTTCAGATTCAATTGTAACGAAGTTCTACCATTCCATACATTTTCTTCAATGGTAAAAACGGCATCAAAAGTTTGTCCGTCTTTGAGTTGTTCATGATAATGACCTAAATTAAACCCAATTGCATTGTAAACTACACCACTACCCTCAGTAACTATGCTCAATTTTAAATGACTATCATCTGCACCAACGGTTCTTCCATAACCATTGTCTTTCAAGTTGCGCGCAACAAAAACGGGTTTCATATTTTGCGGTCCAAAAGGCCCAAACTGATTGATAATACGCATGGTTTTATCAGTAATCTCAGTCAATGAAATTTCAGCATCAATTTTAATCTCTGGTGTTCTTAATTCATCGGGAATTGAATGTTTCACCACCTCTTCAAATTTCGATTTGAATAGATCATAATTTTCTTCTAATAAAGTCAATCCTGCAGCATATTTATGTCCTCCAAACTGTTCGATGTATTCACAACAAGCTTCTAAAGCATTGTAGACATCAAAACCACTTACGGAACGAGCAGAAGCTGCTAATTTATTGCCATTCTTTGTAAATACCAGTGCGGGTCGGTAATAGGTTTCTATCAAGCGTGAAGCTACAATACCAATCACTCCTTTATGCCAATCTTCTTGATACACAACCGAAGTAAAGCGCTCTTGCTCCCTATTTTCTTCGATTTGGGTTAATGCTTCTGCTGTAATCTTTTTATCTAATTCCTTGCGATCGACATTGTAGACTTCAATAGATTTTGCAAAATCTGAAGCCGATGCCAAATCATCAGAAGTTAATAATTCAACGGCATGAATACCGTGCTTCATTCGTCCAGCGGCATTGATGCGAGGTGCAATGATAAAAACAACATCCGTAATAGTTAAGACATCTTTCTTTAATTGATCAATAATAGCTTTGATACCCAATCTTGGGTTGGAATTAATCTGTGCTAAACCATAATGGGCCAGAATTCTATTTTCACCCGTCATCGGAACAATATCTGCGGCGATCGCCGTAGCTACTAAATCGAGATATTCGGTCAAATCTTTAATTGTTTGCCCTCGTCTGGAGCCCAATGCCTGAATCAACTTAAACCCTACTCCACAGCCGCATAACTCATCATAAGGATATGTACAATCTTGCCTTTTGGCATCAAGAACAGCCACCGCTTTTGGCAGTTCATTTCCAGGACGGTGATGATCACAAATGATAAAATCAATTCCTTTATCAGAAGCATAAGAAACTTTATCAATCGCCTTTATGCCGCAATCCAGCGCAATGATTAAGGTGAAATCATTGTCATCTGCAAAATCAATTCCTTGATACGAAATACCGTAACCCTCTTCATATCTATCAGGAATATACGATGCTACATTGGGGTAATATGATTTCAAATATGAAGACACTAAGGAAACTGCTGTTGTTCCATCTACATCATAATCTCCGAAGACTAAAATGTTTTCTTTAGCTTGCATTGCTTGTTCAATTCGCTCAACAGCTTGTAACATATCTTGTAGTAAAAAAGGGTCATGTAGATCTTTTAAACTAGGGCGAAAGAAATGTCTTGCTTCATCGAAGCTTTCAATATTTCGTTGCACGAGTAACGACGCTAAGGTGTCACTTATCGATAATGCTTTTGATAGGTTTTTAACCTTTTCTAATAGAGGTTTGGGTTTAAGAGTCCAACGCATGTGTTTCGTATAATCAATACAAAGCTAGGTATTCTTAACTGATTTATGTGGCAGTAAATTGGATATCCATATTTATCCATTTTCTTTTACCGAATCCTTTTTCTTCTTTTTGCGTTTAAATAAATTATTTAATAAATCCTTGGCGGCTTCTTTGGTTGGATTCTTTTTCAAAGAATCAACTTTTGAGGTATCTTTCTTCTTTCCCAATAGGTTCTCTAAAGCGTCAGTAACTTTATCTTTTCCCTTATTTAACAATTGGTCTTTTTGATTCTTCGCAACTTGCTTCCCTAGATTACTAACAGCAGCCTTTAGATCTGTTTTTATACTCGGTTGGGTAAATTTTCCTGAAATCAATGCACTTACAGGTACTTTTATGTTGTTAGCTTCCTCATTATTTAATTGGGCAATTAGATTTGAGGCCTCTTTGCCCAAATACTTTGCAGGTACATTCAACACAGCATCATATGCCAACGATCTGTCAAAACCATGACCTCCAGCAATGGCTATTTCTATATCTTCATAGTTCAATTTGAAGGGTTTGATGGCTACTTTACCTTCTTTAAAAGTTAAGGCTGTTTTTAGCTTCTCAAGGTTCAGTTTCTTTGTATCTAAAAAGGGTAACTGCTGCTCCAATCTTTGTAACAATGGTGTCTTCTGAGTTGTAATTTTAGAGGAGAGTAGTTGTGCCAACATCTTACCATTTAATGAATTCAGATCTGGTGTTAAGTCATCATTTAAATTACCAGATACGCTTATATTCGAATTAAGGTTACCATCAATGGCTTTTGCAATTGGAGCCAAAGCTTGAAATAATTCCAAAGATGTAAAAGATTGGCCAATATTGAATTTTTTTACATCCATGTCCATGTCAAATTTTGAAATTTCATCTTTGGTTGAAACATTTCCGTTAAGGGTCAAAACACCACCAAAAACATTAGATTTCACATTTTTTAAGGTCACCTTTTCATCCTTTATGAATAACAAAGCTGACACATTTTTAAGCGTGACATTATCATATAAAACAGTAGTCGCTTTCGCATTGATTGTACAGTCTAAGAAGGATGGGATTTTAATGCGTTCTGGTGTTTCTTCAATTGTTCTTGCATCTATATTTGCATCAACCTCTGAAATCATAAAGTCATTTACCGAGAATGTATTCGAAGTTACGGTAAACTTACCTTCAATATTCTCTTTTGCAAATATGAACCCGAGTAAATTATGTATCGTACCTGATGCGCTAAAATCTGTATCTCCTAACTTTGCGTCAAAACCATTTAGGTTTACTGTTTGCGGATTAAACATAACTGCAGCGTTTTTAACCTGTAAAGGGCTACTCAGTTCTTTCGATTCATACTTAAAATCTTTTACACTAAAGCTACCTGTTGTTTTCGTTTTTTCGTATTGATGCTTCTTGAGAGCGTTCATGTCGAAATTTGTTGTCGCATCTAAGTCTAATACTCCTCTCACTCCTTTTACCGCTTCCGCTGGATATATGTCTTCTAAGCTAGTGAGGTTTACGATACCTTTTAAACTTGCAACAACCTTCATATTCTCGGTAATATTCGACAACTTTGCCTTCGCATTAAACACTTCATCATCTACCTTAAAAGATAATTTATCAATATTCACATACGTATCATCCACAACACCCGTTGTATTTGCAACTTCGGTATTGATGTTGATATTTGTCAATGATTTTGGCAGATCTGGATATTTAAAAGATGCATTATCAGAGTTTATAAGAATCTTAAATTTAGGAATATGTGTATCATCAATGATTCCTTCAAGCTTTCCGTTCACATCAAAGTTTCCTGTTGTAGTTACTCCTTCAATATTTTTCGAATAAACTTCAGGTACCAGCGCCAAAAAATTCTTAAAATCGGAAGATGGTGTTTTAAAAGACACATCAATTTCTTGATTCGTATCGTTCATTTTGAAAAAACCATCAAAAACCAAAGGCAACTGATTTAGCATTAATTGATTTTGCAAAAAGCGATACTTCTTCTCTTTTAAATCAATCGCTACTACCGCATCTAATTTGAGTTTGTTATTTTTCAGGTACGAAACACCATTCTTTTCAAAAGAAATCAGGGCAGAAGATTCTGTGTTTAATTCTGATGTGTCAGACGATAGATTTCCGCTACCAGCATGATTTAAATCAGTTAATTTAAAACCAATGTTGCTCGATAGATCATGATATGAAATCTGGCTATTTAGTATTTGATATGATGCCAATCCCAATTGCACACCTGCTGATGTCTTCGTTGCGGTATCTTTGGTCTCCCTTTTTTTGACAATATCGTAATTCGCGTTACCATTAGCATCAATTTTGACAGCAACCTTCGCCTCATTCACAACAAAACTTGTTATACTAATTTCTGATTCACTTTTAAACAGATCAGACAAAGGCATTTTTAAATCGACTGCTTTCGCTATTACTAGGGTATCACCCTCAAAGGGAGCATTATTAACAATTGATACATTTTGTAGAGAAACCATTGCACTCGGAAAACTACTAAAAATACGCAGATCAGCATCTTTAAAATCAAGATTTGCATTGATATTGTTGTTAGCCGTTTGCTTTACTAATTCAATAATTTTATCTTCAAAAACAAGTGGAATAATGATAACAAGTGCAATTAAGAATAAAAATATTCCTATAAGTATCTTGAAGATTTTTTTCATGTTTTTTGAATTTGAAATAGTAATGCCTAAAAGTAATTATTATAACGTTTTTTTTAGCATTACATTTCACAAGACGACAAGTTTTATTTCAAACAAAATATATACCGTTGGCATTCACAAAAATCATCATTCTAAGAACGGTAAAAAAGTGTATTTTTGTTTAAAATTTTGAGCAATGAACATCTCTTCAATTCCGAATATCAAATATACAAACAGCGGTAATTTTTTCTTACTTGCTGGCCCTTGTGCCATAGAAAGTGAGGATATGGCTCTACGAATCGCCGAAAAAGTAATTACCATAACTGATAAACTCGAAATTCCATATGTATTCAAGGGAAGTTTTAAAAAAGCAAACCGATCAAGAGTTGATAGTTTTACCGGAATTGGTGATGAAAAGGCACTTCAAATTTTACACAAAGTGAGTACCACTTTTAAGGTTCCAACGGTCACAGATATTCATGAAGTTTCTGATGCAGCCAAGGCTGCTGAATATGTCGATGTATTACAAATTCCAGCATTTTTGGTGCGTCAAACCGATTTGGTGGTTGCAGCAGCGAAAACAGGAAAAGTTGTGAACCTTAAAAAAGGGCAATTTATGAGTGCTGAAAGCATGCAACACGCTGTAAGAAAAGTAATCGATAGTGGTAATGAAAATGTCATGATTACTGATCGGGGTACCATGTTTGGTTACCAAGATATGATTGTTGATTTTAGAGGCATCCCAACTATGAAACAATATGCTACAACGGTTCTTGACGTGACACATTCCTTGCAGCAGCCCAACCAAACATCTGGCGTGACAGGTGGAAGACCAGATATGATTGAAACCATTGCACGTGCAGGTATCGCCACAGGTGTTGATGGCTTGTTTATAGAGACACATTTTGACCCTGCTAATGCGAAAAGTGATGGCGCCAATATGTTACACCTAGATCATCTGGAAACTTTATTGAGCAATTTGGTTGCTATTCGCAAAACTATAAATACTCTTTAAGCTATTTGAGCACCACAATTTTTTGGTATAATTCGTGTTTATCTATGTATATGAAATTACTTACAAGCGTCTTCCTTTTTCTCTCATGTATAGTTATACAAGCACAAAACTTTAAGGTTGTAGATCAAAAAGTAGATACCTATCCTAAGCATTACGCTTCCGCGGAAGGTTTAGCCGCACAAATAGCCAAAGACTTTACGACAGACAGTGATAAGGCAAGAGCTATTTTCACCTGGCTCTCAAAAAATATAACCTATGACCTTCAACGTTTTTATAAAGGTGATACTCAAGTAAATTTCAGCTATACTGATCAGGCTGATTTTCAGCGAAAATTAGCGGCTGTTAACGCGCATTCTGTAAATGAAACCTTAAGAACTAACAAAGCAGTCTGCGAAGGATACGCTAGAACTTTTAAAAAAGTAGCTGAATTGTTAGACATGCCCTGTTTATTTATTGGAGGATACTCGAAGGCCTCTATCAATGACGTCGGTAATATTCCACCACAGGAAGACCATGCATGGAATGCCATTAAGATCGGAAATACTTGGAAACTAGTAGATGTCACTTGGGGAGCCGGCCATTCTGAAAATAAACAGTGGAAACCCTTTTTTGATGATTACTTTTTCTTTACAGATCCTCAAGAGTTTGCCCTCACACATTTACCAGCAGACAATGAGTTTTCATTTACCAACAAGAAAGTAGCTCTCAAAGATTTTTATGACACCCCAGTTTTTTCGAAAGCATATTTTAAAAATAAGCTGCAATTAAAAACGCCAAATCAAGGAAAATTGGTCGTAGCTTCTGGATCTACAATAGATTTCAAAATGGGGGTAATTCCTAACGGAGTCACTTTACATTATGCGTTTAGAGATAACATGAGACCTCAAGAAATTCAACCCGTTTGTTCAGGGTCGTCATGCTCATTTTCGATTCCTTTTCAACAAACTAACAATACCGAATTGTTTATTATTGCGAATCGTAAAACTGCATTGCATTATAAAGTAACTGTTGAAAAATAAGTTTTATCTTTAAAATAAAAATGTTTGTTAGAATTGTATTGATTTCTGTACTCTTACTCTCCTTTAATATGCAGGGGCAAGACTATGCAAAGGTGGATGCAATTGTAAGAAATTATCCGAATAAAATCAACACTACTCTTGACCTTGCAACTAAAATAAATTCTGATTTTAATCTCGATGAAGAAAAAGTAAGAGCGGCTTACCAATGGCTTAGCAACAATATCGATTATGAAAAAGTGAATGATGTCTTTGATATTGCTGATTATCAAATAATTTATGCTAGTGAAAAAGAAAGGTTAAGACAGCTGGAAACTAAAAACAGAAAGAAAATTAAGCGTATTTTAAAGACCAACAAAGCTATTTGTATAGGATATGCCAGGGTTTTTAAAGCCATTTGCGATGATTTAAATATCCAATCTGAAATAGTAGTTGGTTATAGCAAAACGATGGCCAATCAAATAAATAATGACGCTACTTACAAAAATCATGCATGGAACGCCGTGAAAATAAATAATATATGGCAACTATTAGATATAACCTGGTCAACGGTTTCCCAGGTAAAGGAGTACAAGCACTATAATGATTATTATTTTTTTGTTGATCCAAAAGAACTTATTCTAACACATTTTCCGGTAAATAGAGATTGGCAACTATTAGAAAGTCCTATTTCGAAAGCTACCTTTTTTAAAACACCAATATTTTATGCAAACTACTTTATTGAACAATTTAAAATAGCAGATAATCAGGGTGGTATCATTGAAATAAGTGATAAAAAGGCGCAGGTATATTTTGATAAAATCCCTAATTCGAAAAAGGTTTTTTACACCTTGGATGGCCAGAACTACAAACCTATGATGTACAAAAAAACCAAGGATGGAAATTATGTTGGTTCTTTTAAATATAAAAACAATAAAAGTAAAAATATTACAATCTATTCTGAATCATTACCTATTTTGAGTTTTGCAATTGATGCGAAAATAGAATAGTCTATGCTATTTATAAAACTTTTTATCTCTTACCGAATAGGCATCTTTTAAAATTGCAACCAATATTTCTTCATGAATCTCGTCTAGTGATTGATACCGTAACGATTTCATCACTTTTCTACCCGCTGCCTTTAAATGCTCTGTATATACTGTGAGATGTGCCGCGTTCCAAAACCCTACATCTACATATGCTTTATTCTTGGGAACATTCAAGTAACAAAACGGATTTCCACCAACATAATAGAACGGTATTTTGTATTTATATTTTAATGTTACTTCGGGTAAGGTAGTTTCAATAACTACTTGTAAATGTAATAGCATCGAACGAAAGGGTTCGGATTGTTCTAATATGTATACTTCCGCTGGATTCATACATCAAAGTTAAAAAATGTTGCGAAATCAATTATTTTACTTTGTTTTTACTCAAAACAATCATTGTATTCTTTTTTAAAAACGGGTTTGTCCGTTTTATTTAGGAACAACTTTTGAGGTTACCGATCTTTTAGCCTAGAGTACAGGAATTATATGTGTGTTATGTATAGAAAAAAAGCGATAGAAGTTATTCATATCGCTTTTTTAAAATAGAAACAGATTTTTAGGTTAACCCATGGTGTAAAAGAATTGTTCATTAACAATCTTATTATTTTGTACTTCATATACACAAACTTCTGACATTTTCTGTCTTCCGCTATCCTTAAAAGTGACATCAAAGTCCATGGTGCATGAAAAGTGATTCCCCGCAACTTGAGGTTCAGAAATTGCACTACTATGGAACTCTTGCACATTGTTCAACCAAGCAACACTCTTTTGAGTAACAGCTTCTTTTCCAGAAACAAGTTCTCCTCCTGGGTAACCTGGCATTTCTTTACTAACAATAGTATCAGCGTATAATTCTTCAATCGCAGTCATTCCGTCTCCTTGACGCATTAACTCCACCAATCGGTTGGCAACTTTTTGTGTAGACATATGAAATTAGTTTTAATTGGTTGTTATCTTCTAAAATTAAGAAAAAACGATGTGCTAGGGTTTCGCAGGGCTTATTTTAACAGAACTTTAATGAAATTTAACATTATGAATTCTTTCGAATAGTTCGAATTAAATGTTCTAATCCATTTAATTTCAATTCATAAATCAACCCTAGTTGCAAACCAATTTTACCTTTTGGAAATCCTTTTGCATGATACCAAACAACATAATGTTCAGGCAAATCAATTAAGTACCTGCCTTTATATTTACCGTACGGCATCTTGGTATGTGCCAAGTCTATTAAGAATTGCTTGTCTTGCAGCATTTATTCTAATCCGTCAACATAAGCTTGAAGATACGCATATCTTTCCGTCAATTTTCCGTGTTCGGTCATTTTAGCACGTGCCAATACCCTATCTTTATCTCCATTGAAAAATGCTGGAATCACATCTTTTAAAAACATAAAGCCAAACCCTCTGCTGGCATTGTCGGGTAATTCACAAGGTAAATTATCAACCGCCATAACCGTAATTGCATCTTTGTGTTTATAATCCACCTCTTGTTCACTAAATGGGTCGTAACCATATACCGGATCTGCAATTGTAGAAGGGCGAATAGTACAGGCCACAGGGCCGTCTATGTCACAACTAATATCGGCCACAACTTTAATGTTGAAATCAGGTAACTTCGCGTCTTCGCGTGTAAAAATATACGGCGAGCCTTCTCCAAAAAAATGTCCGGCAATATAGAGATCACTCACTTTCGCGAAACGCATAAAATTTGCTTTGTATTCTTGAGGGTTCGTATAAAAATCTTGATTGTTCACTATTCTTCCGTCGTTACGGATGTTGTAATCTAACACATCAATATTTGTATACACTGCTTCATCAAAATCCTTCGTCAGATAGTCTTCAACCGATACTTCTTTTATTTTTAAATGATCTAGAATTTCTTTCGCTCCCTTACCGACTCTTCCCTTACCTGTGAGTACTATTTTCATATTTGGAAGTGATATTTTATCCAATTCGGCTTCAAGTTCAATTCTATTTTTAACATGTTCAGCTTTTGGTAAATCAATATTTCCATATTTCAATCCATAAGCTCTCAAACCGTTATAAGCCCCTACAACACCAGCATAGTAACCAAACCCAATTAATCGATTTCCTCTAGCGTTCGTAATTGTTTCATGGTCATAAAACGTGATATTTTTGTCCAAAATGGCCTTGAGTAATTTTCTATTGTATGGTTGTTTCTTGATTGTGTGCGAAAAGAAAAAATAAGATTTATTAGGTATTAAAGCTTCAATTGGCACTTCTTTTACCCCTAATAGAACATCAGAATCACTTACATCTTTTGTAATTGGCAGCCCAAATTCACTATAAGCTTCATCTTTAAATACCCGAATGGCCGATGATTCAATGGTAATGGAGGCTTCTGGAAAGTCTTGAACTAATTTTTGACAGGCTTCGGGTGAGAGTACGACACGACGGTCTGGCGGATTTTTACGTTCGGTAATAAGGGCGAATTTCATTCAAAAATAATTTTAATGTTCGTAAAATTAAAGACATAGTGGCACATGTATGCTATTGGTCTAGAATTTGCTGCAAGGTATTATGAATAATAAGATTTCACAAGTTTAGTATTTATAAAAAATGCCTAAGTTTGCAGTCTTATTTCTTTGAAATTTTGGGGACGACTGGTTTTGACAGCGAGATCAGTTAAAATGTAAGCATGTCGAGCAATGAAATAGTACTCGTAAAACTCAATTTCAACTCTTAAACGGCGAGAATAACTACGCTTTAGCTGCATAATCTGAATTACAGTAGGATTTAGCCTCGTCTCTACTAGGTAGAGAAGCTTTATGTCTCCTGAAAGCGTTTGCTAACCGCGTTCAACTTTGAGACATCGTAAAAGTAAGCATAGAAATACTAGACTTCGATAGTATTTCGAAACTAAAGAAGATAAGCGAATAGTGGGCTGTTCTTGGTCAGTTATTCGTCGAAAATTAATCGAGAAATAAACATGTAGAAAGCGCTTTAGCTGCTTGTTTGGACGAGGGTTCGAGTCCCTCCGTCTCCACTTTAAATAATCACAACTTGTTTATATTTAAGCTGTTGTGATTTTTATTTTATATTATAGTCAACATTTAGTCAACAAAATCAATAATTCTATTTATTTCAAGTCTTAGTTTTAAACAGACTCCTTGTGATTATTGTTAAAATCACTCCAATTAATCCGTCCGAAATACCTATAGCCACTACAAGTGCAACATCATATTTACATAGTGCCATGTAAATTAAGGTTACACTTATGGCAATAAAAATTATTATTGAAACCAAAAACAAGATAGCCTTAAACCAAAGTTCTTGACTTAATCTGGCAATAGCCATCGATTTTTGTGTATTCTTTACTTCGGGTAATTCTTCCAAAAATTATTATTTTTAAAATTAAGCAAGCTCATAAGTCCCTTGAATATACTTGTAATAGGGCGTAACAATTAAGTTTTCTGTCGCGAACGTGTAGACTAACGTTCCATCTTCTTCACACATTTGACATACTAATTCAAGTGGTATCTCCGTTTTATCCTGATAAGATTTAATAACTCGCCCACATGTTTCATTTTTACATGAAATTGCATAATACTTTTCGAAATATCCTTTACGAACGGCCAGTTTGCAAATAAATCTGGCAATTCTAGTATTTGTCTTCAAAATACTACGAATATTTTCAACATAAATGCGATCGGGATCTAATTCACTAATCGAGTCATTTAGACTATTCATAAATTTAAAAGGCATTTTAAGCATTGTTTTTGAGTATTAAACTTATTAGTTTACTAATATCACCCTCGAACTCAGGATGAACATTAAATCCAAGAGAACCAGTACTAGGATTACATTCAAAATGTTTTATTGATAATTTCTTCTTTAAAATTGCAAACCTAGTTTTTTGAATAGGAGTCTTCATAAGAGATTTCCATTCTTTAGGGTATTGTTTTTTAAAGGTAAAATCCTCATCCATTCTCTCTTGTCTTATTGATTTGGAATTTTTATTTTTCACAATTAACCCGTCGAAATAATCAGTTTCCCACAATTTTTTAACTCCTTTATTGAGATCGAGTTTAAATATAACTTGACTTATATAATTCTTAAAGTCATCAAAAATAAAATATTCAATACTACCTATTCTTTTAGGATAAACCGTATAGTCAAAATAAGTATTAATATCTCTTGCAAAGGTATTAAAACGAACTATTAATTTCTTACCTTTATTCTCAATCTTCACTGGCAATAAAAAATGTAACTCTTCTTCTTGAGTAGTATGCGTACTGTAAAATAACACTTTTGTTTTTATTAAATAAATCCAGGTAGCATTCACAGAATTAGATTCGTATAAAATACATTTACCTGACAGCACATCTTTAGTTGATACTGGTATTTTCTTATTTACCTCATAAATGTTCACATGTTGATGTATATAACCAAAGCAATCGCAAATAAATTTATTTATGTGCTCATGATCATGGTTAGCTACAATATATTTTACTATCTCGATTTTTGTGCCTGAAACACCAAAATAAGATTTCAATTCTTTCACTGGAAACCCTTCCAATAATCTGGTGTATAATTCATTAATACTATTCATGGGTATGGCTAAGTAAGGTTTTAGATATTAATTAAAGCTAATTAAAAAAAAGGAATAAGGTCCTTTTTGATTCGAATAAAAGGGGTTTTTCCTTTTTTATCTCAGGATATTCCCTTTTAGAAAAGGGGTTTTCCCTCTTGATTTATATTTCAGACACATGTATTTTCAGCTCTGAATAAATCCCCTACTATGAAAGCCATATTATTACTGACATTTTTTCTAGTCACGAATCCAACAATTATTCAACCTGAACTTACTGACAATGAGACATTTTCCCGTTCCGCTTCTTATGAATATAACAGTGAAGATCCTATTAAGCAAGGAGAAGAAGAAGAAGTGATAGAGCCCAAGGCACTAAAAGATAAAGAACTAAAAGATAGCACCAATGTTCAAGGTGAAAATTTTGAAACTCCAATATTTAACAGTAACGATCAAAAATGGATTGAACATTCTCAATTTATGAGTATTCTAATACTTTCATTTGGTTTTTTGGTCATCTGTGCGTACATATTAGTTATGATTTGGTTAGGCAAAGGTTGGGGTTCTAATTCCACTCAGGTTGTAATCGTAACTTTAGTATTAGTATCAAGCATATTTTTAGTAACGGCAGGATTCTCCGAAAAGCAAATTGCTCCTGTTGTTGGTCTACTTGGAACCATCATAGGATATTTACTTGGAAATAATGCAAACAACAACAATCCTTCATCTAAAAAACAAGCAGTACAATCAAATAATAAAGAAACCCTATAAAACTTTATATTATGCCATATTATGCATCATTGAAAAAACTATCAATTTCCGAACGCAAAAGAACCGTAGGTGGTTTACAACGCATTCGTCAACAACTAAGGGATGAAAATTTTCCTAATAAAAAATGCGAAGATTCTCTAATTCTAGGTACATGGAATATAAGAAATTTTGATGACGACAGATTCAATTTTGGCCCACGAATGACAGAATCATTATTTTACATTGCCGAAATAATATCTCGTTTCGACGTAATCGCAGTTCAAGAAATCTGTGTTGATCTTTGGCCATTAAAAAAATTGATGAACATTCTCGGAGGTAGTTATGATTACATTCTAACTGATACTACTCATAGCTCAATCGGAGGAAACAACGAACGATTGGGTTTTATCTATGACAAACATAAAGTTAAATTTACAGGCGTCGCAGGCGAGATAGTATTGCCCGATCGCTTACTAATCAACAACAGTTCACCAAAAAAAAGGCAATTTTCCAGAACTCCTTTCGGAGTTGATTTTCAATCGGGTTGGTTTAAATTTTACTTTTCTACAGTTCATATTTATTTTGGTTCCAACTCTGGTAACACTCCACAATATAAGCGCAGAGTTGAAGAAATTAAAGCAATTGCCAAGTATTTAGCTAAAGAAGCTAAGAATAGTGATTCGAACCATATTCTAGTTGGAGATTTCAATATTAAACAGCGGGGAAGTGAAGGCTTTAATGCCCTAGAAAAAAATGGATTCAAAACAGTTATGAATAGGAAAGGAAGTAACAAAGATCAAACGAAATTCTACGATCAGATTTCCTTTAGATCAAAAAAGAATGAACTTGCCTTCTTAGAACCCGATAGAGATGATCGCGTCATTCAGTTCTTTAAAAGTATTTTTAGGGAAGAAGATTACTCCGCATATAAGCCCATTCTGAAAAAAATGATACGTGCAAAACTTAAAAAAGCTAAAGAGGGTTTCACTTCAGCCACCTCTAAAACTAAAAAGAAAAAATTTCAAGGACAAATTAATAGTCTAAATGCTGCCACTAAAACTGATACTTCACTTAAAAAATATTACAACCAGTGGAAAACTTTCCAGGCTAGTGATCATTTACCTCTTTGGGTAGAAATCAAAATTAATTTTAGTGATCAATACCTTGATTACCTAAAAAACTATAACCCTGAATAAGATTTTACCCTATTAAAATAAATCAATATATTCTGATTCATGGAAAGAATTTAATTTTTCCCAATTAATAATTAAATTCTTAGGTCATATTTATTATTAAATCAGCATTATGCTATCATTTCTGTTATTTGGATATAGCAAGAGTACATTAGAGACTTTTCAAATTTATTCAGATTGTTTTCTTCTGATTTAACTGCTTACCAAAAAGGTTAAATCACTGATTATGCTGAGATTAAAATATTAGCGCTTCTTTTGACTTATTTCTTTATTAAATGGGGAAAGAAGAGTGTCTCTTACAGTTCTTAATACAAGTTATGTCGAAAAATTCCTGCCTTTAGTTAATAGTTTTATTTTATAAATTTAACACTCAATATTCTCACATCTTTGAGAGGTCTGTCATCTGAATTGGTTGCGACACTTGCAATCGAATCAATTACATTTAAACCTTCAATGACCTCTCCAAAAACAGTATAACTTTGATCTAAAAATGGAGCACCACCAATCGATTTATAGACTTCTTTATGCGCTTTTGGTATACTATATGTCTTAAAATCTTTATTCCCCATTGCTATATTTAAAATACTATCCATTAGTTTATTATACCGATCTGAATTTTCTTCACTCTCATAATAATTTATTGAGTCAATTAAGACTCTTTTCGTAGTGTCATTTGTAAAAAACGCTTTAGCAATATCTTCATTTTTATATTTTTGGATTCTGTCCAGACGGCTTACACTATTAATTTTCCCTTGTACTATGTAGAATTGCATACCATGCGATGTCTTATCAAGACCACCACTTTCGGCTGCTGCTAATGCTCCTTTTTTGTGAAATAGATCAGCATTAAATTCAGGTTCAATAACGTAAGGTAAATCTCTGGCTCCTAACAACTCATTTGGTTTTGCTTCTCTACTTTCAGGAGCACCTCCTTGAATAATAAATTTATTCACTACTCTATGAAAAAGAAGGCTGTCATAGGAATTATTATTCACATGTTTGATAAAATTATCTCTATGTAAAGGTGTCTCATTATATAGTTCAAGAATCAAAGTACCATAATTCGTCTTCATCACAATCTTTTTACGATACTCCTGTTTTAAATCAGATGACCCCCATTTTTGATTACAACTGAAAAATAACACTGCAATAAGGGATAAAAATGTATGTTTAATAATTGATTTCATATAATGTTATTAGGGTTGATTCTGCACTTTATTTAAACTTACATTAAGGAATTATAGAATATATTAACTAGAATTACCTAAAGAATAAAGTCCACAATCATTGGTGTTTTAATTAGAAAATATTGTCCATAACGGTCAATATTATACCAATTCCTGCTAGTGCCTTTTTTCTGGTTATATAGTCAAATATTTTAAATATCCACGATGCAACAGGCCCCCAAACCATAACTACACCAAAGGAGGCAGGTATCCACATTCCGATAACCATTACATCTAATGCAATTTCCATATGTTCTCTTGAACCATACAAGGCAACTAAAACAGATATTACAACTACTATTAATCCAAGCAATTTAAAAAACCATAACCTTGACTTTCCTTTATAGAACACAATTGTGTAAAAAAATGCCATAATATACGAAGGCAGATCGATTATGAATTTTTGCAACGTATCAGCATGCTTGGGGAAATATATTTCTAGTACAACTAGTAATATTCCAATTACAGAAAACGCTGATAAAGTCATTAATTAAATTTTAAATAAAGACAGTTCTTAAACTCAATTATCCCAGACATAATATTCCCCTTTGACCTCTTGCAATGTCGGCGATGGAGGGTAACTACTTAATGCAATAGCAACTTGTTTACCATAAACATCAACTGATGAACTATTATTGAGTTTCTTTACTAAACTTGGCTGTCCATCAACATAAAGAATAAAACTAAAATTCTTATCGCGTCCAGTTGGAAACCTCTTCTTTATTATGATTCTAAAATTCCTCGGCTTTACCAAATCTGCTATTAACGCTGGACCCTTATTTCCTTTAATAGCCCATTGCCCATTATAAATAATGTTATTCCCTCTTTCATAAAAATCATAAGATAGAACTTTTGTTCGTTTAGTTTCCGTTGCAGGATGTTGCACATGGATTCTAGCAGTCTCTAATAACGCACTACCTTCGGGATAAAGCCATAAATTACTTTTATTAGGCAGGGTAACATTTCCTCTACTTGTTATAATCCATAAGTTTCTGTGCACTTGTTCTCCTGGCTTCGCCAATCCATTAGTTATTTTCCATATTCTCCTAACATTACCCTCAACGACAGTAGCAGATGGCTGATTTTTTGGTAAAAAGATTCCTCCTGAAGGAATTTTGTCAGCACCTTTAATTTGAGAAAAAGAAGTGAATGAAAATAGAAATAAGAATGTAAAAAAGATTTGTTTCATAAAGGTAATTTTAGTTAAATAAATTGTTTTCTTCTCCGAAAAAGTGCGGTTTGTATCCGTCAAAATCAAACCTCAACCCTTGAGAATCTTTATGATAGTCATGGAAGTTGTCTACACCTTCATAATTTGAATCAACACGTTTATAAATATCTCTTGTAACTGGTCTAGCAACTATTTCCTTTGAAGGTTCCGTTAGGAACAAATCTTTTAAATAAGCCGATGTTATTTCCTCATCCAACCAATCATTGATAAGTTCGTCATTTAAAATTAATGGCATTCGATGTTTACCTTCTTTATTTGGTACATTATGAACCTCTTTAAACAATTCATTTGCTTCTTTGGTAAAAATCGTGAAAGTCACGAGCGATTCATTACTTTCCTCTCGATGCAGTACATTGTAAATGCCTGCCAATGAGATAGGACTTTTATCTTCATATTCAAAAACGAACGGTACTTTTTCTTTTTTCTTAGTCATACTTGGCAATGTATGAGGCTCATAGAAACCGTCTACTGGTATCACACATCTACGTTCGAATATAGAATCATAATATAGTTTATACTTGAACGCCTTCTCCGCTTGTGCATTAAGAGTATAACCTAATTGTTTTTTATAATAGTTATCTAAATTTTCAATTTCAAAAGGATTTCCATATTCATCTAATTCAGGCGCAATTCCCCATTTCGCAGGCACTAAATATTCGGGAAATTCAGAAGTGATTATTAGCATCAAAGGGTGGTCGAAACCGTTTAATTGATACATTGGTACGTCAAAAGCATCGCGTAAACTTGGTAAGTCCTCTCCTTTTTTGATTAGACCAATTCTATAATAACTTTCAAGGTTCGCAACTTTTTTAGTTTGTTTGGTGTTGTAGCACAAGGTTGTAGGGGGTTTAGTATGCTACTAAGATAAAAAAATTAATCTTTTTGTGATAAGGCGTAAATTTCTCGAATAAATGCCTTTGGTTCATTTTGGTTTACGACCTCTAATAATTTCCGTCTCTCTTCATTTACCTGCTCATCGTATTTATCATAGTCTTGTGGTCTTCCATTCTTTCTCTTCATAGATTTTAACCGATATTCACAATATGCAGCAGCAGCAGCGTTAAGCACTCTCTTCATCTGTATTGGCGACAAACTTTTATATCCTTGTTCTTCGATTAAGAAATTTATTTCACGCAAATAATTCATACCACCAAGTTATAAATCATCTTTATAAATGATTGATACAAATTGTAGCAAAATGAAAATATACTTGATTCTCTTTTTTCCAAACGTAATCCAAAACTAAGCTTCGTGTGCGCTCAACAAGCTTCCATAAAACTTATTATAAAAGCCATAACTGGTATAAACCTTCGCGCGTATTAGTGTTATGATTAGCTATTAAACTCATTGTTGACTATTCCTTTATTTTGCGTTCGAAAACTTTGTCAATTAAAGTTGCTTCCTCGCGCGCGCGCGTAGTTGTTCAATTTCGCATTAAAATGATCCTAAAATCTTGGATAACATTTCACATCTCTTTGTATCATAGTAGGCAACTTTTGATTGTAATTTGGCTAATTTTAAACTATCTCTAGTCAATTTACCCTTGTAGTGCTTCTTTCGATGTTTGACATTCAATTCTTCATTTACAGTGTCTGCTCTCCTTTTCAAATACCAATACATTCTATTAGGATAGTCGTTATTTGACACGATCTGACTTGGATAAAACAACCGAACACCTTTTGCATCTTCGTACCAATCTCTATGAACATATTTGCTGTATCCATAAGCCATATACAGAACTCTAGCACGTTTGTAACTTTCGGGGCATACGAAATATAATACTTCGCCTTTACCTAAGTTGCTAGGTACTGTATCAAAATATATTTTATAATCGTACGAAGTTTCTTTACCTCTCCTATCAGTTAGAATGTAAGAAATTCTTAAATATCGTTCATTCTCTAAATATTTACTTTCGAATCCCGCAGAACCTCCACGCACCCATTCCATAGTTCCAGACAGATGACATCCTTTTTTTATGTAACCATATTTCAGCATAAAAGACATTTCAATTCTCCTACATTCCTTTGTTGTTTCTCTTGCTAAATATGATCTTCCCATTGTGATTTTCCAATATTTTTATTTTAATAACCTAAATCCTTAGGACAAGTTGTGGTTTTTTGCATCTAATAGCTTATTCAGCAATTCATTTAGTTTATCCATCTTTATCTCTTTATTATTTATCATAGCTAAGTACTTTTTTACCTTTTCTCGTTGATAAGAAGCCTTTGTATTATCTCCTAACCTACTTTTAATATGCCTTATAATGCTGTTATAATCTCCGTTGTAGTAGCTATTCAAATAATAAATGTGAGCGTAGTTTTTTTCTTCACTATTCGTCATCTCTTGTATATTAGTTAATAGGTTAAACTTTGTTTGATTTCCAATTATTTTGGTCAGTAAATTATAGTTCACATTGATTTGTTCAAGAACATCCGTGAGAATATTACTTTTAAAATGTTTCTTTATTGTTCCAGGTTTAGAGTATCTACTTTCTATTCTAAGTATATTATTAAAGCTGTTTTTTAATTCAGGGTATTCTTTATAGAATTTCGGATTCGAACTAATCTCATATTGCTTATTATAGCCCAGAAATCTAATTGGAGTTGTTTTTATTTCTTCATTGAATACGATACTTGAATCATAACGTGTTTTAGTGTACTTAGGAGCTATTAAATGATTTAGAACGTTCAAATATTCATCAATGTTATTATTGAGGCTTAGGTCACTTTTAATATCCACTCTTTTTAATTCCGCTTCATTGACAAAATTCTTTTTTAGTTTTAACCCTTGGTGTTCGATTTCATCTATGAATTGATCTAAGGTATCGAAACATATTCCTTTTTTGTAGTTAGCACCTAAAAGCTTACTGCTGGCTTTTATTTTAACCGTGCCAAAGGTTTCGTTTATACTAACTTTATCTGTACCTATTCTTTTATTTTGCAATGTCCAATTATGTATTATTAAACCATTAGGATTCTTAATCTCAATATGTCTAAAATTACTTTTATTCATACAATCAATAAAGTCCGTTTTGGTACTAAATTCTATGGTATCGAAACTAGTCACCTATTTAGTCAGGAGTATTAATTTTTAATACTTTTTTAAGTATTATTATATATACTGAAGTTTTAATCATTTTGGAAGAATTAGAAAAGGGTGGATAATGCTTATATTTGTCTCTTAGTTTGCATTGCCAAAACGCAAACATTTGAACAATTAAAGAGGGATTAATTTCCCTCTTTCTTTTGCTCTGGAGATTTAAACTTTTCTATTAATCCGTAATGCTGAACAGGTCGCTTTGTAATTGGGCATTTTTCTATAAAAGAAACCTCAACAATCTCATCACGCAGTAAATCAGAAAGAGTACGAGTAATATTTGTTCTCTCTATCTTAAAAATAGTACTAAGTTTTCTGCTGGTGTGAGGCTCTTTGTCCAAAAGATATGCTAAAACTCTTTTGCTTTCAGTTACACCTTGACCATTTTTAATTAACTCTCTATAGCTTAAAATGGAGGTATAACTCACTTTTTTGCTTTTGCCAAAACTCATAACTTCTAATTATTAAGTTCAACAATAGATTCCTCAACCTCTGCTCTTTTGTAGTACACACGACCTCCAATACCGTAGCTCCTAAGCTTACTACTCTTAGTCCAATTGTGAACAGTGCTGAGGTCAATCTTGAGCATTTCTGCGACTTCATTTCGAGTCAAGTATTCATTAGGTTCTTTAGGTTGAAATGTCTTTTTAAGGTCGTCTAATTGGGTTTTTACGCCTTGAAGAATTTTATCCTGAAGTAGATCAGGTGTTGTTTGAATAAATTGTACCGTTTTCATTAAATAAGTTTTAGAAATGTTAAACAATTAGCTAAAACCTACCATTCAATAAAATAATTTATACCTTTGAAGTACGAAAACGAGGGCATTAGATTTTACTTAGGTAGGTCTCTTGCTCTTTTTTGATACGACAAATTTAATATGATTAAATCAAATTAGAACAAACTATAAAGGTATGGTACGCTTAATTATATTAATTGATAATCAAGATGTTAATTTCCTATTGCTGTCATCATCATCATCATCATTATTAAGTATATAAATGATAATGAATATATTAAGTTTATTTTTTAGATAATAATTAGTCAACTGTTGTAATAATAATTCCGAAGTGTAGATTTTGAATATCCCGTTTTAATTTTCAATGCTAAAATTTCAATTAAAATATCATCACTTCCAACAAAATATTTTTGTTTGAAATCTTTCATTGCACTAAGAAAAACTTTGATGTCCTTGTCAGGTTTTAGACTCAAGGTTTTTTTATTGAATCCATGTCTTTTGTCAGTTAATATTCGTTCATGTTTTGTTAATTTTGCAATAAAATTCTCTATTTTTTTTACAACTTTTTTCCTTTTTGAATATTCCTTATAAAAGGATCGAACATTTGAAAGAATAAAATGTACTCTCCATTCATATATCTCACAAAAATCATCTACTTTCTTCATTGACCAATTACCCCTTTCAGTTGTGAAATTATTCATTATAAAGTCTCTAATATAGCATAGTTCAATTACACTTAACTTGTTATACTTTCGTTGGTTCGAATTTCTATCGATCAAATAACTAATAATAACTTTAACTTCCATTTAAACGCTGTTTGTTTTACCGATCTATCATATAAATTGGCTATAACTTATAGTTATTTACAGATACTTTCTTGACAATTTTTAGTTGAGGTTTTTTTTCTTTTTTAAGAGCTTCATTTGCCCATATTTTAGCTAGTTGTAACCCGTAATCAATTGGTTTTTTACCTATATACTCCAAGAACATCTTTTCTGTACTATGAGCAGTTATATTCATTAATAGAGGTGTTGGGTATTTAGGGTCTCCGTAGAAATTTGTAGCGAATGACCTTCTGCAAATATGTGACGACACTAATAAATGCTTTTCATACTTTCCGTTTTCTGTTCGTTTAGTTTTTGCATTGTATGCGTTACCCTCAACAACACTATTAATTTTTGCAAGTTTGGATAGTTGTTTTAAATATCTATTAAACAAAGACATATTACTATCAGCGTTTTTAGTAAAAGTTGGAGGAAACTCTCCATTTCGTTTATCTAGTATTTTCTTAACTTCTTCGTGTATGGGAATTTGAACTGTTTTGCCTGTTTTAATTTGCTCAAGTACTATGAATTTAAATTTCTGGATTGATTCAATGAAACTACTTTCCATTCTTAATAAATCAGAAACTCTTTGACCTGTATAGCAGCCAATTATTAACCAATCTCTAGCTATGTCATGATTTTCGTTTGAAAATTTAGTGTTTTTTATTTGCTCTAATTCATCAAACGACAATACCACCTTTGGGGCTTTTACTGTAAATCCTTTAAAATGTTCGAGTTTATTACTAATCTCTAGACCACTCTTAGCGGCATCTAGGCAAATACTTTTTACAAATTTCAAATAGCGTCCTATCGTATTATCCCCTAAGTTCTCTTCTTCTTTTAGATAATCAATAAATGATGCTCTAAATTTCCTATCTACATTCTTCACTAAATATTGAGTCTTTGAATATTTTTCAAAAGCGATTAACTTATTTAATATTGTCTTATATTTTTTGTAGGTAGCAATTGCAACTCCCTTTTTTCCTTGTTCTGTTACTCTATATTGTAGGTTTTTAAGAAAATGATTTGCATAGTTGACTAACTTATTCAAATCGGTTGGTGTTACTCTATTAAAATGCTTTTCAATTTTAACCAATAACCAATTTCCATCAACCTCAACCCCTGTACTATTTGCCTCATTAAGCTCATTCTGAATAAAAGCTTCTAAAGATTTAAGACTTGAAGAAAGTTTCTTATTATTTGCATTGTTCTGTTTGGGAAGACCAGTTTTAGCACTCCAATCTTTACAGCTAGTTGCTAAGCCTGTTTTTCGCTTTATAGACTTACTTCGACCTAATGATAACCTCAAATAGATTTGAGCATTATCAGAAGCACTTTGTAGTAGATATTTAACCGTAGCCATAAAATAACATTTGAACAATCAAATATAGTCAAAATGTTTTATTTAGTCAGCGTTTAGTCAACATTATTTAGACGCTATTAAATCTTATTAAATCAAATTAGAGTATACAAATTGTTTTTTTTTGTGCTTGTTAATTGAATTATAAGCTTAACACGATGTTTTTAAGATAAGATTTAAAAATAGTTAAATTGTGTTGTTATAGTCCCTCCGTCTCCACAAATGAATTAAATATCAAAAAAAATTCTAAAAAGTACACATAGAAAGTTTACATTCTTAAGTGTGTTTGTAGAAAATTAGCAACAGTATGTTGCGGATATTTGATTTTCAGTATGAAAGGCACTAGGGCCCATTGTGCTTGACACAATGAATCCCTCCGTCTCGACGATTAAGCGTAAATAGATTACACTTTAAACATAGAAAAGCTCAACAAGTTTACTTGATTGGGCTTTATTGTTTATAAGTGTTTGACTTGTAGAGGCGACTATTTACATTTACAGGACTGAAGACAAAAGGGCAGGACGAATACCATGAGTCAATCTCTACGTCTACACAATTAAAACAAAAGTCCGCATGGCTTTGTGGATTTTTGTTTTGCAGGATTGGTCATGAATGCTATTTTGCGAAGCCCAATATATAAGAAAAAGTAAACTTCAAAAGTTATTCAAGTTTATTCTTTAGGTCAATAATATGCTTTGGTTTGGTGTTAATTAAGGTATAAATTGAACCCTTAGAAATTAACGTATCTATTCTGCAATTTTCGAAAATTACTTTAGTGCTATCCAGATAGATAGTACCTATATCAAAGTCGTAAAATGTACTTGCCCTTTTTGATAGTTTATTTTTTAAGTGTCCATATTTTAAACCATGACCTCCAGACCCTTTCTTTTTAGTTGATTTAAAAGGTAAATCAATCAGTAATGAATCTATGGTTACATTCCGAGTACCTTCATCAATAAAGCAAGAAGCAACGAAGTTCTTAAAGTTCTTGTAGTGACTATTTTTAAACTCAATCTTCTTATAATTTACATTTCTACGATCCCCTTTGTTAGTAATGGCATTATCAATTTTAAGGAAGGTTACAGCGTTCGAATAAGGCTTTTCTTTATATCCCGCCCCATCAGAAAAAACATATCCCACTCTAGCCTTTTTTAAGTTCTGTAAGAACATAAAATTACCTTTAGGTTTTAATGCTATTAAAGTGTCTAAAAGTAATGTATTACCATGTTCTAATTGACGAATGTCGGTTGCAATTGAAAATGCCTTTGAGCCATCATATTTAGTAACATTTTCATTTTGCTCAACAGTTACTTTGCCTAAATTAATTAACAAATCAGATGTATGGAATTGTAGCCCAAGACTATCATAGTCTTTGATAATAATATTTTGCTTTTCCCACTTTTTTAGAGTCGTCTTTTTAAAATCTAAATAACCCGATTCAATTTTTTGATGTCCCTTAACAACAATAGATTCTTCTTCTAAAATCGCTTTCTTCTTTTCAGGACAAGATGTAAGTAATAATAATATCGATATGTATATTAATTTTTTCAATTGAAAGATAAATATAGTTAAACGCGACTTAACAAATGTCGTTTCTAAATCTCGACATTAATTTTATTGATTTTCCTTGTACTCTTTTGATAATTTGAATACTTTTTTTACACTTAATAACTTAACTTGTATTGTTGATCTTAGTCTTATTCTTCTCTTTGTCAGACTGACGATGCTTTAGTCCGAACATCCTCGAAAGACTACATAGTATTTTTTTTTGCGAATTACCCTTATGTAAATCAATTCTTCATCAAAAAACAAACTAGCCGGTATGTTATGGTAAATTGCCGTTTTTCGTTAAAAATCAGGTAAAATTACTTATAAACCCGAATATAATCAATCACAAACTCTTGTGGGAATATAGAATCGTCAATCTCAGGACCTCCGAAATTACCTCCTACAGCGGCATTTAAAATCAAATAAAAGGGTTGTTTAAAGGGCCAAGTTTCCTTGTTTTTATCTTTTGGCTGAAAAGTATATACAAGCTTGTGATCTATATAAAAAGCAATCTTCTCTTTTGTCCAGTCAATAGCATACACATGAAAACCCTCTTCAATATTTTCAATCTTGGTTTTTTTACTATTAATGGTATTTCCATGGCTTGCTTTTGTATGCAATGAAGTATAAATGGTGTTCGGTTCTTTACCAACATATTCCAAAATATCAATCTCTCCACAAGTGGGCCACCCTACTTTCTTAATATTCTTGCCTAGCATCCAAAAAGCCGGCCAGATACCCTTACCAGTAGGTAGTTTTGCTCGGATCTCAACATATCCATATTTAAATCGGTGTTTCCCTTTTGTTGTAATGCGAGTTGAGGTGTAGTTCGTTCCTTCTTTAAGGATATTGATCGTTAAAAAACCATCTTTTAAACGATGATTTTTCTTAGTATATCGTTGTTTTTCAGCATTGCCCCAACCGCAAAGATTCGGACAACCATCACCGCGCTCAAAGTTCCAGGATTTCTTATTTAATTGTGTTCCATCAAAATTTTCCTCCCAGACTAGTTTTCTCTCTTGTGCATTAATGACTAGTACCCAAAAAAAACTTAGTAAAAATAATTTGATTTTTAAATGCCTCATTACATCATACCGTTTACCTCAAATATAGGCAATTCATTTATTTCAAAAGTAATACGATCAAGGTGATGAACATACTCTCCTACTAAAATTTCAAATTTTCATCTTTATCCCAAAGCCCCCAATATGCGCCAACATCACCTTCATCTCCAGTTTTCCAAGATTCATCAAATGAAGAAAAATAAAACACCTCCACATTTTGTTTTTTAGCCCAGACTTGGGTATTTATAAAATACTTTATGGCATTTTCTTCTGATGAATCGGCTCCTTTAAAGCTTCCTCCTTCACTTGGCCATCCAGTTTCTGTAATAATAACTTTCTTGCCTTGCGCCGCATCCGTTGCTTGACCAAACATTTGTTCCATATGACCCAATGATCCATCTATATGACAACCTTCCCAATAAGGGTAACAATTACTCAATATGACATCACTAATTTCAACGAGCTCAGGATGTTTTGAAAATTCGTAGTAGGCGTCAACATAACCAACAGGAATATCTGGCATAGCTTCCTTAACACGTCTTATATAACCAAGTAGCTCTTCTAAGGTTAAATCATTTCTATACAATACCTCATTACCAACAGCGGCAATGTTAACACACCCTTCTTTCGCTAATTGAATGAGACCTTCAATCTCTTTCTCGTTATCATCTTTGTTGTCACTTAACCATGCTCCTACCAGGGTCTTCATTCCATTTTTATGGGCAATACGAGGTACATGTTCGTTACCTTCAATGCACGAAAATGAACGTATCCATTTAGCATATGGTTTTAAAATCTTTACACGTCTCTCTACTTGCGCTTCGGTAATGGTATCTCCTGGTTGTTGACCATCTTCATACATACTAAAGCATATGCCATGCATTCCTTTATTAAGTGTGGCCCTCCACAACCTAATCAAATCTTCGGCAGTGTGTTCGCTAAAATCTATACCTGAGTGTTCTAAAAAATTTACACCACTATAGGCATGATAATCTTCAATTCGATATGACATTTTTTACTTAATTTTTTTGCAGTTCTCCTCTACGCTTTATCAATTCTTCTTTAATTTTCGTAGCCTTTTGTTCATCAACATCATAATCCTTCATTATAAACATTGCAATCAATGTACCTACCATGGGAAAAAAACAAAAGAAAGCATGTAATCCGTCAACAGCAGATTGTTGGTCAGTAGTTACCAAATCTGGATTAAACCCTACGATGGCAATAATTACACCACTCAGCGCCCCAGCTATGGCGAATCCAACTTTCACCATCCACCAATAAATAGCTCCAAAAATCCCTTCTCGTCGTTTTCCAGAATTTAATTCATCAATATCTATAACGTCAGCTGTCATCGACATCATTATCGTGAATAAACTTCCTATTCCAAAAGAAAACAACGGTAAGGCTATAATATACATCCAAGGTCGACCAGGAATGAATAAAAAATATAACATGATATAGCCTATAACGGAAATACCTTGTGATAACAAAAATGCTTTTTTCTTTCCTAGGACTTTTGACATCCAAGTAACGACAGGAATAACAATAAATGTTGTTCCTAAGGCGCCTATACAGCCAAACAGTGATACCCAAATCCCACTAGCATCTGGATCACCATTAAAAAGCTTGTAAACAATCACAAAAAAAGTGAGTGACGCAACGGTATTAAAAGCATTATAAACGAAAAATGTGGCTCCACATAGCTTTCTAAACTCTTTAATTTTAAAAGCTTCTCTAAAACTCTTGAAAATATTATTTAAACTGCTTCCAATAGTTGTAACATTCAACGTTTCATAATCTTTATGAAGAGTTGACTCACTCTTAATAAATAGCGCTGGAACGATAGCGCAAATTGCACATGGAATAGCTACCCATATTGCAAGTGTTCTTGCGGCCACATCGGCAGACGGAAACCAATCAGGGTCGTACATAATCACCCAAAACCAAGGTGCAATAACCCATGCCCACTGACCTATCCATTGGGCAACGGCCATAATGTTAGTTCTTTCATGAAAATCGTCACTCATTTCATAACCCATTGCGACATAGGGAACGCTAAAAATAGTAAGGCCTAAATAAAATATTATAGACCATAAAAAGAAATACCAAAAATTAAATTGCAGCGAATTCTCTTTAAAAAGTTGCCACATAAAAATATAAGATATCCCCATAATCAGCCCACCTATCAAAACGTATTGTCGTCGTCTTCCCCATTTTGATTTTGTATTATCTGAAATATAACCCATAATCGGGTCGGTAATAGCGTCAAATATTCTTGGAAAAAAATATACGAGCGCCCACATCCATCCCGGAAAACCAAGGTCCTGAACCAAAACTACCATGAAAATACTAAGTATTGCAGGAAACATTTGATTGGCCAGCATACCAATACCAAAGGCTATTTTTTGACTATATGGTACTTTATTCACTACGGTTTCAGACATGTTGGTTGTTTTTTATTTATTTGACTTTTTGATATATCTTTCTACCAAAATATATTAAAATACTCCTCTACAGTTTTTTCTTGAATACACCTTTAAACGTTCCATCTCTTTCGCACCAGGTGGTAATTCTTCCAATTTCAACCCAGGATAGTCCTCAGTTTCTTTCCATTTTTCAATAGTAGAACTAAAAAATGATGAGGCAATAGAGTCTGCTTCATAAATAATCAAATCATATGCTTCTCCCATATCTCCGCCGAAACGCGTAACCACCTGCCATTCGCCATCTCTTTTGTATGAGGTATTGGTATGATCTGATTGCGGATAATATCTGTCGTCCGTAGGTCTGATCATTACCCATATATCCTTTGTATGGGATTTCGGATATACTCCCATTGTTAAAATTCGACAATCTACAGAATCTTTATCTATTGGAGATACCACTTTTACAGTACTTATTGGTCCTTCAATTTTTAGTTTTTTACCTATAGAAACTTGTTCCATTTGGCTATTATAATTGACCAATTCGGATGAATAGCTGCCATATATCATCATTAAGATACCAATGATTCCTAAAGACATTATAAATTTTGTGTCGAGCAATCTTTTTCCTGAATTACTTTTTCTACTACCAAGTATTGCAACTAACGTAAGTAAAGCTCCTATTGATAGGATTATTATTTTTGTTGACATATTACTGATTTTTTAATTTTTACAATCTAATTAGTTTGTGTTATAAGACACCTCTTCTTTCTTCTAATTGAGATTTAATATCTTTTGCTCTTTCTTCAGAAAGGTCGTATTTCCACATAACCCAAATAGCCAATCCGGCGGTTATTACCGGAATAACAATATCTGCAACTCTTAGATTTGTTAAGGTTTCGGCCGATTGAGTGGCTGCATTTCCATCAAATCCTATTAGCTTTAATACCAAGCCTCCTAAGACCAAGGCCAATCCTTGTCCGAGTTTTACAACCCACCAATATAAGGCTCCAAACGTACCTTCTTTTCTCGGTACTCCGTTAGTTAGTTCATCTAAATCACAAACATCTGCCGTCATACTCATCATTAAAGTAAATAAACTTCCCAAACCAAATGACATTAAAGGTATTGGAATAAAAGACAACCATACATTCTCTGGAGTAAAGGCCCACCATTTCATTGCATATCCCACAATAGAGAGGGCAGTCGAAATTATAAAAGCCTTCTTTTTACCCCATTTTGTAGCCATTTTTGAAACAATTGGAATCACTAAAAATGCTGAAACTAATGCTCCAATTGAGCTAAACCAAGCGGGCCAAGTTGAAGTGGCATCGTAACTTCCGTTAAAAATATAAAAAACGAAAATAAAGAAACTAAAAGATGCTACTATTTGATACCCATTAAACACTAAAAAAGTAGCGCCACATAGTTTCATGAAGGGCTTATTTTTTACCGCTTCTTTTATACTGGTAAATAAATCTTTTAAATTACTAAATATAGAGGTAAGTGTTAGTTTTTTTCTATTTTCCATCTTGCCTGGATCTTTTCCTCTACAAAAAATAGCAGGTAAAAGTCCGAGGAATAAGCAAGCAATTCCAACATACAAGGCCATTGTCCTAACACCTTCAGCTTGATTACTAAAAATAGTGGGGTCTGCAATAATTACCCAAAACCAAGGTACAATTACCCAAGCTAATAAACCAACTGTTTGCGAAAATGCCATTAAACGTGTGCGCTCATTATAATCAGAAGTCATTTCGTAACCTAGCCCAACCAATGGCGTCGCAAACATTGTATTTCCGATAAGAAAAACCATAGACATAATCAAAAAGTACCAAAAATTATAATCTGAAGAATTAGTTTCATCAAGTTGCCAAAGCAACACAAATGTTATCGCACTTAAAATGCCTCCAACTAAAATATAGGGTCTTCTCCGACCCCATTTTGAACTGGTATTATCAGATATAAACCCCATAATTGGATCAGTAATTGCATCAAAAAATCGAGGTAATCCTCCTAAAAGCCCTGCCAAAAATGGATCCATACCAAAAGCAGTTAGTAAGAAGAACATGAAGAACCCTAAGGCTCCAGGATATAAGTTCAAAACCAAATGTCCTGCCCCAAAGGCAGCTTTTTGACCTAAAGGAACTCTATCTTTCGCAGCTGTTTTTATATTTGACATAATAATTGGGTTTAGTTAGTACTCATCTCTATGATTTTGTAATAATAATCGTTTGGATTGCTTGTGCACTTATCTCTACATCAATAGCTTTTTCACCTAATGATACAGTTATATATTTTTTATCAAAGTTTTGATTCAACACCACTACAACTAAGGAATCGTTCTCATTCTTTGCTGCTGTCACTAAAAGCTCATCATCTGAATTTTCCACTTCGATTACCTTCGCTTGAGGGCGTATATATCTACTAAAATGTGTCAATGTATAGTACAAGGGTGTAAAATACACCTCATCTTTTTCAGGGTCCACAATCACGGGAGCTACACACCAATTTTTGAACCAATTAGGCCCTCCATTCGTATCGAGTACCATATTCCAATCTACCCATCCATCAACCCAGTTATTCAAGCAACCAATGATATCTCGTGCATATCTATAGACAGGCACGTATTTTGGGTGCATCGGTTTATCTTTTTCTGGCGCCCAATCCCATCCCCAATCTGTTGCTTCTTTGCTCCAATACCAAGCGTCATCTTGCCATTTTGGTTTTTCGGCATCCACACAGGCCTCAGATTGTATCAAGTACTTTTGTGGAGCTTTTTCGTGTGCATATTGTAATTCTTCAGCAAAATAATCATAGGTACTCGCATACCAATGTATCGCAGTACCATCAAAAAATTTTGAAGTCTCTTCATTTTTATATTGAGCATCTATCCATTCTTTTAAATGCTCTCTGTTTTGATCATAACCTAAAATTTTTACCTCTCCTTTTCCATCTGCTGCTAGTTTTGGTCCCAAATGATTCTGAACAAAGTTGGTCATTTCGTCAGGTGTATAATGCATACTTTCCCAATTGTTCCCATTTCCGAGAGGCTCATTTTCTACTGTAAATCCCCATATATCAATACCTTCCGATTTATACGCATCTACATATTTTGAGAAAAACAACGCCCAAGTATCATAATATTCTGGAAGCAATTTACCTCCAACCCAACTATTATTATCTTTCATCCATGGTGGAGCTGTCCAAGGAGAAGAAAGTATCTTAAATCCGTCTTCGGAAGCGGCCATTGCTTCTTTGATAAAAGGAATGATATCTTCTTTGTCTTCCTTTACGGAGAAATCACTTAGCTCTTTATCTTTAGTCGGTGCATACGAATACTGACTTAATGAAAAGTCACAAGAATTCATATGTGTTCTTGTTAAAGAATATTTAGCACCATTAGGTCCGAAATAGGCATCTATTATTTTTTTTCGGTTTTCTTCCCCCAATTTATTCAGTAAGTACGCCGAAGATTCGGTAAAAGAACCTCCAAAACCTGTTATTGTTTGTTTCTCTTTGGCAGGAAATAATTTAACTAAAGTTGCGCCTTCATTTTTAGAAAATTTGGTCACAGGCGTTAGCTTATTCCCATTGGCAGAAGTTTCGAATACCTCGACGTTTAAATGTTGTTCCTTTTTTGAACAGGCACTTGACATAAAACAAATTAATATGATTAAACAGGTTTTTTTGAACATAATTCTAATACTAAAAACTAACAGCTAATGAGTCCTTAATAGCGGGGACTAAGACTTCTTTCAGCAATAACTCTTTATTCCCATCGTAGGTTTTTGTAATAGGATTCCCTCCTCGTGTTAATCCGTCAAAAGTTTGGTCATCTACTAGATCCCAAACAACGTATTTCGCTTCACCATCTACTGTAAACAATCCGAAGTGGTTTTCTGATCCCCCTTGATTGGCGGCATCTTTCCACGGTTCATTAAAAGCTTCGAAGTAAAAACAGGCAATTTTGTTTGCGTTTGTCCAATTACGCATTAGGGTATAGAATAATGCTTCTTTAAATTCATCAGTAGCCTTAGAACCATCATTACCGTAATGACCATTCGAATAGCTCGCCCAACCAGTTTCCCCAATATGAATCGGTTTATTCGCGCCTACACTATTCATGTATTGTTTCACACTTTCATACTGCGCTTTAGAATATTCTAAGGAACGTTCCATGGCTTTCTCAATCTTTTCTATATCAGACATCTCTTTTTCATCCTCTAGTACACCCCAAAACTGTGGATTGTAATGCGTATCATGCATTGGATAGGTATGCATCGAAATAAAGTCGACCGCTTTTATCAATTTATTCAAATCCTCAACATGGTATTCATTGTCACCACCTCCCCAAGAAGCAAAATTATCTGAACTGGTAATCCAAAGGTCTTTTGATAATTCACCCTTCTTTTTTAAATCTTGTAAATAGTTCACCCATTTTAAGATTACCCAGGGTTGTACAAAATAGCTCGTAGCCCATTTCACCATAGCTTCATTACCCACGGCCAATACTTTCACAATATCTTGGTATTCTTGAGCTAATTTAACGGCTGTTTCTATTTCGGTTTTATTTCGTTCACTTTCTTCTTCGTGATTTGGAGGTAATTCGGTCCAGGCATTTTTACAATCCATCCAAATCCCTAACATGACATACATTTCGAAACTAGGATCTTCTTTTTTTAATTCACGAATGGCTTTTAGCACATTAGCTGCATGAGGTTTGTGTACTTTATATGTTCGAAGTACTTTAATACCCATAACAGCCAAGATTCTCATATCTTCTTTTAATTCTTCTAAGGTTGGCTCAATACCATGGTCACTATGCCTGTACCCACCATATGAAATCGCCAAGTATTCTGGGTTTCCTAAAATGTCTTTTGCCGTCACTTCTTTTTGTGTTTTTTGTATTGCTATGTTCTCTTTATCTTGAGTTTTTTTACAAGATACTATTATACCACATACCATTAATAAAAAGAATAGTTGTTTTATAGCTCTCATAATTACGCTGTTAAATGTTATTTTAAATCACTTGTTTTTATATTGACATCAATTCGAAGTACTTCGCCCGAACGACCAAATACATACTTGCTTGTAGCTCTATCTAAGCTTAGATTTTCGAATTCTCTTGTGCTATTATCTCTAAATGTCACTTTCAACATTTCTTTCACTCCTGCTTTATACACCACCGGGATTTGACAATATGTAAAGCATAGTGAGCTTTCTTGTAAAAGAATCACCTCTTTCTTTTTAGAAATTGATACATAGTTGAAAGTTGTTGGCTCTTTTAAAAACTCATCCTTTCTTAATAAACACGGGTTGAAGTATAATTTTCCGTCTTGAACAAAAACCCCAAGTTCTCCAAATCGGCTTAGAATATCTTCTTTTACTTGTCCTGTCATCCCAGGTTGTTGTGCTCCTTTTCCAGCTGGCGTATGTGAATACGGATCTGTTGGAAATGCACCATAAAGTTCTGGTGATTTATGCACTCCTATCCCTTCATTAATTTCATAATAGTGTGCTAACAATCTCCCTACTACCTCATCACTTTCCTTATCATCAATTGCTTTTAAACAACACTCTTGAACGGCTAATTGAAGTTTAGAAACCATGTGCCAATAGATAGAACCTAAACCTTCATAACCATAAAAAGTACCTGATCGTCCAGTAAATGCTTTGTGATTAAACACTTCTTCAAAGAGATCCAAAACTTTAGATTCTTCTTTCTTAAGTTGTATTTCGTAGTCGATTGGAAGTTCATCTAAGGCATTTTTGAGATCGCTTGCATTTCTAAAGTTTCCATTAAAATGATACTCTCCCTTGACATCTTTCTCTACAATCTTTATATTCCCATCCGACACAAGTCGTTGTAATAAATCAGATTCTTTTATAGCCTCATGTGCAATGGTATTTCGAGCAATAAAGCCCTTTAGATTTTTGTATGGATATAACAAATAACTATATTGATCTCTTCTAAATAGTGCGCTATTCTTCATAGCATCTAAAACCGACAGCACCTCCTGAGATGTAAGGTATTTTGAACTTAAAGCAGCAACTTGACCTTCTAACATCTCATCTAAGTTTGAGATTGAAACCTTGTTGTCATTTACGGTCATTAAGTTATAGGCATGGTATAAATTATCAGCCCGCTTATTTGCGTTAATGGCATGTTCTAAATACGTTAAACTAATGTGAACAAAATGCTTTAACGCTTCTGTAGTTAAAACTTCTTTTCTACCAGAAAAAGCGTGTGTATAAATTTGATCTCTGTAGTCACTACCCGCCTGACCAAGACCATCCAAGACTTCTTTACGTTGTACATCACTTATAGCATCAGATAAGATGTGTTGATGCTTTTCGAATGTTGAAACAACAGCGTTAAAGAAACTTACTAGTTCTTTAGAAACTTCAATCTCGTCAGTTTTAGAATTCGCAAATACATTCTCAAAAAAATGAAAGAAGCGACGTAAATAATATAAAGTTACCATCGATACGCCGTTACCAACTAGCGCGTTATTTGCATCATTCCATTCGGGTCTTTGCGTGTTCATCCAAATACCACCCTCGGGAATAAAATTTGACAATTTCGCCAATGCAGTAGCCAGGATTTTTTCAATGAAATTAACCTTCACTATAAATCGGTTTTCATCTCGCAACAGCGCTCCATCTGCCCCTAATTCATTACGCTCATTTCGTATTTTGTGGTCTAGGTCTTCATCAAAATCTATAGTATCTTTTGGGTTCTTTAGAATATCTTGATACGGCTTAATTTTATAAGGAACATTTGCATAAACAAATAGATCTTTATTAAATAAGCTCTCTAATTTTTTAGGTGCTAAGTTCTCCGAAAACTCCAAGAACTTTAATAAATATATGATTTGATGATCACCCCAATAACCAATATAACTCCATGGGTCATCTGGCTCAATAGCTTCCCAATCAAAACCATCTTTAGTGACGCGATATGGGTTATATCCATCGAAAGTTGTCGCATTTAAAAACTTGTGAATCATGCTCTCAATAAACTCAGGATATGATAACGCTAGCGCTTCCCAGTTTTGAAAAATATCACGCCAATTACCTTCATAATCTAATATTTTCGATCCATCGATTTCACTTTTGGTGTTGATAGAAAATTTATTCCAGGGACGACTAGGATCGCCATGACGGCGACTAAACTTTAGTGGCATGTATTCTAAACATAAGCGTCTAAAATTTTTATCATTCGTTTGGTTAGCTAATTCTTTCAATTCAAAAATTGAAAAAACTTCTGGTAACTGATTAATAATTTCCTCATTAGTTCGAGCCACTTTCTTGTTAGCCTTCGTAATGTAGTTTTTAAAATCCCAGCGCTCTATATTATAATTATCATCGAAGATACCTCCACGCATTACGTTAAACAGCGTATTTGCAAAATGTCTTTTATCTCTAGAATAATCAGCAGTTAATTGCAATCCGTCCGCTGCTGCATCTAGTGCAATCAGATTTTGAGTACCGCTGGCAATATCTCGATCGACTTTTTCATCTAGTTCTGAGTCTTCAATTATTTTTTTTGAAAGCTCAGCAATTGCAGCGTGATTTTTATTTACATCGGCAACAATACTCCACTGTTTATCTGAATTTGGCGTCAAACAAACTTCCGTGTGCACAAAATACGCTCCTTTTTCTGCCTTTACATCAGTTTCTTGCGTGATTCGCTGTTGCTTTCTAAATTTTTTAAGTTGTTCAGAGGAGAGTAGGTATGTTATATTTTCTAAACCCAACGACCATACTACATTAGCTTTGAGTGCTTCACTAGGTTCTGCCTTATCAACAATAATAGCACTTAAAGCAAAAATACCTAATCCTGTTTTCTCTTCTAATTCACTTCGTTTGTATGCATCAACCAAATTACTACTAGCATTTTGTAAATCACTACTCACACCATATGGTAAGATGTTTTGAATACCATCTAAAAATGTAATTCTAACATCTTCATTATCAATATTAATGAGTTGACTTTTTTTAACAAACCCGAAAAGATCGCTCGAGTTCCATTGATAACGAAATACCAGCTGCAAATCATGGTTTATTTCTTCAAATAGCACTTTATTTCCATACACATTTTTATATAGATTTCTTGTAATATGAAAACGGCCTTCAAAACGTTCAGAAAAGGGTTCCCAAACGTGAATCTTTCCTAATTTTTCTACTTGAAATATCGATTTACTTCCTGTAATTTCGGCCGATTCTGTTATTTTATCGTCTGTGTAATAGGGAAACAGAGCGAATTCTGCATTTTGTCGACCCGCTGTCAAACCGCCGTTACTTGATATAAACATCCAATGATTAGAATCACTTACTATGCTCATAAAAAACGGACGCATGTGATCATTGTTAGAGATTTTGAAGAACTCTTCATTATCAATTTTTAAATGCTCAAGAATAACTTTTTTATTGATTTCGGTATGCTCCATTAACATGTTTACTATATCTTCTTTCTACTATATTATGGTAAAATAAGGCCGAGCTTTTACTTCTCGACCTTAACCAATTTAAATAATATTATTAATTCTTAAACTACTCAAGTCGTAAATCGTCAAAATAGAATACACGTTCTTCTGAAGTTACTTCTCCATCAGAACCTTCAGGATTATCTGGTTTAATTACCAATTGATTATATGTAGTTGGCGTAGCCGGTAAGTTAGTAAACGTAAATTCTATTTCTACCCACTCATTAGCTCCTCCAGACACTTGTACAAATTGAGGTGCAGGATTACCAGTAACCGGATCTGTTTGAGGGTCTAAGGCCAACTCAAATCGATAGGTAACGTCTGCTACGCTAGAATATACCTTAACTTTAAATACCTTTGTTGTAATATCAATAGTTCCTGCTGGAAATGAATTTTGAACACCTCCCCAACGATTAATACCACTAGCTCTAACAACCTTTAACACATTATCTGATGTATTGATACCAGATTTAGATGGATTGGCATCTAAACTAGGTGTAACACCTCCATCACCAATACTCGAAAATGATGATATAAATGTTTGGCATCCTTCAAAATCTAATGGAAGTTCTGTAGCCGCAATTGGCGTATCATTACACCCTCCAGTTCCTGTAGAACCACCGTCTAACTCTAGAGATACATTATCGATGTTGACTAATCCTACTTCGGCACCTGAATCAAATAATACACGTGCATCTGCTGCGCCAAATCCAGCAGCGGTTAGGGTAAGTGTAAATGTTTGCCTATCTGTTGTTAGGTTTACGGTTTCATTTGTATTAGCAAAACTACCACCACTTAAACCAATGCCTGCAATAATCGTTCTTGCGCGATCTGACCAAGCATCAAAAGTTAATTTATAGGTAGAGTTCTCTACTATTTCTAGTTTTTGACTCATATTTACATCAAACGAATTACCCGCTGCTGTAACGTCTACTGAATAAAAACTATTTCCCGCATCAGTTACAACGGGTACTGGATCGGAACCAACTCCTATTGTCCAAGGGGCTGCACCACTTTCAAAATCGCCATTGGTCAATAAACCACTGTTAAATGGTGCCGGCGCTTCAACATTTACCGTTCTAGTCACTTGAGCAGCGGCATTACCAGCGGCATCACTAACGTTGTATGTTATAATATATGTTCCGATTGTATTTGTATCAACCGTATCTCCCCCTACTGTAATGCTTCCCGTGAGGTCTCCATCTACATTATCGTTCGCTTGAGCTCCTGGATCTGTAAAGGTATCACCAACAATTACTGTAACGGTAGCATCTCCATTTAAAGTAATAACTGGAGCTTCTGTGTCTGCTCCTGAACCAGTATCTAATACTAATGAAACATTATCAATATTCACGACACCAACTTCTGCTCCAGAATCGAATAAAACACGAGCATCTGCAGCACCAAATCCTGCAGCGGTTAATGTCAGCGTGAATGTTGTTCTTGTTGTTGTTAAATTAACAGACTCTGTTGTATTAGCGAAGCTACCTCCACTAAGACCTATTCCTGCGACCAACGACCTTGCTCGGTCAGACCAGGCATCAAATGTTAATATATAGCTCGAGTTCTCAATTATTTCTAGTTTTTGACTCATATTCACATCAAATGGATTTCCAGCTGCGGTAACATCTACCGAATAAAAACTATTTCCGGCATCAGTAACTACAGGTACAGGATCTGTACCAACTCCAATTGTCCATGGTGCTGCTCCGTTTTCAAAATCACCATTCGTCAACAAACCACTATCAAATGTACTTCCTGGATCATTTTCATTAAGTGTAAGATCATCAAAATAATAAGTTCCACCAGCGGTAATAGCGCTATCGCTTTGGTCATTGTCTGGTTTTATAACCAGTTGATTATATGCCATTGGTCCAGCCGGTAATCCCGTAAAGTTAACTTCAACTTCTGTCCATTCGTTTGCCGTAGGAACGGTTATGAATACTGGAGCTGGATTACCAATACTTCCATCATTTGGATTCGCCAATAATTCAAATCGTAAAACCACATTCGCTTTTGTCGAATATACTTTCACCTTAAAAATATCTGTCGTAGTTAAGTCAAAATTTTCCGCAAATGTATTTTGTATTCCTGCAAAGAAATCTGACCCTGTAGGCTTATCAACTTTTAAAACAAAATCCGAAGTGTTAATTCCAGTTTTAGAAGGGTTTACCGTCAATTCGGATGTAATTCCTGCTCCGAAATTATCAGATGAAGGAAAAGTTGCACATCCTTCAAAATCCAATGGAAGTGAGGTTGCTGCTATTGGCGTTTCTGTACATCCACTTGTTGCAGGTGGTGTCTCAATTTGCACAATATCATCCATATAAAAAGTTCCCGCTGCTGTACCTGGACCGTCAACAAACATTGTAAATCTTGAATAACTAGCATCGGATGTGAAATTAAACGTGATCATTTCCCATCCTGTACCGCCATGACTTGCTGTTGTTTCAATATCAGCACCAGTACCTTCTTCAAGCTTCAACAACACATCTACTGGAGTCTCTGACCAAAAATTGGCTTGCACGGATTTTAACGTTGTTAAATCTATGCCCATACCCAAATCAAAGAAAATACCTTCAAATGCAGCACCAACATTAGTGATTGCACCAACTTTTGAGGTACTTGTATTCGTACCTGAAGCATCAGGATTGTCTACGATCATAAAAGAAGCCCCATTAAAAGTGGATACTTCGTAATTTACGTTCGGATCATCAAAGGTTACTGGAATATTTATAGGAAGCGGAATATTTATCACTATTTGATCCTCAAAAGAACCCGATGCTCCTGCTGCATTTGCAGCCGACAATTTTATAGTATAAGTGCCCGTAGGAAAACTTCTTATAGGGTTAATTTCTGTAGAGGATGTTCCATCACCAAAATCCCAAGAATAGGTATCGGCATTTTCGGATAAATTAATAAATGATACTGCTCCTGTATCTTCATTTATGGTGTGCGCAAAACTTGCCACGAGTTCGGGCAACACAGCATCATCATCATTTTCGCAACTTACAAAGGATATTGCGATAACGAATAACCATAATATCTTAGTTCTTTCGATTAATTCTTTCATAATTTCTTATTAGTTAATTGTTTACTTTCTATTGTTGATATACACGTACATAATCTACCACCATGGTTTGCGGGAACACTGTTTCTGGGTTAGGTGATCCTGGAAAACTACCACCAACGGCAACATTCATTATGATATAGAATGGATGATCAAATACCCATTCTCCAGAAACATCTTCGGGTGTTATTTGATTATATAAAACATCATCTACATAATAGTTGATGTAATTAGGCCCCCATTCTATTCCGAAGATGTGGAAGCCTGTATCAAACCGATCATTCTCTAAGGCATATTCTTTTGTTTCTGCTTCTCCTGCAGAATATCCTGGTCCGTGAGCACTTCCAAACACAACTGTTGGAGAATCTCCCAAATATTCCATGATATCTATCTCACCACATTGTGGCCAAATGTTTGTATCGCAATCATTCCCCAACAACCAAAATGCCGGCCACAAGCCTTTACCATATGGTAGTCTTATTCTAGCTTCAAAACGCCCATATTGCTGTTCAAACAATCCTTCTGTTTTCAATCTAGCAGAAGTGTAGGATGCGCCTTCGAATGATTCTTCCTGAGCAGTAATTAGTAAAAACCCATTTTCGACTTTTACGTTCTCAGTACGATTCGTATAGTATTGTAACTCTTGATTTCCCCATCCGTCATTATTGGGTCCTCTGCCTATGTCGAAAGTCCACATGGTACTATTCGGAGCACCCTCTGTGTCGAATTCATCAGACATAACAAGCTTGGTGAAATTGGTTACCGTTTGCGTTTCATCTGTATTGCAACTTGAGATAACCAATAGCATCGCGCATAGAAAAACTGGAATTACGACGGCTTTTGTTCTTGTATATATTTTATTTCTGTTCATCTTCTTTATTTTAAAATTAACCTCCTATTTATAGTAATAGATATTATCAACGAATATGTCACTAATCGTAGCGTCGGATACAAAAAATAAGAGCCCTATTTGAGAACGATCAGCAAGACCGAAATCGGTCAATGGAATATCCAAACTAATCCATTCATCTGTTGTGAAGGTATCTGCTTCGAATCTAACCTCACCGGAAGTTTCGTTATCTCCAACCGCGTTGAGCAATTGTATGGTAATAAAATCTCCTGCATCAATATTTTCATTGACTTTTATATCAATATGAAGGTGGGTCATTTCTGTAGTATTAATTGACGGAACATCTTGAAAAGTTCCTATCCCTACAAAATTTAGATCGGTATAATTAATAACTGCATCGCCATTTACATCTAAAGGTGGAGATCCTCCTAAAGTAGTTTGAAAAGGAGCGAAAAATCCATTAAAATAATCAACGGAAACATTCGTATAAGCGTCACTAAATACAGATATTACGTCGTTCGCATTTCTCTGAGGAGGCATTGGTGCAAAATCGAATGTGCCTTTTACATTGAGTGCCAACGATCCTTGAGCAGCGACATTTCCTAAAGTCGCCGATATGGTCGCTTGACCGGTTCCAACCACAGATACAACACCTAATTCATTTGCCCTTGCCACATCAATATCTGTAGAAGTAAATTCATAGTATGAAGGTTTGGCTAGTACGGTAATATTCTCTCCTGATGGTCCGTTAAAGGTTTGAGTAAGCCCCGACAGCTCGATAGGGATATCGATAAAAGCGTCTTGTTCAACGTCAACACCGTTCAATATTGCTGGTTGTGGTTGTGCAATAGTACCTAACTTTTCAAATTGTACTTCATCGAACCAAAATGTATACCCAAACCCATCTGTGTCTTGTGTTCCGGCAGCATACCATAGCATTCCGCGCTCTTCGGTTAACTTAGAAGGATCTGGAATGGGAATTATATATTTAACCCAGTTTGTTCCGAGTGTTACATTTGTTCTTGTCACTTGAAATTTATTCTCTCCGAAGTCTTGTCCAAATCCTATCTCTCCAATAGTAACACCCTGTGATGCTTTTGCCCAAAAAGTAAGGGCATCAAATTCTGTTAGGTTACGTCCTGAACCTTCCACTCTAAAAATTGCACCTGCAAAACTCCCTTCGGGATCATTTGCATTCGGCACATCAATTCGCATTGAGGCTGCGCTTTCATAAGCAACATCTTGATCGACTGAAAAAGCGGTTGCTTTCGAACCCAAAAAAGGAAAGTAAAAATCACTCCCAAGACCTACTGGTGCATCAATAAAGATCTCTCCAGTTTTAGAAAATGTCGCAAACTCAGCATCGCCAGAGAGTTCTCTCTCGCAACCAATCAATGTCATAAAAACTAACATCAAAAACAGGTTTTTCAATTTTATTTGTTTTATATTCTTCATCTTTATCGTATTATTTTCCAATGTTAATGTGTACATATGTTCTAATCTCCCACTCGCTTCCATTACCAAACCCAACAGGACTGAGAATAGGTTCTGGTGGAAATGTATTTGGAGCTACGACATTTGGTAAAAAGCGTGGCGAAAATTCATTCAATGAGCGCCACGTACCTCGAATACCTATTTTTGTGTCAGGTAGAATAAACCAATCTGGCTTTCCTAATGAGGTTGAAATATCTAGCATTAATTGAACCGGGTATGTTAAGTTGAAATCACGGTGATAATCATATGGTCCCCAATCGTTTATTTTGACCGCAGACTCAACCTTCCATTTTTTATAAATTAATCGTACATCACCTCCAGCTCTATTTATCACTCTATCGTCGCTACCATTCGCCTGTCCGTTACCGACATATAGATTTGCAATTAAGCCTAAATCTGGATTTATTTTTGACACAATACGTGAACTTCCCTCCCAAAGATCTTGGGCTGGTACTGAATTGGCGAAAGGTGCACCTATACGAGAGCCTTCAAAGAAACCAATGGCAGCATCCATAGTTGTTGGTAAATGACGATATACAAAACCAAGATTGAAGGCGAATTTAGCATCTTCAGCTCGGTCGTTATCCCATTCATAAAACCATGACCCAGGGGTTGGATCATATGTCAATAAGATCTCACCTGCTGTTGTTTTTCTATTTGATCTAACAACAAATGGATCGTCTTGAATGTTTCGAAGTCTTCCTGCTCCGCCCACATCATTTGGTATTGCATCTACTAGAGGTTCTTGCCATAAAAAGTTTGGTGCTATTTGAAGATCACCAATGGTATATGTAAATCCGGTAAGGAAACTATTTTGGTTACCACTACCATTATCCTTTAATTTCCATCCTGTAAATGTTCTAGTTTGGTCGGCACCACCATTTGCAACCAAACCTGCAGTGGCTCCTAGTGCATACCAATTAAATTTTCCGCCTTCATATGTTATTTTAGCCTTCGCCCCCCAATTGTCATCGGTATTTATTTTGTCATTAAAAACAACGTAATTTCCTGGTTCGCCTTGCACAAATTGAAATTCACGTCCGTTTAAAGGTTGTCCACCCCATATACCTCCGACCTCTAAACCAAAGGCTCCAAATTCTCTTTTGGCGTATAATGTTGCTCGACGTGTTTTAGGTACTGGTACCGCTATAGAAGTAACCGCAGCGCCTTGTTCATCAATATCTTCATGAAAAATACCTGTAATGTCAATATGTTTGATTGTTTTAGAATACTTCACTAAGAACGCAGGGTTCGCTCCCCACCAAAGCTGTGGACCAAATGCTGCTTTTAAACCTTTGAAGGATCTTTTTCCATCAATCTCTAGACCTGAAATTTCACCATTATAAATATCTAAATTTGGACCATAGTTAGCTTCTGGATATAACCCAAAGAAATCACCTTCATAGCCCCAATGGTTGTGACCAACTCGATAGAATCCTTTTACATCAGCGTCTTTAGTTTTCCATTCGAATTCGGCATTATAGACTTGAACTCTATTCGCATCTCCTAATGTTACTTCACCATTATTAGTGTTTATTGAAATTGATCTTCCTCGATTTTCATAGAATATTTCATTAATTGGATTTGCAGCGACGTTACCAAGAATATTAAAGTTTACATTCGCACGCATGTTCGGTGAAGGTCTACCTTCAACACCGACATAATATGATTGCATATGATCAAATCCGGTTTCATTTGGAAATGCGATATTATCTGGGTCGGCGGTACTGGGTGTTGCCAATAAACTGCCTCCAGTATTAAACGTGGTAAATTCTGCCCTTAATTGACTAATACGAATTTTTCCACCACTTTTAGCTTCCAAAGCGGCTTTGTCACCACGTGCCTTTAAAACGGCCTCCATTAATTGAATATCATCAAAGTGATTTTTAACGGTTTCTACGTTGGTGTTTTCGTCATAAGGATTGAATTTATGTGCTTCTTTTAAGGCATAATAGGCCGCTCTAGGATAGAGTTCATATAATCCTCGAGCATCCGTTGGACCTTTGGCACAAATACCAAACCACTCCTCATTCATATTGTTTTCTTTACCTACTAAATCTCTCGCATATCCACCATTCGACCATGAAGCATTATTGTCATGCTGATCTGCATTTTCTCTATTATCAAATCCGAATTTCCACCAACCATCACTAAATTGAAACGTAAATCCTCCTAGTGAATTTCCCACTTTACCAACTCCAGCCGCATTCTCGTAGATCTCTTTCCAGTTCTCAACCATATAGTAGGCTTGAGATTCTTGATCTTCTGCATTCTTCGTTGCACTAAAGGCATCTGCACCAAACTCAGTAAATAGCAGCGGTTTATTCAGTTTATCTTTCACGACTTGGAACATATCTCCAAATGAGGCTCCTCGATAAGTATTTGTTCCATAAATATCTACATCTTTACATTCTTCGGCTACAATGTCGATGAATAAAACATCTCCATTACAAATGGCTACAGGGTGAGATGCGTCGGTAGCTTTTATTAATTTCGCGGCCTCGTTCATCAAGCGATACATTGGACGCCCACGACTTTCTCCAACCGCCTGTTTCTTTTCTTCTTCGTCAGGAAAATCTTCTGTTTCTGCGCCTGCCCAAAAAAGGCCATAATTATTTTCATTCCCTAAGAGGTATAGCAATAGACCCGGAGTATTTTTATATTCCTTTGCTAGTTTTTCTACTTCACTTAAGAGGTACTGTTGTGTTTTGGGGTCTGAGTAATCAGTTACTGGTGTCCAAACGCCATCTAAAGTAAGTCCGTAACGACCAAAAGAATCATTCAACATGGTATAAATACCGTAGTTCTCATAGATATATTTAATCCATTTTGCTGGCACTCCTGTATATTGACGTATTACGTTGACACCCATATTCTTTAAGAGTCCCATTTCCCCGTCCAATCCTGCTTTTATAACAGCATCAGATTTCTTCCAAAAGTTAGCATTCACCGTATTGGTTCCAATTGGAATATAATCCCAATTCATTCCATTAACGATAAAGTCTTTTCCGTTTACCACTAACTTAGATCCTTGGTCATCATTTACAACTGTCACTTTTTCGACTTGAGCGAACGTGGTCATAACCGATACTAAAAGGGTAATTACTAGAAGATTGTTTTTTAGTGTATTCATGTGCTTCTATTTGAGACATTAAACTTAGTATCGAATATTATCAAATCCATAAAAAACACCTAAACAAAAAGTATACATGTCAAAAAAACAGTGGTTTTTTTGTATTATTCTGGTTAATTCAATACTAAATACAGGATTGTTTAATTTTGTTAAAAAAATCTTTAACAAAGTGTTAAATTCGCGTTTGTATAGGGAATGTTGAGGTGAAAAGTAGCAGTGTTAAGCTCTTAAAGCTCTAGAATATAGTTTACAAGGTTATCCTTGTGTAGTAAATTTAGTTTTTTTCGCAACCTATATCTTTTTATTTCTACACTTCTCGACGAAATATTAAGTAATGGTGCGATCTCTTTAGAAGACAAATTTAATCGTAAATATGCACATAGTTTTAGATCATTTGGAGACAATGAAGGGTGTAAGGTTTTCACTTTCTTTAGAAATCCACTATCTGCGTTATTAAATGCTTCTTGAAAGAATTCCCAATCATCATTTTGTCGTAAGCTTTTATCAATAATATGTAGAACAGGTTTCACTAAATCATTGTCACTAAGATGGTAAAGCTCACCTTTAATTGTTGTCAACAACTCATTCTTTTTAATAATACTCATTGTTGACGCCGCCAACTCTTTACTCTTATTTTTGACGTCAACCTCTAATTGTTCGTTTTTAATTCTAATTATCTCCTTTTCGTTTTGAAGCTGGGCTAGTTCTAATTCTCTTTTATTCGTTTCTATGAGTTTTTGTTTTTGCTTGCTATAATGCCGCTTATATAAATTATGCATAAATAAAGAAAAAAGTAACACGCCTAAAATGTAGAGGCCAATCATTACATTAGAAATATACCATGGTTTTGCAATGGTAAAAGAATAAGAAGCGATATTATTTGAAAACGTATTGCCGATTTTTGCTCGTACTCTAAAAGTATATTTTCCAAAAGGAAGGTTTTCGAATATGGTTGTTGAACTTTCGCTCCAAGAACTCCATTCATTATAAATCCCTAGCAATTGAAACTGATAATTCGGACTTAAGAATTTCTTGAATTCGGGTGTGTAATAGGAAAACTCTAGATTATTCTCATCACTTTTAAAATCTCCTTTTAAATTTTTATCGAGTCTCTTCTTTATCTCATCATCTTTTTTATTACTTCCTTTGATAATACCATCTATATGAACTTGGAAATTTTCGACCTGCAAGGCATTTAAATTGGTCGTAATATAACCTCTAGTTGTACCCATTAAATAGATATCTTTTGATTTGTCTTGAAGGTTTAAGATATTTTCATAGCCGATAACACCTCTTCGGATGTCTTTTTTTAACGGAATACTATTAATTTTTGGGGTACTTGTTAAGCCTCCTGCAGAAACATAACTCACATTTGTATTCGTAAATGTCCATAGCGTATTGTCTTCGTCTACGATAAGTTTACCCGAACTATATTCATCTCGCGCATACGCCCTACTTAATAACGAATCCTTTACGAATTTTTCTTTGGCTTCTTCATACTTATAAATTCCATTTTGATAAGCGTATAGCAAATCATTATTGTACTTTGTTATTCCAGAATTAGACCCTTTTATTAAGGTATCAATCGAAACATTTATGGCGCTATTAAACGTACTATCTACACTTAGTTTAAAAACTCCTTTATATTCATGATTTACAAAAATCTTATTTCCAAAAGCTTCAAAATATCTCGATGAATTATTAAAACCATCTATCTTATTTCTCAATTTCCAAGTATTATTAGATTTTTCAAGAACATACAATCCATCATAATTTCCTTGAAGCAGCAAATTGGGCTTACCATCTAATCGGTCTATATTCCAGGTTCCTTGAGTGTTTGATATCTTTTTTGCTTGATCTCCTTCAACGATAAATGTTCCTAAATTATGTCCGCAAAAAAGCGTTTGATGTATTTGCTTCAAAAACCATACTTGCCCTTGAGTTCCTTCAATAAATGTAAATTCATCTTCACCTAATTTCTTGAAAAACAACCCTTGATTTGTTCCTAAGTACAGCGTCGTATCAATAATGGCCGATGTATATACACTTCCCAATATTCCTTTATCATCATTATACTCTTTAAATGGAGAATTTACATTTACATAGCTTATCCCATTATCAAGACCCAACCAAATAGTGTCATCAGCGTCCTCAAAAACAGCCAACACAGTATTATTAGATATTCCTTTGTTTTGATCTATGTGATACATGAGCGCTCCTTTTTCATCCAATTGGATCAGACCATCCGATATTGTTCCAAGTGCATAACCGTTATTATTTAGTCGAATGCCATTGTATACACTAACCTTTGCTAATACTTCTTTAGCTTCAATATCCCATTTTTCTAGTACCTTATTTTCTAATCTATAAAAACCAGTGTCTCGCGTTAAAATAAGTAAGCCCTCTCCATTAGGGAAAATATTAATTACATCGGTATCTCTAATAATCGCATCATCGAACACTAAGACATCTTTACCATTTTCAATTTTAAATATTCCTTCATTTATCCGTTGGAAATAAATGTCCTGTTTTACCTTGAAAATATTTGTAATAATCGTGGACGAATTTATAGTGCCAACCGTTTCACTCGTTTCATTATATATATAAATTCTATTTAGAGATTGAAAAACAATTCCGTCATCTGTATTTAAAATATGCCAAAACTCTTCATCTTCGATCATTTCAATATTCATTTCCCGAGAGATGGAGGTAAAATTTAGTACACCCAAGTCATCTTTCTGCCAATAACCGAACTCCATAAAACTTCCCGTATAAATGCGATCCTTAACTACATGTACCGATCGTACTATAGATTCGTTCGGCAAAGCATATAATTTCCATTCTGCGCCGTTAAATTCGAGCAATCCTTTATTATTAGCAACATAAATCAATTTCTCTGAAGACTGCGAAATTCCCCAATTTTGATTTTCGGCGTCATAATCTTTTGTTGAAAAATTTTGAATCGGCGGTAACTCTTGGCTAAATCCACTGAGACAAAACAGAAACTGTGTTAAAAGCCAAATTAAACGCAATTTCATTTTCGTTGACATATACAACAACAATGTATAGTTATTTAAATTCAAAAACATCTCTAAATATACTGATTTGTATTTGATTAATGTGTTAATTCTGCTAGACTAGTATATTTTGTATAGTTTTTTTACGTGCGATCAAGTTAATAAAATGTAATAATACTATTACTAGTACACTCTCAAATAGAATTTTAAAGTCTATACCTTTCGTTCTATTATAACCTATCAAAAACCGAGTTGTATCCAAAAACATTTATATTCTAAAAAATATCTATCTTGCAAAGAGTTGATCTCTTTATTTGTAAGGCATTAGCATCATTCAATTTTAGCAAAATACATGGCGAAAAAAACGGTTATTAAAGATATTGTTCAAGATGCACTTGAAACTTCAGCAAAACAAATCTCAGGTTTTGATGCAACATTTTTATATGCTGAATCTCCATCGAGTCCGATGCATGTGGGCTCCCTGATTATTGTTGAAGATTCATTAAAGTATCAAGATTTTAAAGATATTATTGCTTCTAAACTTCATTTAATTCCCAAGTTTCGACAACGATTAATGAACGTTCCTTTCGATCTCGATTATCCCTATTGGGTAGATGATCCGAACTTCGATTTAGACCTTCATATTAATAGAATAAAATTACCAGATCCAGCCAACTGGAAAACCTTGAGAGAGCAAACCTCCTCTATTTTTAGTGGTTCATTAGATTTACGTAGACCCTTATGGTCTATTAGTTTTATAGAGGGTTTAGATGAGATTTCACAGCTACCAAAAGGATCAGTAGCTATCGTTACCAAGGTGCATCATGTAATGATCGACGGCAGCTCAGGTGTTGGCATCATGGGTGTTTTATTTGATAATGACGAAAAAATAAAACCACCCAAACCCTACGAGCCAGACCCACTACCAGATGAACTGAGTCTACTACTCAAAAGTTCCTATAAATTTTTAAAAAATCCCTTAAAAATTCCGGTAACCATAGGGGAGACTGTACTCACGATGCTAAAAGGAAGAGCGAACAGTACTTTAAACGGAAAAAAAGACTTTAACAAACCTTCTTTTCCGGTACCCAAAACTATTTTTAACGGTTCGGTATCTCCAAAAAGAACATGGGGAACAGCCATATTATCTTTCGACCGTATTAATGCTCTCAGAAAAATAATGGGTGTAAGCATTAATGATATTATACTGGCAATTTGTGCCGGTGCGATTCGAAGATATTTGCAAGAGCGGGAAAAACTACCCTCTCAACCCTTAGTAGCTAACGTACCTATTTCTATTCGAACAGAAAGTAGTAAAGATGAATTGAATAATCAAATTTCGAATATGCTCGTGCGCATTGCCACGCATATCGAAGACCCAATTGCACGTCTGGAATACATCCAAGAACAAACAATTCAAGGAAAAACAAGACATAAAGCAATGGGCGCCAAAACCTTGGCGAAAATGGCTGATTCTGTTCCTTTCGGTTTGGCAAACTTGGCCGCAGGTCTTTACAGTAAATACAATATTAAAGAATTACACAGACCCCCGTTTAATGTGACCATTACCAATGTACCTGGCCCTAGAGGTCTCCTGTATTTAAAAGGACATAAAATTGTTTCAGTCTTCGGACTTACGCCAGTATTGGATAATTTTGGTTTAATCATCGCCGCATTTAGCTATAACGGGCAAGTTACAATTACAACAACGTCGGATGCCAACACCATGCCTGACGCAGACAAATTTTCTAGATACATTAGAGATGCTGCCAATGAATTAGAGAAGTTAATCAAGAAAAAAGCTACAAAAAAAACACCATCTACAGCGTTAAAATTTGAGAGTGATTCTTTTTTCAGTGCCCTTAAAAGGTACCTTAAAAAGAATCCGACAATGCACAAAAAATATAAAGGCATTTATCAAATCAACGTCAAACTCGATAAAAAACAAGCGAGTTGGTTGATTGACTTAACAAAAAAAGAAGGCGTTATAAGAAAGCGAAAAACATCAAAATCGCATGCGACAATTGATATAGAAGATGTTTATTTGAAGCAACTATATGATAAAAAACTATTATTGAAAGAGTTGAAAATTCAAGAGCGTCTAAAATTTGAGGGCGCTAAGGCTTACGAATTAAAATTCATGGATTTTATAGCGCAATTTTTAGCAAGATAAGAATGAAGTATTCAACCAATACCTTTACGGCCAGTAATGGCGATGCCATTTTTTATTATAAATGGACACATGACCCTCATGTTCCTTTGAAAGGTATTGTGCAAATTTCTCATGGCGTTGGCGAGCACGCTGGAAGATATCAACCGATTGCTACCTTATTACAGCAGCAAGGTTATACCATTTATGCCAACGATCATAGAGTTCATGGACGATCAGCAAAATCGAAAGCTCTAATGGGGTTTTATGATGGCGAAAATTATTTTGATGATGCTATCCAAGATATGCGACAATTAACCTTACTCATCAAAAAAGAGCATCCCCAAAAGAAAATTATCCTCTTCGGACATAGTATGGGTGCACTTTTAAGCAGAAAATACGTTATTAAGTATGGAGATGATCTACAGGCCTTGATTTTATCAGGTACTGGTGGTTTTTTAAAAGGGCTCGGTGAAATTGGGTTATTTAGTGCGAAAGTTATTAGCACTTTCAGAGGAAGAACCAAAAGTAACAATTTGTTAAAATCTGTCTTTTTCTCTGAGTTTAATAAAAAATTCAAACCGAATAGAACAAAGGTCGATTGGATCAGTAGCGACGAACATCAAGTGGATCTTTTTGATGCAGATCCTTACAGAATCGAAGACTTTTCATTAAGTATATTTTTAGATATCCTAAAAGGAAGTAAAGAAATAAATAAACAAACCACTTTTAATGCTACTCCTAAGAAGTTACCTATATTTCTTTTTTCTGGAGATAAGGACCCTGTAGGGGAAATGGGAAAAGGTATCAAAAGAGTGGTGCGACAATATGAAAAAGCAGGTATTGATGATCTTACTTTTAAATTGTATAAAGGTGGGCGTCACGAAATGTTAAATGAAGTAAATAAAGAGGAAGTAGAACAAGACGTATTGAATTGGCTTAACGAAAAAATAGAAGCCCATTAAAGAAACATGGAAAACAATAAAACCCTATACAAATCATTCACAAAACTAGCGATTCATGCAGCCATGAAAAGCGGAGTTGAACTTAAGGAGGCCAGAACACTTATTGACGAAAGTTTCAGCCACCATCCTTACAGTAAAAAAATTAAGAAATACGCCTCCAAAGTTGAGTATGACAAGCATCAAGAATTAGAGCCGCTATTGGCCGACAGTATTGTTGTTTGCGAAGATTTTGGTCCAGATAGGGATTATATTGCCTTGGTATTGATTTTAGAAAAAGTGACTTCTCAAACGATGCGAACAAGAAAGGTCAAAAAAGATAAATTACAAATTGTTGATTTTATCGTGAATCGATTTAAAGAAGAAATTGAGCGCATCAATAAAAAGATTGACGCCCCACCAACATATAACGCATTACTTGAAACACGGAGCTTATTAGAGTGGTCATCCATCTTCTATATCTATCCTTTTATTCCGAAAAGAAAAAAGGGGAAAGGGAAGCCTGTCTTGATTATGCCTCCTTATTTAGGCAATGATTTTTCTACTCGTTTTGTGAGAAAATACCTCACATCGTTAGGGTTTAAAACCTATAAATGGGATTTAGGAGTGAACATGTTGAATTCTAAATATTTACCCAATCTCGTGGAGCGACTCGATGAAATTTATAAAGAGCATCAAGAAAAAGTAAGTCTCGTTGGCTGGAGTGGAGGTGGCATGTTCGCTAAGATAATCGCCAATAGGCATCCCGACAAGGTAGCGCAATTAATTACCATTGGCTCACCCGTTTGGGGCGTAAAAAACATGAATACGCCTTTAATAAAAATGCTAGAGTTTTTAAGAGGTAAAACGCTACGAGAACGAAATGAAAAGTTCTTAAAAGAGCTTGAAGATATTCCAAAAGTACCGATTACCTGTATTTACACAAAAACAGATGGCCTTTTACCTTGGAAACACTGCCAAGAAGCCGAAACATTACGAGGTGATATCAAAAATATTGAAGTCTATGGTAGTCACATTGGCATGGGTGCTAATGCTTCTATACTATTTACCGTCGCACATTCTTTGGGAGAGAATTTGAATTTAGAGCCTTTCGAAAGTCGTTTCGCACACAGTATTGAAGACATGTTCTTTCCTAGTTTTTGGAAAGATAAGGGACTAGCTAAATTTACGAACCTCTTTTTTAAGTAATAAATTACTTAGTATGCAGATAGAAAAAATCATTAATCATCCCAAATTTCAAGAAAAACTTCAAGAAATTGCTGTGACTCAAAAATTGGACCTTGTCGAGGTTCAAAAAGAGGGAGCACTTTGCATCAAGGAACTATATGCACACCAACATCCCGTAGCCAATATGGTATCCGGAAAGGGGTTTCGATATATGATTTCGAAGGCATATGGTGATAAAATTGATGTTGATCCGAAGGAGATTAAAAAATTAATGAAACTAATGCGACAAGATTCTGTCGCTTTCATACTTACACACAAAACCTATTTAGATACCGTTGTTTTAATAAACACGTTAGCTCATTACGGAATGCCAATTCCTTATGCTTTTGGTGGCATTAACTTAGCCATGCCAGGAGTAAAACAATTGGGAAAGAACTCTGGATTGATCTTCATTAGAAGAAGCTTTAAGGATAATAAAGTGTACAAAGCTGCCTTGAGACATTACATCGCATCACTCATCGACAATGGTGATCATTTAACTTGGAATATTGAAGGAACGCGCTCGAGAACGGGTAAAATTGTATATCCTCAAATGGGTATATTAAAGTATATCTTAGAGGGCGAACGTCAAAGCACTCGTGCGATCAAATATGTACCTGTATCTATTGTTTATGACTTGATTCCAGATGTGAAGGAAATGACTGAAGAAGGCAAGGGCAAAGAGAAAAAGAGTGAAAATTTAGAAACTTTTGTCAATTATATTAGAAAATTAGGGAATGAACATGGAAGAGCAGCGATTAGATTCGGAGAACCAGTCGATGTTAGCGAACATCACAATGCTATAATACCCGACCTAGAAGATGACAGTTACGCCGACAAAAATACCCTCCCGCGTTTCGCTTTTGAGCTTATTCACAAAGCCAATATGATTACACCGGTGACAACGGTATCTTTGGTTTCTAATTTATTATTGAACAATTTTGCTTTAACAAAAAAAGAATTAGAGCTCAACGTAAGCAAACTCATGAATTATATTGGACATCGTAAAAAAGATGTACTTATAGATCGTGGAAATAGTATTAGTATTACTATACAGAAGGCATTGAATTTATTACTGAGTGCTCGTATTATTCGAAAAAGTAAAGCCGGCCTAAAAGTGCAGTATAGCTTGGCTCCTACCGAGTATTTATCTGCCACATATTATGCAAATATGGCCTCAGGTCACCTGTACCATCGCGCTTTTATAGAGATGGCATTGGTGAAGATAAAAGATGACACTTCTTCTGACAGAATTCTCCATTTCTGGGAAGAAATAATGCGCCTAAGAAACTTATTCAAATTTGAATTTTTCTATACAAACAAACCACAATTTAGCAGTGAAATTGAAGCAGAACTATCTGTTTTTGACAAAAATTGGAGAACTATTATTGACAACCCCGCTGAAGATATTTCACAACTATTGGCAAAACAAGAACTTTTTGTTTCTAAAGCATTATTAATTATTTATCTAGAAGCGAATAAAGTAGTATGTCATACCCTTAAAAGTTGGGATCTAGAGGACGAGTTTTCTGATAATGAATTTGTAGATTTATGCTTGTTTAAGGGGCGAGAATTACATTGGCAAACACGTATTAGTCGCTTAGATAGTGTCTCGAAACCTTTTTTAGTAAGTGCCTTGCGTTTTGCTAAAAATAGTAATCTCACTCCTGTTGATGGCGCTATTGATTATGATAAAATAGATGAGTTGATGCTGTTACTGGAGGACTTAACTCAGAGATTAAACTTTTTACAACAACTTGAAATTACAACAGCTGAAAAGACCAAGGAAATCGAAGATACCGAAGAAACAGAAGTAGTTCCTGGCGCAGATTTTAATAGTTTCTCTAATAAAATCTTAAAACAAGAAGAAGGTCCGCATATTGCCGCATTTTTTGATTTGGATAGAACGCTAATCAATGATTTTTCTGCTAAGAAGTTCGTACAATCAAGAATTTTAAGTGGAAAAACGACAGCAAAGGAATTACTATCCCAATTTGCGACAGCCATCGCTTATGCCGCCGGTAATCGAGATTTTGAATTCTTAACAAAAATATCGGCCTTGGGAGTGAAGGGCATTAAGGAAAAAGACTTTTTTGATCTCGGTGAGGATGTGTTCGCAGACCATTTGGCAACAACTATTTACCCCGAATCAAGAACCCTTATTGCTTCGCATTTAGAAAAAGGTCATAAAGTGGTAATTGTTTCCGCAGCCACCATTTATCAAATCAAACCAATAGCAGATGAGCTTGGGGTTAAAGATATTTTTTGCACCGAAATGGATGTAAAAAAAGGGAAGTTCACCGGTACAATTAAAGAAATGTGCTGGGGAGAAGGCAAAGCGAATGCTGGAAAGAAATTTGCCAAGGCGCATGATATTGATTTGTCTAAAAGTTTTTTCTATACAGATAGTATTGAAGATTATCCGCTCTTAGAAATTGTGGGTAAACCTCATGCTACAAATCCGGATAATAGACTCTCACAGCTCGCTTTCGAAAATAGCTGGCCCATTTTAAGATTCGATGACAATGAAGAAAAACCGGTAGTAAACGGATTTCGAAGCGTACTAGCGGCTGCCTCTATATACCCTTCAGCACTCAGAGGTATCGCTAAAGGCGTTTTAACCATGTCTAAACAAGAAGCCGCCAATACAACATTTGCAAGTATCGGTGATCTAGGGACTAAATTGGCTGGTTTAGATATTAACGTAAAGGGAAAACAAAATCTGGAAGATTTCAGGCCCGCCGTTTTTTGTTTTAACCATCAAAGTTCGGCTGACTTCTTTATTGTAATGAAACTGCTACGCAAAGATATAACGGGCGTTGCTAAAAAAGAATTAGAATTCACGCCCATCGGTCCTATCTTTAAAGCATTGGGAGCTATTTTTGTAGATCGTTCTGACAAAAAGAAAGCCATAGAAGCTATGAAACCAGCGGTAGATGCCTTAAAAAATGGGATCTCCGTTGTTATTGCGCCCGAGGGCACTAGAAGCGGAAGTAAAGAACTTGGAGCCTTTAAAAAAGGGGCTTTCCATCTGGCGATACAGGGTGGAGTTCCTATCGTTCCCATCGTGATAAAAAATGCCTATATGGCCATGCCTAAAGGCAGTAAGTTTTTTAAACCAACGCATATAGAAGTCGTCGTATTAGACCCAATTGATACTTCTGAATGGAAACTAAAGAAAATCAATACATACGTTGAAGACGTTCGGAATCTATTTTTAAAAGAACTAGAAAATTAATTTATCGCATTGTGAATCGAGCACACTAAAAAGTTTAATACTCAGAGAAAGGATTCTTAGCGAACAGCATGTATCCTTTAAAAAATAATAAATGTAAACACATGAAATTAAAGGTAGGATTACTCGGTGGAGGCTCGTGGGGTACAACGGTGGCTTCCTTAACAGCTAAAAACAGCGAAGTTGTTTTATGGGCTCGAAATGCTGAAACTGTTCAAGAAATCAATGAGCACGGTACCAATCGAAAGTATTTACCAGATGCCAAATTGCATAAAAACTTAAAAGCTTCGAATTCAATTCAAGAAACTGTACAAAATGCAGATGTCATTGTGATGGGAATTCCTTCGCAAAACTTCAGGGAAGTTTTGAAAAGTGCAAAACCGTTTATAAGACCTTGGATTCCTATCATTAGCTTAGCCAAAGGCTTAGAAATGGGTACTAAAATGAGAATGACCGAAATTATTGAAGAAGAAATGCCTGGGCATCCCGCTGGCGTTCTAACCGGTCCTAATCTAGCAAAAGAAATACACTATGGAAAAGCGGCTGCTGCAGTGATTGCAATGGTCGATGACACCATCGCCAAAAGATTACAATCGGTATTTAGTTCTGGTCTATTTCGAGTGTACACCAATCATGATGTTATTGGTTGTGAGTTAGGTGGCGCCTTAAAAAATATCATGGCCATCGCTTCTGGTATGGGCGACGGTGCCAATGCTGGTGACAATACAAGAGCAGCAGTCATTACAAGAGGTCTGTCAGAATTGACGCGTTTAGGAGTCGCTATGGGTGGTAAACGCAGAACATTCTCAGGACTTGCAGGCATGGGAGATTTAGTTGCTACTTGTTCAAGTGCTAAAAGTAGAAATCATCATGTAGGATACCAAATAGGTCGTGGTAAAAGTTTAGATCAAATTATTGAAGAAATGTCAGAAGTAGCGGAAGGCGTAAAAACAGCAAAAGTTGTTATGGAACTTTCTAAAGATTACGGTGTTGATATGCCAATTTCTACCGAAGTATACAAAGTACTTTATGAAGGCAATACCGTCAATGATGCTTTTAAAGGGTTATTAAAAATAGAAGTAGGTTCAGAAGGAGAGCCAGGATAATAACATATAGTTACAACTAAAATCTCAACTGTTATGAGTAAAAAACAAGATCAAACGGCTTCGTTCATGGTGCGATTTAACCAACAAATTTTCGAAGAAGACGGTGAGTCAAAAGTACAGTGGCGGGGTAAAATATCTCATGTACAAGAAGGTGATGAGCAAAACTTTACTGATTTTAATGATGCGCTAATTTTTATGCAGGAGAAATTAGCAAATCTCACCAAAGAAGCCACAAAGGATAAGACAACAGAACAACAGGAAGGTATTCTTCAGAAAAGTTTGTACATGTGGAAAACCATGAAAGAAGTCGGCCCCAAGGTTTTAATGGAAACCATCAAAGATCCTAAAAAACAACTTTCTCAATTTCAAGATCAAATTCAAGGGCAAATCAGCTCTATTGGAGAAGAAATAAGTGAAAAAGTACAAATTGACGAATGGCGAAATGCCTCGAGATCCGATTATAAAAAAGTTAAAAAATCAATTAACGAACTCGCTGAGCAAATCAAACAGCTCTCTAACAAAATTGACAATATCAGTAAAAAGTAATCCGTTTTTACATGTCTACACCTATCAAAAAATTAGAAGAATTGATCGCTTTCCAGGAACATGCGCCTATACGCATTCAGACCTTGGGTCAATTTACTATTTGGCGCACTGGTGAAAAAGTTGACCCCAAAGAATGGGGAAGAGATAAAACCGTTCAATTATTGCAGTACTTTATTTCTAACCGCCGCCGAAACGCACTCCATAAAGAGAAAATTATGGACAATTTATGGGAAGAAGGTGATGATCGAGATTTTAAAGTAGCGTTGCATGGAATTCACAAAGTTTTGGAACCTGAAAGACCCTCTAGAACAGAACCAACCTATGTGATTAGACAAGGAGTGAGTTATCAATTGAACTTAGAAAAAATATGGATTGATATTGACATCTTAGAAAAGTACATCGTCATTGGCAATGAAACCTTCGGAACCGATCATAGCTGTGCTAAAAAGGCCTATAAGCTAGCTATAGCCGTTTATCAAGGTGCTTACTTACCCAATAGAATTTACGAAGATTGGTCGTCAGAGGAACGTGAAAAAGCCCAGCTTCTTATTTTGAGCGCTTACATAAGCCTAGCAGAAATTCTACTGGAAGAAAATCCACTAGAAACAATACGCCTAACACAAAATGCATTGGCCATCGACCCTACTTGGGAAGATGCATATCGCTTACAAATGCAAGGTTATTTAGCAAAAGGCAACAGACCACAAGCGATTAAAACATTTCAAAAATGTGAACAGGTCTTAGATACAGAATATGGGGTTGACCCACTGCCGCAAACCAAAGAACTGATGAGGGAAATTCAAGAAATAAGCTAAATATTTATATCATTTCGTCGTTTGTAACTCATCTGTAACTTACCCATCGTACGTTTGCACCATAATTAGTAAAAAAATAACACTAAAATATAGTTAATTATGGCAAATAAAAAAGTAGTTACTAAAACAGTAGAAACAGTTAAAAATACAGCAACCAAGGCAAACGCTTTTGCTTTAAAATCTACAGAAGAAGTAGTTTCTGGAGCTATCAAGTTTACTGCGCAATGGCAAGATTTGTCTAAAAAGGCGTTAAAAGGCGGATTAAAGTTGGCTGACACACAGCAGGACATTATTTTTAATACTTTAGAAGCGGCCAAAGGACACGCTGTTAAAGGTTTTAAAAGGTCTAAGGCCTTATTTACAAAATAAGAGAAAAAGTTTTATGTTAAAAACCAGGTATTTATAATACTTGGTTTTTTTTGTGTTACACTGAGCAAAATGAACGGTGTAACTCATTTGTAACTCCGCCATTGTATTTTTGCAGTGTTCAAAATAAATAAACATAATAAACGATATATCATGTCAAAGAAAAAAAGTAAAAAACAAAACAAGATAGCAAAAGCTAAAGCTATCGTTAAAAAAATTAATAGCGATTTAATTGATGCTTCTTTTGATGCTATCGAAACTACTGTTAAGACAGGAGAAAAATGGCAAAAATTAACATCTAAATTGATTAAGAAAACAGAGCCATTAACAAAGCAGCAAATTAATATGTTCGTTGATACTGCAGAGAATATTAAAGGTCAGTTAGAAAGTGGTACAGAACGTTTAAAAGATCTTGTTGGGTATGATCCTAAAATGATTGAAAAAGCCAAGAAAATGGTTGCTAAAAATCCATTAGCGAAAAAAGCTGATGATATGGCCATTAAGCTTAAAAAAGAAGTTGCAGACAATCCTTTAGTAAAGAAAGCTGAAAAAATGACAGCGAAATTAAAAAAGGAAATCACTGAGACTATTGAAGATGTGAAAGAAAAAGTTGAAGATTATACTGAAGATGCTTTAAAAGGAAAAGACAAGAAGAAAAAGACAGCTAAGAAAGCAACGTCAAAAAAACCAGCAACGAAAAAAACAACTCCGAAGAAAGTTGCAGAAAAGAAAGTTGTCGCTAAGAAATCAGTTGCTAAGAAAGCTACAGTTACAAAAGCGGCTGAAAAGAAAACAGTGGCTAAAAAAGCTCCAGCGAAAAAGACAGTTAGCAAAAATGATGATTTAAAAACAATCAAAGGTATCGGTCCTAAAATGGAAACAGTATTGAATGCAGCCGGAATTTCATCTTTTGAAACTCTAGGTAAAACGACTGTTTCAAGTTTAGAAAAAATACTTGCTGATGCTGGAATGAATGCTAAAATGTATGATTTATCTACATGGGCTAATCAAGCCAAATCAGTAAAATAATCACCTTTTAATTCAATAAAAATGAGTGCAAAAAAATCAAAAGTAGCTACGGTTAAAAATAACATTGCTACCCTTATGAATACGACTAAAAATAATGTGAAAAATGTAAATAGCATAGCATTACAGTCAACAGAAGAACTTATTAATGAGTCATTAACAATCGCTGAACAATGGCAAAAAGTGTCTACAAAAGCAATCACAAGTGGTTTTAAATTGGCATCTAATCAACAAGATATCGTTTTTGATGCTTTAGATACTTTTAAAGCACAATTGATGCAAGGCAAGAAAAGGTTTACAAAATTGTTTGCCTAAACGGTATATTTTTTAAATAGACTAATCATGAACCAAGCTATGGAATAGGGTATAGCTTGGTTTTTTGTTTTAATACATCTACTCCGTTAAGAGGGTTCAAAAATAACTCCACTCGAAGAGTCTTTCCTTGCGCCAGTTACAGAGCTCAACACATTTATTTTCTGCTCTAATCGAAGTACTCCCATAAATGCAAAAACGAGTGTCTCTTTAAACTCTATGAGTATTTTATCTGATGTAATAATTTCAATATTTCCCTTCAACTTTGATTGCAGTGTTTTCATTAAAAATGAGTTCAATGCACCTCCACCGGTTACAAGCATTGTACTTGTAGGTTTGTTTGTATATAGTAAAATCTGATGACTAATTTGTTCGCAAATATGATGTACAGCAGTGTGCAATAAATTTTCGATGGTATCATTAATACTATCAACTATTGGAACGACTTCTTTTAAAAACCATTCATATCCGGTAGATTTAGGAAAATCGAGTTCGTAATATGCTAATGCATTTAGTCGCTTTAACATGTCGTCATTTAAAACACCACGGCTTGCCATTATTCCATCATGATCGAATGATAGGTTAATTTTTTTGGTAATATGATTTAATATCATATTTGCCAAACCGATATCGTACGCAATCCTTTTTCCTTGATGATTAAATGAGATATTGCTAATTCCTCCAAGGTTTAAGCAAAAATCAAATCGACTGAATAGTAATTGATCTCCAATAGGCACTAAAGGTGCACCTTGCCCTCCTAAAGACACATCATTGGTTCTAAAATCACAAATCACTTGATGCCCAGTGACATTTGCCAAGTGCTGACCAGAACCTATTTGGTAGGTAAATCCTTTTTCAGGTCGATGATGAACCGTATGACCATGACTAGCAATCGCATCTACTTTTAATTCGTATTGTTCGATAAATAAATTGCACTGTGTTCCTAGCCATGTCCCATAACTCGCATTAAAAGTCAATAATTCATCCGCTCGAAGATGTAATGCATTTTGTAATTGCAGTCGCATTTCTTCAGTATAAGAAACGCTCTTTGTCTTTACAATCTCAAAAAACCATTGCTCATTTTTTTGTTCAATCTGACAATAGGCCAAATCCAGTCCGTCAAGGGAAGTGCCCGACATTAAACCAATAATTTTAAATACGCTCATCTCATTCAAAAGTATTAAAAGAAACGCAATCGCATTATTGATTCATCTTTTTTCTGTATACATTATACTTTTATCGAACAACCAATAGCTCTTGTTGAAGTTACTTTTATCTCTTTGTTTGCTAATAGAGCATCTACAGCATCTTCAACATATTTGGTTTTGACATTAGCCGCGTTGCGAGAACTATCATCAATTCCGCCTATATACTTCACCCGTAACCCGTCTTTCTCTTTTTTCAAAATATAAGTGTGTGGGGTAGCTGTAGCACCGTATTGTGGAAATATTTTTTGACCATCGTCAAATAAGTAGGGAAACGTGAATCTCTTTTCTTTTGCTCTAACCTTCATTAACGCATAACTATCTCCTGGCTGTACCGCCGGATTATTTGGATTGATGGCAATAACAGGATATCCTAAGCTCTTATATTTTTTATCTAGTGCCAAAATTCGATCTTCATTCCTCACAGAAACTGGGCAAGTATTGCAGGTGAAAATTACAATGAATCCTTTGGCGTCTTTAAAATCAGCGAGTGATACCAGTTGACCATCAACATTTTTCAAACTAAAGTCGGTGGCAATATCACCAACTTTATACCCATCCTTTAGCATAGATGACTCTTTATCAACTCCAAATGCTGATGCTGATAGTACCACTATAGCGAACAATAATAATTTTATATTTTTCATACTATTAAATTTTAGTGAATTTCTCTATTTCTTTTAACAAATCTTCTCGAGTAAAAGATTGCGCATAAAAAGCTCTTTTATCTTTCGAATAAATCAACGTTGCTGGTAATGCCCCTTGCCATGAAGGATCGATTTCAGCAATCCATTCATTCTCATTAGGGTCATCTAATAAAATTACTTGAGGACTGAGATTTCTTTTCTTTACAAAAGGTATCAATTGAGATTCGAATTTATCTGGAAAGTCAAGACTCACCAAAACGACCTCAACATCCTCATTCGAGGTATGTAATTCTTCAAAATATGGCAATTCTTTCACACAAGGAGCACACCATGTTGCCCAAAAATTAACAACATGGATTCTATTATCATCTGTTCTATTTAATAATGGCTTTAACTCTTTAAAATTATAGATTTCAATAACGTCGTTTTCTTTAGATTTTTTAGCAGTTTGCGTTTCATTCTTACACGAAGAAATAACGAATACAAAACAAACAACAATGAAAACTTTCACCAATTTAAAATACCTCATACACAAAAGTATACAATCAGGCATTTAGTTAACAGAATAAAATGTATTTTTATAATAAATTTAACTTATTCGCTAAATAATTCATTATCAAGCCACAAGTTCATACTATTTCGTACATTTTTTGCGTTATGGTTGTGTTATAGTTCAATAAACAAAAAGATGAAAAAAATAATTACACTGTTATTATTACTCCCGATCGGAATGTACGGCCAAGTTAAAGATCCACCAAAAGTTGATGACCAGGTCAAAAAAGAGGTGCCATCCGAGGCCGTGAAATCCGATTTATCGGAAAAGAAAGAGCAAACTATTGTGCGAGAACCCGTTTGTATTGCTGGAGATTGCGAGAATGGTACGGGCACTATGAATTATACGAGTGGTACTTACTTTGGGGAATGGAAAAACAAATTGAGACATGGTGAAGGGAGTTATAAATGGACGAACGGTGATGTATATAGTGGTAATTGGCAAGATGATAAAAGACATGGTCAGGGTCAATATATTTGGAATGATGGCTCTAAATATGTAGGCAATTACAGCCATGGAATTCGCAGTGGGTATGGTATTTATTATTATGCCAACGGGAGCATTTATGAAGGTACATGGCAAAACAATTTAAAACACGGTATTGCTAACTTTTACTATAAAGAAAGTGTGAACATTGGAGGTCGATATATCGATAATCAGTATGTTACTGGCACAGGCATCAACCAAAATTCATATGAATTTAAGCCTAAAGGATAATTTTAATGTAAGTTAGAGCTGAATACAACGACTATTTCATAGGAGACTGTAAAAAGTTTCCCTTTTTCATAGCAATTTCCCATTCTCTATTATCTTAATAAAGAATGGGTTTTTTAATTTTATGCTCGTAATGCTATCGAAGTGCCTGCTCTAAATCTGCTAATAAATCTTCGATATCTTCGATACCAACACTTAGTCGTATTAAAGAATTCGTAATCCCGATTTTCTCTCTTTCTTTCGCAGGAATCGAGGCATGTGTCATTGTAATTGGATGGTTTACTAAGCTTTCAACCCCGCCTAATGATTCTGCTAATGTAAACACCTTGAAACTTTCTAAGATTTTAAACGCGGCTGCCTCACTTTCTTCTTTCAGTTTAAAAGATACCATTCCTCCAAAATCTTTCATTTGCTTTTTCGCAATCTCATGGCTTTTATCACTTTCTAAACCAGGATAAAAAACCGATGCGATTTTAGGGTGCGTTTCTAGATACTCTGCAATTGCCATTCCATTTTCACAGTGACGTTGCATGCGTATATGTAAGGTTTTAATTCCTCTCAAGGCCAAAAAACTATCTTGCGGTCCAGCAACAGCACCGCCAGCAAACTGAATAAAATGCAGTTCCTCAGCTAATGTTTTATCTTTTACCATCAATGCACCCATCACTAAATCTGAGTGACCTCCTAAATATTTGGTTGCCGAATGCATCACAATATCAGCGCCTAAATCTAAAGGAAGTTGTAGATAAGGTGTTGCAAAAGTATTATCAACGGCGACTAAAATATTCGAGTCTTTTCTTTTTACTAACGTTGATATCTCTTGAATATCTGCAATTTTCATCAACGGGTTTGTAGGTGTTTCAATCCAAATCAATTTTGTGTTGTCATTGATCAAAGCTTCAACATTAGCTGATTCTTCCATATTCACAAAATGAAATTTCAACCCATATTTCTCAAACATACGGGTAAACATTCTATAAGTTCCTCCGTAAAGATCATCTCCTGCAATGACTTCATCACCCGGATTTAATAATTTTAAAACGCAATCAATTGCTGCCAGTCCTGAAGAAAAGGCAAAACCGTGTGTTCCGTTTTCAATCGCGGCAAAATTATTTTCTAGGGCTGTCCTTGTCGGATTTGCAGCACGCGAATATTCATAACCTTTATGTTTTCCTGGACTACTCTGGGCGTATGTAGATGTTTGATATATTGGAGGCATCACCGCACCTGTAGCTGGATCGTGTTCTTGACCTCCATGAATTGTTTTTGTATTGAATTTCATTTTATAGATTTTTCGCTTTTAAGTCTGCTAAAATACATTAACCTTACATTTTTAAGGTTATGCAAACTTCTTAATTAATTTTCCAACTGTTAATCCTTGCACTATAATCGAAAAGACCACCACGATATACGTAATGACTAAAAATAAATCACGTTCCATAACTTCGGTCAGGCTTAATGCTAAAGCAATCGAAATACCTCCTCGTAAACCTCCCCAAGTCATAATTAAATTCGTTCTTGGCACAAAATCTAACTTCTTGGCATACAGCTTTATTGGCAATAACAAAGAGACATATCTCGCTAATAATAACACCGGAATAATAATAAACCCTGCTAAAATAAATTTACCGTCGAATGTTAGAATAAGTATTTCCATACCAATCATTACAAATAGAATCGTGTTTAGCAGCACATCGATAAGCTCCCAAAATTTATCTACATACTGTTCTGTAAGTTCACTCATTGAAGTACTTCGAATTGTATCATTACCAACTACTAATCCAGCCGTGACCATGGCTAAGGGAGCAGAAACATGAAATTGCTGTGCTAACATAGTACCTCCCATAACAGCCGCCAGTGTTATAATCACTTCAATGTCGTAATCATCAATGCTTTTCATCAATCGATATGTAATCCAACCTATGGCTAACCCGAGTGCAATACCACCCAATACTTCAACTAAAAACAACTCGGCTATATGTGTAACAGAGATCTCTGTACCCCCTTTAGCTATCTGATAAATAGTTAAGAAAATAACAACTCCTACCCCATCATTAAATAACGATTCTCCCACAATTTTTGTTTCGAGTTTTTTGGGTGCGCCTACTTTCTTCATAATTCCCAACACGGCGATAGGATCGGTTGGAGAAATGAGTGCTCCAAACAACAAACAATAAATAAAATCTACAGGTAACCCTATCAACTGCAATACATAATACACCAGAATGCCTGATAAAAAAGTCGACACCAAGGTTCCTAATGTCGCAAATATTAAAATTGGTTTTCGTTGAATCTTTAATTGTTGAAAATTAGTGTGCAACGCTCCTGCAAAGAGTAAAAAACTTAACATTACATCTAACAGTACCGTTTCAAAGTCTATAGAGGTTATGAGTTCTACTTCTTTTTCTAACAACGTACTATCAAAATAACTCAACACAAATACGGCAAAAGTAAATAGTATGGTAATGACCATTAAACCAATAGTATCTGGCAGTTTGATAAATTTAGTATTGATATAACCAAAAACAGCAGACAAAACGATGAGCACAGTGGCAATTGCGAAATAATCCATGATATTAAACTAATTTTTTAAGTGACATAATTGTTCCTAAATGAATCCCTTCATGGAAATTATTAAACTCTATGGCATCTTCAATAGAATTTAAAGTAACATTTGCACTCGTTGTATAACTGTTATAAACTTTAAAAATACCTGCTGAATAATCCTCCTTAAAAGTATTTGGCAGACCTATTAATTGTTCTTTTATATGATCTAATTCTTCTTGAACGAGATCTCTATTTGGTACAGTGCCTTTTTTATGCGTTTCTATCAAATCTTCAGCTACTAAAACTGATAATTCTGACTTAGCATAACACAATAATTGTTGCGTTACGACTAAATGTGCAATGTTCCAAGCGATATTATTCTTAAATCCCTTGGGTATCTTATTGCACTGCTCTAGATTCAGATTTTCAACTATATTGAGAATTAGAGCTCTGTTTGCAATCAAAATTTCGAACTGTTTGTCCATGAATATTAAATTTGCGATAAAAGTATTGCTTTTTCTATTGAAAACAATTTATTTTTATGCCTTGAAACGCCGTTTCGTAATATAAAGAGCAAATGATAAAATAAACTTGGCAAACATGAAAAAAATATATTACTTAAAAACTTGTGATACCTGCAAACGTATTTTAAAACAAATTCCGCTTGATGGATTTGAATTACAAGAAATAAAAACACAACCTATTACAGTACAACAGATAGAAGAAATGAAGGCTTTGTCTAAAAGTTATGAAGCACTCTTTAGCAGGCGATCTCGGAAATATGCTGCCATGGATTTAAAAAATCAAACGTTGACAGAACAAGATTATAAGCAACTAATTTTAGAAGAGTATACTTTCTTAAAAAGACCTGTGGTACTCGTTAATGGTAACATATTTATTGGAAACGCTAAGAAAAATGTAGAGGCTCTTGTAGCATTTCTCAATTAATTTCTTTTTTCAACCAATTTTTAGTTCTCAGTTCTGCATTTTCCTGAATGTCTTTCCAAAACAAGTTTACATCGCCAATATGATAATTCTTCTTGAACATAATAAAAACGCGCAACGGAAAACGAGGCAATGTCGTCCATAACATACCATCTATAACTTGCAACTTCAATGCCTTATCGTAGATCTTATCATTACTAAACAAAAAACCTTTGTGATCATCTCGAGAGCTAGTTGCGGAGGTATCCCAGGTTACAGGGTTTGAACTAACTTTACCCTTGTACCAGCGTTCATATTTTTTTGGGAGTTTGTTTTTTTTATAGGTATTCCAAGATACAAAACCACCTGTTTCCTCTGGCTTGGTCATGACGTTTATGGTTTTAAATTCATTCTTGTCAATTCCGATTCCGATAAGGTACGCCGCTACTAATCGTTTTTGCAAGGGCTTATCGTCAAAGAAATCTTTTAATAATAAACTTGTGTGAGTCGTGCCCTGACTGTGACTGGCAATAATAATAGGCCTTCCTTGATTGTATTTTTCTAAATACACCTCGAAAGCCGCCTTTACATCTTCGTAAGCTAGCATTAACGCTTCCTTCCCTCCTTGCTCTAACATACGATAAGATCGTATATGGGCCTGTCTATAGTAAGGAACATATACGTTTCCAGAAGTTGCCCAAGCCGAAGCTTGAAAATGAACAGCCTTGTTCAATACTTTTTCTTGTTGCTCGACATCATTAATCGCAATATTCCAGCGCGTATCTTTTTTACCAGTAATTAACGTAGGATATACATAAAACACATCTGCCTCTAATTCTTGAGTAACAGTACGTCTTACCGCTTCGAGTTTAGGTGTGTATTTTGTAGGTAATACGGCCCAATTATATTCGTTTTCATAATCTGGTTTCTTAGGAATTCTTGTGGCATTAAAATCAGATGTACGATAGGTCACTCTACAACTCGAACATAGTAGTAAAATAACAAACACCTGAAAAACATAACTCCTCAAATACCGCATCTAGTTATAAAGTGTTTATTTTTTAGCGTACAGCATCGGGTTTAAATCATCGTCATTGTACATCTTCATTTGCTTATACACTTTCATGTATTTCTTTCCTCTCGAAATATCTATTAATAAATCGTCGATAGCAGTAGTTAGGTCTTTACGTTGTTCTAACAGAACATTCAATTTATCTTTACAATTTTTTCTATGAATTTCTGAAGCGCTTTCTCTATTTGCTTCTTCTTTCATATGATAAATTTTCAATGCTAAAATTGACAATCTATCTATCGCCCATGCGGGACTTTCAGTATTTATCGTGGCGTCACTGTGCACCTCTACCTTCTTATAGCGATCTAAAAAGTAACTATCCACATACTCAACCATATCCGTTCTATCTTGATTAGATGCATCAATTTTACGTTTAAGCTTTAGTGCTTCTACTGGGTTAATGTCTGGTAAACGAATAATATCTTCAAAATGCCACTGCACTGTATCAATCCAGCATTTTCTATATAAAAGGTGTTCTAATTCTGTTTTATTATATGGGTTTTCGAATGGCTGATCTACATTATCAAGCACATGATACTTGTTAATTACTTTGTCGAATAGAATATTATATTCTTGGGCTTTCATTGTTTGTTGTTACGGTTATTAAAATTTACGTTCAATTAAATTCATCAAACGCTCTTCGTAGGCCTCTTTTCCTTGCCAATTATATTCTGGCTTCACTTTGGTTAACATGAAGTCTTTGGCTTCCTTTTCGGTTTTGAATGTGTTGAGTTGTGATAAAACTCGATTAAAATCGGCTTGACTCTGATTAAATAGATGTTTTACAAAAGCAATTCTATCGTTCAACCCGACTTTTATGGTATTATTAACTAATTTATCATTTAAGGTTTTCTTCTCTTTCTTAAAAGTATCGTCATCATCTTCTTCAAATAATGTGGAGGTCTTATCTGCAGATATAGCGTCCCGAAATTCCTCCTTTGAGCTAATTTGATTTGATTTTAGACTTTGTAAATCAATTTTAACAGAATCAAATTTGGGCACGAATATCGTCTCCTCTTTCGATTGCTTTTCTTCGGCTATTCGAGCATCTTCTTTCTTAGTAATTACAGGTTCAACTTTTGTAGGGGCTGCTTTAGTTTCAACCTTTTCGGTAGCTTTCTCAATTTGTTGTATGATTGCTGCTTTATCAATGTCTTGATTTGAGGTCGCAATATATTCATCAACAAAAGCCAACACCGACAATCGCTCATAAACATCTTTTGCTTTGTCCCGCAATGCGATTACTTCATCTTTATTTTTCATTTGCAAAATTCGATGCGCTAGGCTCACGAGTTCTGCTTCTAACTTTTTGTGCATAAATTGATGTCTTTAATTATAAAAGGACTACTATTTTTAATAAATTTGTTTTTTGATCAACAATTCTTTTTTAATCATTACAACGCCGAAAATTACAAAATGTTTCTTGAAAATACAGTAAATCACGCAGAACAATTCGGTTGGATAGAAGTAATATGTGGCTCTATGTTCTCTGGCAAGACCGAAGAACTTATTAGACGACTCAAACGTGCTCAGTTTGCCAAGCAGAAAGTGGAGATTTTTAAACCTGCTGTTGACATTCGTTATGACGAAGAAAAAGTTGTTTCTCATGATGCCAATGAAATTCGATCGACTCCTGTACCCGCCGCTGCAAATATTAGGATTCTTGCCAATGATGTTCAGGTTGTCGGTATTGATGAAGCTCAATTCTTTGATGATGAAATTGTAGCTGTTTGCAATGACCTTGCAAATCGAGGAGTACGTGTAATTGTGGCCGGCTTAGATATGGATTTTAAAGGAAACCCTTTCGGCCCCATGCCAGCACTAATGGCCACAGCAGAATATGTTACAAAAGTACATGCAGTATGTACAAAAACGGGGAATTTGGCCCATTACAGTCATCGAAAAGTGAAAAACGACAACGTAGTGTTTTTAGGAGAAACTGAAGAATATGAACCGCTAAGTAGAGCGGCATATTACAAAGAACGCTTGCAAGAAAAAATAGTGAAAATTGAGGTTGAAGGTGTTGAAAAAATTTCTTCCAAAAAAGAATAATATGCCTCAAGTTCAAGAAACTATTCTCGAAATAGATCTAAATGCTTTACAACACAACTTTGAGTTTATAAAATCTAAACTGCGAAATAAGACAAAAATTCTTGCGGTAGTAAAGGCTTTTGGATATGGCAGTGATGCTGCTATTGTTGCGAACCATTTACAACAATTACGTGTAGATTATTTTGCGGTTGCCTATACTCATGAAGGCGTTACCTTAAGAAATGCCGGTGTGAAAACACCTATATTAGTGTTGCACCCACAAATTATCAATTTTGAAACAATTATAGAACATCATTTAGAACCCAATCTCTATAATGCGCGCGTTTTAAATGCTTTTATCGCTGTCGCGGAAGCTAAAAAGCAAGAAAAATATCCTATTCATGTAAAATTCAATACTGGCTTAAACCGTCTCGGCTTTTGGGAAAAGGATGTAGACTATATTATTGAAAAATTACAGCATACTAATGCTATACATGTCACATCATTGTTTTCACATTTAGCAGCTTCAGAAGACCTTAATGAAAAGGATTTTACTCAAAACCAAATTACATCATTTAAAAAAACAGCCTTAGAATTTGAACAAAAAATTGGCTATAAGCCCATCTTACACCAACTAAACACTTCGGGTATTTTAAACTATGCCGACGAAGCTCAATTTGAGATGGTTCGTGCGGGTATTGGACTCTTTGGATTTGCAAATGACGAACATATCACTGCTCAACTTAAGAATGTAATAACACTAAAATCTATCATTTCTCAAATTCATATGATTGAACCAAATGAAAGTGTAGGATATAATCGAGCATTTAAAGCCGATGGGTTTATGAAAACAGCCACCATCCCCATTGGTCATGCCGATGGCATTCATAGAGCCTTAGGCAATGGCAAGGGCTACGTTACTATTCAAGGCAAAAAAGCATCGATTATTGGCAATGTATGCATGGATATGATTATGGTAAATATTACGAAGATCGACTGCAAAGAAGGTGATGAAGTTGTTATTTTTGACCATCAAACAACCGTCAATGATCTTGCCGAACAAGCAAATACAATTTCCTATGAGTTACTAACAGCCATTTCACAACGGGTGAAGCGAATTGTTAAATAAGTGTTAATTTTTGTATATTGCGGCTTATTAACCATTTAAAAAACTAAGAATCATGTTAAAAGAATTTAAGGATTTTATTATGACTGGCAACGTCGTTGAATTTGCCGTTGCAGTTATAATGGCTACTGCTATTGGCGGTGTTGTAAACGGTTTTGTGAACAATATTGTAATGCCCGTAGTTGGACACTTTGCGGGGGGTATGGATTTCGCAGCACTAAAAATAGTGTTAGACGAGGCTACAGTTGACGCCGCAGGTAAGGCTATTCCAGAAAACGCCATCATGTGGGGTTCATGGGTAAACACAATTGTTAATTTATTGATTGTAGGATTCGTAATGTTTATGATTGTAAAAGCATATAACAAAATGAAAAAACCAGCTCCGGATGCTCCACCAGCTGGACCATCTGACAACGATCTTTTAATTGAAATTAGAGACGCATTGAAAAAATAATATAGATATAGACTATTTTATTATGAAGGCCCGAGCATATTGCTCGGGCTTTTTTTATATTTTAATGACTGGTAATGTAACCAATTGAAAAATCGCTGGTATTTAAAAATAGAAACGAACCAAAACCACCAAAATAGTTTGAAGCATTTAACAGATGAAGAATTAATGATAGGAGTCTCTAATGAAAAGTTAGATATGCTCACTGTGTTATTTGACCGCTATCATGTGCGTATCTTCAATTTTTTTAATAAGATGATTCATAACAGATCAGTCAGTGAAGACCTAACACAAGATGTTTTTTATAAAGTAATGAAGTATCGAACATCGTACAAAAAAGGAAACTTTGCGGCATGGATTTATACGGTAGCTAGAAATATTTTTTCCAGTTACTACCAAAAACAAAAAAAGGAAAGTACTGGTGAATTAAATGAATATACCCTGAAAGCAGATGAGAGTTTAGTGACCAATTCAAATCAAGAAGAACTAAATCATTTACAAAGGGCCATCCACAAATTAAGTCAAGATGATCGAGAATTGATAATCATGAATCGCTATCAAGAAATTAAATATCATGAAATAGCGGAAATCATTGGAAGCACTGAAGGTGCTGTAAAAGTTAGAACGCATAGAGCAATAAAAAAATTAAAAGAAATTTATTTTCAAAGTATATAATATGGAATGTGATAACGTGCAAAATAGAATAGTAGACTATATAGAAAATAATATGTCGGAAAATGAAACCACAGCAATGAAAACTCATCTAGAAACATGCAACAAATGTCAAATAGAGCTAAAGGAAATGCAGGAGTTCTTAGCTAAAGTTTCTGATGATGAATTAGAGCAACCCAGTAAGAATTTGCGGATGAATTTTGAGAAAATGATAGCCGAGGAAAAAGAACTCCAACGAACAAAGGTTGTGAAATTAAAACCAAAAACTAACTGGAAGTCATATTTACAAATTGCAGCTACCATTTTATTAGTTGTTAGCAGTTTCCTAATTGGTAGATATCAAAATTCTGAACTTCATCAAACCGAGGTTGCCAAATTGGAAAATGAAAGTTTAATTAGTAAACAAAACACCATTCTTGCCTTGATGAATAATCAATCTGCAAGTAAAAGAATTCAAGGTGTTGAATACGTTGAAGAATTTACAGATTTGGACCCCGAAATTATCGAGGCTTTGGTTAAGCGTATGCTAAATGATGAAAATACGAACGTGCGTTTAACCGCGGTCAATGCATTACAGAATTTCATTAGTTCAGAAAAAGTAAAAGATGGTTTTATCAAAGCCCTAGATACTGAAAAAGATCCTGCAATTCAAATGACACTGATTCAGGCACTCGTAAAAATTCAAGCAAAAAAAGCATTAAAACCAATGCAACACTTATTAGAAAAAGAAGAAACACAACCTTTTGTAAAAAAGGAAATCGAAATAGCATTAACGAATATCATTTAAATTAAAAAAGAAAATTATGAACACTATAAAGAATACTCTCAATAGATCTTCAATGATCAATTCAACCATAGCATTTATCGCACTTCTATTTTGTGTGTCAATGAATGGGCAATCAGATTATACTAAATCACTCGAAGGAATTGAGTGGGTAAAAATTGAATCAAAAGCAAATGTAATAGTTAAAACTCATAGCAACAATCAGCTTTTAATAAAAGCAGGGAAGTCTTATGGAAGGTCTTCATCAAGAGCTAAAGGATTAAAATTAGTTGGCGAAGGAGGCACTGATAATACTGACGTAGGCTTTTATGTGATTAAAGAAGGAAACAATTTAATCGTAAAAAATTTAAGAAAATCTAGAAGTGCAGAAATTTATTTACCCGCGAATCAAAATTTATCTGTCAAAAGCACTTGGCATGGTAACATCAAAATTTACAACTTCAAAGGAGAAGTGGAAGCTGATGCCGAATTAAACGGAAGTATTAAAATTGAAGAAATTAGTGGTCCTTTAACAGCTAATGCTTTAAACGGAACTATCGAAGTTACTTTTTCTAAAGTAAATCAAGGCTCACCAGTTACTGTATACACTACCAATGGAGCCGTAGATATTAGTTTACCAGAAAATACGCCTGCAGATCTAACGATGGGTTCAACGAACGGTGAAATTTATACGAATTTTGATTTGGCTGTTCCTGCCAAAAATGGGTTGAAATCTGTTTCTTCTAAACGAATTGGAGGCTCGATAAACAAAGGAGGAGTAAAAATTAAATTAAGAAGTACTAATGGAAATATTTACCTAAGAAAAAAATCATGAAAAACTTAACCTCAATCATAGCATTTCTGCTCGTAACAAACATAGCCCTCGCGCAAAAAATTATCGAAAAAAACATCGATTATAGTAATCAGACTATCGAAATAGATGTGAAATTTGCGAACAATATTGAAGTTAAAACTTGGGATAAGCCCACGGTATATTTCAAAGCTTCAATATATACTGAAGATGATACTTTTCAAAACCTATATAAACTTAAAGTTGATGAATCTAACAGTGCCATTTACATCACTTCTAAAGCAGAGCCAATATATAAAGCATATCGTAAAGATTGTTTAGACAAAAACCCCAACAGAAAAAGAAACTGTTACAATACCGGAGATCTGTGTGAATTTAATTACACAATATATATTCCAAAAAATGCTCGATTTAAAATTAGTAGTATCAATGGAGATTTAAAATCAGAAATTATCGAAGGTAATTTTACGGCTGATCTTATTAATGGAGATATTGAAATTGCTACATACGCTGGAGATTTAGATTTAAGTTCAATTAATGGTGAAATTGATTTAAAGATGATCAATGCCGACTTAGTTGCAGAAACTATTCACGGTGATATTTATGCTGATGAAAAATTGAAATTTACATCCAAAAATCGCCATGTTGGTCAGAAGATTTATGGAACAATTAACAAAGCCACCAATAGATTACGTTTAAAAACGATTAATGGCAATATGTATTTGAGGCTTTAGATTAAAAAAATCCTTTAAAAATAAAAAGTCAGTCTCTATGATAAGAGACTGACTTTTTATTCTTTTTTTTAGGACAAGCCAGAAATAACACCATCATTATCAATCGACATATTCTCAGAGGCCGGCGTACTTGGTAAACCTGGCATTCGCATCATTTTACCTAAAATAGGTATTAAAAACTGAGCTCCTGCAGCAATTTCTATCTCACGTACGGTAATTGTAAATCCTTTAGGTCTACCTGTTAGTTTTTCATTGTCAGAAAATGATTTTTGTGTTTTAGCCATACAAATGGCAAAATCATTAAACCCAAGCCGTTCAATACGTCTTAAATTTAGTTTGGCTTTATTGTCAAAATCAACACCATCGGCTCCATAAATTTCCTTTGCAATAGTTTCAATTTTTTCTACGACTGGTGATTTCCAATCATACAATGGCTTAAACTGAGTCGCCCTATTCTCAACGACATCCGCAACAGCGGCAGCCAATTCTTTGGTACCCTCACCACCATCTGCCCAACCTCTAGAAACAACTGCCTGCACCTTCAATGCACTACACTTTTGTCTTACTAGTGTCACTTCTTCTTCCGTATCACTTACAAAAGCGTTGATAGCCACTACTGGTTCAATATTAAACTTTCGGATGTTTTCAATATGTTTTTCTAGATTTTCAAAACCTCTAGAAACGCGCTCTATACTTGGTGTATTGTATTCATCTTTTGGAGATCCTCCATGATGGCGTAATGCTCTCACGGTAGCCACCAATACAACACATTTTGGGTTCAATCCAGCATAAGCCGACTTGATATTTAAAAACTTCTCAGCGCCTAAATCAGCGCCAAAACCTGCTTCTGTCACCACATAATTAGATAAAGACAGCCCCATTTTTGTCGCAATAATTGTATTTGTACCCTGCGCAATATTCGCGAATGGCCCTCCATGAATAATCGCCGGATTATGTTCTAAAGTTTGTACTAAATTAGGTTTGATGGCATCTTTTAGTAAGATCGCCATAGCATTTTCGGCTTTCAAATCTCGCGCAAAAATTGCTTTTTTATCAAACGTGAAGCCAACGAATATATCGCCTAAACGCTTTTTTAAATCCTCCATATCTTTAGCCATACATAAAATTGCCATGACTTCAGAAGCTGGAGTGATATTAAATCCATCTTCTCTCGGAATTCCGTTTGATATTCCTCCGAGACCAATGTTTATTTGCCGAAGCGCTCGATCGTTCATGTCAATAACGCGCTTCCAAGCAATTGTTCGAGGGTCTATATTAAGATTGTTCGTTTTACTTTGCAGATTATTGTCTATCAAAGCCGATAACAAATTATTCGCCTTTTCTACTGCGTTAAAGTCCCCAGTAAAGTGTAAATTAATATCTTCCATCGGAACTACCTGCGAATAACCTCCGCCAGCGGCACCTCCTTTGATCCCAAAAACTGGCCCTAGCGACGGTTCACGTAATACCACCGTGGCTTGTTTTCCTATCTTATTCAAACCTTCCGTTAAGCCAATAGAAACCGTCGTTTTACCTTCTCCTGCCGGTGTTGGTGTCAAGGCAGTCACAAGAACTAAATTGTTGTTCTTAATTTGATCTTCATCAATTAAGTCTAAAGGTAGTTTCGCCTTGTGTTTTCCGTACAGAATTAGATCGTCTTCATCGACATTAATTTTTGTTGCAACTTCTTTAATATGCAGCATTTTCGTTTGTTGTGCAATTTCAATATCTGAAAGGTGTGCCATAGTATCCTAAATTATCTTATGTAAATATAGTAAAAATTGCTTCTCACAATTTCTAAATTTGACTTCATAAGTCACGAGTTTTCAATTTGTTTAACCCATTTATTTACATAGATAAAAAAATATAAAACAATTGGCTATTCATTTTCGAAATACTATATTTGCGCGTTAATTACAAATAGAAGATTTAAACAGAGAGATAATGCAGAACAAAGGACTGATTAGAACATTTGCCATTATATTTGGTGTTATATGTGTGTACTACTTATCATTTACATGGGTCAACAATACCATAGAAGGTGACGCTGAATTATATGGAAATGGCGATGCCGTAAAAGAACAATTTTACTTAGATTCGATTGCCAATTTACCAATAGTTAATTACGGATTTACCAAGTACACTTATAATGAAGTACAGGATAAAGCAATTAATTTAGGGCTCGATCTTAAAGGAGGTATCGATGCCACTTTAGAAATATCTGTAGCTGATTTTTTAATTGGGATGTCGAACAACTCAACCAACCCTATTTTTAACAAAGCAATTGCCGATGCTACCGCTGAACAGAAAAATAGTGATCGTGATTATTTAGAGTTATTTTTTGATGCATTTGATAATGCAAGTAATGGTTCGGTAAAATTAAGTGATCCTAGTATTTTTGGAAATATCTTATTTAAGGATAAAAACATCAATTTTAAATCTTCAAATGAAGAAGTTCAAGCTAAATTAAGAGAGGAAGTAAAGAGTTCAATAAGCACGACATTTGAGGTATTACGAAGTAGAATTGATCGTTTTGGAGTGACATCTCCAAACATTTCTCAAATTGGTGAATCAGGAAGAATTTTAATAGAATTACCGGGTGCCAAAGACATTGAGCGTATCAAAAAGTTGATTACTCAAACTGCAGAACTCCAATTTTGGGAGGTATATGATAATACACAAACAGGAACTTTCTTTATTCAAGCCAATACAGTTTTAGCAGATCTTTTGAAGGACGATACTGCGACTGAAATCACAAAAGAAATTGATTCAGCTTCGGCGAAGGAAGAAGAGTTAAATGCCTTATTAGGTGAAGAGACTGACTCTATAGACACCAAAGCAGCAAATCCGTTGTTCGCATTGATGAATCCAAGCATTGCTAGAACTCAGCAAGATCGAAGTTCTATTGTAGCTTATGCAAGTGTGAAAGATACGGCCACCATAAATGGATACTTAGCCATGCCAGAAGTGAGAGCATTGCTCCCACAAGACATGGTCTATACTAAATTTTTATGGGATGCTCAGCCAATTAAAGAAACAGAGCTAATCAATTTATATGCGATAAAATCCAACAGAGAAGATGTCGCTCCAATTCAAGGAGACGTGATCGCCGACGCTAGTCAAGTGTTTGATCAGTTAGGTGCAAACCCAGAGGTGAGCATGACCATGAATAATAGAGCATCTAAGCAATGGGCAAAAATGACTGAGACGAATGTTGGCAAGTTTGTAGCTGTTGTTTTAGATAATAGTGTTTACTCAGCACCCAATGTGAACGAACCTATTTCTGGCGGTAGAACATCAATCTCAGGTCAGTTCTCAATTAAAGAGGCTCAAGATTTAGCAGTTGCCTTAAAATCTGGAAAATTACCAGCAAAGGCGCGTATAATTCAATCTTCAGTTGTTGGACCTTCTTTAGGTCAAGAAGCCATTGATAGCAGTACTATTGCATTTTTGATTGCACTTTCATTAGTTTTAATTTGGATGCTTTTCTATTATGGAAAGGCGGGTATTTTTGCAGATATCGCATTAGTGGTAAATATTTTGTTCATTTTTGGAATTTTTGCTTCAGCTCCGAGTGCTTTTGTACTTACACTTCCTGGAATTGCAGGTATCATTATTACCATTGGTATGTCGGTAGATGCGAACGTTATTATTTATGAGCGTATTAAAGAAGCCTTAGCTCGTGGTTTGGTTTTGAAAGAAGCCGTGAAAGAAGGATTCAGTTTAAAGGGAGCCTTATCTGCAATTATTGATGCCAATGTTACTACGTTTTTAACGGGAGCGATTCTATTCATTTTTGGTTCAGGTCCGATTAAAGGTTTTGCCACTACTTTAATGATAGGTATTGCCACATCATTAATCACAGCTGTATTTATTACACGTTTACTAGTTGATTGGTATGCCGATCGAGATAGAAGTATGACATTTAATACTAATATTACTAAAGGCTGGTTCCAAAATATCAATGTTGAATTCTTAAAGAAACGTAAAATCGCTTACGTAATTTCTGGAGCCATCGTTATTCTAGGTTTAGGTTCTATTTTTACGCAAGGATTTAATTATGGAGTTGATTTTACCGGTGGTAGAACATATACGGTTCGTTTTGATCAAAGTGTAAGTGCAACCGAAGTTGCAGGCTCTCTTAAAGATGTTTTTGGTGACGCTCCAGAAGTGAAAACCTATGGTACATCCAATCAGTTAAAAATCACCACTAAATATAAGGTAGATGATTCGGCCATTGAAGTGGGTAATGAAATTCAAAATTTATTATTCAACGGGCTACAAACGTATCTTCCAGATGGCACTACCATAGAAGATTTTAAAATTGGAGCCGAAGATACTAGTGATAAGATCGGTATTATGAGATATTTTCAAGTAGGTCCCACTATTGCCGATGATATTAAGCAAGCTGCTGTATGGGCAATCTTAGGATCATTGATCGTTGTGTTCTTATATATCTTATTTAGATTTAGAAAATGGCAGTACAGTTTAGGTGCGGTAGTCGCCGTTTTTCACGATGTATTAATTGTATTGGCAATTTTCTCATTATTTTGGAAAGTATTACCATTTGATATGGAAATCGGACAATCATTTATTGCAGCCTTGCTGACAGTAGTAGGGTACTCACTGAATGATACCGTGGTTATTTTTGATAGAATTAGAGAATTTGCTGATAAACATCCTAAATGGCCATTTGCGCAAACCGTAAATAGTGCTTTGAGTACTACTTTAGGAAGAACAATCAATACCTCATTAACAACGTTGATCGTATTATTAGCTATCTTCTTATTCGGAGGAGATTCTATTAAAGGATTTATGTTTGCCATGATTATTGGTGTCTTAGTAGGTACCTACTCATCGTTATTCATTGCATCTCCAATTATGTATGATACCACGAAAGTAGCCACGAAGAAATAATTAAAATAACAATATGATAAAAGCCGTTTTGTAGTACTGATACGATCAGTAGAAACAAAACGGCTTTTACGTTCAATTTAACATATGAGTACCATTAAATTACATGACCGGTATTTTAAACCATATATAACGGCTGACAAAATTTCTCAGACGGTTGTCAATATGGCCAAAATGGTTGAACAAGAACTTCAAGGTGAAGTTCCCATTTTTGTCGGAATTTTAAATGGTTCTTTTATGTTTGCCGCTGATTTTATTCGTGCTTATAACGGTGACTGTGAAGTTTCTTTTGTAAAACTAGCTTCTTACGAGAATTTAAATTCTACAGGAAAGGTCAAACAATTGGTGGGCATCAATGAAAACTTAGACGGAAGAACCGTTGTCATTCTTGAAGATATCATTGATACCGGAGCAACGTTAGAAGAGATATATACTATCTTTAGAGATAAAAACTTAAAACAACTTAAAATTGCGACATTATTTTTTAAACCTGATGTGTTCCGTAAAGGACTCCCAATAGATTATATTGGAATTTCAATTCCCGATAAATTTATTGTTGGATACGGACTAGATTATAACGGTTTGGGAAGAAATTTAGCAGCAGTATATCAATTAACAACACAAAAAATGACAAATATTGTTTTATTTGGCCCTCCAGGTGCGGGCAAAGGAACACAAGCAGAAATTTTAAAAGAAAAATATAATTTAATCCATATTTCTACTGGTGATTTGTTTCGCTATAACATCAGAAACAAAACGGATCTAGGCATGCTAGCAAAATCTTTCATGGATAAAGGGGATTTAGTTCCAGATCAAGTGACCATAGATATGTTGAAAGCCGAAGTGAATAGAAATGAAGAAGCTCAAGGGTTTATCTTTGATGGTTTCCCTCGCACAGAGGATCAAGCAAAAGTGTTGGACACCTTTTTAGCCGAAAAAGGTGAAGCTATTAATGGCATGGTCGCCTTAGAAGTTCAAGAAGAAGTGCTCATTCAGCGTCTTTTAGAACGTGGAAAAACTAGTGGAAGACCAGACGATCAAGATGAAAATAAAATTAGAAATCGTTTTAACGAATACAATACAAAAACGGCTATTCTAAAAGACTATTATCAGGCGCAAGACAAATACTTCGGAGTAAATGGTGTAGGGTCGATTGAAGACATTACGAAGCTCTTGAGTGAGGTATTTGACAAACTTTAACTGTTGTTGATTGAATCGTTTAAGCGGTTCAGTAAGGCAACGAATTAACAGTTTAACAATTAAAAATGACTGAAGGAAACTTTGTTGATTATATAAAAGTATTTGCCGCCTCTGGTAAAGGAGGTAAAGGATCTGTGCATCTACATCGTGAAAAATATATTCAAAAAGGTGGCCCTGATGGCGGAGACGGTGGTCGTGGTGGACATATTATTTTGCGAGGCAACAAAGAAATGTGGACGCTCTTTCATCTCAAATTTAAAAAGCATTTTAAAGCAGAGCACGGTGGCGATGGTAGTAAGAGCAGAAGTACCGGTAAAGATGGTGCGGATGTATATGTTGATGTACCTCTAGGCACCATTATTAGAGACGGTGAAACACAAGAAATTCTCTTTGAAATTACCGAAGATAAACAGGAGAAAATCTTAGTTGAAGGTGGTATGGGTGGTAAAGGGAATTGGCATTTTAAATCGTCTACCAATCAAACTCCTAGATATGCGCAACCTGGTATTGACGGACAAGATGGATGGTTTCAAATGGAACTAAAAATCTTAGCTGATGTTGGTCTCGTAGGCTTTCCTAATGCAGGAAAATCAACATTACTGTCGGTAATTACCTCTGCTAAACCCAAAATTGCTGACTATGCCTTTACAACCTTAAAACCTAATTTAGGAATTGTAGAATATCGTGATTTTCAAAGTTTTGTGATGGCCGATATTCCTGGAATTATAGAAGGTGCTGCAGAAGGCAAAGGATTAGGGCATCGCTTTTTACGTCATATAGAACGGAACTCGACCTTGCTTTTTCTAATCCCTGCAGATTCTGATGATATTCAGCAAGAATATAAAATTCTTTTAAACGAGTTAAAAAAACACAATCCTGAGCTGTTAGATAAAGATCGTTTATTGGCCATTTCGAAGTCAGATATGCTCGATGATGAATTAAAAGAAGAAATTGAAAAAGATCTACCTAAAGATACCCCACATCTCTTTATCTCTTCTATATCTCAAACGGGACTTACAGAGTTGAAAGATATGCTTTGGAAGATGTTGAATTCATAAAATCAACTCATTAAATAGGATTACTTTTTATATTTTAGTGTTTTCAACTAAATTACAAACCCTATGAGTAGTAGTCATGATAACCCCGCCTTTAAAAAACTACTTCAAAAATTACAGGAAGAAAGCTGGCAGTTAGAGTTGTTAATTTCAGGTTTCGCAATATTCGGTTTAATAAACGCATATCCTGAAATCCAAATTTTCTCTAAACAGGCCAGACATCTAGGTAATGACATCGTAGCGGTCATTTGGATGGTTGTTGGTGTTTCTTGTGCTATTTTGATTTTTAATTTGCTCTTGCACGTTATTTTAAGAGGATTGTGGATTGGAGCTTTAGGGCTTCGATACGTTTCGGGAGATATTGATTACGATGAGCTAAATTATAGTGATAAATTCTCAAATTATTTGAGAAAAAGAATTGGCTCTTTTGATAAATATATAGCGACCTTAGAAAACTACTGTAGTGTTATTTTTGCCATTTCGTTTTTGTTGATCTTTTATGTGTTGGCATTTACCTTTACAATCGCAACTATTGGGTTAACTGCTGAAAATATTATTAGTAATGACAGTTTACCAGCATGGGTTTCTAAAGGTATTGGCATCCCTTTTATGGTCTTTATCGTTTTAGGAATGCTCTTAACTTTTATTGATTTCTTAACACAGGGTTGGTTAAAGAAAAAACAGTGGATTTCTAAAATCTACTTCCCAGTTTATTGGGTATTCAGTATTATAACATTGTCATTTTTATACCGTCCCTTAGTCTATAATTTTTTAGACAACAGGTTTGGTCGACGTCTAAGTTTTATATTAGTTCCGTTATACTTTATCATTCTACTGGCAACTTCTATTGAATACAAAAAATCAAATTACATCGATACTTCTAACGATTCTAACTCCTATTATGCGGGTAAAAGAAATTATGAAGATATGCTCACTGAAAAAGGTGATTTTATTAGGTCAGCAGCCATTCCCTCAAAAGTAATCAAAGATTCGTATTTGAAAATATTTATGGTGTATAGCGATGCCATAGAAAACAGAATCTTTAAACGAAATAAAGGTTTAAAACCCAAAAAAGACAGGCGTGGATTATACTCTGACATTTCTTTTTCTATGCCAGAAATGAGCTTTCAAGAACGCGATAGTTTAAAAAGGTTGTATTTAAAAGAATTTAATAAGATTTACTATGTTACCATCGATTCAGTTACTTACGACTCCGATTTTATTTTAGGAGAAAGTACCACAAATGAGTTTGGATTTGAGGCATACATAGATATAAAGAACCTTTCAAAAGGAAGGCATCTACTAAAACTACAGCGAGATGAGTTCAGAAAAAATGATACTATACCGGTAACTTTTGATGCTATTCCTTTCTGGTATTTTAAAGATTAGGAGGTTTTACTAAAACTTTCGATACTTAGATCCTAAAAATTGATTGGCTTTTTCTTCATCGAATTTTGCCGTTTCGTTATTCCAATGTAAGGTTTCGTTCGGAAAACGCCCTGCTATCACACCTAACAATATGGTTTCAGTAAGTCGACCTGCATATGAAAATGGAGCAGTACATTCAGCCTCTCCTAAACAAGCATCCACAAATTGATGATAATGCTTAGGCCCTTCGGAAGCATAATCACGTATGGGTTTTCCCATATTATTCTCTTTCTCAAGAGCTGAAATTTCGGCTGAAATATCAACATATTTTCCATCAACAATCTTTCTAGGTAATTGCATAAAATGAGGCAGTAATAAGCGTCCTTTTTCACCAATAAACATAGCACCCTGATCGGGTAATGTCCCATCGGGTACTTCTTTTGTATCAAGTGACATTTTATCTTCCAACGAAGCCTCCTCTTTGGGTGTTGTGTCATCCTTAGGAATACTTGAATCATTTGGAAGTTTTAAATCTTCATGAAGTTCTGGAGCTCCTGGACCATCAGACCATATCCATGTTAATTTTTCGGCTGTGTATTTTGTTCCAGGAAATTCATAGGTCACTACATTATTCTCAGGATACCCAAATCCGTTAGGTTCTCTACATTCATTCTTAATGGTCATAGGCACGTCTAAAGCTAAGGCATTGTAGGGAGTATCAAATATGTGCACACCCATATCACCTAAAGTACCACATCCATAATCTACTAACTTGCGCCAATTTCCAGGATGGTACGTAGCTTCTTTGAAGTCTCTAGTTGCCGACGTTCCTAACCATAGATTCCAATCAAGTGTTGCTGGTATTGGGTCTTTTCCTTCAGGAACCGGACCATCATAACCCCAATTCTTTGGCGACCATGCGCGTACAGTATGTACTTTCCCAATAATTCCTGATTGAATTAACAGGGTCGCTAGTTTATAGTCATAAAAAGAATGCACTTGAATTCCCATTTGAGTCACTAAGTTCTTTTCAGCCGCTAATTTTCGCATCGCTCTAGCTTCCGTAACATGATGTGTCAATGGTTTTTGACAATACACCGCTTTATCCAAGTTCATTGCCCACATGGAGGCAGGCGCATGCGTATGGTCTGGAGTAGAAACAATAACTGCGTCTATTTCGTCAGCCATTTCTTTAAACATCGTTCTATAGTCAGTGTATGTTTTTGCATTTGGATGTAATTTACTCGCAGCAGTCAAATAATTTGCATCTACATCACACAAGGCAACTACATCTACCTTTGCATGTGACGAAATATCTCTTAAATCTTCATTACCCATATTACCAACACCTATATGTGCTGTTCGTAGACGTTTAAGTTCGACAGGAACCTCTTTTTTTTCTTCTTTACAGGAAACCATTATTGAAGGGATTATTGCTGTGGAAGATGCTAGAATCGCCGATTTTTTTAAAAACTCTCTTTTATCCATAATGATATCCTTATAGTTTTTTAATTTTTATATTTCTAAACCAAATAGGGCTTGCATGATCTTGTAAACCAATATATCCAGTTTTGTACTTGCCATAGTCTTTGCTGTTCTTCCACTTGTCGGAATTCTTCTTTTCATACCATTCCTCCGTCCAAGGCACAAAAGAAACCACCATTTTACCATTCAACCAATGCTCTACTTTCTCTGGAGTAAAAACAATGCGTGTAGTGTTCCATTCTCCAATTGGGTTCAATGTTTTGGATGAATCTGCGGCATGCATTGCATAATCAGAAGCCGTCTGTTGCAAAGGTTTTAGCTCATTGGGTTTATCCGTGTATCCTAAGCTCATATTATACTCGGTAATGTCATGAATTTTTGTATACCCAAGATCATCAATCAATTGATATTCTGGAGAAACTTCAGGTGGACTATTATACCCTTCCTTCAAATGATAAAATATCCCGCTATTTCCTCCCGCTGGAAGTTTCCATTCTAAATATAGTTCGAAATTATCAAACTCTTCTGCACCATAAATAATATCTTTCCCTCCCTTATAATCTTGCTCTAAGCCAAGCTCTGTGTCAAAGGTCAATTCACCATCCTTGGCAATCCATCCTGGAGGCAAGGTTTCCCCATTATAGGCTCTCCACCCCTCTGTGCTTTCACCATCAAAAAGAACAATCCATTCATGCTCTTCATCTGATGAAATTTCTTCTTTTACTGGCGCCTTGTCTTTCGCTTTTTGTTGACAAGACATCAGCAATATTGTAAAAATAAATAATGTAACAAAACGGTATTTCATACGATTAACTTTAGAATTTAAGAATTATTTTATTTCGGTTATATTGATGTTACGCCACCTTACTTTAATGCCGCCTCCATCATGAATTTGCAAAGCAATTCCTCCTGCTCCTTCTCCTATTTTATCGTCGGTAAGTGTAATCATTTCAGTACCATTTAACCATGTAGTAACTGACGACCCCACAACTTTAATCTTCATTTTATTCCAGGCTCCCATTTTCAAGGCCTTATCCTTATCTGGAGTTGGTTTTATAAGCCATCCTCGACCGTAAGACTCGTATATTCCTCCAGTATCTTTTCCTGGAGGAGCAACTTCTGCCTGCCACCCTGTTATTTTTGTTCCTTCAATTGTAGATCTAAAAAAAACACCACTATTACCATTTGCTTCTTGCTTAAACTCAAGCTCCAATACAAAATCTTTGTAGTTCTTTTCAGTGCCTAAATATCCATATTGAGCATCAGGTCCACTCTCGCATACCAATTCATTGTTTTCAACATACCATTTCTCTGTACCATAGTTTTTCCAGCCTTCGAGATTTTCTCCGTTAAAAAGAGCCGTACTTCCAGTAGAACAACTGGCTGTTATAATAACCGCTAGGCTAACTAATAAAATTGATTTAAGACGTGAGGGGTTGAGTATTTCGTTCATTGTCAATAGATTTAGTAGTTAAAAATACTGAACTTTATATTTATTCAAACATTATTTCTACAAATAACATCAAATATAGTCTGAACGGACGTCATAAGTTCATCAACAAAATTTTAAACACAACCCTCCATTTCGTTAAAATTAGCGGTAAAAAGTGAAAAGTACATTTCAAGTTCTATCTTTGATTCGTTCTTAATTCAGATAAGCACCTTCTTTCAAAATGAAAAATAATTCACACGATTTTAAAGCGATAGCCGATATTGTTTCTGATAAGCTTGCGCGCTATGTAGATGAAAGTCAAAATGGAACTCTTAAAACACTAGTTCAAAAACCTGCTTCAGTATTAGCCAAGGAACTTCAATTAGAAAAATGGATCAAGCAGGGTGGATTGAGCGCCGAATCGGTTCAGGGTTTTATGGATACCTATCTAAAAAATACACAACACTTACACCATCCTCACTATATTGGTCATCAAGTAGCAGTACCACATGTTGCTACTGGCATTGCCGATTTTATTCATGGAACGATTAATAACCCAATGGCGATCTATGAAATGGGACCTGCTGCTGCCACTATAGAAAAATTCTTGGTGAATTGGATGCTTGAAAAAATTGGATGGTTCAAAGGGTTGGATTTAGGAGATTTTAGCAAAATTGATTCTAATGGTGGAGGTGTTTTGACCCATGGGGGTTCCTTGGCAAACTTAACAGCGCTGTGTGCCGCGAGAGCAAAAATTGCTCCAGAAGCATGGACCAAAGGAACACCTACTGATTTGGTCATTTTAGCCTCCGAAGAAGCACATTATTCAATCGCTAGAACAATTTCTATCATCGGGTTGGGTACAGATGCCATCATACCTGTTGCCGTTGATGATTTAAAAGTGATGAAACCTGAAGCCTTGTTACCCGCTTACCAGAAGGTAAAGACTCAGGGAAAAAGAGTAATGGCAGTGGTTGCTAATGCCTGTACTACTGCCACTGGTTTACACGATCCTCTAGAAAAAATCGGGGCCTTTTGTGAGGCACATAATTTATGGTTTCATGTAGACGGTGCTCATGGTGCAAGTGCATTACTTTCAGCAAAAGAGAAACATCTCTTAAAAGGGATTGAGAAAGCCGACTCTATTATCTGGGATGCTCATAAAATGATGCGAACCTCTTCGCTCTGTGCCGCCGTTTTATTTAAAGATTCTCGTATGATGGAAGCCGCTTTTCAGCAAAAAGGAAGCTATCTTTTTCATGAAAAAGAAGAAGTCGGATTTGACCTATTACCCTACGCTGTTGAATGTACCAAAGCGGCATTGGGTACCAAGTTATTTTGGGTCTTAGCTGCAGAAGGCGAAAAAGGTCTAGAAAACTACATAGACCATACCTATAATAACACAAGATCATTTTATGATCTAATTAATGGACATCCTGATTTTGAATGCCCCTACTTTCCAGAATCAAATATTTTGTGCTTTCGATATACCAAATATGGTTTAAATAATGATTTTCAGTTAGCGCTTCGTAATCAAATTGTAGATCGCGGTAACTTTTACATTACTTCAACAGCGTTTAACAATGTAAGGTATTTGCGTATAACTGTCATGAATGAACTAACCCAAAAAGAACATATTGAAGCATTAATCGATGAAATTACACAAGTGGCTCAAGGTATTCATGAGAACGCATAATTCTAATAGTAGATTTCTTACTACATTTATACTTGTAAAACCTCCAATTATGAAACGAACCTTGTTATTTTTTCTATTTCTAACATCAATGTCTATTTTAAGTCAAGAAAAAACTCCTTTTTCTAATATGGACGTGTTTGAGTTGGAATGGGCACAAAATCCACAAATTTCTCCAGATGGCGCTCAAATTGTATATCAACGAAGGGGCATGGATATCATGAATGATAAGCGTCAATCTAGACTTTGGTTGATGGACACTAATGGCGCTAACCATTCGAAGCTAACAACCATAGATCGTAACGAAGCTAACCCAACGTGGTCACCTGATGGTACTCGAATTGCCTATACAAGTAGTACCGAGAAAGGTTCAGAAATATTTGTGTATTGGTTACGAACAGCGAAAACTGCCCGTTTGACCCAATTAGATAAATCTCCTAGTTCTTTGAGTTGGTCTCCTGATGGAAAATCGATTGTATTTGCAATGAAGGTTTCGTCATCTCCAATAACAATGGTGAAAGCTCCGAAAAAACCAACTGGTGCTAAATGGGCAAAACATCCGCGAGTTACTAAACGATTAAAATATGAGTCTGACGGTTCTGGTTATATCACTCCTGGATTTAGACATCTCTTCATTATTTCTGCAGAAGGAGGTACCGCACGTCAAATTACTAAAGGAGACTTTAACTATGGTTCACCGCATTGGTCAAAAGACGGTAAGTCGATTTACTTTAGTGCTAATTTGAATGAAAATTGGGAATATGAAACTCGCAATACTGAGATCTATAAATTACAAATTTCATCTGGTAGAACGACCCCGTTAACCAATAGAAAAGGTCCTGATAATAGTCTAGCCGTATCTCCAAATGGGAAGCAAATCGCCTATTTGGGGTACGACGATAAAGTGCAAACGTATCAAGTGAATAAAATATACTTGATGAATGCTGATGGGAGCAATAAAAAAGAAATCAAGACCCAATTAGATCGAGGAAAATCCAATTTAAAATGGAGTGCCGATGGAAAAGGTTTGTATTTTCAGTACGACCATCATGGTAATACAAAAATTGGATACGCTACCCTATCAGGAAAAACATCGCTCATTACAGATAACCTTGGCGGAACAGCTATTGGTAGACCCTACGGAGGAGGTTCGTACTCTTTATCAAAAACAAATACAATTGCGTTCACTCATACGACTCCATACCACCCTTCGGAGGTAGCCACCATTCAAAAAGGTAACAAAACAGCGAAGGTCGTGTCTAAATTGAACAGCGACCTACTCGATTATAGAAACTTAGGCAACGTCGAAGAAATATGGTATACATCGACTATTGATGCTAATAAAATTCAAGGGTGGATTATAACGCCACCTGATTTCGACTCTTCTAAAAAATATCCTTTGTTAGTTGAAAATCACGGAGGACCCATTTCTAATTATGGAGATCGGTTTTCACCAGAAATACAATTGTTAGCTGCCGCTGGATATGTAGTGTTTTACCCGAACCCCAGAGGAAGTACTAGCTATGGTGAAAAATTCGGAAATTTACTATTTAATAATTACCCAGGTAATGATTATGACGATGTTATGGATGGTGTCGATGCCGTTATTGCCAAAGGCTATATCGATACCAATGAATTGTATGTTACTGGGGGCAGCGCTGGAGGTATTATGACTGCTTGGATGATCGGAAAAAACAATCGTTTCAAAGCAGCGGCCGTCGTAAAACCCGTAATGAATTGGATTAGCAAAACATTAGTTGCTGACAACTATTTTTATTATGCTGATTATCGATACCCTGGGCAGCCTTGGGAAAATTTTGAAAACTACTGGAAATTCTCACCACTCTCTTTAGTTGGTAATATTCAAACACCAACTTTGGTAATGGTCGGAACAGCAGATATGCGAACGCCTCTTTCGGAAGCGAAGCAATTATATGGTGCCTTAAAAATTCGAAAAATTGAAACGGCCTTAGTCGAAATCCCAGGTTCATATCATAATATATCAAACCGGCCGAGTCAATTAATCACGAAGATTGATCATATTTTGGCTTGGTTCGACAACTACAGAAATAAGTAATGCGAACGTATATTTGTTTATTAAGAGGTATTAATGTAAGCGGTCAGAAAAAGATTAAAATGGCTGACCTTAAATTGTCATTAGAAAAGCTTCTTTTTAGGAATGTTGTGACCTATATCCAAAGTGGTAATATTGTGTTTAAATCTGAAAACAATTCAGTGCAAGATCTAGAAAATAAGATCCACGACATCATCTTAAAAGATTTTGGGTTTGATGTGCCGACATTGGTCAAAACACCGCAAGAAGTGGTTGAGGCTTATGAAAATAATCCTTTCACAAAAGATCCAGCGAAAGACTCGAAATTATTTTATGTAGTTTTTTTAAAAGATGCGCCAAACGCAGAACAGATTGCGCATTTAGAAACATATGATTATAGCCCTGAAGCGTATAGTTTAAAAGATAAAATTATTTATTTCTATGCGGCAAACGGTGCGGGACGAGCTAAGATGAATAATAACTTTTTTGAAAATAAATTAAAGGTTCAAGCGACCACCCGTAACTGGAAAACCACTTATAAACTTATAGAATTATCACAATAATTATGGAAAAATTACATCCCTTTCATCTCGCAATACCAGTTCATGACCTTGAAAAAAATCGTACTTTTTATAGAGACACTTTAGGCTGTTCTGAAGGTAGAAGTTCAGATCATTGGGTAGATTTTAATTTTTTTGGTCATCAATTAGTGATTCATTATAAAGCAAGTCCAAAAGAAGCGTCCATTTCCAATCCTGTTGACGGAAAAGAAGTGCCTGTACCTCATTTTGGCGTGGTGTTGGCTTGGCAGCAATGGCAAGATTTTGCCAAGCGATTGAAAGAATATAAGATCCAATTTGTTATTGAACCTTACATTCGTTTTGAAGGTGAAGTTGGAGAACAAGCAACCTTGTTTTTTAAAGATCCTTCGGGCAATGCACTAGAATTTAAAGCTTTTAAAAATATCGATCAGCTGTTCGCGAAGTAATCTTGTCATCTCGAGTGGACTTTAGGAGTGTTTTATAGCTTATCAAGCTAGACATTCTTTTAATGCAGTTTCGATAGTGTCATATTGAAATTTAAAGCCTTTATTCTTGATCTTATCATTTTTGAGGTATTGGCTTTCGAGAACGATAGTTGACATTTCACCCAGCATCAATTTCATCATAAAAGCGGGCACATTAGGCAAAATAAAAGGCTTTTCTAATTGCTTCGCAATTTCTCTGGTCATTTCTTTATTGGTAACCGGATGAGATGCCACTCCATTATAGATACCTGTTAATTGTTTTTCAGCACAGAATAAAAATAACTTTGCGAGGTCAGTAACATGAATCCATGATTGCCATTGTTTCCCAGAACCGAGAGCTGCTGCAGCTCCTAACTTCACCGGTTTTACCATTTCGGTTAAGGCGCCTCCATGTTGAGAAAGCACAATACCAATCCGAATCTTGGCGATTTCCACATCTAACGAACTCAACGTATCAACTTCTTTTTCCCAAGCTTCAACCACCTCTCCTAAAAAAGAAGTGCTCACTTCATCATCTGATTCATCGTATTTTTCAACAAGTGACGATGGATAAATCCCTAGAGCAGAAGCAGCAACTACTTGACGTACTTGATGCGTATTTTCCGATAATAATCGATGTAATGACCGAACTGTATTAATTCGACTTTCTAAAACAGCCTTTTTGTGAGATGTAGTCCATTTTTTTGAGATGGAAGCCCCTGCCAAATTGATAATGACATCAACACCTTCCAGGCAAGAACTATCAATTTCTAGCTGTTTTGGGTTCCAATAAAAACCTTTGTAATTTTCTTGGTCTACGATTTTATCTCGGCGTGTTGTTACATAGTGAACCGTGTATTTTTTTCTCAAAGATAACTGTACGATCTCGCTGCCAACAAGTCCGGTAGCCCCGGTAATTAATACTTTCATTAAAATATTCTTTCCATGATTTCATCCATATGCAACCAACAATAAACAACTATGAGTAATACGATTAGTAGTAAAATCGAACGTTTGTTATTCGGTTTTTTCCGTTCTCTTACGCTTCTAAATTTCATTGTTTGCGGTAAAAAGTGATACTCAAAAATACGTAATTTAACCGGTTAACCTTTTGTTTTGTACACCAAATATTTAAGTATCTTTGTGGGCTTAAAGCCGACAGGTATACGACCAATGAAGCCTCATTGAGGTCTTTGTTAAATTTTTGTTTCTCTTTAAGCTTTAAATGATTAAATATTAAGGTATTTACCATATTTAAGTAAATGAAGAATATACGAAACTTTTGCATTATTGCACATATAGACCACGGTAAGAGTACCTTGGCTGATAGATTATTAGAATATACCAATACCATCTCCGATCGTGAAAAACAAGATCAGTTATTGGATAATATGGATCTAGAGCGTGAGCGTGGAATTACCATTAAAAGTCATGCCATTCAAATGGACTATGAATTGAATGGCGAACAATACACGTTGAACCTTATTGATACTCCGGGCCATGTCGATTTTTCATATGAAGTTTCGCGTTCTATTGCGGCATGTGAAGGAGCTTTGCTCATTGTAGATGCAGCACAAAGTATTCAAGCCCAAACAATTTCAAATTTATATTTGGCTTTAGAAAACGATTTAGAGATTATTCCTGTATTGAATAAAGTAGATTTACCAAGTGCAAATCCTGAAGAAGTAACTGATGATATTGTTGATTTATTGGGATGTGATCCTTCGGAAGTGATCCCTGCCAGCGGAAAAACAGGTTTAGGAGTTGATAAGATTTTAGAAGCGATTATCGATCGCGTTCCTGCGCCAAAAGGAGACGCAGAAGCACCATTACAAGCGCTCATTTTTGATTCTGTTTATAATTCTTATCGAGGTGTTGAAACCTATTTTAGAGTGATGAACGGTGAGATAAAAAAAGGGCAGCGCATCAAGTTTATGGCAACAGACAATGAATATTTTGCTGATGAAATAGGTACTTTAAAATTAAATCAGGTTCCAAAACAAATTGTTAAAACTGGTGATGTAGGCTATTTAATTACAGGTATTAAAACGGCAAGTGAGGTGAAAGCAGGTGATACCATAACCGATGCAGCAAATCCAACAGATACGGCCATCGATGGTTTCGAGGACGTAAAACCAATGGTTTTTGCCGGGATTTATCCTGTAGACACCGAAGATTATGAGGAGTTGCGTTACTCCATGGAAAAACTTCAATTAAACGATGCGTCTTTGGTTTTTCAGCCAGAAAGCTCAGCGGCATTAGGCTTCGGTTTTCGTTGTGGATTCTTAGGAATGCTCCATATGGAAATCATTCAGGAACGCCTAGAGCGAGAATTCAACATGACCGTGATCACTACGGTCCCAAACGTATCGTATCACGCGTTCACGAAAAAGTCTCCTGACGAAATAGTCATCGTTAATAACCCAACTGATTTACCCGACCCTTCAAAATTGGATCGTGTAGAAGAACCGTATATCAAAGCATCTATTATAACGAAATCAGATTTCGTGGGGCAAGTAATGTCATTATGTATCGAAAAACGTGGCGTCATTACCAATCAAACCTACTTAACTACTGAGCGTGTTGAATTAACGTTCGATATGCCGCTAGCAGAAATTGTATTTGATTTTTATGATCGTTTAAAAACAGTTTCTAAAGGGTATGCTTCTTTTGATTATGCGCCAATTGGTATGCGTACTTCGAAGTTGGTACGTGTCGATATTTTACTAAACGCACAGCCAGTTGATGCTCTTTCTGCCCTGATTCACGCAGATAATGCCCATACTATCGGTAAAAAAATGTGTGAAAAATTGAAACAATTAATTCCTCGTCAACAGTTTGATATTCCGATTCAAGCAGCCATTGGTGCCAAGATTATTTCTAGAGAAACTACGAAAGCACTGCGTAAAGATGTAACCGCCAAATGTTATGGTGGTGATATTTCTCGTAAGCGTAAATTACTAGAAAAGCAAAAGAAAGGTAAAAAGCGTATGCGTCAAGTAGGAAATGTTGAAATTCCGCAAGAAGCATTTATGGCGGTGTTGAAATTGAACGATTAGATGTTTGCTTCGAAAACGTTATCTTAGAAATAACACTTCTTTAAAGCCTAGCATCAAAACATTTTGTAGCTTTATAGGACTTATAATCTGTATCGATGAACGTCTTACATTTCACTGCCGAATGTTACCCTATTGCCAAAGTTGGAGGCCTGGCCGATGTTGTAGGGTCACTCCCAAAATACCAAAATAAACTTGGTGTCGAAAGCAGTGTTATCATGCCTTTCTATGATAATGTCTTCACAAAACAACATTCATTCAAAACTATTTTCGAATCCTCCATTCATCTTGGAGATGCAATTATTGATTTCAAGATTTTATCCTTAACGGAAAACGACTTGGGCTTTGACATATTTTTTGTAGATGTTCCCGAGTTGTTATTTAAAGATTATGTGTATTCATACGATGACACCGATCGTTTTTTAGCATTTCAAATAGCGGCCCTAGATTGGGTTGCACAATTAGAGCATAAACCAACGATTGTTCATTGTCATGACCACCATACGGGTTTAGTACCCTTTATGATGTACTATGCGCACAAATATCATATGCTCAATAAAATACCCACAGTATTGACAATACACAATGCCCAATACCAAGGTTGGTTTTCACACGATAAAATAAGTTTGATTCCAGCATTCGATATGGAACATATCGGTGTGTTAGATTGGGACAACTCGGTTAATCCGTTGGCTGCAGCCATCAAATGTGCTTGGCGAGTAACCACTGTCTCTCCAAGCTACATGGAAGAACTCAAAAGAAATGCAAACGGTTTGGAAAGTCTACTCAGCCATGAAACCGCCAAATGTTCTGGAATTTTGAACGGAATTGACAGCCATGTTTGGAACCCGGAAACGGATGCATATCTTATAAAGACCTTTTCTAGAAAGAGCATTGTATCTGGAAGAAAAGCGAATAAAAAATGGTTGTGTGATGAATTTAATCTCGATATTAATAAACCCCTTTTTGCATTTATAGGAAGATTGGTTGGTGAAAAAGGAGCCGATTTATTTCCTCAGATATTCGATATTTCTTTACAAAAAAATGACATTTCAATCTTACTATTGGGTTCTGGACATGATGATATCGAACAAGGTTTAGAAGATCTAAAAAGCAAACATAAAGGCGCATATAATGCCTATATTGGTTATGACGAAAAATTGTCGCATATCATCTATGCAGGTGCCGACTTTTTATTGATGCCCTCTAGAGTAGAGCCTTGCGGTTTGAATCAACTATACGCCTTACGCTATGGTACCATTCCTATTGTACATAATATTGGGGGCTTGAAAGATACCGTTATTGATATTTCAGAAAAAGGCTTCGGATTTGTGCATCACGAAGCTTCAGTAGAACAAGTTTGCCACGCTATTGAACGGGCCACAAACTTCTATCAGAACCAACCGACATTTAAAAAAATGCGTACCTTAATCATGCAAATAGACCATTCTTGGGATGCTTCCGCGCAAGCGTATATCCATTTATATAACACATTAAATTAAAAATTATGATCAACGAAAGTGTATTATCAATTATTTTAGGAGGGGGCCAAGGGTCTAGATTATATCCTCTAACGGCTGATAGATCGAAACCAGCTGTGCCAATTGCGGGTAAATATAGACTTGTTGATATTCCTATTTCGAACTGTATTAATTCTAACATCAAACGTATGTACGTGTTAACACAGTTCAACTCTGCTTCCTTAAACCAGCACATAAAAAACACCTATCACTTTAGTTTTTTTAGTTCTGCTTTTGTAGATGTTTTAGCGGCAGAACAAACCATGCAAAGCGATAAATGGTTTCAAGGAACTGCCGATGCTGTGCGACAAAGTATGCACCATTTTTTACGTAATGATTTTGATTATGCCTTGATACTATCTGGAGATCAGTTGTATAATATGGACTTAGAGGATATGATAAAAAAACACAAGGAGAGTGATGCAGAAATAACCATTGCCACCTATCCTGTAAATGCGAAAGATGCAACCGGTTTTGGACTCCTAAAAACGAATAATGATAATATCATTACTTCTTTTATTGAAAAGCCAGCAGCAGAACTCTTACCAGATTGGACATCAGAAGTAGGAGATGAAATGAAAGCTGAAGGTAGAAATTACCTTGCCTCCATGGGGATTTATATTTTCAATAGAGATCTGCTGATACAATTAATGGATAACCCAGACACCATTGATTTTGGAAAAGAAATTATTCCTCAATCCATCCATAAACATAAAACCCTAAGTTATCAATATGAAGGGTATTGGACAGATATCGGGACTATAGAATCTTTCTTTGAAGCAAATTTAGGGTTGACGGATGATATCCCGAAGTTTAATTTATACGATGACAACCGAGTATATACAAGAGCGAGAATTTTACCAACATCAAAGTTTTCAGGAACTGTTGTGAATAAATCGGTGATTGCAGATGGCTGCATTATTCATGCAGATAAAATTGAAAAAAGTGTGATTGGTATCCGTTCAAGAATTGGTAAAGATTCTACCATAGAAAAGACATATATGATGGGAAATGATTATTACGAATCTTTAAACGATATAGAAAACAATCATATTGACAATCTTTTAGGTATCGGAGATAGATGCTATATAAACAACTGTATTATTGATAAAAACTGTAGAATTGGAGATGATGTTCGGATAGAAGGAGGGAAACATTTAGAAGATAAAGAAACGGACAGTTACTTTATAAAAGATGGAATCGTAGTGGTAAAAAAAGACGCAACTATCCCAAAAGGAACAGTGATTAACTAAAAAACATAAATGGCAGAAGTTATTCCCCATAGTCTATTTACCGATTTTGATATCGATCTTTTCAAAGCTGGAAAGCATTATAAACTCTACGAAAAGTTCGGATCTCATATTTTAACACTAAATAACGATGAAGGCACTTATTTCGCCGTTTGGGCACCGAGTGCTCAAGCGGTCTCAGTGATTGGTGATTTTAATTTTTGGAAGGCAGGTGAACACAAGCTCCATGTGAGATGGGATGAGAGTGGTATTTGGGAAGGTTTTATTCCAAATGTTGGTAAGGGAAGTGTTTACAAATATCATATTCAAAGCAGCAATAATGACGTTGTCACCGAAAAAGCAGATCCATATGCCAGACGCTGTGAGCATCCGCCAAAAACAGCATCCATTGTATGGGATGATTCTTATACTTGGAAAGATGCCAAATGGATGAAAAAGCGCAAGAAACATAATGCCTTGAATGCACCATATTCAGTGTATGAAGTGCATTTAGGGTCTTGGAAAAAGCATGTTGAAGAGGGTCGATTTTTATCATATGTTGAACTGGCCGATGAATTAGTTTCTTATGTGAAAGAAATGAATTTCACCCATGTCGAATTGATGCCCGTGATGGAGTATCCATATGATCCTTCTTGGGGATATCAGTTAACCGGATATTTTGCCCCTACTTCTCGATTCGGATATCCTGAAGAATTTAAATTATTAGTAGACAAACTTCATCAAAATGATATTGGCATTATTTTAGATTGGGTTCCTTCTCATTTTCCGGAAGACGCTCATGGTTTAGGCTTTTTCGATGGCTCTTGTGTATATGAACATCCCGACAGAAGAAAAGGCTTTCACCCTGATTGGAAAAGCCTAATTTTTAATTATGGCCGCAATGAAGTAAAATCTTTTTTAATAAGTAACGCACTATTTTGGCTCGACCAATACCATGCCGATGGCTTGCGCGTTGATGCCGTTGCTTCTATGTTGTTTTTAGACTATTCTCGTGAGGAAGGTGAATGGGAGCCAAATCAATTTGGAGGTAGAGAAAACTTAGAGGCTATTGCCTTTATGAAAGAAATGAATGAAGCCGTTTATAGTACTTTTCCAGACGTGCAAACTATTGCTGAAGAATCAACATCATTTCCGATGGTGTCGAAGCCAACTTCTATTGGCGGATTGGGATTTGGAATGAAATGGATGATGGGTTGGATGCATGACACCTTGCAATACTTCTCTAAGGAAGCTGTTTATCGAAAACATCATCAAAACGACCTAACGTTCTCCATGACATATGCTTTTACCGAGAACTTTATGTTACCATTATCTCACGACGAAGTTGTTTATGGGAAAAACTCAATGCTTCGAAAAATGCCTGGAGATGAGTGGCAACAATTTGCAAATCTACGCTTGCTGTATGGCTATATGTTTACGCATCCAGGAACGAATTTATTATTTCAAGGAGCAGAGTTCGGACAAAGTGAAGAATGGAATTTCCAACAAAGCTTAGATTGGCATTTATTGCAATATGATGTGCATAAAGGCTTACAAACCTTGGTTAAAGACTTAAACGTTTTCTATAAAAAACAACCCGCACTCTTCGAAAAGCAATTTTCAAATGAAGGCTTTGAATGGATAGATTATAACGACGCCGAAAATTCGGTGCTTGTATATATCCGTAGAGGCAATAAAACAACGGATGATTTGATTATCGCTTGTAATATGACGCCTGTACCAAGAGAAAATTATCGAATTGGCTTACCCAAAATGGGTAAACTCAAAGAAGTTTTTAATAGTGATTTGAAAAAATATAATGGCACTGGCAGCATCAAAAACAACACGTTGAATTCAGAAAAAGAAACTTGGCAGTTTAGAAAACAATCTGCTGAAATAAAAATTCCTCCGTTAGGAATGGTCGCTTTTAAATATAAATAATTCAAAAATATGGTTCTCTCAGTATTAGCAACGTTTTTTACGAAATCGGTAAAAAAACGCATTTCAAACGTTGTAGTTAATAAATCTTTTTAACACATGTGCAACCTACCTAAATTTTGCGTTTTTTTGTTAGACTAACTCGAGTTTTATGATTACAAATACTGAATTAGAACATAAGGGAAATTTGTTCCCCTCAAAGATTACAGGGTTTAAAAAAGATGTAGATACCTTACATTTTTCTACTGAAAATGATGTTATCTTACAAGTAAAAGTAGTAAGAGACAGCGTTTTTCGTTTTAGATACAGCACTACAGGTAATTTTAAGAAAGACTTTTCATATGCTATCACTAAATATGCAAGTACTGGCTATAACAAACTCGAAATTAAAGAAGAGAAAGAACAGTATCGCATTGTCACCGCGAAACTTATTTGCACCATCAACAAAGCAGATTTAAAAGTATCGATGTATGATGCCAAGGACAACTCATTAATCAATAAAGATGAATTAGGTTTTCATTGGGAAGAAAGTTATGAGTACGGTGGTGATATTGTAAAAATGAGCAAAGTCTCTCATGATGGAGAAAGCTATTACGGCCTTGGAGATAAGCCTGTTCATTTAAATCTAAAAGGAAAACGTCTCGAAAATTGGGTAACCGATTCTTATGCGTATGGGAAAGGAACGGACCCCTTATACAAAGCCATTCCGTTTTACACGGGATTGCATAATTCAAAAGCGTACGGTATATTTTTTGACAATACATTTAGATCTTTCTTTGATTTTGCAAGTGAAAGAAGAAATGTCACCAGTTTTTGGGCTCAGGGTGGTGAAATGAATTATTACTTTATATATGGTCCTAAAGTAGAAGATGTAGTTGTAAACTATACCGATTTGACGGGTAAACCTCATCAAATGCCACCTTTATGGGCGCTAGGGTATCATCAATGTAAATGGAGTTACTATCCTGAAAACAAAGTAAAGCAAATCACTCAAAAGTTTCGCGATTTGAAGATTCCATGTGATGCCATTTATTTAGACATCGATTATATGGAAGGCTTTAGATGCTTCACTTGGAGCAAAGAATATTTCCCAGATCCTAAAAAAATGGTCAAAGAATTGGCTGATGATGGTTTTAAAACCGTTGTTATAATCGATCCAGGAATCAAAGTTGACAAAGATTATTCGGTATATCAAGAAGGTATAAAAAACGACTATTTCTGTAAAAGAGCAGATGGCCCTTATATGAAAGGAAAAGTATGGCCTGGTGAATGTTATTTCCCCGATTTTACGAAACCAGAAGTTCGGGATTGGTGGTCTGGACTGTTTAAAGAATTAATCGAAGATATAGGTGTAAAGGGAGTTTGGAACGATATGAATGAACCCGCGGTTATGGATGTGCCAAATAAAACCTTCCCTGATGATGTACGCCACGATTATGAAGGAAACCCTTCAAGTCATAGAAAAGCACATAATGTTTATGGGATGCAAATGGCCCGAGCCACCTATCACGGTGTAAAGAAATTTACCTATCCGAAACGCCCATTCGTAATTACGCGAGCAGCGTATTCTGGTACGCAGCGATATACATCAACTTGGACTGGAGATAACGTCGCTACATGGGAGCATTTATGGATTGCAAATGTACAAGCTCAGCGTATGGCAATGTCGGGCTTTTCTTTTGCAGGAAGTGATATTGGCGGTTTTGCCGAACAACCCGATGGCGAATTATATGCACGCTGGATTCAACTAGGGGTATTTCATCCTTTTTGTAGAACACATTCATCTGGAGATCATGGCGATCAAGAACCGTGGGCGTTCGATGATGGTATAACAGACGTTGTTAGAAAGTTTATTGAACTCCGTTATCAACTATTACCCTATTTATATACTGCGTTTTGGCATTGTATTCAAGAGGGCACACCGTTGCTTAAATCTTTGGTGATGTACGATCAAGAAGATGTACATACACATTATAGAACAGATGAATTTGTATTTGGCGATAAAATATTAGTATGCCCAATACAAGAACCCAATGCAAAAGGTCGGAGAATGTATATTCCAAGAGGAAATTGGTTTAACTATTGGACCGACGAGTTGGTAAAAGGAGGCAAAGAAATGTGGGTTGATGCTGATATAGATAGTGTTCCTTTGTTTGTTAAAGAAGGAGCCATCATTCCGAAATATCCAGTACAACAATACGTTGGTGAAAAGAAAATTGAAGAGATAACCCTCGAGGTTTACTATAAAAAAGGAAAAGAAAGCTCTCAATTATTTGATGACGCTCATGACGGATATGACTATACAAAAGGTCGCTATAGTCTTCGCACCTTCAAATTAGTTGGAAAAGAAAAAGAGTTGATTATACAACAACATAAATCAGGTAAATTCATCACTGATTATAAAACTTTTAAATTAAAATTACACGGATTACCTTTTAAGATTTCCAAAATTCAGATTGACAATGAGGAGATTTTATTCGAAAAAGTGAAGGTAAATGGAGACAATACGTTAATTATTGACAAAGACTTTACAGAATTACATATTATTTGTTAATTTCTTTACCAAGATACACTAAACTTGAGCCTTTCTCAAACGTAACATCTTCATTAAAAGCAGGAATGATTTCGAGAATTCCTGCTTTATCTTTTATAAAAATAGGCACAATATCTTTGTCGTTTTTCGTGATTTCGATAAGTGCATCATATTCCTCCTTTGAGTCTACTTTTATTTCATGAATCGTAGGAAAGTCTCTTACAATATCATTGAGCTTAGTATAATCGTCTGTATGCGAAAATAAACCTTCTATAGGATTGTTTTGGTTATCATCCTTTTCTTCAGGTGTAATCAATCTAAAACTCCCATTTTCACCAAACTGATTTCTAAATTTATCGATTACATAACTATTGATATCTCCATTTCCTGTTAAGGCCATTAAATAACCAATATCATTTAATTCTATATTATCCGTTAAGGTTTCTGAATAAATATTCGCAGAAATAGCCTCTAATCCTAATTCTTTAGCTTTCCCAATATTGGCTTCATTACTATCAATTAATACCACATGGCGATCATTTTTTGATAAATACTCTGCGATAATACGAGACAATTCAGAAGCGCCAACAATTAAAATCCCTTCAGACTTTTCTAAAAATACCCCGACCACTTTTGCAAAAAGTCTCGCTGTGGTTGCATTGAGTAAAACGGTACCTAACACGATCATAAAAACTAATGGAGTAATATATTCAGCACCTTCAACTCCTTGTTTTAACAATTTACTCCCAAAAAGTGACGCGATACCAGCCGCCACGATACCACGCGGCCCCACCCAACTTATAAATAATTTCTCGTTAACTTTTAGTTTCGAACCTCGCGCACTCAAGAAAACGGCCATTGGGCGTATCACAAACACAACCAAGGCAAACAGTGCAACAGTTTTCCAAGAATAGAGTAACATAAGATCCTCTAAATTCATATTTGCCGCAAGTAAAATGAATAGAATTGATATTAATAAAACACTTAATGATTCTTTAAAATACAGTAATTCTTTTAAGCTTTGAAGCTTACTATTACCCAGCACCATTCCCATCACTACTACTGCTAGTAAACCTGATTCATGAGCAAATATTTCAGACTCCACAAATACCAATAATACTACTGATAAGGAGACAACATTCAACAAATAATGAGGAATCAACTGTTTATTAATTGCAAAAATTAAGGCATGTGCAAATGTAAATCCGAACGTGATTCCAAATAATAGTATTTTACCAAATTCTACCAGTGCCGTTTTTGTAAAGCCACCGCCACCGCCAACACTAATAAATTCAAATACCAAAACCGCCACTAAGGCTCCTATAGGATCAATTAAAATTCCTTCCCATTTCAATACGGCGGAAACATCCTTTTTCAACGGTATATTGCGAAGAATTGGGGTAATAACTGTTGGCCCTGTTACAATAATTAAGCCTGAGAAAAGAAATGATAATTCCCAACTAAGATTAAATATATAATACGCAGCAAAACCAGCTGCAAAGAAAGTTACGGCTGAGCCGAGCGTAATTAACTTCGTGATTACCGGACCAATATTTTTGATTTCATTTCTTTTTAAGGTGAGCCCTCCTTCAAATAAAATAATACTGATCGCTAACGACACAAAATAATACAACCCTTCTCCTGGGAAAAGCCCTTCTTTGCCATTCCAAATCGGCTCAATCCACTTCGTCTTATCTTCCGATAAAAATTCTGCGGCAATTGGACCCACAAGTAATCCGATAAGAATTAAAGGTAAAATAGCCGGAATTTTTAATCTCCAAGCCACCCATTGTGCTAATATTCCTAAAATAATAATCCCCGCTAATTCTAACATTGGTTAATTTTGCTGTTAAAATACTAAATTAAATGATGTTAGCAATTATTTTTCATTGTACATTATAAATTTTGCCTTCTTCCAAAAAATAGTATCTTACACGCTTAACCTGAATCAAACTCGTTGCTAAAACCATTCGATCATATAGGTATTGGTGTTGCCTTTTCACCAAACCTAAAAGCTAATATTTATGAAGCTGCTCGGCTTTCGATTTTTCTCAAGGCGAAACTATTTTTAATTCATGTGGGCGAGAAATCTGCAGAAAAAGAAGAAACATTAAAAACTTTTCTAACACCTTTCATTGCTAAAAATCTAGAGTATGAATTCGTTTTTAAAGATGGTAATCCTGTCGATGTCATTCTTTCTTCGAGCGAAGAAAAAAAAATCGACTTATTGATTTTGGGTGCTTTGCAACGCGAAAATTTTGTGAACTACTACGTAGGATCCATCGCGCGAAAAATCACGAGAAAGGCAAAATGCTCGGTTTTACTTCTCATAAAACCTTCGGTTGAACGCATTTCATGCGAGCATGTTGTTGTAAACGGCTTACAAGATCCTAGAACAAAAAAAACAATCTCTTCAGCCTTTTTTATTAGCAAACAACTCGGCGCGAATAGAATTACCATTGTAGAAGAAATAGGTCAAAAGCAAGTAGCAGTAAAGGTAGATGATGATAAATCTTTACGGAGAGCGGCAATTGCTAAAGAAATCTTAAGAAGAAAAGAAGATTCTCGCGTACAACGCATTGTCAGTGAGATTCCTAATACATATAAAGAACATATAACGATAAAAACCCAATCTATATTTGGAAAACGAGGATATTCAATTGGCCATTATGCGCAGGTTGCTCGCGCCGATTTATTAATTATGAATGCACCCAGCAACACTACTTTTTGGGATCGTCTTTTTCCACATGATATTGAGCATATTCTAACTGAATTACCAACTGATGTTTTAATTATTCGATGACTGCTAAAAAGAACAACATAAAACAATTTTTTTCAGACTTACCTAAAAATATTTTTTCGGGTTTTGTAGTTAGCTTAATTGCTCTTCCTTTGGGCTTAGGTCTGGCCATGGCAAGTGATGCTCCAGCTATCTCTGGTGTAATTACTGCTATTATCGGAGGTGTTTTAGTCTCTATTTTGGGAGGGAGTTATGTTACCATTACCGGCCCTGGAAACGGACTCGTTGGTGTACTCCTAGTAGCGATAACCGCGCTAGGAATTAATGATGCGTATGCCGCAATTATATGCTCTGGAGCCTTATTAATTCTATTAGGGTTTTTGCGTCTTGGTAAGCTCGCCGATTTCTTTCCTTCTTCGGCAATTCAAGGAATGTTAGCCGCTATAGGGTTGATTATTTTAGGAAAACAGTTCCATATTATGTTGGCGCACAAAATAAATCGCCCTGAAACAATCGATTATCTACTGGCCATTCCATATACCATTAATGACGCCATTCATTATAGAAGTTCAGGCTTAATTTATGCAGCATCAATTGGTGTATTGAGCTTTATGATTATGGTATTTTATCCTAAAATACGAAACAAATACCTACAATTAATTCCGGCCCCTATGTGGATCGTTATTTTATCTATCGGATTTAGTTATTATTTCGAGTTTGTTGCTCATGAGGCTAACCCAATTGATGCCAATTATATGCTATCAGGGATTCCAGATATTACTCAAATTATTAGTCAATTACCGAGCATTAGCTTTTCTAAAATTGGGCAATCTAGTTTTTGGTCGAGTGTTCTGGCTCTGACGTTGATTGCAAGTATTGAATCGTTGCTGAGTATAAAAGCCGTTGACAAACTTGACCCCGAAAAAAGAAGATCGAATGTAAATAAAGATCTAAAAGCACTTGGTTTAGCAACAGTGGGTAGTGGATTCTTAGGCGGCCTAAACGTCGTGACCGTTATTGCTAGAAGTTCGGTAAATGTAAATAATGGCGCCTCTAATCGTTCATCAAATTTCTTTCATGCATTATTCTTGATCATTTTTATCGGATTATTCAGTACACAGCTAACACGTATACCTCTACCTGCCTTAATGGCTATATTGGTATTTACCGGATATAAATTAGCGTCTCCTGATATTGTAAAAAAGATATTTTCTATTGGTCGAGAACAGCTCATCATCTTTTTTGTAACCCTTATTGTTACCTTAAAAGTTGGATTGATTACTGGTATTGCTTCTGGGGTATTCGTAACATTTATTATTCATGTATTCATCAATAAGAGTTTTTCACTATTTGCTAGAAATCTACTAAAGCCTAATGTATTGATGTATCGCGAAGATGAAAGCGCCGGTAATTATTATGTAAGTGTAAAGCATTTCTGTAGTTTTCTTAATTTTTATAAGCTCAAACAAAAGTTAGATGCCATAACAGAAGATAATGAAGTGATTGTAGATTTTTCATTATGTGAATTTGTAGATCATACTGTGATGGAAAATCTACACAATTACCAAGAGCTATTTGCTAAAAGAGGCGGTAATTTTGAAGTGATTGGTTTAGACATGCATGGCACTGATTCTAAACATCCGTTTGCTCTTCGACGTGTGTTGCCTATCCCTAGCCTTTTAACCAATCTCACAAATAGACAAACAACTATTGAAGAACTCGCTAAAGATTTTTCACTTAGCTATATCGCTGATAAAGATAAGAATACAACTTTTTTACAAGATTTTGTTTTTTTTAGAACGAAAAAGATAAACCATATCTATAATAAATTATCTAATGAAACAGAATCTTTAGGTGTGTTTGATATTGAATTTTCAGAAGGAGAATTTATCGCGAAAGAAATTGTTAGAACCACAATGCTACACATTCAATTAAAAGAAAAAATTTGCACATTTACCCTTGATAGAGAAGGCTTTTTAGAACGTATTTATGCTTTCGCCGGGTTTAAAGATATTCCTATTCAAAATCACAGTGATTTCTCGAAACGTTTTTATCTATTAGGAGCAGACTCGACAGCTATTAAAAATTTCTTTACGGATGATTTGGTTCACTTTTTTGAAAGTAACCCCTATTATCATGTAGAGTCTAACGGATGCTCATTACTGGTATTCGGTAAAGAAAGATTAGCGAGTGTCAAAGAAATAAAAGCACTTTATGACTTTGGAAAGCGACTGAAAGAAGTCGTATCAGATTAAATATAGATTCACTAGAAAACACCATTCGATGGATATCGAATGGTGTTTTCAGGTTCATAAAAGGTTTAATAATTCTTTTGTAATTATTCCTTAGACTCTTTCTTTTCCATTAAAGCATTGATCACTAATGCCAAGCCTCCAAAAAGGAATATCATAGAGAAATAACCCACTTCTTCTGGAAGCGTCGTATATTCATCAATCATAGAACCTATTAATATCCCTAAAGAAATACCTATCAAAAGCATTCCAATTTTTAAGGTCATCGCATAATACTTTCTTTTTGTAGTGAACATAGAAGCATCTGCTCCTTTTTCTATCATTGATAAGCGTTCTTTATTTCTTGCTGTTATATATAAATAAAAGATTCCGAAAATTGCTCCAAAAAATACGATCGGTATTAATATTTCTTCTGCGTGCATAATATTGTTTTTAATTTATAAAATAATTGATTCACACCTCTTTGACGACGACATTTCAAAAGTGGTTACAAAAAACTAAAGAATTTATATTTAGTATGTTTGTATTGATGAGAGTTTTAGTCCTATTGGTTATTTGTTTTCAGTGTTTTTTTGTGCAAGCACAAGAATTGAAAACAACCTATGTAAAAAATATTCCGTTAAAAGCCGACAGATTCATTGGGGTTGATCCTTTCGAGAACTATTACTATACTATTGGAAGTACTTTATACAAAAAAACAAGGAATAAGACCTACTCCTATAACAATATTCAACTCGGGGATATAACAACAGTAGATCTTTCTAATCCGCTTAAAATTGTACTGTTTTATCGAGACTTTAATGTGATGATACTCCTAGATAATAGGCTGAACGAGCTTAGTGATCGCATTGATTTTTCTTTAGAATCCTACGCAAAGAATGTTGCCTTTATCTCGGTATCCTCAAATAATAATGTTTGGCTGTACAGTTTAGATGACAATATCTTGTCTTTATGGAATTATGAATCGAAAAAAACCATTGTTGATACCCAACCGTTGTCTTTATATGAGACCGATTTTGAAGCAACGAAACAGGTAAGTACGTACAAATATTGTTGGTTAATATCTCAAAAAAATATGCTGCTTTTTAATGAATATGGTAGTTTTATAACATCTATACAATCGAATGTTATGAGGCATATTCAACCTTATCGAGATGGATATCTCTATGTCGAAGGAGCAAAATTTTATTACAGTAATATTGATACGAACGCTAAAGAAGTTTTGATAGACAGTCCAACTCATAAAATCAATAGTTTTGTGACCATAAAAAACAATCTTTATTTTTTTGATGCTAATGTGCTCTATAAATATACTGTATTAAAAAAATAATTTTACCTTTAAGCTCTCAAACAAACGCAAACTAAAACTAAGAAAATGCACGTAGCAATTGCTGGAAACATCGGTGCTGGAAAGACTACACTTACCAAATTGTTAGCCAAACATTATAAATGGAAACCTCATTTCGAATCAGTAGAAGAAAATCCGTACCTAGATGACTTTTATGCTGAGATGGAGCGTTGGTCTTTTAATCTTCAGATCTTCTTTTTAAATAGTCGATTTCGTCAAATATTGGAAATTCACGAAAGTGGTAAAAATATCATTCAAGATAGAACCATTTATGAAGATGCTCATATTTTTGCCCCGAACTTACATGCTATGGGCTTGATGACCAATCGCGATTTTAGCAATTACTCATCTTTATTTGAGCTGATGGAAAAACTAGTTGCTCCGCCAGATTTACTTATTTATTTACGTGCCAACATTCAAACCTTAGTAGGTCAAATTCATAAACGTGGAAGAGATTATGAAAACACCATTAGTATTGACTATTTAAGTCGTTTAAATGAGCGTTATGAAGCTTGGATTACTACCTATACGAAAGGAAAATTATTGATTATCGATGTCGATAATTTAGATTTTGTGGATAAGCCTGAAGATTTAGGCTCCATTATTGATAAAATAGATGCTCAAATACACGGCTTGTTTTAGATGAAAAAAATAATAGTCATACTGTTTCTCTGTTTGACTTCTTTCGCTGTTGCTCAGGATAAAACAACGAATGCCATTTTAAAAATAGACACATCTTCCTGTACCAAAGAACTTCCTGTACCAAAGAAGGATTCTTCCTATAATTCTACATCTTATGAAATGCAAAAATATAAGGCATTTCATTTAAAAACCGCCCATATAAAAGATCAAAAAAAGTATTTAACCGAGGTGCATACTTTTACTAAGGATTCTTTGAAAATACTCGCGGTAAAACTTTTGAGCATACAACAACTCCACAACAAAAAATTGCTAGACAAAGATATCGCTCAGCACCGTGAATTTTACCTTCTTTTACTCAATGATTTAAAAGAAAGTGATATTGATCCTTCTGAATATTTATTTTTAGAAAATAAGCTTTCGAAAGTTCTTATTGACACCTTAGAAACAAAATATACATATAGTTGGTGGTTAAATATCATTCTTGCATTTTCTTTAATCGGATCTTTAATTTTTATCTGGTTTTCTTACAACGGCAAAAAAAAGATTGCGGTATCACTCAGCAAACAAGAAACGACTATTAAAAATTTAATTCTTAACGGTAAAAGCAACAAAGAGATTGCCGAAGAACTGTTTATAAGTTTAAGTACTGTAAAGACACATATCACAAATATTTACCAGAAGCTAAACATTTCTAATAGAAACGAATTGGTATCCATATTTAAAAATACGACCAGTACTAGTACCTAATTCAGACCCGATTTTTTTTTTAATTTTTCGATTCTTAAAGTTCTTTGTTTTATAGACTATTTTTATGAAACAATTTCTCTTATGCAGTATTTTCGTTTGTATGTATTTCCCCTCTTTTTCTCAAAACATGTTTTCTATTGAAGGGGAAGTGATTGATGAAAATGCCCAACCTGTTGTAACCGGTGACGTATTGTTGTTACAAAATGACAGCATCATAAAATACACTTTTGTGGTTGACGGTAAATTTTCCTTCGAAAGTGTTCCGAAAAATCCATATACAATACGTATTTCGAGTTTAGGCTACGAGATCTATCAAGAAACAATTGTACTCAATAAAAACATCGAAGTCAATGTCATGTTGAAGGAAGTTGTAACCACCATAGATGAGGTTACCATAACGGCAAACAAAGAACTCATTGAAAACAACAACGGAAACATCCTCGTAACTATTGAAAACACCATCCTTTCTAAAGAGATAAACACGGTTGATTTGCTGTCGAAACTACCGAGTATTCAGGTAAGCCCAAATAGAGATAATATTACCGTTTTAGGTCAAGGAAACCCCTTATTGTATGTTGGGGGTCAAAGAATATCATTTGATGATTTTAAAAGTATCCCCATTGAAAGTATAAAAACAATAGAAATCATTAATAATCCATCCGTAAAATATGAAGCCGAAGGCAGAAGTGTCATTTTAATTACGCGGAGAAAGAATACAGAAAATGGCACAAAAGTTTTGTTGACGGAGACGGCCTCCTCTAAAACCTATTTCAACAATTATTTCAATATCAACCTAAACACAAAAAGAGGTCAATTAGAATTAAAGTTTGATGCTGCTTACAACCAGTTAAAAATATGGGAAAGCAATCGTTTAGATTATGAGCTTATCAATACAAATACTATTTCAAACTATCGTGTAGAAGCAGTTACCACAAGACCCCAATTCATTGTTGGCAGTGGCGCGTATTATCAGTTAAACAACGAAGACTATTTATCATTTAACACAAGATTAAGAACACAGAAGGAGCCTTTTTATATTGACACGCAGACTTTCCTTGATGTTGACGGTTTTGAAAATAACATCGCTTCTTTTAGCGATAATGAAGGTAACCGATTTTTCTCTAGTTCTAACTTGAATTACTTTAACAGCTTGACCCAAAAAAGTAATCTTTTTCTTGGAATTCAATATGTGTTCTTTAGACAACAAGTATCAAATACCATAACGAACACTTATGACAATCCGCCATTACAAACGTTCTTAAATAGAGTGCAAGATTTTAAGGTTGGTAATTTCTCTAGCCGGGCCGATTATGATGTTACTTTTAAAAAAGGAACAAAACTAGAAGTAGGCACCAATATTACACATACGGTCTCTAAAGCATTTAATGAGATCATTGATGATACGACCAATTATTCGTATACTGAGCAAAATATTGGCGTCTATTCTCAGCTTTCTGGAGATATAAAAAAAGTGCATTATTCATTTGGAGCACGACTCGAAAAGACAAAGGTAGCGGCTGGTTTTAGCGAAACTAACTCTTTAGAAATAGATCGAGAAAATACCTTTCTTTTTCCAAAAGGAACCCTTAAATTTTCAATTGATAGTACTAAAACAATTTCAATAAACTATGCAAAGAGCATTTCGAGGCCTAACTATTCGATCGCATCATCTACAGCAGCTTATATAAATCCTGTGTTAGAATTTCGAGGTAATATTAACCTCAGGCCTACATTAACCGATGCTATTTCGGCTACATTTCAATTCAACGATAATTCATTTACGGCGCGCTATACCAATATAAAAGATCCGGTTCATTATACGCTTATTTACGATTCAACTGATGCTATTAGCGTCATGTTTCCGAACAATTTAAAGGAAGAATATGGGTTCGCTTTTGACCTAAGCATTCCGTTAAAATATAAATTTTGGAAAGCGAATAACGTCATAAGCTTAAATCTCAACACGATCAATGATGAGCGAGCAGTTTCATTAAATACATCGCCCTATTTCTATTTTTATACCAACCATCAATTCAAGATCAACAATTCTACGAATGCCAGTATTAACGGTTGGGGGTTAACCAATAGACAAGAAGGTATCTTTGACCGAGAAAAAGTATATGTCTTGAACGCCTCTATCTCTAAAAAATTCTACGATAAAGTCGATGTTACGCTGAGTTTCAACGATATTTTTAATCGTATGGAATTCGAAGATCGGTACAGACTCCAAAACATAAGAGCCACAAGTCTTTTTTACACCGATGTAAATGAGATTTCTTTGTCACTTAAATATGCCTTTGGTCGTATAAAATCAAACTATAAAAATAAAGAAGTGGATAATGAACTTCAAAGGATAAAATAAAAAAGGCGAGCCTTTCGGTTCGCCTTTTTTATTTATTTCGAATTGTTCTTATTCTTCGTGATTCGCTAAAAGTGTTTCAACTTCTTCACCTTCTAAGGTTTCAACAGTCACATCTTTTTTACCGTCTACTTCGGTAGTTTTGATTACGGTAGCATTACTTTCACCATTCTCCTTCTTTACTAAAACCTTCATTTCTGTAGTTGTATTATCAGCCGTTTGGTGAATTTCGGTAGTTATTATATCGGCATGGTCTTCTGGTGCTGTATGCCCTCCTAAAATTGGCGCTACTACTAAGCCAATTAAACATGTCAATTTGATTAAGATGTTCATAGATGGCCCTGAAGTGTCTTTAAAAGGATCTCCAACAGTATCTCCGGTAACGGCCGCTTTGTGCGCATCTGAACCTTTATAAGTCATCTCACCGTTGATCTCAACACCGGCTTCAAAAGATTTCTTAGCATTATCCCAAGCACCTCCAGCATTGTTCTGAAAGATTGCCCATAATACACCACTTACAGTAACACCTGCCATGTAGCCTCCTAACATCTCGGCAATGGCTAAATTATCCATTCCGAATAACATCGGTACAAAAGCAATAACTAATGGAAACCCAATTGTTAATAAACCAGGCAACATCATTTCTTTCAACGACGCTTTTGTCGAAATCGCAACACATTTATCATATTCTGGTTTTCCAGTACCTTCCATAATACCAGGAATTTCTTTAAACTGACGTCTTACTTCATACACCATTTCCATGGCAGCTTTACCTACCGCATTCATCGCTAGGGCAGAAAATACTACAGGTACCATTCCACCAACAAATAGCATGGCTAATACCGGTGCTTTAAAGATGTTAATTCCGTCAATTCCTGTAAAAGTAACATAGGCTGCAAATAATGCTAATGACGTTAATGCTGCAGAAGCAATAGCAAAACCTTTACCTGTTGCAGCAGTCGTATTTCCTACAGAGTCTAAAATATCTGTACGTTCTCTTACAATTGGTTCTTGCTCACTCATTTCGGCAATACCACCTGCATTATCCGAGATTGGACCAAATGCATCGATGGCTAATTGCATCGCCGTTGTTGCCATCATTGCCGAAGCAGCTAAAGCTACACCGTAAAATCCTGCGAAAGCATAAGACGCCCAAATGGCACCCGCAAACAACAATACTGAAGGAAAAGTAGAAATCATACCCGTAGCTAAACCAGCAATAATATTTGTTCCCGCACCTGTGCTTGATTGTTGTACAATTTTCAAAATTGGTTTTTTACCTAATCCTGTGTAATATTCAGTTACCGAAGAGATTACCGCTCCTACAACTAATCCAACCAATGTTGCATAAAACACACGCATAGAAGAAATTTCTTGCAACCCTTCCCCAAAGAAATTCATTTGCATTGTCTCAGGCAGCATCCATGTTACTAATCCGAAACATGAAACCGCAACCAACAAAATTGAAGTTATATTTCCAACGTTTAGCGCACCCATTACTTGGGCCTCTTTCGCATCGTTATTTTTTATTTTTACCAACATGGTGCCGATCACAGAAATAATAATTCCTGCACCTGCGATTGCCATTGGTAACAAAATTGGGCCAATCCCGCCGAAACCTTCGGTTGTGATATTACCTCCCATATCTTTGATTACATAATTACCTAGAACCATCGCAGCCAATACCGTGGCAACATAAGAACCAAATAAATCGGCTCCCATCCCGGCTACATCACCAACATTATCACCAACGTTATCGGCAATTGTTGCAGGGTTACGAGGGTCATCTTCTGGAATACCAGCTTCCACTTTACCAACCAAGTCAGCTCCAACATCTGCTGCTTTTGTATAGATTCCTCCACCTACACGGGCAAACAAGGCAATAGATTCAGCTCCTAAAGAAAATCCAGCTAAAGTCTCGAGAACAATCGTCATATCTTCAGTTGTTGTCCAAGCACCTTCCATAAAGAAGTGAAAGAAAACAATAAAGAAAGCAGTTAATCCGAGTACTGCAAGTCCGGCAACACCTAGACCCATTACAGTACCACCACCAAAAGAGATTTTTAATGCGTTTGGTAAGCTGGTACGAGCAGCTTGTGTCGTTCTAACATTTGTCTTTGTTGCTATTTTCATTCCAATATTTCCTGCGAAAGCAGAGAAAAAAGCTCCAAAAATAAATGCGATTACTATTAACCAATGCGTCGTTGGAACAATAACAGAAACAACAGTAAGCAACACACTTACGATTACTACGAAAATAGCGAGTAATCTGTATTCGGCGCCTAAAAAAGCCAAAGCTCCTTCATAGATGTGATCAGAAATTTCTTTCATCTTCCCATCTCCCGCATCTTGCTTCATTACCCAAGACTGTTTTATTAGCATGTAAATTAACCCTAAGGCCGCCATTGCAATTGGCATATAGATCATCATTGATTCCATGTATATACTATTTGAATTAGTTTAATTAAAAGTGTCCGCAAAAGTAGTAAAACTCCATAGATTTAAAAAATAAAAAAGCCAAGTAAAAACTTGGCTATTAAGGAGCAAGCATTGATACAATATCATAAGCGTTGCCAAATAGGGATAAACACTTTTCTAACTCTTTTGAAAAAAGAGAGTTTTTCTAGTGCAGATTACTGTGTTTCGAAAACATTTCCTCTATAATATTCTAATATTTTCACTCGTAATAAGTACTCATATTTTGCATTTGCCAGATTCGTTTTCGCGTTATCAAGATTGTTTTTACTAGTAATGTAAGCCAAGAAATTTGAGGCCCCACTATTAAACCGAATATCATTTACGCGATATGATTCTTTAAACGCTTCTACTTGATTTAACAAACTTTGATGACGCTTATAAGCTGCTTTCATATCAAAATGAACTTGCTCAATGGCATTTTTTATTTCCTGCTGTGTTCGTTCTAATGCAATAAGTGATTCTTGTACTTTGATCTTTTCTAGTGCTACATTATTCTTTGCTCTAAACCCGTCAAAAAGAGTCAAATTAACAGATACACCCACCACGGTATTTAAGTTATTGTCAAATTGATCTTGATAACTGATTCTTTCGGCCTCAAACTGTGTTTCATTTGTTAGCACGGGTACATCTTGACTATTAATCGTTACAAAATCTCCTGTCTCCTCAATGCTAGATCCAACTTCTGTAAATGTTTCTGCAACACTAGAATAGTTTGTATTCAATTGTCCAAAAAATGAAACTTCGGGGGTAAACTGTGCTTTGGCTACGCTCACCCCTTTTTTCGCTGCTTTTACTCTTAATTCTCTCGCTTTAAAGGTGGCTAAGTTCTGGGTTGCATCTCTAAATACCTCATCTGCAGAAGCTTCATAGTTTTCAAAATCCAACAGGACATCTGACATATTAATGAGTACTTCTTCTTTTAAATTCAACAATTGCATCAAGTTTAATTTGGCATTATTGAAGGCACTTTGAGCTGTTAAAATGTTTGTTTCATCCATAGACCTTTGTCCAATCATATCAGCATAATCTGCAGGGTTACCAACCTCTTCTTTGAACAAATCATCTTGTCTTTTTAATTGTTCATTTGTAGCTTCTAATCGCTTTTTTGCTAATTCTAATACATCGCGACTATTTAAAACTTGAAGATACGCTAAGGTAACATTCAAAATTAAATTTTGTTTGGCCTCTTCAATTTCCATTTCGGATGCCAGTTTATTCAGTCGCTGTTGTTTCCAACTATTAATTAATCGAAATCCGTTAAATACCGTAACATCCAAGCCTAATCGAGCATTGGAAAAGGTCAATTCCTGATTTACGAAATCATTGGTAAATGGGTTGATACTTCTACCGCTATTCACACCTATGTTGTAGCTACCACTAATGGATGGAAGTACATTAGCTTTGGACTGCTGAAAGTTGATCTTGGCAGTATTTGCTGAGAGTATTGATGATTTTAAATCGAGATTATTCTTCATCGCAATTGAAATACAATCATTCAACGTATAGTTTTTTATCGTTTCATTTTGAGAAAATCCTATAACCGAGGAAATCATAAAAAATGCAATACTTACGTGTGTTTTTAAGGACATAAATCTTGATTTAATCTGTGACGATGCTTCCATCTAACAGGTTAATAATACGAGAGCCATAACTAGCATTCGTTTCTGAATGCGTTGCTTGAATAATGGTAACACCTTCCTTATTTAAAGTTGAAAATAGTTGCATGATCTCTTCGCTCTGTTTTGAATTTAAATTCCCGGTCGGTTCATCTGCCAAAATAAGTTTTGGTTTCCCTATTAAAGCTCTGGCGATGCCCACCAATTGTTGCTGTCCACCACTCAATTGTGTTGGAAATAAATCTTTTTTCCCTACAATATTAAATCGATCTAAGATGTCTCCAACTAGCGCTTTTCTTTCTGAAGACTTTATGCTTTTGTAGAGTAATGGAGTCTCAATATTTTCATATACCGTTAATTCGTCGATTAAATGGTACGCCTGAAAAACAAATCCGATATACTCTTTGTACAATTTAGCTCGTTGTTTTTCTTTCATTTGTTCGACCAATTCATCTAAGAATTGATAGTTTCCTTCGGTGAAATTATCAAGCATCCCTATGCAATTGAGTAAGGTAGATTTTCCTGAACCCGAAGGTCCCATTAATGAAATAAATTCTCCTTCTTCAACCGTTAGATTGATATCATCGAGTAAGGTTATTTTTTTACCTCCAGATTTTATTATTCGAGAAGCATTATTGAGTTCTAGTAACATGGTTTGTTTTCTTTAAATTATTCTGTTTTTAAACTGTCAACTGGATTGGCAATTGCCGCTCTTATTGCTTGAAAGCTAACAGTTGCGAGTGCTATGAGTATGGCTGCAACACCGGCAATAATAAACACCCACCAATTTATTTCTATTCGATACGCGTAATCTTGCAACCAATTGTTCATGCCCCACCAAGCAATTGGAATGGCAATTACAATGGCTATTCCTACCAATTTTAAAAAGTCTTTCGAAAGTAACTTTACAATTGCAGTTACACTGGCTCCCAATACTTTTCTCACTCCTATTTCTTTGCTCCTTTGCTCGGCCGTATAAGCAGCCAATCCAAATAAACCTAAACATGAGATAAATATCGCAAGTATCGCAAATAGTTGTGCTAACTCACCCACTAATTGCTCATTTTTAAACCTTGTATTAAAAGCATCATCAACAAAAGTGTACTCAAAAGGATAGGCAGGATTGTGCTTCTTTAAAACTCCTTCAATATCAGAGAGTGCTTGATCTACTGGCACACCGTCTTTCGTTTTTATAAACATGTATCGCGCATATTGTGGATAATGCAAAAATAATACGGGGTCACCACTTGAAGCATACACATCTCCATAGACATAATCTTCAACAACACCAATAACTTCTAAAGTAACATCGTCACCTCTGGTAATGATTTTTCCGATGGCACTTTCATTTTCGCTTACCATCATTTTTGCCAAAGATTGAGATACTAAAGTATGTGTACTATCTGCATCGACGTTACTTCCAAACCCTCTACCTTCTATTATTTTCATTCCAGTAGTTTCGAAAAAACTCTGTGTTATATTTCTAAAAGACAGCAAAATATCTTCAGTATCTGTACCACCTTTCCATTGAAATCCAGAACCGTTGTTTCCACCATTTAGAATTTCAGAATTGCACATGGTCGCGTTATGCACTGAACCCGTTCTTATTAATTCTTGCTGAATCAAATCGAATTTTGGTATAAAATCACGGTCAATTCGCATAGATAATAACTGGTCTTTATCATATCCTAATTCTCTATTCTTTACATGTTGAATTTGTTGATATACAAGTATGGTAGCAATTATAAATACAATAGATATTACGAATTGACCAACGACCAGTCCTTTTCGAATAAATAGCGCTGAACCTTGTGTAGCTTTAATCCCTTTCAACACCTCTACTGGCTTAAAAGACGACAAATAAAAGGCAGGATATAATCCGGCAAAAAGCCCACAAATTATAGTAATAGCAGATAAGGCAAAAATATGCATAGGATTCGTTAAGCCCAAGGATAAGTCCTTTTCTATAATAAGATTAAACTGTGGTAATAAAATGGCTACTAATAGAACACTACATACAGCGGCTATAAACGCCAGCATCAAGGATTCTGAAATAAACTGTGTTATCAGTCGTTTTCGACTAGAACCCATCGCTTTGCGAACACCAACTTCGTTAGCTCGTTTTTCACTTCTTGCTGTAGAGAGGTTCATAAAATTAATACATGCAATGATTAGAATTATAAAAGCAATAATTGCAAATAATCGTACATAGGTAATACGTCCACCTACTATTTTTCCACCTTCAAACTTTGAACGTAAGCGCCAATCATTCATAGCATGTAGAAACGCATAATCGCTTGTGTTTTCTTCCTTTGTTGCTATTAAATTTCTAACCTGTTTATCAACTACTTCAAAGTTAGCTTCGGGAGATAATTCTACGAATGTATCTGAAAAATTATTCCCATATTCGGTCATCCATTCTGCTCCATCACGGTAGCGCTCAAACGGTGCCACCCAATCAAAAGGAAATGATATATTTTTAGGAAGATTTTCTATTACACCTGTGACTAAGTAATTGTCTTTATTACTCATTTTCAATACTTGTCCGAGTGCTTTAACATTCTTTCCAAAAAGTTCTTCTGCGGTTTCTTGTGTTAAAATAATTGCCTCTGGATTTACAAAAGCTTCTGCTCTACTACCTTCAATAAATTTTAAACTAAAGATATCTAAGAAGTCTTCATCGGCAAAACGCCCTCTTCTATTGATGGTATTATCTCCTACAGCGAATAGACGTTCTTCGAGACTCGATCGTGTTGCTTTTTTGATTCCTGGAACATCACTTTTCATATCCTGAGCTAACGGCCCAGGTGTCGAATAAAATGTACGCCATTCGCCTTCATAATTCTGATTGGTTGGTACATAATAAATGTTTTCTTGATTTGCAAAATCTTTATTAAAGCTCATCTCGTCTTCAACCCACAAAAAGATGAAACTAGCACATGTAATCCCAATGGCTAATCCAAAAATATTTAGAAAACTGTAACCTTTGTTTTTATATAAACTGCGAAAAGCTATTTTGATATAATTAAGAATCATAAATCTATAATTTTTTAGTAGATGTTTTTTATATAGTCAAGATAATGCCAAACATTTAACATTTTAATAATCAAGTATTTATATTTGAATTAAAAAATTAAAGTGTTCGGTTTTGATACAGTTTTTGTTCGTATTCGAACACTTTAGAAAATAAATTATTCTGAGCGTAATGAGTTTACAGGATTGGCAATTGCAACTTTAATTACTTGAAAACTCACGGTGAGTAAAGTAATTCCCAGTACAATAATTCCGGCTAAGCTGATAATTCCGAAATTGATATTGATACGATAACTATAACCCTCTAGCCATTGCGATGCTAAATAATAGCCTAATGGAATGGCAATTATTAATGAAATCATAACCAAGACTAAAAATTGTTTGGAAAGCAACTGCCAAATGGACTGTATGGATGCACCTAAGACTTTTCGTATACCAATTTCCTTTTTTCGTTGAATTGCCATGTAGGTCGATAGCCCCAACACACCTAAGCAACTTATAAATATGGCAACTATGGCGAATAAGCCTATCAATTTGGCAATTCGGTTTTCTTCTTCAAAATTTTCTTGATATTGTTCATCTAAAAATCTGTATGTAAACAAATTTTCAGGATTGTGTTTTAGAAATACAGCTTTCATTTTGGTAATAGCCCCTTCGATAGCACTATCACTTGAAGCAATTTTAATGTTTACATGGTTTAAAAATCGCTCTTGACTTAATACATATAACGAGGGTACAACTGGATCAAAAGGCGATAATGTCACCATATCTTTTACTACTCCAATAATTTTATAATTCCCATTTTTATTCCACCTCACATATTCTCCAACTGGGTTTTCAAGCCCCATATATTTAATCGCCGTTTCATTGGCTACAAATGCTAAAGAATCGCTCGGAAAATCTGAAGAAAAATCTCTTCCCTCTAAAATTTCCCAATCTATCATCTCTCCAAATCCGTGTGTTGCTCTCACTGTATAAAATTCGGGTTCCATAGCTGGATCTTTATCTTTCCAATCAAAATCTCCTCCATTTGTTGAATTTGTCTTGGTAATAGTGACATTCGAAGCTGTAACTTGCTTAATAAATTTAGAAGCTAATAATTCACTTTTAATAACTTCAAAACTCTGTCGTACCTTTTGACTATTTATAGGGACACTTACAAGTAAATCTTTATTGTATCCTAGGGGTCTATCTTTTGCATGGTCAATTTGAGCCATAATAGTTAGGATTCCGATAATTAATATCCCAGAAATGGTAAACTGAGCCACAATGAGTGTTTTCCTAATATTCACTGCATTTTTATTCGTACTCGTTAATCCTTTTAACACCTTAACGGGTTTAAAACCAGAAAGGTATATAGATGGATATAAGCTACTTAAAATTGCCGTTGCAACTATTATTACTAAACTAACACCCCAAAAAGAGAATTCTGTAAAAGGAATCGTAATTTCTTTTAATGTAATGGTATTAAACGTAGGTAATAGGATGAATGCCAATACTAAAGCAATACAAAATGAAAATAGGATTATTACAATAGACTCTGTAAAAAATTGCATGATTAATTGTTTTCGAGAAGACCCCAATGTCTTTCTTACCCCTACTTCTTTGGTTCTTTTTAACGCGTTAGCAGTGCTCAAATTCATAAAATTGATACATGCTAAGAGTAATATAAACAAGCCAATAATGCTAAATACGGTTACATTTGTAATTCGTCCACCAACACTGACTCCATTTTCAAATTCAGAATACAAATGCCATTTCGACATTGGATATAAGTACATTCTAGATTCTCGAGTGTTCTCAGGGTAATGTTTCTTTCTAATATCTTTGATAAGTGTAGAAACTTTGGTTGTTGTGGTGCCATCAAAAAGTTGTGTGTATACTACGAACCAAAAATTTCCCCAACCTAACTTTTCTTCATATCCTTGTGTTGTTTTTAGTAAGTTCCAAGGGGCTATAAATCCCATATCATCAAAACTAGAGTTATCGGATAAATCTTCATAAACTCCAGCTACTTTTACTTTCATTGAAGGACTAAAACTGAACGACTTTCCTATTGGATCTTGTATCCCAAATAGCGTAACCGCTGTGTTTTTCGATATTAAAACAGATGAAATATCGGTGAGTGCGTCTCTGTTTCCTACAATCATTTTTAAGTCCAAAAGTGCCGTTAAGTCTGGTTCAGCAAATCGGCCTTTTATCGATAGTATTTTTTCGTTGTATGTAATATCAAATCGACCATCTCTTGTACTTGTAGCGACATATTTAAAATGATTGCCATAGTTTTCTCTTAACACGGGCGCCAATTGCATGGGCTGGGTATCATAACTCCTAATCTCATCCCCCTCAGTTATGTTTTGCATGACATAGGCGATGTCATTATAGTTGGTCAATGACTTGTTAAAACTTAGCTCACTATGAACCCAAAGACTTATTAATAATACTGCCGTCAAACCAATAATTAAACCTCCAGCATTCAAGGCTAAAAAGCTTTTGTTTTTTATAATATTTCTAAAACCGATTCTTAAATGCGTTGCTATCATTTTATTTGATTTTAATTATTTATTCTGACCTTAACGAGTTTACAGGGTTGGTATTCGCAGCTTGCAGCGTTTTAATACTTATGACTAATAATGCAAAGAAGATCATGGCGACTCCACTCACAATAAATACCCAAAAACTCATACTTGTTTTGTAGGTGAAATTTTGCAACCAATTATTGATCCCATACCAAGCCAGCGGAGACGCAATAATAAAAGCAATCCCTACCAACACTAAAAATTCTTTAGATAACAAAGTGTTGATTTCAAAAAGAGATGCGCCAAGTACTTTTCGAACGCCTATTTCTTTAACACGACGATTCGTAGTATAAATTACAAGACCCAACAACCCTAGGCAGCTAATCAAAATAGACAAACCTGTCGCCCAGTTCAGGAGCTTAGAAACCTTTTTCTCTCTATTGTAAAATCTCGCAATGGTCTCGTCCATGAAATCCATGCGATAATCTTCAATTTCTGTGTATACTTCACCATAAGCCGATTCAATTTTAGATAAACTAGCTTTCAAATTATCGGCATTTGTATTTTGAAAAGCGATATGTGCCGCCCAAAACCTACTAAATTGCCCTCTATCCCAATCGCCACGCAGAGCCATCGGTTTAATTTCAGTTTTTAATGATCTTTGATGAAAATTGGCCATAACACCTACAATTGGCACTTTATAATCTCCAAAATCTATCGCTTTTCCAATGGCTTCCTCTGGTGTCTTAAATCCATATATTTTTCGGGCGGCTTCATTGATCACTAATTCTTTGATGGTATCATTTAAATGTGTACGACCTGATAATAATTCTAATTCATAGAGCGTTGCATAATTCGTATCCCCGAAAACAAATTGTAGATCTGATTGGATTTCTTTTTCTCCATTGTTATACGTGGTGGTAGATGTATTTGAAGAAAATGATGCAGGAGGGGCACCTCCAAGACTCAATTGCTTAATCTGCGGTATTGTTTTAAGTTTTTGAAGAAAACGTTCTTTCTTCTCTAATCCTCGTTCTCCTCTTGGACTATACACCGTGACAACAGCCTCCGTTTTAAATCCCATATCTTTACTCAACAAAAAGTTGATTTGTCTCCCCACTAAGAGTGTAGCTATAATAAATACTTGCGCTATTGTAAACTGGAACACCGTTAAAAATTTGCGCAATTTTACTTTGTTTTGACCCACAGCTAAATGGTTTTTTAATACAGAAACTGTGTTGAATTTAGACAGAATAAGTGCGGGATAAAAACCAGATAAGAATGTTACTATTAGCAGCAATACAATGAGGCTCACAATAATGAGAGGTGACATAAAAAGATTAATATCTAAATCCTTCGGAACGAAATCTGAAAAAGCCTTAATTAAATAGTTAGAAAGTACAAGGGATAATAGAGCCGAAAATAGTACTAATAAGAAAGTTTCGCCCATAAACTGACTGATTAATTGTTTTCTTGAGCTCCCTAAGGTCTTGCGAATTCCAATTTCTTTGGCACGCTGTGATGCTTGTGCCGTATTTAAATTGATGAAATTGATACAACCTAACACTAATAAAAATATTGCTATGAGCCCAAGATTTGTTAGTAATGATTTACTTGCTTGTCCTTGATCCCAATCGTAAATACCATAGTCTTCATTAAAATGAATATCACTTAAAGGCTGCAATTTGAATTTTCTAGATTGTCCATGATTGCGAGAATATTCATCTAAATGTTTGGTTGCCAATGCATCAAATTCTTCTTGAATATTTTCAAAATTTGCTGTTGAATTTACCTTAACAAACAGTTGTGAACTCGAATTTGTTGAGTTCCAATTTTTGGTAATGAAGTCGTTTCTCAGTCTAGTATTTAAGAGCGTTGGGGCCGATATAAATTCTTCAAAAATTACATCTGTTCGTTCCTTAAAATTTTCAACAATTCCGGTTACCTTAACATTTAAAGAATCATTATATACCAATATTTTGCCTACGACAGCATCTGGAGACAGTTTTGGAAAATACTGAGCCGCTCTAGACTCGGTTAAAATCACATTGTTCGGATTTGATAATGCCGTTTCTTTATTTCCGGCTAAGAAATTATATTGAAAAATATCGAAATAATCTTCGTCCGTAAAAACAACATTCTTGGGCCATTTTACGTTTATATCTGCCTCCCTATTTTCAACGACATTGGGTCTTTCTATATAAAACCCTGTCACTGCTTCAAAATTAGAGTTGTCTTGAATGGCATCTTCTAAAGCTACCGTCACTCCTGAGTTATGAAAAGTTCCTTCGGGGCTATAAAAATCTGAAACGACTCTATAAATGCGATCTCCATCCTTGTGAAAAGTATCGAATGTAGCATCATAATAAATCATCAATCCAATAACAAATGAAGCGCTTAGACCAATGGTGAGTCCGATAACATTGATAAGCGAAAATACCTTATGCTTCACTAAGTTTCTCCAAGCTATTTTAAAATAATTTCGAATCATGACTAACGGTTTTTATTCTGTTCTTAGAGAGTTCACAGGGTTTGATGTCGCTGCTTTGATTGTTTTTCCTGCGATGGTTAACATTGCTATCAAAACTGAAATTCCTCCGGCCATTAAAAACATCCAGATATCTAAATCAATTCGATATACATAGTTTTGCAGCCATTTGTTCATAGCCCACCAAGCAATTGGTGTGGCAATTAGAAAAGCAAGAACAACCAATTTCAAAAAGTCTTTTGTCAGTAGCACGGTAATTGCAGAAACACTAGCTCCAACAATTTTACGAACTCCTATTTCTTTTCGACGTTGCGATACAATGAGCATTGACATGGCAAATAGACCAATACAACTCAAAATAATCGCCAATACAGAACCACTACCGATCATGGTAATCATAGTGCGTTCGTTACTTAGTGTACGATCTATATTTTCATTTAAAAATGAGCCTTGAAATTCTGCATTGGGTTCAATTATCTTCCAAGCTGCTTTTACATCATTGTAGGCTTGTTCTAAATTTTGAGGCGTTACTTTTACATAGACATTACGTAAATTCCAGTTAGGAAGTGCAAATAATGACATTGGTGCAATATTTTGATCAAGTTCTTGAAAATTGAAATCCTTAATGACTCCTACAATTGTGAACGATTTATCATCAAGGTTGATTTTAGAGTTCAATATCTGTTCTTCATTTAGTTGTTTTGCCATCGATTCATTAATAATAACCGATAGACTATCACTCGCTAAATTCTTCCGAAAAGACCTTCCTAGAATTAAGCTCAGGTCTAGGGTTTCAATATAATCAGCATCGACGACTAACATATGAGTTTCCACACCTCGTCCTTTGTAGTCAAAACCTAAAACACTTGTAGTGCGACTACGATCCTTACCGATACCTAAAATATTATTGGAAGCCGAAATACTAACAATATTCGTTTTATCTTGAAGGGCATCTCTAACTAATTGTAATGCTTGTTGGTCATTGCGTTTTCCATTAAGAGGGAAAGCGATTACCTGTTCTTTATTATAACCCAAATCTTTAGTACGCATAAAATCGACTTGGTTCCAAAGCACCAGCGTACCACTAATGAGCAATATGGCAATACTAAACTGTACTACCATTAAACTATTACGTAATCGATTTTTACCACTTGCTTCAAGCTTGCCTTTTAAACTTTGTATCGTGCCGAGGCGACTCATTAAGAACGCAGGATAACCGCCAGCAATTAGCGTAATAGCTAATACACTCAAGATTAGTACAAACAATAAAGATGGACTTAACAATGCCTCAAATGATGCTTCTGTACTAAACAAGGTTTGAAACCATGGCAATAAAAGTGTAGCCATTAAAATCCCTAAACTTATAGACAACAAAAAGACTAAAACACTTTCCCCCCAAAACTGGAAGAACAACTGTTTTTTATTTGCACCGAGTGTTTTGCGCATGCCTATTTCCCGTAATCTTTGCGCGCTTTTGGCAATACTCATATTGATAAAATTGACGCAAGCGATAAACAAAATTAGCATTGCAATCCCCAATACTAAATACGGCATAGTTCGATTTACAGATACTATGCCTTGATTAAAATTAGCAAACGATATATCTGCTAAAGGCAATAATTTTATCTGTCTATAGTTGCCTTCGGCATTCGGTTGAACTCCATCACGCTTTGCACTATCAATCTCATCTTTATAATGTAACAGCGTAAAGTCGATTGTGCTTTTTTCAAACTGAGAAGCAGTAATACTTTTAGAAAGTTGCATATAAACATTATGATTCTCTATATCCCATCGTCCTATGGCTCTTTCGTAGGCATGTTTCCCTTGACTTTTAAAATTAAGTAGCACATCAAAGCCTATTGAACTAGTATTTGGAAAATCCTCCACAATGGCTGAAACAGTAAATGGTACTTCTTTCTCATCTCTTAAAACAGTGACTGTTTGCCCAACGGCATTTTCATCTCCAAATATTCGTTTTGCTGCCCGCTCGGTAATGGCAATGGAAGTTTCAGAAGAAATGGGGTTTTCACTGTCGCCTTTAATGATAGGAAAGCTGAACATATCAAAAAAATCAGGATCAACATAAGCTCCATTCATCCAAAGTTCTTTGTCTTGATATCCTAACAGCACACCCGACCCATTATATCGTGTTATCTTCTCAACACCAGTAGTTTCATCTTGCAGCGCCGCTGCAAAAGGTTCAGATTTTGACGTATTCGCTTCAATACCATCCGCCGCACTATCCTCTGAATACACTTGATAGAGTTGATCTTCTTTTTCATGAAAGCGGTCAAAAGAAAGTTGAAATATGGAGAACATAGCTAATAATATTGCGACTCCGAATGCCGCAGTTAAGCCAATAATATTGAGCAAAGTAAATGTTCTATTCTTCCATAGATTTCGTAACGCTATTTTAAAATAATTTCTGATCATGACCTTTTGTATTTTATTCGGTTCTTAAAGAATTTACTGGGTTTGCGGTAGCCGCCTTTATAGCCTGAGCACTCACAGTAATTAAAGTGATAAATGTTGTAATAATGCCGGCCACGAGAAAAATCCACCAATTAATTGAAATTCGGTAGGTATAATCTTGTAGCCAATTTTCCATAAAATAGTAGGCCAACGGAGACGCTATTACAAAAGCAATAAGGATGAGAATGATAAAATCTTTGGTCAGCATTTTCATTACAGTACTTACACTTGCTCCTAATACTTTACGGATGCCTATTTCCTTCTTTTTTTGTTCTGCCATAAATGAGATCAACCCAAACAAACCTAAACAGCTTATTAGAATAGCAAGTGTTGTAAATACAACCGAAATGTTGGCCAAACGCTTTTCTTCAGCAATGAGTTTTTCGGTTTCTTTGTCGATAAAATTGTAAACAAATGGTGTAGTTTTATTTGTTTGCTTCCAAGTACTTTCCATCTGTCCTAAAATGTTCTCAAAATCTGAAGTAGTGGTCTTTACCAACAACCATTCTGGGGTATAGTCTAAGTACATCATTAATGGTTCTACCTCTTCTTTTAATGACGCATAGTTAAAATCACTGGTCACTCCAGCGATTTCAACGGTGTTTACACTACCTCCAGTAGAAAACAAAATTTTCGTCCCTATCGCATCGTCAATTTTTATATTAAATCCGTCGATCGTAGCCTTGTTGACCAAAACCCTCGAAGAATCGGTACTTTTTAAAGTCCTACCGGCTAGCAATGAGATATCCGAACTTTCTAAATAACCTGTCTGAATACCATTTGCTTTTACCAAAACTGGTTTCGTTGGATCGCCACCTTCTAAATAGGCACCCACATCACTTCTTAAAAATTGTGAAGGAAAAATATTGCACGCAGAAACTGATTTCACACCAGAAATCTGACTCATATTGGTTTTCAAAGCATCATATTGGGTAAAGGCTTCTTCGGTACCTAATCGTACGGCAATTAAATTATCTTTACTGAAACCCATATCTTTATTTTGGGCAAAACGTACCTGTTTTGTAATAATGGTAACAGTAGCAATTAAGCCAATAGAAATAACAAATTGAAAAACCACCAATCCTTTGCGAAGCAAGGTACCCGAGGAATTTGGAGACATTGCACCTTTCAATACACGCATTGGCTTTATCGAAGACAATACGAGTGCTGGGTAAATACCAGCTATCAAACCTGTAACCACACCAATAACTAATAAAATAAGAAGTATTCTCGCATCGAAAATTGAGCTGTACTCTACGTTCCCTTGAGTCAATTGATTGACGAGTGGTAACAACAATGCAGTTACAGGAATGCTCACTAATGTAGCAATTAATGATAACAAAATCGATTCTCCTAAAAACTGGCCAATTAATGACTTTTTATCAGCACCTATCGTTTTTCGGACACCAATTTCTTTCGCTCTTTTATTGGCTCTTGCGGTACTTAAATTAATAAAATTCACACATGCCACTAACTGAATAAACAAAGCCAACGTGATTAATAAATAAAGGTAATTTATATCAGAAACCGTATCTATCTGACGTGATATCCCTTTTGAGTACAAATGAATATCACTCACTGGCTGCAGAAACAATTGTTTCGTAAAATTCAATTTTGCAAAATCTTTAGACCCTCGAGCATCCAAAAAAGCCGGCAATTTATCTTGGACTAAAGAAGCGTTTTCGGGAGAATTTAACTTTACATAACTATAAATAAAATTTTGAGTTGCAAAGTTCTGTTCGGTTCTTACAAATTCACCTAAGCCAGGCGTATTCATAGTCACAAAATAATTGGGGTTTAAATGAGATTTTTCAAGATTTGAATCATCAAAAACACCGGTAATTGTTAAAGATAACTCTTGTTCTCCGCTCCCAGAAACAATCGTTTTGTTGAGAACTGGCACATTTCCGAAAAGTTTATTTGCTAAAGTCGAAGATAGTACGACTGTATTCGGCTTCTCCAAGGCATTTTTTGGGTTTCCCTCAATAAAATTATAGGTAAAAATGTCGAAAACAGTAGCATCAGCTAAGTAACCTCGAGGTTCATAAAACCCTGTATTACTATCGCTTGCGCGGATAAGATCTTCAGTTCCTTCACCCATATATACCAAACGAGTTGCTTCGATTACTTCAGGGAAATCCTCTTTCATAGCAAAGGCTATTGGGGGGCCACTAGAACCAGCATTGAATTGTGGTGAACTTGGGTCTGTAATCACTGTCCTAACTCTATATAAGGCTTCGGCATCTTGATGATGATCGTCATATCCTTGCTGCGCAAATACATATAATAAGATACTCAAACAACAGATGGTACCAACGGTTAAACCTAATAGATTTATCCCTGTTTGTAACTTATTTTTCTGAAGGCTTCTCCATGCTATTTTAAAATAATTTCTAATCATCAGTGTTTGTTTTTAATTGACTTAATGAACCTATTCTGTTCGTAATGAATTCGCTGGGTTCGCAGTGACCGCACGAATTGCTTGTATGCTTACTGTAATAAATGTGATTAATAAGGCACCAAAACCTGCCACTAAAAATACCGTCGGTGAAATTTCTGTGCGATATGGAAATTTTTGCAGCCATTGACTCATTAAATAGAATGCGATCGGCGATGCTATCAACAATGAAACAAGCACTAATGTCAAGAAGTCTTTAGATAATAAAACCCATAAATTACTAATAGATGCACCTAATATTTTTCGAATGCCAATCTCTTTGGTGCGTTGCTCTGCCACAAAAGATGCCAACCCGAACAATCCTAGGCAACTAATCAAAATAGCTAAAATTGTAAAGACTTTAGCCAGACTTGCCACACGTTCTTGTGAAATGAACTTTTCTGCATATTCAGCATCCACAAACTGATAATCAAATGGAAGATTCGGAAAATTCTTTTTGAATACACTTTCAATTAAGGACAAACTACTACTAACACTTTTATCTGGGTGCAATCTTAAATTATAATAGTTCGCATTGTTATTCTTGTCGAATACATACATTGCTTGTTTTACTGGTTCGTATGGTGACTGCGCGATCATGTCTTTAATAACTCCGATTATTATCAATGGAGGGTTTACGTTTTCTCCAGTGTCACTATCTCTTAACAATTTTCCTATCGGGTTTTTTAGCCCCATGTACCTCACAGCCGTTTCGTTCAACATGACGGCGTTAGAGTCTGTAGGAAATTCACGTGAAAATCCACGCCCTTCAATGATTTCGACATCAAGGGCATCTACAAATTCATAAGAAACAGCTGTATATGCCAAATCTTCTTGAAATCCTTCTGGCTTTCCATCCCATGTGTATCCGCCTCTATTCGACCAAATTGCAGTTGTAGGGCTACTTGAGGTTGACATTTCGGAAATGGCGCCAGTCTCTAAAAATTGTGAACGCATGATATCAGCTTTCCCCATAAAATCCTCACTCATCACAGGTATCTGCACGAGGCCATTTCTATCATAACCAATGGGGCGATCCTTACTATGTTGAATTTGATTCATGACTACCATTGTGCCAATGATCAATGCTACCGAAAATGTAAATTGTGTTACCACTAAAACCTTTCTTGGTAAGGCTGAATAACGCCCGGCTTTGAATGTGCCCTTTAATACAGAAACCGGATTGAAAGATGATAAATATAACGCAGGATAGCTTCCTGAAACAAAGGCAGTAAATGCAATAAATAAAAGTGATATCAACCAGAATTGACCATTCAACCAGGGAAAAACAATTTCTTTACTTGCTAAATCATTAAAGCCGTTTAAAAACAATAATACAATACCAGTGGCCAAAATAAAAGCAAAAACAACCACTAAAAACGACTCGCTTAGAAACTGCGTAATTAGTTGACTTCGATTTGAACCAATCGATTTCCTAATTCCAACTTCCGTTGCACGTTTTTCTGAACGCGCAGTACTTAAGTTTATAAAGTTTATACAAGCTAATAACAATACAAAAATTCCGATTACTCCAAATAACCAAACGTTTTCTATACGCCCACCTGTTTGTATGCCGTTTTCAAAATTTGAGCGTAAATGCCAATCTTCCATAGGGAGTAACATCAACTGTGGATTAAATCGTGCTTCATCTTCTGCTGCGTTTTTCTTAGCATCTTTAACGACTGCAGTCACAGCTTCCATATTGGTGTTGTCATTTATTTGAAGAAATAACTGAAAAGAGTTATTTCCCCATTGATCTTTGGCATTTTGCATCCATGTTTGTTCATTAACGAGATACTTCCATGTACTTATAAATTTTAAATCCTCAAAGGAGTTATTTTTAGGGATATCTTCATAAATGGCTGTAACAACAAAGCTTTCTTTATTATCCATCACCACCGTTTTACCGATAGGATCTAAATCACTAAACAAATCTTTAGCTGTCTTTTGAGATAACATGATAGAATTAATCTCTTTAAGGCCACTTCTTTTTCCTTTAAGGATATTTAAATCCAACAACTCTGGACCTTTTTCCTGCATAAAATTTCCTGTTCTTGAAATACTATTCTCACCTACTTTTAAGTAGCGAGAGTTATTCCAACTTGACATTACAATATGCTTAAAGTGATCATTATAGTTTTCGCGCAATTCAAACTCCAAGGGTCTTGGCATAGCTGGCCCCGTTCCTGTATTTCCATTAAATGTTTGACTTTGAAACATCTGAGCAACAGTCGCTTTATTGGTGAAATAATCATTATGACTTAGTTCATCATTGATCCATAAACCAATCATAATAGTTACCGCCATACCGATAGCCAACCCAAAAATATTTATGAAAGAATAGATTTTGTTTTTCAACAAGTTTCTAAAGGCGATTTTTAAGTAATTTTTAAACATAACTGCTAGGTTTTTTGAGGTTATTGAATGTTGGTTTACTTTTACGTCAAAATATTCTCGGTGACTTTTTGTCCATCTAACATTCTAATAATTCGATGACTATATTTGGCATCATGCTCACTATGCGTTACCATGATAATCGTCGTGCCTGCCTCATTTAACTCTATTAATAAGTCCATTACTTCATTACCATTCACACTATCTAAATTACCCGTTGGTTCATCTGCCAAAATCAGTTTCGGATTGTTAACTACAGCTCTAGCAACGGCTACACGCTGCTGTTGTCCTCCAGAAAGCTGTTGCGGAAAGTGATTACGACGATGCATGATTTGCATTTTTTCCAGTACTTCTTCTACACGTTTTTTGCGCTCGGCAGGTTTTACACCTGTGTAAATTAACGGGAGCTCTACATTTTCAAAAACGGTAAGTTCATCAATTAGGTTGAAGCTCTGAAATACAAAACCTACATTATGTTTGCGTAAATCAGAACGCTTACGTTCGTTATATCCGGCTACTTCTTCTCCATTAAATTTGAAGCTTCCCCCATCGGGATCATCTAATAACCCTAATATGTTTAACAAGGTCGATTTGCCACATCCCGAAGGTCCCATTATGGCCACAAACTCCCCATCCTTTACATCAAAAGATAGTTTGTTTAATGCAATTGTTTGCACTTCTTCAGTTCTGTAAAATTTCTCTAAGTCGGTAATTTGTATCATTATATTCTGTGTTTTTTTAGTATTGCTGAAACAAGTTCAGTTGGTGTTGATTGATTCTTATTTTAATATGAGTTCTTCGGTATCTCCAAAACTGTCGTAACTTGATGTTACCACTTGATCTCCTGGATTTAAACCTTCAAGAACTTCGTAATATTCAGTATTTTGACTTCCGAGTCGAATGTTTACTTTATAAGCTGTATCTCCATCTTCGCTAACTTTAAAAATCCAGTTACCTCCAGTCTTCTGAAAGAAGCCTCCTTTAGCAACAAGTAAGGCTTGTTTTTCAGCACTAAGCGCTACTCGAATCTGTAAATTTTGACCTCGTCTTATTCCTTCCGGAATATCTCCGTCGAAATGCATATCTACTTGAAAACGACCATTCGCAACTTGCGTAAAGACTTTCTTAATAACTAATGTGTATTGTTTATTGTTAAATGTAAAGGTGCCTTTTTGACCACTATAAATTCGAGAGATATAATGCTCATCGATATCCACTCGTACTTTGAATCCGCTCAATACATCAATTTGTCCAAGGCGTTCTCCTTTGTTCTTTGATTGTCCTATTTCGGCATCTAGCGAAGTTAGTTGTCCATCAACCGGAGCTCTCACTACAAGATCGCCTACCTTTTTCCTCATTAGCTCTAAAGCACTTCTTGTTCTAGCATATGAACTTTGTGATTGCCCAACCTCCTGCTTTGTTGAAATCGAATCTTGTTTCAGTACTTGTTTCGCTAATTGCATACGTTCCTTTTGATACTCATAGTTATTCTTCGATGATTCATAATCTTGACGTCCAATGGCATCTTTATCATATAAGCGCTGATTTAAATCGTATAGACGCTTCGCTTCAATTAAACTATTTTCAACATCAGTAAATTGATTGCGTCTGTTGATGGTATTTTGACGTGCTGCATTTTGAGAAATTTGCATCTGCGTCAATAGATTATAAACAGATGTTTCTTGATTGATTAAACTTAATTCTAAATCTGTATTTGATAGTCTTAAAATTGGCTCTCCTTTCTTCATTATCGCACCATCTTCTACAAATTTTTCCTCAACGCGGCCGCCCTCTAACGCATCTAAATAAATCGTAGTGATCGGTAAGACAATTCCATTTACGGGAATGTTCTCCTGAAAAACATCATTCTTAACAATATTCATAGAAATGCGTTCTTTTGCCACATTCAATTTTGACCCACCAGATGTACTCATAATCACAAAAGCGATTAACCCTATAAGAGCAATACCGCCACCAATAAGTGCTATTCGAGATTTTGAAAATTGTTTCTTTTTAATTGGAACGTCCATTCGTTATTTTTTTAGTTACACGTATTATATAGTTAAGATGATGCCAAAAAAATAAGTGATTAAAAATCAGTATTTTACGTTTATTCCAGATTCCGAAAGTGTTCGGTTTTGATACACTCTCTGTTCGATTTTGATACATGATACTACGCTTGAATTATTTCTATTTCTAATTTTTTTAGGCTGCCAATAATATTGTATTATTGTATCAATGGTATTAAAAGAAGCAAGCATATTAGTAATAGATGATGATTTGGATGTATTGACTGCATTACGTCTTTTACTAAAACCTTTGGTCAAAGAAGTCGTTATCGAAAAGAACCCAAGCAATATTGGTTCTCAAATTGCCAATAAAAATTTCGATATTATCATTCTTGATATGAATTTTAACGGGCTTGTAAATACAGGTAATGAAGGTATTTTTTGGTTGAATAAAATTAAAAAACAACGTCCAGACACTTCGGTTATTTTGATTACGGCTTATGCCGATATTGATTTGGCAATTCGAGGTTTGAAAGAAGGAGCCTCTGACTTTTTAGTAAAACCGTGGAAGAATGAAAAAATTACCAATACCATTACTTCTTTACTTAAGGCTAAAAAGTCTACTACGGGCAAAAAGACAATTCTCGGCCCTACTAATGTCAAAATTATTGGAGAGAGTGAGGCTATGAATGACGTCTTTGTAAAGCTTAAAAAAGTAGCCCCCACTGATGCAAATGTTTTAATACTCGGTGAAAACGGAACGGGTAAAGACTTAATTGCAAAAGCACTACATGATAATTCAAATCGAAGTAATCAACCCTTTATAAAGGTAGATGTTGGTTCTTTATCTTCCTCACTATTTGAAAGCGAATTATTTGGTTATAAAAAAGGAGCGTTTACTGATGCACGTGAAGATCGAAAAGGACGTTTTGAAGCTGCAAACGGAGGCACACTTTTTCTTGATGAAATTGGTAATATTACTTTAGGACAACAAGTACGTTTGCTCACTGTATTACAAAATAGGATGGTGACTCCACTCGGTTCAAACGAATCTATTCCAATTGATATACGCCTCATTTGTGCAACCAATATAGACCCTAAAATACTTGCCGACGAAAAAAAGTTTAGAAAAGATCTCATTTACCGTATCAATACTGTCGATGTGATTGTTCCTCCTTTGAGAGATCGTGGTAATGATATTACAGAACTCTCGAAGTATTTCGTTTCACTGTATGCAGATAAATACAATAAAACACCTTTCACTTTTGATACTGGCTTTATTTCAAAATTAAAAAAGCATGATTTTCCTGGTAATGTGAGAGAGCTTCAATACATTCTAGAACGCGCTGTAATTATGACTGATGACACCATACTTAAAGCCGAAGATTTGGTGTTTTCTTCTATAGAACGACCACGCTCAGTGTCCGCACCAACAACTATGAATTTGGATGATATTGAGAAGAATGCCATTTTAACCGTTTTAGAAAAAAACAAAGGAAACGTTTCTAAATCTGCCAAAGAATTAGGCATTACTCGAGCTGCCCTTTATAGACGATTGGATAAGTATGAATTATAGAGGCTACATCTTCCGACTTTTTTTTCGGGTGCTGTTACTGGTGCTGACAATCCTTACTGTGACCTATTTTGTATATCAGAAAAATCACGCGATAATTGCGCTATCTTTTCTTGTACTTCTCTACTTGATTGTTAATACATATACCTTTGTAAAGCGTCGCTTTGTAGCTATGGATGATTTCTTTGAAGCGGTAAAATATCGTGATTTTTCAAGATGGTTTCCAGAGGATAGAGGTCCAAAAGACATCCGATTTTTATACACTGGATTTAATGAGATTAATCGTACTATAAAAGAAATAAACTCGCAAAACGAAGCTCAATATGTCTATCTGCAAAAGATCTTAGAGATGGTAGACATTGGTATTATCTCCTACAATTTGGAAACCGGAGATGTACTTTGGAGTAATGATTCATTTAGAGAGACCTTGGATTTCCCATCGTTTAAAAATATTCGATTTGTTGAAAAAAGAAAGCCTGACTTATACGCAACTATTTTTGAGACATATCACAGAGAACCGAACTCTATATCAATAGCTGTTCAAAACGAAAAGATAAAAGTATTGATCTCTGATACTGTCTTCCAAGTAAATGAGGATGCATTTAAACTAATTGTTGTTCAAAATATTGATGATACTTTAAATAAAAATGAATCAGAAGCTTGGAAAAAATTATTGAGTGTTATGACGCATGAAATAATGAATTCTATTGCACCTATTTCATCACTGGCAGATACCCTGCAGCGAAATGTACAGCTCGCTTTGGAGCACCCAAATGAAAATAAACTTGAACTGGAAGATCTACATGCGGGCATAAGAACCATCAAAAACAGAGGTGAAGGCTTACTAAAGTTTGCGAAAACCTATCGAAGTTTGAGTAAAGTAACGCATTTAAACCTTCAAAAAACTAAGATATCTGAGCTTTTTAAAAATATTCAATTGTTGATGGAGCCATCAATCAAAGCAAAAAATATAGCAGTTGATTTTAACATTTCAACTCCTCGCCTTGAACTGGATATAGATGCACATCTCATAGAACAGGTACTGATAAATTTAATTCTGAATGCCATCGATGCGTGCAAGAATCAGCCAGATGCCCACATAAAAATTCAAGCTTCTCAAGCTCCGAATCGCGATATTATTATAAAAGTTTTCGATAACGGTGCTGGTATTCCGCAAGATATCATGGAAAGTATTTTTATTCCTTTTTTTACCAGTAAAGCTACGGGTAGCGGTATTGGTTTAAGTCTTTGTAAGCAAATTATGCTGCTCCATAAAGGCAGGATTTTAGTGAATAGTAAAGAAAATGAGGGGACTGTTTTTAGTTTGGTGTTTTAATCATCCTACAAAAATACGTTGAACTTCAAAAGAAATAGGAACTTGATCGACATTCTCGAATAACACTCTAAGAATAAGGCTTAACTGATTTTAAAAAAGGAAGCATGTTGTCCTTATAATTATTTCCTATCGGAATTTCTATTTGTCCTACCTCAACATCATTTTTAGTATATGCTGTAATTTTTTCAGAATTGACGATGTATGATCTATGCAGACGAATAAAGCGTTGATCAATTCGCTTTTCAAATGCCGATATACTTTCCTTAACCATTACTGCTTCTTTTTCATGTAAATGTATTTTTATGTAGTCTTTTAAACTCTCTACATATAACACATCATCAAACACTATTTTAATCTGTTTCTTTGCCTTATTTACAAAAAGATAACTTCCTTTATTCTCTGGGATTTCTTCAATGAATATGCCATGCATTGTTTGCCTCTTTTTTAAAAACTTTTGGATTGCGAGGAAAAAACGTTCAAAAAAGACGGGTTTCAATAAATAATCAAGCGCATTTAATTCAAAACCATCAAGAGCATAATCTCTATAAGCAGTTGTGAAAATCACCTCGGGCTTGTGTATCAGATTTTTGAAAAAATCGGTGCCTTTCAAAACGGGCATTTCAATATCTAAAAATAACAAGTCAATTTGTGTAGAACTCAATATAGTACTTGCTTCAATGGCACTTGAACAAGAAGCTGCTATTTCAAAATCAGGTATTTTTAATACATACGTTTCAAGAAGTTCTCGCGCTAAGGGTTCATCATCTATGATCAAACATTTAAAGCTCATATGATATCTAGTTTAAGGTTCGCAGAAAAGGTGTTGGATTTGTTTTCGATGATTAAGTCATGAGTTGTGGGATACAACAAATCTAATTGCTTTTTAATGTTTTTAAGCCCAATGGATTCTCTATTGTTCGAGTATTCCACAGCATCGGGTTTGCTGTTTTCAACCTTAAACACTAATTGGTCTCCTTTTTTTGAGATATTAATATTGATGATGGCTTGTTTTATCTCGTTAACAACACCATGTTTAAAAGCATTTTCTACAAACGTAAGCAACAATAATGGCGCTATCTTTTCCTGACCAGTCACATTTTTACTAAAAGAAATTTTGACTCTATCTGCGTATCTTATTTTTTCTAAAGACAAGTAGTTTTCAATTAAATCAATCTCCTTATCTAATAATACATATTCATCATTACAACGATATAAAATATAATCTAAGATATGCGAGAGCTTCTGAATTACTTTTGTAGTATCATCAGATTTCTTCAAGGCTAATGCATACAAGTTATTTAAAGTGTTAAATAAAAAATGAGGGTTTAGTTGATTTTTTAAAGCAACTAATTCTGCCGTTTTCTTTTGTTCTGTCAGTTTTAGTAAATGTTGTTTTTCAGTGTATAGTTTGAAGACCAATAACAAGAGAGTGGGATATAAAAGATACAATGATTTTGATATAAACTCACTAATATTTGTAAGTCTTCCTAAGAATGAAGCGTCCTCAAAACGTTTAACATAGTTCACATAAGTAGTAGGAAAGGTCGGTTCGAAAAAATAAATAAAAATGAGGTTACAAACAACGTAAAATGCAAGTAATGTCGCCGTTATAGTAAAAACAAAAGCAACAGTTTTTCCCTTGTTTAAGAGTTGTATAATTAATAGCTCTATAATGATATAAGCCAATAGAATTTGTAATACTACCCGAATGCCAAAAGTTATGAATAGCTCATTTTTAGTAGTGTAGTACCAACTTGATGTTGATGCAGAAAAGGCAAAAATAATCACTCCAAAAATCACATACTTAAACCTTGAGACTTCTAAAAAATGTTGTGCTCGTTGCCACATAGTCGTTTGAATTGAATGTCAATGTACAAATTTAAACAACGCCTCTTATAAATGACATTCCAATTGTCGATAAGTGGTGTCAAAAACACCTTTTGTGTAGACAAAACTACTAATCGCTTGTTATCAACTTTTTATCGCTGTTTAGAGTATTTCTAAACGCTCATTTCCTGCGTGTAGAACCTCCAATTATTTTAGCAGCAAAACAACAATTATTCATATAAAATTTATTAAAAAACAGTCAAAGCCATGAAGAAAATTCTAATATTAAGTATTACTTTATTTGTAGGGTCACTTTCTATAAATGCTCAAAAATCTACTTGGAAAATTGATTCCAATCATTCTAATATAAATTTCGGTATTTCCTATTTTAAAGTCGGTACGATAAAGGGTTCCTTTGATCGCTATTCAGGTACATTTACCCAAGAAAAAGATAAGCTATCTGCAATCACAATTACTATAAAAACGACCTCCGTGAATACGAGTCAAAAAGATAGAGATAAACACTTAAGATCTAACGATTTTTTTAGTGCCGAAGAACATCCAGAAATAAGCTTTGTTAGTACCACTATTTCTAAAATAAGTGCCAATGAGTATAAAATTATTGGAAATATTACAATGACTGGTATTACGAAATCCATTGTTTTAAAAGGCATAGAAAAAGGTGCTTATGAGCATCCACGTTTTAAAACAAACAATAAATTCATTACGGTCACTGGCATCGTCAAACGCGAGGATTTCAATGTAGGCACCAATTATCCTCCAGCAAAAATGGCATTAGGTAACGAGGTTGAGCTAGTAGCAGAAATTCATTTAACCGAAGTGAAATAAACATGAAGCAATTACTATTTTATATTTGTAGTTTATTAATTTCTATTTCACTACACGGACAAGGCGCTATTACTGGTAAAGTGTTAGATAAAAATACGCAGGAGACCATTCCTTATGCGAATATTGTAGTTAAATCTAGTAATGTTATCACGACAGGTGGAATTACTGACGACTCAGGTTCTTTTGCGATATCAAAAATACCATATGGTCGATACATATTTGAAGTTCAGTTTATCGGATACAAAACAGAAACAAGAGTAATTACAATAGATGAAAACAATAAAAAGCTACGCTTAGGAAAGATTTATATTGAAGAAGATGCTTTAACTCTTGAAGCTGTTCAGGTAACCGCCGAGCGCTCTACTATTGAGCAAAAGATTGATAGAAAAGTGATTAATGTTGGTAAAGATTTAACTACAATTGGAGCTTCTGCGAGCGATATAATGGGAAATATACCATCAGTAAGTATTACTCAAGATGGCGATTTATCATTACGAGGTAACGAAAACGTGAGGGTACTGATCGATGGTAAAATTACTAATATTAGTTCTCGTGAGCTATTGCAACAAATACCATCTACATCTATAAAAACTATTGAGTTAATAACAAACCCATCAGCGAGATACAATCCTGAAGGAATGAGTGGTATTATTAACATAACGTTGAAAAAAAACACAAATTTAGGTTTCAATGGTTCCATTAATACTGGTTTTACTTATGGTGAACGCGCGCGTTATAACAATTCTCTAAGCTTAAATTATAGAAATGGAAAAGTCAATTTCTATGGAAGCTATGGAAACAGATTAGGAGAGGGAGTTACAAACGGATTTATCAATAGAACCGTTGAACTGACCGGTCAGGATATTTTAAGTATTGCCGACCGTTCTTCACATGTGATTAAATTTGGAGTTGACTACTATATCAACGATAGAAACACTTTTTCAGTTTATACCAACCAGAATTATTTTGATGCATCCTTGAGCGCTGAAAGGAACATCAGATTTTTGGATACCCCTGGTGCAGATTTTAATCAATTTGATTTGACGAATAGAGATAATACTAACGGATCTTATAACGTAGACTTTAAACATAATTTTTCAAAAGAAGGGCATTTTATTGAACTTGAAGTAGATTATAACACCTTAAAAAGTGATACCAACAACGATTTTGATTTTAATGGAAACACGCCACTTTCAAATTATGATGAATTTATTGATGACACAAGAACCAACACAACCATAAATTTAGATTATGCAAATTCATTTTCTAATAATTCAACATTAGAAATTGGTTTGGAAACTCGTTTGCGACGCACGGAAAATAGCTACATAACAGATCGAACAGATTTCAATAATTCTGATTTTAGGTATGACCGTACTATTCATTCTTTTTATACCAGTTTTAGTCATCGTCTGGAAAAATGGCAATATAATCTTGGTATACGATTAGAAGACTACAATGTGAATACACAATTTAATGAAGCCTCTCAAGATCCATTTAATTTTACAGATAAACTTTTTAATGTCTATCCTTCTGGTTTCTTAAAATATACTCCAAGTGAGGAGAGCAAAAATTCATATCAAATAAGTTTTAGTAGAAGAATTGACCGTCCTTCCTTGAACCAAATTAATCCTATAAGGCAATTAAGCACGCCCCAAATCATTATTACGGGGAACCCAAGTTTAGTCCCTCAATTTACAAATTCGATGGAGCTTAACTTTACGAGAAAACTAGATAAAGGAAATTTTACATTTGGAGGTTTCTACAGAAGAATTAACGATGAAATTAATAGAAGAGGATTTTTTGATGTAGAGAATCCTGCAGTACTAATAATTGATTATGATAATTTTGATAGTAATGATGCTTATGGATTAGAATTATCCGTTAGTTACAAACCTAATAATTGGTGGAGTCTCAATGGAAGTTTTGATGTGTATTCGAGAACTCAAAAAGGTTTCATTGAAAATGAGCCTGTAGAAGTGAGCAACACCTTAATGAATGTAAAGCTTAACAACAGCTTTAAAGTATCAAAAAATCTTACATTTCAGCTTTTTACTTTTTACAATGGTAAGCAAAGTATTTTACAGTACGACCTAAAGGATAATTTCTTTATGAACGCAGGTGCCCGCTATAATTTTGCGAAAGGAAAAGGTACTTTTAGTCTCAACTTTAACGATATTTTTAAAACGCAACGTTTCGCCTTCGAAACGTTTAGAACCATCATTCAAGAAGGCCAGTTTAAAAGAGATTCACGTTCGGTATATTTAGGATTGGCCTACCGTTTCGGTAGTGGCAAAAACAAGAGTGTAAAGAGAAAAAAAAGAGATAAAAACGAGAAAGCCGATAAGTTGTTATAAGTATATTTTTGAGTTAATTATTTAATCTACTCCCTTTGGAGAGCATTATGTCTCTTTTAAGGGAGTAACTTTGGGAATTTGGTGATATAACCGTACTCGAGGTGGGAATCAATGGCGAAGCCATTGTGCCCTGCAAGCTCTGCTTGAAAATCGAAAAACAAAAGCCATACTTCGTTCCAAAAAAGAAGCGAGCTCCTTTTTTGTCTCGCTAATTATTCTCAGATATTATTTATGTGGGATTCAATGGCGAAGCCATTGTGCCCTGCAAGCTTTGCTTGAAAATCGAAAAACAAAAGCCACACTTCGTTCCAAAAAAGAAGCGAGCTCCTTTTTTGTCTCGCTAATTATTCTCAGATATTATTTATGTGGGATTCAAT
>CANKZQ010000004.1 GCA_947488345.1 uncultured Flavobacteriaceae bacterium | reverse complement strand
GAAAAGTTACTTGTAGGAATTAAACTCATACTTAACTCTTTTCGCTTCTCTCCTTTCTCCCCTTTCTTTATCTCCTTGCGGAGTATGTTTTAAAAAAAATAGTAAGGAGAAAAGTTACTTGTAGGAATTAAACTCATACTTAACTCTTTTCGCTTCTCTCCTTTCTCCCCTTTCTTTATCTCCTTTACGGAGTATATGGTTTGAAAAAAATGATAAGGAGAAAAACTACTTGTAGTCTTGTGCTATGAAAATTTTTCGTTTCTCTCCTTTCTCCCCTTTCTTAATCTCCTTGCGGAGTATATCTTAATGAACGTTTAAATGTTGCAATTATTATCTCTAATTGTACACTACAAACATATAGCCTTTATACATACTGCACAATAGAGCATCTGGGTATTTTTAAAAATCATGGTTTTCTAGTAGTTTTTAAAGTATTTTTAACATATTGATTATCAATATGTTAAAAATTAATTTTTGAAAAATACTACTATTTTAACACAAAAAATACCTTTTAATAAGGTGTTTTTTTATTGCAATATCTAACGCTGTTAAATAATTGTTAAGGAAAACGGGTAGTTCGGCTGCTCTCCATTACTCGCTTTTATGGCATTTAGTATCGGTAAAATAAAATATAGCACTCCAATTATTAAGAAACCTAAGAGTCCTAGCCCGAAAAATAGTACCAATGGTATACATAGCAATACATATAGTAGCATGCTTATTCTAAAGTTAATAATAGCCCTACCATGCTCGTCCATGCGATAAACACTATCTTTATTTGTCAACCATATAATTAGCGGAACAATAAGACCACCAATCACTGTAAAGAAATCCAACAGTTGACTTAAATGAGTCAGTACTAATAATTGATTGTTTGTTTTCATGGTTTTAGTTTTTGATTAATGAATGCATATATAAGACGTCTAAAAACCATTTTTGTTACAATATACTCTAAACCAAACTTTTACATAACTTTTATAAATTTTGCGTATTAAATAGTTAAATCATTAGATTTCTTAATTTTGCAGCACTTAATAATTTCTATGATATATAATGACACCATTGTTGCATTGGCCACAGCTCCTGGAGCTGGTGCGATTGCCGTAATTCGATTATCAGGTGAAGATGCCATCGCTAAATGCAGTCAATTTTTTACATCTATTCATGGTAAAGATTTGAAATCACAGCGATCGCATTCTATTCTTTTGGGTCATATTATTGAGGGAGAAAGAGTGTTAGATGAAGTATTGGTTTCTATTTTTAAAAATCCGCATTCATATACAGGAGAAAATGTCGTCGAAATTTCTTGTCACGGTTCTACCTTTATTCAACAAGAAATTATTCAATTGTTCTTAAAGAATGGTTGTCGTATGGCCAATGCAGGAGAATTTACGCTTCGTGCTTTTTTAAACGGAAAATTAGACCTGAGTCAAGCAGAAGCTGTTGCTGATTTAATTGCAAGCGATACTGAGGCTTCGCATCAAATTGCCATACAGCAAATGCGTGGAGGATTTTCGTCGGAAATCTCTAAATTACGTCAAGAACTGATGAACTTCGCTTCTCTTATTGAATTAGAACTCGACTTTTCTGAAGAAGATGTAGAATTTGCCGATCGCACTCAATTTAAAGAATTAATTGAGCGAATCCTATTTGTACTCAAGCGTCTCATCGATTCTTTCGCCGTTGGTAATGTTATTAAAAATGGTATCCCAGTAGCCATTATTGGAGAACCGAACGTAGGCAAATCTACCCTACTCAATTCTTTACTCAATGAAGATCGGGCAATCGTAAGTGATATAGCAGGAACTACACGTGATACTATTGAAGATGAAATGACCATTGGCGGTATTGGATTTCGGTTCATAGATACTGCAGGTATACGTGATACAAAAGATGTTGTGGAGAGTATCGGCATCAAAAAAACCTTTGAAAAATCAGAACAGGCACAAGTAATTGTCTATTTGATTGACGCCGGTAAAATTACCAACGATTCAGAAGTTGAGGCGATTCATATAGAAATCAACAAAATCAAAAATAGGTTCCCTCAAAAACCCTTGTTAGTTGTGGCCAACAAAATCGACACAGCTGATCAACGTTTCATTACTAGTTCTTTTTCATCAGAAAATCTCCTTTTGCTATCCGCAAAGAAAAAAATTGGAATTGAAGAGTTAAAAGAGCGATTATTAACATTCGTAAACACTGGAGTCTTACATACAAATGATACCATTGTGACGAATTCGCGTCATTATGATGCCTTATTAAAAGCCCTTGAAGAAATTACAAAAGTTAAATATGGCTTAAGCACAGGCCTTTCGGGAGATCTAATGTCTATAGACATTCGACAAGCACTGTATCATTTTGGTGAGATTACTGGTGAAATTACCAATGACGATCTTTTGGGTAATATCTTTGCTAATTTTTGCATTGGTAAGTAATATATTGTCAATATTTTACTGATTTATATGCTCAAAAAAATACCCATACAGTTAGTTGTCAAAATAACTAATGCACATAATAGTATCATCAACATTTACAGGAGGCGTCCCTATTTTATATAAAATAACTCCTGATACTGGCGCATTAAAACTAGATATTATCTTTCCAAATTCGTCTGTTATATATCCAACAATGGCTCCTTTCTCTACTTTGTCTCCAGCTTTAAAGTCGCTATAGAAAATACCCTTAGCATCCGCGTCAATGTACGCTTGGCGATTCAGTTGTTGTATATTTCCACCTATCTTTTGGTTGATATGAGTATACATTCGTAGTTGACTCAACATATTATACACCGCATTTTTGATTAAATTGATCTCAATTTCTTGAACATTTCCAAGTTTGCCACTTTCTATACTTAATGCTATTTTACCATCTTGACATGCCTGTTTAAAAGCGTATTTTGCTGGTGCATGATCTTTAAGAGTATAGGGATAGGAAACTACATATTCGAATCCACTTTTTTCTGACAACAATCTAGCCATTCTCGTTTTCTCAGGATGTTTCTTATTGTTATAGTAACAAATAAAAGGCAAGAGATCTTCACTCGCATCACCTCCATGAATATCTAAGAACACATCAGTTAATGGAATTATTTGTTTAGTCATAAAATGGGCAATTTTTTGTGTTACCGTACCGTCTGATTTTCCAGGAAAAGCATTGTTTAAATTCGTTTTATCTAATGGATTTATGAAAGGAGTTCGAGAATAAAACGATCCGACATTCGCCACAGGTATAATAATTAGAGTTCCCATGAGCGTATCAGTATTTATCTCAGTCATTAATTTTTGAATGGCTACAATTGGTGGATATTCAAATCCGTGAACACCTGCGACCATGGTAAATACGGGTCCATCATACTTCCCCTTAATAATTGATAGTGGTACATGAGTTTTATTATTCAAAAAGTCATGTATTTCAATAATTGTATCTTTTTCAAAGGGTCTTACTTTATCAGTTAAGATTTCTTTAATAGTACGTTGACCATAGACATCACTAATCGAAAACAAAAAGAGAATAATTAAAAGAAATTTGTTCATAATTAATAAATAGTGTTTTAAAATTTTCGAACATTCGGAATTGACAACAATACCATTAGTAAAGAGGCTAATAAGGTAGGCAATACGAGTCTCGAAGGTTTAATATTTATATCTGTTCTAAAATGCTCAGGTTTGAACTGTGCCCAATCTATCATTTCAGCTTTGTGATTTTCGAATATTTTAGGATAAAAAAACAACCGCAACTTTTCATGAAACTTACCTGTAGCATTCAAATAATTCATTTGTCGACTCATGCTTGTTCCCGCAAGGTAATTAAATGCTAATTGTAAATGCATGTTGGGTAGTATCGATGCCATAAACTTACTCGTTTTTTCTCGTTGTTTTATCTTATCATTTAAGGCCTCTTTTTCTCCTTTAGAATCATCGTCTCCCATTTGTTGCATGGCATAATACCATAACCAATTAAATCCTTCAGTGGGATAACCATACTCTTTAAATTGAGGGTAATGATCATAAAATTTCGTTATAGTTGCACGTTTATCAGTGTCCCATTTTACATGATAACCATCTCGCTGTGCTATAGCAGTGCTCAAGGCTTCCGGTATTGGGTATTTTGATGTAATATAAGCATTAATTCCAGCAGGTAAAAGGATAATTATGACTAACCAAATAGCTAAAAGTGCTAAGGCAATAAACCCTGTTGATTTCCTAAAACTGATAACAAAAAAAGTAATTGTAAACCAAAAAAACATATAGAGCACCGACATACCAAACATCCATAATAGTTCAAGACTAAAAGCCAGCTTTAATTTCACCGTAGCTATTAAAAATAAAAATACTACCACGCCAAGGAAGAGTAACATTCTTACTAGTAATTTCGTAATGATGAACGTGAGTTTTGATTTAGATTGTACGGCTACCAAACGCCATGTACCAGATTCTGTCTCTTCAGAAATAAGATTGAACGTTAACACTATAATTAGTAGTGGGAATAAATATATAATTACAAAAGAAAGATCGAGATTACCCGATTGTGAATTCATTGGATTGAGCAAGTCAGTGTCATACTTTTGACCTTCAAAAGTCTTTATGGTAATTCTTTTAACCGTTGGATTAATATCCGATTGTCCAATTGCTATTCCGGCAAGAGGACTTAAAGTGTTTATGTAAGCAAATTTTGCATAATACAATAGCAAACCAATATCTTCATTATGTAATGAGACTTGACGTTTTAAATGTTGTTCCTGATATAGCTTTACTTCATCAATCGCCGCCTGATGTCGGTTAACATGTTTAGCACCTATATATATTCCTAAAATCCCTAGTATTATGATAAGCAGAAGGCTTAGCCAAACTTCTTTTGAGCGAATACATTGCTGGAAATATAACTTATATAATCTCATATGGCTCTTACTTTTTTAGCGTTTACAATAAGTAAACTGATTGATATTAGCATCCATATAAACATTGATAAAAGGGCTGGTAAGGCTTCCTTTATTGTATCTTGAAACGACATGGAATGATGTTCGAAATCTTGGAATTCTTTCCAATGTTCATGGTCTACTACATGCGTTTTACCTTCTGATCCACTTTTCTTCTTGGGGCTTATGTATTCCATTTGAAGCTCATTCATTGTTTGCGCCAATTGATAGCGATAAGCATCAGCCTTGTCTTGAAAGTCTGTGTAGGATGCAAAGTCGGTATTAGACATCGTCATAGATATATATTTAATTGCAGTAAACGGATTTATAAAAGATGAATATTTAGTTAAATTATTTTGATTATTGTAGATTCCAATCAAACCTTCATAATGTTCTCGATACACTTGAGACGTAATCTTTTCGCCTTCGCGCATTACAAATCCTGCATAGTTAAATGGCAAATCTGTGATTTCAGAAACATTATGAACTTTTAGAACAGAATCTCGTAAACTGTTGTAATGAGGATCATCCGGATTATGACTATCCCCTTTTTGAATCACTTCCTTTTCTATTTCAGATTGAAAGGACAGTTTACTGGGTATCGGGAACCAGTAATTGCCAATAGATTGTGTAGATTTTGGTAATAACACTACTAATAATAACCAGATACCCAATAAACGCAACAACGCGTTTTTAGATGCGCTACTTTTAGCTGACATAAGTACTGTAATACTAGATATAACAAACAAAAACGTCAAGTAACTGAGTGCTATTATTATAAATCGCAACCACAATAAATCATTCATACTTTCATCTCCAATAACGATTAACGCCAATAATACAACTAAAAGAATTGGTACTAAAAATAGTAACGAAACGGCAAAAAGCCCGATAGATTTACCAAATAGAAGTTCCTTAAATGTTGCACCTTGAGATATGAGCATTCGTAAGGTGCCATTTTCTCTATCTGCCGAGATGGTAGAAAATCCAATAAAAAATAGCATTAACGGTAGTACTAATTGAAGTAACAAGGCTAGACTCAATTCTCCAAAACGCAACATTCCTGTTGAGAATACGGCCTCCGAAAAATTGACACTATTTTGCCTATGTGCCTCTAGAAAAACTGTATTTCCCATATAACTTTCTAGACCAGAATCGAACATAGCTAATGATGGATTGACACGAAAAGCAAACGTTCCGAAATGTGCCATTCGATGTGGATGTTTATCCGGGTTGGCTTCCCAGCTTTGTCGAGCTTTTAATTGATGCTCTAACCTTATATTCTTTTGGGTGTTGTAATTTTGAATACCACTAACAGCCGAATAGGCTGTTAGCAGTATAAAAATTGCATACAAAATATAAAAGGCCTTCAACTTTGTTATAGTATGCCAAAAATTGAAAGCAAAAATCTTAACATTGTTCCATTTCATCTTTTACTAATTATGTTTAGAAAGTATACGTTGCATTTAACAAAACATTCCTTGGTGCACCTGGTCCTAATCTTGAAGGATTGAGACCACCTAACCAATAGGTATCATCAAATACGTTGTTAATCTTTAGCGTTAACTGCATATTTGTATTACTTGGCTTGTAATATAAAGCTGCATCAAATACGGTATAATCTGGTAACAATACTCTATTTGTACTATAGGTTGGATTGTACCAAGTAAACCTTTCATCCACATATTGAGCACCTAAACCAATACCAATTCCATTCAGTGTAGAACTTGCATCAAAATTATATCTACCCCAAAAAATTGCGTTATGTTTTGGCGCTCCACCAATTCGTTCACCTATAAACTCTTCAATCGCATCTTCTTCAATGGTAGCATCATTGAAACCATAAGAGGCTGTTAACTGAAAGTTAGGTAATACATAACCCGAAACATCCATTTCAAAACCTCTACTTCTTTGTTCTCCTCTCGTTGTTAAGTTATCTAAATCATAGGTATCACCAAGTAAGATATTCTTTTGAGTGATATTAAAAACTGCGAAATTGGCAAATATTTTTCCATTTAAAAATTCTCCTTTAGCTCCTATTTCTAGTAAACTACTTTCCAAAGGATCGAATCTATTTGGTGAAGCAGACCAAAAGAAGCCTTCAGCGGTCGGTGATAACGAAACTGTATTCGTATGTGGTTGAAATCCTTCTAAATAGGTGGCATAAGCACTAATATCTTTCGTGATTTCATAAGTTACACCTAATCTAGGTACAATCGCATTAGTCTTAAACTCCTGTTCATTTCCTTCATAATCAAAAATATCAGTAAACCATTCATATCTTAGATTTACTAAAGCTGAGAATTTTCCAACCTTAAATTGGTTCTGAATATAGATGCCACTTGATGTTGTTAAATTTGCAGGTATCGTCAATTCAGAAAGATTATAATCACTAATATCTCTAGCACCATTAAAAGGATCTTCTAAATTTAAAAAAGTTGCGGCGGGTTTCGGTATAGTAACACCTCCAACAACTATTTGCTGAAAATTACTGGCATTACTAGGATCAAAATTAGCCTGACCACCATTAACTGTTAAATATCTTCTAGCCCTTAGAAATCCAGCTCCAATTTTTCGTTCCCATCGCGTAGCATCATAACCAACTAATATTTTATTCGTCACCTTATCGTTTTTGATATCATACGTAAAAAAGGCACTAAAATTATCTGTTTCCCAAAATTGCTGTCTTTCGTCATATCGCAACCTAACTAGAGTAGGAATCACATTACCATCAATATCAACTATAGAACCACCAACTCTATGTTCAGCTAAATCTTCGTCCCAAGTTTGTTTCATGAACTGCGCATTGAAACCAAAGTTTTTACCAAATTTTTTATTAAAGTTAGCCATGAAAATAAACTCTTTGTTTTTGTAATGGTCATTTGAAGCACCAACATTTCTTGTAATTGGCGTACTATTTAAATCAAATTCACCGTTAATGGCCCCAAAAATTGGTTGCCCTCTATCTAAATTGCCTTCAGCGTCGTTGTAAATCATTTCCACATTCAAAGATGTACTTTCATTAGGGATATAACTTAAAGATGGTGTAATTAAAATAGCATTGTTATTTACAACGTCTCTAAAAGAATCAGCCTCTTGAAATGCCGCATTAAAACGATATAACAATGTTTTAGAATCGTTTAAGGGTCCTGTGAAGTCTACAGTTGCTCTTAAGGTTCCAAAACTGCCTGTGGCGACTGAAATTTCATTACGTTTTTCGGCTAAGGGTTTTTTAGTTACCATGTTTACTGTTCCACCAGGATCTGCACTTGAAAATGTGACAGATGAAGGACCTTTAATCACTTCTACACGTTCCAAATGAGAAGTTATGGGTTGTAAAAAGTAGTACTGACGTGTTCGCATTCCATTCAGCATTTGTCCGTCATCAGCTTGGGTAATACCACGAATATTATAATGATTGTACAAGCCTGTCGCTGAAACATTACTTACGGTTTTTACAGCATCTGGCAATTGAAACGCTTGTCGGTCTGCGATAAGCTCTTTAGTCACGGCAGATACTGCTTGCGGTAGTTCTTTATTTTTGATTGCCGTTTTGGTGGCTGAAAAAGAATAATCACTATTATAATCTTTTCGCACGCGACCAAGTACTTCTACACTTTGAAGTTGTTCGGTGCCTTCCAATAACTTAACCGTTCCAACTTCATAATTTTGGTTACCACTAAGCGTTATAGTGGATTTATAAGCCTGAAAGCCTAAGTAACGGACTTCTAAAACGTATGTACCTTCAGGTACGCTTATGTCAAATTCACCTTTAGCATCAGACAACTTACCAATGTTTTCATTAGTACCTTTTAATAATATCGTTGCACCAACTATTGGTGTATCTTGATCATCAACAATAGTTCCCGTTACTTGCACTTGAGCCATTGTATGTATGCTCATTAATAGAAATAATAGTGTATATATAGAATTAGTAATTTTCATTTTTTAAATAGTTTTAAGGTATAGATCTTGTAATTCGTTTGCATTAATTGAATCGGTATCAGAAATATGGACTAAGCGCCCTTCTTTCATAATACCTATTTTGGTACCCACATTTACGGCGTTGAAAATATCGTGAGTTGCCATAAATATGGCTTTTCCGTTTTGACTTAGTTGTTTACAAATCTTGGTAAACTCTAATGTTGCTTTTGGGTCTAAACCTGAAATAGGTTCATCCATAAAAATATAATCCGCATCCTTCGAAAGTGCTATAGCGATACCCACTTTTTGACGCATTCCTTTCGAATATGTTCTGAGCTTGTTTTTATAAACTGTTTCTTGCAAACCGGCATCTGATAAAAATTTGTAAAGTTCAGGTTCGTTATAATTGAAACCTGCCAGTCGGCTAAAGAAGTCAAGATTTTCAACCCCGGTTAAATTGCCATATAATTGGACAACTTCGGGTATATAGGCGATCATCGAAGTTGTACTATTATTATTTGGTCTTATCGGAATATCATTTATTAAAGCCTGCCCACTTGTGGCATCAATAAGCCCTAAGAAAAGATTTATAGTGGTTGTTTTTCCAGCTCCATTTTGACCTAATAAACAAAATATTTCACCCTTATCTACGGTTAAGTTCAATTGACTCAACGCCTCTTGCTTACCATATTTTTTGGTAAGATTAATTGCTTCAAGCATATCTAATATGTATAATTAATAAAATAGGAAGTGTATGACTTTACATAAAGTCATACATTACTACCAAGAGTTCAATCTATAGTAGCAGTAAGTTTAATTAAAAAAGTTATTAGACAAGAGGTGGGCCTCTGAGGTAGATTTGTTCGAATGCAACCGTTATGTTCAATTGAACAATATCGGTATGAGAAACTAACGAACGATTGAAATGATGGTTATACTGAACGTCGTCATTATATAACTGTTGATCAAAATATAAACTACATATATCACATGTCGAGTCACTGTAGAAAACATCATTATCAGACTTGTTTACATCAACAATCTTAACAGTATCGATATGAGATTTTACATGAACAACCAGCGACAAAGGCAATGTTAAAAAATACACTGCTAATAAACCGGCGAGTATGCGAAGTTTTCTATTCACTTGTGCTAAGTTATCGTTTTATTTTGAATCTTGAAATTTTATAAGACCGTTTATTTAATTTTCTTGAGTTTATACAAGAAAAATATCTCAACTAAAACGCTTTCAATATTTGATAAATTCAGAACGTTTAAAATCAAAAGAAACTCTGATCTTACATCCGATTTTCGACTGATCCATAAGGAAGTCTGCAGATAAACAGGTTGTTTTTAATAATTGTATTGGAAAATAATATTAATCTCTTGATTCTTCATAACCTTAAATTATAGAAATCTTTATAAAAGTTAACCCCTCATAAAGCCCTTTTTACTCCTACAAATGAAATTTCTAATTCAAGGGATTTGGTGATACCTTTATGCACTGTCTTCATTTTAAAAAATTGAGATTTGAGATTATTATGCTCAGCATTCATATGACCAAGTCTATAATCAAATGATGGCTTTTTTTCTAACCATATTTAAATGAAAGTTGCTAAACCCACATTGCTTTTAGACGAAACAAAGTGCAAGAATAATATTAAAAGAATGTTCGAGAAGGCCAAAACTCACAATCTTGAGTTTAGACCTCATTTTAAAACCCATCAATCTCTAGATATTGGTCGATGGTTCAGGGAATCGGGCATAAAAAAAATAACTGTTTCTTCTCTTTCAATGGCCGCCTATTTTTCGAAAGAATGGAATGATATTACAGTGGCCTTTCCTGTGAATATTAACGAGATTGAATTAATAAATGAGTTAGCTGCTCAGATCACTCTGAATATCTGTGTAGAAAATATCGAGAGTCTCTTTTTTCTAAAAGCCCATTTAGATTATCCAATTAATGTTTTTATCAAAGTGGATGTAGGGTATCATAGAACAGGCGTAAAAGCAATGAATATTAAATTAATTGACAGTATTCTAACAAAAGTGGCATCTTGCAACAATTTGGATTTTGTTGGCTTTTTAGGACATTCAGGACACACATATCAGTGTAGATCATTGCAAAGAATTAATGAGATTCATAATGACAGTCTCGATATCATGAGAAGTCTGGCAAGTAGATACAAAGAAAAGTATCCAAATTTAATTATTTCTTTGGGTGACACACCTAGTTGTAGTATTGTTGATAATTTCAAAGGCGTAGATGAAATACGTCCAGGTAACTTTGTTTTTTACGATTTAACACAGCTCAAAATTGGCTCTAATACTATAGAACAAATCGCAGTTGCGATGGTCTGTCCAATAGTGACAATCCACCCAGATCGAGATGAGATTGTTATCTATGGAGGCGGTGTTCATTTCTCTAAAGATAGTTTAAGAACGAAGGAAGGTACTATCTATGGTATGGTAGTAGAACATGAGCAAAATGGTTGGGGTTCTATCATTGAAGGAATGTATATTAAACGCCTATCTCAAGAACATGGTATAGTTGCCGTGCCAACTAGATTATTGAATAAATACAGTATCGGAGATTGTCTGATTGTTCTTCCTGTTCATGCCTGTATGACTGCGAATGCTATGAAAGAATATTATAATTCAGGCCATTCGATATATCGGCTTTGATGATTTAAAAAAAGAATCAGGATGGATGAGATAAAAACTAAGAAAGTTAAGATCGTTTAATCAATGAAATATAGTAATTTAGAAACATGCATATTGTAAAAGCGATCATAGTTGATGATGAACCCAGAGCAAGAAGAGTTTTGAAAAACATCTTGGCTCTCAATGCATCTGTAAACATTGAAATTATTGCAGAATGTTCTAATGTGAAGGAAGCAGTAGAAAAAATAAAAGAATTAAAGCCACAATTAGTCTTTCTGGATGTACAAATGCCTAAATATGCTGGTTATGAAATCATTAACTTTTTTGACAAAATTGACTTCGAAATAATTTTTGTGACTGCGCATGATCAGTATGCCATAAAAGCTTTCGATATTTGTGCAATAGACTATTTAGTAAAACCAATAGACCGTGGTAGGCTTCAAGAAGCATTGCAAAAATTAGAGTTAAAAATTCAAAATAAAAGTAACCTTTTGCAATATCAAGAATTACTTAAGACCATAAAAAACAAAAACTATAACAAACTAATTATTCCTGAGTCTGGAAACAGACGAATCGTTGCATTTTCGGATATCGTGGCAATACAGGCAAATGGTTCTTATACCGATATTCATTTAAGTAATACCAAAATAATAACGACTAGTAAAAACCTCAAACATTATGAATCTTTGCTTGAAAAGGAAGCCTATTTTTTTAGAAGTCATCGCAGCTGGATCGTTAATATAAATTATACGAAAAGCTTCAATAGAACTTTGTCAACTCTAGAATTGAGAGCGGACCTGCATGCGCGTATATCTAGGGACCAATACTCTAAATTAGATTTTATCTTTGGTAACTCATGACGCTTTCTTTATGATAAAAAAGATTATTTCAATAGTCCTAATTATTTTTTTCTTTGGATTTGAAAGCACGTATGCTCAGGATCCAAATCATTTTGTTTTGGGTGAAGCTGAATTTAAAAATGCAGAAATTTATTCCATTCTTCAAACACAAAATAAACAACTTTATATTGGAACAAATGAAGGGCTATATCAGTACGTGAATGGTAAAATGCGAGAAATCCCAAATGCGCCTACTCAAAAGGGCACATCAATATTTAATTTGATTGCTAACAGTAAAAATGAAGTCTTTTGTTCAAATTTAAATGGTCAAATATTCAAGTTAGAAAACAACAAGTTACGGCTATTTTTTGAGGTTCCTAAAGAGTATCTCGGACCTCAAATAGATATTGAGTTTGATGATTCTGACCGTTTAATTCTGATTTCTAAGGCATGCATAAAAATAAATGGTGACGGTGACAGTTATGAAGTTATTTACTCTTCTGAGAATAAACTAGGATTAAAACTGTCAAGACTACCAAACAAATCTGTAATAGCATCAATACATGGTTTAGATTCAATATTCATTTTTGAACAAAATAAGACAAAGAAAGAATTATTTGAAGGAAATAAGGGTAAAGAGCCATATCAAATAGTTCAATTTAATAATACGTTTTATTCTTCAAAGGATATCGACAAGAATATTCCCTCTTATAAATTTTCAAGATTAAATTATACGTATCATCAATTCCAGCGAAATAAGGTATGGAGAAGAAATAAAAGTCAGGGAATTGACTTAATTGAAAGTATTGATGATAAATTGAAGTTACAATCTTATTTTAAAGACACATTTATATCATACGTAGCTAAAGGTGAGGCTGATATCTTGTTCTTAGGAACGTTCGGTCAAGGGCTATATGTCATTCCCAATTTGAACACTCTTAACTATAATAATACCATAAAAAGCAAAAGTTTACAATCAATTAGTGGAACTGAAAATGGTTCAATTTTTTTGTCTGATAGACATGACGGTATTTTGCATTTTAAAGATTCTATTACGAATCTAGCATCACAAATTGAGTATATTCCAAATAGACTTTTCACTCTTAAAAAAGCGCAGGCCAACATTGTCGCTAAATATCCCTCGCTTTTTTTCGGACGACAAGGAGATTATGGTGCAATTAAAAATGTGTTTGAAGTTGATAGCACTACTTTTCTTATTGCAAGTTCATTAGGTGTTTCTAAAAAAGGTGAAAGAAATATATTAGCCCCAAATTTATGGAAAAGATACAATCCATCAACACGCGAGGATACCTATGCACTTAAAAATATTAATCAACGTACGAATGATGTATGTTATGACATCGAGAAAGAAGTGTTATATGTTGCTACCATAGCAACGCTTTACAAAATTGATAAAAATGGAAACAAGAAGGAACTTCTTTTTAATGATAAGCCTTTAATTATTAATGACTTGTATTTTTACCAAAATGAAATATGGTGCGCAACACAGAACAATGGAATCTTAATATATGATGGCACGGAATTTAACCATCAAATTTCTGTAAAAAATGGTTTGGGTAGTAATTATGTATACAAATTCATGGAAAAGGATGGGCAATTTTTCATATCACATAAAGAAGGTTTTCAGGTATATGAAGTTAGCTCTAAAAAATGGAAAGCCGTTGGGCTCTTAGAGGGTATTGAGAAAGGGGCTATTAAAGAATTTTGTATTAATAATGATACGCTATGGTTTTTATCAAATAATCAGGTCATCTCTTTACCGCTTAATGAAATAAAATCAAATGAACCTTTCTTTACTTTTAAAATTGATTCTATTAAAGCAGGTGATGAGGTATTGAATTTAAAAGAAAAAACTATCCTTAAATACAATCAAAACGATTTACATTTTTTCACAGATTTCAACGGAATACTATACGAATCTGAGGCTTTCTATGAATATCAATTATTAGATTTTGATAAAAAATCACGTACTGCCCCTGTAATTCAACAGAGCATTGATTACAGTTACCTGCCAGCTGGTGAGTATCGCTTTAGCATAAAAGTCAATTACCGGAACTACAGCAGTACTACTTTTTTATATGAATTCAAGATTCAACAGGCCTTTTGGAAAACTTACTGGTTCTTCGCGCTAATATCGATTTGCTTTACAAGCGGAATTATACTATACATTTATCAAAGGAATCAGAAATTAAAACATCAGAATTTACAACTTTTAGAAAAGCAGACCTTAAAAACAGATCTCGTTGAATCTGAGTTAAAATCTTTACGTTCTCAAATCAATCCTCATTTTATTTTTAATTCTTTAAATTCCATTCAAGATTTAATATTAGAAAAACAAACGAAGGCATCTTATGATTATATTGTGTTATTTTCTGATTTAGTAAGAAATGCGCTGAACTATTCAAATTCAAGTTTTATTTCAATAGATAAAGAAATTGAATTCTTAAAAACCTATCTAAAATTAGAGGAGTTACGCTTTGGAAGTGAATTTAGTTACGAAGTAAATTACAATTGTCCCAAAGAAATTAAAATCCCGGCATTACTGATACAACCATTTGTTGAAAATGCTATTGTACACGGTCTATTTCATAAGGATGGGAATAAAAAAGTCACGGTCAATTTTAATCTAAAAAAACAGCACTTAGAATGTACTATTGTAGACAACGGAATTGGAAGGAAAGAAGCCGCTCATATTAAAGATCGACAAGGGAATCTCAATGAATCATATGCCTTAGATGCCATCACCAAACGATTAGAAATTCTTAGTGAAAAATACAACGTAATATCGAATTTCGAAATTGAAGATATTATTATACAAAATGTTTTTTCAGGAACTAAGGTTACGGTTAATCTTCCTTTTTTAGACTAACTCGGACCATTTCACAAAGCTAATATAGCATTCGTAAAACAATCAACGTTTTTGTCTCTCTCTTACATACATTGCTTACTCATAAGAAATAGTTTAACTACTAATGAGCATAAAACAAATCTGTGTACACAGTAAAACAGACAATAGTTAAGTCCCTCTATGTATCTTAAAAAAAAGAATATTACCTCATTTATCGCTCTTTTGATCAGTATTGTTACCCTACTCCTATTTATATTACAGACAAGGTTACAATATAAAGAGAGTAGACTTTCAGTAGTGCCTAGGTTGACCTTTAACCAGGATTATAAATCAACCAAGAAGCACATAATAAATCGATTTAAGGATACATTAACATTAGAAAAAGTCGATTTTACATTAGAACTAATAAACAAAGGTTTGGGTCCTGCCATATTAAAAAAACTGAATTATCTTCACAAGAATGAGCGCATAGATATTAACGAGTTCATTATCAATAATAAAATTATTGAGGATATTCTGATTATAAATCATACGACAAGCATTTCAGAGGATGCCATATTATCAAAAGATGAAAAATTAGAACTTTTTACCTTGTCTATTAACAAAAAAGATTTTTACGAGTTACAAAAGGCAACAGAAACTAAAAGTTTAGAAAACTTGATTGATGTAATCGTTGACTATGAATCAATTTATGAAGAACCTTTTCAAGTAAGACTTCATAAAAAATTAAATTAACTATTGAGCAGTTTAACAACAGACATTATTGGATATTTGGCATTAGCTACAAACTTATATTCAATGTATACCAAAGGTGAGTACAAATTGAGACTTATTTCTGCTTTGGCAAACGCAATGTACATAGTTTATGGTATATTATTAAATGCGTTACCCATTATTATTGGCTGTAGCGTAGCGGTTTGCCTGCACTTATATCGCATAAAAAAATTAAAAACGAAAAAAGAATGATAACCATAAGACAAGCTACCATCGAAGATTCCGTTCATATTGCTGCGCTTGGAAAAATCACATTTAAAGAATCATTTGAGCACTTATTTCAGGACAATGGAGATTTACCTAGCTATTTAAATCAAACCTTTGCAGTTCCTAAAATTAAAGATAGTATCCGAAAAAAAAATAATGTATTTTTTATCTCTTTTGTTGATGACTTGCCTGTGGGTTACGCAAAATTGAAGTTAAATTCCTTGTCGGAATTCTCTGAGAGCAAAAATATAAGTCAGCTTCAAAAAATATATGTCTTGAAAGATTTTTTGTCTATGAAAATCGGCCACCATCTTCAAGAAGCTCTGTTTAATTCTGCGAAAAAAAATAATTCAAATAAAATATGGCTTTCAGTTCATGTTGATAACGAAAGAGCCATAAATTTTTATCGCAAACATAACTTCGCCGATTTAGGTTATCATAGTTTCGATATCGGAACTCATAAATTTGAATTTTTAGCAATGATAAAAAAATTAGAATAACATGAAAATACTAATAATCGGTGGTACAGGTACCATAGGAAAAGTTATAACCAAACATTTTAAAAAAAATAACGAAGTTATTGTAGCAGGCAGGTCATCATTAGAGTATCCCGTAGATATAAAAGACTCCAAATCAATCGCACATCTACTGCAAAAAATAGGAAAACTAGATGCGCTTATTTGCTTGGCAGGAGAAGCAAAATGGGATGCTTTTGATAGCCTTTCAGAAGAGGACTTTTATGTTGGAATTAAAAGCAAATTAATGGGTCAAGTAAATTTAGTAAAGCTTGCCTTACCTTTTCTGAATGATAACGGCTCTATTACCTTATCTACCGGAATTCTAGCAGACCACCCTGTTCCACTAACTACAAGTGCCGCTATGGTTAATGGAGCGATTCATAGTTTTGTGAAAGCTTTAAAAGAAGATTCATATCAACATACATGTAGAGTAAACGCAGTCTCTCTTGGACTTGTCGAAGATGCGTACGAGAAGTATAAAGATTATTTCGTTGACCATACCCCAATTTCAATGGATACGGCAGTGCAGGCGTATACAAAAGTTGTAGAAGGAGACCAAAATGGCGAAATAATAAAAGTATATTCTTAAGCTATGGTACAAAGCAGACAAATAAATATTAGTGATTACTACGATAGAGTTATTGAACTGATATCTCAATTAAACCCACATATGAAAAAAGAATTCATTGATAATTCTTTAAAACAGATGGATAAATTTGATAATTATTTACGCTTTGGCTTGTTTGATGAAAATAAATTAATAGGATTATCAAGTGGTTGGGTTTCCTATAGACTTTACAGTGGAAAACAGTTAGAATTGGATAATGTTATTATTGATACTACTATTCAATCTAAAGGTTATGGATCAAAGTTTTTGAAAGAAATTGAAAAATGGGAAATCTCAAATAATTTTAACACGGTAGAATTTAAAACTTATGTAGAAAACGATAGGTCTCATAAGTTCTATTTTAATCAAGCGTTTAAAATACTAGGATTTCATTTTCAAAAATATCTTATAAATAATAATGAGGTAATCAACCCATACTAAAGAAAGAATTAAATTTTTTAGGCTTTGCCCTCTACTTTTTCCACATTTAAAACCATTTTTCTAAGTAATTGAGATAAGGTGTTTTTTTCATCACTAGTTAGATAATTTATAGATTTTTCAGCCTCATTAAAACGTATCTCAATGGCCTTATCAATAATTTTAATACCTTTAGGAGTTAAAGCTGCTCTTCTAATTCTCTTATCTATATCATCTTTTTCACGGTATATATAGTCCAATTTTGTGAGCCTATCTAGTAAGGATGTCATAGCGCCTGAGGTAATTAATACAGATTTCATCAATTCCTTTGGCGTGAGCTTATAGGGTTTTCCAGAGCGTCTTAAGGTGGCTAATACATCAAAATCTGTGTAATATAAGTCAGATTCTTTTAAAGCTATTCCTGCTCGTTTTTCAAGAATTTTTCCAAGTTTTAATACGCGACCTACAACGCCCATTGCAGATATATCAAGGTCTGAGCGTTCTTTTTTCCAATCTGAAATAAGTATGTCAATGATGTCTGTGTTATCCATAAGAAAATATTTTTTTTCAAAAATAGTAAAATTTATCTTGATGTAAAGATATTTTTTTATATGTTTGCAAAGTATCTTTATGTAAAGATATATTTTCGATGTTACTAAAACAACAACAAACTTGTTTTAATAGCCACAAAATAAGTCAACATAGAACAGTAGAGAATCAATATTTTAAAAATTAAACATATAATCATGAAGAATTACTTAACAATAATTAGTTTGCTATTGCTTTTAAGTTCTTGCACTACCCAGGAAAAGAAAGAAATAGTTCAATCTGCAAAAACTGAAAAAAATCTAAACTATCCGCCAACCGTCTTAGCAAAAGACACAACGGCACTTTGGATGGGAGAAGGTAATATCAATAGTGACACAGTTCTTATTATTGGAGAAAGTGGACCAAAAGCTCAATTAACATTTGATTGGAGAGCGAAAGAAATTTGGTCAAGACTACCTAACTATTTCAATTACTATAGAGCGCACATTCATCAGGCCACTACACTAAATAATTCTATCTATGATTGGAAATACAATTTCACAGAGGAAATGGCTGAACTAGAAGTCGATAATGGAACAGAAATTTTAGCAAGAACTATAAAATACTTTAAAGACCGTAATAAAAAGGTGATTGTTATAGGAACTTTTTGGAGTGCTTTCGTAATACAAGATTATATATCAAAATATGGTAATAATGCCGATACGTATTTGCTTAGCGCTGGAAGATTAGATTTAAATCAAGAACAATATCAATATCATTTAAAAGGCTTTCAAGCTGTATTTGAAGAAGATGGCAAAACAACAGTTGTTCCAGACACAACAAAAGTAATAGACCCACTAAAACAAGAACGCCATTTCAGGATATCCAAAGTTACACAACTTATGAAAGGCGTCATGAAAAGACAACGATTTACTACCCTACTGGCCAACAAAGACTTGTCAAATGTAGTATATGGGTATGCAACAAATGACATTTATTCAGGTGCCTTAACAGGTAAAGAATTAGAGTTTTTAAAGTCCAAAGGAGCTTCTGTTTACAGCAATGATAAAGGTCATTTTGGTGTAGATGGACTACTCTTAGAACTTGTAATGAATGGAACAATTGAGCTATAAAAGTTCAATTTTTCTAGCTAATCAATGAACAACTAAATTCTAGGTATCAAAACCTTAATCAAAATATAAAACCGATGAAAATAATACTAAAAAATTACCTATTACTATTGAGTTTCTTAGCTTTCTTCAGTGCTTGTAAATATGAGAAAAAAGAGGGCCCAATAAAGCAATATGCAAAAGCAGACAAAGAATTGAATTACGAACCAACGGTACTTCCGAAAGATACAACTGATCTTTGGATTGGCGAAGGAGATATTAATAGTGATACTGCCTTTATTGTAATTGAAGGCGGTCCACACAACAAAATATATTTTCAAACCCACGGAATCGACGTATGGTCAGCACTACCCGAATATTATAACTACTACAGAGCACATATACATCAAGTAAATGGATTAAATACTTCTATTTATAATTGGAAATACGAATTTACACATGAAATGGGAGAATTAGAAGTAAACAATGAGCTAGAGGTTTTGGCAAGAACTGTAAAATACTTCAAAGATCGCAATAAAAAAGTGATTTTGGCAGGAACCTCTTGGGGTGCCGTTTTGATACCATATTATCTAATAAAATATGGGAATAATGTAGATAAAATTATTATCAGCGCAGGAAGATTAGATTCAAATCCTATGCAAGTGAAGTATTTTTTAAAAGGGTTTAACTCAGGGTTTGCAGAAGATGGCAAAACAATTCGATTTCCAGATACAACGAGGGTTCGAAACCCAAACAGAGGAGAACGTTATCACAAGATGTCTAGAGTAAAACAGTTTATGAAAGGCTTTTTGGGGAAATATAAATTCACGGAGGAGCTTGCTGATATGGATTTATCGAATGTGGTATACGCATATGCTAAAAATGACCCTCAAATTGGAGCTTTAACAGAAGAAGAATTAAAATTTTTAGAATCTAAAGGTGTACCAGTTTATGTTTCAGATAGAGGGCATGCAGGACCAGATAGGTTATTAATAAAACTCATTCAAGAAGGAAAAATTGAATTATAAAGAATTAAACACTTAAAAAATAACTACTCACTAACTATTTTTCTATTAGTGACCACAACTATTAATTATGAAAACAATTAGAAATTATACGTTCGTAGTACTTTGTTTACTCATCACAACACTGAGTGCTCAAGAAAATGCTAAAAAAGTCCAACTCAATAAAGAATTCACACACCAGTATGCCGATAAATACGCACGTATTGTCCAAGCACAGTTAGATGCCTATAATTTAAGAGATATTGAAGCATTTTTAAAGCCCTATGCTGATGATGTTGAGGTTTATAGTTTCCCTGATAAACTTCTGTATAAAGGAAAAGATACAATGAGAAAAAGATATACCAGAATGTTTGAAACCACACCTAATCTTCACTGCACTTTAGTCAATAGAATTGTTGAACAAAATATTGTTATAGATAAGGAAAAAGTGCAACTAAAAAATGGAATAATCGAAGCCACTGCCATTTATGTTATCAAGGACAATAAAATAAAGAAGGTCTACTTCATTCAATAGTAACTATTCATTGAACACGATCATGAAAATTATAGAGACACCTAATATGCCTATTAATAATGGGCATTACTCCAGCTGTATTGAGCAAAATGACCTTTTATATTTATCTGGGCAACTTCCAATAGATAACGTAACAAAGCAAATTCCGTCAACAATAGAAGAACAAACACTTTTAGCTTTAACCAATGTAGAGAGCATATTAAATGAAGCTGGAAGCAATAAAAGTAATGTGTTACAAACCCGTATCTATATTTCAAATATCAATTTATGGGATCAAGTAAATGCCATTTATAGTACGTTTTTCGGGAATCATAAACCTGTTAGAAGCATCATACCAACAAGGGAATTACATTTTGGTTGCTTAATTGAAATTGAGGTAATAGCTACAAATACTCTTAAACACAAAAACTAAATAAAATGAAATTAATCACTTTACTTTTAATGAATTTCTTATTCGTTGGAACTAATGCTTGCGATTCCGCAGTCACAACTCCAAGAACCACCAGCACTGAAATAAATAATATCAAAGACGGAGACCCTCTAGATGTTCTTATGCGTTCCTTTTTAATCAAAACGAAATTACCCGGAGTTTCTATCACCATTAATATGGAGGGTGATACCATGTATTCCAAAGCGTATGGGTTTGCAGATGTTGAGAACCATATTAAGATGCGTCCAACGAATCAAATAAGAACTGCATCTGTTGCCAAAGTTATCACGGCAACAGCCCTAGGGAAATTGGCAACAGAAGGCAAACTAGACTTTGATAAACCAATCAAGGAATACGTATCATACATTCCTGCCCAATATGCTGACTTAACCATTAGACAAATTGCCGGGCATACGGCAGGCGTACCGCACCGACCATCTTCGAATAGTGTAAAGAAAAAGCATTACACAAGTGCTAGAGAAACTGTTGAGTTTTTAAAGAAAGATGACTTATTATTTGAGCCCGACACCAAATATCAATATTCTTCATTGGGTTACAATTTATTAGCTGCAGTCATTGAAGAAATATCTGGTAAAAATTTTGCAGACTACATGCGTGAAGATATTTTTAACCAACTTGGTATGAGCCAAACATTTCCAGACGAAAAGTCAAAGTTTGGTAAAGATGATGCAAAAATGTACTACATAAAAAATGGAAAATTATATTTAGATAAAAAAATACAAGATGGAAGTTATAAACTCGCTGGTGCAGGTTTCAGAAGCACATCGGTAGATTTAGCAAAAATGATGATCGCTTATTCAAATGGTTTTTTATCTAAAAGAGTAGTTGACGATATGTTCAAAAATAACAAATTAAAAAATGGAAAGGAAACTAATGTTGGTATTGGATGGCGCTTAAACAAAGATATAAATGGGAGACCTACGATTGAACATGCGGGTAGTTGGCAAGGGGCAAGAACGGTTATAGTATATTATCCAAAAGAGAAATTAACAATCTCTATAATGATTAATAGTAAATGCACAGTTTTTATCGAAGAGACTGCACATATTATAGCGCAATTGTTTTTAAACAAACAAAACAATTTTGAATTAGACGCAAGTGACTTCAATCAAGTATTAGACATACAAAATAATCGCTCAAATGGTACTGTCGAGAATTATCAAGGACAACTAACATTTAAGACTAGTCTTAAAGGAAAACTTACAATTGAAACAGATAAGGAGTGGTTAAAAACTAATGATTTTTATTATGTGTCTTCCAACAAAAATTTTGCGCTATCGACACGATACGGATTAATGCACTTAACTATTGAGACCTTACCAAAACTAGAAGGTAAATTATATCAATACCAAACACTCAGCGATTTGTATCACATGGATCAAAAACCCATGTTAAAATTTAGAAGAAAGAATTAGTAATACATCAATGAACGGATGCTACTTAGATGGTTATTAAAATTAAAATAATCGATGTTGTTTCACATTGTACTTATAGCAAAGCTTTCTATTAAAAAACTCATTTTAGCCTTGACAAAATTCTCTCGAGAGAAACCAACTTCTTATTTAGCTTTATAAGCTACTGTAATCAAAAGTAAATAGTTAAGTGAAGAATAAGCTAAAAAAACAAGAATTGGGGTTGCTGCTAATCGGCATCAGTGGTATCGCTATGTTAGTTCATAATAACTTACCTATGGAACCTAATGTAATAATTACAATTTTGATTGCAATTGGTGCTGTTACAGGTTTAATCCTATTTACATCTAAGAAAAAGTGAATTGTTGGATGCAAATAAGTATGAACCATCATTATGTACCAGAATAAACCAACTACAAATGAAAATAAAACAATACTTAAAATCTAATTACAAAAAATTTCAAATGCATTTTTTGGAATTTTTAATGCTTTTTTTTGCTGTTTTTTTGGGATTTCTAGCTGACAATTTCAGAGATAACACTGTTGAAAGAAAAAATGAAAAGGAACTGATGGAATCCTTACTTGAGGATATCAAGGTGGATAAAAAAAATATCCAAGAAACGATAGAACTCAATAAATGGAGAGAACAAAGACTAGATAGCCTCTCAAACCTCTGTTTTAATTATACTTCCCATAAAAATGATGCAGCTTTATATGAGCAATATGAAGTTTTAAATGGAGAGCCGTTTTTGTTTATACCAAATGAACAAACTTTATCACAGCTTAACTATTCTGGTGGATTAAGCTTGATAACCAGTAGAAAAGTTATTCGACAGATTTTTAAGTATGAACACAGAAAAAAAGAATTAAAGAAACAGCAACAATACCAAGAAGAATTTAATAAAAATGTAGTCAATCTGGGATTGCAAATTTTTAGTCAATATCCTTACAAGCAAAAGAAATCATATAGAAAAAGAACCGGACTCATATGGAAAGAGCCATATACTGATAAATTACTTACAAATGACACAGCCTTAATAAAAGAATTTGCCAACAAGGTATACCTATATCAAAGCGCTGTTAATTATTACCACATCATATTAAAACAGACTATAGATAGTGCGGATAACTTAACAGACAAATTAAAAAAAGAATATAATTTAAAATAAAAACACTTTTGTAATTACTTGGAAATGATATTAGAATAGTGTTGCTGGCTACCATTTCCACAGGATGTTTTTTAATTGCCTTATTCTCAATGACACAAATATTAATGCTCACAACTCCAGGAGGAATATTTACAACGATTATTGGCGTTCTAACGCTGGTATTGATATTTGTAACCTCCATTATAATCTAACGAAGGATACATCAAAATTCATAAATTAATTATCGAAATATGAACTGGAACAATTTTACACTAATACTAGACGTCATAGGTTCTGTTGGGATAATTATTTCGTTAATCTACCTCGCCAAACAACTAAAACAAGGAACAAAAAATCTAAAAACAACGACAAGAGATTCGTCTTTTCATTCACTCATGGAATGGAATTATCATATCATGTCAGATAGTGAATTAGCCTGGATATTTATGAATGGTTGTAAAGATTTTGACTCTTTAAGCGAAATTCAAAAACCTCGATACTTATCTATTATGTATTCTTATTTCAAAGTTTTTGAAAACATTTATTTACATTATACGGATAACTCTATCGATGCTCATATTTGGGAGAATAATCATAAAATGTTTATCACATATTTTGTTACACCTGGAGCTCAATATTACTGGAAAGAAAGGAAATTAATGCTGCATCCAACGTTTATAAAAATACTAGAAAATGTAACGAATGCTGAAATGAGAAACGGGCAAACGATTGTTGAAGAAAGTACAGCTAAATGAATAAGATATTGTTTGTAAAACGCAAATATTCTAGGCAATTCCTCCAGAATTCACTTAAAAAAACGATCCAACCTACTATTTAACTCCAAAATACCATTTTTTAACATATTTTTAAAATAGAATCGTAAGGGAATATCGAATCAAAGTCGCGAGTTTTTTTTATATTTGTCATGAAGAAGAAGAGATAATTGCTATGAATTCTAATATGTGGTTTACGTTTTGCTAAAAAACACTTGTTGAGTAAACCAAATTTTCAAGTGAACATATTATTAATTCAATTTTGGTAGATAGATACTATTGTGTATTATTTATAATACCTTTAGTACATAAATATCGGATATGAGAAAGATTAATTTAATAGAGTATTTTGAAACTACGGCTAATTCTTTTCCAGATAAGGTGGCTGTTGTTGATGGAAATTCGGAACTAAAGTTTGATGAACTTAGACAAAAGTCTAAGAATCTTGCCATGCATATTTCCGAAATCAATACGGCTATTAATAATCCGGTTGCTATTTATTTGCCAAAAGAAAACGACGCTGTAGTCTCACTTTTAGCAACCTTGTATAGTGGTAATTGCTATGCCCCTTTAGATACTAAGAATCCAATACCAAGAATTGAGTCAATCTTAAAAAGTTTAGATCCAGTATGCATTATTACCAATACTCGATACCTTTCGAACTTGCAAAAATGTAATTTAAATGTACAGATCATTAATATTGATGAGCTACCAGCAACACAAAAGACAAATGAAAAGTTAAACTTTCAAAAATGTATTGATAAAGACCCCGCCTATATTTTGCATACTTCGGGTTCTACCGGTTCTCCAAAAGGTGTCGTTATTTCTCATTTATCTATTATCGATTATATTAATTGGGCTGTTGATACCTTTGACATTACCGAAAACGAGAAAATTGGAAATCAGACTCCCTTCATATTTGATATGTCAACCTTAGATATTTACCTCATGATTTTTAAGGGAGCAACACTCTATTTAATTCCTGAACAAAAATTTATTTTTCCAGCAACACTTTTAGATTACTTAAATGAAAATGAGATAAATTTAATTTTCTGGGTACCTTCTGTAATTGTAAACATTGCAAATCTTAAACTGCTAGATTCTATAAAAATTCCAACAATAAAAAAGGTGCTTTTCGGAGGGGAAGTAATGCCTTCTAAACACCTAAGTTATTGGATAAAAAATTTGGATACGAATGTTATCTATGGAAACTTATATGGTCCTACCGAAATAACGGGTACCTGCACTTGTCATATTGTTGATGAACATTTTGATGAAAATGAATCCTTGCCTATCGGCAAACCTTGCCGGAATACTGATATCTTGGTATTGAATGATAAAGATGAATTATGTGCTGTTGGGGAAAAAGGAGAATTGTGTGTTAGAGGTTCTTCATTAGCGCTTGGATATTATAAGAATTTTGAAAAAACAAATGCTGTTTATGTTCAGAATCCATTAAACACATCGGTGCCAGAAAAAATATATAGAACAGGTGACATTGTTTATTTGAATGATAGAGGTGAATATATGTATATTGGACGAAAAGACTTTCAAATTAAAATTCAGGGATATAGAATCGACTTAGGTGAAATAGAACATTATATTTTAAATACATTTGACACCATTAATGCCGGTGTGTTTTTTGACAAAGAAAAAAAAGAGATTGTTTTAATATATGAGTCTGAACATGAAATTTCTGTAAGAGAATTTAGACAAAAACTCATGCATGTACTATCAAAGCATATGATACCAACACGGTATATTAAAATGGACCAATTACCAAAATCAACAACAGGAAAAATCGACAGATCACTGTTGAATGAAAGAATAAATGCCGAACAAATTGTCGGTGAAGAATAATAGTTTAATTAATTTATTTTGAAGGAAAAAATAATAGAATTTTTAACGGAGATTAGACCCGAATTCGATTTCGCTGAATCTAATAACTTTATTGAAGAAGGAATGCTAGACTCGTTCGACATTGTCACACTTGTTACCCTATTAGATGAGGAGTATAAGGTTTCGATAGATGGAGTTGACATTCTCCCAGAAAATTTTTCGAATATCGATGCGATTTGTCAATTACTAATAAAAAACGGAGTGCAATCATGAACCTAAAATTCAAAAACAAAAAAATTTCGGGGATTCTTTCAATTCTCCCAGAAAAAGAGATTCGGTTCGAAGATGAACTCGATAGTTACAACTTTTCGAGAAGTCAGTCTATGAAACTCAAGCTTATTATGGGATACGACAAGCGTCGTGTGGTACTCGAAGGTACTACTCCATCTGATTTATGTGTTTTTGGATTGAATTATTTATTTGACAACGGTCATTTAGCAAAAGACGATATTGATGCATTGGTCATGATTAATCAAGTTCCAGATCACTTTATGCCTGCAACGACTCAGGTAATACAAGGGAAATTGGGGTTGAAGCATGATTTATATTGTGTAGATATTCCACAAGCTTGTGCAGGATATCCTATGGGCCTCAATCAAGCATTCATGCTCTTAGAGCAAGAGGAAATAAACAAAGTTGTAGTATTGAATGCCGAATTATTGAGTTTAAAAGTATCACCTTCTGATAGAGGAAGTAGACCGTTAACAGGTGATGCTGCAGCTATTACAATTGTAGAAAATGATCCTGAAGGCGGGCCTATATATGGGACGGTTAATTTTGATGGATCTCGCGCTGACACTTTAATTATTCCCGCGGGAGGTGCCAAAATACCTTCGAACGAAAAAACTGCCGAAATGACAACCGACAGGAATGGGAATTCGAGAGCGCTGAACCATATGGTTATGAAGGGCGACGCTGTTTTTAATTTTGTACTTAATGAAGTGCCCGAAATGATTGAAACTCTCTTGACATATGCAGGAAGCACAAAGGAAGAAGTTGACTATTTTATGTGTCATCAACCGAATAGATTTGTTTTAAAAAAACTCGCCGACAAATTAAAAGTGCCTTACGAAAAAATGCCTTATAATATTGTTGAATTATTTGGAAATTCATGCAGCCCTACCCTAGCTGTTAATCTTACACATAATTTAAGTGAAAAGTTAGTCAACGATTCATTGTTGGTTTGTTTGGCTGGATTTGGAGCAGGTTTGAGTTGGACATCTCTCTTGATGAAAATGGGAAATTTAGATTTTTGTGAAACTATTAATTATAATTAAGCTATGGAAAATTTTGAAACTTCAATCTCTGAAATTCTCGAAGTCGACAGCGTTGAATTGACTGACGAACTAGAGTCTTTTGATGCTTGGGATTCCTTGACAATCTTGTCAATTATTGCGTTATGTGATGATGAGTACGGTGTGACATTATCAGCTGATGAAATAAATGATGCCGAAACGATTAATGGACTAAAAGAACTTATAAAAAGTAAAATTTAGCTAATTTTATCGTTATGAAAAATATTGTAATACTTGGTACGGGGGGATTAGCGTCTGAATTAACATTCTACATAGAAGATAACAATTCAAAAGTAAGTGATACAGATAAAATTAATATTGTAGGATATATTGATTATGACTATAATATTGAGAAGTATTATAATAAGTATAATTTTAAAGCGCCTGTAGTATGCGATATTGATTCGTATACCCCGAAAAATGATGAAGAAGTTTTAATCGGAATTGCGGATGTGAACTTTAGAAATAAAATGATCGAAATCTTGCAAAAAAAGGATGTTAAGATTGCTAGTTTTGTACACCATACTTCTATAATACCTGCGCAGCATTCTATAGGTATTGGAAATATAATCTTTCCATATTGTATCATTGAACCACATAATACAATAGGCAATTTTAATATTTTTACTTCGACTAGCTTTGTGAGTCATGATTGTAAAGTTGGTGATGGCAATTTTTTCGCGAAAGCAGGTTTGGCTGGTCATGTAAAAGTCGGCAGCAACAACTATTTTGGACTGGGATCTATCGTAATTCCTCGTCTTGAAATAGGAAATGGTAATATCATACAAGCCGGAATGACTGTAGATCGTTCTGTTAAAGATGATACAACGATCTTCTATCGCTATAAAGAAAAAATATTGGCAATACCAAAGAAATAAAATCTAGATTATTAATTTGGTAACTAAGCACATACAAAAACATATAAACAATCATTTACCTTGTACTATACAAACTCTTAATAAGTAGTTCAAGGTTAAAAATGTAACCAATCAAACCTTAAATTAAACTATCTAATGATGAATTGAAAAAGAGAATTTATATATATATTTGTTCATAGGATTGTGTTCACTCCCAGAGTGATAGCAAGTTCAATTCTCAAAGCCATATTGATTAAAAAAAATTCAAATGAAACTAAAACTAAGTCACACCAAAATTTCCGCATGTCTCGTACTATGTACGCTTTTTCTATTTTCATGTGGAACTAAACAAGATATCGTCTATTTTCAAGGAGTCGATGCTATCGGTAGTAGCAAATCAATAATTCAATTTAACCCAACAATAAAGTCTGATGACATGCTTACTATTGTTGTCTCTGCCCTGGACCAGGACTTGGTAAGACCTTTTAATTTACCGACTATCACCTTTACTGGCGAGGGTCAACAAGTTGGTAGACCCACGCAACAATCATATCTGGTAGATGCCAATGGAAATATTGATTTTCCTGTTTTGGGTACAATAAAAGTAGCGGGGTTAAGTAGAATTCAAGCCACTTCATTAGTTAAAGATAGGCTCAAAGAATATATCAAAAACCCTATAGTTAACATCCGAACGATAAATTTCAAAGTAACCGTACTTGGTGAAGTTAGTAATCCCGGTTCTTACACAATACCTAACGAACGTATTACGGTTATTGAAGCATTGGGTTTAGCTGGTGATTTGACCATTCAAGCGACTAGAAAAAATGTATTAGTTATTCGAGAGAGTAAGGGAAAAAAAACCTACCACAGAGTAGATTTAACTTCTGAGGCCGTCTTTAATTCTCCGGTTTACTACTTGAGTCAAAATGATGTTATCTATGTAGAACCAAATAAATCTAGGGTAAAATCTTCAACCGTTGGGCCTAGCACAAATGCTACATTAACATTAGCTTCAACACTAGTAACTGTCGCAGCATTAATTATAAATATCACTAGATAATTTAATTCACAACCTTCATCAATGGATTTTAATCAGAAAACGAACGCTACTGAAGATAATGTCTTTAATGATAGTAATATAACCATTAAAGATACAATTTTTGGCTATCTTCAGTATTGGAAGTGGTTTGTGTTGTCGGTATTATTGACAGTTATTTTTGCTTTTTATAAGTTAAATTTCACTAGACCCCTATATCTGGCTACAACGACGATAAAAATTAAGGATGAAAAAAATGGAGATAACTCCACGCTCTCGATTTTTAAAGATTTAGGTGTTGTCAATGGTTCGAATGACAAAATTGAGGATGAAATAGAAATTTTAAAATCAAAAGGTATCGTTACAGAGGTTGTAAAATCACTCGGACTCAACGTACGATATTATACGAACAAAAACTACCTGAGTAAATTTTTAGATGATAATTTTGGTCTAAATACCGAACACTACACAACTGAAAATTATGTTGATCCGCCGTTAAAAATCAACTTCATAATGAAGGATTCGGCCACCTATAGAATCAATTATAATTTCATTGCTACGATTAACTCTTTGAATAGTTTTACGGTTACAGATGTTGACAAGACATTCTCGTCTAAGCATGCTTTTGGTGAAAAAATAAATATTGGATTTGGAGATTTTATTCTTACCCCTAATACCGACCTGAAAAAAAGTGGTTTATTAGGAACTGATATTCTCATTCAAATCAATTCTGTTAAAAATTTGGCAAGAGCATTAGCGAATAACATTTCTATTGAACCAAAATCTGATTTCTCCAGTATATTAGACATATCTATTGCAGATGGAATTAGACAAAGATCAGAAGATTTCTTAAATATGCTCGTTCAAAAATACAATGAGCGCGCCATCGATTTAAAAGAAGAACTCTCCAAAAGCACCTCAGATTTTGTTACCCAAAGATTAGAGATAATTTCGAATGAACTATCAGATGTAGATCTTAGGACGGAAACACTCAAAAAGAGATATGCCGGTTCAGATACAGGCCTGAGTATGCAAAGTGGGCAAGAATTAGAAAATCAAATCGTTGCAGCGAATACTGAATTACAACTAATTGAATCTGTAAAAGAATATATTGATTCAAAAGATGCTAATAAACCACTGCCAAATTTACAAATTGGAGATAATAACGTCCAATCAGCGTCTTCTCAATACAACGAGTTGATTATGGAAAAGCAGCGTTTATTAAAAGGTTCTACTGAGAAAAATCCAATTGTCGTTAGAATTAATGAACAATTAGCGGCCTTAGAAAATAATATCAAACTCGGACTTGATAATTTGAGTTCTTCAAAGCAAATTTCTATAGATGCCTTGAATCAACAAGATGCTATCATCAATTCTAGACTATACTCAGCACCTAAACAAGAACGGCAAATTAGAGATGTACAACGTCAGCAAGGAATTAAAGAATCGCTGTACCTCTATTTATTGCAGAAACGAGAGGAAACGGCCATTACACTTGGTGTTATTGATCCAAATGCAAAAGTAATTGAAGCCGCTGAGAGCTATGGAGGTGCCATTTCGCCTAAGAAAAAGGTATTCTACCTATTGCATATATTTATCGGTCTCTTGATACCTTTTGCAATCATTTATTTAAGAGATTTTCTCAATACAACTGTCAAGGATAAAGAAGATGTCGAAAAATTACTTAATATTCCTATTCTTGGAGACATTCCTAAATTAGAAACTAAAAAACGTTTTCTAATTACCGAAAAAGATCATTCAAGTGTCGCCGAGGCATTTAGAATACTTCGAACTAATTTGAATTTTTTACTATCTGATGCTAACAAGAAAGGAAATTCAATTTTTATAACATCTACAATCGCCCATGAGGGAAAATCATTTATCGCTTCGAATCTAGCGGCATCGCTGGGATACGCAGGTAAAAAGGTTCTTATTCTTGGTATGGATATTAGGGCTCCTTCAATTAAACCATATTTAGGCATTCGAGGTTCAAAAGGTGTGACAAATTTTATTGTTGACAAAGAATTATCCGTAAAGGACATAACCGTAAGTGTTCCAAAGGTCGAAAATTTAGATTTAATATCTTCGGGTGATATAGCCCCGAATCCTGCAGAATTACTCATGAATCCGAGAGTAAAGCAGTTGTTTGATGAAGTAAAAGAAATTTATGATTATATCATAGTTGACACGGCAGCTTCAAGTATCATAACCGATACTACATTGATATGTAATCATGCTGATGCCTTTATTTACGTAATAAGAGCTAATTTCTTAGACAAAAGACTTTTAGGATATGTGAAATCAATATATAAAGAGAAGAGATTTCCTAACTTAGCATTGCTGGTAAACGGTATAGATGCTAAAAAAGGATATGGCTATGGATATGGTTATGGCGCCGACTTTGAAAAGTCAAGGAAAAAAGCTTGGTGGCGATTCAGTTAAATTAAAAACCATTTGCCCTTTGTATAAAGTACATCGTATATCTCCACCTCTCTAAAATACAATATTGTAAACAACAAAAAAGGCTTAGCGAAACACGCTAAGCCTTTTTTATTAATATCTATTTATTTCTTAAGCACTTCTTTTACCTTTGAATAAGATATTGATTATAGCTTTGAAAAAATACTTTGTATCCGTAAAATAAGGGTTCTTATTTTTCTCTAAAAGATACTCTCTCTCAGATTCTAAAACACTATTTACTGAACCTTTTCTATTTAAAGCTACATATGGAGGTATACAACCTGGCTTGTGCTTTAAACGTAACTCTTGAATATCTTTAGGTATATCTTCAAAATATCTTTGAGAGACAGGTCTTGATCCAACCAATTTCAACTCTCCTTTGAATACATTTATCAATTGTGGCAACTCATCTAACCAATAACGTCTTAGGAATTTTCCCCAAGGTACTAATCTAAAATCGTTTGCCGGTTTACCTGATTCGGCATAACCATTCAACTTTAAAATATAATCTTGTAAATATTCTGAATAAGGATGCATCGTTCTAAACTTATAGACACCGATGATCTTTCCATTCTTACCTACCCTTTTCATTTTAAATAAAGGTCCGTAACTTGGATTCATATCATACGACGGTTCTTTTATCTTAATAGCAGCAAAGTAATGTATTCCGTCGATTACTTTATAATCCAAAATATCAAATCCACAAGAAACTAATCTTCCTAAAGCTTCCGCTTTCGATAATAACCTGTTTCTTCCTTTCGTAATAGAAAAATAGGCCTTCTTTATATATGGTAACTTCGGACATACTCGATGCAAAAAGAAAGTAGTAGCCGAGCAAAGCTGTTTTAATACAGGCACTCTACAAAACACATTCTTTCTAACTCTACAATTAAAAGTTTCAAAACTTCCCATGAAAAATCCTCCCATAGGTAATCTTTCATTCGCTTCTTCAAACTTTTTGTTTATTTGTCTGAAGTTATTTATTTTATCTAAAAGAACGATGTTACTGATCTTTACAAACTCCTTATTGTAATTAAACAAGCTTTTCTCCTTAGGGACCACTAAACTGTCATAAGACGTAACATCTGCAAATCTTTGAAAGAAATCAAACTGCTCGTCTCCTAAACATTTTATAATTAAATCCTTATTATGAGCACTAAGGGCTTCTTGAAGTTCTTTAAACTCTGAGAAATCGTTAAACGCTTCAACAAAATCTTTCTTTAATTCGTTATAGACTTCTTCAGAAATTTGTTCTTTTTTACAAATTTCTTCTTTGCTCAACTCACCAATCATACCATCAACGACAATTCTAATTCTCTCTAAAGAAGAAAAATCTGTAATTTTCTTTGTCTTTCTACGAATTGGTAATTCGATAAAAATATTCTTTTTCTTTTTAACTTGGGTAGTAGGTTTCAAAAGTCTATCCGTAATTTCATCTTTCATAAATGAAAAATCTTGATGAATAAAGCTTCTTTCTAATACTAAGTTATCATCTAAAAATTCTTTCATAGCAATAATTTTCAATGATTAATTCGTATAACTAACATGTTCTTACAAGTTTAGTAAACGAAATTTTAAACTTAAAAAATTCTATAAAAGAGAATCCCTTAGAAGCAGGGACGATAGCATAAAGGTGTTGTCTAACACCCGTTTTGGGGATCTGAAATCCGTGAATACAATATTCCATAATAGCGTCAAATTTCACGTATAGTGAGGTATTTGAACTCATCATTTTTGATTGAAATAAATGTCTATTCACATTTGACATCACAGGGGAATCTTTTTTATAGCGATACAAATATAGAAAATTTTATTGAAAAACTAATTTTTATGGTAAAAAAACAACCAAATCAACACTTTTATGAACAAATGGTCATCTTTTCTTAATATTTAGGAGATATTAACCACTATGTTGTCTTAACATAAAACAACTTTTTAATCACATTCTTTATGCTTTGAAGTATCAATTCTTTAGTCCATATAAATAGGTTATCACTCCATCGCTGTGGATGAAATGTGAACATTATCTTATTGGGTAATCCGACAGAATTGGTATAGGAAATAATATCTTGAGTCGTATGAAATGAAAGGTTAAATGAGCTATCAACTCGATCTCGAACGCTCACCTTGTCTCCATCCCATTTTCTTCCAGTATCCGTAAGATAAAAGACTTCATTAAAATTAACATCAAAATAAGGCTCTCCTATGATATCGTAATCTCTGTAATTATAATTTTTCCATAAATCTTTGGAATCGTATTTTGACATCGGACTACCATGCATACATATCGTAGAAACTGGTGCTAACTTTCGCAATGCTTCTAAGTTCTCTTCAAAATCTTTGATTCCTTTATCCATATCACCACTACATGTTGTTAAGCACTCATAATGATAACCTATCTCATGTCCCAAAGAAGCAATCTCTTTGATAATACCTTCATCCCAACTTTCTGGCACTGCCCGAAAATAATAGGTGCCTTTAATTCCTAACTCGTTTTGAATTTTTGCAAAATTCAATGAATTCAACGGTAAAAGATCAACATCATGTCGTAAAATTATCATTCTATCCTTGGGTGAGGTTATAAACTCAGCATAGGTCTGAAATTGGTAACCTTGTTCTTTTAAGGCTGTTACTAATTTTTTATATTCTGCAACCGTGAAATCCATACTATAATTTGAATCTATTTTGAAAATCTGAATTTTCTTTTAAAACATGTTTGCTTTTTGGATAATTTTCTACAAACCAAATTAAAAGAGCTGTTAAATCAATTTTACTACTCAAAAATTGATCTCTTCTTTGTTGAAACTCGAATACGCTATTATCAACTTTTTCAAGTTCCTTTATTTTATCTAAAACCCCTTCTCCTGATCTGAAATTGAATACAAGTTGATATTTTTCTTGGTCTTCATTATTACAAGCTACTAATGAATTCACATAAATTGCGGGAGTACCAAGTACACCCGATTCAGCGGCCATCGTTGCTCCTTCACTAACCAATAGCTCTGAAAAGGCCATTGCGTGATGTATTTTATCGGGAGGAATTCTGATGATATATTTTTCAAATTTCGCTGGTACTTTTGCCTCAGAAGAAATGAAAAGTTTATATTTTGAAGACAAATAACTCACTATATCATCCTTTTCTTGCGCCGAAAAACCTCCTTGGCCAGTGTCATGTGTTGCATTCCATGAAACAAATCTTAGAAGTGCAAATTTCTCATCCTTTTCAATCTTTAGAAAGTCATAAATTACCTCATCGGGTTTAAAATAATTAGGACTTAAATAGGCTATTTCATGAAAAGATCTATATCTAATTTGTTTTTCTCCCAAGTCTCGATCCAATTCATTTGGAGAAAAAACGACATCGGTAAAAGGCAAATAGAACCTAATTTGTTCCATATTACCGGTATCTTCCATTAAAATATGTGGTTTTCTTAATAAAAAAGATACCTGCGCAGCATACATAGATCCGGCGCTTAAAAAGATATCAGGCTTAAATTTTAGCGCTGTAAAGAATAACTGTACATCAAATTTAAGAAGTCCCCAAAGCTTGCCAATTTTTGTCTTAAAATGCTTGCCAAATGACACATATTTAAAGCCAGAGGCTTGCAACAATTCTATTTCAAATTCCTTCTGACGGCATGTAAATAAAATAGTATGTCCTTTTTGTTGCATTTCCTCGGTAAAAGGTCTAAATAAATGTACATGTCCGGGGTGACCGATATCAATTAAAATCTTCATTTGTCAAACTACTATTTAGGATTCATATTCATAAAAATGTACCTCAGATAATCATTTAATTCTTAGAAGCAATAATAGTTGATTTAGCATAAATTTGTTGACCGATCTCTACATTCACTTTACATGACGCAGGAATTATTAAATCTACTTGACTACCAAACCTAATCATTCCGAACCATTCTCCTTTTTCAATGGCATTTCCTTCTTTAACATAGCTATCAATTCTACGCACTAATTTTGATGCGGTTTGCACAATGCCTATTGTCATATCATCATTCTTAACGACTAAAGTATTTCTTTCATTCTCTACGATAGCCTTTGGTTCTTTTAGCGATAAGAACTTTCCTGAAATGTGTTTATTTAGTACGATTTTACCTTCAATTGGCGAACAATTTTTATGTACATCAAATGGAGTCATATTAATTCCAATTAACCAACAAGGAGTCTCAAGTATATCTGTTTGTGTGATTTCATCTAATTTCGCTTCGAGTCCTTTTTTTATAGACACCGGTACTTCTCCCTTCTCTACCTTTTTTATATATAAAACATTCCCATCAGCAGGTGAGATAAGCTCGCTAGCATTCGCTTTTATTTTTCTGTTTGGAGTTCTCCAAAATCGTATCATTGTTAGTCCAAAAGCAATTCCCAAAACCAATGCTGGTATCACCAAAAACAACACCCAATGATAATCTACTGGAATTATTTTGCTCAACAGGTAACAAATAAGCATTGTTAGGGCGACAACCATTAGGTTATCTAAATATAAAAATTTAAGGCTAATTCTCGTTTTCTTATGTAAGTACAAATAGGTTAAGGTACTCAATATCAAACTTTCAAATAAAAAAATCATTAGTGTGTTCATCGTTGGTTTATCTTTTTAGTATAAAATAAGGAAGGTATAAAATTTCAAAAAACGCGGGAAGCAAATCGTTTGAGTCCCACACTGCATATTTAATGTTTTTTTTCGTCTTAGGATAATTTATTTTTGACAACTTCATCTTCAAAATTGTCGGTATATCGGTTATCAAATGCCTAAATGAAGCATTCTTTTGATCATTTTTAATTATTGGTTCTAGGTCATACATATAATGATATAGACTCATAAGTATTGGCGAATCACTTTTTTCTGCCAGTGTATGCCATTTCCATGTTCGCGGATTCACTTCTAAAAATTTATATGTATTGTCTCTGGTGTCAAATTTAAATTCAACCTCGCATACACCCGTAAAGTTAATTTGTTTTAATATTTTTTTTGCCGATACCACAAGTTCCGGAATATCAACAGTTTCTGCATATGTCGTTGCGTTTCCAAAATCTGGTGGATGCTGTCTTGCTCTTCGGGCAGATAATGTAACAAGGGGCTCTTCTCCGTCAAACATAAAACAAACTGAATACTGATGTTCACTATTACCCGGAATAATGTCTTGAATAATCACTTCATTTTTTGGAATCAATTCTATGGCCCTCTGATAGTTCTGCTTTAATTCTGTCGCATTATTACAAACAAACACTTTTTTCTTAATTTGAGAATAAAACGTATGCATGACAGCAGGTTTTATGATACAGGGATACACGATGTTTAATTTCGATAGTTCCTCCCAAGAATCAGCTGTTAAGGTCGTAGGAATTGGAATATTCAGATCGGAGGCCAACTTATATGTATGCCTTTTGTTAAAAAAATAACTTAAGGCTTTACTATTCGTGGTACTTACCTTAAAATGTTTAGATAATTCTTCCTTATGATCTCCTAAAATTCCAACGTGTTTATCATTGGTTGGCATCAGCAACCAATTCGCATATTGTTTTTGGTTGCCCAAAGACAACAAGGTCTCTAATAAGTTCCCTTCCTTGTATTTAATGCACTTCTGACAATACTTTGAGTGTCTTGTTAGATTTACTGATGTCGTATCAAGAAGCACTACTGGAATTTTATTTTTGCCAAAAATTCTGGCAATTCCTAGTCCTTGTACATGCCCACCAATTATTAGTACTCCAGGTACACTATTTTCATCTTTTCTTTGACTCATATTCTTTTTTTCTCGAGAATACTCTAACTAACGCGTGAATTATTAGTTAAAACACTTTCATATAAACTGATAATATTGGCTGCTATTATATTTTCATTCAAATATTTTATTGTCTCTCTACCTCGAGTTCTATTATCAAATGCTATTGCCTCTTTTAATTTCATGGCAACATCATTCACATCCTGACTAGTCAAATAGCACCCCTGAGTATCGGCAAAAACCTTTCTAATGTCTCCAACATCGGTAGCCACTATTGGAATATTACAGGCCATCGATTCCTTAATGACATTTGGACTACCCTCCCATAAACTTGTCAAAACGATCACATTAGCAGCGTTAAAATAGAAAGGCATGTTCTCATTAGGCACATCTTTTAAATAATGAAGTTCCACATTTTCTAACTCCAATAGATCAAAAGCTTCTTTTGTGAGTTTATAATTTTTCTCTGGTCGATCCGGATTTGCTGCAAACAAAATGTGTTTCTTTGAAATATCCCAATTGACTTTTTGTATCGCTTTATCTCTATCCATTACCATGAACTTTTCAAAGTTTACTCCATTCGGAATAATACTTACTTTTTCAACGCCCAAAGATTCTTTCATGTCCTGAGATTTCACAATTATTTTTTTCCAAAAAACAGCATTGAACAGTTTAATAAAAAATTTATAGAACCCTTTAGATTTAACATCACTCCCCATTAAAGAAACCACCAAGGGTTTTGCTCCAGCTAAGGATGCCACGAAGGCAGACAGTGAGTAATGCGCATGAATAATGTCATACCTATTGTTCTTAAAATGATTTCTAAGATCAAAAATTCCACTTATATATCCTTTCAATCCTTTTCCTTTAATTGTAAAATAAGAAAGCTCCTGTTTTTTTTGAAGAGACATTCCTTGGTTTTTAATAATAGGAGATATTCCTTGAGCGGAATTACCACTACTAACAAATAAAATTTTCATGAAAAATTAATTTAGCTTTTGGTATTCCTCATAAGAAATAATAAACTTTCTTTTCCCAGCTTTTGTCAGTTTCATTTTTTTCACCTCTTTGAAAACAATTTTCATTTCTCCTAAAAACTTTTGGTACATCGCTATCACATTGTTTTTAGACTCATCTGTTACTTGATCATCACTTATATACTCAATCGTCAATTCATCAACATTAGTTTGGATAATTCTTATCTCTTTAATGTTATATTTTTTAGTAAACCCACTCTCCAAAAGTACATCGTCAAAAAATCCACCATGCGCAATTTTACCATTGAGGCCTTTGATAAAATCATATGTTCTACCTTCAATTTTTTTAATTAATTGAGAATTTCTACCACAGGTGCACTCTGCGTTGTTTAAAGTTGCCAAATCACCATTTCTATAACGAATTAAAGGCATGGCGTAATTATCTAAGTTTGTAATTACAATATGACCTGTTTCGGATGGATTATTTTGATGATCCACAACTTCTAAAATTGAGTGTTCAAAAGCGTGATGTAAACCAACATGCCTATTGCATTCGAATGCAATTGAGTTTGTTTCACCACAACCATACTGATCATATAAGTTATTACCTAAACATAACTTAATATCACTCCTGTAATAATCAAACAATTGTTCGGCACTGACAGAAATCGAATTTAAGTTCACCGACAAACCCATTTCTTCCATTTTTTTTGCGAGCATATAAACTGCCGATGTATATCCTCTTAGGTCTGGATACTTACCCTTAGATATTTTTAACGCCAGTTCTTCTAACAATTCATTTGACAGGCTGTAGGTATCAATCAATTTATAATTATATACTTTTTGCTTTATAAATGATTTAATTTTATCCTTGAAAGTACTTGCGTGTCCTCCCCATAACAACAATTGTGTATCTTTTGCTGTATTCCCGATTTGGTCATTAAAACGCTGAACTAATGCCATTTCCACAACCTTATTTTCAGCATCGAAATCTATTGTCAGAGGCTTACCTGTTGATCCCGACGTAGTTCTTGAATACGAAGCATTTGAATTTTTAGCTCTTAACGCGTCATTGTTATTTTGAATATCCTTTTTTTCAAGAATCGGTAACTTTTGTAAGTCCTGTACCGTCTGAATGTCTTTTGGCGTTAGTCCATTTTTATTAAAAATCGATGTGTAATATGGTACATTCTTATAGGCGTGTTCAATTAAATTTTTGAGTTTATTATTTTGATAATGAGCAATTTGATCTGTTGTAAAAAAATCTGACTGCGCATATTCTGCAATTTTATTTTTTAAGCCTTTTTTATTGGATAAGGCAATATTAGCTATAAACTCTCTCATAATTTTATTATTTTAAACCACCAATTACTTCATCAAACATATCCATATATTTTTTGACAACGTGATTAATATCGAATTCTTCTTCCTTAAACTTTAAAATATTTTCGGTAATTCTTTTCTTCTCATCATCTGATAGTAACAATGCTTTTTCCATTACATCTGCCAAATCCTCGTATGATTCATTCTTGAAGATAAAGCCATTCTTATCATCATCTATATACTCAAGAAAACCTTCTTCATCTGATCCAATAGGAATTAGGTCGTAATTATATGCTCTTAACAAAGGACCACTTTGCGTAACTTCTCTATAGGGTACCATAAAAAAATTTGCATTTTGAAAAAGGTCTGGTAACTCATCTTTTCCTATATACCTGACCTGCAAATCAAATTTTGATTTATCTTCAATTAAAGGCAGATAATCTTGCTCCCAAGTATCAGACGATCCAGCAATTGTAACTCTGAAATTTTTATATTTCTTAGCTAAAATATTAGATGCTTTGATTAATACATCAACTCCCTTGTAATAAAATATCCTTCCGAAAAACAAGAAATTTATAATACTATTATCCTTTATAAAATCTTCTCTTTTTGGTAAATCTGTCCCAACTAAAAATATTCTTACCGTAAAACTTCTCTTTTTTGGAAAGTCTGTTTTGAATAATTTTTCTTGAGAATAAGAGAAAAAATGAAAATTCTTGTAGAATTTCATTTGCATAAATTTATAAAATTTCTCGCTGAATTTAAATTGCCCTTTTGAACGTTGATGCAATTTATAATCCATTAATGAAATAATTATCTTTTTATTACCGAAAAACAATCGGTAAAAAACCGCAAGATAAGGGCTTCCTAAGTTTTCAATATATATGACATCAGGATCAAACTTTTTTATCTTTTTAATCAAAGTTAAATCTGCACTAATTCCCTTTATACTGCTGGCTCTTCGAGTGGTGAAGTCATGCATTATTAATGGCACATTGTTTTCCTGGCAAAAAGACTCAACATCTTCTTGTGAAACATTTTCGCTTGGGTAATAAGGATACACCAATAGAAAATCGGTTTTTTTATTTAAACCCGCGATAATCTCTCGTTCTCTTACTAAACTATCTGAAATAAAACAAACTTTCATTTACTACCAATTTAATCCGTTATATCCAGGATGATTTCGAAGTGTATCGACCCTACATAAATCAATAATAGTCTTATTATCTGGTATCTCAATCTCCTCAATTTCCTTTGTTTTATTAGGTATAACAATGACATCACAATTCGCTATTAGTTCTTCCATATCTTTACAAAGTAATGTTGAAATATGGGGTAACTTTTCTTCAATATAGCTTTTATTTGCTCCTATCAATTTTGACAGACTCACATTTTCATCGTAAATAAGTATTTCCTTTCCTTTACCGATTAATTGTTCAATCATTTCAACAGAAGGACTGTATCGTAAATCATCGGTGCCAGATTTAAAACTTATATTTAAAAATCCTATTTTTCGCTTTCCAGTTTCCAACACTGCATTTAAGGCAATCTCTTTATGATAAGCATTACTGTTTTCTATAGAGTTCAATACCGGAGATTCGATATAGTTATCATGTGCTAACATTTTTAATCCTTTCAAATCCTTGGGTAAACAAGAACCTCCATATGCGAATCCAGGTTTAAAATAATAATTCGATATGTTTAATTGTTTATCTAAACAAAAAACGCGCATCACTTCGTGTGAATCAATATCCAATTTTTTGCAAATGTTTCCTACTTCATTTGCGAATACAATTTTCAAGGCATGAAAAGAATTATTCACGTACTTGATAATTTCGGCAACTTTGACTTCCACTTTTTCTATAGAACCGTTTACTTTCGAATAAATACTAGCCATTGTCTCTAAAGCTCTCTCGTTGTCACTACCCAAAATAGTAACCGGCGGATTATAATAATCCTGAACCGCTGTACCTTCTCTTAAAAATTCTGGATTTGAAACTACAGCGAAACCTTTATTTCTTTCTTTATTCGAAGCTCGTTCAATAATTTCACCTACTTTTTTATTCGTTCCCGGAAGTACGGTTGATCTAATGACAACAATATGAAAATCATCTTTTTCTTTCAGAGTTTCACCTATTTCTCTCGCAGAATTATATATGTATTCGAGATTAAGATGTCCTTCCGAAGTAGAGGGTGTTCCAACACAAATTATACTAATATCAGAGTTTAACACTGCATCTTTAAAGTCTCTTGTAGCTCTTACACGTTTTTGTTTAAACTGCTCAGCGATAATTTTATCTATATCTTTTTCAATTATGGTTGGGACGCCTCTATTTATAAGGTCAACTTTCGTATCTAAAACATCTACCCCAATTACATTATGTCCATTCTGCGCTAGGCAACCTAAGCTTACACAACCAACATATCCAAGTCCAAAAACACTAATATTCATTCTTACTTTATTTTATAATTTGTACTAATTTAATCCGTTTATTTTTCAATCCCCAATTCAACGCTGAAAAGAATCCTTGCCAACTTTTTAACGTGTAAGAAATTCTAAAATTGAATAATGTTTTAATCGTTAAGATGAACAAATATTTCCTCTTATCTCGGTAATAATGTTTAAAATCTTTGTATTCTCTATGCATCATATGTGCTATCAGCGGATTTCTAAAATTATAGTACATTTTGAAAGGTGAAACTTTACCAATTGTTACACTTTCCTTATGCCATAATTTGGCATCTGGGGTATAATAAATTTTGTATCCTTCTTTCTTTGCTCTTATTTGCCATTCAAAATCTTCTGCTTGAAAAGCAAATTCAGTATTATAACCACCTACTTTATCATAAATGTCCTTATTTACGAGCCAAAAAATATCATCGCACCATGGCAATTCTCTTACTGAATCGTATTGTCCCTTATCTTTTTCACCTATTCCGATATCATCTCCTCTCCAATTTTTCTCTTCCCATTCTCTCCCACAGGTTTGAAAAACTTCAGGGTCATCATAATAATAAACTTTACCCGTAACAAAAGCAACTTTTGTATTGCTTTCAGCAACTTCAACAGTAGCTTTTATTATGTTCGAGTCTACTTTTACATCATTATTTGTAATTAACACATAATCAGCTTTTTGTTCACCGAAGGCATATTCTAATCCGAAATTAAATCCCCCAGAATACTTGAGGTTCACCTCAGTTCGTAATACCTTTACTTCGGGCCACTTACTTTCGACATATTCTTTAGTTTGATCGGTAGAACCATTGTCAATGATAACTACTTCGAAATTATCATAATTATTCTGTAAATAACTAGATATCGAATCATCGAGTAACTTCTTCCCATTGTAGGATAAAATAAGAACAATAACTTTTTTACTAGGCATATTTGATTTGCTTTGATTGAGAGCTATAAAATAATTGTCTTGAGGCAAAATACATTGCAAGATACACATACCAGCTTGATCTTCCCGATAAGGAGACTGGTGAAAACCAATTCATATATTGTATCATTTCGTACATAAAATAAATTATAAAAACGATTAGGGAGAAAAATTCTAGCGAATGATAATTTACATTTTTATGGTTCCTAAAATATTGTAAATCGAAAATCAAAGATCTAACCAACAATATGTACACCGGCAAAAAAGAGATTAAGCCAAATATTCCGGTCATAGCGATTGCCCCTAATAAAGGATAATCGGCAGCTTCATACCCTTGTTCATCTCCCTCTTTCGTTCTCCAACGGTTATCGAAACCTGTACCAAAATATAAATTTTCCTTTATCAAGTCTTGCATAAATTCTTTACCAAACCCCATACGGGCATCTTTTCCTCCAGAAGACGACTTTCCAGATTCAACGACACTAATTGATTCTTCTAACGCAAGTGTTGTAGCCTGAATGTATTTAGGAAAAGTTAGAGATATAAGAAAACCAATACCAACAACATATATTAAGACCGTAAAAAGTTTCTTCACAGAAATGAGTGCTTTATGCTGGAAATAGTTCAATACGGTTAAACATAAAAACAAATAAATAATTGTTCCAATGATATGCCTTCTTGTTATTGACAGCAGCCAACCTAAAAACATCAAGCCAAACGCAATCAAAACGATATTTTTCCAAGCGAATTTCTTTTTAAAGAAAACTATAACTACTGCTCCAATAGGAATTAATAACGGCATATATCCATAGCTCTTCAAAAATATTCTTTTGGTTTTTGTAAAACCTCTATTCAAAGTATCTAAGGGTAAAATTTCAATTCCAGTGATTATCGTTGCGATGAAAAGTATCAAAATAAATATTGACGAAACAAATAACATTCTGAAAAACAGCACATTACTTCTAACGAAAAAATGATAGATCATAATAAACAATAGAATACTATAAATGGTAGTTCGAGTCTTTTTTAAGAAAAATAGAAAGGAATGACCTTCATTTAATTTTAAGATGGGCGTGAAATATCCAAAAACAATAAAATAGTACAAGAGAAAAATCACTAAGTACTTTATTGCCTTATTATAGAGAGTGCTATTGACTTTAAAATTAAGGTACATCACAACAAAACATCCTACTAATAAAAAGAAAATTAGATCTCTTATTGTAATTGAACCACCTTCACTTCCGATTAACCCCAAAGCATTTAAAATCCCTCCAGGGTTTGAGTAAATAATAAATAAACCCCAAAAATAATAGTCAATATTCTGAAACTTCTTTTCACCCATTACCTACACATTAATGACGCTTAATTTTTCTTAAGACCGACTTTCCAATTTTATCAGTGACCACCCATTTCGCGACATACATGATCAGTTTTGGGCTCTTTTTCAGCATATTCCATGTAGGAGATTTCTCTTGTTTAGACAAATTCTTACTTTTGAGAATATTAAATACTGTTCTTGAGAAAATAGGACGATTTATAGATTTAGAGTCAAATTTTATCAATGACATATAATTCACCATCGCCGATTGATGAACCAAAGGTGTTCTTTTTATAAAAAAATCATCATTTCTACTCATGCCCATATTATGAACTCTATAAGCAGCGGTTTTTTCATTTAAATATTTAATTTTTGTGTAGCTCGAATCATGTAGCCAAAATCTATAGTCATAGGCAAAATCTTCAAAAAATCTATCTAAATAATCTAAATGTAAATCTATTCTCACACAAATAGTTAGTGTATTGATAAAATTATTCTCTAAAAGGTCCCAGAATATCGAGCCACTTTTATAAAGTGACCTTATTTTTCGGTGAAAATCTGTTTCGGGTATTTCATCATTATTTTTATCAATCATTACAACATCAGAGAACACCATTCCGTAATCATCATTTGACTCTAAAAAATCTACCTGCTTTTGTAACTTTAAGGGATCAATCCAAAAGTCATCGCCTTCACATATCGCTAAATACTTACCTTTTGCAGCATAACTATTATATGCAGAATTGAATCTAGCGGTCGGCTTACCATAAATCTGAATATTGTTTTCTCTTGAATGCAAAAACAATTTTATTTTATCTGGATATTTCTTGGCGTATTCGATGCATATATCTCTCGTACCATCCGCAGATGCGTCTTCTCCCACCAAGATCTCAAAATCAAAATTGGTTTGTTGCATTAAAATTCCATCCAAACATTTCGCAATATATTTTTCGTGTCCATACGTCGTTACTGATACTGATACAAGCGGGGTTTCTGAGACACTATTTTGAAATTCTTCAACGGGGACTTTCTGATACTGTGCAAGGAAGGTTTTTCGTGACATTTAATTCAGGCTTTAGTAAGTTGATCCAGATATTTCGGATTTCTTTTAAGAAATGACAATGTAGGTTCTTTCTCTTCGTCAGAAATAGAGGTGCTTTTTACTATTTCGTCTAAGGTTCTCAAAAGCATTTCTGTGTTGATCTTATCTGGATTATTATTTACTTCTGTTAAATAATTAAAGAGTGACACCTGCTTTACCAAGGGTAATCTCCTATCGATATAACTATTCGAATTACTCAATCCGGCTCCATGCACTCTAGATGCCGCCCATTGCTCATCAACATATTTTATTTTCGCAAAAATGGCAATATAAAGCCATTCCCTATAATCGTAACAAAATTCTTCAGTATGGTATTTCTCGAAGTAGCCTAGTAGCAAATCTTTTCGTAAACAGACCGTCAAGGTATTTATTAAATTACATTCTAATAAATCCCAAAAGATGGCGCCGCTTTTAAATTTCTCCTTAACTAACTCATAATTTCTTCTCACATCTTCCAGTAACAAAGCTTCTTTTTCATCAACATCTTCATTACCAATTATTTTTTTATCCGAGTATATTAACCCATAATCCTCATTTGCCTCCAAAAAATCAACTTGTTTTTGAAGTTTATGAGGATCAATCCAATAATCATCTCCATCACATGTAGCCCAATATTTTCCTTTTGCACTATAGAGATTATATCTATAGTTAAAGTGTGCAGAAGGTTTGCCGTATGTTAAAATATTATTCTCTCTAGCATGCAGAAATAGCTTAATCTTATCAGGAAATTTCTCGGCATATTCAATACATATCTCTCTCGTCTTATCGGAAGACGCATCCTCACCTATCAGTATTTCAAAATCGAAATTGGTTTGTTGCATCAAGACACCTTCCAAACATTGTCTTATATACATCTCATGCTGATACGTAACAATACCGACAGTAACCAAAGGTCTTTCGGCTGTATTGCTGGGGTATTCAACTACTGGCACTTTCTGATACCTTTCTAAAAATTCTTTCTTTGTTAACATAGCTTTTGTTTTTATCGCCTTAAAAATAAGACAATTACGGCAATTTTAATAGAAATTTCAAATTTGATAAAGCTGACTTTTCCTAAACACTCAAATCTGTTATAATTCTTGCAATTGCCCTAATGGTATTTAATTTTAGATCAGGGTAAATTGGTAGGCAAATAACTTGGTTTGTCATTTTAGAGGCTATTTTCAAGTTGTCAGGATTTGAAGATGGTAACCCTCGGTATGTTGGAAACTCACTAATTAACGGATAAAAATAACGTCGACCGTGTATTCCATGTTCTTTGAGCTTCTGATATAATTCATCTCTTGTTAATGGATATTTCTGAGCATCAACAAAAATTGGAAAATACGCATAATTATGTTTTATTCCATCTATATCATGCAAACAGCGTATCCCCTTCACGTCCTCCAACAATTCACAATAGGTACGAGCAATTTCTTGGCGTTCTTCTGTTTGTTTTTCGTATGACTTTAACTGCAGCAATCCATAGGCTGATTGCACTTCGTTCATTTTAGCATTGATACCAGGTGCCACTACTGTTACCTCATCCGAGAAACCAAAATTCTTTAAATAATCAATTCGTTTTTTTGTCTTTGCATCTTGACAGATAATAGCACCTCCTTCAATCGTATTAAATGTTTTAGTTGCATGAAAACTGAGAATCGACAGATCACCAAAATTGAGAATAGAATTCCCATTTTTCTTAACATCAAAAGCGTGTGCCGCGTCATAAATCACTTTGAGTCCATACGTTTCAGCAATTTCATCAATCTTTTCAACATCTGCTGGATTACCATAGACATGCACTGGCATAATTGCTGTAGTCTTTGGCGTTATCGCCGCCTCAATTTTTAGGGGATCTATATTACCGTACACGGGATCTATATCTACAAAAACTGGTTTGATACTATTCCAATACAAAGCATGTGTGGTAGCCACAAAGGAATATGGTGTGGTAATTACTTCTCCAGTAATTCTCAACGCTTGTAAAGCCGATATGAGTGCTAAGGTTCCATTAGAAAATAACGATACATACTCTACTCCTAAATACGCAGCTAGTTTCTTTTCAAATTCTTGATGAAACTCTCCATTGTTCGTTAACCATTTTCTTTCCCAAATGACCTTCAAACTTTCTACAAACTCATCTAAATCAGGTAGAATTGGACTAGAAATTAGTATTGGCTTCTTATTTTCCATATGATATCTTATTAATAAACTTGATAACTCAATTTATCCGTCTTTTTCTTTGCCGGATTTCCAATGTATATCCCCCATTCTTCGGTTTGTTTCATCACCAAACTCGCCCCCATTCCTAGAAGCGTTCCTTTCGATAAATGACTGAATTCACGCACTGCAGCATTACCTCCTAAGAAGCAATGTGGTTCAACGGTACAATGACCATAGATTAACACATGCGAACTAATAAATACATGATCCTTGATAACGCTACGCTGACCGATGTGACTGTTATTCCAAATAACCACGTTGTTTCCTATGCTGGCGAACGGCCTTATCATATTATTTTCTAAGATAAAGCAATTTTCACCAACTTCGGTATTAAATATCTGTGTCTTACTACTTATATAACTAATGAAGTCATATCCTTTTTCTTTACCTTGAGCATAAATCTGCTTTCTTAGCTGACTCATTTTCCTCGCTGTCATCGGGGCGAATAACTTATAATCAGAAGGTGGATATACAGAATCAATCTCTTCAAAAGGCACTACAGGCAGCCCTTTGAAGGTCGGTTCTTTTAAAAATATTTTTGACACTGTAAAAGCTACAACTTCATGTTCAGAATCGTTCTTAAGATAATAATGTGCAAGTTCTGCAGTATCTAATATTCCGAATATAATAACCTTAGCCATAATTAAACTTTTATGATTTCTTCTAAAACGAACTTCTATTTTATTTATTCTTTTTTCTAATAAATTTATCTTTAAGTATTCCGAGATTATCATCGAACATTTTTCGGTTAAACCAATAAGACCCTAATAAATAAAAACTGCCAATAAAAACTACAGAAACAATAATTTTCAAGTAATAATTATCAAATATACTCATTAAGAGCAAGCCTAAGATTGCCAAAATTAAGGATGTCAAAATAGTTATGGACAAGTCTTTTAACTGCTCCATCAAGCCATAGTTTACCAACTTTTTCGTATAATATGTGTTAATTACTAATGCGACGTACGAAAAAAATATTTCTCCATAAATGATATATATAACGCCGAATCTATACATGATAATAATATTCAATACTCTAAACGAATTTTTAACCATTGAAATATTAAAATTCAGCTTCATTTTACCTTGAGCACTTAACACTTGTACATTAACCATATGAATTGGATATAATACCCCAGCAATTAATAACAATTTAAAGTAAGGTATCATTGGACCCCATTTATCTGTTAGCAACAACAGAAATAGTGGCTCTGCAATTACGAACAATACAGCAACTAAAGGTGCCACAAAAAACATGGTATGACCGCTAAACTTTTTAATTGCTTTTTTTAATGAAACTTTATCGTCTTGTAATTTTGAAAAAACAGGAAAGGCAACAACACCTACAGCATGTGAGGGTGTTTGGGAGGCCACCTGTTCAAATTGTTTTGCTTTTGTATAAAAACCTAACTGAGCAGCAGGAAAAAACTTTCCGATAACAATGAGATAGATGTTATCAAAAATGGCTGTTAGAATTCCTAAAAACAAAGCCCATGTGCTGAATGAGAGTAACGATTTTAAAGATGCTATACTAAATACGAATAAAGGTCTCCATTTGTAAAACAACCAAAGTCCAACACTATCTATGGCAGATTTAGTAATCTTTTGAACAACCAAGCTCCAAACTCCAAATCCTTGCAAGGCCGCAAAAATTCCTGCACCACCCGATGCAACAGCGCTGATTAGCATTAATATAGTTTTCTTCTTAAAATTTACTTCTTTATTCAGCTTTGTAATCTGAATTAAGCCAAAAGAATTAATAATTAATACAACTGCTAATACTCGAATAAGTTGTGTTAACTGTTCTTCATCATAAAAATTTGCGATAAAAGGTGCAGCCAACCACAGCACAGCAAATAATGTTGTACTTACAAAAAGATTGAAATAAAAAATAGTACTGGCATCTACATCGTCGGCATCTTTCTTTTGTATATAAGCAAGGCCAAATCCACTATCGATAAATATGGAGGAAATGGCAATAAATACGGTAATCATTCCGATCAATCCGTAATCTCCCGGTGTTAGTAAACGAGCTAAAATAACACCTAACACCAACTTAATCATTTGAACACCTATTTTCTCTAATAGATTCCAAATTACACCGTCTATAGATTTTTGTTTTAAGTTACTCAATAGTTATACGTTTACAAATAAATTATTACTCATTTATGTCCTTCTTTGTGATCAATAATAACTGTTTATTATCACTAGTTTTTATTACCATATTTTTATTTGGAGTCAAAAATGGAAATACATTTCTTGTATTCATTTCTGGAATTTCTACACAATTAATTATTCTGAATTTTTTATTGTTAAAATTATAAGATGCACCATTATAACCATCAACTGAGGCCGATACAGTTTTTTTAATTTCAGCCAATGTATTTCTTTCAGAAACTATGCGATTTTCTTTTTTAAATGGTGGCTCATATGACCCATTCTCTATGACATTAGGTAATCTATCTATGGTAACATTATTTTTAATTTTGTAGATCAGCTTGACTAACAAAACGGCTCCTAAACTAAATAAATTGTTATCCAATATTTCACTCGTTTCATATCCTGATATAGGAACTCTGTACTGCTCAATAATATCTCCTTTATCGATACCTTTATTAATATAATGAAATGTTATTCCAGTCTCCGTTTGATTATTAGCTATAACCCATTTCGAAGGAGTAGCACCACGATTAAATGGGAGATATGCAGGATGAAAATTGATACATCCTTTTTTCGGGGCATTAATAATGTTTTCTTTTAATATTTTAAAACCAAATGTAAAAACGTAGTCGATATCCATATCCCTAATTTGTTGTGCAAATTTTTCACTATTTACATAGTGTGAATTATAAATTGGAATATTATTTTTCTTTGCCAAAAAATAAGGTTGAAATTTAATTTCAACCTTATCTTTGTTCAATAAATATGCTGATAAGAACATTATTTTTTTTAGAAATAGCTTTATGAAATTCGTTTTTCTCACAAAGAAGGGCATACTGGTAACTAAAGCCTCTGGCTTTAGTCCTGATTTTAATAATTCTTCCAATACATTGTTGTTCAATGTAGGATTTGTCATAAGTATAAACTTCATTACGCTATTAAACTAAGTTTCACTACTTCAATAATGAGTTAATTTTATTAAAAATCTTATACCCTAAGGCATTGTTCGTATATATCGGATATTGAACTATAGTATTCGAAATCCCTGTTTTAAACTTGTAAATAGCTGGTAAGAGTTCTTTTTGCAAATTCCCTAAATCATACCATTTCACATTTAAAGATTTAGAAAGTTTAATAGCCTCCCATTGCAACAACTCTCCTTGACCTTCATTCTTAACACCAAAAACTGAAGCTCCTTTGTAATAAAGCATATAGTTCTTATTACCAATAATGAATATTCCAGAAATAGGTATTTCATCTTTAAAAGCCACTAGAATACAAGCTTGTTTCTTCTTGCCATATGTATTAATCATCTCAGCATAATATTCTTTTGGCAAACGAGTGAAATTCAATTTTTTATGTAATTCATCGAGAATTGGCCAAAAATGTAACAATCCTTCATCCGAAAAGAACTTTTTTACCGTAATTCCGGATTTTCCTGCTTTACGAATCATGTTTCTTCTTTTCGAATGAATCACGGTTGTAAAAATCTCATCTTCTTCGAGAGCTAAATCTACTATAGAGGTTTCTCCGCTCGATAGGGTTTTTAGATTGTCTTGACCTTGGTAATTTCTGGGGTAACCACAATAATTTATAGACTCGAAAAAACCAATCGAAAGTGCATTAAAATCTATTTGCGAATCATCAACAAAACCAGCATATGGAATGTCATATAATGGTTTAAAATGAAAACGCCTCGCACCAAATTTTTCTTTTGTGACATGAACTGGCGCCAAATTCATAATATTTGACTCATTGTCTACGAGATAGAATAATTCAGAGTTAAGATGTCTCTCAACTATTTTATTTAACTCAACTTCATGAAAAACGGATCCATTATTCTCCTCAATAACTTGGGAGATCCTCTCAGACTGAATTTCAGTTGGTTTTATTAAAGAAAAGTCTTTATACTTAAGCATTAAATTCTTTTAAATGTTGAATAACATAGGCTACTTCCTCATTGGTTAAGTCTGAATGTAAAGGCAATGTGATCAATTTCTGTGCTTCTTTTTCAATATAGTCACAATCATTATTCGCATATGGTTTAAACAAAGGTTGATCGGTTAAGGGCGTGTAGTGACAGCCTGTAGCGATACCTTTAGATTTTAAGTAAATCATTAATTCATCACGTCGATCACTTCTAATACTAAACATCTGATAAACATACTTTTCTGGTTCAAATGGTAACAACGGCTGAATGCCATTAACTCCTTCTATTCCATCTAAATACATGCGTATAATTTCTGAACGCCTGGCATTCATTTTATCCAATTTCTTTAATTGTGCTAGCCCTATTGAAGCCGCTAAATCATTCATATTGTATTTATAACCCAACAAGTTTATTTCATAAAACCAGTGCATTGCATCTCTATTCGAATCTGTATAGGCTTGGGCAGTTTTCCAATTATCTTTATCAATACCAACCCAACGATATGCCTTTATATCTTTCATTAATTCAACATCATTAGACACAATCATTCCTCCATCTCCGGTAGTCATTAGTTTTTTCTCTTCAAATGAGTAACAACCGAAATCACCCCAAGTACCTAATGGCTTACCTTTATATAGAGCACCTGTGGTATGTGCACAATCTTCAACAACACGCAATCCTTTTTCACGAGCCCATGGCATCAATTCATCCATGGGTACTGGGTGTCCTGCATAGTGTACTGGCATCACTGCTACACAATCTTCATCGTACTTTCTTTTCATATCGTCTAAATCCATTCCAAGCGTTACAGGATCAGAATCAACAAATACCGGTATTAGGCCGTTGTATAAAACGGCACAGGCCGTTGCGGCAAAAGTCTGAGACGGTACTAATACCTTTTTTCCTTTGGGAAATCTAAATACCATCAGGGCGATATGAAGGGCAGCCGTTGCTGAATTAACACCTATAGCTGCTTCTACACCTATGTATTCGGCCCATTTTTTTTCAAATTCATTTACATTCGGTCCTAAACCGATCCAAGAACGCTCAAATGCCCCTGCAATATTCTCTAATTCTTCTTTACCAACAGAAGGTTTAAATAGTCTAATATTCATCTTAAATATCAATTGATTTATAGTTGTTAATAAATTCTTTGAGAGATTGATTATTTGAATCTTTACTCGAAAGAATAGGTTTTTTAGTGGGCCAATCAATTGCCACATCTATATCATTCCATATCAACCCAGATTCTAAATCAGGACTATAGAAATTGTCTACTTTATAGAGGATCTCACTAATTTCAGTTAATGTACAAAATCCGTGTGCGAAACCTCTCGGTATAAAAATCATCTTCTTATTCTCTTCTGACAATTCGATACTATCCCATTGCCCGAAGGTTGCGGAGTCTTTTCTTAAATCTACGAAAACGTCAAGGACCGCCCCTTTAATGCATCGCACAAGTTTTGTTTCTGTAAATGGAGGTAATTGAAAGTGTAGACCTCTTATGATACCTTTCTCTTCAGATCTAGAATGGTTTTCTTGCACCCACTTCCGCTCTAGTCCGTTTTTCTTAAAAATCGTATCATCGAACGTTCTCATAAAAAAACCTCTATCATCCAAGATGGGTTTTAAAGTAACTTCAAAAACACCTTTTAATTTTCGTTCCTTGATTTCCATACCTTAATATAATCATCGATTTGACGCTGACAAAGTTTGAGTACTTCTTCAGCATCATAATTTTTGTACCAATCGACGGTAAATTCAACTGTTTCTTTAATATTGAGTAAGGGCTTCCAACCTAGTCTATACTTCGCTTTATTAATATCTAATGCCAGTAGTTTGGCCTCGTGAGGAGCAGCAGCATCAGATAAATCATTCCATGATCCTTTTCCATACGTCTGGATGACAATTTCGACAAGGTCCCCAACATTCGTTACATTCTCGGCTTCAGGCCCAAAATTCCAGGCTTCGGCTAACTCAATAGGTTGAGACATCATTTTAGCACCTAAAAGTAAATATCCACCCAAGGGTTCAAGCACATGTTGCCATGGTCTCACTGATTTTGGACTTCGAATGTCAATACTTTCATTGTTTTCGAGAGCTTTCACGCAATCTGGAATAATTCTGTTTTCCGACCAATCACCTCCACCGATAACATTACCAGCTCTTACTGATGCAATTGATTTGCCATGCTTGGAATAATCTTTGGGATTAAAAAAAGAGTTTCGATATGAGGAAATTATCAACTCAGAAGCACCTTTACTTGCGCTATATGGATCATAACCACCCATTCTTTCATCTTCCCGATATGGCCATATCCATTCTTTGTTTTCATACACCTTATCCGTTGTAATAAAAACAGCCGTTTTCACAGCATCGGTCAATCGAATTGCCTCTAAAATATTCGCTGTACCTAATGTATTCGTTTCAAAAGTTTCTAGTGGAGATTCATAACTTTCTAAAACAAGAGGCTGAGCGGCCATATGAAATATAATTTCTGGCTTTTCATCATTAATTAGTTTAATGATTGCCGATTTATCCCGTATGTCTAGTCTAATATCTTTAACAATAGAAGAAACATTTGCGAGACAAAAGTTATCTGACTCACTTTTCGGTTCTAAAGCCACTCCAACAACGTCTGCTCCAAGCTGTTTGAGCCAAATACTCAGCCAAGAACCTTTGAACCCAGTATGTCCAGTGACTAAAACCTTTTTATCGTTATATTGATTCTTCAAAAAAGAATCTATTCCCAAATTTTCCATTTTGCGTTATTGGTATTCCATAATTCCTCTAAATCATTTTTATCTTTTAAAGAATCCATTGCTCTCCAAAATTTGGTATGTTTATAGGCATAAAGTTTTTCATCTTTAGACATATTCTCTAAAGGATTTCTTTCGAAAACACATTGCGAATCATTATCTATATAATCGAAAACTTCAGGGTCGCACACAAAAAAACCACCATTAATCCAACCACGTTCTCCCTTTGGTTTTTCCTGAAAAGATTTCACCAATTTATCATCATCTCCATATTCTATTGTACCATATCGGCTTTGAGGTTGAATGGTCGTCATCGTAATAATTCCATCATGTTGACCATGAAACTTTACTATTTCGTTGAAATTAACATCTGAGACGCCATCTCCATAGGTCAACAAAAACTTTTCATCACCGACGATTTCTTTCGCTTGCTTTATTCTACCCCCAGTCATGGTGTTCAAACCTGTGTCTAATAACGTTATTTTCCAGTCTTCAGACTTGTTATTTAACACACTCACTTCATTATTTTTCAAATCAATAGTTACGCTAGAATTATGAAGAAAGTAATTTGCAAAATATTCTTTTATCATATAACCTTTATACCCTAGAAGGATTACAAATTCGTTAAAACCATAATGTGAATATGATTTGAGTATATGCCAAAGAATGGGCTTACCTCCTATTTCTACCATAGGCTTGGGTTTAATACCTGTCTCTTCAGAGAGTCGAGTTCCGAAACCTCCGGCTAAAATTAATACTTTCATAGAGTTTCTGTTATAAGATTTAGTTGTTTAAATGATAAAATATTTACCTCTTATTAAATGGGTGACTCGCATATGGCAGTTTAGCCAATGGATGATAATCACCTGTTAATGGACTTATCTCTTTATTTCTAATTTCATGAACGATATCAATAGATTGTCTCGCATCTTCTAAGCCATATCCTTTCCCTTCAATTACATTTTCATAACTCTTTGTATGCAAATCAAAAAAGCCTCCGCTAAATTCAATCTCTTCTCCATCAACGGTAATCGAGCGATAGGTTCGCTGCCCTTTTTCTTTCACTTCTTCTGGTAACACATCATAATTAATTGATAAAAACCAACGAACTCGTGCTTTTTCAAATTCTAAATAACCAGCGGCTCTATCATGATTATGGATGTGAACATTATTCATTTTTACTTTCCCAAAAACCCAAGATAACATATCATAAAAATGAATACCAATATTTGTAGAAATTCCACCAGACTTAGATGCATCACCTTTCCAAGAAGTATAATACCAACTCCCCCTTGAGGTTAAATAGGTTAAATCTACATCATAGATTTTATCCTTGGGACCATTATCTATTTTCTCTTTCAGTTCTATTATACTCTGATGGAGACGTAATTGCAAGATGGTATTTACCTTTCTATCGAATTGCTTTTCAACATCGACTAAAGCATCGATATTCCATGGATTCAATACTAACGGTTTTTCACAAATTGCATGTGCTCCACTTCTTAAGGCCATCCTGATATGTGAATCGTGCAAATAATTAGGCGTACAAATGCTAATATAATCTAAGTTTAAATTTCTCTTTTGTCTTAACTTCTCCACATGACGATCAAATCTTTCAAACTCAACAAAAAAGGCCGCATCTGGAAAATAGCTATCCATTATACCAACACTATCAAACTTATCTAATGCCACTAATAAATTATTATTGGTCTCTTTGATAGCCCGCAGATGCCTTTCTGCTATATATCCACCTAATCCTATTAATCCAAAATTTTTCATATAATTATAACGCTTTTTCTCATACTATTTTAGCACTTAGAGACTATTTCACTATCCTCTATCCCAAAAAAATGGGTACATAAAATACTACAATTTAATTTCAATACTATTAAAATGTGTTATTTGAAATAAAATGACTAAATATTCATCATGAACTATTTAGCACCTACTTTAAACGTATGATTACAACATTTATTTTTACTCTTTTTATATTAGATAAATATAGCAAGAAGTAAAAAATAAATTATTATATCTAAAATAAGTAAAAATAACTAAACCTGTAATAGGTAAGATGGGGATAAGGCATTTCTTTTCTTTTTCAATAACACGTCACAAATATAAGTGTTTTTTTTTCATCACAAAAAAAGGAATATATTATTAATTAAAATTTCAAAAACAAAAAAAACCTTTCTTTTCGAAAGGTTTTTTTTGTTTTTGAAATGATAAGTAGCGTATACACTTACCTACATAACGATCACTTTTTTAGTTTCACTTTTACCATTGTTATTTACTTTTACAAAATAAATACCTTTAGGGAATTTTGATAAATCTAACTGTTCTTTCAGAACGCTAGATCTTGATTTATTTTCAACTGAGCCCGAATAAATCATAGTTCCATTTAGATTGTAAACAGAAACCGAAGTGTCATTATTATATCCTTTAAGTTTTATATTCAACAAGCCTTTGGTTGGGTTCGGATAAACGGTCATTTCTTGATTTAAATCGAAACCATTATCGGTCAATAAATTAATCGCCTCAGAACAGTTCTCGGTTACCGTAATAGTCGAATGATAGGTTTCTGACTCATCTCCATTATAAACCTTTACAGAATATATGGTAGTTTCAGAAGGAGAAACCTTGATACTTCTTTCTGTCCCTCCAGAATTCCATAAATATCTCGTACCCGTTGGTGCCTCTAATATTACAATGTCACTCGGACAAATCGTCATATTTTGACCTACGGTAATTGTGGTTTCGGTTGGAGCATATTCATCTACTACAGTTACAACGACTTCATCATTCACAGCACACCCTTCACCTGTTGTTGCGGTAACAGTATATGTAGTAGTTTCAGTCGGAGTCACTGTAATACGACTTCCTATCTCACCTGTACTCCACTCGAAAGATCCTACTCCACTTACAGTCAAATCAACACTTGAACCTGCTAAAATTGTTATGTCATCATTTGCCGTAGCAACCGGCGTTTTATTAACATTCACTATAACTTCATCAGTAGAACTAGACGCACATGAATTGCTAGCCGATACACTGTATGTAGTAGTTTCCAAAGGATTTACGGTAATACTTGACGTGGTCTCTCCTGTACTCCACAAAAAGTCACCTTCGCCCGTTACTGTTAAGGTTACTGAATCGCCTTCACAAATAGTAACATCATCACCCGCATTTGCAGCCACAGCAGCATTAACGTTTACAGTAACTGTGTCTGAAATAACACAAGGTGCCGCTCCAGCAGAAACTGTATAAATAGTGGTGTCTGTCGGACTTACATTGATACTCGCGGTCGTCTCTCCTGTACTCCAACTAAAGGGTCCAGTACCTGTTGCTGTTAATGTGGTCGATTCGCCGAAACATATCGCGACATCCGCTCCAGCATTCACATTCGCATTCGGTATAACCGTTACCAAAACTTCATCAGACACTCCTCCTGTACAAGAATTACTTGCTGTTACGGTATATGTTGTAGTCGAATTCGGTGATACCGTAATAGTGGCAGTCGTCTCTCCTGTACTCCATAAAAAATTACCTTCGCCAGTCGCCGTTAATGTTATAGTACCTCCTTCACAAATAGTCATATCTGCCCCTGCATTTACCGAAGCAGCTTGATTCACGGACACTACTACATCATCTGTCACCAAACATGGTCCGGTACCAGAAGATACAGTGTAAGTTGAAGTACTTGTCGGATTTACGGTTATACTTGCAGTAGTTTCTCCTGTACTCCAATTAAATGGACCTGTGCCCATCGCGGTTAAAGTTGTAGATTCTCCTTCACAGATAGCAACATCTGGTCCTGCATTTACAGTTACACTTGGATTAACCATCACCAAAACTTCATCGGTTACCTCTGTCGAACATGAGTTACTTGCTCCTGTCACTGTGTAAGCAGTAGTCACCGAAGGGCTTACATTAATACTTGCTGTGGTTTCCCCTGTACTCCATAAAAAACTTCCTTCTCCTGTTGCTGTTAATGTTACCGTAGCTCCTTCACAGATGGTAACATCAGAACCCGCATAAACAGTAGGAGGTCTAACGACATTAACCGTCATTTCATCTGTATTTGAACACCCACCAACAATGGAGGTCACTATATAGGTTGTGGTTGCTGTTGGACTTACTGTAATACTTTGAGTGGTCTCATCGGTACTCCAAAAAAATTCATCTCCGTTACCTGTAGCAGTCAACGTCAAACTTTCCCCTTCACAAATAGTCACATCTGGGCCTACCTCAACAGTTACACTTGGGTTCACTGTAATTAAAATTTCATCTGAAGCATCTGTTGCGCACGAATTACTTGCAGTAACTGTATATAATGTAGTTGCCGTTGGTGATACCGAAATACTAGTAGTAGTTTCTCCTGTACTCCACAAAAAATCACCTTCTCCTGTTGCAGTTAACGTGATCGTTTCTCCTTCGCAAATTGCCATATCTGCGCCGGCATTAGCACTTGGAGCATTGTTCAAGGTAACGATCACTTCATCGGAATCTGAACATGTACCGTTATCAGAAATTACCGTATATGTTGTGGTCGCAGTTGGACTCACTGTTATGCTAGCAGTTGTCTCTCCCGTACTCCAATTAAATGGACCGGTACCAGTTGCTGTTAAGGTTGTTGACTCTCCTACACATATAGAAACATCAGTTCCTGCATTTACAGTTACATTTGGACTCACTGTTACCAATACTTCATCAGTTGCTGATGCAGTACAAGAATTGCTTGCGGTTACAGTATACGTTGTGGTTGCTGTAGGAGACACATCTATTCTAGATCCAGTTTCTCCGGTACTCCATAAAAAATCACCTTCACCGGTTGCGGTTAAGGTTACAATTTCTCCCTCACATACAGTGGTATCTGCGCTAGCCACCACACTTGGCGGATTACTAACATTTACTATAATTTCATCTGTATCATCACAGGCACCACTAGTTGAAGATACAGTATATGTTGTTGTAGTCGTCGGATTTACCGTAATACTCGCTGTAGTTTCTCCAGTATTCCAGTTAAACGGTCCAGTACCTGTTGCGGTTAATGTGGCTGACTCTCCAAGACAAATAGAGACGTCTGCTCCCGCATCTAAGTTTAAACTTGGATTCACTGTTACCAAAACTTCATCGGTCACCTCTGTTGAGCACGAATTACTAGCAGTTACAGTATATGTTGTTGTTGTTGTTGGTGCTACATAAATGGTCGCCGATGTTTCTCCGGTACTCCATAAAAAATCGCCCTCTCCAGTAGCAGTCAATTCAATCGTCTCTCCCTCACAAATTATTGTATCAGCACTCGCGGTTACGCTTGGTGCTGTATTTACTGTAACAATAATATCATCATCATCAGAACATGTTCCATTTGAAGATGTCACCGTATAAGTTGTTGTTGCGGAAGGGTTTACAGTTATACTTGCAGTGGTCTCACCAGTACTCCAACTAAAAGGACCAACACCAATAGCTGTTAAGGTTGTAGACTCTCCAACACATATCGAAACATCTGCTCCTAGATCTACGGTTACTCCGGGATTAACCGTTACTAACACTTCATCAGTTGCCTCTGTTGCGCAAGAATTACTGGCGGTTACGGTATATGTTGTGGTTGCTGTTGGCGACACTTCAATACTGGCTGCTGTCTCTCCAGTACTCCATAAAAAATCACCCTCACCTGTCGCGGTCAATGTAATAGTCTCACCTTCACACATCGTCACATCTGCACCTGCATCGACACTAGGAGCAACATCTACAGTTACTACAATTTCATATGTTTCTGTTTCAACACCATTACTAATATCAACAGAATAGGTTGTTGTATCAGTAGGAGTAACAGTTATACTCTCTGTGGTCTCTCCGGTATCCCAAGAATAGCTAGCACCTCCAGACGCGACCAATGTAGTCGATTCTCCGGCGCATATTGAAATATCAGGAGATACACTTCCAAAAGAAGCTACCATATCTTCATAGGCTCCAATTGAATATTTACCCGAAACTCTTTCAACACCATCATAATCATACCTTGATCGAGATATATCTCTACCAATATCTTTGATAGGAGAATTAGTTTGAAGATGATAATCAGCATTCGACGGATTGACAAACATAGGGTCAAGTTCAGTAATATTGGTTCCTGAAGGTGTTCTAAATCCGTTATTAAAATAGTTATTATTAAATTCAGTAATGGTAGAAACTCCATATCTTTCCACATTACTAATGGTTGAATTTATCAGGAAATTTGAACTGTTAAATTGCAAAGGACCACTCGTCCAGTACATTTTTTTTACCGAGTCAATGGTTAAATTTTCAAAATAATTTCCGTATGCCAATGGTTTTGTAGTGGTACCATAATGTCCTAAGGCATTATTAGAATTATAAATGACAATATTTCTAAAAATGTTGTCAAACCCAGGGGTTTGATATCCCTGTTCACCACTTTGGTCAGTAAAGTAAATACCTCTGTGTAGTCTATATAGCGTCGCGTTCTCAATTTTATTGGCACTAGAATTATCCCTAACAACAATTCCACATAGTTCATTTGCAGTATAACTATCGGTTAATCTAGAATATCCAACAAAATTTCGAACAACAGTATTCTTAACGTGATCATGCCTAAGCTCGACTCCAGCCATCATGTTAATTGCCTCACAATCAACAATTAAATTGTATTCCTGAACATACGACCAACTTTTTAAACTGATCCCGTGCGATCCTCCAGAACCACCTATTTTATCAACCAGGCAATTCTTGATGATACTGTTTGATCCTTCATAATTACTTATGAAATAATCAGGTGCTCTTTCTGCCGTATCATTATATACCTTGACATTATCTAGTAAAGATGCTCCTCCATACCATCGAACCATACTAATACCTTGTGCTGTATTAATATTTATAAATTTGTTATATGCATTTATACCTTGTAATCCGCCTTGAGCGAAAATGGCATAACCTCTGGCATCACTCAATCTACCTGAATATAAAACATTGATATTTTTTAATACCAAATGATCTGAACCCGTTATAAAAAAACCTGTATTAAAACGAGTTGTTTGGAAGTTTTTTATAATCAAAAAATCTGAAGTTCTAAAAGCTCTACCTCCTGCCGAAATATCATTTCTAATAGTACTATTACCAGTAAGGGTCGGCATTTCACTACTATCTAAAACACAATTTAGTCCAGTTCCATGAACTCCCCATTTCCAATAATTTTCTTCTATCGGATCCGGCACTCCATTTGTGATGGTTTTATATCCCTGCACTACAATTGGTTCTGTCGCCGTACCTTTGTAGTTAAAATTAAGCTTTTCTACACCGTAATCACCGGCTTCAACATAAATAGTTTTTGCCTTTAAAAGAACTGCTCTGTTGATAGTTCTAAAAGCTGTTTCATGAGTTAATCCGTCATTAGAGTCATCTCCCGTTGTTCTTACAAAATAAGGAATACCAGATGGAGCTGGTTCCGGTATTTCATTCAACACTTCCGTTAACCAAAATTCAGAGATTCCGTTCGAATTTAAATCTTGAATATCACTACCTCCCTCATAACGAATTGCATACGTATCCCAATAATCGAACGCTTCAGAACTCGTAAAATAATGCCCTGTTAGCTGATCAGGATTGATATGCAAACCTGTTACTCTCTTCCTTAAATTATCGGATAGATAAAAACCAGTTACAGAAGAACCTGTAATAGGCTCACTACTTTCAAAATAAATTCTATTTTTATTAGCTTCCTCTATTCTGAAGTTAGATAATATAGGGGATTGTGCCAATACATTTATGCTTGTTAACACAAGCATAATTAAAAATAATTTTTTCGTCATATCAAATATTCGTTCGTTAATTACCTTCTGTAATCAACAATAATATTTCAAAATCATAGCGGATTTTTGACAATAAACACCCTCAAAATTGAACAAAAACGTTCAACTAATTTGGGAGCATAACAATAAAACATAGGGGACGCTATACTTATACAGCATATACCTAACGTATTAATTTTACTAAAATTGTACTCAATGACAACATCTGTGAATTTAAAACTGCTATGATCTAAATTAATGGTGCGAAACTAATTTTCAAATCTGAAGGAAATCTAAAGGATTCTATGTATTTCTTTAGTTTGTTAATAACTTACAAAATAGTTAATAACTTGATCTCATATTTTTAAAAAAATAACGTTTCTATAGTTCTAGGAAACCCTATGAACGATTCACAATTCATTATTTTTACAAAAAAGACGCTTTATGACCACAATTAAACATCAACTATATCTTTTGGTACTGATATTCGCAGCATTATTATCATGTACAAAAAAGCCTAACACGACCAAAGACGGACATTATAAAATAAGCGCAACCATTGAAAATCTTAGTGACGGCACGAAAATTTTGTTAAGAAAGCAAAAAGATGACACAACGATCACGATAGATTCTACGGTAGCTCTTAATGGACAATTTGAATTTCAGGGGCGTATCCAAACCCCAGCGATGTTTGGCATTTTTATAGACGGTATTCGTGGAGGCATCTTTCCTTTAGTAGAAGATGGTTCTATCAATATTACCGCACATAGCGATAATCTTAAAGCGTCTACTATTTCGGGTTCTAAATTAAATGATGAACTGCAGCAATTTAAAGAAGGGTCTCAAAAAATAGTAAGCAAAATAAATGACCTGTTTCCTCAAATACAAAAAGCTCGTTTCAACAATGATTTATCTAAAATCAATGAAATAAACAATAAAATGAGAGCAATTAATAATGAAAATACACGCTATAGCTTAGATTACGCTAAAAATAACCCAAATTCATTTGTCTCTAGTGTCATTTTGCAAGATCTTTTGCGGATTCCAGAAGTAGATATAAATGAGGTAAAAAACATTTACTCCAATTTTTCTGAAGACGTTAAGAAAAGTGAATATTCAAAAAATATTTATAGATTTTTATTATCTCGAACGGAAGCTCAAAAGGATTCAATCAATTAGAAAATGGTCAAAGGCTTCAACTCCTCAGGATCTCTATTTTGAAGAAAATATCGGGCAGGTAAATTGCCTTTTAAGGTAATAGACTCATTTTTCACTTCTAACCAACTACCTTCACGTAGACCCAATACTGGCGTATCATTGAAAACATGGAATTCTTTAATTCTTGTTTCACGAGTTTCTCCTTTGTGCTTGGAACTTGGATCTGGATCTAAATAATGCGCATTGATATTAAATGGGATAACATCCATCGTTTTAAAACTTTGAGGTTGAATTATAGGCATATCATTAGTGGTTTGCATTGTTGGACCACAAATATTACTACCAGCGCTTGTGCCGAGATATGGAATTCCCTTTAGCATTCGATCTTTTAAAGTTGCCATCAAATCTTGCTTATACAACTCGTGTACCAATAAAAAGGTATTCCCCCCTCCTACGAAAATTCCTTGAGCATTATTTAGCGCTTCTTTCGGATGCTCATATGTATGAATACCCCTTACGAGTATGCCAAGAGTTTTAAACGCTTTGGTCACAACTAGCGTATAAGCGTCATGACTCATGCCACTTGGTCTGGCATAGGGAATAAACACAACCTCTTTAACATTCTCAAAAAGTTCACCAACTTCCGATCTTATATATTCCAAATAGTCGCCTCCATAAATCGTAGATGTGCTTGCAATTATTAGATTCTTCATATTGCTTAAATGTAAATTAATTAAATATAATATATCACTAATCTTTAACAAAAGTTTACACAAATTTTAATATTTATTTATGAATTCAATCGGTTTATTTGTAGGACCAATTCAACTGCATGCCAAAAAAATTACTTTTACTTCTAGCTCTTTTTTTTACACTTCAAGCGGCGTCTCAAGATGACAGAAGAGTTATTTTAGGCAAAGTTATAGCTGACTCCATTTCAATAAAAAATGCTCATATATTCAACCTAACTTCAAGAAAAGGTACTATCAGTAATGCCTATGGTGAATTTCGAATGCCTGTAAAAGTAAATGACACCTTATTGATTTCTGACATTCAATACATTCCTCAGAAAATTGTCATTAATGAAACCCATCTAAAAAAAGTTCAATTAGTTATTACACTAAAGCTAAATGTAAATGAATTAAATGAAGTAGAACTTAAAAACCATAATCTCACAGGACGTTTGGTGCAGGATGGAAAGGAAGCGCCACTTATCGATATGCCGCTTGACATGAGTTCTCTCAATATAGATATGCGCGTTGTAGATAATTTTGATCAAATGGATAAGGAAAAAGCACCAGATTCAAGAAAATTAACAGACCCAACAGAACAAGCAACTCAAGGAAACATTTTAGGATTATTAAACGGTTTAGGACTAAAAACTTTGCTCAAGGAAGCTTCAAAAATTGGTCAAAAAAAACGCCTCAAGAAAAGACAACAAAAAGCATATGATAAAAAAGCAATGAGGGCACCAGAGGCCATACGAAGTGAATTAGGCGATTCATTTTTCATAAACGATTTACAAATTCCACCTGAGAACATAGATAATTTCATTAAGTATTGTGCGTCAAAGGGAATCATTAAGCTCTATCTTAACAACCATAAAATAGAGGCAATTGACATTTTGGTTAAACAGAGTACATACTATTTAAAAGAACTAAAAGATGAAAGATAGCTCCTTACTTTTTGTTAGTATTTTATTCATGTGCATTCAAGTTTCAGCTCAACAAGAACGGATCCTTGTTTCGGGGCAAATCTTAAACGATTCCATTCCTTTAGAGAATATTCATATCATAAATAAAACTTCTAAAAAAGCTGTCATAAGTGGTAAAAAAGGTATCTTTAAAATTCGGGTAAAAGAGAATGATGAATTATTCATTTCTTCTCTTCAATTTAAAGATAAGATAACGATAATTAAAGATATAAATATCAAGACATTAAAATTAATTATTAAATTGGAGAAAAGTATTAATACCCTCGACGAAGTTACCGTCATAAAAACGAAAAGTACAGCAGAAAATCTAGGCTTACCTAATGCAGATAAAAAGCCATTGAACAAAATAGAAGGCAATCTAAATGCGCATACCAAATCAAACTTGCCTATTTCGGTCTTGGCAACCCTTCTGAATAAACGAGGTGGAATTAACGATTTGATCTATATAGTATCTGGAAAGAGAAAAAAAGACAGAAAGCTAAACCAACTTCTTCAACGAGATGCATTTGAGAAAAATCAACTCTTGAAAGTTCAAGGAATTAGAGCATATTTAAGCGACTCTTTTTTTATCGAAACGTTAAAAATACCATCTCAAAATATTGATGATTTTATTATGTATTGTATATCTCAAAAAACTTCAGCTGCCTATCTAAACAAAAGTGAACTTGAGGCCATTGAATTTATGATTCTGCATAGCGAAGGTTATTTAAAAGAATTGAAAGATGAAAAGTAATCTCATACTTTATTTTTTTGTTACCCTCATTTGTTTTGAGGTTTCAGCACAACAAGAAAGGGTTCTCATTTCTGGAGAAATTTCTAGTGAATCTAATGCTTTAGAGAACATTCACATTATCAATAAAACTTCGAAAAAGGCCACCACCAGTGATAAAAATGGCGTTTTCAAAATTAGAGTAAAAGAGGGGGATGAACTGCTAATTTCTGCTATTCAATTTAAAAATGAAATAATTATTATTAATAGCTTAAATATCAAATTATTAACTATAAAAATTATATTAGAAAAAGAAGTCAACTCTCTTGACGAAGTTACCATAGAAAAACGACGCAATATGGCCGGAGACCTAGGACTACCTAATGCTGGCAAAAAACCTTTGACAAAATTAGAAAGTCGATTGAATGCTCATACTAAAGCGAGTTTACCTGTCGCCGTATTACTAACCCTTATAGGTGGTGCTGGCGGTATCGATAATCTATATTATATTATCTCTGGTGATAGAAAAAAAGACAGAAAGCTAACAAACCTTTTACAAAAAGATAAAAATGAAGCGTTCAAAAAAGAACAACGACAAAATATTAGAGCACGCTTAACAGATGCTTTCTTTATTAATACTCTTAAAATTCCCGTTCAAGAAATTGATGATTTCATTCAATACTGCGATAGCAAAAACATAGATTATCTATTAAGTAAAAATCGTACGTTAGAAGTAATTGATGTTTTCATAAAAGAAAGCCCGAATTTTTTGAAATCTTTGAATGATAAAAAATAAAGTGGAACGATCATTGCGTTCTCATTTCTTCTAGGATTTTTTTACTTTTACCATCTGATACAAAACGAATGAAAAAATATTACCTTTTATTATTATTGATTCCGCTTTTTGCATTTCAGTCACATAAATATTATTTAAGTCTTACAAAAGTAGATCACATCAAAGCCTCTCAATCAGTACAGATTACAGCACGTATTTTTATTGATGATCTAGAAGCCGCATTAAATAAAAAATACGCTAAATCTTTCGAGTTGGCTACAAAAGACGAACTGAAAGATACCGATACCTATATAAGTAAATACGTAGCTTCCCTATTTAAAGTTACGATTAATGATAAACGCACACCTTTTTCCTATTTGGGTAAAAAGTATGAGACCGATGTCATCTATATATTTGCGGAAATTGAGGGTGTCAAAGAAATATCATCCATAGAAATCCAGAATAGAATTTTAGTCGATGAATTCATGGAGCAACAAAACATTATCAAATTGAACATCAATGACAAAAAGAAATCTTTTATTCTAACAAAAGATAGTGATAAAGATTTGTTAAAGTTTTAACATAAATTAACATAGCTCAATTAAATTTGAGTACTTTCGAGCAGAAATTTTTAAAAAACAATATAAAAAATGAAAAAATTAGGTTATTTATTCCTTTCCTTTCTTTTCGTAACAGGAGCTGCTTTTGCACAAGAAGCTGAAAAAAAAGAAAGAAAACCTGGACATGGTGACATCAGTAAATTTAGACAATTGAAACAAGAGTTGCCCGATCCAAATAATCGGCATACAGCTTCTGGAGCACCTGGTTATGAATATACGCAACAAAAAGTCGACTATGTAATGAATATTACTATTGACGAAAAAACAAATAAACTTTTTGGAGAACAGACTATTACCTATAAAAATAACTCTAAAGATATTTTAGATTATCTATGGGTACAGTTAGATCAAAATATGAGAGCCAGAGATTCAAAAACTCCTGAAGTACAGTCAAGTAGTTTTAGAAATGCATTCAATGGCCCTGTTAGTTTTACGAACGCTTATTTGAAAGAACCTTTTGATGGTGGATTTAATATTGATTATGTAAAAGATGCCCAAGGTAAAGACTTGAATCATATGGTAAATCGTACCATGATGAAAATTAATCTACCGACTCCTTTGGCTAGTGGTGGTACCTTTGTTTTCAAAATGAAATGGTGGTTTAATATGCCTCCGTATATTGAAGTTGGAGGTCGTTCTGGTTATGAACCTTTTCCTGATGGAAATAATAACTATACAATCGCTCAATTCTTTCCGAGGTTAGCTGTTTATGACAATGTAGAAGGATGGCAAAACATGCAATTTTGGGGTCGTAGCGAATGGGCCTTAGAGTTTGGAGATTACGATGTAAAATTAACTGTACCAGCTGATCATATAGTAGACGCGACTGGTGAATTACAAAATGAGAAAGAAGTACTTACTAAAGAACAGCGCAAACGTTGGGACAAAGCGAGAAAATCTTTTAAAGACCCAGTATTCATTGTAACTCAAGAAGAAGCTGAAATAGCTGAAAAAGGACGTTCAACGAAAACAAAGACATGGCATTTTAACGCGAAGAATGTACGTGATTTTGCTTTCGCATCTTCCCGTAAATATATATGGGATGCTATGGCGGTAAATATCAATGGCAAATCAATTATGGCCGTTTCATTATATCCTAAAGAAGGAAATCCTTTATGGGAAGAGCATTCAACAAGAGTCGTAGCCAATACTTTAGAAGAATATTCAAAAATGACTTTTGACTATCCGTACAGCAAAGCAATTTCAGTGCACGCAGCTAGACAAGGGATGGAATATCCAATGATTTGTTTTAACTACGGGAGACCTAAAGCAGATGGAACCTATTCTGATAGAGTGAAAAACGGAATGATTGGTGTGATTACTCATGAGGTTGGTCATAACTTCTTTCCTATGATTGTAAACTCAGATGAGCGCCAGTGGACATGGATGGATGAAGGTATTAACTCTTTTGTGGAAATTTTAGCGGAAATAGATTATGATCCTAACTTTGACACTGGAAATTTACCAAAAGATATTGTTCGCTACATGAGCATCGACCAAGATCGCTTATCTCCAATCATGACACAAGGTGATAATGTGTATAACTTCGGCCCAAATGCCTATACGAAGCCGGCAGCCGGATTGTATATGCTGAGACAAACAATCATGGGGCCTGAATTATTCGACGAAGCTTTTAGAACATATTCTAGACGTTGGAAATTCAAACACCCAACACCGGCAGATTTCTTTAGAACTATGGAAGATGCTTCTGCTATGGATTTAGATTGGTTTTGGAGAGGATGGTTTTATACAACCAACTATAATGACGTTGGTGTAAAATCTGTGAAAAGTTACTACACTACAGATCAGCCTACAGAAAAAGCAATCGCAGATCTGAAAAGATATAATTTGCCACTGGAGGAGTATAAAGATAAATTAGTTTTTTATGCTGAAGGAGATCCATCAACAAGTAAAGATGCGAAAAAAGCTACTGATATAGGGGTTATCAAAAAACATATGGCTTCAATGACCGACGCTCAAAAAGCTGAACTGAAAGAGATTCCTAATTATTTTTATGAAGTAACTTATGAAAAACCAGGAGGTTTGGTATTACCTTTAATTGTAGAACTGACGTATGAAGACGGTACTAAAGAGAGAAAAAAATACCCAGCTCAAATCTGGAATAAGAATGATAAAGAAGTGAAAAAGGTATATGCCACCGCTAAGAAAATAACAAATATCGTTGTAGATCCTGATTTGGAGACTGCCGATATTGACGTTACTAATAACAGCTGGCCGAAGAAAAAACAGGATTCACAATTTGATTCGTTTAAGAAAGAATTGAAAAACTAAACTGAAAAGCCTCGATAGTATCGAGGCTTTTTTTATATCGCTAATTGGGTAGTATATTTCAATTCAGAAATAATAAAAGTACTATGTGTACTACCAATATACTCTATTTTAGTTAACTTCTCATTAATGAATTCACGATAAGCTCTCATGTTTTGAACAACCACTTTTAGAACATAGTCGTAATCACCACTTACATTATAGCACTCTAATACCTCATTGAATTGTACTACTTCAGATTCAAATTTCGTAATGTATTCATTACTATGTTGTATGAGCTTTATATGGCATAATACTATAAATGACTTATTTACTTTCTCCTTGTTGATTACAGCAACATATTTTTCTATCACACCAGATTTCTCTAATTTTTTGATACGCTCATATACAGCTGTTGCAGACAAAGCTAACTGAAGCGATAATTTCTTAGTTGTGACTTTACTGTCCGTTTGAAGCAAATGGAGAAGCTTCTTATCTATAGCATCCAGTTCCATAAATGAATATTTTTCTAATAATTGATAAATTATTATACAAATATAGATTATATATCTAAAATGTAAATATAATTTAGACTAAAAAACTAAATTATATACATATTATTGATTTTTATGCTACATATGCTTTATTTTGCTTAAAAAATATTATGAAATTTAAGCCAGCAAACAACATTCAAGATTTACAATACTTTGGAGAATTTGGAGGTGTCAATCCATCCATATCAGATTCATCTACTTACACATTCTTATCTGCAAAAACTATGTTCGACACATTCGAAGGTAATGCAGATGGCTGCTACTTATACTCTCGTCACTCGACACCATCAAATTTATATCTTGGTGAAGCATTAGCGGCAATGGAAGGTACCGAAACAGCCAATGTAACTGCTTCAGGAATGGGTGCAATTACCCCCGTTCTATTACAATTATGCCATGCTGGCGACCATATTGTATCAAGTAGAACCATTTATGGAGGAACCTATGCCTTTTTAAAGAATTTTACTCCGAAATTGGCTATACAAACTACTTTTGTTGATATCACAAGGTTGGACGTGGTAGAGGCATCTATTACAGAAAATACGAAGGTGATCTATTGTGAAACTGTTAGTAACCCACTATTAGAAGTTGCCGATATTCAAGGATTGGCAGCCTTGGCAAAAAAATACAACCTAAAGCTTGTTGTTGACAATACATTTTCGCCACTTTCTGTTTCTCCAATTAAGTTAGGTGCCGATGTGGTTATTCATAGTTTGACTAAATTTATCAATGGATCTTCTGATACCGTGGGAGGTGTTGTTTGCGGCACACAAGAATTTATAGACGAATTGCGCAATGTAAATGATGGTGCTTGTATGCTTTTGGGCTCTACTATGGATAGTTTAAGAGCTGCCTCTGTTCTAAAAAACTTACGCACGCTTCATATACGTATGAAGCAACATAGTACAAACGGAGCTTACCTCGCGAAAAAATTTGAAGGTGACGGTATTAAAACAGTATATCCTGGGTTAGCTTCTCACCCCTCGCATGAGTTATTTAAAAAAATGATGAATGAAGAATATGGTTTTGGCGGAATGCTCACCCTTGATGTAGGTTCTTTAGAAAAAGCAAATGAGTTAATGGAACTGATGCAACATAGAAACTTGGGTTACTTAGCTGTGAGTTTAGGCTTTTATAAAACCTTATTCTCTGCACCAGGTACTTCTACGTCTTCTGAAATTCCTGAAGATGAACAAGAAGAAATGGGGTTAACAGATGGCTTGATTCGTTTTTCTATTGGTTTAGATAATGATATCGAACGAACGTATCAAGAAATGAAACAGTGTATGATTGAAATTGGAATTTTATAAAGTTCGTTTATCTAGATACATCACTAATTACTCACTGGCATCCATGTTTTTTAAGCGCATATTTAGTGCCTTCACCGAAATGTGTATTTCCTTTATTGAAATACCAAGAGAAACAAGTAATAACAGAAGACCTAGTCCGAAAATCCATTTCCCAAGGGTTTGATTATCCGCAAAGATTAAAAACATACATAACACGCATAAAAATAAGCTCGCGACTCCCCATATTTGCATATTTTTGATGAGTTGAACACGTTGTCGTAAGTTGTTGATTTGACTTAAAACTAACTTATCAGGATGTAGTTGATATTCGGCATGCAACTGACGAATTAAAGCAGCTAATGCTAAAAATCTATTGGTATAAGCCAATAAGAGTAAGGAAATTGCTGAAAATAATAATCCAGGTGTTGTCAATGTGATATCACTCATACTATATTCCTACTAATTATATTTATCATTGATTACTTCAAAAATTGAAGCACATTGTCTTCTATACGAGACATTATGTTGGTCGTATCTGATTTTACAAAAGTTTCACCCGTAATATTCTCATATAACTCAATATAACGATCAGAAATTTCTATAATTTTTTCATCTGTCATTTCAGGCACTTGTTGTCCTTCTTTTCCTTGAAAACCATTGGCAATCAACCATTGACGCACAAACTCTTTGGAAAGTTGCTTTTGTGCTTCCCCTTTATTCTGTCTTTCTGCGTACCCATCTTCATAAAAATAGCGCGACGAATCGGGTGTATGTATTTCATCAATTAATACAATTTTTCCATCTTTAGTTTTCCCAAATTCATATTTAGTATCTACCAAAATTAACCCACGTTGCGAAGCTATTTCGGATCCTCTCTGAAATAAAGCTCTTGTATAACCCTCTAAAATCGTATAGTCAATCTCGCTAACAATGCCATTCGCGAGGATATCTTCTCGAGAAATATCCTCATCATGCTCACCATTTTCGGCTTTCGTGGAGGGGGTGATAATGGGCGCTGGAAATTTATCATTCTCTTGCATTCCATCTGGCATTGACACTCCGCAAAGGAGTCTTTTTCCTAACTTATACTCACGTGCTGCATGACCAGACAAATAACCGCGAATGACCATTTCTACTTTAAAAGGTTCGCATAAATGACCAATGGCCACATTTGGATCTGGAGTAGCGAGTATCCAATTTGGAACAATATCGGCCGTGGCCTCCATCATTTTGGCCGCAATTTGATTTAAAATCTGTCCTTTAAACGGAATCTGTCTTGGTAAAATAACATCGAAAGCAGAAAGCCTATCTGTTGCTATCATAACCAATAATTCGTCTTGAATATTATAAACTTCCCGTACCTTACCTTTATAAATCGATTTCTGACCAGGAAAATTAAAATCTGTATTGTTAATTGTATTCATCAATTACTCTGTTTCTATACTTTTATAAGCCGCAATTACTTCCTTCACCAATCTATGTCGAATGACATCTTTATCATCTAAATAAATCATGGCAATCCCTTTTATATCCTTTAAAGCCAACAAAGATTCTTTCAATCCAGAAACCTGTTTTCTTGGCAAATCAATTTGTCCGGGGTCTCCATTAATTACAAATTTGGCATTCTTACCCATTCTGGTCAAAAACATTTTCATCTGAGCGTGGGTTGTATTTTGAGCTTCATCTAAAATAACAAAGGCGTTGTCTAATGTTCTTCCGCGCATAAATGCCAAGGGCGCTATTTGTATAACTCCACTTTCAATATATGAATCAAGCTTTTCATACGGAATCATATCTCTTAGCGCATCATACAACGGCTGCATGTATGGATCTAATTTCTCTTTTAGATCACCAGGTAAAAAACCTAAGTTCTCTCCAGACTCAACAGCAGGTCTTGTCAAAATAATCTTTCGTACCTCCTTCTCCTTCAATGCTTTCACAGCAAGAGCAACAGCCGTATAGGTCTTGCCCGTACCCGCTGGCCCAACTGCAAATAACATATCGTTTTTCTTCATCATCTCTACCATCTTTCGTTGATTCGCGGTTTGTGCCTTTATCAATCTTCCGCTTACACCATGAACCAATACGTCACTAGCAGCTTTTGATGAAGTCGATTCGTTACCATTTGATGTCAATAAACGCTCGATACTATTTTCATCTAGTTTATTGTATCGATTGAAATGCTGTATCAACATTTTCAACCTTTTTTCGAACTCATCTAATAGTTCTTTTTCACCGTAAATTTTAATTTTGCTCCCGCGTGCTACAACTTTTAATTTTGGGAAGTATTTTTTAAGTTGTTCTATATTACTGTTTTGTGCACCAAAAAAATCTTTAGGATTGATTTCTGTTAACTCAATTATTCTTTCGTTCAAATGAATTTGTTTTAATGTTTATTATATGTTAAAAACTAGCCTTTAAACAGTACCTTGCTGATTGATAATTTATGTACGTTTGTATAACAAATCTATTAAATTATTTTAATTAGGTTCATAACTATCAAAGGAAATAATTAACAAATGCCCTTAATAACTTTAACTACAGATTTTGGAACGAAAGACCATTTTGTCGGTGCCATTAAAGGGGCAATTTTTAGTGAGTTAGAAGATGTGAAAGTGATAGACATTTCTCATGAAATTTCACCTTTCAATATCACTGAAACGGCTTACATAGTTAAAAACGCCTATCAAAATTTCCCTAAAGGTAGTATTCATATTATAGGTGTTGATTCTGAATTAAGTGTTGAGAATAAGCATATTGCGCTACTTTTAGATGACCATTATTTTGTATGCCCTGACAACGGAGTTATCTCTATGATTGCATCAGATATAAAACCCGAAAAAATTGTAGAAATAACTATTCACGATAGATTGATTAGTAGCTTCAATGTATTAGATGTTTTTGTAAAGGTAGCAGGTCATATAGCTCGAGGCGGCACTTTAGAAGTGATTGGCAAAACCATTCAAGATTATAAACAATTAACTGAAGTACATCCTTTTATTAATGATGAGAAGACCCAAATTGTAGGGAGTGTTATTTATATTGACAACTACGGAAACATCATCAGTAATATCAGTAAAAAATTGTTCCAAGAAATTGGAAAAGGACGAACATTTGAGGTTATTGCGCGCAGTTATACTTTTGATAAGATCCAACAGCAATATAATGAAGTAGTGAACTTTGAAACGCCATCCCAAAATAGACAAGATGATGGAAAAAGATTGGCAATTTTTAATTCTGCGAATTTTTTAGAAATCGCTGTCTATAGAAGTAATCTAAAAACTGTAGGCGGCGCCTCTAGTTTATTAGGCCTAGATTATAGAGATACCATAACTGTTAGATTTAAATAAATATGTTCGTTAGAATTGTAAAAATGACTTTTGAAGTTGACAAAATTGATTTATTTTTGTCTGTTTTCGATAAAAACAAAGATAAAATACGTAATTCTGATGGTTGTGAATTATTAGAATTATATAGAGACAAAACCAATCCCGCTATATTTTTCACCTATAGTTATTGGCAAGAAGAAAGCAACTTAGAAAGTTATAGAAACTCTGATTTATTCAGGGGCGTTTGGGCGAAAACAAAAGTGTTGTTCAGTGATAAGCCTGAAGCGTGGAGTGTAGATAAGGTAGTGATTAATTAAAAAATGAGGTAAAATAAAACAATGTTTGCGATATTAAAAAAAGAACTCAATTCATTTTTCTCTTCACCTATTGGCTACTTAGTGATCGGTGTTTTCTTAATTACCAACGGTCTCTTCTTATGGATTTTCAAAGGTGATTTCAATATTCTAGATGCCGGTTTTGCCGATTTAAACAGTTTTTTCTTCATTGTGCCCTGGTTTTTTATATTTCTTATTCCGGCGATTACCATGCGTAGTTTTTCAGATGAGTTTAGATTGGGTACCATTGAAATCTTAAAAACAAAGCCAGTCACGAATTGGCAAATTGTCAACGGAAAGTTTTTTGGAGCGCTGACTTTAATCGTATTAGCACTAATTCCAACACTTATATACACGATTAGTATCAACACATTGGGTGGTGAGATAGGCAGTTTAGATTCTGGAAGTACTATAGGTTCTTATATAGGGCTCTTATTTTTAGCAAGTGCCTATACCAGTATTGGACTCTTTACCTCTACCCTTTCTAGCAATCAGATTGTAGCCTTCATCCTCGCAGTCATTATTTGTTTTCTTATGTATTTCGGTTTTGACGCTTTCGCGGATTTTAATATCATCGATGGTATTGAGAATTTCGGCATGAAATCACATTTTGACAGTATAAGTCGTGGGGTTATAGATTCTAGGGATTTGATCTATTTTGTAAGCATCACACTTTTCTTTTTATTCTTAACCAAGTTAAAACTAACACAAGAATAGTTATGAAAAAGTACACTCAAATAATAGTTCTAGGTGTGGTGTTAGCCATTATAAATGTACTTTCAAGTTCATTTTATCAGCGTTTTGACTTAACAAGCGACAATCGTTATACACTTTCTGAAACTACTCAAAATATTCTCTCTACAATTGATAATCCGATTAATGTAAATGTTTATCTTGAAGGTGATTTTCCATCAGAGTTTAAACGTTTACAAACCGAAACACGTCAACATTTAGAAGAGCTAAAGGCACTTAATTCTAATATTAAGTTTCGCTTTATAAACCCGCTCGACAAAGCAGAAGAACTCATAGAAGCAGGTTTGCAACCTAGCAGACTCTCAACACAGGAAGCCGGTAATGTTTCTGAAACAATCATATTTCCCTGGGCAACAATATCTTATAAAAACAAGGTTGAAAATGTATCATTGCTCGCAACTCAAACTACAAGTACGCAAGAACAGCAGTTGCAAAGTTCTATTCAGAACTTAGAATATGCTTTTGCCGATGCCTTACATAAAGTTTCCTCCGAAAAGAAACAAACTATTGCGATTATAAAAGGTAATGGTGAGTTAGATGATATTTATGTGGTAAGTTTTCTAAGAAAATTGAGCGAATATTACAGATTAGCGCCCTTTACCTTAGATTCTGTTCAAAACAATCCGCAACGCACCTTAGAACTATTAAAAAAATACGATTTATCCATTATTGCAAAACCAACGGAAAAATTTAGTGAAGAAGAAAAGTTTACGTTAGATCAATATATTATCAATGGCGGTAAATCATTATGGCTCGTCGATAATATTGTAGCTGAAGTCGACAGCTTGATGAATACAGGTGAAACACTCGCCTACAACCGAGATCTAAATATTACGGATTTACTCTTTAGTTATGGTGTACGCTTGAATTATGATGTCATCAAAGATATGTACAGCTCAACGATTCGATTAGCTGCCGGCAACGTTGGTGGTCAAACGCAGTTTCAAGATTTTTTATGGCAGTATCATCCTGTTATAAATTCTAAAAATGAACATCCTATTACCATGAATATCGAAGCGGTAAATCTTAAGTTTGCCAGCACAATTGATACCTTAAAAAATGGTATTAGCAAAACTGTATTATTACAAAGCTCTCCACTTTCTAAACCTCAAGGAACGCCTAAGATTATTGCGCTCGAAGAAATTTCGAAAAAACCTGTTCCTGCCGATTATAATAATGGTGACAAAATACTCGGTATATTATTAGAAGGACAATTCAAATCTGCCTATACCAACAGAGTACAACCTTTTAAAAGTGATGCACATAAATCTGAGAGCGTACAAAATAAAATGATCTTAATATCAGACGGAGATATTATCGCCAATCAAGTGCACCAAGGACAACCACTTGAACTAGGGTTAGATAAGTGGACAAATCAGCAATATGGTAATAAGACCTTCTTATTAAATGCGGTGAATTATTTGTTAGATGATTCTGGTTTGATAGAACTTCGGTCTAAAACTATTGAACTACAATTCTTGGATAAACAAAAAGTCATTGCAAACAGAACTAAATGGCAATTTATCAATGTTTTAGCTCCGGTTATTATCCTGGGACTTTTCGGACTTATTTTTACTTTTTTAAGAAAGCGTAGATATAGTTAAAGAAAAGTTAAAGACTTCTCAAAGGTGAACCTTTATAGTATCTTTGAGACACTTAAAATTCTAAATTTATAACCATGTTTAAAAAATTATTGTTTTTATTCCTATTTGCAGGAATATTAAGTGCGAATGCACAAATTTCTACACCCGCTCCTAGTCCATTTTCGAAAGTGACGCAAGTTGTTGGTTTAACCGACGTTAGTGTAGAATATTCTCGTCCTTCTATGAAAGGAAGAAAAATATTCGGAGGTCTTGAAGCCTGGGATGTTGTTTGGCGCACAGGTGCCAATGCCCGAACTAAAATTACCTTCGGTGATGACGTTACCATTGACGGAAAAACATTGAAAAAAGGAACGTATGCAATTTTTACGAAGCCTAATCAAGAAGCGTGGGAAGTATATTTCTATACTGAATACGCTGGTGGTGGTGCTCCAAGAAATTGGGACGACAGTAAAGTTGCACTGAAAACTACGATAAAACCTTACCCAATACCAATGCCCATAGAAACGTTTACCATCACTTTTGATGATATGACTGATAATGGTGCTTCTATTGGTATTATGTGGGAAAACACCTACATCGGTGTTCCTTTTACAGTACCTACTGATGCGATTGCCTCTAAAAGCATTGAAGCTGTGATGAGCGGTCCTTCAGCGAACGACTACTTTAACGCAGCCAGTTACTATAGAAAAAATGGTAAAGATTTAAAACAAGCATTAGTATGGGTAACAAAAGCCACTGAATTAAATAAAAAAGCTTTTTGGATGATGAGAGAGAAATCTTTAGTGCATGCCGCTATGAAAGATAAAAAAGGTGCTATTGAAGCGGCTAAAAAATCTATGGCCTTAGCGGAAGCTGCTGGTAATGCCAATTATGTAAAAATGAATAAAGAATCCATTGCTGAATGGTCTAAATAAAAATAGTATGCAAAAATTCAAATTATTATTATTGTTTGTGCTCGTAACTTCAATTAGTTGTGCACAAAAAAGTCCTCGGAAAGAGGCGAAAGGCACTATTAGTGAAACGACTGTCACTGCTGATTATGGTTCGCCTAGTGTAAAGGGTCGTGCCATTTGGGGAGGTCTTGTGCCATACGGAAAAGTATGGCGCGCAGGCGCTAATGAAAACACCACAGTTTCTTTCGATAAGGATGTAACCATTGGTGGTAAAACACTAAAAGCTGGTAAATATGGTTTCTTCATTATTCCAAATAAGGATGGTGAATGGATAACCGTTTTTAGCTCAGTAAACAATGCTTGGGGTTCCAATAAATACAGTGCGACAAATGATGTTGTACGAGTAAAAGTGGCTCCAACTTTTGTCAACGATGTTCAAGAAGCGATGCAATTCAGTGTTGGAAAAGCTTCCTTAGATTTTGCTTGGGAAAAAGCTAGACTTTCTATTCCGATAAGCACTAAATAAAATTGTTAAGAGTATAAAAGCCTCAACTTTCGTTGGGGCTTTTTTTATTGAATCTATCATTTTGACAGTTCAACTTTAAACGTTAATTTTAATCAATCATTTAACCTATACAATTCCATGAAAAGATTTCTTTCACTACTCACCTTATGTTGCCTGTTTTTTTCGGCAAATGCTCAAAAAGTTGATTTAAGTTATTATCTCCCTCAAGACACATCCTATGATAAAAATATACCAACTCCAGAGAGTGTATTAGGGTATCAAGTTGGTGAATGGCATGTATCACATGACAAGCTAGCAGAATATATGAAGGCTTTAGCTAAAACTTCAGATAGAATCTCTATTGAAAACCGAGGTACCACCTATGAAGGTAGACCTTTACTATTACTCACCATTACTTCTCCAAAAAACCATCAAAATTTAGAGAGCATCAGAAGTGAACATCTCAAACTTTCAGATGCATCTAATTCCTCATCAGCAGTGGTCGAAAATATGCCATTAGTTATTTATCAAGGGTATTCGATTCATGGTAATGAGCCGAGTGGTGCCAATGCGGGTTTGTTAGTTGCCTATTATCTTGCGGCTGCAGAAGGAACCTATATCACCGAATTGTTGGACAACACAGTGATCTTATTTGACCCCTCGTATAATCCAGACGGATTGAATAGATTTGCTTCATGGGTAAACACACACAAAAATCAGAATATTACAAGCGACAACAATGATCGTGAATATGACGAAGCTTGGCCAAGAGGAAGAACAAACCACTACTGGTTTGATATGAATAGAGACTGGTTGGTAAGTCAGTTACCAGAATCTCAAGCACGTATTAGAAGTTTTCATCATTGGAAACCGAATATCTTAACCGATCACCATGAAATGGGAACGAATGCTTCCTTTTTCTTTCAGCCTGGTATTCCGTCAAGAACACATCCATTAACGCCAAAATTAAATCAACAGCTTACGAAAGAGATCGCGACCTATCATGCAAAAGCTTTTGACAAAATAGGATCGCTTTACTATTCAGAAGAGAGTTTTGATGACTTTTATTATGGTAAAGGATCAACCTTTCCTGATATTAATGGTGGTATTGGTATATTATTTGAGCAAGCAAGTGCACGTGGACATGCACAAAATAGTGATAATGGTGTATTGACCTTTCCTTTTGCTATACGAAATCATTTTACGGCTGCGCTATCAACAATGAGGGCTGGAAAAAACATGCGTACTGCTCTACTCAATTATCAGCGTAATTTTTATAAAAACGCTCAAAAAGAAATTTCAAAAGATAGAACAAAGGCGATTGTTTTTGGCGATGATGCGGATAAAGCAAAAACATTTCATTTTGCTGAAATGTTGCAACGTCAAAAGATTAAATTTCACAAAAATTCTAAAAAAGAACATAGCTATGTAGTGCCGATGAACCAACCGAACTATCGTATGATTAAGGGAATGTTTGAAAAACGAACAAGTTTCCAAGATAGTTTATTTTATGATGTCTCTGCGTGGACCTTACCATTGGCTTTTGATATTAACTATGCCTACAGTTCTTCAACTGCAAATATGGGAAGTGAAGTGACGGATATCTCATTTCCAGAAGGAAAAGTATCCGCAAAAAGCACCTATGCTTATCTGTTCGAATGGGATGAATATTATACGCCAAAAGCATTGTATCAACTGTTAAAAAGAGGTTTGCGTGCAAAAGTAGCTATGCAACCGTTTACCCTAAACGGGAAGAGATATGATTATGGAACGATTATGATTCCGTTGCAGAATCAGAAGAAAGATGCAAATGCAATGTATTCGTTGATGATGACAATCGCTAAAGAAACAGGTGTCAATATTGATGCAGCAGATACCGGATTGACGGAAGGTATAGATCTTGGAAGTTCTAATTTTAGAGCCTTGAAAAAACCGAAGATTGCCATATTAGTTGGAGATGGTATCAACTCGTATGATGCTGGTGAAATATGGCATGTGCTAGATACGAGATATGATATTCCAGTAACCAAACTAAGCACTCGTAATTTGAGTCGAGCTAATTTAAGCAGTTATACGGCTATCATTATGCCAAATACATCGGGGAACACCTTAAACATTAGTAAGAAAAAGTTAAAAACGTTTGTCCAAAATGGAGGCGTATTGATAGGCTACAGAAACAGTTTACGGTGGTTGGCTAAAAATAAATTTATCAAATTAGATTTTAAAAAATCGAAAGCTGAAACCAAGAATGTAGCATTTGACCAGCGTCAAAATTTTAGAGGCGCACAATTTATTGGAGGTGCTATTTTTGAGGCTGATGTCGACAGAACGCACCCTATAAACTTTGGTTATAATGATCCTAAAATAGCCTTATTTAGAAATACAACTGTTTTTGTAAAACCTGATAGTTCTGGCACTTATAAGAACCCATTACAGTATACAAAAAAACCTTTGATGAGTGGCTATATTTCTAAAGAGAACCTCAAGCAATTATCGGGGTCTTTACCTTTTAAAACAGCCAATATGGGACGTGGAAAAGTCATTGTATTCACAGACAATACCAACTTTAGAGCCTTTTGGTATGGCACTAATAAATTAATGATGAATGCCATTTTCTTTGGGAAGTTTATGTAGTTTTTTGCTGTTTTAAGAAAATGAAAAATATATTTTTTGCCTTATTATATTTTACTTTTCATCAATATGTCTATTCTCAAGAATATTATATTGTTCGTGGTGATACGTTAACCAAAACTGAATTTAAAGTAAGAGTAAAAGAGGCTAAAAAAGCAAAACTGGTTTCTAAGAATAAAAAACAACGGCTAAAATTTAAGTATAGAGTAAAGAAAAAGGAAGTTCTTAAGGAGATTACCTATTACAGCGTCAATTTTGTCTATTTTCGTCCTGGAGCTGAACCAAGTGATCAACTATTTAATTTATTGAATAAACCTTTTCCAACTTTTCCATTGAAAAATATAAAAAACGAACAAGTAGTGTTTCGTTATCCGAGTAAAAAACCAGCACTTGTAAACTTATGGTTCACAACTTGTCCACCCTGTAGAAAAGAAATTCCCGAATTAAATCGAATCAAAAGTTTGTATCAAGATAAAATGAATTTTGTAGCCATTACTTTTGAAGAGCGACAAAAAGTAGTCAACTTTTTGAAAAAGGAAGAATTCAATTTTGAAATGTTGTTAGATGCGAAATTTTACCAATCAGACAAGATAAGCGGTACAATGAGTTACCCTGTTATTTTGCTTATCGATAAAATAGGCGTTATTCGCTTTGTAGATAGTGGTATTATAAATTACAAAGATCAATCAGGAAAAACAATTTATAAAAGTAGTGAACTTATAGCCGAAATAGAAACTATGATAAATTAAAAAGAGCGACCAAATGGTCGCTCTTTTTTATGTATGTATTTGAATTTCTATTTTTAGAAGAATGTCACAAAAATTAAGACAGTACTTCTTGAACTTTATCAGCTGCTTCTTGAAACTCTGTAGCCGAAATAATTTCCATACCGCTATTATCGATCAATTCTTTTGCTTCTTTCGCATTGGTTCCTTGCAAACGCACAATGATAGGTACTTTAATCGCATCTCCCATGTTTGTATACGCATCAACAACACCTTGCGCTACACGATCGCAACGTACGATACCACCGAAAATATTAACTAGAATAGCCTTCACATTATCATCTTTTAAGATAATTCTAAACGCCGTCTCTACACGCTTTGCATCTGCAGTTCCACCCACATCTAAAAAGTTAGCTGGTTCTCCACCCGCTTGCTTAATTAAATCCATCGTACCCATTGCTAAGCCTGCACCGTTCACCATACAACCTACGTTTCCGTCAAGGTCAACATAATTTAAACCAGCTGCCTTCGCTTCTACTTCAATAGGATTCTCTTCGCGTAAATCACGCATCTCTGCATAATCTTTATGTTTAAACAAGGCATTTTCATCTAAAGAAACCTTCGCGTCTACTGCCATTATTTTATCATCAGATGTTTTCAACACCGGGTTGATCTCAAACATCGAAGAATCAGATTTTATAAATGCAGTATACAATGCTGTGACAAATTTTACCATTTCTTTTAATGCACCACCAGACAAACCTAAATTAAAGGCTACTTTTCGCGCTTGGAATGGCAATAATCCAATCAAAGGATCAATTTCTTCTGTATAAATTAAATGAGGAGTTTCTTCGGCAACAGTTTCAATATCCATACCTCCTTCAGTAGAATACATGATCATATTCTTACCGGTCGCTCTATTCAATAAGACAGACATATAATACTCTTCTGGTTCATTATCACCAGGGTAATATACATCTTCTGCAATCAATACTTGGTTTACTTTTTTTCCTTCGGGCGGTGTTTGAGGTGTTTTTAACATCATACCGATAATGTCTTCCGAAATAGATTCAACCTCGGCTAGACTTTTAGCCAATTTAACACCACCACCTTTACCACGACCACCGGCATGAATTTGAGCTTTTATGACCCACCAGCCCGTACCTGTCTCGGTAGCTAATTGTTTTGCTGCATCTACAGCTTCTTTATGATTATGTGCAACTATACCACGTTGTATTCTAACGCCAAAGCTGTTTAAAATTTCTTTTCCTTGATATTCGTGTAAATTCATTTGTTAATTTTTGAATAAAGTCAGGACAAAAATAACAAACCATTTGAAAACATCCCTTGGTTTTGGGATAAACTTTACACAAAAGTGTTATTAATTCTAACGAATTTGATTATTTTCACATCATCTATTTTTTCACAATGATTGAAGCAAAAAATATTACTAAATATTACGGCGACTTACAAGTCTTAAAAGGTGTGAATCTTCACATTAAAAAAGGAGAAGTTATTGCTATTGTAGGACCATCTGGAGCTGGTAAAACAACCCTGCTTCAAATTTTAGGAACTCTAGATAAACCCTCGCCTGCCGACAACAACATCTTAACTCTAAATGGTAATCATATCCTGAATTTAAATGATAAGGATTTATCTCAATTTAGAAATCAACATATTGGTTTTATTTTTCAGTTTCATCAACTACTACCTGAATTTACCGCATTAGAAAATGTATGTATCCCTGGATTCATAGGCAAAAGGCCTAAAAATGAAGTGATACAAGCGGCCAAAAAGTTATTGGAGTTTTTAGGATTGTCTCATCGAATAGATCATAAGCCGAGTGAACTTTCGGGAGGTGAACAGCAACGAGTTGCTGTTGCGCGAGCACTTATTAATAACCCAAAAGTTATTTTTGCCGATGAGCCTAGTGGAAATCTTGATTCAACATCCGCAAAGAATTTGCATGAATTATTTTTTAAATTGAGGGATGAATTTGATCAAACTTTCGTTATTGTAACACATAATGAAGAATTGGCAAATATGACAGATAGAAAATTAGAAATGCAAGATGGGGTTATTATCAATGGTTCCTCAAATTAATTTAATACCTTCAATTCGCACATGCCACATCTAGAAAACTCGACATATGCTCCGTCACTCTTGTTTAAGAATGCTCATTTCAATACGATGTATCGTGTTGGATTTGGTAATTCTGATGCCAATTTTAATAGAGAAAGAGTTGAGTTAACCGATGGAGATTTTGTTGACTTAGACTTTTCGTCAGTGAATTCAAAGAAGATTACGGTGCTCATCCACGGCTTAGAGGGGAGCTCCTCCTCGACCTATATTGTATCATTAGCAAAAGTGTTAAATGAAAATGGTTATGATACTGCTGCTATAAATTTAAGAGGCTGTAGCGGTGAACCTAATAGACTTATATGTTCGTACCATAGTGGTAGAACTCAAGATTTGCATGAAGTTATACAATATATAAGGTCAAATCACCAGTACGATGAAATCAATATAGTTGGTTTTAGTTTAGGAGGAAATCTTACTTTAAAATATGTCGGTGAAGATGCACGACCTTATGTAAATTCGGCCATAGCCATATCTGTACCTTGTGACCTCACTGCATCATCAGTGGCTTTGAATCGATTTTCTAACAAGTTATATTTACTTCAGTTTTTAAAGACGTTAAAGCAAAAAGCATTTCAAAAATTGGAACAGTTCCCTGATTCATTTTTATCGAAAGATAAGATTCTCGCGGTAAAAAATTTTAGGAATTTCGATGATTTATATACAGCTCCGGCTAACGGTTTTGAAAATGCAGATGATTATTATTTGAAAAGTAGCTGTAAACAATTCATTCCGTCAATTAAAACAAACGCATTACTTATCAATGCTTTAGATGATCCGTTTCTCACACCTGAGTGCTTTCCGATTACCGAAGCAAAGAACCACAAAACCTTTCATTTAGAGACACCTAAATATGGTGGCCATGTGGGGTTTGTCTCTCATTTGAACATTTCAAAATTGTTATGGTGTGAACATAGAATTTTATCATTTCTTAAAAACGGTGTTTAAAATATGATATTACATACTATTATGTATAATAAATAGTTAAATACCTATAAGTTTACTCTTAAAATAAGATATTTGTCCAAAATAGCGTCTTTTGAAAAAACTCATCATCATTTTTATATGTTTCTCAACGATTTCCTATGGCCAAGCCATTAGAGGTTTTTCGAATGAGTTTTTAAATATAGGTGTAGACGCGGCTGCTTTTGGGATGGGCAATGCCGTAAGTGCGACTACAAACGATGTCAATGCAATTTATTGGAATCCTGCTGGATTGGTTGAAATTAATGACTACCAAGGCGCTTTGATGCATGCTGAGTATTTTCAAGGGATCGCAAAATATGATTATGCTGCGTTCGCAAAACCAATTGATACTGAAAGTGCTTTTGCTGTTGCGGTCATTAGATTTGGAGTTGATGATATTCTTAATACCACAAATCTAATTGTCGATGGTACTATCGATTTCAACCGAGTGAGTTTATTTTCTGCAGCCGATTGGGCCGTAAATGTAGCCTATGCTAGAAAATTAAGAAATAAACATCTCAATTTCGGTGTAAATGCGAAGGTGGTGCGAAGAAAAATAGGTGATTTCGCTTCCTCTATAGGATTTGGCTTTGACGCCGGTCTTCAATACAAAAAAAATGGTTGGCAATTAGGTCTAATGGTACGTGATGTAACCACCACATTTAACGCTTGGTCTTTTGATGATGATCAACTCAATACTATTATCGCTATATATGACGATTTGAATGCCGCTATTTTGAACGATAGTGATCCTACCAATGATGATGAAGTAATACCCACGGTAGTGCCTGAAAAAATTGAAATTACAAAACCGAAGTTGCAACTGGGTGTCGCACGAAAGTTTGCTTTATCGAGAGATTTTGGCTTATTGACCGCTTTAGATTTAAACATGCGTTTTACTCAAACAAATGACATCATTTCTTCCTCTTTTGTGAGTATTACACCTTCATTTGGATTTCAAGTAGATTATACCGATTTGGTATATCTGAGAGGGGGTATTAATAACCTGCAAAATCAAACCAACTTTGATGCAAGTCAATCCTTCTCACTCGAACCAAATTTTGGAGTTGGATTTAAATATAAAGGAATACAATTAGATTATGCGCTCACGAATATAGGCGGCGCTAGTGGTACGCTCTTTTCTAATGTTTTCTCAATCAAAGCAGATTTTAGCTTCTTTAGATAAATTATGAAAAAATTAGTTTTAGTTTTCATTTCAATGTTTATGTTTGTGATGACCTCAGGCGGTCAGCAACTGAAACTTACCGATAATGCCCAAATAAGCGTTATTACAGTAGCTCCTGGAAACGAACTCGTTGATTCTTTTGGTCATAGTGCTTTTAGAGTTCGAGATCCTTTTTTAAGCGTTGATATTGTATACAATTATGGAGTTTATGATTTTAATACGCCAAACTTTTATGCCAAGTTTGCTCAAGGTAAACTGCTCTATATCTTAGGAGTCTCGAAGTTTGATAGATTTCTGTACAGCTATAAAATACAAAACAGAACAATCGTTGAACAAATTTTGAATCTATCGACGATACAAAAACAAGCATTTTTTGAATTTTTACAGCACAATGCAATACCTGAGAACAGGTCTTATTTGTATGATTTTTTCTTCGATAATTGTGCAACGAAATTACGAGATGTTTCGGATGAAATTCTTACTGATAACATCGCTTTGTCTTATGATTTTGATGAATCAGAATTAACTTTTCGTGATTTAATTCATAAATATCTAGATAACCAAGCCTGGGGAAAATTTGGAATTGATCTAGCTCTTGGATCAGTTATAGATAGAAAAGCTGCACCTGAAGAATATCTCTTCTTACCTGATTATGTTTTCAAGTCATTCGAAAAAGGACGTATTTCAGAAAAACCACTCGTTCGCGCAGAAAGAACCTTGTTTGAATCAGCACCTATCGATAAACGTACTTCTTATACTACACCTTTAGTTGCTTTTATTGCCCTTGCCGTGTTTGTAATTGTAATAACCTACAGAAATTATAAAATGCACTCTAGAAGTAAGTGGTTAGATTTTACCTTATTCTTTTTTACTGGAGTAATCGGTTTATTGGTATTGCTTTTATGGTTTGCAACAGATCATAGTGCCACGCAGAAAAATTTCAATTTTTTATGGGCGTTCGTTCCTAATATGTTTATCGCCTTTTTATTACTAAAAAAACAATTAGGCCGTTGGTTCAAAAAATATCTGATTTTTTTACTGATTTTGCTTTCAATTACCGTACTTATTTGGTTATTAAAATTTCAGGTATTCTCAATAGCCATCATTCCAATACTATTGTTGTTAGGTATACGATATATATACTTGATATATCATATTAAAAGAACCGAGGTCTAAACAACTTTATCAAGCTCTTCAAAGTCAGAGTTATTAGAAATATATTCAGGTACGATCCCTTTAAGTTTCGCAACAATATCATGCTTGTTTTTTTCTTTTAGCATCGACAATTCAACGATTGCTTTCTTTAGTTTCATATGATCGAGCTCATCAGTCTTCGCGATCATTATTTTATCGTTATATGTCGGCATGGTATTCTCTGTATCACTCAGTAGTTCTTCAAACAGCTTTTCACCTGGTCTCAACCCAACTATTTTTATACCTATATCATCTGGATACTTTAACCCCGAAAGATTGATCATTTTTTTCGCAATGTCAAAGATCTTTACAGATTCGCCCATATCAAATACAAAAATCTCTCCTCCTTTACCCATGACACCTGCTTCCAATACCAATTGACAGGCTTCAGGAATCGTCATGAAATATCTTGTTATCTCTTTATGAGTTACGGTTAACGGTCCACCCTCTTTGATCTGTTTTTTGAATAGCGGAATTACCGAGCCATTTGATCCTAAAACATTTCCAAATCTTGTAGTCACAAACTTGGTTTCACTTTCATTGTTTAAGCAGCTCGCATAAATTTCGGCAATACGTTTTGTCGCTCCCATCACATTGGTAGGATTGACCGCCTTATCTGTAGATACCATGACAAATTTATCTACGTTATGTTTTACTGAAAGATCCATGAGTAATTTCGTTCCATAGACATTTACTTTTACCGCTTCATAAGGATTATCCTCCATTAAGGGTACGTGCTTATAGGCGGCTGCATGAAATACCATGTCAAAATTATGGGATTCGAATATTTCGTTTAAACGTTCTTCATTTCTAACATCGGCAATTATGACTGCATAATTTTTTATGTCATTTCTGACAAATGACTGCTGAACATTGTATAAGTCTGATTCTGCTTGGTCTAAAATCACCAATTGTTTATAATTATAATTACTTATTTGAGTAGCAATTTCACTACCAATAGAGCCTGCAGCACCTGTAATTAATATTGTTTTATCGTTCAACTCTTTTTGAAGAATCGGATTCTTTATATTTATCGGTGTTCTGTCTAATAAATCTTCGATTTTCACCTCTTCAATCTGCCCAACAGATAAATCGCCATTAATCCATTTATCGACAGACGGAACAATTTTCACTTTTACAGGCAGCTCTATAATAGAATCTACAATCTGTAAGAGTTTGTATGATTCAATATTTTGAATCGACACAATAACTTCTTTAATATTTTTCGATTCTAAAAAGTCCTTGTGTAATACTTTCGACGGATATACTTTAACCCTATTGAATTTTTTACCAATTTTACTTTTATCATCATCTATAAAACCAACGACATTTGCACTATTTTTAATATCATTGCTTATTGTTGAATAGGTTAATAACCCTGAATCTCCCGCGCCGTAAATCAAAACGTTCTTTGGTGCCTTATACTCGGTCAAAACTCTTTGCACGAATCGCTTAAAAATAAATCGACTAGAAATAAGTACGATAATATTCAATAGATAGTTAATAGTGATCACTGAATATGGTACAGCAAACCTTTGGGTCACATCATACCTTCGATCTACAAATGTTATACACACTAATACTCCGAATAACACGGTAACACCATAAAATAAATTCGCTGCATCCTTCGATCCAGTTTGTCTCACAGTTCCTTTATACGAACCTACAATTAAAAAACAAACAGTCGCTAAAACTGTAACCATAATTACTTGAGAGAAAAAACCGAATCTCTGAAAATCTAGGGTAAAGTTAAAATTAATGATATAGGCTACAAAAAAAGCCTGTAATACTAAAAACACATCTATCAAGAGTACGACAATCCTTGAGACGTTGGCATTGGCTCCTTTTAGAAAAATGGACTTAAACATTCGTAGGTTTTATGGTAATACTTTAATCAACTCCTAATTTGATTCCAAAGATAATAACATTCTTATAGTTTTAACAAATTATAAGAAATGAATCACTTTTAGGTCTATTTAAGACTATTCGATATTGCCCTTACTACTCTTTCAAGGTCGTTCGATGTTAAATTGGAACCACTTGGTAGACATAAACCTCTTTCAAACAGGTTTTCTGAGACATCATTTAAGTATGCCGGATATGTTAAAAAAATGGGTTGCATATGCATTGGCTTCCATAAAGGTCTTGATTCTATTTGTTCATTTTCCAGAGATATTCTTATCTTTTCACGAGTATCATAACTATCCGTTAATATAGCAGTTAACCATCTGTTTGAATAAAATCCTTCAGGTTCATTCACAAATGATATTTCTTTTATCCCCTCTAATTTTTTCTTATAAAATTCAAAATTTCTTCGTCGAGCCGTTACCCTTTCATTTAATACCTCCATTTGACCTCTACCAATGCCAGCACAAATATTTGACATTCTATAATTATATCCAATATGAGAATGCTGATAATGAGGTGCCTGATCTCTTGCTTGTGTAGCTAAAAAAGTAGCTTTTTTACAATATTCTTCTTCATTTGAAACCATAGCTCCTCCACCTGAGGTTGTAATGATTTTATTTCCATTAAAAGAGTAGACTCCAATTTCTCCAAATGTTCCCATCGCTTTACCATCAAAAGTAGATCCAATGGCTTCGGCAGCATCTTCAATAATAGGAATATTGTATTTCCTTGACACGGCCATCAGCTCATTCATTTTAGATGGCATACCATACAAATGAACTATAACAATTGCCTTAGGTTTTGTACCATTTGCGATTCTATCCAAAATTGCTTTTTCTAATAACTCAGGACACATGTTCCAGGTATCTTTTTCAGAATCTATAAATATTGGAATAGCCTTTTCGTATCTAATTGGATTTACCGTTGCGGAAAAAGTAAACGTCGAACACAAGACTTCATCTCCTTCTTTTATTCCTAATATAATTAATGCTAAGTGTATTGCAGCTGTTCCAGAAGATAAAACAGAACAAGACTTAGCTCCTGTATAATCACATATTTCTTTTTCAAAGCCATTCACATTTGGTCCTAACGGTGCCACCCAATTGGTGTCAAAGGCTTCTTTAACATATTTCTGTTCCTCACCGGATAAATGGGGAGACGACAACCAAATTTTCTCTTTCATATTTATAACGTCAGTAAATCTTGAACAATTCTTTCAGCAGTATGACCATCCCATAAATTCGGAATTTCACCAGATTTCCATTCTCCATTATGTAACTTTTCCATAAACGGTGCTACATTATCTGGATTTGTACCTACCAATTCGTTCGTGCCAACCGTAATGGTTTCAGGTCTCTCTGTATTATCTCTTAGTGTCATACATGGTACTTTCATAACCGTAGTCTCTTCTGTAATACCTCCCGAATCGGTAACTACGGCGAAAGCATGTTGTACCAAATAGTTAAACTCTAAATACCCTAAGGGCTCTATCATGTGTAGATTCTTCGCCTCGATACCTATACCTTTTAAAATTTTAGCAGTACGTGGATGAACGGGAAAAACAATAGGTAAATCTTTAGCACCTTTTATAATTTCATCAATCAACCTTTTCAATTTTTCTTCTTCATCTACGTTCGCAGGACGGTGTAAAGTCATCACAAAATAACCTTTCTCGATTAGATTGAACTCATTCCAAGCAGCAGGTGGCGTAAAACGCGACATGTTGTTTAATAAGGTGTCAATCATTGTATTTCCAACATACCGAATCTTATCTTCATTATGCCCTAACTTTCTTAGGTTTTCATTAGCAACTTCACTCGTTGTGTAAAAAATATCTGTAATTGAATCTGTGACCATTCTATTGATCTCTTCGGGCATAGAAATATCATGAGAACGTATGCCTCCTTCTACATGAATAACTCCAACTCCCAATTTCTTAGCAGCAATACTACAAGCCATAGTTGAAGTCACATCGCCCACTACTAAACACCAATCACAGGGCGCTTTTAATAACAATTCTTCATACCTCTCCATAATTCGAGCGGTTTGCTCTGCTTGTGTTCCAGAACCAACTTCAAGATTCACATTCGGTTCGGGTATCCCCAATTGTTCAAAAAAATTACCTGACATTTTCTTGTCATAATGCTGCCCCGTATGTATCAACCTATATTGAATTTTATGAGATACTTTTTCTAACTCCTCAATAATTGGAGCGATCTTCATAAAATTTGGTCGCGCACCGGCTATTATATCTAACTTCATAAATTGTATTTAAATTTTTATCCCTGGATTACCTACTAATTTACTATGATTATCTACATCTTTTAGAACAACGGTTCCTGCTCCTATAATACACCAATTTCCTACCTTAACATTCGGTAACACAATCGCACCGGCACCTATATGAGTTCCCTCTCCAACATGAACTCCTCCGCACAATGTAGCTTTCGGAGAAATATGTGCAAAGTTACCTATAAAACAATCGTGGTCTACAGACGAAGACGTATTTATAATACAGTGCTCGCCTATTACTGAAGATGAATTTATTACTGCATTTGCCATTACAACCGTACCTTCTCCTATGGTTACTGTTTTGTCAATAACACTGCTTGGGTGTATCGCCATTCCATACATGGCATTCACGCGCTCTACAATTTTCTTTCTAATGTTATTATTTCCAATAGAAATAATCATCCTATTATTCTTGAATATTGCATTCGAATATTGATGCAACACTGGTAGCCCTAAAAGTGTTTTTACTTCTTTATTATCATCTAAGATATGTTGGATCGATATTTCATTTTTTAAGCATATATCCAATACTACCTTCGCATGTCCGCTAGCTCCATATAAAATCATATCAATACTTTAATTATTACCATTAAAAGGTTCTGTTGTTGCTTGTCCTTGTGTATTTATATCTTTTGCCCTTATTACCTTCAAGATAGTCATAAAGAATATTTTAACATCTAACAAAAATGATATATTATCAACATACCAAACGTCATAAATAAATTTTTGTTTCCAACTAATGGTATTTCTACCATTTATCTGAGCCCATCCTGTAATTCCCGGTTTTACATCATGTCTCCTGGACTCCTCATTTGTATAAATTGGTAAGTATTCTATTAGTAATGGTCTCGGGCCTATTAAACTCATCTCACCACTTATTACATTTAACAATTGAGGCAATTCATCAATTGAAGTTTTACGTACAAATTTACCAACTTTGGTCAAACGTTCAGCATCTGGTCTTAAATTACCATTTACATCCTTTTTATCATTCATAGTTTTAAACTTGACAATTTTAAAAACTTTACCTTTTTTACCAGGTCGACGTTGGAAAAAAAAGGGTTTTCCCTCATTCGAAATCGTCAAAAGGATCATTATAAGAAGAAACAACGGGCTCATAAGCAAAAAGCCTGCAATTGACAACAAAAGATCCAAAATACGTTTTAAAAACAATGTATACATTCCTTTATTTGGCTAGTTTATGCTGAATATCTTCAATATAGTTCTTGGCAAGTTCTACTCGGTCAAAACGTTCTTTTGCATATTTATAACCATTTAAACCGAGTCTATCTAAATCATCTTTTTGATTGATGGCAGCAAGGACACCATCTCTTATGGCTTCCGGGTTTTCAGGTTCTACATAAAACCCACAATTAGCTTCTTCAACTAATTTTCTCGAGACTCCGTCAATCGCCAATAAAATTGGTCTTTTACAAGACATGTAATCAAATGTTTTGTTTGAATAAATAGTTTTAAATGTATCAACATTCTTGAGTACTGAAGCTCCCATATCAGATGCTAAAATATACTTAAAGACTTCTGCTTTCGGCACAGGGTCAACGAACTTCACGTTTGTAAGTTTTCTCTTCGCAACTTCATCAATAAGTTCTTGTTTCTTCATGCCTGAACCAATCAATTGAAAAAGTACATTTGTATCGGCTAACAATTCGGCAGCATCTATCAACTGAATTAAATGATTGGCAACTCCATGTGCTCCAACATAGGTAATTACAAATTTTTCGTTCAGACCTTGTTCCTTTCTGAAACTTTGGACATCAAATGTGTTCACTACATTTTCTGCTAAAGAGAAATCGGCCGCATTCGGAATAAATAGTATTTTTTCTTTATGGACCTTCTTATCTTTTATTAATTTATCTCTAAAGGCTGGTGTTAAAACATTGATAAGCATTGCTCGTTTGTAAACGATTTTTTCAAACCAAAACGCAAATTTAATAATCAACTTATTGGTTAGTACTCCTGTATCTATTGCCGACTCTGGCCATAAATCTCTTATCTCAAAAACAAATGGCAGTCTTTTAATCTTTGCCAAAATGTACGCAGTGATGCCAACGAATAAGGGAGGTGATGTTACGATTATTACATCATATCCTTTACCGACCTTAAATAAACCTGCATAGATACTAGAAAAAACGAATGAAAAATAGGCCCATAGTCTCCCGAGAAAATTTACATTGTAACTTTCTGAAACATGACAACGAATGACGTCTACATTATCATAAAATCCTTTGTCGGAAAAAATAAATTTACCTTTATATTTTTTCGGCTTCTTACCTGTATTATAGTGAACCATACCAGCTAAAACAGTAACCTTGTGTCCCTGTTCAGACCATACCTGAGTCATTTCATTAAAACGGGAACCTCCCCCATCTCCTTTCTCTAAAAAGTATTGATGTATTAGAAGTATTTTCAATTTTTAATTTTTATTGTTGTAAGCAATTTATTTGACGTTGACTCAAACGCAAATCTAAGTGATTTCTCTTTGATACCATAATAACCCGAGTACCATTTTTCTTCAACAATTGGTTCGATAAGTTCTCCCCTTTCATCTTTTGATTCAATAGTAATATTCTCTTTATAGCGTGGATTCAAATGCCAATATTGTATCTTACGCTTACCAATTACATTTTCTAAAGTGTCAATAATTTGCCATTCCAGCTTATTTTCATCTTTACTAACTTCACGAATATGCTTAATATTTTTTCCAATGTTTTTAAATCCTGTGATGCTACCTTTAAAACGAAATGAATTATCTTCTTTTGTTAATAGCGAACTACTCTTTTTAATCCAATTAAACCAAATAAACCTACTCCCTTTCAGCATTTGATTTTGCCCATCAATACTTACAGTATTATGTCCTTCACAGCCCAAAAAATAATGTGATAATTCTTGAGAGGTATTGTACTTATATGTTCCTGAATCACGAAGATAATTAATCCCATCAACCCAAATATCAACATGCAAGTTATCTGATTGTGCTGGCCTATCTTTATAAGACCCACAACGTATAAATGTTTTTGATCCTTTATCATTTATGACATAGTATCCTCCTTTGTCGAATGAGCACATCTCTTTCTGTATGTGTTTTATTTGTTGAATCACGTCTATTCCGTACCAATAATAACTAGTCGAATCGTAATAGCCTTTACCAGACAGTACAGCGCGTAAATCATCTAGTTGCGAACTGTAATTTCGATAATCATCACTTGTCAGTTTAAAAAACAACGCACCATCATTTGAGCCGTAATTGGGTAATTGACCGTTTTCATTGCTCAGACAGGTATCTAAAAACTTTAACGAGGCTTGTGCTTTGTCATATACGTGTTTTTTAAATCTATCATTATGAATTTCCGCCAAACGAATCCCCCAAGTTAATAATTGTATTACCACTCTATGATAATTCATCGAGTATTGTAAATACGTCCCATCTTCATAAATCTGATAATCAATTTCTTGCTCAAACCATTTTTTACCTGCTTTGCTCCAACTTTTAGTTTCTGGTATAAATGGAAATAACAACCCTGATAAATAAAGCATCAAAGTTTCTGTAATTGCATGATTATTCCTGACAGCAATTCGAGAGAAATCAATATTATTATACACATGGTGTAATTGCCAGTATATGGCATTCATTATTTTATCAAATAATTCAGAAGTCAAACTTTTAGAGTTTTTATAATAGTAAACTGCAAAAGTCCAATTCAAAATACGCAAGCTAATCTCTTGACTACATTTATAATTGGGACCAGTATTGATTGGATTTTTATCAATAAAATCTTCGATTTGATTAAATACAAAAGTTGATTGATCATCTTCGAAGTGATAGTCATAACGTATTACATCGTATAAAAAAGAAAATCTAGCTTTTTCCCAAACATACTTGATATCTCCAGCTTCTTTCGATAAATCTTGAATTAAAGAAAAGTGTTTTGAGATGTCATATTGGTATTTTGAATCTGGATTTGTAATCCAATTATAGTCATTTCCAAGATCTATTTTCTTTTTATTAAAAAAGGTAAATCGTCCGTTTTTTATTTCTTCAATAGCTTTCTTTAATTTCTCTTGCCTTTCTTTAGGTAAACGAATTGCCGATTTATCCGTAAAAAAAAACGGTGGAGTCTTATCTTTCCATTCTTCTAAACTAATAAAGTTCCTGAAATTAACATTCGTTGGAAACTTCTTAAGCAACAATCCTAATTTTGTCAATATCATGAACTTTACACGAAACACTATGTAACGTGCACCCATGTTTCTTGCTAAATCTATATAGTTATTCAGTTTCTTCAATTTTATCTAAATAAAAATATTTTAGTCTAAATAGATCCAACTATTACTCTTAAGGCTCTCTATTGCAGCAAATGAAGCCTCAGTTGTATTCAGAATTTCATCAAATGGAATAATCGGTTCACCTCCTGATTTTTGTCGTGTAATTAACTCATTAAACTGATTTAGATGGCCCTTATCTTGCTTCGAAGATGCGTTAATACCTTTCTTAAAGCCATAAGTTTTTAACTTTCGCCAATTATCCATTACGATGGTGCGTTCATTTGAATATATTTCTACTCGTTCTTTAGCGTATGATTTACTACCATTAGAAAAATAATTAATAACCGCCGTACTCCCATTTTGGTATTTTAACAACAACGTTGCGTTATCAGTATTTTCTTCGGGATTTTCACCCATGGCATTCATACAAATAGCTTTAACTTTACTCTCTGTGAAAAAAGTACATAAATCAATGAAATGACAAGCCTCACCAATGATGCGACCACCACCAACTTCCATATCATGTACCCAAACATTCGCTGGAATATGACCTGCATTCATGGTGGCTATTATATTTATTGGCGCATCAGCGGAGCCAAGTGCCTTTTTAATTTGTTTCGAAAATGGTGCAAATCGTCTGTTAAAGCCTACGGAAATTGACTTATGTTGTTTTTGGTAAGTGTCAATAATATTATGTAATTCCTCTTTATTTAGAGCCAAGGGCTTTTCTACAAATACGTGCTTACCCGACTCTAAGCATTCAATTACAATTTTTGCATGTGAGTTATGTTTTGTAGTAATCATGACCACATCGACGTCCTTATCTTTTAATATTTCTTTATAGTCGGTTGTAGAATTTGCAATTTTATGTTGCTTCGCCATTGTTGTAGAAGACAAACCACCAGAACTTGCTATATACTTTATTGAGGCGTCTATTTTCTTTAAATTTGGTAATAACGTTGCGCTAGTAAAATTCCCTGCACCTATGATTCCAATTACCCCGTTTGAATGTGTGAACGATTTTGAAATTATTTCTACATTTCTTTTGAGTTCGTCATTTGGATTATATTCAAGAATAGAAGCGATTGATCTTGACTCCTTCATATTACCATAGATCTTGTTGTAATCTGTCAAAGGAATTCTCTCAGAAATCAATGGTTTTACGTCCAAATTGCCGTTCGACATGGCATTTAGTATTGCCTGAAAATTTCTTTTCTCTGTCCAACGAACAAAACCTATTGGATAGTCATTACCTTTTTGTTCATAACTGTCATCATATCTCCCTGGTCCATACGAACATGACACTTGAAATGAAATTTCCTTGGTATAAAAATCTGCTCTGCTTATATCTAAACCAATCACCCCAACTAAAATAACTCTTCCTCTTTTTCTGCACATTTGTGCGGATTGAGAAATTATTTCATTGCTTTTATTTGAAGCTGTGATAATAACACCATCAGCACCTATGCCATTGGTATATGATTCTACAAATTTTACTTGATCAGTTCCATCTGAAGGATTCACCGCAATAATTCCCTTTTCCTTAGCTATTTCCACTTTTGACTGATCAAAATCGAAACCTATAACGTTACAGCCATTTGATTTTAACAATTCGGCCGTTACTAAGCCGATTAATCCTAAACCTACTACCACAATTGTTTCACCAAAGGTTGGCTCTAGTAAACGAATTCCTTGTAATCCAATAGAACCAATAACCGTGAAAGCTGCTTCTTCATCAGTTACATTTTCTGGTATTTTTGCCACTAGATTTTGAGGTGCCACAACATATTCAGCATGTGGACCGTTGGAAGCCACTCTGTCTCCAATTTTGAAATTGAGTACTCCTTTACCTACTTCAATTACTTCACCAACATTACAATAACCTAACGGGAGTGGTTGATTCAATTTATTAAAAACGGCATCTATTGTTGGTTTTAAGCCGTCCGTTTTCACTTTATCGAGTACCATTTTCACCTTATCTGGTTGCTGTTTCGCTTTCTGTAAAAAATTAGCTTTACTAAATTCTACCAACATACGCTCTGTACCTAAAGAAACTAACGAACGTGTTGTTTTTATAAGCACTGATCCATTTTTCACTTTGGGCACTGGTACTTCTTCTAAAATTGTATTTCCTCCTTTAAGGTCTTGAATGATTTGTTTCATTAAACTTATAATTTTCCTATTAAATAGAGAAAAAAAAACCCGACTTATATTTTTGTCTTTTGTTATTCTTAACTCTCATCGATAACACGACCGTTATCACCATTTTAAACTAAATTTTGACAGAAATATTTTACCATAATTGTCATCAGATTATAACTATCCTATTAACTTCTTAATTTTGCTATCAACTCATCATAATCTTCTTTAGATGCCTCGAATTGATTTCTATCAATTTTATCTAAATTTTTCTTCCAGATGTTTATTTTTTCTGGCGTAATATTTCGTAATGTTTCAGCCGCATTTTTAATATTGCTCAAATCTATATTCAATCCACAATTATAGCGATCAACATAAAATGCGTCTCCTGATTCAATATTGGCTAACATAGGAATTCCAAAATATCCCGCCTCATAAAATCTATTCGTACGGGCATATTTAAAATTACCTTCCTTTTGCGCTGAATATGGATAGGCAATCCAAGTTAAGTCAATATTTTTATATATCATGTTTAAATCTCTTGGCGATCTATACATTCCCCTGTAAGAAACCTTCGCATGCGAGGTTACTTTCTCCTTCAATTCGGTCGATATTCCATGAAAATAACCATACATAACCAATTTACTATTTTCGGAAGTATCCAAATATTTTAGGAGAATTTTTAAAGATCTTGCGCATCTTATTAAACCAAAATATCCAATGGTGAGATTATCATTGTCAATAACAACATCTGCGTATTCAATATCTTTAGCATGTACTTTGTTTTCAATAACTGTTGCACCATTTACTGAAATTCCATTTTTCTCTAGGAACCCAGTTATAAAAAGTTCTGAAGTAACTACTAAAATTGAAACTTTCTTCATTGAAAGTTTTAGGGCATATAATAGGATTTTAGCAACACTATTTTTTTTAAAGTATAATTCCCTAATGTCTGGAATTTCAAAAATTAATTTACTATACCTTTTTTTTAAACGAAATGCTAAAAACGGCAATAAATCGAAGCCGTAAAAATAAATATCAGTATCAAGATTATCAGATATTTGTTTTTCGATCGTCCTTACGGCCTTTATATAATTCTTAATTCTACCGACATATTTACCGTGGTCAACTTTTCCAAGTGAAATAAAGGTTAAATCCTGTGTCGAATCGTAATAGGTCCTCTCAAAAGCCAATAAAGAAGATTCATGATAATAAGCCTTGAGCTCTTGATATCTTATCATTTGGTGAGCGTCTCCGTAGGTAGACTGAATAAAGAGTAGTTTTTTATTTAGCATAATTATTATTCAAATATCTCGGAGAAATTAAAACTGACATTGTATAGATGAAAAATATTTGACCTGGCAAAAAGTTTGTTTCTACCCAGTTAATTGTAAATAATGGCAGAAACAAAATAATGTAAATGACTATGATATTTTTTTTTAACGTCATCAGTACCATAAAAATCGACCTCAAAAAGATCAAAAGATAGGCCATTAAACCAAAAAAACCGATAATTAAATAAACGGTAAGAAAGGTATTATGCGTACTAAGTTTATCGCTGTTTTTAATCTCCAGATTCCCAAAACCAACTCCCAAGAAATCAGAACCTTCAATCATATTTAAATAGAAAGTTCTTAGTTCAAGTCTCGCTCTATAACTGCTGTCGTAACCTTCTTCCTCCAAATCAATCTTTTGCAATCGTTCTATACTTAAAAAGTGTTTGGAAAAATAATCCAAATTGGTTAAAGATATTAAAACAAAACCCGCAATCGCAATTAAGGTTTTGACACCTGCTGAATAAAAAAATATATATATTCCTAGAACCAATAAAGCTGTAATGAAAGGCGTTCGCCTTCCGCTTAATAATATGATCAATACATTCAAAGCTATAAATAGTAGATGCTTAGGCCTCATTTTTACATTGAAAACAATATAATAACATAAACTTGAAACAATAATAATGAGATTAAAATAGGCAAAAGCAGACTTCGATGAAAAAAGAATATCATTCGTTGAGAATAGCTTTGGGATGGAAAAAAAAGTAAACGGAATTGCAATACTTGCGCAAACAAAAATAAAAATGATTACTTTCTTTAAATATTCGATTGTATTCTTTGATAAAACCCTAAATACGGTGAACATAATTACAAACGCCAAAATCGACAAAATATACCAAAGCGGATATATTTTATCATTATCGAAAAACACTCTTATCCCAACAATCAGCAGTAATATTGAAATATCAAAGTTTTTCACTAGCGAAATAAAAACTAACTTCAACAGATTAATACTACTACCAAATAAAAATAATAACGGTATTAATGGTAAAACGATTCTTAAATATTTAATATTATTAACAAGCGAGGGAGTGAGACTACCATCAATATTATATCTTAAAAAAGAATAATTTCCAAAGTTTAAAATTGAAAACAAGAGTACTGGCAATACAAACCAAGAATTTGAATATATTATTTTAAGAGCTTTAGTCATTTATAATTTTGAAAAAATTCGCTGTTGTATTATTAATTGAAAACTTTTGAACGAATTCATGCCCATATTTGATCATTACTTTTCGATCATCTCTATTTTTATGAATATTTCTTATTTCTTTTTCAAGAGTTTCAAAATCATTTGGTTCAATCATAATACCTGCCCTGCCTTCATCAAGCACCTCAGGTATCCCACCAACATTTGTACTAATGACAGCGCACGAATGAAGCATTGCTTCCATATTTACAACTCCAAGTGCTTCAAAAAATGATGGCACACAAACTAAGTGACTTTTCTTCATTAATAAAAACACTTCTTTCTGACTTAATTTATGGTGCAATTGATACGAATAATTTACACCATTCAGCAAACTCATCATTGGTTCATTCAAAATATTCTTGGACGTTACAATATTCAAATGAATATTTTCTAAATCTTTAACGGCCCTCAAAAGTGTATTTAAACCTCCTGCATTGTAATTTGTTTTAACAAATAATATATTAAGTATCTTGTCATTTTCATGCTTTGTCAAGTCCAATATTTCCCCCGTTTGTATTCCTTTGTAAAGGATCTTTAGATTGTATTCCTTTTTCGAAATCCTTTCTATTTCCTCTTTTAGAAATTTAGAGTTCAATATTGTAATTTCATTCCTTTCTAAATTGAATTTCTCAAAAAATGAAAATATGGTTGATCGAACGGATGCATAGGTTATTTCCTTTTTCCTAATAAAATGTTCATTATCATTAATAAATCCAACACACTTCTTATTCGATAATAAGTTGAACAGAAAGTTATACATCGTATTGTTGCTTACAACTATTTCGATAGAAGTCATTTTTCTTACAGCTAAGAAGTACTTAAAAGATCTATATATAAAACCAATTCCGGGTTTATCTATCCAATTCGGAATATGCACTTTTATTACATTTTTATTCGAAGATTTTGTATCTTCAGTAAAAAAGATAACTTCTTTACTATTTGCAATGCTATAGTCATATAGTAATCGCGCAAATTTTGCTGGGCCATTTGTTGTATTCTCAAAAGTGGTTGTAATAAACGCAATTCTCATTTTGTAAAAAAAACAAACGGTTTATATATCAAATTTCTTTTCAACTTAAACATATATTCATTCATTTTTGGATTCGATGAATAATAAGCATTTAAATCGGAAGTTTCATGCAACTTTTGAATTTGATCTTGTTGTTTCTTATACACTACATCTCGTATATAATTATACAACTTAATATCTAATTCATTTTGTTCATTATATAGCGGTAACAATTCTTTGTACCGTTCTACCAATAGTTGATTCTTTAATTCGTTATCTCTCACTACCATTCTTGGTTTATTATAAGAAATATCTATTTTTGATTCAAAAATTGATTTCATTTGCTTCAACGAATTATCAAAATCCTCCACTAATCCAACAAAAATAAATTTATCATCAATAATTTGAATAGCCTTTTCGAAATTTTCCTCACCAGCAAGCCATTTCACGAGCCAATTACTTCTATTAAACTTAGCGGCCCAATCTTCTATCGGTAAATTATACAATTCGTTAGTTCCAGTATATTGATGGATATATTGAGAAACGTATCTATTGATTGGCTTTCTAATAAAAGTGAACCACTTTAAATCATCGGAATATTCCTTATAGTCGATATAAGGTTTAAGTCCATGACCCGATATACATTTTATTTTTTTATAAAGTTTTAAATCTAGTTTAAGTTCATTGTAGTTATAATCGGTCTTTGACCTTGGAATAATTGATAACAAATCAGGTCCAAAATTACTTTGAAGTATATAGTTTAGTGTCGTCCCTGCGGTCTTAGGTATGTGGCAAAATGCATACATGTTTTAAAAATTATTATATTTTAATGTTCAGACAGTTTATTCCATATTTTAAGAATACCGTCACTTAATGACACAAAATCATCTTTCTTAAATAAACTTGTTAATTTCTTATTTGATAAATGGACTTGTTGGTTGTCACTCTTGTTTGATTCTATAAGGTTTACTTCGACTCTATTTTTAGTCGTTTCAAATAATACATCTAACAATTCTAGCAAACTGATACTGTTGCCAGAACAGGCATTTAAAATCATACTTGAATTCAAATCTCTATCTACAGAACTTGCAATTATATTTACAACATCATCGATATAAATAAAATCTTTCACTGCAGTTCCGTCACCAAATATGGTAATAGGTTTATTATTTTTAATACTTTCCAACCAAGTATTTATAACTCCAAATCCTTTTTTGTTAAGACCCAATCCATATGGATTCGACAATCGATAAATGTCATAGTTAATGCTGGATTTTCGTCTAAAATATTCTAAATACGATTCTATAGTAACTTTTGAAATACCATAAGGCGAAAAGGGCTTCACTTTAGTTTCTTCATCGGCTTGTTCTAATGACTCTCCATAAACGGTTCCTGCACTCGATATAAAAACAATTTTTTTTACCAAATTCTCAACACAAAGTTCAAACAATTTTACTGAAGGAATTACATTACTCTCTATTTCTAACAAAGGACTATCCCAACTCGTTAATGGGATCGAAGCAGCTATCAAATGATACACTACATCGCAGTCTTTAATAACTGCTGTGAGTATTTGTAAATCATTATAATCTCCTTTAATCAAAGTTACATTATCAAAACAATTGAGATCTTCTAATTCGGGACTTATACTTCTAGAAAATAATATCAATTCATTATCCGAACCACAAAAATATTTAGATAAATATTGACCAATAAAACCATTTGCTCCTAGTATCGCTATTTTCATTTTTAACTATTTTCTAATAATGCTTTAAGTTTTGAAACTTGCTGATCTAAGTCCCCATGATTAAATATATGTTTTTTTCCTTTTTCTCCCATTCTTTTCGCCATTTCCCAATCTGAAGCTAAGATTGACATATAATTTCCCATAGACTCAAAATCTCCTTCTTCAACTAAATACCCAGTTTCCCCATGAACTATTTGTTCTGAGATTCCAGCATGCTTCGTTGCTACTACAGGAAGACTAGATGCACATGCTTCCGCAATACTCACCGGCCACCCTTCCTTATTACCATCTTCAGAAGTCATTGAGTGTTGTAAGAAAATATGCGCTTGCAAATATAGCTTACTTAGTTCTTTTTGACTTAAAAAACCATGTAAAATAACTTTATTCAATAAAATAGGGTTATTTTCTAAAAACCCTTTTACCTGAGGCATTAATTCTCCATCTCCTACCATATCTAATTTTATCTTAGGATTGTTTTTAACACAAATTAAAAACGCCTTTAAAATACTTATTGGGGATTTTTTTTTAACCAATCTCCCAACAGCAATAAAATTTGTAGTTCCTTTCTTGTTGAAATTAGGTTTGATATTTTGAAATTTTTCCGTCGGTACACCAATATTAATCACATGAAACTTTTCTTTTTTCGCTCCTAACTCAATGAATCTTTTTTCCATGCCATGGTATAACACAACCGAAGCACTAGATTTATTTATCACGTTAACAATTCTATTTTGGTAGTACCTGAAGGAAAGAAGACTAGAGGCGTCATAGCCTAAGAACTGGACAACATAAGGAATATCTAACTCTAAACAGCTTTCCATAACGTTTATACCATTGGGTCCAAAAGCAGCGAGTACTACTTCAACATTCAAATCGATCAAAAGCTTTTTAAAATTATTCCTTTCAGTTCGAGACCAGGTTCTAAAACGTATACCTCTTAAGCGATGTACACCCTTTTTGATATATGTTTGTTTTTTGTTGGCATTTAATATGTAAATTTTATCTAAACTTATATTATACTTATCAGCAACATCTTCATTATATTCTAAGGTAATAACATGTGCTTTGAGCTTTTCCACCTGTCGAACTATAAAAGCTTCTGAAATAACAGGAAACGAATTTACTACTACCGCGATTCTCATAATAATTTATATTTCATTAATTGGCATCATGCCCTTTGTCAATTATATTCAAAAATTCTTCTTTAAACTCATTAATTGTAAGAAGTTTGGAGTTTGATCTTAAATGATCATTGTAATCGAGTAATTGTGCGTCCTTCTGTATAATTAAAGTTAACACTTCTTTTAGTTCCTTCAGACTACAAACAACAGATTTAAATGTGTTAAATTTAAAATATGTTTTTAGATGGTATTGATTCCAAGAATTGAAAATATGACTGGGATCGTTTTTACTCAAACCATAATCTATATCTTCTATATTCAAATAAATAACTGGTGTGTCAAAATAACTTGCCTCCAAACCTATAGTAGTTCCAACATGAAATACGGCAACTGCATTCTCTATCAAATGACATTTATTCATATGCTGATTTTTATTTAGTATTATCTTTTTACTTCTCTCATAATCATCAAAAACTATATTTTCTATACTTTTTAGATCGTCATAAATACCCCAGTCTTTAAGCATCGGATATGATCTTACCATTAGTTTAATATCGGAATCAATTTTGGATAATTCTTCTGCCAGTTTTTCAATTATTTTCAATTCTTGCTTAACAACCTTAGGGTACCCAAAAGAACAAGGAAAATAAACATATTCTTCAGCGATAGCATCTTCATTTTTCTTCTTATTTATAAAATATTCCTTTATAAAATAAAATTGTGAAGCGGCCAATGTACTTACATTACGTTCAGACACCTGATGTATTTTAATCAAATCACGTTTTAAATTGTTATTCCATGTTATATAATGAATGTGTTTTCTGGAAAATCGGTGAAATTTCGGGATATGATCCCAACTATGCACATAAGTATATAGCTTCTTTTTCTGCTTAATAATGTCAGAAATTATATCTTCATTATTTATATCGGTAAAAGAAATAAACACATCAATATCATCAATCTTATTATTCTTAGTTTTTCGTAACTTAATATAAGTATCGAAAGAAATAAGTTGCGGACATAACATTCTTATTTTTAGTTTTAATAGTCCTTTCTTAATATTTTTTTGAGACTCCGATTTGAACAATCGTCTTTCAATATATTCTTTGTATTCACTTTTAGTACTCGGTAAATTCCCAAAAAAATAATATATTAATTTTAAAAAATTATTCCAAAGGTTGGAATGACTATAAAAAATTCTAGATTCAAATTCACCATCCAATGATTCCAATTCACTTTTATAACCAAACAAGCACAATTGATGGTCCTTGCCTAATTCTTCAATAAAAATTCGTATATCACTTCTAAGGCTTATATGATCTAAAATAACACCTATTTTCATACTCTTTTTTAATAATGCGTTAACTTCTATTTTTTAGTTGCTATGCTGAGGATAATTTTAATGAAACACTAAATATTTCACTATTATTTTTAGCTTTTCATTAGAATGAACAATCTCCCTAGAGAGTAAGTCCTTTACTACATTTTATTGTTCTTTGGTATTTGGTCTAACAGAAGGCTGTTTTTTTGAAACTCCAATTCTTTTATAAAAGTGCCAAAGTTCAAAGAATGAATAACCATACAATACTAAAAAAACCGCTCCCCCGTAGAAAATTAATGACCACCAAGAATCAATAGTTGAACTTTGTACAAAATAATAGATCGAAAATCCTAATATACCTATATAAATATGTAAGACTAAAATAGACTTTGATAATAGTTTTTTAATACTAATTTTCAATGTTTTTATAACTAAGTTATAGTACAATGGAACATTAATTGCCATGCCTATAAGAGATCCCAGAACCACTCCTCCCACATCAAAGTAGTATGTAAAAATTATACTCAAAGAAAATGTTACTATTGCAAAAATCAATTTAATATATACCATAGATTTTGTTTCGCCAATATTGAGCATAACTTTTGTAATGACACCGTAAAATGGTCTAATCATATACATTAAGGATGCGATTTGTCCCCAAATAACAAATTCACCATATTTTGTTGTTCCTAACCATACAGATAAAAATGGCTCCAACATTATGGCCACAAAAATGCAAAGAGGAGAGAGCAACATAAAATTAATAAAGCCCCCTTTTTCAATGACATCAATAATGAATTTTGAATTCTTTTTTGCATGCTCTTGAGCGATCATTGGTTGGATTGCTGAAAAAATAAAACTATCTAAGGTCTTAATAATAAACATGGGTTTCGTAATGACAATATATATTGTAATAAAACTACTCCCTAAAATAGCTCCCAAAATAAATCTGTCAGCCTTAAAGATTAAAATCTGGAGAATTGCAAGCAGAAATACATCAAAACTAAACTTAAAAAAATCCGATTTGAAGTCAGCTTTTTTAATATTGAATTTAAAAGTCAACTCTTTTAATAATCCTCGATACAAAATAACACCTAAATGGAAGAAAAAAATTAAAGACCGAGCCAAAAAAAGGAGGGCAACGAGCAAAACAAAATTAGGCTTACTGTTTATTGCATATATAAAGACCGCAATTAAACAAACTTGGCTGATGAGGATATTGATATTCTTAATAACATAGAGCTGATGACCTTCAAGGATAGACTCTAATAATTGTTTCCCCCAAAAACTCAAAGAATATGCTGCGGATAATAGTAAAATATATTTTCCAGTCTCAATAAATTCTTTCGGTAAATTCAAGACAAGGTCTGGCCTAAATGACACAATGAAGATCAATAATGCATTTAAAAGGGCAATACTTCCAAAAATTATTGACGATAATGACAATCCAATTTCAACCTGTTTTTTATCACCATTAACTTTATATCTCGCTATAAACCGTCTAAGACCAGATTTAATACCAAAATCAAAACCCGATAACACTCCAGAGGCGGCTATTGCCCACAAATATATTCCCCAATTAACTTCTCCATAATAGGCTAGATAAAAAGGCAGCGTCACTAAGGAAATAACATTTCCTAATAGACTGGTAATCACATTACTTGATGAATTAATTGTTAACTTTTTCAATTTACTCATCTCAATATGTATTTGCACTAGAATTATTAAAATTGGTGAAATCCTCATGCATAAAAACATCCTTCAACTCCTCCAATTCTTTCGGTTCTTTGTGCCACCACTCCATCTCGATAATCTCCTTGATTGTTTCTTCATTAAAGCGATATTTCAATACCTTAGCAGGTACTCCGCCTACAATGGCGAAGTCAGGAATATCGTTTACAACGACTGCTCCAGCGGCTACTACTGCACCGTTCCCAATAGTAACTCCACTTAGGACGATGGCTCCATGACCTATCCATACGTCATGACCAACTTTAATTTTCTTATCGGTTCTATTCGCTTTCAATTGACCCTTGAACAAGGATTTTGATTGGTAAGTCGACAAAGTACTTGTTGGATGATTTCTAGAATGCATTGATACATAACCTCCAAACTGAGAATAATTACCAATCTCAACGTTTCCTCTAAAAAAACAATTGGGACCAAAGGTGCTGTACCTTCCCATCTTTATACTTCCTTCAAAAAAACATCCGTCAGGTATTTTTAATTTGGTTTCAGATTTAATATTTTTTATTCCATACGTCCCATAAGGGTATAGAATATTGTCTTGTTTCAAAGGTTTAAACAGAATATCTAAAATAAACTTTCTTAATTTATCGAATAACAATTTTATGATTCTTTTCATATAAATTCTTTTTTAAGCAAATTTTTCTTGAAAATTAAACTCGTTATAAAATATAGTTATTTCTTCAATTTAAATAGTTCGTTCATATTCTTCATTTCCTTGATCAAAGCCGGACGTCCTTTATATAATTCATCTATTTCTTTTGTGTAGAATTTTTCCAAGATATCTAAATAATCAACTATGGGTAAGGCAAAAAATGTTTCAACATATTGTTTCGTTATCTGACCTGGAATTTTTCTTAAAAACCGACTATTCCAAGCATTCATACCGACAACCAAATGATCATAACATTCAAAGTATTCATTTTGAGAATTATAACATTCGATCATTTGTCTCTTAGTTTCGATATAAGGCGAAATATCCAAATACGTATTCGGGTATAACACATTATGTACTTGGTACCCCCATATTTGAATGTCTTTATTCAATTTCCTTAATCCATCAGAAAACAAAAGAATATGATTTGTAACTCTATGTTTTACTGGGCCATCCATGAACCAAGGTAACAAAATAACATCTGGTTGTAAATTTTCTATATGCTCCCGAAAATTTGCTACATTTTCCTCAGACAACTTAACACTCATATTATTAATTCCGAGATAATGAATAGTTGCATTTGTGTAAGACAATGCTTTTTTTGCTTCCTTATTTCTTAATTCAACCACCTCATCAGCTGTATATCCATCTATAATTTGAGCACCATCTGTTATAAATAATACATCTACTTTTCTTTTCAAATTTTTAAGTGCTATCATCAAACCACCAGCACCAATTGTTTCATCGTCTTGATGAGGAGCTAAAATCAAATAACGATGATGCTTCTCTAAATCTAAAGGTATAGGTTCAATAGTATCTCTAAAAAACTCAGTATCCATAACTTTTTGGGCAAGATTAACATCTTCAATTCTTTCCCAGTTTTTAATTGCAAACTTATAGGTTCCTTTTCTAGCTAACACTCTATTGAAATGTATCAATAAATTACCAATTCTATTAAAAATACTTTGTAAACTCAAATTTTCAATAATTAATTATTCTTCCAAATACTTAAATCTCTATTTAATATTCTTTCTAAATTATCTATATGATCTTCATATATTTTTGACAGAAAGTTCTTCTCCTCAACAGAAATATTGATGTCATCCTTGGTCTTCCTGTACAAGCTTTCTATTTTCAGTGACCATTGTTTTCTTTTATAATTCTGCTTTATTATTTTTGATAATATCTTTCTTTGCAGTTTGGTAACAAATAATTCAATAGCACTTAATATTGAGTTATTTTTAACCCATTCATATTGAAAAGTAGTCCAATTTTTATTGATTTTTCCTCCTTTAAATTTAACGCCTAATTTAGGATTGACTCCTACAAAGTTATAGACTTTTTCCAATTCAATTTCAGGTCGTTTAATTAATTCTTCCAATATAACAACATGAATTTGCTCTCTATCAAAGGTTTCATATAAAAATTCAAGTGTTTCATCATAAAACCCTCTTTTTAAATAGGATAAATGATTTCTAGCATAATCACTAAATTCAATACGTTCTTTTTCCTTTCGTAGTGCTTCCTTAAAAGAGAGTGTCTCTCTACCTTTACCTAACTCATTCAAATAATGTGACCAACATCTTTCGACAGGGTTTCTGAGGCTAAGAATGATTTTAACATCCGGTACTGTTTTCTTAATCCTATGATGAGATTCCTTCCAAAAAAAATAATCAGCACTTTTTTCACCAACGGCAATCTCATTTTTTGCATCCTTGAACAAAGAAATGTAATCTTCAGAACTAAATTTTTTCTCCCACAAATCGGAGTCTATTTTACCTTTAACAGTATCCTTTAATCCTTTAGTCTGAGGGTCTACAAAATAAGCCATATCAATTCTGGAGTGAAGATATATCTCGGGGTGAGATTTAAAATAGTTTGCTAAAGAAGTCGTGCCGCTTCTTCTTTCGCCAGCAATGATAAAATTTGGCTTCATTTTATAAGTTTATAATATTTGTATTCTTCAATTAAAATATAGGAATGTTTATAGTTTACCAATAATAAACTCTTCACATGCCCACATAGCATCATAGGTCGCTCCACCTATATGAGGAGTAATTATAATATTTTTACCTTTTTGTTGCGCATTCCATAGAGGGCTTTTCTTAATATCGTCAATTTCGGTTGATAAAACATCAGTAGCAATTCCAGCAATGGTATTATCATAAATTGCTTTTACTATTTGACTTTCATCCCAAATTTTACCCCTGGAGGTATTTATTAAAAATGCTTTATTCTTAATATGCTTTATGGCTACTTCATTCAACATATGCTTTGTTTCTTCATTTAAATGAACATGTATTGTAATAATATCACTCGATTCCAGTAACTCTTTCAATTCACCGCATTTATAAAACGGTTTTAAACTAACATTGGGGTCATAATATTGTATATTCATATCAAATACAGTAGCATAACTCGCCATTTTTAACCCTGTTCTTCCCAGGCCAATAATACCAATAGTTTTATCTTTCAATTGATAGCCTCTAAACAAATCCCTATCCCATTTACCTAGCTTCACATGTTGATTAGCATCAGGTATTTTCCTAATTAAGGCCATTAATAAAGCCCATGAATGCTCCGCAGTTGATGGTATCGTTTTTAAAAATTTATCTGACCCTCTTAAGGATATTAAATCGATACTTCTTTCTTTTAAAACTTCCAAATCAATATGGTCATGCCCTGTTGTTGCAGAAATCAGATATTTTAAATTTGGTAAATTTTTTAGAGCAGTAGCATCTACGTAATGCCCTAATCTAACTATCAATATTGAGACTTTCTCGAAATAAGTACCTTTTTGAATTTCAGCCCATGAAGATGCGACATATTTATAGCCTTTCTCTTTCCATAAAGCAATTGCTTTATGGCTATACTGATAAGGCTCTACATTTAAAACAGTATTTAAAGTTTGTTCTCCTTCCATGCTTTTATTAAAACTTCTGCAATTAATAAATCTCTCGGTTCATCAATATTTACCAGGTATTTTGAATTCATTATATAAGGTAAAGATGGTTTCATCATTAATTTTCTTTCCTCGAGAAGCTTTGAAACTCTAGTTAAATATATAACCCCATTTCGGTATAAGGCCTTAGGGATATCTTGTCTTCTGGTTTGCTCATACTCTGGAAGTATGGATTTCAAAGTATGATCATCCTTTTGCCAATACATTCTTGCGGGGTGTACATCGTCCATTTCAACGACCGAAATTACAGAATTCACATTTTCATTACTTTCCAGCATTCTAATTGCTTCATCAATATCATTTCCATTTTTAATTGGCGAAGTTGGTTGCAACAACATAACCGCATCAAAAGTTACATTCTGCTTCTCATAATCATCCAATATTGAAACTACTGTATCTATTATTGGGCTCTTATCCGACGCCAATCCTTCACCTCTTTTATGGAACTGAACATTAAACTTCTCACATGAATTTAATATTTTATCAGCGTCACTAGAAACAATAATCTTGGAAAGGTTTTTACTCTCTAGAGCACTCTCAACGGTATAATGAATCAGCGGTTTACCTAAAATAGGGTAAATATTTTTATCTGGGACACCTTTAGACCCACCTCGTGCAGGTATTATTGCTAAAACTTCCATTAATATGTTATTGTTTTATGAAAGTTGAGCTCTATAGTAGCTAGTATTTCTGCAATTTTATTTCCAGCTTGCCCATCTCCGTAGATGTTTTCAGAAATTCTTTCTTTGTTATTGAATTGCACATGAATAGCTTCTCTTATTTCATCGGTATCGTAACTTACATCTTTTACATTTTTACCACGCTGTCTTCTATTCTGTCTAGTTCCAATATTAACAACAGGAATACCTAAATAGGAACATTCACGAATACCCACACTCGAATTTCCTATCAAACATCCACTATTGATTAATAACCTTAAAAAATCTTTGGATTCCATGTTCTTAAAAAAATGAATATTATCGAGGTCATGCTTTTCCCTAAAAGAACGAATACCGCTAGAGGTTCCATCGGCTCCTGCATCTACATTTGGCCAAAACCAAAAGGTGGGAACATTAAACTCCTTCACAGCTTCTAAAGTCTTGAGCACATCTTTTTTAGCCGTTTCATATTCTGTAGTCACAGGATGTTGCATGACAACTATGTATCCATCTTTCCAATTTAATGATGCACCTACACCTCCATATTTTTGAATAGGATCAAAATCTAATTCTGGTTTTCGTAACACTTCGTCTGCAAGATCGATAGACGGACAGCCAGTATTGATTACAAATTCAGGATACTCTCCCATTTTTAGTACTCTTAGTTTTGCATCTTCTGATGCCACCAAATGAATATCAGCTAACTTCGTATTCGCATGACGCACTTTTTCATCTATGTTACCTGTCACCTCTCCCCCTTGTATATGAATAAGGGGTATATTTTGATAAGATGCGGCGATACTGGTCGCAATGGTTTCAAAGCGATCTGCAATTGTAATGACCGCATCAGGATTAAGATTATAAAAAACATTCGCGAGTTCCATTACTCCTAAACCTGTGGTCTTCGCCATGGCCGTTTTATTCTCGCCTTCCAAAACCATAAAAACTTTTTCATCAATCGAGAAATCTTTCTCAATAAAATCTACTGCATTTCCATATCTTCCTAATAAAGCCGAACCAGCGACTACTAACTGTAGCTCTAATTTGGGGTGATTTTTTATCGCCGTGAGAGCCGTTTTGACTCTACTATACGAAGGTCTGGCAGTAACTACTACGCATATTTTTCTTTTATTCATATTAAATCATCGTCGTTTAAAAAGTCCCACTTTTTCATTCTTTTATTTATCTTTCTTCCAATTACTTGCACATAATTATCAGCACTTATTCCGTATCCTTTTGGCTTTTTTGCCTCTAAATCAAGAAACGTAATTTCATGTCCTTTTTCTAAGTCCTTATTTATGGCCAATGATTTTTCAAATATTTGTTTTAATCCATGAAACTTTGAATTATCATTTTTATCAATTGGATTTTCAAAAGCACGCTCAAGATTTCTAATAGAATCTACCAAGGCACTCGTTTCATCTATTGTTAATGATGATTTAGCATCAGGTCCGAACATAGTCTTATCAAATACAACATGAAATTCTAATATTTCAGCGCCCAAGACCGTGGCGGCAATACAAGTTTCTATACTTGAAGAGTGATCAGAAAAGCCCACAGGTACTTTGTACCTATCCTTCAATTCATTGATCACGTTCAATCCATATTGCTCAGGTTTGGTCGGGTATGAAGTTGTACACTGCAAAATTGAAAAATCTACCTGTCTTTCTTTTAAAAATGCCACTGTGTTGTCAAGTTCTGAATACGAACTCATCCCAGAAGAAATTATCACATGTTTTTTGGTTTTAGCTATTTTTTCTAGCAATAGAAAATTATTCACTTCTCCTGATCCGACCTTATATCTATTAACATCTACTTGTTCCAAAAGATCAATGGCAGTGTTGCTAAAGGGAGAGCTCATAAACTCGAGACCAACTTCATCGCAATGCGCTTTTATACCTTTCCATTCATCTAAAGAAAACTCCATACGTTTCCAGTAATCAAAACGTGTCTTATCTTCATAAGAAAAGTTTACTCGAAAAGGTTCATGCTCACTACTCTCGGCTTCTGCTATATGCGTTTGGAACTTTATCGCGTCAACACCCGCCCTTGCAACAGCATCGATGTACGAATGTAGCAAACCTAAACTCCCGTCATGAGCTTGTGCTATTTCTGCTATAATAAATACGCCTTTATTTTTTTCTTTCATTGACTATCTAAATTATTAGTATACCAATCATACATTTTTTCAATTCCCTCTTCCAATTCAATCGCATGTTTCCAACCCAAGTTATGCAATTTTGATGAATCACTAACCTTTTTCATTGTTCCATCAGGCTTAGCATCATTAAAAGATATACTACCATTAAATTTAACGGTTCGCTTTATGAGATTTGTTAGTTCCATTATTGATATCCCTTTGGCTGTTCCGATATTAACATGCGTATTACGAATCTCGTTTACACCGTTTGAAGCAACTTCATCTGACATCGAAATCAAGTCTTTAAAATTGACAGTCTCCATCAAAAAAACGCAGGCCTTAGCCATATCTTCACTCCAAAGAAAATCACGAATCGCTTTACCAGAACCCCATATTTCAACCGCTACCTTGTCATTCTCAATTTGAATACCAAACTTTTTTAAAATTTTTAATATTTCATTTGTTGAGTTCTTATCAGAAACATTTTCAATCGTTAGTTTATTTAAATCTTTTTTTATAGTTTTCCAATCGTTTTGTTCAAGGGCCTTTGCTAAATGCATTTTTCGGATCAAAGCCGGAATCACATGTGATTTTTCTAAATCAAAATTATCATTTGGGCCATACAAATTCGTCGGTTGTACGGCAATAAAATTCGTTCCATACTGTAAGTTATAACTCTCGCACATCTTAACACCTGCAATTTTTGCAATGGCATAAGGTTCGTTCGTATATTCAAGAGGACCTTTTAATAAATACGTTTCTTTCATGGGTTGTGTACAATTTTTTGGATATATACAGCTACTACCTAAAAACAACAATTTTTTAACTCCGTTAAGATATGATTGATGAATTACATTATTCTGAATCATCAAATTTTCATAAATAAACGCTCCTCTTAGTTTATTATTGGCTGCAATTCCTCCGACTTTCGCTGCGGCCAAAAAAACATAGTCAGGTTTTTCTGCTTCAAAAAAATCAGCTACAGCCTTTTGATCAGTTAGATCAAGTTCTACATGCGATCTAACTACAAAATTTGTATATCCTTTTAATCTAAGGGTATTCAAAATAGCACTTCCAACCAATCCTTTGTGCCCAGCAATATATATTTTTGAGTTCTTATCCATAGGCTAACTAAGAGATGGATCACTATTACGTACGTCTTGATCTTTCTGTATCAATTCTAAATCACTATCCATCATTTCTTTCACCAAACCTTCTACATCATATTCTGGTACCCAACCTAATTTCTCTTTTGCCTTGGTTGCATCGCCCACCAACAATTCCACTTCTGTAGGTCTAAAATATCGCGCATCAACAGCAACTACTTCCCTACCAATTTCTAGTTGATATTTAGTGTTTGAAGAAGACTTAATATATCCTTTTTCTTCAACTCCACTACCCTTAAATTCTATTTCAACGCCAATCTCATTAAACGCCATAGTCACAAAATCTCTTACTGAACAAGTTTTACCTGTTGCAATTACCCAGTCCTCGGCTGTTTCATATTGTAACAGCATCCACATCATTCTAACATGATCCTTGGCATGGCCCCAATCTCTTTCCGCATCTAAATTACCAAGGTATATTTTTTCCTGAACACCAAGGGCTATTTTGGCAACAGCTCTTGTTATTTTTCTAGTGACAAAAGTTTCTCCTCTAATTGGTGATTCATGATTAAACAAAATACCATTGCAGGCAAACATACCATAGGCTTCCCTGTAATTTACAGTAATCCAGTATGCATATAATTTGGCTACTGCATAAGGACTTCTTGGGTAAAAAGGTGTTGTTTCTGATTGAGGAACTTCCCGTGCCTTTCCATATAATTCAGAAGTAGAAGCTTGATAGAAGCGCACTTTATGCTCCATGTTTAAAATTCGAATAGCTTCTAGCAATCTCAAGGTACCAATACCATCAGCATTTGCCGTATACTCTGGCATTTTAAATGAAACATGCACATGACTCATTGCCGCCAAATTATAGATCTCATCTGGCTGTACTTCCTGAAGAATTCTAATTAAATTAGTGCTATCCGTCATGTCCCCATAGTGCAAGATAAAATTCTTGTTTTCTATATGCGGATCTTGATACAGATGATCAATTCTAGCTGTATTAAATAAAGAAGATTGTCGTTTAAGGCCGTGAACAAGATATCCCTTTTTTAACAAGAATTCGCTCAAATATGCTCCATCTTGTCCCGTTACTCCTGTTATTAAGGCTACTTTAGGCATCAAAGATTTATAAATTTATTACATAATCATTCCTGCAGCAACAGTTTCATTTGTTGCTTCATCCACCAAAATAAAGCTTCCTGTGTTTCTATTTTGCATATATTCGTCTACCATTAAAGGCGCAGTTGTTCTTATTTTTACCTTAGATATATCATTCATTTTTAGCTCCTTATCATTTTCAACTCGCTTTATGGCGTTCACATCTACTTTATACAATATTTCCTTGATAATTGCTTTTTGGCTATTGGTTGTATGTCTTAAAACATATTTAGCTCTTGGACGAGCGCTTTCTTCATTAAACCAACATAACATTGCTGTAATATCTTGAGTCACTTGTGGAGAGTTGTTAATCTTAACAAGCATATCACCTCTGCTAATATCAATATCATCCTCTAAGGTAATGGCAACAGACATTTCAGAAAACGCTTCTTTGAGTTGCGTATCTTGAATATTCATAGATTTAATTGTCGAAGTAAAACCCGATGGCAATACTTTTACGGCATCCCCTATTCTAAAAATACCACTGGCTATTCGGCCAGCATATCCACGATAATCTCTGTGCTCTTCACTTTGAGGTCTTAAAACGGTTTGAACCGGAAAACGAGCATCTATCATATTGTTATCACTACTAATATGTAAGGTCTCTAAAGTGTGCAATAACGGCGCATTTTGATACCATTTCATATTCTCTGATCTATGAACTACGTTATCTCCTTCTAGAGCACTAATGGGTATATATCTCACATCCTTTATCATCATTTTTGATGATAAATCTTCATACTGATGAACAATATCATCAAATACCTCTTCTTTATAATCGACCAAATCCATTTTATTTATACAAACGATCACGTGAGATATTTGTAATAACGAAGCAATATAAGAATGACGTTTCGTTTGCTCTATCACCCCTTTACGTGCATCAATTAAAATCAATGCCACATTCGCCGTCGAAGCACCTGTAACCATATTTCTAGTATATTGAATATGACCAGGGGTATCGGCAATTATGAATTTACGTTTCGGAGTGGTAAAATATCTGTAAGCTACATCGATTGTAATACCTTGCTCACGTTCATCTTTTAAACCATCTGTAAATAAAGCTAAGTCGACCTTTTCATGTCCCTTACGCTTACTTGTTTTTTCTACGGCATCCAATTGATCTTCAAAAATGGATTTAGAGTCGTACAGCAATCTGCCAATCAACGTACTTTTTCCATCATCTACACTGCCCGCTGTTGTAAAGCGCAATAATTGATTTTTATCTATTTTCATATCCTAAAAATATCCTTGTTTTTTTCTGTCTTCCATTGCTGTTTCTGAACGTTTATCATCCGATCTATTACCACGTTCTGTTTCGCGCATCGAAGAAACTTCATTCACTATTTTTTCCAATGTATCGGCATCGCTTTCAATACCCCCTGTAATGGTAATATCTCCTAAAGTTCTGAATCTAATTTTTTTTGTGAAAATTTCTTCATTTTCTATTTTAGGAAGATATTCCGAAACGGGTATCCAACTATCACTTCTCCAAACAACTTCACGTTCATGAGCGTAATACAATGAAGGAATTGCTATTTGTTCTCTCTTTATATAATTCCAAACATCCATTTCTGTCCAATTACTTATCGGAAAAACTCTAAAATGTTCTCCTTGATGCATTTTTCCATTGAAAAGATTCCACAATTCAGGGCGTTGATTTTTGGGTGTCCATTGACCGAAATCATCTCTATGCGAAAAGAATCGTTCTTTCGCTCTCGCTTTTTCCTCATCTCGTCTTCCTCCACCTATTGCACAATCTATTTGATTGTCTTCAATGGCATCTAACAATGTTGTTATTTGGAGACTATTTCTAGTGGCATTCTTTCCCTTCTCTTCTAAAACTCTACCATCTTCAATCGCTTCCTGCACAGATCCTACCAATAATTCTACGCCCAATTTATCTACTAAATCATCTCTAAATTGAATTGTTTCAGGGAAGTTATGCCCGGTATCAATATGCATTAAAGCAAACGGAATTTTACTCGGGTAGAAAGCCTTTTTTGCCAAGTGTGTCAATAGAATAGAATCCTTTCCTCCAGAAAATAGTATTACTGGATTCCTAAACTGTGCATATACCTCTCTCAAGACAAAAATTGCCTCAGATTCTAACTCATCTAAATAATTTAAAAAATACTTACTCATTCTTTATTATTTTTTCTATCAAATTCATTATTTTCTTTACTGCTGCATCAACATCTAGTTCTTCAGTTTTGACCTCAATATCGGGGTTCGTTGGTGCTTCATAGGGTGCATCAATACCTGTCATATTCTTAATTTCACCTTGCCTGGCTTTTTTATACAGCCCCTTCACATCACGTTGTTCACATTCCTCTAACGAGGTATTTACATATACTTCAATAAAGTTGTTCCGACCTACAATTTCTTTGATTCGAGCTCTATCTTTTGTATAAGGAGAAACAAACGCAGCCAATACAACAATGCCAGCATCTATAAAAAGATTTGATACTTCGGCTATTCGTCGAATGTTCTCCGTTCTATCATCTGGCGAAAATGATAAATCCTTATTGATTCCTTTACGGATATTATCTCCATCAAGCGTGTATGTTGAAATATTTCGTTTTAACAATTCACTCTCAACGGCATTGGCTATTGTCGATTTACCTGAACCAGATAAACCAGTAAACCATAGTAAAAAAGAGCTGTGCCCGTTCTTTACATTTCGATCTTTTTTTGTTACTTGATAGGTATGCGGGACAATATTATTCATTTTTTTCTCCATTTCTTCGAGACGACAGCCCGAAATTTATTTTATACCATGCCCGTTCATGTACATAATACAAGAACATTTTGATAAAAAATTCCCATCCTCCCACTTGTAATCCGATCATAGGATCTCCTGATATTATCCAAGCCAATATAATAGTTGTTCCTGTGGCGATAAGTCTCCAAGTAATTGTTTTGGCAATATGTCTTTTTCTTGATAAATCTTTCATTCTGCATCTAATTTTTACAAATAAACCATGGGTTTAATAGATTTTTCTTATTATATGTCAATTCCTTTTTTGTTTCTTCAGATATAACTTGCACTCCCGCAGCAGCACAAATTGCATGGGCAGCGGCTGTATCCCACTCCATCGTAGGAGCAAATCTAGGATAAATATCAGCATTTCCTTCGGCTACAAGACAAAACTTTAATGAACTGCCTTTTGAAACAACTTGAACTTCGTCCTTTCCTTTTCTTAGCTCATTTACAAAATTTGTTGTTTCTATATTCATATGAGAGCGACTTCCAACCAGTCTGATTAGGTCATTCTGTTTTCCTGGAACAATTTCTATGGCCTTAAGGATTTGTTCATCAAAGTCAATTTCATCTATAATAACTACTGAAAACGCACCTTGTGATGCAACATCTGCAAAATATAGCTTTTTCTCTACAGGCACGTATACCACTCCAAATAGAGGAATGCCATTTTCGACAAGTGCAATATTAACTGTGAATTCTCCATTGCGTTTTATAAATTCTTTTGTTCCATCAAGTGGATCAACAATCCAGCATTTTTTCCATTCTTTTCTAATCTCATAGTCAATTTGCTCATTTTCTTCACTTATGATCGGGATATCTGTTTTTAATAAATAACTATTAATAACGTCATTTGCATTTTTATCAGCAATCGTTAATGGCGAATTATCTTCTTTTAGGTCAAAATCAAATTCACTTTCATAAATCTTCATAATCTCCTTACCTGCTTCAATGGAAGCCTGTATTGCTATTCTTAAATTACTATCCAAATTATTTTATTTTATTAAGTTCTAAATATTTTTCTACAAATATTCTTATCCCATCTTCAACTTTTGTCGCTGGTTTAAAATCAATATAATCAAATAAACTCTTTACATCAGCATATGTTCGGGTCACATCTCCAGGTTGCAGTGGTTTGTAGATAATTTTTCCTTTTTTTCCCAATGCCTTTTCTACCGCATTTACATAATCCATCAAAGCCACTGGACTATTATTTCCAATGTTAAATAGTTGATAAGGAGCTGAACTCATCGAAGGATTTGGTTTTTCCGGATTGAAATTTGGATTATTCTTCTTCGGGGCAAGAGGTATTAAACGTTTTATGCTTTCGACGATATCATCGACATACGTAAAATCTCTACTCATATTACCATGATTAAAGACTTCAAATTCTTTATCTTCAACAATCGCCTTTGTAAAAATATGCAAAGCCATATCTGGTCTTCCCCATGGTCCATATACCGTGAAAAATCGTAATCCTGTACTTGGAACATTAAACAAATGAGCATATGAATGCGCCATCATTTCATTCGCCTTTTTACTGGCGGCATACATTGCCAAAGGGTGATCTGTATGACTGCTTGTTGAAAATGGTATCTCCTCACTTAAACCGTAAACAGAACTGGAAGAAGCATATACCAAATGTTTTACAGGAAAGTTTCTACACGCTTCCAAAATGGATAAAAAACCTGTAATGTTATTGTCAATATAAGACTGCGGATTTTCTAACGAATATCGAACACCTGCTTGGGCAGCAAGGTTTACGACATAGTCAAACTTTTCATTTTTAAAAAGTTCCAGTATATTTTCCTTATCCTGTAAATCTAATTTTAGAAATGTGATATCTCCACTAAGCGGAACGTTATATTCGATTTTTGAAGTGTCTATTGACATATCATCTAGACGTGCTAATTTTAAGTTTTGATCATAATAGTCATTGATATTGTCAATTCCCATTACATGATAGCCATTTTTCACTAATAGCTTTGAGAGATGATGACCTATAAATCCTGCCGCACCGGTAATTAATACTTTTTCCATTTTTATTCTTCTTAATCTAATGAAACGACTTTTCTTCCAACCGATTCATAGTGAAACCTATTTTTTTTCATGCTCTCCAAACCAAATATATTTCGACCATCAAAAATAACAGGAGCTTTCATTAATGATTTCATCCTATCAAAATTGGGAGAAATAAATTCGCTCCACTCCGTACAAATTAACAAACAATCCGCATCTTCTAATATCTCGTAAGCATTTTCTCCAAATTTAATTTGATCCCCATATATCCGTTTCATATTTGGCATTGCCTCTGGGTCATACACTGAGATTGAAGTATTTTGCAATAACAACTCATTCATTACATCTATGGACGGTGCTTCTCGTATATCATCTGTATTTGGTTTAAAAGCTAAACCCCAAATGGCAATCTTCTTATTAGAAAGTGCATCGTTAAAATATCTCGAAACCTTGGGAATCAATGATTTCTTTTGTTTCGTATTAATTTCTAAAACTGATTTTAAAATTTTAAAATCATAATTTGATTCTTCACTAGACTTTACCAAAGCATGTACATCTTTAGGAAAACAGGATCCTCCATAACCAATCCCTGGATATAAAAAACGGTTACCAATTCTATTATCAGAGCCCATTCCCATTCTCACCAAATCAACATCAGCTCCAATCGTTTCACAAAGATTTGCAATTTCATTCATAAAAGTAATCTTAGTCGCTAAAAAAGTATTTGAAGCATACTTTGTTAATTCTGAAGATCGCTCATCCATAAAAATAATAGGTCTCTTAACGTCGATAAAGGGTTTATATAAACTAGTCAAAACCTCTCGTGCCTTACTACTCGAAGAACCAATTATAATACGTTGTGGTTCCATGAAATCTTTAACAGCAAATCCCTCTCTTAAAAATTCAGGATTCGAGACAACATCGAAATCAATATTAGTTTTACTCGAAATTATTTCCTTAACTATATCGGAAGTTCCAATAGGGACTGTACTCTTATTTACAATTATTTTGTAGTCTTCAATTATGTCAGCTAAGTTGTGAGCAACTTTCTTTACATAGGATAAATCGGCAGAACCATCTTCATTTTGAGGAGTTGGTAACGCCAAAAAAATAATCATTGAATCTTGGATAGCCTTCTTCAAATCAGTAGTAAACCTCAATCTACTACCTTGAATATTTTTATGAAACAGTTCCTCTAGATTTGGTTCATAAATTGGTACTATGCCTTTTTTAAGTAACTGAATTTTCTCTTTATTAATATCAACACAAGTCACGTTATTGCCCATATCTGCAAGGCAGGTTCCTGTAACCAAACCAACATAGCCTGTACCAATAACTGTTAAGTTCATTAATTCAATTTGTTAATTATAATCTAGTATGAGATTTCTCTTTTGGTAAGGTAGCTTTCACGTCAAAAACAACATGTTCGTCCGCTACATAATCATCTAGATCAATCTCTTTAAATTCTTGATGAGATACTGCAATAATAACGCCTTCGTATTTCTTTTTTATATCATCCTTAGATGATATTAAGTCAATTCCATATTCATGTTTAACAGCAGAGACTGTCGCCCATGGGTCATAAACATCAACATTAACTCCATAAGTATTTAATTCTTCAACAATATCAATCGCTCTCGAATTTCGAATATCTGGACAATCTTCCTTAAAGGTAATTCCAAGTACTAAAACATTCGCATTTTTAATTGGAATTCCTTTTTTTATCATCATTTTCACGGTTTCTTGTGAAACGAACGGTCCCATGCTATCATTTAAACGTCTTCCTGCTAAAATAATTTCTGGATTATATCCCAACTCCATCGCCTTTTGAGCCAGGTAGTATGGATCTACTCCTATACAATGCCCGCCAACTAAACCAGGTTTAAATGGCAAAAAGTTCCATTTAGTTCCTGCTGCTTCCAGCACTTCATTTGTATCGATATCCATCAAACGAAAAATCTTAGACAATTCATTCACAAAGGCAATATTAATATCGCGTTGAGAATTCTCTATAACTTTCGCTGCTTCTGCAACTTTTATCGAAGGAGCTAAATGGGTTCCAGCTACAATGATAGATTTATATACCTCGTCAATATATTTTCCAATTTCAGGTGTAGAGCCAGAAGTAACCTTTAGTATCTTAGTCACTGTATGCTTTTTATCTCCTGGGTTTATTCTTTCTGGAGAATACCCAGCAAAGAAATCTTCATTAAATTTTAACCCAGAAACTTTTTCTAAAATTGGAATACATTCATCTTCAGTCGCACCAGGAAATACCGTAGACTCATAGACTACAATATCATCCTTTTTTAAAACACCTCCAACAGTTTCACTGGCTTTATATAAGGGAGTAAGGTCTGGACGATTATTCTTATCTACTGGAGTTGGAACCGTAATAATGTAAAAATTTGATTCTTTAATTTCGTCGATGTTGTTCGTTAACCACAAACCTTTCGATTTACCAACAATATCTTCATGAGAATTCACATTTACGCTTTTCAATTCCTCTGATGATGTTTCTAACGTAGTATCCTTTGCGTTCCTTAGTTCTTCAATTCTCTTTTCATTAATATCAAAACCAACTACTTGATATTTCTTTGCAAACTCAACAGCTAAAGGTAAACCAACATATCCTAAGCCTATAATAGCAATTTTTGGGTCTTTCATTTTAATTCTTTTTAGTAAATATTTTTTTAATCCAAGACTTTTCTTTTTCATTTTGATGATAACCATTGCCATACTTCCCATAACCATAACCGGCATATCCGTAGCCATAGCCGTAGCCATAGCCATCTTTAGTAGAGAAATCGTTTAATACATAACTAATGTTCAGAATCTCACCGTTTTTATACTTATCATCTATCATTTTTGGCATCATTTTTTGCGTATAATTTTGCCTTATTATGTATACAGTAGCATCAGCATACTTAAATAATTCAATCGCATCAGCGACTAACCCAACAGGAGGAGTATCAATAATAATATAATCATAATTCTCTTTTAAATAAGCCATCATTTCTTTCGTAGCATTATTTAATAAAAGCTCTGATGGGTTTGGAGGTACGGGTCCAGACGTTATAACGGATAGATTAGGTATTTTAGTCGGTTGAATAATATCATCAATAGTATTTTGACCAATCAAATAATTTACAACACCTATATCATTCGCTACATTAAAATCTAAGTGTAGTTTAGGTTTTCTTAAATCTAAACCTAACAAAATGGTTTTTTTATCACTCATAGCGAAAACTGAAGCCATATTGATCGATGTTAAGGTTTTCCCCTCACCACTAACGGATGACGTAACTACAATTGTTTTAGACTTATTTCCACTTTTAAATAAAAATTGAATATTTGATCTCAATGCGCGAAAAGATTCGGCAATTTGAGATTTAGGTTTATTGAAAACGGCTAAGTAGTTATCTAATTTTCCCGAACCAATAACTCCTAATACTGGTATTTCATATATTCTTTCAATTTCTTCAACTGATAGAATTTTATTATTCAGTGCCTCTTTTATTAACACATATAAAAAAGGAATTCCAAAACCAAATACAGCAGCTAACAAATAGTTAAAAGTTGTTTTCGGGCTTATTGGCTTTTGTCCAATGTCTTTAGCTTTGTCTAATATTTTTATATCCGATACATTCGCCGCAATAGCTGTACCTGCCTCGTACTGTTTTTGCTTTAAATATTCATAATTTGTCGCTGTTAAGCCTTGTGTTCGCTGTAAAGTTAAAAGTCCCTGTTCTTTTTTTGGCAATTTTTTTAATCGAGATTTATAACCAGCCAACCTTCTATTAATATTACTAAGATTATTTCGTGTTTCACTTTGTAAATTATTCAAATTTTCCAAGACCACATTTCTTGTAATACCTATTTGATCATTTATCTTTTTTAGACCAGGATAATTAGAAGTAACCGTTCCTTCCAAATTTTTCTTTTGTTTTGATAGCTCTATTAATTCAATTATGTTTTTAGAAATATTACTATCCTCTATATTAACATTCACAGGTGCAAGAGCCTGACTTCCAATCTCCTTATTAGAAGAAATGTAACTTCCTAAGTTGGTGAAATATTGGAGCCTATTCTTGACCTGTTCTCTTTGTTTGTCTAGTTCAGAAACTTCTTCAAATAATTTTTCACCTTCAACGCTTAAATCATATACTTCATTCTTTTGTTTAAAGTCCCCTAAATCCTTTTCAATAGTTTTTAGGTTGCTTGCTGCCAAATCAAAAACGGTATCAATATATTCCTTGGTTTTTATTGCATATTGTATTTTTTGATTTCTCTCGGCTTCATCTAAAACCTCAACAGTCATATTGATATAATCTTCTATTTTTTTCTTGTTGGAACCTTTTAATTCCAATTCAATTAAAGACGTACCTTCTGTTAACGCTCTAGCATTGATGTTTTGATATTTACTTACTGTAGCATTAAAATTTTTCAAAAGAATATAATACTCCTTATTCGGCAATGCCATTTCTGGGTATTTCTTAATAACTCGAAACTTGATAAAAGGAAGCTCGATAACTTGATTTATATCAAAAGATTTTTCAAAGTTTTTAGTATTAAATACTAAACTTTCGATAGAATTATCTCGATAGTCAATAACACTGGCCTCTTCGGTTTCTAACTCGGTCGAAACCACTACTTTATCAGTATCAAGAAATTTCAGCTTTATAGGCACATTAAGAAGATGAGATCTCGTTGAATCTAGTTGAATATTAAAAGGAGTCTTACCATAAACATCTTCTAACCTAAAAGACCCTTCCTCTAAATAGTTCACATAATACTTTAATTTCTTAACGACTTTTTCATTATGCGTTCGTGACTTTAAGATTGTAATAATAGTCTCTACCTTATCGCTGGGCCCACCCCAATTAAAAGCAATATTCGTATTTGACGTAAATAATGGATTTGACTCTTCCTTAACAGTAATAATACTGCTCAAACTATAAATTCGTTGCTTCCGTTTATTAACAAAAAAAGTTATGGATAAAGCAAAAAATAGTACGATCAAAAACAACTTCCAATGAGAAGCAACTTTAAAAATATATTCCTTAACATCAAACGATTTGATATCTTCTATATCTAGAATAGATTTATCTAATTTTGTCATCAATTGAAACTTCTAATTAATAATATAGAGGTTGTAACTAGCGAAAATATCGACAAAAAAGTGGTAAAGGTTTCAGAACCTGTTTTTCCAGTTCCCCAAGATTTTTGCTTCAAGGGTTCCACATAAATGACGTCATTAGGTTGAATAAAATAATGATTCGAATTAACAGATGATATATCGGTTAAATCTAAATCATACTTAAACGTATTATCACTAGTTCTTCGAATAATAGTCACTTTCTTTCTATTACCTGTGATAGCTATATCTCCAGCAGTAGCTAAAGCTTCTAAGACACTTACTTGGTTTTGAAAAAGCACCAAAACTCCAGGATTTCCTACTTCTCCCAAAACGGTGAAACGAACACCCGCTAATTTTACAGTTACGAAAATATCATTAGGATCTTTAAAAAAGCTTTCAAAAGCTTTCTCAATCTTTTCCCTTACTTCTTTTTCTGTGTAACCGAGAACGTTCAAATCTTTGATATACGGCAGTCTAATATTTCCTTGCCTATCAATACTATATGAGTTAAAGTATATATTTTCAGAAGTTATTTGTCCTACCTGATTAGTTGACTCCGTGCTTTGATTAAATAAGGCAACTAATTTCTCATCCGCCGCTTTCATTCGAATATCCAAAATATCATTCACCTGCAATTTATAAGGCTCATTAAAGATTTTATCTACTTCTCTTTTTGAACTTGGCTCTCCTTGAAAATATACTAAATCCTTATTTGGAATGCAAGAAGTTGCTATAAGAAGAAGTGAAAGTATGAATAATAGTTTGCGCATTAAGATATTTTTTATTCCAACGGCAAATATAATTTTTAATTGTGTATTAAAATAATATTTCTCCCTATTTTCGACACGTTAAAAATACACATGTTTTTTCAAATACAATCATACATCCGCTTCGTATTCAAATCTACCAATCAGCATGGCGTGCACTCTCCTTTCGTATTCAAACTTTTAACGGCATGTTTTTATGATAAAAAACATAAAAATTGGTATCAAAAATTTAACGAATATAAACAGCATTTGTATAAAAACAATACCGAAATAACAATCGAAGATTTTGGAGCTGGATCGAAAAAATTAAACAACGCTAATCGCAAAATTTCTGAGATTGCTAAAAATGCCGGCATTTCGAAAAAGAGAGCACGGTTATTAGGTAGACTCACCGCGTATTTTCAATGGAACAGCATTTTAGAAATAGGCACATCACTAGGCATCGCCACCGCAAGCATGCACTTAGCACGTCCCGAAGCCACCATAGTTACTTTAGAAGGATGCAAAAATACAGCATCTGTAGCGCAAAAGAGCTTTGAACATTTCAAATTTGATTCAATTTTGATTAAGAAAGGAAATTTTAACAAAACATTACCCAATGCTCTTAATCAAAATACATTTGATTTTATTTATTTTGACGGAAATCATCAAAAACAACCTACGATTGATTATTTTGAGCTTTGTTTAAAACATGTTCAAAATGATTCGATATTTATTTTTGACGATATTTATTGGAGCAAAGGAATGAAAGAAGCTTGGGAATATATTCAAAATCACCCGAAAGTAACTGTATCAATTGATACCTTTCACTGGGGTTTTGTTTTTTTTAGAAAAGAACAACCTAAGCAACATTTTACAATTAGACTATGATACCATATATTACCCTGCCCGTTATTATTATTCTATTCATTCTTGTTTTGAGAAATAACAAAAAAAACAGGAACAAATTGAAAGATCGGGAATCCAATTTTTTCAAAAGGAAGTTTAATGATAAAAGACGTCTATAGTTATGAAAATTTATACAAAAACAGGTGATAAAGGCACTACTGCACTCTATGGAGGTACACGTGTACTGAAACATCATTTACGAATCGAAGCCTATGGCACCACCGACGAACTAAACTCTTACATTGGATTAATCAGAGATCAAGAAATTGATGATAGAACATCTCAGACTTTGCTCAAAGTTCAAAATGAGTTATTTACAATAGGTGCTATGCTAGCGACACCTCCAGAAAAAGAAAAGCTGAAAAGTGGCAAGGATCGACTAAACATTCATAAAATTTCCCCAAAAGATATTTCATATCTAGAAGATGAAATTGACGTTATGGATCAAGACTTACCTCAAATGACAAACTTTATCTTACCTGGTGGACATCAAACCGTGTCATTCTGTCACATTGCTCGCTGTGTTTGTCGACGTGCAGAACGTTTGGCCGTGCAACTCGATCAGAATGAACCTATTGATATTTCAATTTTGCAATATTTAAACAGACTTTCTGACTATCTTTTTGTCTTGGCACGGAAATTGACCTTCGATAATAAGTCGGTTGAAATTCCTTGGATTCCATCGAAAATCGACGGATAAAATTTGATTAAAAACAACGTTCTTTTTATTATTTTAAAAATAGTGTATAAAAAACTTGCTTTTTTGCTCAAAAAAATTACATTTGCAAAAAAATAAAAATAGATTATAAGCTATGTATTGGACATTAGAATTAGCATCTTATCTGAGTGATGCTCCTTGGCCAGCCACTAAAGACGAATTAATAGATTACGCGATTAGAACTGGCGCCCCTTTAGAGGTAGTAGAAAATTTACAAGCCATAGAAGACGAAGGAGAGATTTACGAAGTGATTCAAGAAATATGGCCAGACTATCCTACAGATGAGGATTTTCTCTGGAACGAAGATGAATATTAAAATTTAAAAGTCTCCATTTCGAGACTTTTTTTTTGTTTAAAACATGATTTTAAACATGTAGGCATACAATAATTATAGCCCTATTGGCTATATTTGTAAATCCTTTTTTCTTAAAAAAACGGGGTTCGCATTATATAACAATTAAACTAAACTATGAGTTTTCTAAATTCAGTATTAAAGGTATTTGTAGGAGATAAAAACAAAAAAGATTTAAAAGAATTGCAACCCATTGTAGATGGTGTAAAATCTTTTGAAACTCAAATCGCGACACTTACTATCGATGAACTCAGAAATAAAACTGAAGAGTTCAAACAACGAATACAAGATGGCATTCAACCTTTTGAAGATCAGATAGCAGAATTAACAAAAGAAACAGATACCGCCAACATAGATCGTAAAGAAGAAATCTATAAAGAGATAGATCGTTTGAATGATGCTTCTTACGAGGCTTCCGAAGCTGTATTAAAAGAAATTACTCATGAAGCTTTTGCTGTTGTAAAAGAAACAGCAAAGAGATTCACTCAAAACGAATCACTTACTGTACAGGCGAATCAATATGACCGAGAACTCTCTGCCAAACATGACCATATAACTCTAGACGGAGACAAAGCCATCTGGAAGAATTCTTGGGATGCTGCAGGGAAGGCCATCACGTGGGACATGATTCACTATGATGTACAATTAATCGGTGGTTCTGTGTTGCATCAAGGTAAAATTGCTGAAATGATGACAGGTGAAGGTAAAACATTAGTTGCCACTTTGCCTATTTACTTGAATGCCCTTACCGGAAGAGGTGTACATGTCGTTACGGTAAATGATTATTTAGCGAAACGTGATGCTGCCTGGATGGGGCCGATATTTGAATTTCACGGGTTGACAATTGATTGTATCGATTATCATCAACCAAATTCTGATGCACGTAGAAAAGCATATAATGCAGATATTACCTACGGAACAAATAATGAATTCGGATTTGACTATTTACGTGATAATATGGCCCACTCTCCGAAAGATTTAGTACAGCGACCACATAATTATGCCATTGTCGATGAAGTAGATTCTGTTTTAATTGATGACGCTCGTACGCCCTTAATTATATCGGGTGCGACTCCTCAGGGAGATCGTCATGAATTCAATGAACTCAAACCTAAAGTTGACGGAATTGTAAAAACGCAACGTACCTTCTTAACAGGTGTGTTAGCTGATGCCAAAAAAATGATCGCAGAAGGTGACGAAAAAGAAGGTGCTTTTCATTTGTTGAGGGTGTATCGTGGTTTGCCAAAGAATAAGGCTTTGATAAAATTCTTAAGTCAAGAAGGTATCAAGCAACTCTTGCAAAAAACAGAAAACTTCTACATGCAAGATAACAATCGTGAAATGCCGAAGATTGATGAAGCCTTGTATTTTGTAATCGATGAGAAGAATAATTCAATCGAATTAACTGATAAAGGTATCGAATACCTCTCAGGAACGAAAGAAGATAACTTTTTTGTCTTACCAGATATCGGAATTGAAATTGCAAAAATTGAAGATCAAGATATTTCTTCAGAAGAAAAAGTAACCATCAAAGAGGATTTGTATCGAGACTTTAGTATTAAAAGTGAACGTATTCATACCTTAAATCAATTACTAAAGGCATATACACTGTTTGAAAAAGACGTGGAATATGTATTAATGGATGACAAGATCAAAATTGTGGATGAGCAAACGGGTCGTGTTATGGATGGAAGACGTTATTCTGACGGTTTACATCAGGCTATCGAGGCAAAAGAAAATGTGAAAATTGAAGATGCAACCCAGACGTTTGCAACTGTTACTTTACAGAATTATTTTAGAATGTACAGAAAGCTTTCTGGAATGACAGGTACAGCCGTTACAGAAGCTGGAGAATTTTGGGAAATCTATAAGTTAGATGTTATCGAAATTCCGACAAACAAACCTTTAGCCCGTAAAGACAAAGAAGACCTAATTTATAAAACCAAGCGTGAAAAATACAATGCTGTTATTGAAGAAGTTGTTCAACTAGTTGAAGCTAAACGCCCTGTTCTAGTGGGTACTACTTCGGTAGAAATTTCTGAATTACTAGGAAGAATGCTAACTATTCGAAAAATACCGCACAATGTATTAAATGCGAAATTGCATAAAAAAGAAGCAGATATTGTTGACCAGGCTGGTAAATCTGGGGTGGTTACAATTGCTACAAATATGGCAGGTCGTGGTACTGATATTAAATTATCTGATGAAGTATTAGCGGCTGGCGGATTGGCAATTATTGGTACAGAACGTCATGACTCTAGAAGGGTTGACAGACAATTACGAGGTCGTGCAGGACGTCAAGGAGATGTAGGGTCTTCTCAGTTTTATGTCTCTTTAGAGGATAACTTAATGCGTTTATTTGGATCTGAGCGTGTCGCTAAGATGATGGATAGAATGGGCTTGAAAGAAGGCGAAATGATTCAACATTCTATGATTTCTAAATCTATAGAAAGAGCACAGAAAAAAGTAGAAGAAAATAACTTCGGTATTCGTAAGCGATTGCTAGAATACGATGATATTATGAACTCTCAACGTGAAGTTGTTTACAAACGTCGTCGTCATGCCCTGTATGGAGAGCGCTTACAAGTAGATATTGTAAATATGGTATATGATACTTGTGAAAGTATTGTACTCGAAAATAAAGCTACCAACGATTACGCAAATTTTGAGTTTGAATTGATTCGTTTTTCGTCAACTTCTTCTCCTTTCACAAAAGAAGAATTTGAAAACAAGATAGAACAAGAACTTGTTGATGATTTATTTGATGTTGTATATAAGCATTATCAAGAAAAGATCGAACGAAATGCCGATGCCGTTTTTCCTGTGATCAAAGATGTATTCGAAAAGCAAGCAAGTCAATATGAGCGTATTGCTGTTCCTTTTACAGATGGTGTCAAAACACTAAATGTGGTTACCAATTTGAAGGAAGCCTATGAATCAAAGGGTAAGCAATTAGTCACCGATTTTGAGAAAAACATTTCACTCGCTATTATTGATGAGACTTGGAAAGACCATTTACGTCAGATGGATGAATTAAAGCAATCTGTACAAAATGCGACCTATGAACAAAAAGATCCTTTATTAATTTATAAGTTCGAAGCCTTTGAGTTATTCAAAAAAATGATCACGAAAGTAAATAAAGAAGTGCTGTCTTTCTTATTTAAAGGTGAATTACCAAATCAAAATGCGCAACAAGTATCACAAGCTCGTGAGCAAAAGCGTGAAAAAGTACAGGTAAGTAAAGCCGACTTTAGAAGCCCGACACAAGACACTGCAACGAACCAAACTCAAGAACAACAAGTTACTGAAACTATTGTGCGAACGGAGCGAAAGATCGGTAGAAATGAGCGTGTTACCATTAAGAATGTTATGAGTGGTGAAAATAAGGAAGTAAAATATAAACAAGCGATTCCGTTAATTGATAAAGGAGAATGGGTACTTGTTGAAGAATAAAACTTAAAAATAAATGAAAAAAACCGCTCCAAAAGGGCGGTTTTTTTATGATATAAATCTCTTAGAAGCTTTACTTCACTGCTTCAACGGTAAAACCTGCTTTTCTCAATAATCGAATGACACCTTGGTCTCCAGCTAAATGCATGGCTCCTACTCCATAAAAAGTAGCTTTTTCCTTTGATTTTTGCGCAATCACTGGAATCCAATTCTGATTTCTCTTATCTAGCAATGTTTCTTTGAACTTTCCAGTCACCTCTTCGCTTTCTGTCATCATATTCATTAGTCCATTAATATCTTCTTTATCGTACAATGCTGATAATTTTTCAAATTCAGTTTTACTTTCCGCTAAGCCTTCTGTTGCCATTTTAACCAAGTCTTTCAGTTGGTCTTTGTAAGGAATCGAATCAAAAATGGCCATTTGAGACTCAATACTTTCGAGCCCTTCAACTTCTTCCTTTTGTTCCTTGGCAATTTTCATAAACTCAGCTTCATAAGATCCTGGAGTGTCACAAGGCACCATCTTAGAAATTAACATCGCCGACACTGCAAAAGGTTTCATACCATTTAACATGTCTAGATTCATTCCTACATTTTCTTTAAAGAAAGCCGCTAGTTTTGTATAATCCTCTTCGGATAGAATCCCTTTTATGGTATTTCCATCTTTCATCATCATTCCTTTCATCATTTTAGCCTGTAAACTTGGGTCATCCATATCAACTTCCAATGCTATGCGATCAGTTTCCGCGAAAGCTTTTGCCATTTTATCACTTAATTTATAATTACATGTCATATGAATTGTTCCATATAAATAGGAAGGTTTCTCTAAACCATTTCCAGAAATTTTCCACAACAGTGAATTTTCGAGCGGTTTTTCTTTTACTAAGTTTGTTGATGCATCTGTGGCTACTGTTTTAGATGTACTATTACAGCTAAAAATAAGAAGTGATAATAATAAGGTGAAAAGGTTGATTGATTTCTTCATTTTGTTATTTTTTGAGTTGTTACTACTATAGGTATACGATTTATTGAGAATATTACACTTTTTCAACTCTTTTTTTCAAATACCTGCAATAGCTGCTATTTCTGTCATCACTCTTTGAGCAAGTTCATCAGCCTTATCTTGTGATTCACTTTCTGTGTATACTCTAATAATCGGCTCAGTATTTGACTTTCTCAAATGCACCCATTCAGATGCAAAATCAATCTTCACCCCATCAATAGTGCTCACGTCTTCATTCTTATATTTCTCTGCCATAGCAATCAAAATACCATCAACATCAAGACTTGGTGTTAACTGGATTTTATTCTTGCTCATAAAATAACTTGGATAACTATCTTTAAGTTCTTTACAACTCATACCGTTTTTGGCTAAATGCGTTAAAAACAGCGCTACGCCAACCAATGAATCTCTTCCATAATGCGAAGCAGGATAAATGATCCCCCCGTTTCCTTCTCCTCCAATAACAGCATTACTATCTTTCATCAACTGCACCACATTCACCTCTCCTACTGCACTGGCTTGATAGGTACCTCCATGCTTTTCTGTAATATCTCTTAAAGCTCTTGAAGACGATAAGTTAGATACTGTATTTCCAGTAGTCTGGCTTAACACATAGTCGGCACATGCTACCAGGGTATATTCTTCGCCAAACATCGAACCATCTTCGCAAACCAAAGCTAATCTATCAACATCGGGATCTACAACAATACCTAGATGTGCGTTTTCCTTAACCACCAATTCAGAAATATCGGTTAAATGCTCTTTTAATGGTTCTGGGTTATGTGGAAAATGACCATTTGGCTCACAATATAATTCTACACAAGCCACGTTCAATCTTTTTAAAAGAGCAGGTATTGCTATCCCTCCTGTAGAGTTTACAGCATCGACAACGACTTTAAAATTGGCAGCTTTTATAGCTTCCACATCAACAAGATCCAATTTAAGTACCTCGTCTATATGCTTATCCATATATCCTTTTACTTTAGAATATGTTCCTAGATCGTCAACCTCGGCAAAATTATAATTATCACTCGCCGCAATTTGCAAAATTTCTTCCCCATCAGCGCCATTCAAAAACTCTCCTTTCTCATTCAATAATTTCAGCGCATTCCATTGTTTTGGGTTATGAGAAGCTGTCAATATGATCCCACCATTTGCTTTTTCCAAGGGTACAGCTATTTCTACTGTAGGCGTCGTTGATAGGCCAACGTCTACGATGTTTATTCCTAAGCCTACTAATGTATTCGCCACAATACTACTAATCATTTTCCCGGAAATTCGTGCATCTCTGCCCAATATTACGGTAAGTTGTTCTGTATTTTGATTTCTTTTTAATAACCAAGTCCCATAAGCGGCAGCAAATTTTGCAGCATCGATTGGTGTTAAATTATCATTTACATTACCTCCTATAGTACCTCGTATTCCTGAAATAGATTTTATTAATGTCATAGTTAATTTTTAATACAAACAAAGATATGCTTATTCAGTTTTATAATAAAAAAAAGGCCGCTGAAATTTCAGCGGCCTTTTCTATTTAATATCTGGTAAATTATTTCTTCTTACCGTCCATTTTGTCTTTCAAATCAGCTAACGCAGAAATGTCACCTAATGTAGATTTCTCATTAGAATCACTCATTTTCTTCTTAGCAGCTTTAAAGCTCTTTTCTTCTTGTTCTCTAAAGATAGATGTATGAGAAATAACAAGTCTTCTGTATTCTTTGTTAAACTCTAATACTTTAAATTCTAAAGCTTCACCTTTATCCATTTTAGTACCATCTTCTTTCTCCATATGACGAGCAGGAACAAACGCTTCTACTTCCTCGTTCAACGTAACAATCGCACCTTTATCGGTCTTCTCCTTCACAATTCCTTTGTGTACAGAGTCGATTAGGTAGGTGTCTTCATGCTTATCCCAAGGATTCTCAGTTGTTTGTTTGTGACCTAAATTTAATTTACGTCCTTCAACATCTAACTCTAATACTTGTACATCTAGTTTATCACCAACTTTCACAAAATCAGATGGATGTTTCACTTTAGATGTCCAAGAAAGATCAGAAATATACACTAAACCGTCAATTCCTTCTTCTAACTCAACAAATACACCAAAATTAGTATAGTTTCTCACTGTACCAGTATGTTTAGAACCTACAGGGTATTTTGTTGTGATGTCAGTCCAAGGATCAGGATGTAATTGTTTGATACCTAAAGACATTTTACGGTCTTCTCTATCTAATGTTAAGATTTGAGCTTCTATCTCATCACCAACTTTTACAAAATCTTGAGCCGAACGTAAATGTGTTGACCAAGACATTTCAGAAACGTGAATTAACCCTTCAACACCTTCGCTTACTTCGATAAATGCACCATAATCTGCGATGATAGCTACCTTACCTTTCACTTTATCTCCAACTTTTAAGTTTTCATCTAAAGCTTCCCAAGGATGTTTGCTTAATTGTTTTAAACCTAATTGAATTCTAGATTTGTTATCATCAAAATCAAGAATTACAACATTTAATTTTTGGTCTAATTCAACCACTTCACTTGGGTGATTGATTCTACTCCAAGATAAATCAGTAATATGGACTAATCCGTCAACACCACCAAGATCAACAAATACACCATAAGAAGTTACGTTTTTCACGATACCTTCTAGCACTTGACCTTTCTCTAATTGACCAATGATTTCTTTCTTTTGTTCTTCAAGATCGGCTTCAATCAATGCTTTGTGAGATACTACAACGTTTTTGAACTCATGGTTAATTTTCACCACTTTGAATTCCATTGTCTTCTCTACATATTGATCGTAATCTCTAATTGGCTTCACATCAATTTGCGAACCTGGTAAGAATGCTTCGATGCCGAATACGTCAACGATCATACCACCCCTTGTTCTACACTTCACAAAACCATTTACTACTTCTTGAGTTTCATGTGCTTTATTCACACGTTCCCAAGCTTTAATTACTCTTGCTTTTTTGTGCGATAATACTAATTGACCTGTTGCATCTTCTCTCTTATCAACTAATACTTCTACCGTATCACCTTCTGCTAAACCTGGATTGTAACGAAATTCATTTAATGAAATTACACCTTCCGATTTAGAATTGATATCGATAATCGCTTCGCGTTCTGTTAAACGTACTACTGTACCGTCTATTACTTGACGCTCATCAACAAAACCAACTGTTCCTTCTAAAGCCTTATCAAAAGCTTCTAATTTCTTTTCATCAACAGCTTCAATACCTTCTTCGTATTTGTGCCAATCGAAATTTGCTAAAAATTCTTGTGGATCTTGTGCCTTCACTTCTTGTTTGGCAGCAGTTTTGTTTTCTGTTTCAGTAGCTTCAACTTCTGGTGCCGCTACTTCTTTTTTTGCTTTTTCAGCCATGTTGCTGATAAATAATTTGTATCTTATTGTTATCTAGATTATTATGCGAAAATAACATAAGAGTTATTAAACTAATTTTGTATAATATCCCTCTCTAAATCTATACTCGCTAAAAAGGAGTGCAAATTTACAATTATTTTTTTAATCTAACAATGGGTAAATCAAATAATTAAGATCGTAATTCTGAGGTGAGAACTAAAGCAATTCTTTCACTATTTTATCCTCAGTAATTCCTTCGGCCTCTGCCTTATAATTTTTGACAATTCTGTGACGCAAAATACCAGAGGCAACTGCTTGTACATCTTCTATATCTGGTGAGAACTTACCTTTTACGGCGGCATTAGCCTTTGCAGCTAGCACCAAATTTTGACTGGCTCTGGGGCCTGCTCCCCAATCGATATAATTGGATACAATTTCTGGAACCCCATTCATATTTGGGCGCGTTTTTCCGACTAATTTAACGGCATATTCGACAACGTTATCAGCGACAGGTATACGTCTAATTAAATGTTGAGCATCGATTATTTCTTGAGCTGACATAACCGAGAGCACCTTTTTAGTCACATCTGATGTCGTATTTTTAACTACTTGTACTTCTTCATCAAAACTTGGATATTCAAGATTAATAGAGAACATAAAACGGTCTAATTGTGCTTCTGGTAGCGGATATGTTCCTTCTTGCTCTATCGGATTCTGTGTCGCTAATACGAAAAATGGCGCTTCCAACACATAGTGATGACCGGCAACGGTAACCGACTTTTCTTGCATTGCCTCTAGCAACGCTGCCTGTGTTTTAGGAGGCGTTCTATTAATTTCATCAGCCAAAATTATATTCGAAAAAATAGGTCCTTTTATAAATTTAAAGTGTCTGTTTTCGTCTAAAATTTCACTTCCCAATATATCCGAAGGCATTAAATCTGGTGTAAACTGAATACGTTTAAAATCTAAACCCAACGCCTGAGAAACTGTATTTACTAACAACGTTTTTGCTAGCCCTGGAACACCAATTAGCAATGAGTGCCCACCACATAAAATAGACAGCAAGACATGTTCAATTGCTTCATGCTGCCCAACAATGACTTTGGCAATTTCAGATTTTAACTGAGTGTGTTTTTTTACTAGATTTTCGATTGCAGTTACATCAGACATATTTAGTTCACTTTTGCCCAGTTATTTTTAAAAACACATTTTCCATACTCATTATTAATTTTAACGTAAGTGTCTTTAATTTTATCTTTTGCCCATTTATCAATAGTTTCTTGCTTCTTCTTTTGCAATGCTAAATTCTGGATCTTTACATAATCTTTATCTAAGTCAGCAATATGAGCATCTGTTTTACTTTTCATCAAAATAATTTTATACATCATTTCACCTTCTCTCGTCTCATCGTAAAAAACTTCGGTAATTTCACCTTTTTTGAGGTTACTAATTCTAGAATATAACTCAGGATCCATATTTGTCAATTCAAATTTTGTATCACTTGTTACAGGATTCACAATAAGCCCTTCATTACTTTTCGTAATTTTATCTTCAGAGTATTTTTTTACCGCTTCTTCAAATGTCATTTTGTAGGTTAAAATATCTTTTCTCAGTTTAGATATTGTGTCCTTTACTTTTAACTTTTCAAATTCTTCAACCTTAGGCTTTATTAAGAGATGTCTTGTATCTCGTTGTTTACCTTTCACTTTTTCGACCGTTAATATATGATAGCCGAATTGAGATTTAAATGGTTCAGTAATTTCACCTTCATCGATACTAAAAGCAGCTTCTTTGAATTCTTTTACAAATCCACTTTCTCTATTCATAGAATAGAACCCTTTATTATTAGTTACACCTGGATCTTCAGAGTACAATATCGCTTTCATTGTGAAACTGGCTCCGTCTTCTACTTCCTTTCTTATACCATTCAACTTGTCTATTACTTTTTGAACTTCTTCTTCAGAAGGCATCACCTTTAAGACTATTTGCGATAATTCGATTTCTGCGCCGAACTCAGGTAAATTGCCTTTTTCCTCTAAACTTTTATAATAACTTCTTACTTCTTCTGGGGTTACATCGACCTTTTCTGTTAATGTCGTCTGCATTTTCTCAATTAAGGCAGCTTCCTTTTCTACTTCTAAAAAATCCTTTCTCATATCGGCCATACTGTCGAAACCGTAATACTTATACACTCTTTCTTCAGAGCCTAACTGTTGCATAAAGTAACTTAGCTTCCTATCGACTCTGCTGTTTGCTTCAGCATCTGTAACGATTAAACTATCTATAACAGCATGATGCGAAAGTAACTTTCGATCCATGATTTGTTCTAACATATCACAATCAGAAATTTCAACTTTACCTTCACTCTGCTGTAATAATTGCTGTTTGTATCCCTCAATCTCAGAATCTAACACAATATTTTTTCCGACAACAGTCGCAACACCATCCAACTTCACTTTTTGCTGATTAACTTTTGTACTGTCTTTCTTTTGTACTTCTTGTGAAAATAGTGCCTGCGTCGATATCAACACTATCATCATAAATACTCTACCAATCATTTTCATATTTTTACGTTTCGTTTTTAATCTTATATTGAATTTGTCGAACCTTTAGGATTACTGATTTTCTTCCCTCAATTCAAAGATTTCAAATTCTTTATTGTTTATAGCATCTTCCATAAGTGTTTGCTCAATTTTTTTCAACAAATCTAACTTACGCTTGTGGAGAATCATTTGCTTTATTGTCGGCAATACATAGCTTTGAGGAGCTGTTTGATTTCTCTTCAAGACATCTTTAACTGCGACCAAATATACTCCTAAAGAGTCTTCTTTTTTAAAATATTTCGTTTTTTTTAGTAAGACACTTTTGTCTGCTTTATCTAAAGCTGGTATTTTGTTTAAAACATCCTCTAGTCGAATCCATGTAGAATCATTAAAATTGAACGATTTTAATTGCATTTCCTGCGATACAAGACTATCAAGATCTTCTTTTTTACTAGACTTAAACAAGGCAATAAAATCTTCAGGGTTTAGTAAATCGTTTCCGAAATTGATATATTTAAATTTTATCAATTCCTCGTTTAATTTAAATATTTCTTGATTTTCCTTATAAAAATTCGAAACATCTTCGTCCGTAAATATAGTGTCTAAGTACTGAGCCACAGCTGCACCTTTGTACTTATCAATGAGAATATCTTGTCTATATTGATCGACTAATTCCTCAACTTCTTTATTATCATTTAAATTAATTCTCGCTTTTTGCAATAACAGTTGATCTTTCGCCCAACTATTAATATAATTCTTTACCAAAAGTATGCTATCTTCTTTCGCAACATCACTCGGTAACAATTCTTCTAAATCACTCTTATATAAATAGATGTTTGACACCCGGGCAATAGCTTCTTCTTTATCTTGTTTCTGGGAACAAGAAATAAAGAAAAAAGTAAAAATCAACACACCGTATGTAAAATATTTAGTCAAAATCAATCAGCGTTTTCTTTCACAATTCTTTTTAGTACGGCCTTCCTGATTTTTACCTTGTACAAGGCATTTAAATCAGCAATCCATTTATTTTCAAGGTCTTTTTGAAAATCATTAATAACACGCCCCTTTGCCTCTTTTAATTCTTTCAAGGCCGGCGCAATAATAGTATTCACTTTTACGATCAAATACTGATTTTTTTCCTCATTAAAAACCTTAGAAACCCCTTCTTTAAAGACATACCCTTTAGGTAACTTTTCATTACCAATCTCTAAGACCCCTTCAGAAAACAATACATTGATGGTTGCTCCTTCGTTCACTTGTTGCTTTATTTCCTCAATAGTCTTACCTTGAGATAATAATGCTCTTACGAGCTCCGCCTTCTCTGGTTTGGTACACGAAGCAAGCATCAGATTCGCTCTTTGCTTCCATGCATACGCTTCTCGATTATTTTGAAAAAATTGCTGCAAGGCAACGGTGTCTCTTTCTGCTCTAGTCCAAATTTTACTTTGTAATAAATCAAATAATAACAACCCGTCTCGATACTCTTGTATGGTGCCCGCAAATTCTTCATTCGTATTTTCTAAATTGTCTTTGTAATAGGCAATGATTTCATCATTTAAAAAATCCTCATAAGCCAACTTGAACGTCTTTCTTTTTTGTGTATTATAATACGTTACCAAGTTTTTTAAAGGAACCTTTTTATCATTAATGGTGAAAATAGCATTCTCAGCATTCTTTGAGAGTGTGGTCGTGTCATTTTGCATGAAGGCATCGAAGTTATTTTTATCGACAGCAATAGTATACTTCTCTTTGAGTTTACCTGCGATTGACTTTCCAACTATCGCAACTCGTTGGCTTTTCTCTATCTTTCTCGCGAGCTCATCCTTTAAGTCATCGTAACTTTTAATTGGGTGCTTTTTAAGTAATTTTACAATATGCCATCCATACTGTGTTTTAAATGGTTTCGAGATGTCTTCAACTTCCTTTAATGAAAAAGCAACATCCGAAAATGATTTGATCATTCTGTTCGCAGAAAATTTCGCTAATTTTCCACCTCTCCCTGCACTGTTTTTATCATCTGAATGTTGTCTTGCCAAAAAATCAAACGCGTCTCCTTGCAATAGTTTTCCATACACTTCGTCTACTTTCTTCTTCGCTTTTGCTGCCTCTCCCTTTTTATCCTGAATCATAATATGGGCGACTTCAACTTCACCCCGAGAAGCTCTCTTATCATTTACTTTCACAATATGATACCCAAAACTCGTTTTAAATGGCAAAGAGACTGTGCCTACCTCATTTTTATAGGCCGCATTTTCAAACGGATACACCATTGCAAAGGTGTTGAAGTAGCCTAAATTTCCTCCATTTCTCTTGGCAGAGGGATCTTCTGAATACTTCTTAGCCACCGATTCAAAAGAAGCTCCATCAAGAACTTTAGCCCGTGCTTCAAGGATTTTATTATAGGCTTTTAGGGTATCTTTAGGTGTAGCCTTAGGCTTAACGAGCACTAAAATATGACTTGCATTCACCTCATACTTCGTTCTGTCGTAAGCTTCTTTAATTAAGAATTCTGTGACTTTCGAATCTTTAAGATAAGGCGCTATGAGTTGCTCTTTGTATTTCTTGAGCTCTTGCTTGTAAGAACTTACAGTGTCCAATTGAAGCTGATATGCTTGTTTCAACTTTAATTTATAATTTACATAAAGCTCAAGGTACTCTTCGATTGTTTTTTTATTGTCCTCGTCAACAACATCTCTGTTTTTATTAAAAACTTTCAAAAATTCTTCGGTAGTAACCGGTTCTTTATCTACCGTAAATAATACCTCTTGTTTTTTCTGTGAATATGATTGTATCGCGAGGAATACAAAAGCAACAGGAATTAATTTTTTTAAACTCATAAATAATATCTAAAACTATATAAATTCAAATAATTCTAGCTTACGCAAAATTAATTGATATTTTTAATATTCTTGTTAAATAAATCACAAAGAAATCACCCCTTCTACGACCGAAACTTGTTTGTATTTTGCAATAATTTCATCGGCACTTTTCATCGTAACTAATACTGTTATACTATTGTATTTTCCAGTTTTAGACGGCTTTGTTTTAATCACTGCTCCGCTGTAGTCAAATATATTTTCAATGACCGCTAATTTTTCCTTGTCGGAAGGGATTATGAACTTATACATATAATCAGCAGGAAAAACGGTGGTTTCCTCGAGACTGATCTTCAATTTCTTATAGAACTCTTCTTGTTTACTCATTTTCTAATTTTAACCAATCTATTCAAATACAATACCAATTTTAGATTTGAACAAATTGCTGACAAAATTACCGATATTATTCTTCTTAACTAAATATTTTCTTTTCTTTGTTCAAAAGTAATTTTTCTCAATAAATGCAACAAAGAATAGTCATTACAGGTGCTCCAGGAACAGGTAAAACCTCCATCATAAAAAACTTAGAAGCCAGTAGCTATTTTTGCTATCATGAAGTGATTAGAGATTTTACATTAGAAGCAACAAAAGACAGTGAGGATACGACCTTTGTTTCTAATCCGCTTACCTTTGTTAAAGATCCTTTTGAATTCAATACTAAGATTTTGAAGGGTCGTATTGATCAATATTTGCAATCACAACAGCAAGATGAATCCACCATTTTTTTCGACCGAGCAATTCCGGATGTATTGGCCTACATGGATTTTTTCAATCAAAAATATAGTCCAGATTTTATAGAAGCCTGCGAAAAATACAGATACAATACCGTTTTTTTACTCCCTCCTTGGGAAGAAATATACGTCTCTGATAATGAAAGATTTGAAAGCTTCGATGAAGCTAAACAGATTCATTACCACCTTGAAAAAACATATAGGGCATATCAGTACAATGTCGAACTCGTTCCTTTTGGACCAGTTAAAGAACGGATAGACTTTATCTTAAATTCAATTTAAAATGAATGAATTCACCATTAGACGTACTTCAAGAATATTGGCAACATTCGCAGTTTAGAAACTCTCAGGAGAAGATTATACATGCGGTGCTTGACTCAAAAGATGTTGTTGCCTTTTTACCAACAGGTGGTGGTAAGTCTATATGCTTTCAAGTACCAACCTTACTCAAGAATGGTATCTGTATTGTAGTATCACCGTTGGTAGCGCTAATGCAAGATCAAGTATCGAATCTACTTTATAGAGGCATTAAAGCTGTAGCCTTGAACGCTTCATTATCTCAAGATGAGATTGTCATCATATTCGACAACCTTAAATTCGGAAATTATAAATTTCTCTATCTATCTCCAGAACGACTGTCGTCCGTATTTATTCAAGAGAAAATTATGCAATTATCTGTTAGCTTAATTGCCATCGATGAAGCACATTGTATTTCAGAATGGGGCCATGATTTTAGACCTTCTTATCGACATATAAGCGTCTTGAGAACCTTGCTTCCAGCAATTCCTGTTATCGCACTCACGGCTTCGGCAACTACAGAAGTGTTAAAAGATATTGAGCAAAACTTAATGTTAAAAAATGCGATCTTATTTAAAGAATCTTTACAAAGAGACAATTTAGCATATCAAATGTATCAGTCAGAAGATGTACACTTCGGATTACAGCAGTTACTTCCAAAAAATAACACTCCTGCAATTGTTTACACGAGCAGTAGGAAAGCAACAAAAAATTTATCTGACTTCTTAAACTTTAAAGGATATAACAGTAGTTTCTATCACGGTGGCTTATCGATGAATGAAAAAAAAGAAAATTATTTTAATTGGTTGTCTGAAAAAACGCCAATTATGGTTGCTACAAATGCTTTTGGTATGGGGATAGATAAGGATAACGTTGCGACTGTAATTCATACCAACTTACCTTACAGCCTAGAAAATTACATGCAAGAGGCTGGACGCGCTGGTAGAAACGGAAAAAAAGCTACCTCAACCATCATTTATAATAAGGCGATTGAATTCGATTTCAAGAATCGATTCGAAAAAAGTCTAATTTCAGTTGATTTCATTACGGATGTTTACATAAAGCTAAATCAGCATTTTCAACTATCATTGGGAGAAAAATCGACCGAATCAACCGCATTTAATTTTCAATCATTTTGTGAAAAATATCAACTTCCAAAACTAAAAACTCATAATGCCATTCAACAACTCAACAATCAATCGATACTACATGTTGATGAAAACTTTAATCAAAAGTCAATCGTAATCTTTTGTGCTAGTCATCAAGAAACATTAGCCTATTGTGACAAAAACGAACAATTCGGAACACTTATTAAACTAATCTTACGTACCTATGGTGGTGTTTTTGACGCTGCAAAAAAAATTGATGAGTATGTGCTTGGTCGAAAATTGCAACGGTCGTCTGCACAAATAATAGACAATTTAACTCATATTTCTAATGATGGTATTTTAGAATATCGTCAAGCGACATCAACGAGTTTTATTCAATTTTTAGTCCCGAGAGATGATAGGCGAACCATCAATGCTATTGCAAATAGCGTCAAGGCTTTTCAAAAAGTCAAAATAGATAAAGCCAAAGCTGTTTTAAAGTATATTCATAATGACAAGCAATGCAGAAGTAACTTATTATTGAGTTATTTTGATGAATATAGCAATAAGAAATGTGGCATTTGTGATGTTTGTCTGAAGAGTGTCTCTTTGGCTAAGAATGAAAAAGCTATTTCTATAGAGATTGTACATCTTTTGCGAAAGCACAAACAATTGAGTTCAAGAGATATAGTAGTACAGTTGAACTTTGATAAAAATAATGTGATTCGGACATTACAATTATTATTGGATAGCGATAAAATAACTATAACTTCGCAGCATAAATTTGAATTGAAAGAAGAATGAAAGACTTGCGCATTGTTTTTATGGGAACTCCTGATTTCGCAGTGGAAACTTTACAACAATTATTGATTGCAGACCTTAACGTGGTAGGTGTTATTACAGCACCCGACAGACCAGCCGGGAGAGGACGTAAAATGCAACAATCTGCTGTGAAGGAATTCGCGCTCCAAAAAGATATTCCAGTTTTACAACCGACCAACTTAAAAGATAGCGAATTTTTAAAAAGTCTGGCAGAACTAGATGCGAACCTACAGATTGTTGTAGCATTTAGGATGCTTCCTAAAGTAGTTTGGAAAATGCCCGCTCATGGCACTTTTAATTTACATGCTTCGCTCCTTCCTGAATACCGCGGAGCCGCTCCTATAAATTGGGCCATTATCAATGGTGAGAAAAAAACGGGGGTAACCACATTCTTCATTGATGAAAAAATAGATACTGGCGCAATTATTTTACAGAAAAAAATAAAGATCCATAAAAATGAAACCGCCGGTGAACTTCATGATAGATTAATGGTTCTAGGCGCTCAATTAGTGGTAAAAACTGTAAAGAAGATAGGAAAAGGTTCAATAAAAACAATTAAACAACCGAACAAAGAAGAAAAAGAAGCCCCAAAATTATTTAAAGATAATTGTAGAATTGATTGGGACCAATCGCGAAAAAAAATATTCAACAAAATAAGAGGTTTAAGTCCATATCCAGCCGCTTGGACCATACTCTATAATGGAGACACTCAGATCGAGCTTAAAATATATAAAGCCACCAAATTAAAAGAACATCACAATTTTGAAGTTGGTAGGGTTATTACTTCAAAAAAAGAATTAAAGGTTGCTGTCAAAAAAGGCTTTATGATCATAGATGAAATTAAACTATCTGGAAAACGAAGAATGCAAGCACAAGATCTGTTAAATGGTTTTACTTTTCTAGAAAATGCAAAAGTGCTGTAAGCCCCTATTTACGGGCATTCGCAGTGTTTTTGCCTACGGTTATTAACATTCAACCACTATTTATCAACAAAATAGCCAGTTTTTGGGTGTCAATCTTGCATAAAACCTCATAAAATCTATATTTGTTTCGCTTAAAAAAAGCAAACAATTATTATTTAACCAATTTAAATTTTTAATTATGAATAAATCAGAATTAATTGAGTCTATGGCTGCTGACGCAGGTATTTCAAAAGCTGCTGCTAAGAAAGCTTTAGATAGTATGATGAATAATGTTGAAGGTTCACTTAAAAAAGGTAATAGAGTATCTTTAGTAGGTTTCGGATCTTGGTCAGTTACTAAAAGAGCTGCAAGAGAAGGAAGAAACCCTCAAACAGGAAAGGCTATTAAAATTGCTGCAAAAAATGTAGTGAAGTTTAAGCCAGGTGCTGAATTAAAAGGTTGTGTAAACTAAGAACACCTTTCTAAATAAAAAAAGCCAGTGAATTTCACTGGCTTTTTTTTATGCATACATTTTTGTTCTCAATTCTTTAATTTTCTTATCCTGAAAGTATTCATCAAAAGTCATATAGCGATCAATCACCCCTTTCGGAGTTAATTCAATTATACGATTCGCCACTGTTTGTGCAAATTCATGATCATGTGTTGAAAATAACACAGTACCTTTAAAATTTTTCAATGAATTATTAAATGCTTGAATCGATTCTAAGTCTAAGTGGTTCGTAGGTTCATCGATCATTAAAACATTAGCACGAATCATCATCATTCTCGAAAGCATACATCGCACTTTTTCTCCTCCAGATAATACATTACACTTTTTTAAGGCTTCTTCGCCACTAAAAATCATTTTCCCTAAGAAACCTCGAATAAAAACTTCTTCTCTCTCTTCTTCTGTCTTCGCATATTGACGTAACCAATCAACGAGACTTAAGTCACTGTTAAAGAAATCGGCATTCTCTAATGGTAAATAGGCTTGATTCGTCGTAACTCCCCAGCTAAAAGTTCCTGCCTCTGCCTTTTCATTTGCATTTAATATTTCATAAAAAGCAGTCACTGCTCTAGAATTTTTTGATATCACAACAACTTTGTCTCCTTTTGTTAGGTTGATATGAACATCATCAAATAAAACTTCATCCTCAAAAGTTTTACGCAACCCCTCTACATTCAATATTTGATCTCCTGCTTCGCGCTCACGTTCAAAGATAATTGCCGGATAGCGTCTACTTGAAGGTTTGATATCCTCGATATTTAATTTTTCGATCATTTTCTTTCTACTCGTTGCCTGTTTAGACTTTGCAACATTGGCAGAAAAACGTCTGATAAAATCTTCCAATTCTTTCTTTTTCTCCTCAGCTTTTTTATTCTGCTGAGAGCGTTGACGTGCAGCCAACTGACTCGACTCATACCAAAATGTATAATTCCCCGAATAATGATTGATTTTACCAAAATCAATATCAGAAATATGAGTACAAACAGCATCTAGGAAATGTCTATCGTGTGAAACAACAATAACCGTGTTTTCATAATTCGCCAAAAAGTTCTCTAGCCATGTGATGGTTTCATAATCTAAATCATTGGTAGGCTCATCCATAATGAGTACATCAGGATTTCCGAACAACGCCTGCGCTAACAACACTCTCACTTTAGATTTACCATCTAAATCTTTCATTAGCGTATAATGCAATTCTTCTTTAATCCCTAAATTTGACAATAACGCAGCCGCGTCACTATCGGCGTTCCAACCATTCATTTCTTCAAACTGCGCCTGCAACTCTCCAATTCTATCTGCATTGGCATCAGAGTAGTCTTCATATAATTTATCCATTTCAGATTTAATGGCATATAAAGATTTATTTCCCTTCAAAACAGTGTCTAAAACAGTAAATTCGTCATAAGCAAAGTGATTTTGAGACAAAACCGACATACGCTTTCCTTTTTCTAGAGCTACATTACCCGAAGTAGCGTCCATTTCTCCCGATAAAATCTTTAAAAAAGTTGATTTTCCTGCGCCATTTGCTCCAATAATTCCGTAACAATTTCCTTGTGTAAAAATCGTATTTACTTCATCAAATAATACACGTTTACCAAATTGTACAGATAAGTTTGATACTGTTAACATTCTATCTATTTTGAATTTTGGGGCAAAAGTAGTAAAATGCTACTGTTTTTTGTGATATATATGCTTATAATTTAACATCTAATTAACAAAATAGCAATATGCTTATGGCTAATTTTGTTTGGTTGTTGGAATATGTTAGATTTGAGCGAATTTTTAATGGAATATCTATTGAAATATAAATTACTTTTCATTTTTTTAGTATTAATTTCGAGTTGTGCAAGTGATAGAAATATGACGGATGCAACATATTTTGGTGGAAAAATCATAAATCCGAAATCGAAAGGTGTTTATTTTTACAAAAATAACCAGTTGTTAGATTCTGCTCAGCTTGATATTAAAAATAAATTCCTTTTTAAATTTGATTCTTTGCAAGTGGGTCTTTATACCTTCGAACACGGCAATGAAATTCAATTCCTTTTTCTAGAACCTAGCGACAGTCTATTACTTCGTTTAAATACTTGGGACTTTGATGAATCTTTAGTCTTTAGTGGTAAAGGTGCTGAAAAGAATAATCTATTACTCAATATGTTTTTAGAAAATGAAAAGGATGATAAATTCATTTTGAATTATTATGCTTTAAATGATAGCTTATTCGAATTGAAAATAGATTCTCTTTTACAACTTAAGAAGCTACTTTACAAACAATATCGGGAGGAAGTAACAGAGGTGGATCCGCTTTTTGATAAATTCATGAATGCTGCGATTCACTTGCCGCTTTATAAAAAAAAGGAAGCCTATCCTTTTAGAAATAAAATGGCCTTAAAATTGAAAAAATATCCTGCGATAAGTCCCATTTTTTACAAATACCGTAAAGGGATTAATTTTAAGGATGAAGACTTACAAAACTTCTACGCGTACACTAGCTATATGAGAGACTATTTGAGACATATTAGCTATGAAAAAACAATTATTAATGAAGGTACTCATGTAAAAACTAACTTTATTGAGGCTACCGTGAATCACTTACATATAGATGATTTGCAATCCAGATTTTTGTATGAAGGCATGTGGAATGTGATGTTGGATGATCAAATTATTGGTACCGAAACCGAACGTGCTCAAAATCTGTTTTTCGAAAATTGTAAAAATGATGAATTAAAAGAGCGTATTGACAAATTGGTCAAGGCTTCAGAGTCACCTAAAAAAGGTGCACCTTTCCCAACATTAAAAGTTTTTACTTTTGAAGATGATCATATTGAGCTGCATGATCATATAAAAGATGTCAACACTGTACTTTATTTTTGGCCTAAAGGCACACGACAAATTGTTGATTTAGCTAAACGAGTAGATTATTTAGAGCGGAAACATCCGACTTTAAAATTTATAGGAATAGATGCACATCATGTCGACTATAACTGGAAATCATATGTAAAGGCGAATAAATTCAATCCGAATAATCAATTCCGCTTAGACACAAAAGCTACTGATAATGACTGGTTACTTATCAATTATTCTAGAATTATTTTAGTTGATAAGAATGGGATTCTGCAAAATGGCTTCACACATTTCTCTAATAGAAAATTAGAACGACAACTTCAGAAATTGAAAAAAGACTAATACATAGTTTAGTTCATTAAATTTAGTGTACTTTTGCGGCCTCATAAAACAAGGGGCTTATTTATCTGCTAACGAGCATATTACTTTGGGGCCTTAGTTTGATAAATAAAATATATGTCCACATTTAAAGAGCTTGGCTTAGGTCAGGCAATATTGAAAGCGCTCAATGATTTAGGGTACGAGCAACCTACACCAATTCAAAAGAAATCAATTCCACAAGTATTAGCATCGACCGATGATATAAAAGCATTCGCTCAGACGGGTACCGGTAAAACAGCCGCATTTAGTTTACCTATCATAGAAAAAGTCGACGTTAGCAATAAAAATACGCAGGCAATTATCCTATCTCCTACTAGAGAATTAGCGATTCAAATAGGTAAAAACATTCAGGAATTTTCTAAGTATATCAAAGACTTACATGTTGTTACTGTTTATGGAGGTGCTAGTATAGAAGATCAAATTAGAGGTTTAAAAAAGGGAGCTCAAATAGTTGTAGGCACGCCCGGTAGAACGGTTGACTTAATAAATCGTAAAAAATTAAAACTTGAGAATATTCAATGGGTCGTGCTCGATGAAGCCGATGAAATGTTGAATATGGGCTTCAAAGAAGACTTAGATCAAGTATTATACGTAACACCAGAAGATAAACAAACGCTTCTGTTTTCAGCTACATTTCCGAGAGAAGTGGATGCCATTGCTAAAAACTACATGCACAATCCTGTTGAGATTGATGCAGGTAAGCGAAATTCAGGTACCGATAGCGTTTCGCATGAATACTATTTAGTGTCTGAACGAAACAGATATCCAGCCTTAAAACGAATTGCAGACATCAACCCAGATATTTACGGAATTGTTTTTTGTAGAACTCGTAGAGAAACAAAGGATGTTGCAGAAAAGCTAATTGCAGATGGGTATAATGCAGATTCACTACATGGTGATCTTTCGCAAGCGCAACGCGATATTGTGATGCAAAAATTTCGAGCAAAACATTTACAAATTCTTGTGGCGACTGATGTTGCGGCTCGTGGATTAGACGTCGATAGTTTAACCCATGTTATCAATTATAAATTACCTGATCAAATAGAATCTTATACACATAGAAGTGGTAGAACAGGTAGAGCGCATAATAAGGGAATTTCGATTGCAATTATTACGAATAAGGAAAAGAGAATTCTCTCACCAATTGAAAAGAAAATAGGGAAGAAATTTGTGCATAAACAAGTGCCAAATGGAGAAGAAATATGTGGTAAACAATTATTTAAATTAATTGACAACATCAAAACCGTTGAAGTAAATGACACTCAAATCGAGACATATTTAGATAGTATTTATGCTCAATTGGAAGGGATTGATAGAGAAGAGTTGATACGCAAATTCGTATCGATAGAGTTCAATCAATTCTTATCTTATTATGAGGGAGCTCAAGATTTAAATGGCGATGATTCGAAGGAACGCAGAAGAAGTGGTGATGAAAACTTTACCCGTTTCTATATTAATTTGGGTAAAATGGATAAATTAAATCCAGCTCGATTAATTGGTTTCATCAATGAAAACCTAAACAAGAAAAATGCTGAGATTGGTCAGATTGAAATCTTAAAGAATTTTTCATTCTTCGAAATCGACAAAAAGTTTGGTGATGAAGTCTTAAAGTCTTTTAGCAATACCGAATTTGAAGGTAGAGCTGTAATTGTTGAAGTTACTACGAAACCTAAAGGTCGTTCAAGAGGTAGAAAAAGTGGCGGCTTTGGCGGCGGTAGACGTTCAGGAAGTTCTGGAGGCTCTAGAAATAGCGGCGGAAAAAGACGTTCAGCTTCTCATAGCGGCGGTGGTCATAGAGGACAATCGGGAGGACGCAGAAGCAGACGAAGATAAATTAGCGAAAAACTATTCAAATAGGCGAAATTCACATTATGAATTTCGCCTATTTTTATTGTACATATTTTGTTTTCTTTATAAAATTCAAAATTATAAATGAAACTAGGAAGAAAATTGCTAAAAATAATACACTCCATTGCATCGATCCAGTAATCGCGTTTAACGCTCCAAAAACGATCATTCCTAATACGATGGCAATCTTTTCGGTCACATCATAAAAACTAAAATAGGTGGCATGATCTTCTGTTTCGGGTAACAATTTAGAATAGGTAGATCTTGATAACGATTGAATGGCTCCTAAAACCAAACCTATTAGACCACCCAACCCATAAAAGTACCATTCGACAAGCTCTTGATCTTTATCTAATAAAAATGCCGTAAAACAAACCAAACCCCAAATGATAATAGTAATTTTTAAGGCGGTAAGGTTTCCGAATTTCTTCGATACATTTGAGAAGATATAAGCCCCTAAAACAGCAACGATTTGAACCAGTAAGATAGCTCCAATTAGATTTGTAGTTGGTAAATTTAATTCTTTACTACCAAAAATCCCCGCCATATAAATAATGGTTTGTACGCCTACGCTAAAGAAAAAAAATGAAATTAAGAAGGTCCTTAACTGAGGATAGTTGATTAGGTCTTTAAATACAATCTTTAGTTCTTTAAACCCTTTCCAGAGGTAATCTTTATCTGGTTTATGATTATATACATTATTTGGCAAACGCCTATAGGTAATTTGTGCAAAACCTAACCACCAAATTCCAACAATGACAAAAGAAATACGTGTAGCCACACCTTTCGTCAATCCAAATAATTCATGGCCTTCAATTAACACCAAACATAGTATCAGCAATAATATAGATCCTATATAGCCATAAATAAATCCTTTAGCACTCACTTGATCTTGTTGTTCTGGGTGTGCTACTTCAGGTAAATAAGCATTATAAAAAACAATACTTCCCCAAAAACCAATACCACTGGTTATGGTTAAAACCAAACCTATCCATAAAGATGATTCATCTTTAAAAAAATACAATCCCATTATAGAAAGTGAACCCAAGAGGCAGAAAAATTTTAAAAATTTCAATTTATTTCCTGTGTAATCGGCAACACCAGAAAGAATTGGTGAGATAAATGCCACCACCAACATAAAAAAAGCGATGGTATAATTATATAGGGTGGTTGGGTTCCATTGAGATCCTAAAAACTGAATTTTTTCGGTCACTGCATTATAACTCTCGAAACTTTCGGTAACAGTGGCATAGTAAATAGGGAAAACTGCTGTTGAAATTACTAATGAGTATACAGAATTTGCCCAATCGTAAAATGCCCAAGCATTGATTAATTTTTTGTCGCCTCGCTGTAACATATAAAGGGTGTATTGATAAATTAAAAAGCCGTTCTTTTATAGAACGGCTCACAATGTACTAATTTTATAACTAAAGATTAATTTGCCATGGTTTGTGCATTCAATCTTTTTGCTATTACTTTTGCTTGAGGAATCCAAGCAGTTAATTCTTTAATCCTAGTTTGATTTGAAGGATGTGTGCTTAAAAATTCTGGTGGTGCGTTCTGAGCACCAGGCTGCTGCCCCATTCGCACCCAAACATTTACAGATTCTGCAGGGTTGTAACCCGCCATAATCATAAATACCACGCCTAATTTATCAGCTTCGGTTTCATGGGTTCTACTAAATTTTAACTGCCCCAACTGAGAACCAATACCATAGGCCGTCATCCACATCTGCTGTTGTCGAGGGTCTTTATTACCCGTTGCTAAGGCAACTCCAATACCTCCTACTTGCGCTAACATACCCGTAGACATCCGCTCAGCTCCATGACGCGCAAAGGCATGCGCAACTTCGTGCCCCATAATAGCGGCAACCCCATCTACATTCTTGGCTATCGGCATAATACCCGTATAAAACACGGTCTTTCCTCCTGGCATCGCCCAAGCATTTACTGTTTTATCTTCGATCAAATTAAATTCCCATCTGTAAGCATCAGCTTTAGCTGCCATGCCATTGGCACGCATATACCTATCTACGGCACCCGAAATACGTTTCCCTACCGATTTTAATTGAGCCGTCATTGCAGCATTCGAAGACAATTTGTTTTGCTCTAAAAACCCCTGATATTGTTGAAACGCCATCGGTAAAATTTTCGCATCGCTGACTAAACTAAATTGTTTTCTGCCTGTAATAGGAACTGTTGCACAGCCTATCATAAACCCTACAACGACTATAATTGCTATTGTTTTTTTCATCACACTATTCATTTATTGATTTCTCTGTAAATATACAAATTTTGCATAAATTCGTAGTTATGAAAGATAATGCAACATCCACCAAATCGAATAATTATGGTACTCCTCCTAGTGTTGTGCGAACTGTAAAAACCTTGCAAGTTTTTTCAAAAGGAGCAACGGCTTCCTTTATGGCAAAATTATTCGTAACACCGCTCAAACATAAAACCCCTGAACGGGAAGAAATGATGCGTGAAAGTGCAAAAAAAGAAATGGTCATGATACCTGCATTAGGATATGAAGTAATGGTATATACCTATGGTTACTCAAAACATAAGGTATTGATGGCTCATGGCTGGTCAGGAAGGGGCACCCAAATGTATGCTATTGCTGATAAGCTTTTAGAGAACGGCATGATGATTATTAGCTTCGATGGCCCTGCTCATGGGTTATCAAAAGGTAAAACAACAACACCAGTTGAATTTGTAAAAACAATTCATTTCTTAGGCGAAACCTATGGTCCGTTTGAAGCTGCTGTCGGGCATTCTTTTGGTTCTATTTCTTTGCTCAAGAGTGTCTCAGAAGGATTGAAAATAAATAAGTTAGTGGTAATTGGGACTGAATTTAAAATCATAAATATTCTAGATAATCTTGTGAAAGCATTAGGACTAAAGAAAAAGATGGCTGCCCACTTAAAAAAACGATTAGACAGCCAATTTAAAGGAGATATCGAGGTGTTTGGAGCCGGACAATCTGCCAAAGATGTTAACATTCCAACCTTAGTAATCCACGACACTCAAGACAACGATGTCAATGTAAGTAGTGCCTATAAATTACGTCAAAACTTAGAGCATGGAGAACTTTTAGTGACCAACGGATTAGGTCATCGCACTATTCTAAGAGACGAAAATATAAGTCGTCGTATAGTTGAATTTATTAAACGGACATAAAGAAATGAAACATCTAATTTTTATAACTGTAGTATTTTTGGCCTTAAGTTGTAATACGAGAGCGCAAGAAAAGAAAGAAAATACGAGTAAACAGAAAACAACAAAGACCTACAAAGTCTCTAAATCTGAGAGTGAGTGGAAAAAAGATCTAACAGAGATGCAATTCTTTGTGTTAAGACAAGCGGGTACTGAAAGACCTTTTTCTAGTGAACTAAACAAAAAATACGATAAAGGAATATATGCGTGTGCCGCATGTGACACACCTCTATATGAATCACAACATAAGTTTGATTCGGGTACTGGTTGGCCATCTTTTGACAGAGCCATTAAAAATAGCATCGATACTGATGTTGACTATAAAATTGGCGTAGCAAGAAATGAATTGTTATGTGGAACTTGTGGTGGGCATTTAGGGCATGTGTTTAATGATGGACCAGCAAAAACAACAGGACAAAGACATTGTATTAATGGTGCAGCATTAACATTTACACCTTCAAAAGACTAATTGCATGACTAAAATAAAAAAAACAGATGCTGAGTGGAAAGCACAATTGACCGAGCAAGAATACTATGTACTACGTGAGAAAGGTACAGATAGACCTGGTGATGAAGGGTACACAAAGCATTTTGAAAAAGGCACCTATCATTGTAGAGCATGTAATACGCAATTGTTCAAGTCAGATAGCAAATATGAATCTCATTGCGGTTGGCCGTCTTTTGACGATGCCCTACCAGGAACTATCGAAATGACGAGAGATGTAAGTCATGGGATGATTCGTACAGAAATCACCTGCGCCGCTTGTGATGGCCATATTGGACATATTTTTGACGATGGCCCCAAAGATACCACAGGAAAACGCTATTGTGTAAATACAAGCTCTATTAAGTTTGAAAAAACGGCATAAGTAGATTGAATTATATTCTTTAAATTAGAGTTCTCAACATTGAGAGCTCTTTTTTTTATTTATGGACACAAACTATTTAGAGGGTACGCGCAAACAATTCAGGTATTACAAAAGTCTTGGCGATCGAACTTTTGAACAGCTTAATGATGAAGAAATTCATCATACATATAATACGTATAGCAATAACATCGCTATTATCGTAAAGCATATTGTTGGGAACATGCTATCTCGGTGGACAAATTTTTTAACCGAAGATGGAGAGAAAAATTGGAGACAGCGCGATGCCGAATTTGAAGATAGTTATACTTCCAAAAACGAAATGATTGCTGCCTGGGAGAAAGGATGGCAGTGCTTATTTGATGCTATTACTCCGCTCAAGGCGGAAGATCTTGAACGCATCATTTATATTCGCAATCAGGAGCAGACCGTGGTTGATGCTATCAATAGACAACTCGCTCATTATGCTTATCACATCGGGCAAATTGTCTTTATAGGTACACTTTTAAAGGATACGCAATGGAAAAGCCTATCTATTCCAAAAAATGAATCTCAGACATTTAATGATGAAAAATTTAGCAAAGGAAAGCATGGCGGACATTTTACCGATGGTATATAATAAACTCTAACGCCCTTTTTTATACTTAATTACGTTCATAGAATTAAGATCAAGTCAATAGTGGTTCGTAACAATACTTTGACTAGGTCGTCGTACTACAAACAACTCAACTTTATCGTTAATGAAACATAAATTTTTGCCACAGGTATTCATTATTTATTTACGATATATCCTTGGATTTGCTTTTGTTTTTGCCAGCTTAGTAAAAATACAAGGTCTCAGATTTACGACAGAAAGCGGTGCTGAAAATCCGATTAACTCAGCCTGGCATTTCTTTGAAACTTTGTATGAATCAGGAATCTATTGGAGATTCATAGGAATTGCGCAGTTCTTAGCAGGGTTTTTATTATTAACCCAGCGATATGCAAAGCTCGGAGCACTATTAAATTTACCAATCATTGCCAACATACTTGTAATCACTCTATCATACGATTTTAATTATACCCCCGTCATTACCTCTTTGATGTTTCTTGCCAATATTCTTTTGATTTTATGGGATTGGGATACCTTTAGAATATTCGTAAATAAACCTCCTAAAACGACCTATCCAAATCGCCTTGAGTATGATACACTGTGGCAATTCATTGGATTTGCCTTCTTAGTATTGGCCATTACGTCTAAATTTTTCATGAATGAACAAAATGTTTTCTTTTGGTTTCTTGCGTTCCCGATTGTAGGGATTTTAGGATTCATAATCGGTTATAGAAAAAGTAGATTTTATGTCAAAAGTGACTAAATAGTAGTGTTTTTCATATATTTAAAGACTGAAAACCTTTATTTATGGACAAAAAAGCGATATCTGAGTTGCTCGAACAAAAACATCATGAACTCTTTGAATGGTTAGAAAAAGAGCCCGCAGAAAAATGGATGAGCGGTCCTGAAGGTAAATGGACGGTAGGTCAACATGTGCAACATTTACTAAATAGCCTTCAACTATTGAATCATGCTATGAGCTTTCCAAGTTTTCTATTAAAATATAAATATGGTGTTGCAAACAGACCATTAAGGTCTTATGAAGACGTTGCCAAGCGTTACGAAGAAAAATTAGCCGCAAATTTAGAAAGAGCGCAAAAATTTAATCAGAAGCTAAAAATACCTTCCAATACAAAAAAAGAGAGCATCATTACAAGCTTAAAAATCCAAAACAAAAAATTACAGCACAAAACCTTAAAGTGGAAGGACAAAAATTTGGATAATTTGATTTTACCTCATCCACTCATGGGCAAAATGCCAGTGCGTGAATTGGTCATGTGGACCGCACATCATACCGAACATCACTTGCATTCATTAAAAAATAAGTATTGATTATAATTTTCTAGCGATGACTTCTCGCATCGTTGGGCAAAAAATAGTGGCTCCAGGTTCGGTATCAAGCTCTTCAAATTCTCTAAGTGCCTGAGTTACTTCTTGCGCAGTTAGATAACCAGCTTCAACTAATTTCGGAAAGTAAATTGTAAAGAAGCTTTTTGGCCAGTTCCAAGTGAATTCTTTGGGTGTTGCCATTTTTGCCATTGGTCTCGTACTTACGATTTCAAAACCAGCATTTTCAAAATATACTGGTAAATTTCTACCAATATCAATTGCACCGTTTTGATCTTTTAGACTTTGCAACGCTGCAGCTATGGCCTTTGCCAGCACAGTTTTATGAGGTACAGTTTGCAAGGTTGACCAATCAAAATATTCATGTGTTACCACTACTCCACCTACTTTCAAAGCTTTATGAAGTTTTGCTATGATTTCTTCCGGATTTGGAACCCATGCAAAAGCCCACCGAGCATAGACCCCGTCCAATTCATTTTCTGGTAATATCATAGTATTAAAATCAGCGCATTGCGCCTCAATATTCAATGAAAACTGCTGAGTTACCCGTTTTAGAAATTCTATAAAATGTGCTGATTTATCAACACCTAAAACACGACCTTTTTCGCCCGCAATATATGCCAATTCAGTAGTGCAAAAACCAGGTCCACATCCCATATCAAATAAGGTATGACCAGCAGTAAAGCCTGCAAGATCCCATCCTTTTATGGCTTCACTTGCCCAAACTTGATGCTGTAAACCCAAACGATGTAATTCGGCTGTTTCAGTACCTAAAATATAGGCATTGTTTTCTTGATGTGACATAAGCTTTGTTAAATTATTTGTTAACTAAAATATAAAATTTAAATGAAACAAATCATTTTACAATTACAATCCTTAACTTGCTTATTATCAATCAATTTTTCAGTTTTAAGTCATACCACTTTTCATGCAAAAAGATAGAATTCAAATAGTTGATGCCCTAAGAGGTTTTTCTTTGGCTGGTATTGTGCTAGTACATATGATCGAAAATTATATTGGTGGCCCTCCTCCTCAAGAAGCCATGGCGGCCACTAATCGAGGAATTATAGATGGAATAGTTCAAGGTTTTACAGGCCTATTCATTCAAGGTAAGTTCTTTGCGCTATTTTCATTTTTGTTTGGCTTGAGCTTCTTTATTCAGATGGATAAAGCTTCAAAAAAGAAGGTCTCATTTGAAGGTAGGTTTCTCTGGCGACTCCTACTGCTCTTGGGCATTGGGTGTATACATCATCTATTTTATAGAGGAGATATTTTAACGATCTATGCTGTACTCGGTATCCTATTGATTCCCTTTTATAGAATGGGCACAAAACCCATTGTCATTCTTACAATTCTCTTATTTTTAGGTGTAGGTAGATATATAATTTTTGCGCTGTTTGCTGACCAATCTCTCTTTTTAGGTACTGCAATGGATCTCGAAAGTCCGGAAATCGCAGCCTATTTTGAAATCCTTAAACACGGTTCACTCTCAGATGTTTTTATAAGTAATACTACGCAAGGCCATCTGATGAAACTAGACTTTCAATTGGGTGTTTTTGGTCGTGGATATCTGACCTTTGGCTTCTTTTTATTGGGATTACTCGCCGGAAGATTTGATTTCTTCAAAAATTACGTAACGAACAAGAAAACAATCCGTAAAGGACTCATCTGGTCTATTGTACTATTCTTGGTAAGTGGAGGCCTCATGGCAGCTTTGTTTATGATTGCGAGTGATTTTGGAAAAGCACAAGTCGCTTTCGACAATTGGTTGACTATTTTCGCTATGACTGCTTATGATCTGTCGAATATCTTTATGACTTTCATTCTTATTGGTGCCTTCACCTTATTGTTTATAAAAATTAAAGGAGAACGTGTGTTCATGAAATTTGCGCCCTATGGTAGAATGGCGTTGACAAACTACGTTGGACAAAGTATTATCGGTACTTTCATTTTATATGGATGGGGTCTTGGCTACATCGGTGAATTAAGAAACTTATATACCTTCGGTATCGGTATATTAATCATTCTTCTACAAATGATTATAAGCAAATGGTGGCTGCAAAAATTTGCATATGGTCCATTAGAATGGCTCTGGAGAAGTTTGACATACTTTAAGTTTTTTCCCTTTAAAAAATCCTGATATTATTAGAAATATTTAGCTAGCGACATATTAAATTGTAGCAAGAGTACTTATCCAATGAATTAGTCTACCTTTGCCGCTTATGAAATTTAAAGACTTACAATTAGTCGAGCCTATTTTAAAAGCCCTCGACAAACAAGGATATACCCATCCAACACCTATTCAAGAACAATCTATTCCTATTTTATTGAGAGGGAAAGATCTATTAGGCTGCGCACAAACGGGTACAGGTAAAACCGCTGCTTTCTCTATACCCATTATTCAAAACATTTACAACAATATTAAGCTTCGTGATAAACAGCGTAAAATAAAAGCCTTAGTAGTTACTCCAACAAGAGAATTGGCAATTCAAATAGACGAGAGTTTTACAAACTACGGTAAATTCACTGGTATTCACAATACAGTTATTTTTGGTGGTGTAAAACAAGCGAAACAAGTACAAGCCCTGAAAAGAGGCGTCGACGTATTAGTCGCAACACCAGGTAGGTTATTAGACTTGATGCAACAGGGGTTTATTTCTTTGCGAGATATTCAGTACTTCGTACTCGATGAAGCCGATCAAATGTTAGATATGGGCTTTATACATGATATCAAAAAAATAATAGCCAAACTACCACAACAGCGACAATCCTTATTTTTTTCGGCAACGATGCCAAAAGCTATTGTAGAGCTTTCCACAAAAATTTTAGGTGACTATGATACTGTCACAATCAAACCAGAACAAGCTACAGCAGAAAAAGTAAAACAGGAGGTATATTTTGTGCCCAAGAGTTCAAAAATTAAATTACTCGTTCATTTACTAAATACAAAAATATTTGATGCGACCTTAATCTTTTCTCGCACAAAACATGGAGCTAATAAAATTGTAAAACTATTAGATAGAGAAGGTATTAAAGCAGAAGCCATCCATGGCAATAAGTCTCAAACAGCTAGACAAAAAGCATTGAGTAACTTTAAAGCAGGTACGACTAAAGTATTGATCGCTACAGATATTGCCGCTCGTGGTATAGATATAGACAGTTTAAGCTATGTCGTTAATTATGATTTACCGAACATTTCGGAAACTTATGTTCATCGTATCGGTAGAACAGGAAGAGCTGGTGCTAGTGGATTAGCCATTTCATTTTGTGATAGAGATGAAAGAGGTTATTTACGTGATATTCAAAAACTCATCAACCAAAAAATACCTATTATTTTAGAGCACCCTTTTGTTGATGATACGCCACAGAGTCATAAAGAAAGTAGACCTAAAAATTCTAAAAAACCACATTACAAAAAGAAAACCGCTAACTCAGGTTCTAAAAATTGGAGACATAAGAAAAGTAGTAGTAGAAAACCTAATACTCGACGAGAACGTTAATAATTTAAACCTATTTCTGCCCTCACTTTGTCTATGATTGTAATGAGTTGTAGGCTAAAAGACAATGGTAATTTTTTGCTTTCTATCCTACCATTATCTAAACAATCTTGTACTTCTAAAATTTCGTGATAGTAGCCTAGACCAACAAAATCTGAAGTATAGGTCTTTACCAATTCGCGTTCTCTAAACAATGAAATTTCTTTCGTATGATGAAATGGGTTACTCATTTTTAACGATCCTTTCGTACCATATAACCAACATTCGACAGGGGTATTCACCAACAAATTAGCATCCAATACAGCAGATTGATCTGTTTCATATCCGAAAAGCATTGAACAAGAGCTATCCACAGCATCAGGAAACATAGTAGCCAACGCTTTAATTTCTGTTGGCATTCCCATGGTAAGTAAACTCATAAAAATTGGATAAATGCCTATATCAAGCAGGGCGCCTCCACCTAGGGCATTATTGAACAATCTTTTTTCTGGTTCGTACATGGCCTTAAACCCAAAATCGGCACGAACTGACTTCAAATCTCCGATGACATTACTGTTTAAGATCTCTAATAATTTCTCAGTAGCCGGTATAAAACGGGTCCACAAAGCCTCCATCAAAAACAGGTTCTTTTCTCTCGATTTAGCGATCATTCTTTCAACCTCAACTACATTCATACCAAATGGTTTCTCACACAAAACTGCTTTACCAGCATCCATTGCGGCCATTGTTAATTCACAATGGTATACATGTGGAGTAGCAATATAAACGACATCAACATCAGAGTCATTAAGGAGTTCATTATAAGATCCGTAACATTGATTCGCTTTGTATTTTGCGCCAAAGTCTCTCGCTTTTTCGATACTTCTTGAAGCTACTGCATATACGTTGGCATTATCAACTAATTGGAGATCATGAGCAAACTTATTCGCTATTTTGCCCAAACCAATGATTCCCCAATTATATTTTTTTGCCATCTTTTTATTGTATTAATTGTTCTATGATTTCTAAGGTATAATCTAATTCTTCTTTTGTGGTATACTTACTAAAGGAAAATCGTACCGACGTTTTTTCAGCATCTTCATCAGATAAAATAGTGTTCAAAACATGAGACCCTTTGTTACTTCCACTTTGACAAGCACTTCCGCCAGAAGCCGCGACCCCCTTTAAATCAAGATTGAACAAGAACATGGGAAAATTTTTCGAAAATCGAGCATTCAAAATAGTGTATGAACAGTTACTTTTATCGGCAGAAAGACCGTTAAATATGATACCCTTTTCTAAACTAACCAATCCATCCATAAAATAGCCCTTCATCTCAGTAATATAGTTGGCATCTTCTACTAAACTAGTAATGGCAATATCCAAAGCAGTCTGCATGCCCGCAATATTATGAACATTTTCTGTACCGGCTCTGGCTCCTCTTTCTTGTTCGCCACCAGTCAATTGCGGTTTGATACCAAATCCTTTTTTGATAATGGCAAATCCTACCCCTTTCGGGCCATGAAACTTATGAGCACTAGCCACCATAAAATCAATTGGAGTTTGTCGTAAATCTATAGGATAGTGACCAATAGCTTGCACCGTATCTGAATGGAATAAAGCATTGTTCTTTGAACATAAATCGCATACTCTTTTAAGATCGAGAATATTTCCAATTTCATTGTTAATATACATTAGGCTCACCAACGTCTTCTCATTACTATCTTCTAATAACTTTGAGAGATGCTGGTAATTTACTGATCCCGAGCTATCAATATCCACATAGCTTACCTCAACATTAAATTCAGATGCCATGGCCTCCACAGTATGCAACACCGCATGATGTTCAATCTTGGAGGTCACAATACGCGTAACTCCTAAATGTTGAACAGCATTTTTCAGAATCAAATTATCTGCTTCACTTCCACCTGCTGTAAACACAATTTCACTAGCTGTTACGTTAAAGTGCTTCGCAATACTTTTGCGAGCCTCTTCAACTATGGTACGAGCCTTTCTACCAAATTGATGTGTAGAAGAAGGATTCCCAAAAGTAGTAGTCATTACTTCTGTTATTCTTTCAACAACCCTATGATCTATAGGGCTTGTGGCGGCATTATCTAGATAAACTGTTTTCATTCTTAATTTAGAAATACAAAAGTAACTAAAATTAACAGTATCTATTTTTATTCTCTGTGTTAAAACACTTATTTTTGTCATGATGAAAAAAATAATTGCGTTTTGTACATTTCTTTTATTGCTCTCATGTGATGATGGCAATTTTAATGTTCCTGAGTTTAATTTTGATGATGATATCAATTCATGTGGTGATTTGTTGTTATCAAAGATAAATGGAACAGAAGTGCTCGTAATAGAAATAGCAGAAGACAATTCAAGTACGGATAATGCATTTTTTACAACTGAACGAGCAGATGAAACATTTGTTCTAAGTGAGACTGGAAGCAATACTATTGCTTATAGAACTTTTGATACCGCACCTACCACGAGTTATTTTTGTCAAAATATTCCACCTACGAGTCCATCGGTGGTTAATGAATGGTTAGGTACTGGTACATTGCAAGTCACCACTACTTTGTCTATTGATGATGAAGATGGTGTTGACCCTTCAGATGAAGATTTAAATGGAGATGGTGATCTTACCAACGATGATACAGATGGAGATAGTATTGCCGATTATATAGACTTTGATGATGATGGAGATGGTATAACAACCGCCGCTGAAGATGTTGATGGTGATAATGACCCTACAAATGATGATACTGATGGAGACGGAATTCCAAACTATTTAGATACTGACGATGATGGTGATGGTATTGACACCTTATTAGAAAGTTTGTCAGATGATGACTTAGATGGCACGCCTGACTACTTAGATACTGATACTGCGGTTGAGCGTGATGCTAGAACTCCTGCGGAGAACGAATTTATCGGAAGCTACTTAAGTACTTTTATTATTACGAATTTGCAGTTAACGAATCCTGACGCAGAAACCATAAGTTTTGATATCTACGATTTTGGCTCGAAAACAGTTGACGTTACAAATCCAGTGATAGAGACCCCCTAGCCTACTGATTCTGATAAATGTACACCTCGGTCGCACCAAAACCATATTTTTGAAACGAAGCTGGCTGAACTGAGACATTGTATCTGCCTAATAAAAATTCTATTTCCTTTTGTAACACACCTTCGCCAACACCGTGAATAAATACAACACGTTGAATCTTCTTTTTAATGGCAAATTCTAATTGACGTCTTGCGGTATCTAGTTGCAAGGTTAACATCTCATGATTGCTCATGCCTCGTGTGGACTTCGTAAGTTGATGAATATGCAAGTCGACTTCCAAGGGTGGACGCTCTCTACTTTTAAGTCGCTTGGTAGATTTTTTTTTGATTGAACTATGCTCTTTTTCAATCAAGTAATCATTTTTAATATCTATATATTTCGAAAACTCCTTTTGCTCTCCTTTAATTAATACCAACTCCGAAGTCTCGAAAGACATTAGGAAACCATCATTGGTCTCTATAGTAATCGTGTCATTAGTCGCATCGGTAACAATGCCTTTTATGGTATCATCTAATACGGCAACGGTATCTCCTTTGTTAAATTGAGTTCCCATTCATACTATACTACTAAATCTTTATCATAAGGAATAACCTTCAACATGTGCTGAATAGCAGCGACCCTTGCCGATGTCTTTCTATTTGCCCGAATTACTTTAAAGGGCAAATCACCCTTCTTCGTATTTTCAAACATTTTTCTTTTATAATCGGTGTACACATCCCATAGCTTTTGCGCATCACGATCTACTTCGGTCATTTTCCATTGCTTCAATGGATCACTTTTAATATCAGAAAATCGTTTTGCTTGTTCACTTTTAGAAATCGACATATAAATTTTTACCAAACGAATACCAGATTCGGTAATCATCGTTTCGAAATTATTTACATGGTTCATAAACGTCTTATACTGTTCATTAGTGCAAAAACCATTAACAGGTTCGACTACCGCTCTGTTATACCAACTTCTATCAAAAAAAACGATTTCTCCAGCTATTGGAAATTGATTCACATAGCGTTGAAAGTACCATTGTGTTTTCTCCTCTTCCGTGGGCTTTGATAAGGCAATGATTCTAAACTGACGCGGGTTCATTTGTTCGGTAATTCTACGAATGGCTCCTCCCTTCCCGGCAGCATCTCTTCCTTCAAAAATAACAATGATGCGTTCATTATTATTGATTGCCCAAGTTTGTAGTTTAATCAATTCGACCTGCATTTTCGCTAGGCGTTTTTCATAATCTACATAACGTATGGCCCGAGCGATGTTATATGGTTCCTTAGATAATAATGCCAACAAACCCTTTTTAGAATTTAGTTTTTTAAGCCCTCCTTCGTCTAATTTAAATTCATCCATAATTAATCGATTTGAAGTATTGAACGATGGTATCTCATTATGATATTCGGATCAGAAAACAAGCTAGTTTCGGCATCGCTCTTTCCTTCATAATCAAACTGCGACAACACATAACGGATACTCTCCAAACGTGCTTTTTTCTTATTATTTGCTTGTACAATGATCCATGGACTATAAGTTGTATGAGTCTTGCTAAACATTTGCTCCTTATAGTGTGTGTAACGATCCCAGTATTCTTGTCCTTTGACGTCAACCGGACTAAACTTCCAACGTTTTAAAGGATTGTCTAGTCGTGCATCAAATCGTTCTTTTTGGACTTCTTTAGAAATAGAAAACCAAAATTTAATAACGATTACACCGTCTTCATAGAGCATATGTTCAAAGTCAGGAACTTGCACCATATACTTTTTGTACTGAGCATCTGTACAAAAGCCCATTACAGGTTCTACTACCGCCCTATTGTACCAACTTCTATCGAAAAAAACTAGTTCTCCCGGGTTCGGTAATTCTTTTATATATCGCTGAAAATACCATTGTCCGAGTTCAATTTCTGTAGGTTTGGTCAATGCAACTGTGCGAGAAGAACGCGGACTTAAATGCTCTGCAAATCTTCGAATTGATCCGCCTTTACCTGCCGCATCTCGACCTTCAAAAATCACCGCAACTCTCTTATTTGTTTTAGTAATCCAGCGTTGTAATTTCACTAGTTCAATTTGCAATCTACGCAACTCCTCTTCATATACCATTCGTTTCTTAACCCAATTGATATTGATCTCTTTTTTATCAATAAGCTGCAAGAGTTCACTATTTGAACTAACCGATTCAAAATCTTCAATAGTAAGCTTATTTTTTATCTTTTTCTTAGTCATAAACAAATCGTTAAAACCTTAATTATTGCAACCGAGTCTTCTTCGTGTATCAATCAAATATATGATGACCCATTTTTCACCATTATTAAACAACTGAAAAGAGTTTACACCGCAATGGCTAAACTTATAATTTAGGTAGAATTTATAAGGTGTCCATACATTTGCCATAGACCCATCAACTTGGATGTTATACGATTCTAATTTTTCTTCCCAAATATCTTCTGGTTTTTTAGATGCAAGAGACTTCAAAAACTTACCAGCATCTTCCGTACGAAGCACAGAAGCACCTTCTTTATTCATAAATGTAGTTTGAAGTACTAGATCATCAGCAATTGTTTTTTTAATGGCTATGGTATCCCCATTTTGTAAACCTTTAAAAAACAGTTTAATTACTTTTTTAATCTCTTCTTTTTCGCTTTGCGCGGAACTGTTTTCAGTAATAAAACAGCAAAAACAAATAATTAAAACGACTCTTAAAATCTTCATACCTTATTTTTTAAACTCCGAAATAGTATTTATAATAATTGAAATACATTCATTCAATTGTTCTTCGGTCATCACCAATGGAGGAGCAAAACGGATAATATTACCATGTGTTGGTTTTGCTAACAAACCATTATCTCTTAGCTTTAAACAAATATCCCATGCGGTAGAGCTATCTTCAGTATCATTGATTAAAATAGCATTCAACAATCCTTTACCTCGTACCAAATTTACCAAATCATTGGTCTCTGCAAAAGCAGCCAATTTTGTTCTGAAAATATGCCCTAAATATTCAGCATTTTCTGCTAATTTTTCATCTCTCACAACCTCTAAAGCTGCAATTGCTACCGCTGCCGCAATTGGATTACCTCCGAAGGTTGAGCCGTGATTACCTGGTCTTATCACATCCATAATGTTATTATTTGCCAACACTGCAGATACTGGATATGCACCACCACTCAAGGCCTTTCCAAGAATTAAAATATCTGGTTTCACTTCAGGCTCACCAGAACAATTCTTATCAGAACAACTACAATTACCGCAAGTCGCTAACAATCGACCGGTACGTGCTATCCCGGTTTGAACTTCATCAGCGATGAATAAAACGTTGTACTGAGCACATAATGCCCGTGCTTTCGCTAAATATCCTTCACTAGGTACATAAACTCCAGCTTCACCTTGAATAGGTTCTACCAAAAAACCAGCAACGTTTTTATTGTTTTTTAAGGCCGTTTCTAGGGCTAGCAAATTATCATATTCAATTTTTATGAATCCTTTTGTAAAAGGACCAAAATTTTCACGTGCCACTGGATCATTAGAAAATGAAATAATTGTGGTTGTTCTACCATGAAAATTATTTTCACATACAATAATTTCCGCTTTATTTTCAGAAATTCCTTTTTTCTCATATGCCCATTTTCTACATAGTTTTAAAGCTGTTTCCACAGCTTCAGCTCCTGTATTCATGGGTAGCAATTTATCGAAACCAAAAAAATTGGTGGCAAATTGTTCGAATTTACCTAGAACGTCATTATAAAAAGCACGAGATGTCAGTGTTAATGTTTGTGCTTGATGTACCATAGCGCTTACAATCTTTGGATTGCAATGCCCCTGATTAACGGCTGAATAAGCCGATAAGAAATCATAATATTTTTTGCCCTCTACATCCCAAACATATACACCTTCTCCTCTACTTAACACTACAGGAAGTGGGTGATAATTATGAGCTCCGTATCTATCTTCTAATGCAATTATCTCCTCTGATGAAATCTGTTCTTTTACCATCATCTATCAATTTAAAACTAAACAAAATGTAATTCCTTCTTTACGGAGAGAAATCATCCTATTTTTTTAAGCTGTCTTTTTTACTTTTCGCAGTATAAAATAAAGACCAACAAGGGTCAACGGAATACTCAATACTTGTCCGGTATTCAACGCATTAAAAACCCAATCTTCTCGTCCTTCTACTTGTGCTTCTTTAAAAAATTCTACCACAAATCTAACCGACCATAATAAGACCATGAAAACACCAAAAAGGTAGCCTGTTTTTTCTTTTTTATTTGTATTATTATATAAATACCACAACATAAGAAATGTTACTAAATATCCAACCGCTTCGTATATCTGTGTAGGATATCTATTCGGTACTGCCTCTAACAAATGTGCATATGCCGGGTCATTTAAAATCAAATCATAGGCTTCGTTTGGCGTTGCTGCATTGGTGCTACCCATGGCCTTATAATCACTTATATCGTGTCTAATAAACCTAAAACCCGAGTCATTACCAGTAGCTTTTCCAACAATTTCTGAGTTAAACAAATTTCCTAAACGCACGAACATGGCACCCAAAGCAGAAGGAATTACCATTCGATCTAAGGTCCATAGCAAAGGTTTCTTTACCACTTTTTTACTGTAGAAGTACATCGCTAATATAATACCAATAATGGCACCATGGCTCGCTAAGCCTCTGAACCCAGTATATTCAAACGGGTTTAACTTAAAGGGTAAAAATACTTCAGACCAGGTATAGTTTTCTTCATAAAATAAATAATGCCCTGTTCTTGCACCAATCAACATGGCGAGAATCGTATATATAAAAAGAGGATCTAGTTTATCTAATGAAATCTTATCCTTTATAAAAATCTTCTTCATCACCTGTAAACCCAACACAAAGGCCAGTACATAGGTCAAGCTATAATATTTAATCGGAAAGCTTCCAATTTTAAACAAGTCAGGATCGAAATTCCAATCAATAAACAATAATATATTCATACGTTATTTTAAGAATGTAAATATATAAATTAATAGATTCTTTATGATGTTGGAAAAGGGATTTAGTTTTTGCCCTTTTCAACTCTTTTTTCTGGTACAGGATCGTAACCGCTTCCTCCCCAAGGATGACAACTAAAAATTCTCTTGATAGCCAACCAGCCTCCATTAAAAATGCCATGTTTTTGTAAGGCCTCAATCGAATAATGTGAGCAAGTCGGTGTATATCTGCATGTTGCAGGTGTATATGGTGAAATAGCGACTTGATAAAATCGTATCAGACCTATAAAAGGCATTGTTAGTATTTGCTTTATTTTTTTCAGAAAACTATTTTTACTTAAGGGTACACGATTTCTCGAAAAGTAAAAGCATGTTTAGAATTTCCATGTTCTTGTAAATATTCTATTCGCTGTTTACCTTCTTCAACTGTTGGCAACTTCCCTTTTTCTATCCACCACAATGCCATATGGGCTTTCGTTGGTTTCTCAAACCATTCTTTCCGCCGAATAAATACGTTCACATGCCCCGAATCATATACATATTCTTTCAGGGAGTCTACGTTTTCCCACACTGACATATTCACAATCATATCAGGTTCTTTAAACGGATTGATACTTGTAGCATCATTACTTTCATCATCTTTCAATCTCCAAATAAATCCTTTATGCTGCTCAGCCAACGCGTTAATTTCATCCAATTGATTTACAAAATCAGCAATTTGAGGATGATCAATTGGCTTAAGAAGTTTTGCTATATTTATTTGAGCTAAGTGGTACTCCATTCTATTGCACTGAAAATGTTGTACCCTCTTTACCATCTTTTAACTGAATACCAATTGCTAACAATTCATCACGAATCTTATCAGATAGTGCCCAATCTTTATTGGCTCTTGCATCGTTGCGCATACCAATAAGCATATCTACAACACCAGATAGTTTATCAGTAGTATCTTGTATGGATACATTTTCAAGTCCCAAGACATCAAAAGTAAAAACGTTGAATATTTCTTTCAATTCTTGTAAATCGGCATCCGTTAATGACGCTTTACTTTCTTTCAATTGATTGATATATTTGACACCTTCAAATAAATGTGCGATTAAAATAGGTGTATTAAAATCATCATTCATCGCGTCATAACACGTCGATTTCCATTTTTTAATATCTATTGATGATGTCGGTGCAGCGTTTAATGCGTCCAAATCATTTATGGCATTCATCAATCTATTGTACCCCTTCTCGGCGGCTTCTAGCGCATCATTTGAAAAATCTAAAATACTTCTGTAATGCGCTTGTAACATAAAGAATCGCGCAACAGTAGCGGGAAAAGGCTTGCTCAAAATATCATTATTGCCGCTTATAATTTCGCTAGGCAAAATGTTATTTCCTGTAGACTTTGCCATTTTTTTCCCATTCAAAGTCAGCATATTGCCATGCATCCAATAGCGAACAGGTGATTTCTTGTTACTCGCCTGTGCTTGTGCGATTTCACACTCGTGATGTGGAAATTTTAAATCCATACCACCTCCATGAATATCAAATTGTTCACCGAGGTATTTTGTACTCATCGCCGTACATTCTAAATGCCATCCGGGAAAACCGTCGCTCCAAGGTGACGGCCATCGCATAATATGTTCGGGTTGTGCCTTTTTCCACAAAGCAAAATCCTGTGGATTCCTTTTTTCAGATTGTCCATCAAGTACTCTTGTGTTGTGAATAGCATCTTCAATATTTCTTCCGCTAAGAACGCCATAATGTTCTTTCTCATTATACTTCAGTACATCAAAATAAACGGACCCATTTACTTCATAGGCCAAACCTTCATCTAAAATGGTTTTAATAATTTCTATTTGTTCCACTATATGCCCAGTAGCCGTAGGTTCAATACTCGGAGGTAAAAAATTAAATTGCTGTAAAACGTTATGAAAATCTACCGTATATTGTTGTACCACCTCCATAGGCTCTATCTGTTCTAAACGGGCTTTCTTAGCAATTCTATCCTCACCAACATCGGCATCATTTTCTAAATGTCCAGCATCCGTAATATTTCGTACATATCTGACTTTATAGCCCAAATGCTTAAAATATCTAAATATCATATCAAATGACATAAATGATCTAACATTTCCTAAATGTACATTACTATATACCGTTGGACCACAAACGTACATTCCAATATAGCCTTCAGTTAAGGGTTCGAAATTTTCTTTCTTATTGGTAAGTGAATTGTAAACTTTCAGTTGATGTTCCTTGTATAGTTCCATTTAATAAAGCAAATTTAGAGCCGTAAAGGTAACAACATTTTCACAACAAAAAAACCACTCAAATGAGTGGTTTTAAATAGTTAATTTAGGTATTAATTTTTTGGAAAACTCATAGATCCAAACTTCACATTCATATTAAATTTAGCACCTTTCGGAGCTTTAATTTTTATGATTCTCTTAATCTTAGATTTTTCTCTTTTTGATAAAATATCTTTTACTTCAATTCTTTTCAATGCCAGGTCTTTAGATCTCTTATCACGAGCCTCTTGTCTTTTAATCAAATATATCTTTCTTTCGTCATTTCGCTCCTTCACTTTTTTCTTCAATTCTTCTCTTTTAAGTTTAATCTCCGCTTCTCGTTGTTTCAATCTTTCTTTCATTTCTTTTTGACGGGCTTCTCTGCGCACTTTTATTTCTGCCAATCTTTCTTTGATTTCTTCGGCATTGCGCTTCTGTCCTTCCGTTGTTATATTCCATCTGTACGAATAATCGTCAGAATTTATAGACAACGAGTTTTTCTTTACTTTAACCTTAGCGTCTTTTCCAATGACATCTTTATTCTTTTTCTTCCAACGCTCCAGATAACTTTTATCTTTTCTATACTCCTTAAAATCAAATTGTGAGGGCAATTCGGGTAAGTCCGGAAATTCTGGTAGCTCTGGCATTTCAATCAATAATTCTGGAAACTCAGCGATCTCGGGTAACTCAGGTAATTCGGGTAAATCAGGCACAATAAAACGTATATTTTCCAACGCATCACTTACCTTATCTGAATGTAATATATCATAATTAGGCGAATCAAAATCAAATGAGTGAATATCTATTAAACCAGTGGATTTTGAACTTACTCGAATACTACTTTTATTACCCAAAGCTTCGAATTTCCATTTCTCTAAATAGTCTTCAATTGCTTTTTGAGTAGTTCCATCTTCTAATTCTATATAGGCCTCAATAACTACTTCATTCTTATCCCATGTTTCTATCTCTATATCAGTATATCTAGTATTGATATCTATAGCCACATCTTTATTTACATTGAATCTTTCAGTATATTTTTTTTCCTGCTTTTGTGCATTCATTGTTCCTAATGCCAAGCACAATACCAATGTTAGTATCTTAAATCGTAACGTTTTCATTCTCTTCATTTTTTGATATTTTCATTTCATTTAAAGTATCTTTCAATTGTAATAACAACTGTAAGCGTAATTGTAGATTGGTGATTAAGGCATTGATTGTTTTTTCGTTAATTCCTTTTGTCGACAACTCGGTGTTCAAACGTATATAGTCATCAGCAAGCTTTCCTATTTTTTCTAAATAGTCATCTAAAACAACTTGGTTTTCGGGTGTGATTTCCAAACTAGCTATTTCATAATTAATTGCGGCGACATAATAATCTTCAATTTGTTTCATTTCTGGTGAAACACTACTCAAGCTAATAGTATTCGTGGTTTCGTCTGGATCTCCTATAACCTCATTTTCATTGCCCAAATTAAATATACCGTAACTCAGCCCTAACACCACTACAATAGATGCGGCTATCTTTAAAAAGAAAAAGCTAGATCCCTTTTTTGTGGTATGCAATTTCTGTAGTCGATTTTCAAATCGATCACGATGATTCGCTTGCAATTCTCTAGAATTTTGAGCCTCTTTTAATATCTCTCTTAGATCTTTAGGCATAATTATATTGTTTTAATAATTCTTTTAATTTATTTTTTCCTCTAAATAGCTGTGATCTCGATGCGACTTCAGAAATATTCAAAATCTGTGCGATCTCCTGATGATCATATCCTTCTAATAAATACAGTTTCAGCACTACTTTATATTTATCTGGCAACTTTCGAATCGATTCATTAATACATTCCATTGTAATACTATCATCCACTTCCCAATCATCTTCATCTGCAACTTGAATATTACTATTATCTATAGATACAACATTCAATTTTCGCTTCTTTAACCAGTCAAGACACAAATTGATTACAATTTTTTTTAACCAAGCCCCAAAGGATACTTCTTCATTAAAGGTCTCAATTTTTTGAAATGCTTTGATAAATCCTTCTTGAGCCATATCTTCAGCAACTGCTTCATTTTTTACGAAATTATATGCCGTATTGTACATGGCTCGGCAATACATATCATATACCTGCAATTGTGCCTTTTGATTGTTGAGTTTACACTCTGCTATCAATCTTGATTGTAAAAATTTGGTCTGGCTCATTTAATTAAGGTGCTTCTGTTTTAAATACGATGAAATACAAGTAGTGTTGCAGTTTTCTAAAAATAATTATTTTAAATTTACCATTCTTAGCATTTATGCAAAAAATTATAGCTGTTAAGAAGTTCATATGGCAAAGAAAAAAAAACATAGTACTGCTCTAAATGAAATAGATGGTATCGATCAGCCAAGTTCGACCAATAGTTCTTCCATAAAAAAAATAAAACTCAAAAGAAGTAAACTACCTTCAAACAAAGACTTCATTGAACACATATTAAAGGGCAATCGCAGTTATTTGAGTCGTGCCATTACCTTAGCGGAAAGCACTAACATAAAACATCAACGTAAGGCGTCTAAAATTATAACTGGATGTCTTCCTCATGCCAATAATTCTGTTCGTATTGGTGTAACGGGTGTACCCGGTGTTGGTAAAAGTACTTTTATCGAGGTTTTTGGTACCTATCTTACCAGTTTAGGTAAAAAAGTGGCCGTATTAGCTGTAGATCCTAGTAGCTCAATCAATAGAGGTAGTATTCTAGGAGACAAAACGCGCATGGAAATGTTAGTCAAAGATCAAAACGCTTTCATTCGACCTTCGCCTTCAGGAGATTCTCTTGGTGGTGTAGCAAAAAAGACACGTGAGGCGATTGTATTATGCGAAGCTGCAGGTTTTGACACCATACTCATTGAAACTGTTGGTGTAGGGCAGTCAGAAACTGCTGTTCACTCGATGGTAGACTTTTTCTTATTGCTCAAGTTAGCTGGAGCAGGTGATGAACTTCAAGGTATTAAAAGAGGTATCATTGAGATGGCGGATGCTATTGTGATTAATAAAGCCGACGGGGATAATATTAAACATGCAAAGTTGGCTAAAGTAGAATTCGCACGAGCCCTACATTTGTATCCATTAAAAGAAAGTAGTTGGCAGCCAAAAGTACTGACCTGTAGTGCTCTGCATACTACTAATATTGACCAAGTTTGGAATATTATAGAAACTTATGTTCAACTTACGAAAAGCAGCAATTATTTCGAACGACATCGCAATGATCAAAATAAATTTTGGTTGTTAGAAACTATCAATCAACAATTAAAGGGGGCTTTTTATTCAGATCCTGCTATACAAAAAGCATTCGAAAAACAGTTGGAACAAGTAAATAGCTCAAAAATAACACCCTTTGATGCGGCCGAGTATTTACTCAATTTATATGATAAAAAAAGCGAGCATTAAGCTCACTTTTTAATTTATTGGTCTTGACTTTCATCAACTACTTCTATCTCAAAAATTAAATCTGTATTTGGTGGTATTGGACCATTTCTTTGAGTTCCATATCCAAGATGTGACGGTATAAATAACATCGCTTTATCGCCATAATTCATATTTAACATTCCTTCTCTAAACCCTGGTATCAATTTAGCCTCGCCACTGTAGACTCTTTTAAAAGGAGTGTAAGCACCTCGGGCGTCTGCCTGAGCATTGAACTTACCATATTTTACAGCGACATCCTTCTCAGTTGAATAAAACAAATTTCCATCCTTAAAAAAACCAGAACAATTAATTCGAACACTTACACCTAACTTCGGTTTTATACCTGTGCCCTGTTTTGTCATCAGCATTTTTAATCCTGAAGGGAACTCTTTGGCTTTTGCTTCATTTTCTTTTATCAACGCCAAGAAATCTTCTTTCGCTTTAGCCAAATTTTCTTGTTTAATTCTCGCCGCTTCTTCCAATTTTGCAAAATAAGTACTGAAGACTTTCGCTGCATTGAAGCTTTTCGCTTCTTTTCCTACCCTTATAATATTCACGCTGTTCATCTTATCCCCAATAGCAATACTATCAACAACGTTTTGTCCTTTCACTAACTGTCCAAAAATGGTATAGCCACCGTTAAGACTAGGATATTTAACATGGGTAATAAAAAACTGGCTCCCATTCGTGTCTGTACCTCCTGCATTGGCCATTCCTAAAACGCCTGGTTTGTCATAAAGATACAGATCAGAACCATCTTCATTTTTTGGATGCTCATTTTCAAATTTATATCCAGGGCCGCCAGATCCATTACCATTAGGATCTCCACCTTGTATCATAAAATTTTCTACCACACGATGAAATGTTAGTCCGTTATAAAACGGTTTTCCTTTATAAGAATCTTTCACATAAATGTTATTTCCTTCTGCTAGTGAAACGAAATTAGCTGTTGTATTGGGAGTTGTTTTATAATACAATTCTACTAAAATATCTCCCTTAGTCGTTTCTATATCGGCATATAAGCCATTCGATAGGTCATTGTATTTTGCTGTTTTACAAGAAGTACATACCACCAACAGTATACATGCAATTTTCAAAAATTTCATATCTCTTATTTACTCGTTGTTATTTTTTTTAATGTTACCGTATAAACTAAAGGTTGATTCCCTGCAATTTTCTTATATCCAGCATAACCGTAAGCTTTGTGCGAAGGGAATAAAAATAATATTTCCTCTCCCTCTTTCATCAATTTTAAACCATCTTGCAGTCCAGAAATCAGCTCCTCTCTATCTACCATATATTTTCTGTCACCCAACTCCTCTTTGCCATAGAGTAAGACGTCATTCACATCTTTGATTTCATAAGCATATATTACTTCATCTCCTTTAATAGGAAGTTCGGTCTTCAAAGAATCTTTCACAATATATTGATACCAAAAACCATTCGGTGAGCTTATGTACGTATTCAAAGAATCATTCTTCATATAATCCAACAACGCCTTTTCTTCTACTTCGTTAATAATTTTATTTCGCTGAATAGATTCTGTTAAAAACGTGGATGTTTTTCTAACCACCGGTTTTCGCGGTGCAGGTGCCGTACAACTTACAGCAAGGACTAAAATCACTAAAAAAATACTAGTTCTCATAAGATTGTTGCAATTCTTTTTTATGTTTTGGTAAAATATCTAAAAATTTGGATACTGTATGCTTTAACGAATCTTCACTTCTTCCTCCAGCTGCATTATCATGTCCTCCTCCATTAAAATAAGTACGGGCAAATTCATTCACTGAGAACATTCCTTTTGATCGTAAAGACATTTTGATAATTCCTTGTTTTTGATCTTCAATAAATATAACAGCGAATACAATTCCCTTCAATGACAAGCCGTAATTAACAAAGCCTTCAGTATCTCCTTTTTTAAAATTATGAGAGTTCAATTCTCGCTGAGATATCGTAATATAAGCGGTATGACAATCAGGAATAATTTTTAAATTTTTAAGAGCTATTCCTAACAATTGCAGTCGATTGTACGAATTTGTATCGAACAGATTATTATGAATTTTCGTGTGATCAATTCCTATATCCATTAAATGAGCGATCGCCTTGTGGGTACTACTCGACGTCGATGGATATTTAAAGGAGCCAGTATCTGTTACAATACCAGTGTAAAGGCAAGAAGCAATATCAACTGTAATTTTACTTAAATCTCCCATCTTTTCAATAAAATGATAAATCATTTCGCAGGTTGAGGCCTTCGATGGATCGGAATATGTGATCAAAGCATAATCATCTGGCTGTTGATGATGATCTATCATAATAAAATCAGCCGAAACACCTTCTAAAACAGCCTGCATTTGCGTACCAACTCTATTTAAAGCATTAAAATCTAAGGTAAATATAAGAGTTGCTTCCTGAAGTGTTTTCGTCGCTTCTGAAGTATGTTCTTCAAAAATTAATATATCTGCTTGATTCGGGAGCCACTTGAGAAAATCCGGACTGTCATTAGGAGAAATAACCCGTACATCTTGTCCTAAGCCACGCAGGTAATGGTATAATGACAAACTAGAACCATAGGCATCTCCATCGGGGTTCCTGTGCGAAACAATCACGATCTTTTCGTGAGAAGTTAATCGCTTTTTTATAACCTTAACATCGTTCGTATTCATGAAATGCGAATATACAATAAATAACTATTTAGTAATATTGAAATGCTTAAATTTAGCAAGGTAAAAATCCATAAAATGAAAGTATATTCAGTACTATTAGTGATGACCTTGTTGTTTTCATGTTCGAAGAAATCTTCGCCTAAAAAGAATCAAAAGAGCAAATTTGTGATTGCTTTTGGCTCCTGTAATGATCAAAATCGCCCAAACACTTTTTGGAATGATATCTTAAAGAACAACCCGGACGTTTGGATTTGGGGAGGTGACAACGTCTATTCAGATACTGAAGATATGCAAAAAATGGCCTCAGATTATCACGTATTGAAGAGCGATAGTAGTTATAAAAATTTTACAGAGAAAACTACCATTCTTGGCACGTGGGATGATCACGATTATGGCAAGAACGATGCGGGTTTGGACTATGTACAGAAAGATAGTTCCCAGCAATTATTTCTTGATTTCTTAGATGTCTCAGATAGTAGCTTGAGAAGGACTAGAAAAGGCGTCTACCATTCCCAACTATTTACTGTTGGTGATAAACGTATAAAAATAATCATCTTAGATACTCGATTTTTTAGAACAGCATTGACAAAAGATCCGACAGGCCAAAGACGATATATCCCAAATAAAACTAACGATGGCACTCTTTTGGGGGAAGTTCAGTGGAATTGGCTAGCGAATGAGCTAACCAATTCTACAGCTGATTTTAACGTTTTGGTTAGTAGTATACAGTTTTTATCACAAGAACATGGATGGGAAACATGGGGAAATATGCCTCATGAAGTTCAAAAAATGGAAGAACTAATTGTGGCTTCAAAAGCCAAGCGTGTATTGTTTCTCTCTGGAGATCGTCATATATCAGAAATTTCGAAATCAAACCTTCCAAATTCAACTTATCCGCTGTTCGATTTTACCTCGAGTGGATTGACACATACTTATGAAGCCTTCGAATCGGAGACCAATCTGAATAGAATCTCCAACGTTATTACGGCTAAAAATTTTGGAACCGTAATTTTTGATTTAACAGCAAATTCAATTCTTATGGAAATTAGAGGGGCTGATAATATGGTGTTAGAGAGTATCCATCATCAATATTAACACGAGATAGCTTTGTCTTTTCATAAAAACCGCTATTTTTGCAGCTAATTTTAGAAAACATAATATAATGACAAATAGAACATTTACAATGCTGAAGCCCGATTCTGTTGAAAAAGGGAATATTGGAGCTATCTTAGAAAAAATCAATGCATCTGGTTTTAGAATCGTTGCCATGAAACTGACACATATGACCAGAAGAGATGCTGAGGCATTTTATGCTGTTCATAATGAAAGACCTTTTTTTGGTGAATTAGTAGAATACATGACGCGTGGTCCAGTAGTAGCTGCGATCTTAGAAAAAGACAATGCTGTTGAAGACTTCAGAGCTTTAATTGGTGCTACGAATCCTGCTGAAGCTGCAGAAGGAACTATTAGAAAATTGTATGCTTCTTCTATCGGAGAAAATGCTGTACATGGATCTGACAGTGATGAAAATGCCGCAATAGAGGGTGCTTTCCATTTCTCAAGTAGAGAACAATTCTAGTAAGAACAAACACATAAAAAAAGCTCTTGATGTCATCAAGAGCTTTTTTTATGTGTTATATATAATTAACTTTTAGTATTTTATCGCTTTCTTACTTACAACTGAACCATTTTTCATGGTAGCGTTTAAAATAAGTACTGTACCTACTTTGACATTTTGAGATTCAACATCGAACACAGCAGATTTCGGCTCACTATCGATCAATAATCTACCAGTCATATCATATACCTTCAACTTAGAAATTTCATCACTAGCTTTAATTTTTAATTCACCATTCTCGCTGTAAACGATAAAACTATTATTCAATTCTAAGTCATCAGTACTCAAAACTCCACTATTAAACTTCAGTGTAAACCTATTTTTGAAGTTACCAGCTGCAGTCACGTCGAACTCATAATCTCCTTCTTTAAGGTCATGTACAATATTCAATTCGTTATCAACTAAATATACATCTTCATCGGCTAAAATACCTTCCGCTTTTCCGATAGAAATTTTGTGAGTTTCTACAAGTCCAGAGTAGAATCCTAATGATACTTCTTTTGACTGATCAAAAGCTCCTAAACCTTGAATAGCGTAGATATTATCTTCTAAGTTTGAATAGAATATAACATTTCCTGATCCTAAATGTAAACCATCATATCCTCTATCAACACCATCTGTTGCATCCTCCATGAAACCGACTAATATTTGATTAGATGCCTTAGTGTTAACGCTAGACATGTTTAACCATATTCTATCTTTCTCTGTAGTTGCTTTACCAGATTTAAAGAATTGTGTATCATTTTGACCTCTAACACGCATACTATTCTCGAAAGTTACCTCATTATTTCCTACTGTTAGTACTCTAATAAGAAAACCTTGACCAGAACCTATAATGTTCGTTGGTGTTACACCGGTTCCTTCATCATTTCCAGATCCAACTCCACCTACTAAGTTATAAGTTGCATAATCGGCTGCTGTAAACTCACCCGTATTTTCACCAAACTCGTTCGAAATGGCTGTTCCATGTGTCCAGAGCCATATTGTGGCATCTGTCGTAGTCACATCACTATTGTTTATCTCAATGTTGGCTTGATCTTTTAAAAATAGGTCTATATCAATCGCTGAAGGATATGGGTTGCCAATAATATTATAGCCTCCATAACCATCACCATTCGTCAAATCAATTCCAACCGGAACATCGACCAAACCATTATTCGGAGTTCCTGTAAAGGTAACTTGATGTTGTTGACCCGTAGTAACTGAAGTTGGTGCTTCGGCTAAATAGCCTCTACCCTCTTCCATGCTACCTGAAGCAATTTCCCAATTACCAGTATCCCCATTTGATGGCGTTCTCCAACGGAAAATTCTATTTGGATCCACTCCTGCGAAAGCACTTGCTATGGTAGTACTTACGGGAGAAGACCAATAGGTATAATCTCTAAAATTATTTAACGGAGTTGTACGTTCTATTTTACTTATGGTACCTGAAATTAATGCGTCAGGGTCAGACATTACCAAAGATTCTGTATCTCCAATTGTAAATGAACCATTGATCGCTAAATTTCCATCTACAAAAACATAATTAGAGCCTGTTCCTCCACTATCCAAATTGATAGAAGAACCAGGGTTAATCGTTAAATTACAAGATTCGAAAGAACCATCAGCGTTTGAATAAGTACCATTAACAATAGTTTCTTTCGTTCTATCTGGTATACCATTACTCCAACCTGTAGTCCAAGTTGTAGAACCAACTGTTTGAGTACCCAACGCAATGTTTGTATTCGGATCGGCGTTATTAACTTCTTCCAAAGTCAACTCTAAATAATCGAAAGAATTATACGTAGTTGAAGCCTGTTCTACTGTACCACATCCTTTAATGATTGAAATATCTGTTCCCCAATCCACAGCAGCAGTATTACCAACTACCCCAACAATATCTATTCTATCATTATATGTATTCGCTCCAGAAGATGTTGAAATAACAATAATATCATCCCCTGTAAAGGTACACACCTCAGTTTCAACAATACTGCCTGAGCCTAAATTTCCAGCCGACGGTAATGTTGCAGAGGTCCTTCTAAAAATCACTACTTCTCCAGCGGCAAGTGCAGGGATTGCAACAAATTCATCAGGGTTATTAGTTGCAATACCTCCTCCAATAGTACCATTACTATTTAGAAATAATGCCAAATTATAGGAGCCTGCAATTGTTGGATTGGTAGAAATATTTTTCACTTCAATCCAATTATTGATTGAACTTGTACCTTCATAATATTGGCTTATCATTAACGGTGAATCTACACTTGCATCAATACCTTCACCTTGAATATCGAAGGTATAAGGATTTTCATCCGTATCATCATTTGCAATAGAGATGGTCGCAATGCCTACTCCAATGACAGCCGGGTTATATGTAATAATAAAAGTTGTACTTCCAGCAGTCGTAATAACCGACGAAGGAGCAACAGTAACCGAGAAGTCAGCAGCGTTTGCTCCTGAGATCGTCACAAACGGACTAGTTCCGGTAAGGTTTAAATCTATATCTCCCGTATTGAAAATTGTAAACGTATGAGATACGCTTCCTGATGAAATATCTGTTTGTCCAAAATCTGTATCATCCGTAACACTAGGTGTGGTATCACCATTTGCAATCGAATTACCTAATCCTTGGATATCTATTTCTGGTTGATTTGCAGGAATTCCTTCTCCTTGAATCGCGAACGTATATGGGTTTTCAGTATCCGGATCATTACTTGGAATCGATACTTCTGCACTCGCTGCACCTATTGCTGTTGGCGCATATTGAACATCAAAAGTTGTACTTCCGCCTGGCGCCACCGAAAAGGCCGGATTAGCAGTTATTGAAAAGTCAGCACTTCCCGTCAAAGAAGGAGTACCAACAAATAATGTTGCAGTTCCAGTATTCTCAATAGTATATGTAACCGTTGACGAAGTAGTTAAATTTATCGTTCCAAAATCTGTATTATCGGCAGTACTTGGTGTGGTATCACCATCTGCGATATCAATTGCATTACCCTGTACATTTATATCTGCTTCCGTCAAAACGACACCTTCTCCCTGAATATCAAAAGTATAAGGATTTTCAGCATCCGGATCATTACTTGAAATTGAGATTGTTGATGTAACAACACCTGTTCCCGAAGGAGTAAATTCAATATCAAAAGTAGTTGTAGCACCTGGCGCAACGGAGAACGCAGGACTGCCAGTAACTGAAAAATCAGCACTTCCTGTTAAAGAAGGTGCACTCACAAATAGCGTCTGTGCTCCTTCATTTTCAATTGTATATGTTCTAGTTAAAGCAGCACCAATGTTTACTTGTCCAAAATCTGTATCATCAGTAGTACTAGGGGTAGTGTCTCCATCACTAATCGTAACACCATTACCTAAAATAGTAATATCGGGTTCATTAACAGCAGTACCCTCAGCCTGGATATCGAATGTGTAAGGGCTTTCGTCTGGATCATTACTTGTAATTGAAACAGTACCAGTAACAACCCCAACAGCTGTTGGAGTAAAGTCAATATCAAAAGTAGAAGAACCAGCTGGAACAATTAAAAATGCAGGATTCGAAGCAACAGAAAAATCAGAACTTCCAGTTAAGCCCGGAGGTAAACTAATAAATAAATCACTCACACCTGTATTTTGAATAGTATATGTTTTTGTAATTGTACCTCCTATCGAGATTTGACCGAAATCTGTATCGTCAGCTAAACTCGGAGTGGTATCACCACTTATAATATCCGTGCTATTTCCTTGAATATTGATATCTGGATCAGTCGCTGCTATACCTTCAGCCTGTATATCAAATGTATAAGGGTTCTCGGCTGCGTCTCCGTCATTACTTATTATAGACACTGTACCGGTAACAACACCGACTGCCGAGGCCGTATATTGCACCTCAAAAGTTGAAGAATTCCCTGCAGGAATTGAAAAATCTGGGTCCACTAAAATTGAAAAATCGGCACTTCCTGTTAAACCGGGAGGCAAACTAAGAAATAAAGTAGCAGTACCCGTATTTTCGATCGTATATATTTTGGTCAAAGAAGACCCAACACCAGCCTGTCCAAAATCTGTATCATCCGCAACATCTGGAGTTGTATCACCACTCACAATTGTCACACTATTTCCTTGAACATTTATATCTGCCTGTGCATTTACAATCCCGATTGTGAACACTGAAAACAGAAGCGTACATAGTAATTTTTTCATCATGTGTATTGTTATTATTATCCCTTTAATTATGTTAATCTTTTTCTTAATTCGCAAATATACAAATTATATATCTTTTATAGTAATTTCAATTTGCTTATAATCGTTTTTCCTAATTTCTCGTTCAGCATATTAATTATTTTTTCTTTCCCATAACTTAATTCTTCTCTTAAGGTAGCTGATGACAATCGTATGAGTAAGGTGCCATTCTTAAAAACGACTTCATCTGTATACCCATATACTCCATTTCCCATAACCGTTTCCCAAGCTTCTTTCACATTCACCTGATCTATCCCTTTTTGTAACCTATTTTCTTGCAACATCTCTTGCATCACATCTTTGACTGATACAAACTCATTTTTTCTTTTACTCATAGTAACTTTACAATTGAAATATTTTATATGATTGCTGTGTTTTCTTTATAACTTCTTCAGTCCTTTGTACATGTGTATCAGAAATAAATACTTGCCCAAAAATATCATCATTAACCAAACCAATTAACTTTTCGACTCTTGATGCATCTAATTTATCAAAAATATCGTCCAATAGCAAAATAGGTGTTGTTTTTGTTTGCTTTTTGATAAAATTAAACTGTGCCAATTTAAGCGCTACTAAATACGATTTTTGTTGTCCTTGAGATCCAAACTTTTTTATCGGATGCTCTCCTATGGTGTATAACAAATCATCTCTATGAATTCCTACCGACGTATATTGTAAAAAACGATCTCTTTCTAAACTTTTTGTAAGCAACGCTCCAAATTCGGCATCATCCAAATGAGATTTATAAGTCAAATGTACCTGCTCATGGTCACCAACCATATGCTTGTAAGAGTCTATAAATATTGGTATGAATTCTTCTAGAAAAATCGCTCTTTTTTGATGTATATTTTTTCCAAGTTCGATAAGCTGTTCATTATAAATTTCTAAATTTATTTCATCAAAAGTATGGTTCAAAGCAAAATACTTCAGGAGCGAATTTCTCTGTGTTAGTACTTTATTATATTTCATTAAGTCTCGAAGGTACTCCGCATCCGATTGCGCGATCACGCCATCCATAAATTTTCTTCGTACATCACTTCCTTCAATAATTAAATTTCTATCCGCCGGAGATATAATCACTAGAGGAATTAGCCCAATATGATTTGAAATCTTTTCATATTGCTTTCCATTACGTTTGATTACCTTTTTTTGCCCTCGCTTTAAACTACAACTAATCAATTCTTCTCTTTCCCCCTTTTGGAAAACGCCTTCAATAAGAAAAAACTCCTTCTGGTGCTTGATATTTTGAACAGCAATACTATTAAAATAGCCTTTGGCAAAAGCCAAATGATAGATAGCGTCTAATGCATTTGTTTTGCCAATACCATTATTTCCGACAAAACAATTAATATTTTTGTCAAACTCAAATTCTTTAGAAGCAAAATTTTTGTAGTTTACTAAAGCAATTTTTTTTAAATACATAGAGTGTGGTGGTAATATTGCAAAAAAACAAAATTTAGATTAATTTCTCGTGTAACATTTCAATAAAAAATTATATTTTTGCCATCCAAATTTGAAAACAAATGGCAACTTATAAAAAACGAGGTAAAGGATCTAAAAAACAACAACAGCAAGAAATTGATACGCAAAGTACAACAGCTGAGGTTTTTAACACTTTAGATGAAACAGCTTCTAAATCGGAACAATGGGTAGAGAAAAATAGTAAAATCCTATTTTTGGGTTTAATCGCCGTTGCTGCTGTTATCTTTGGTTATTTAGGATATAACAAATTTGTAAAGGGACCTAATGAAATTGAAGCTGCCAATGAATTGGCTTATTCGAAGAAGTTTTTTGATCAAGCTGAGACAACCACTATCGCAAATGATTCATTATATCAATTAGCGCTTGACGGAGCAGATGGACAGTATGGACTATTAGACATTATTGATAAATACGGTTCAACGAATGCTGGGAATTTAGCAAAATATATGGCCGGATTATCATATTTGAAAATGGATGATTATGAAAACGCCATTACTCATTTGGGTAATTTTTCTACCGATGATGAAATTATAGGGAGTCAGGCTCTAGGAAATATAGGTGACGCTTTTGCCGATATCAATCAGCCTGAACAAGCATTAGAGTATTATGAAAAAGCAGCGGCATTTAAAAATGACGATTTTGCCTCTCCATTGTACTTATTAAAAGCTGGTAAAACGGCATTGGAATTGAAGAATTTCAAAAAAGCTGAGACCCTGTTCACAACAATCAAAGAAAAGTATTCTAAGTCTGACGAAGCGGCAGACATTGATATGTATATCAACAGAGCTAAGCTTGCTCAGCAATAGTTTAAAGTACTATGGCGACCACAAATTTATCATCTTACGATAAAGCAATAATCCCAAATGCGAAGAACCTTCGATTTGGGATTGTTATTTCTGAATGGAACGCTGATATTACAGAAAACTTATTTAAAGGAGCACAAGAAGCGCTCATGGATAATGGAGCATTAGCAACGAACATTGTTCGTTTAGACGTACCTGGTAGTTTTGAATTAATTTACGGTTGTAAACATTTAATTTCGTCTCAAAAGTTTGATGCCATTATCGCCATCGGATGTGTTATTCAAGGAGAAACTAAGCATTTCGATTTTGTTTGTGAAGCTGTATCTCAAGGTATCAAAGACTTAAATATTCAATTTGATATTCCAACTATTTTCTGCGTTTTAACAGATACTACAAAACAACAGTCTCTCGATCGTTCTGGAGGAAAATTGGGTAATAAGGGTGTGGAATGTGCTATTGCAGCCATCAAAATGGCAACTTTATGATAGTTTTAACTGTCATCTTATAAACAAAATTTGACCATATTTTAGAATTTCTGTATTTTTGATACTTATGTAGTATCTTTAATTGTATGATTGAAGAACTTTTAAAATAGATAGACGGATGGGAATTATTAAACGTAAGAATAAAAAATTTGAATATCAACCAAGGTACTATAAAGGTGAGGGAAATCCGTTTGAAATAAAGCATAAGTTTGACCAATTTAGAACAACTACTGGCAATAAAAATCTTAAAGAGAAGTTTTCGAATGCCATGCAAGATTTGCCCGGCACTAGTACTAAGCAAACCAATAAAACTATTCTAATCATCATCGGTATTCTCGTTTTTATATTTTTATATTTAATTGATTTTGACCTCTCAATTTTCCTACAAAACTAATGTCCGATATCATTCAATTACTTCCTGATCACGTTGCGAATCAAATTGCTGCTGGAGAAGTTGTACAGCGCCCTGCATCTGTGGTGAAAGAGTTATTAGAAAACGCTATCGACGCGGAAGCGTCAGAAATAAAGTTATTACTTAAAGATGCTGGTAAAACACTAATCCAAGTCATTGACAATGGCAAAGGTATGAGCGAGACCGATGCTCGTCTGGCCTTTGAACGTCATGCCACGTCAAAAATTAAAACTGCTGAAGATTTATTTGACTTAACCACAAAAGGGTTTAGAGGAGAAGCTCTGGCTTCAATTGTAGCAATTTCTCATGTTGAGATCAAAACTAAACTCGCAGAGAGCGAGCTAGGTAGTCATTTGAAATTGGAAGGTAGTAAAATTGTGTCTCAACAGCTCATCTCTACCCCTACAGGTACGAGTATAGCCGTAAAGCATTTGTTTTATAACATTCCGGCAAGAAGAAATTTTCTAAAATCAAATACCATTGAAACGAGACATATCATTGATGAGTTTCAACGTGTTTCGTTGGCCCATCCAACTATTCGTTTTTCTTTATATCACAATGATGGAGAATTATTTAATCTAAAGTCGGGTAACCTAAAACAACGTGTGATTGCCATTTTTGGTGCTAAAATGAATGAAAAATTAGTTCCTATCTCTGAAGAAACAGATATTATCAACATAAACGGTTTTATTGCCAAACCAAATTTCGCAAAGAAAAAGAGAGGGGAACAATTCTTTTTTGTGAATGGACGTTTTATTAAACATGGTTATTTTCATCATGCTGTTTTAAATGCGTTTGAGGGGCTCTTGGCTCAGGGATATCATCCTTCCTATTTTCTTTATTTAGAAGTGCCTTCAAATACCTTAGATATCAATATCCATCCGACCAAAACTGAAGTGAAATTTGAAAATGAACAAGCGTTATATGCTATTTTGCGTTCTACTGTCAAACACAGTCTCGGACAATATAGTGTAGCTCCAGTATTAGATTTCAATAAAGACGCTAGCATGGAGGTGCCATATCATTTTAAAGACAAACCATCTTCTACACCTAAAGTATCAGTGGATCCTACATTCAATCCATTCGAAAATGAAAAAAAATCGACAAAGCCTCCTCGTAAACCTACGACCGAAAATTGGGACTCACTCTACGTGAATGTTGAGAATGACGCCTTAGCGATAGAAAACATTGAAGTTGACGCCCAGGTAGTTACAAAAGAATTATTTACAGAAAATCAGTTTAATACGACTGCTAAAACGTTTCAAATACATAAGAAATATATTTTGAGTGTTATTAAATCTGGTGTGGTTATTATCAACCAAAACTTAGCACATCAGCGTGTGTTATACGAAGATTTTTTAACAAAGATTACCGTGGAAGATGCCGTGAGTCAACAGCTCTTATTTCCGATTAAGCTTTCATTTTCACAAACAGAAATCGCATTGATTAAAGATATCCAAACAGATTTAGAAAGTGCTGGATTTAGATTTGAAATGATCGGTGATGAACATATCGTAATAAATGGCATGCCAACCTTGGTCAAAGAAGGCCAGATAACTGCCATTTTAGAAGAATTGTTAGATGCTGTTAAACATGAGATTCCCGAATCAAGCTTCAGTCAATTAGATATTATTTCAAAAAGTTTGGCGCGCAGCTTAGCTATTAAAAACGGCACTAAATTAAGTACGAGAGAGCAAGAAGAAATTTTAGAACAATTATTTTCATGTAAAGAACCCAATCATTCTCCATATGGTAAAAACACCTTTGTAACTTTACCTTTAGATGAAATCGAATTAAAGTTTAACAATTAGAATATTATGATGTTTAGAATTTCTGATACTGTTAAACATTTGATCATTATAAATGTTCTTTTTTTTATTGCTTCATTCGCATTTAAAGAACCATTTTATGATCTCTTCGCATTCCATTTCCCTGCAAATGACCTATTTAAACCTTGGCAATATGTGACCCATATGTTTATGCATGGTTACGTTTATGACAATAGTTTACTTCAAATGAGTCTCATGCATATTGTGTTTAACATGTTTGGCTTATGGATGTTTGGAAGCTCGGTTGAAGAATTATTAGGTAAACAAAAATTTTTGTTTCTATATTTTTCTGCTGGTATTGGAGCTGCTTTATTTTCAACCGGTATTGATTACTTGCAATTTTACCCTGTCTATAATACCCTTACGGAGCTTGGTTTGAGTTCAAACGAAATAAAATCGATTCTCACAACAGGATCTTATCCATCAAGTTTAGATGCCCATATATCGAACGTTGAACTATCCAAATTTTATGGAAAATATCATTCAATGGCCGTGGGTGCCTCAGGTGCTCTTTATGGCGTTATGGTTGCTTTTGCTATGTTACAACCAAAAGCGAAAATGGGATTGTTGTTCTTACCTATAATGATCGAAGCCAGAGTTTTTATTCCTTTAATTTTAGCCGCAGATTTATTCTTTGGTGTCTTTAGAATACCCGGTGATAATGTTGGTCGTTTTGCACATTTAGGGGGAGCTTTATTTGGATTTATTATTTTATGGTTTTGGAAAAGAAATCAATTTAAACGTTGGAATTAATTACTATATGAGTCAAGAATTAATAAAAGATTTGATCGAGGCATTGAATCATTCGCCTGAGAATATTGCATTAAAGTTAAGATTAGCCAAATGCTATGCTGAAATTTTCGAATTTGAAAATGCCGAAAATCAATTGTTAGAAATACTAAGAATTGATGCTGATCATTTAAAATCAAAAGAAACGCTTGCAACTGTTTACTACCAACAAGCAAAATATTCAGCTTCTATAGTCGTTCTCGAAGAGCTCATAGAAAAAAATCCACATCAAATTTCATTACTCGAATTACAGTGCAGTAATTTGTTGAAATTAAATGAGCATAAACAAGCTCAAGAAATTTATAGCTCTATATTAAAAATCAACTCAAGCTACACCAATGAAGCGTTTGATGCTGTACTCAGAGTCACGAGCAATACACAGTCTAACGATGAAAATAGTATTGATGAGGATGCGCTGCAATTTCTTAAGAAATCGAGTATTAAATTTAATGATGTTGGAGGCATGCATCATGTCAAAAATGAAATTTCATTAAAAATTATTAAACCTTTATTGCATCCAGAATTATACAAAGCCTATGGGAAAAAAATAGGTGGTGGCATCTTACTATATGGACCTCCTGGATGCGGAAAAACCTATATCGCAAAAGCCACGGCAGGTGAGATCGACGCTAATTTTATTAGTGTTGGAATCAATGATATTTTAGACATGTGGATGGGAAATAGCGAGAGTAACCTTCATGAAATTTTTGAAACAGCGCGAAAAAACAAACCCTGTGTTATTTTTATTGATGAAATTGATGCACTTGGTGCGAACAGAAATAGTATGAGCAATACAGCAGGCAGAACGGTAATTAATCAATTTTTAGCTGAGTTAGATGGAATGAATTCAGAAAATGAAGGCCTATTAGTTCTCGGTGCTACAAATACACCATGGCACTTAGATCCTGCTTTTCGCAGGCCTGGAAGGTTCGATAGGATTATATTTGTACCTCCACCAGATCAAGAAGCGAGAGAAGAAATTTTTAAACTTTCTCTGAAAGATAAACCAATAGAGAAGGTTGATGAGAAAACGCTAGGAAAATCATCTAAATCTTTTTCTGGAGCCGATATAAAAGCTGTTATCGATGTAGCGATTGAGGACAAACTTCAACAATCTTTTGCGACGGGGAATTTAGAGCCTTTAACCATGAAAGCTTTGCTGAAATCAATTAAAAAAGTAAAACCTAGCACAAAAGAATGGTTTACATCAGCAAAGAATTATGCCTTATACTCTAATGATTCTGGTCTTTATGATGATATTTTAACATACCTAAATATCAAAAAATAATGATCTCATCTCATTATATAAGAGGAGCACAACTTATTGAATTAAAAAAATATACAGATGCCATCAATTCATTTAAACAAGCCTTAAATGAGAACGCCGATGATGTGAATTCTATGTATTATTTAGCCTTGTGTCACTTTTATATTGAGGATTATAAGTCGGCCGAGAATTATGTACAATCTTTATTAAAGTTTGATCCTCTTTTTCCGGATGCACACTATCTCTTTTCTATTTTATCCTTACAGAAAGATGAAAAACAGATTGCATTAAAGAATATAAATGAAGCCATTCGAATAGATCCCTTTTCGGCGCATTACTTTGGTCAAAAAGCGTTGATTTTAATACAACAAAAGAACTTCGAAGAAGGCTTGAATTTTGCTGATCAAGGCCTTTCAATAGATCCAAAAGATGTCATATGTTTAAATGCACGTACCAAAGCGCTTACGAAACTAAAGCGGGATAGTGACGCTTATGAGACGATTCAGCTTACATTAACAGATAATCCTGAGGATGATTTCACCCATGCAAATGCAGGATGGACTAATTTGGAAAGAGGTAATCATAAAAAGGCTAATGAACATTTTAAAGAAGCGCTTAAAATCGATCCGAATAATGATTATGCTCGTAACGGCATGGTAGAATCGATAAAATCTAAAAATCTAATTTATAGATTGTTTTTAAAGTACGCTTTTTGGATTCAAAATCAGACCTCAAAAAATCAATGGTTTTTTATTGTTGGAATCTATGTAATATATCGCGTATTACACGGGCTTATTAAAGATACAAGTATCTACTATTTTGCGCCTTTTTTAGTATTTCTATACTTGGTATTTGCGCTTGGTTCGTGGCTCATAACTCCTATCTCAAATGGGATCTTACTTTTCAATAATTATGGTAAGTATTTGCTTGATGAAAAAGATAAGCAATCGGGAATTGCAATTATTATATTGAGCACCATAGCTTTACTATTTATTATACTGTTTTATGTAATTGGAGGCCCGTACTTTCTGAGATTTTCTCTAACTTCACTTTTTGTAATTTTACCACTTACACATGCCATCCAACTACAAAACAGAACATCGCATACGATTGGACTGTCGTATAGTCTCTTAATGTTGCTAATAGGTTCGTTTGGCACATTGCTTGCATCAAATGATATTGTAATTTTGATTGTACTTTTAATGATGGTTGCCTATACTTGGTTTAGCGGCCTGTTGAAAAATTAGAAATTTATGAGTCTTCTTTCGGAAATAAAAACAAAGTATGATTTAGCTGATATATCGATTAAGCTTATTTTTATTAATGTAGGCATATTTGCAATTATAGCAATTTACAATGCTATTTATTATTCATTCAGTTCAGAAACTGCGACTTTTTTTACAGATTATTTCTCGCTGCCTGACGACTTAGGCGATTTTTTGTATCGACCATGGTCTATCATAACATATGCCTTTTTACACGCAGGTTTCATGCACCTATTAGGTAATGTAATTGTTTTGTTTTTTACTGGGCGTATATTTTTAAACCTACTAAGTGTAAAACACTTTTTAAACTATTATTTTCTTGGAATTGTCTTTGGAGGACTTCTGTTCTTGTTGTCTTATAATTTATTGCCAGCATTTAAAAACGAAGGAGCCATTTTAGTGGGAGCCTCGGCAGCCATTTTTTCTACACTTGTTGGGATTACAACTTACGCTCCAAATTATGAAGTCCGTCTTTTCGGAGTATTCACCTTAAAACTTTGGATTATAACAACCTTTCTATTAATAGCTTTTATAGCGGGAATTCCAGGACCTAATTCGGGTGGTGAATTCGCTCATCTTGGAGGTGCTTTTTTAGGTTACATTTATAGTCTGCAGTTAAAAAAAGGCAATGATATCGGAGTCATGTTGATGAGTCTTTTTAAATCAAAAAAACAAAAACCCTTAAAAACTGTTTATAAGAAATCGAAACCCGAAACTTCATCTCAGAACGATTCTGGTAAACAGAGACGCATAGATGATATTTTAGATAAAATTAGTAAATCAGGTTACGAAACTCTAACAAAAGAAGAAAAAGACTTTTTATTTTCGGTAAGAAAAAAATAAGGTTAGACTATTAAAATGAAGAAATTATCTTTCATACATAAAGTTCTTTTCACAATAAACATACTGTTTATTGTCGGACTTTTTTTTGCCTTTATTTTACCCTATCTGCCGCCTGAAAAATTTGGGCTTATCTCTTTGCTTAGTTTAATTGTTCCAATTTTACTATTTGGAACTCTGATTTTCTTAATTTTTTGGCTGCTCACGAGACGTAAAAAACAAGTGTATATAAATCTTTTTATACTCATCCTGAGCTTTTTCTTTATTCCATCTTTATACAAGTTGAGCGGAGGCACTGAGGCCACTGAAAATGAACTTTCTATTATGTCCTACAACGTGCGTAAATTTAATATGTATGAATGGATTAAATCTGAAAACATACCTTTGAGAATACGTGAATTCATGGAAGTGCAACAACCAGATATTATTGCCTTTCAAGAATATCAGCAACTCGAAAATTTCAGTTTGAACTATCCCTATATAAGTAATCCTATCTATAAAAATAAGCTTCGATCCAGTCTAGCAATTTTTTCCAAATACCCAATCATCAGTGAAGGTGTTATCCGATTTGGTCGGAATCAGCCCAGCGCTATATATGCGGATATTAAAAAAGGCACGGATACCTTAAGAATCTATAATTTTCGTTTCAATTCTCTTGGTATCATTCCTGATAAAGATTTTTTTGGTCATCCTAACTCAGAAAAATTGCTCAAACGACTACGCTCTTCATTTAAAATTCAAGAGAAGCAACTCAAGGCGCTTAACAATGATATTGAGCAATGTAAGTATAAAATGATTCTAGCAGGAGATATGAATAATACAGCTTACTCCTGGATGTATAAACATACTAAAAATGAGTTTAATGATTCATTTTCTGAGGCTGGTAAGGGCTTTGGAAAAACGTATAGCTTTAATGGGTTTCCTCTACGAATAGATTATATTTTTGTAGATAAATCAATCAAGATTCGTACGCATGAAAATTTTCGCGTACAGTACTCCGATCATTTCCCAATTATGACTACTCTTTCGTTTTAGAAACTTTTTTTAAGGTTAATAAATTTATAGGATTCATTCCCAGACCTTTTACATTTTTCTGAGAAAATCGAACCACAGCGTCATAGTATAATGGCACTATAGGTGCTTCTGCGATGATGATACTGTCCATGCGTTGATATAATTGATATCTACGCTTATCATCTAAGGTTATAAAGGTTTCTTCATATAAACGATCAAAGGTCTCATTCTTGAAGTGGGTGAAATTAGGGCCTTTTGGGGCAAAATTTTTCCCGTAGAATAAAAATAAATAATTTTCGGCGTCTGGGAAATCGGCGATCCAACTTGCTCTTGCAATTGGTAACTCTCCCTTTGTTTTAGATTGTCTAAGTGTTGATGGAGGCATTACATCAATATTCACGGTGACTCCAATTTTCTGAAGTTCACGTTGAATATATTCGCATAAATCAACATACTGACTATTCGTCGCAATAGAAATTTCGGGTTCTTTATCTCCCGTTTCTTCGATATAAGCGTCGACCAATTTTTTTGCTGTCTTTGGTTGATATGTATAGCCGTTAGCATCAGCAAAACCCGGTAGTCCTTTAGGAATAAATCCATTCACAGCCGGAGTACCAATACCATTGCGCATGTACAAAATCATCTTCTCTCTGTCAAATCCATAATTAATGGCCTTCCTTAATTTATGATTTGACACCGGATGTTCTGCTTCTAAATCCATTTTAAATCCTAAATATTCAGTATTCAAATAGGCACCCGTTAACATGTTAAACTGCTCTTTATATCGCTCATTTAACGTTCCTTCTACAGACAATATATCATCTTTATATGACGCATCTAGTCCCGACAAAAAATCTATATTCCCTTGAACTAATTGTAAAAACTCACTTTGTTTATCAGGTAAAAAAGTAATGGCGACCGCTTCCAAATAGGGTAAAGCGAATCCAAGACTATCTTTTTCAAAGTAATGTTCATTCTTACGAAAGACAAGCTTGGTATTCTCTACCCACAACTTAAATTTAAAAGGCCCAGTACCAATAGGATTTGAACGAAAATCGTTACCATAATATGTCACTATTTCTTTAGGAACCACAGAGCAATATTTCATCGATAAGAGTCCTAAAAATGGAGGGAATGGTTTCTTTAGATTGATCGTAAATATTGAATCATTGGTCGCTTTAAAAGTAGCCACATTTTTTAATACCCAATTTCCCGCCGAAGCGACTTTCGGGTCTAATAAACGATTAAAGCTATATTCAAAATCACCTGCAACTACATTGCGAGTCGAATCGACGCCAAACTGCTCATGTTTATGAAAAAAGACGTCATTGCGTAGTTGAAATTGATAGGTCTTTCCATCATCGGAAATATGCCAGCTTTTTGCGATATCGGGTCGCACTTTCAAACTATCATCTAATTGCACAAGGCCATTAAATAATTGATGCATGGGCCAAATGTCGGCCTGCTTCTTTGCAAAGGCCGGATCTAGTGAACTTATATTAGAATGTTCATTATATCGAAACACCTGCGTTTCGTCAAAACCGCTTTCCTTTCTTTTACAAGAAGCGACGAACATAATGCTCAAGATTAAACAACCTATTACTCGTTTATTTCGTAAACTCATAAGCTCTTTCGACTTTACAAATTCTTAATTGGTACTGCTGATACCAAACTGCTCTACCCTTTTCTCTAGCTACAGTATGTTCTAAATTATTTTTCCAGTTGCTAATTGCTTCTAAGCTCTTCCAGTATGATACTGTAATACCAACTTCGGATCTCGCTGAATCGATGCCTAAATAACCTTCCTGTTGCTTTGCTAGCAATTCCATTTGATGTGCTGTTGCTTCATAATTTTCATCTACGTTTGTTCTTATTGTTGTGAAAATTACAGCATAATATGGTGGTTCTGGTGTTTTGGCAATCATATATAAGTGAATTTATAAAAATTAACTATCCTTCCGGTAAGCCTTTCCATTTTTTGACAATATGTGTGTAAAAATAAACAAAAACAATACCTATTAGCAGCAAAATATAACTAAGATAAGTGCCCAACCACTCACCTAGATTAAAACAATCTCGAGTATAGTCATAACTATACAATTTATTACAAGTTTCTCTTTGATGCAATGATATAAGAGTAACAATTAGAAGCACATATAAAACAAACCCTAATAATGATAAATTTAGGAAAATGGCCATAATGTTTTTTCGTATTCTATCGGTTAAGAATATCGATGTATATAAAATCAAGCCACCAATAATGAGGGTTAAATAAAAAGCAAAATACTCTTCTTTATTTGATCCGCCACCGCCGATATACATATATAGTACAGTAACTAATGAAATGAAAACAATTAGCACTCCAGCCGCAATCACAGTGAATAGAAACTGTCTAAGGCCGGTTATTCTAAATATAAAAATCAACATAGCTATGCAGAATGCTGTCCAAATAAAAAAATGTATAAATCCATCCAGTACGTTCCGATTCTTTATCTCTTCAATGTTTTCAAATACATATTCCAAATTATCCGTTTCAATATAAAAATTTGTTCTACGCTCGAGATTAAATTTCTGAATGGCAGTTTGTTCGGCTGTTGCATTCGTATAGGATTCATAACCGTCTATTTTCTTTTCCTTACGAATCAATGATTCTACCTTGAATTCATCAGGGTGATAGACCAAATTAAACCATTTCTCTTCAGATAAATTATGTTGTACTTTGTACTTATCTGCGATGGTTAGAAATCGTTTTAATAAAGCTTTAATTTCATCAGCATTGTTTCTTTTGAGTAAATCAAATGCATATTTATTTCTATACTCTCTTTTCTTTTCATATTTGTCATAGATCGGATACGCCTTGTTTGTATAGCTAAAATTATAATCATATTGTTCATAATCTTCAGCATCATAGAAGGTGTCTGAATAATTAAAATAAGTCGGAATTGCATTTTCTACATACTTTGAAATATCTACCAACGTATCTTTAAAGAAATAGACATAACTTGAATCTCTTTCTCTCCTAAACACGTAATTATCTAGGTTATAATCAGAAACAATAGCGCGGATTTTAACTTCTTTCGAGGTCAATGTATAGAACTGATAATCTTGATCTAAAAAACTGACATATATTTTTTCTCTATCTATTAATTCTGAATTTGATTCACAATAAATTTCTGAAAAAGGTGGTGGATACCTTAAGTTATCCAATGTATAATCATCAATAGCATGAGAAAAAAACAACGCGGCATTATTTGAAACATTAATTTCATCCGCAACGACAACATCTTCATAGGTATTTACAATGTACAATTTTAGGCCATAGGTATATGAAAAGTAAAACGAGGTTGAAAAAAATATAATAATAAAATAACTAATAAACTGCGAAAACAACTTTAATTGAGAAGTTGGGTAAAAATTCTTGAATGCATTATTTTTAAACAAATATATGAGCCATATAACCAAGAGTAAAATCGACAAAATAATACTAAAAAAAGCTGTACCATTTTCAAAATAGACATCAATCGCGTTTCGTTCATGTAACAACTCTGGATCTATAAGAGTCACATAACCCAATATAAAAAATATGATATGAAGTATACAACTAACGGCCAACATCCAAACAATCTTCGTATTCCAAATGGTGGGGTAATTCTCTAATAAATACTGATTAATTCTATAAATATTCTTTTTCATTAAAAGTGTTTTTAGGAGACAAAAAAGCGCCTAGTAGAGTTAGAAATATTACGAACATATGTGACCTCAATAGTACTTCCTCCAATCTTCTCTAGCACCGAAGAAAACGAGGTTTTACCATCGAAGTACGCAAAATAAATACCTCCGTTGTAAACTAATTTTTGTAAAGATAAATTAGAAAAAATCGTCGCTAATTCTTCTCGCTCGCAAGCACAATCTATCTCAATAATCAAATTATCATTAGTAGTTACAGGAGTTTGGCCTCCATCACTATACTGTCCATTTTTAAGAAAAATAACATGATCTGATATTTTCTCCACTTCATATAGCTGCTGTGATGATAAAATAATTGCTATTGGATTATTCAAAGAGTTACCGATAGATTTTAGATCCTCTAAAATTACCTGTTGAGCCAAGACATCCAAATTTGCCAAAGGTTCATCTAGCAGCAATAATTCTGGTTGTCTCAATAATGTACGCGCTAATTCAAAACGCATTTTATAACCCGACGATAATTCACTCCACTTCAAATCTTTGTATTTCCATAACCCGAAACGGGCAATCATCATTAAAATTCTGATTTCATTTTCTTTCGGAGAAACACCATAATTTGACAAGACAAATTTCAAATTATCTTTCAAACTTCCATGCCATTTTTGAGTACGCTGAGGAATGTATACCAATTTCGTACGCAAATCAAAATCCTTTTTAAACTCTTGATCAAAATCAAAATTTAAACGACCAGTATCAGATTTTAATTCTTTGGCTAATACCCTAAGAAGTGTTGTCTTTCCATTCCCATTTTCACCAACTAAGCCATACACCTCACTCTTACGAATCTTTAAGGAAATGGGGCCCAAAACAAACGATCTTTTATTGTATGATTTAGAAATTTCATGAGCCTCAAGAACTGCTTCGTTCGAGGTATTCAATGCTATTGGAATAGTCGCAATTTTATCTAAAATTGATAACGATTTTTGAATGAATTTTTCTTCTTCATCTGGATACTTTTCTTTCCAATCGGTAAGCGCCACAATTTCTTCGTAAATATGTAGATCTTGAGTGTCAATGGCACAATCCATTAATTTTCGATACCCAAGCACCGTATCCTTATTTTCAAAAAAGGACTTCACTTGATTTATTCTTTTTTCATATTCTAGCATATAGAAAAATTAGTGTTTGATACTATTGATAAAACTCAATTTCAAAACTAAAATTAGCTCTTAAAACTGTGCTTATAATTTTAACTCGAATTTACGCTCAGGTAATTTTAAATCATCAGATACAAAATCGCCGACAAAATGAAATCCCAATTTTCTAATAATTTTAGTTGAAGCCTCATTCTTCACCACCACATTTGCAATGACTTTCGACATTCCTAAACTACGACAATAAGAAACCAATCCCTCAGCAATTTCAAAACCATATCCGTTTTTCCAGTATTTTTCTAAAAACCTATAACCGATCTCGTCATCTCCTTGGGTATCTTTTACTAAGGCAACAGTTCCAACAAAATGGCCATCTTCCTTTCGTTCTATAGCATAAATCCAAAAATCGTTTTCAGGGTTTTTATACTTTTCAATAAGTGCAGGTAATTCTTTTTCATTCTCTTCAAAAGTCATGGCTCTACCTCGAACATATTGCATAACGCGGATATTGCTATGCATCTCATGGAATGGTTTAAAGTCTTTCAGTAGTAATTTTCGTACTTTGAGGCGTTGTGTTTCAAAAACTACTTGCATTTGTGTTAAACTATAATATTATTGTAAATTTGCGTCCTGTAAATGTACATGAATGAATGCACAAAAAAAAGTTGCTTTTTATACCCTAGGTTGCAAACTTAATTTTTCCGAAACTTCAACAATTGCGCGTAATTTTCAAAATGAAGGTTTCGAGCGCGTTGGCTTTGCAGAAAAAGCCGACATTTATGTGATAAATACTTGTTCTGTTACTGATAATGCCGACAAACGTTTTAAAACAATTGTAAAAAATGCGTTGAAACTCAATGATGAGGCATTTTTAATTGCCGTTGGATGTTATGCCCAATTAAAACCAGAAGAATTGGCTGCCGTGGATGGTGTAGATCTCGTTTTAGGAGCCACAGAAAAATTTAAAGTAACTCAGTATTTAAATGACTTAACTAAAAATGACATTGGAGAGGTACACTCGTGTGAAATATCGGAAGCCGATTTTTATGTTGGGTCCTACTCTATTGGAGATCGAACAAGAGCTTTTCTGAAGGTGCAAGATGGATGTGATTATAAATGTACCTATTGTACAATTCCGTTGGCAAGGGGTATTTCTAGAAGTGACACCTTAGAGAATGTTCTAACCAATGCAACAAAAATTTCTGAAACAGGAATTAAAGAAATTGTCTTGACTGGTGTGAATATTGGTGATTATGGTAAAGGCGAATTTGGCAATAAAAAACATGAGCACACTTTTTTTGAACTTGTACAGGCTCTAGATACTATAGACGGTATTCATCGTTTAAGAATTTCATCTATTGAGCCTAATTTATTAAAAAATGAAACAATCAATTTTGTAGCGAACTCCAAAAGTTTCGTTCCACATTTTCATATTCCGCTTCAAAGCGGAAGCGATATGCTGCTCAAAAAAATGAAACGTCGCTATTTAAGCGCTACCTATACCGATAGAGTTAGAAAAATTAAGGAAGTCATGCCTAACGCCTGTATTGGTGTAGATGTCATTGTTGGATTTCCAGGAGAGACTGAGGAAGCTTTTTTAGAAACCTATAATTATTTGAATGATTTAGATGTTTCATACCTACATGTATTCACTTATTCGGAACGTCCAAATACCGAAGCCGTACTCTTTGATAACATTGTTCCGAAAAATATCCGAATCAAAAGGAGCAAGATGTTACGCGGACTATCGGTGAAAAAACGACGTGCCTTTTATGAAAGTCAGCTCGAAAAATCACATACTGTGTTATTTGAAAGCGAAAACAAAGAAGGTTATATTCATGGTTTCACCGCAAATTATGTGAAAGTGAAAACGCCATGGAACCCAGGTTTAGTAAATACCTTACACGATATTGTGCTTACCGAAATAGATACTGACGGCCTGGTGCGTTTTGATTTTATTAAAGAACCTGCTTTTACATAATATTTGATGAAAACGCATCTCTATTTAGTTCCTGGATTGGCCGCAAGTATTGATATATTTGAATATCTCGAGTTGCCTGAACAAACATATGAAATTCATTACTTAGATTGGCTTGTGCCCCTATCAGAAAATGAATCATTATCTGCGTACGCCGCTCGAATGTGTGAACGAATACAGCACGAAAAACCCGTTCTAATTGGTGTTTCGTTTGGCGGTATTATGGTACAAGAAATGAGTAAAATTGTACCAACAAAAAATACCATTATTATTTCAAGTGTCAAGACCAAGTATGAACTACCGAGACGACTTCAAATTGCAAGAACAACCAAAGCATACAAGTTGTTTCCTACAAAAGCAATTGTAAATATCGAAAGTTTTGCCAAATATGCTTTCGGTAGTGTAGCACAAAAAAGGATTGACCTCTACAGGAAGTATTTATCTATGCGAGATGAAGTTTATTTACCTTGGGCAGTGTATAATGTATTACATTGGCAACAAGAAACACCTCTTCCGAATGTCGCCCACATCCATGGAAATGCAGATGGTGTTTTTCCTATTAAACACATCAAAGATTGCGTAATTATCGAAGGAGGCACACACGTTATGATTTTAAACAAAGCAAGGAAGATTTCTGAACTTTTAATGGCAATAATTTAGTACATTGCGGCAATGAAAATTGAAAAAACCTTTATTAAAGATTTGTTGGTTTTAACACCCACTGTTCATGAAGATGCAAGAGGTTATTTTTTAGAAAGTTATAATAAAAAACAGCTTAGTAATCTGTTGGACGTTACTTTTGTACAGGACAATGAGTCTTGCTCTCAAAAAGATGTCTTGCGCGGATTACATTTTCAGAAACCTCCATATGCTCAGGGAAAATTAATTAGAGTAATAACAGGGAGTGTTTTAGACATTGCGGTGGATCTCAGAAAAGACTCTGCGACCTACGGCAGTCATTTCAAAACTGTTTTATCTGATAAAAACAAACAACAATTATATATTCCCGAAGGTTTTGCTCATGGTTTTCTAGTTTTAGAAGATGCTACTATCTTTAGCTATAAGTGTACAAAGTATTATCATAAGGAAGCTGAAGTTGCCATTGCTTGGGATGATCCCACATTGCATATTGATTGGCAAATTGAAAATCCTATTATCTCTGAAAAAGACAAGCATGGATTGCCTTTCCAACAATATATCTCACCATTTTAAACGTTCGTATTATGCAGAAATCACATAAAATTATTCTTCTCTTAGCCCTCATTACTGTTTGTGGTGTGTTTGTCAATGCCATACAGGATAGTGATCCTGAAGAAAAAAAAGCGACTAAAAAAAGTCAGGACAGTAAAATAACTAGTGATTCGTATAATATCAAGGCTATTAAAATTCCAGAAGATTTAACTTTTGCCGGAGAACGCGTACCACTCGAAAAACATGATATTAAAGAAAGAATTGATAGGGAGTTATTGGTCAATACATATTGGCAATCGAATGCTTTGTTATGGATTAAGCGCACCCATAAGTATTTCCCGATAATAGAACCGATTTTAGAAGAAAAAGGTGTTCCAGATGATTTCAAATATTTAGCAGTTATTGAAAGTAACTTGCGCAATGTAACTTCACCCGCCGGGGCGAAGGGTTTTTGGCAATTATTAAAAGCCGCTGCAAAGGAAAATGGTCTCGAGGTAAATAGTAATGTCGATGAACGTTATCATTTAGAAAAAGCGACCAGAGCTGCTTGCGACTATCTATTAAAAGCCAAAAGAAAATTTGGCACTTGGACCTTAGCTGCCGCCGCATATCATGATGGCAATGGTGGACTAAATGGAAAACTCAATACCCAGCAAGTGAAAAGCTATTACGATGTTTTAGCGGGAGAAAACACCCAACGATATGTGCCCCGAATTATCGCAGCAAAAGAAATTTTGACACAGCCAAAAAAATATGGTTTTCAATTTGATCAAGATGATTTGTACGAACTTCCTGAAAGCTATCAGGTAAAGGTAGATACGGTAATTACCAACATTGCCAGCTTCGCTAAAAAGTTTCAAACGAATTATAAAGAATTAAAAATTCATAATCCTTGGTTACGAGAAAACAAACTAAATAATAAATCTCGTAAGTCTTATTTTATTAAAATTCCGAAGTAGTTCCTTTTTTATATTTTTTCAAGTAACTTCATGGCTTCTCGCTTAAAAATACTTGCAGTATCTTCGAACGATTTGATCTCAATGACTGGAGACCCAAAGATGTAAACTTTTGACTTGTTTTGTAACGTTAGTGCAATGTTGTTTTTTGCATTGACATAAGAACTGGTGCTATTGGAACCATCCAATAGTATTGTTTTTGCTTCCAATTCATTTCCTTTAAACGTAGCGTTATCATTTGCTGACAGGATTAAATCATTCGTTTTACCAACAAACTCTCCCGTAGCACTACCTTCATATTTCACCTCAACTTTTTGGGCATTCACCACATATTTTATTTTGGATGATTCTTTCATATGTATGGAAATACTATCTGCCTTTACGTTGAGATCCCCTCGCGACTTTTCATTTGATTCTAAGCTAAAAAATTGCGCTTCTAAGGTCATCTCAACGTCTGATTTGTCATTTAATATCATACTCAAATCGAAAAAATCAAACCTTTCATCACTTTTGATTTCACTCGCATCTTGCAGTTTTATAATATCTAAATCCTCTACATATAAAGTCAGTCTAAAGCGTTTTGAGTTTGTTATTCGTTTATTCAATGAAAGGATCAACATACCACTTTCGATTTCAGAATCTATGACATCATGCAAATTTTCATCAGCTTCGATCACCAATCTATTAGATTCACTTTGTTTTAGCGTCACTTCTATTTTATCGTTTAGTTCAATACCAGAAAAGAACTCAAATGTTCTTTCTTCGGTAATCACATTTTTATTGCCTTTTATTTTTGCTTTTTTTTGTGCGTTCGCCATCACGCAAAAAAGTGTTATTGTAATAAGTAGTGTTTTTCTCATAGGGTTGCTATTATCTGTTTTACTTCGATGTATTCGGTAATTATTTCTTCTACAAGTTGTTTTGCGGGTTTTATTTCATGTATTAAACCTGCTATTTGTCCTATTTCTAACTCACCCTCCTCCAAATCACCTTCGAACATGCCTTTTTTTGCTCTTGCTCTTCCTAATAATTCTTTCAGTTGTTCCGCCGTTGGTGCTGTCTTATACAACTCTTGAACATCATTATAGAACTTATTCTTTATCAATCTTACAGGAGCTAATTCTTTCAACGTTAACTGTGTGGCTCCTTCTTTGGCATTTACAACCTCTTGTTTAAAGTTAATATGCGAAGAAGCTTCCTCGCTCGCCACAAAACGACTTCCAATCTGCACAGCATCCGCACCTAAAACCATCGCTGCCAACATCCCTCTCCCTGTAGCAATTCCTCCAGCGGCAATTAACGGAATCTTTATGTGTTCCTTTACAATAGGTAGCAGTGTAAAAGTAGTCATTTCATCTCTACCATTATGACCACCAGCCTCAAAACCCTCTGCAACCACGGCATCAACACCAGCATCTTGTGCTTTCAATGCAAATTTTAGGCTGCTCACTACATGTACAACGGTGATACCGTTCTCTTTTAAAAATGGAGTCCAAGTTTTCGGATTACCAGCAGAAGTGAACACTATTTTCACCTCTTCCTCAACAATAATCTTCAGTATTTCCTCAATATTCGGATACAACATTGGAACATTCACACCAAAAGGTTTATCTGTAGCTTCCTTACATTTTATAATATGTTCTCGCAATACATCAGGATACATTGAGCCAGCTCCGATAAGACCTAAACCGCCGGCGTTACTGACGGCAGAAGCTAATTTCCATCCACTTGCCCATATCATTCCTGCCTGAATCAATGGATATTCAATATTAAAAAGTTGGGTGATTCTATTCATAGCCTTCATAGCATTTTTGAGGTAACCAAAATACGATAATTTAAGAAATGACTCCTGACCCTAGAAGTTCGTCGTCTTGATACCATGCCACAAACTGACCTTCTGTGATCGCAGATTGATTATTTTCAAATTCAACATACAAACCTTCTTCAACCTTAAATAAGGTGGCATTCTCTAGAGCTTGTCGATATCGAATCCTAGCTTGCACCTTCAAACTTTCTCCATCCGATAAGGCCATATCTTCTCGGATCCAGTGTACCTCATCATTAGATACGAATAAAACATTTCGATACAAACCTTTATGATTTTTACCTTCTCCTGTATAGATAATATTCTCTTCAACATCGGTTTCAATCACAAAAAGCGGTTCAACGGTACCTCCAACAGCAAGCCCCTTACGCTGTCCTTTAGTGAAATAATGTGCACCTTGATGGGTACCTACAATTGTACCATCATGTTTAGAATAGCTATATTTTGATGCTTTTGCTTGCAACTCCTCTTCTTTTGTATGATAACTAATTACAGGAGCATCAAAAACATTTGATTCGTTCGGTATCTGAATGATATTTCCTTCTTTTGGTTTTAGTTTTTGTTGCAAAAATTCTGGTAAGCGCACTTTTCCAATAAAACACAAACCTTGTGAATCTTTTTTATCTGCAGTAATTAAATCTAAACTCGTCGCTATTTTGCGAACTTCTGGTTTTGTTAATTCTCCAATTGGAAATAAAGATTTTGAAAGTTGTTCCTGCGATAATTGACATAAAAAATAAGATTGATCTTTATTTACGTCCTTTCCTGATAATAACTGATATATTGTTTTTCCTTCTTTGTCAAACTGAGATTTCCGACAATAGTGGCCTGTTGCTACATAATCAGCGCCTAAATCTAATGCAATCTTCATAAACACATCAAACTTAATCTCTCGATTACACAACACATCCGGATTTGGTGTCCTTCCCATTTTGTACTCACGAAACATATAATCTACAATACGCTCTTTATATTGCTCACTTAAGTCAACCACTTGAAATGGAATTCCTAATTTTTCGGCAACAAGCATCGCATCATTGCTATCCTCCAGCCATGGGCATTCATTTGATATCGTTACCGAATCATCATGCCAATTCTTCATAAACAAACCGATCACTTCATAGCCTTGCTCTTTTAATAAATGCGCTGCAACGCTTGAATCTACACCTCCCGACAGTCCTACAATTACTCTTTTCATGCTTTCATAATAAGACTGCAAAGATAGAGAATTTGAGAATGTTTTTACATAAAAAAACCGCGGCCTAGGCCACGGTTGTAGTTGAGGAATGTTTAGCGCACAATCTCGGTTAATTTATTGTTTGTTTTCTTTCTTCTTGGTTTTCTTTCTAGGGGGTTTCCTTTTATTGGGTTGCTCAGTACTCACTAACGCACCATCTGCATAATTTTCCCAGGTTCCAACACGAATATCATCTCTAAAGGTTCCCTTTGTGGTCACTTCTCCATTTTTCCGATTGTAATATATAGCGGGACCATTTAGTTTCCCTTCTTTATATGTAAAATCTTGATAGATGTGCCCTTTAATCGCATATTTCTTATACGGGCCATCTAATAAACCATTGGCATAATTCGTAACTTCAGTTGGCTTACCCGAATTGTAAAATGTTTTATATGGACCATGTAACTTTCCATCTTTATAAGTCTCCTCTGACATAAGGGTTTTACCATCTTCATGATAATATAACCACTTTCCTTCTCTTTTTTTACCAATCATCAAACCTTTACTCTCTAATTTTCCATTCTCCGCATAAAAAGTTACATCGGCTGTTGCACTACCATTTTTATAGACCCTTACTACACTTGGAAAATCAGAAGTTGCGGCAGAATAAAATTTAAACGTGCCAACCTCTTTACCATGTTCAAACGTACCAGAATACCGTATTCTCTTATTCTTATAATACTTCTTCCAAACCCCATGTCGCTTACCGTTCGAATCGAACTTATTGATTTGAGCCATCGAAAAATTGAAGCAAAATAGTAATGCTAGACTCAAAATAGGTATGTAATTTTTCACTTTCATCATTGTTATAACTCTTAAAAATTGTTTTTGTTGTGTTCGCTTATTGCAATTCTAAAAATAGTATTTTCTATCTAATACTCAAAGGTTATACCAAATGTTAAAAATATGATAAAACTACATTTTGTTTAACTATTATTAAAAAAGATTAAACATTATTTTCTAACTTCGCATAGAATTTAAACTTTAATTTAATGAAAAACTTATCAAAAACAATTAATGGGATTATGATTTTACTCATGTCGGTTCTTGTACTGTCATGTAGTAATGACGACGACGGAACTCCGATGGGGTCGAATACAGTTACTGATTTTGTGGTAAACGCTGGTGCGGATTACAGTACGCTGCTGGATGCGGTTCAAAAAGCAGATTTGGCGGCAACATTAAGTGGCCCAGGTCCTTTTACGGTATTTGCGCCCAATAATGCAGCATTTGATGCTTTCCTAACCGCAAATGGATTTGCAAATTTAGACGCAGTTCCAACGGAAACACTGACAAAAATATTATTGAATCATGTCGTGAGCGGCGCCGTTCAATCATCAGCACTAGAAACGGGTTATATTAAAACACTCGCCACTTCTACGGCAGCTTCTCAAACCATGAGTATGTATGTAGATACAAGTTCGGGAGTTAAATTAAATGGTGTATCGACTGTAACTGGCGCTGATAATATGGTAGATAACGGTATTATTCACTTAGTAGATAATGTTATTGGTCTTCCTTCTATTGCCACACATGCCGTTGCGAATTCATCGTTTTCAAGTTTAGTTGCTGCATTAACTGCCGCTGACTTAGTTTCAACAGTAGATACTGGTGGACCATTTACGGTATTAGCACCTGTAGATGCAGCTTTTGCAACCTTTTTAGACGGAGCAGCTTTAGGAGACATTGAGGTGCCTACGTTAACACAAGTGCTGTTAAATCATGTCTTAGATGGTATTACACTTTCTACAGATTTAACGTCGGCTGGTGCAGGATACTCAAATACAAAAGCCACTGGAGCAGGAAGCAATCCAATGAGTCTTTATTTCAATACCTCAGATGGTGTTAAATTCAACGGAGTCTCGACTGTTGCGGTTGCTGATGTCATAGCAGAAAATGGTGTGATTCATGCGGTAGATGCTGTAATCGATTTACCAACAGTGGTAGATTTTGCATTGGCAGATCCAACGTTCAGTACCCTTGTTGCTGCCTTAACGGATAGCAGATTAACGACAGATTTTGTGAGCATATTATCTACAGCGGATGGTACTGACCCAGCTCCATTTACTGTATTCGCTCCAACAAATGATGCTTTCACATCATTACTGACAGAGTTGAGTGCTTCTGGATTAGCAGATATTGAAGAGCCTACATTAAATGCGACATTAACATATCATGTTGTTGGTGGTGCCAATGTTCTTGATTCTCAATTAATGGACAACATGACTGTGGGTACTCTTGGTGGAGACATCACAGCAAATATAACCGGCGGTGCTACATTAACTGACGCCAACGATCGCGTTAGTAATATAGTTGCGACCAACGTCCAAGCGGCTAACGGTGTAATTCATGCAATTGACAAGGTGATTCTACCACCGTTAACTGCAAATTAAAATACATAGTAGTTTGATTAATTAGATTTGGAAAAAGCTTCTCTCAATTGTATTTGAGCGGAGCTTTTTCTCTTAAAAATTTTCACGTACAATTATAAGAGAATCATATAGTTAAATTTTTAGAGGAAAAATAGTCAATCCATCATATACTATTTTCGATTAAAACGAGTTTAAATAATTCAAAGTTTTTGTATTCACCCTAAACGCAACTACTTTTCAACTAATGGAATCTATAAAAAACATGACAAAGTATTCTTTAATCAAAGAATTAAATGCCATCAAGAGCATGAGTAAATCTCATCGCGATAAGATTAGTAGAATCGTATTAAAAGATGAGACTCTTTTTAAATCATTAATAGAAATTACATTCGATTATAAAAATGAAACTTCTGTAAAAGCAGCGCTTATTTTAGAGATTGTTTGTGAACACAGGTTAGATTGGATAGCTTATAGTCTTCCTTACTTTACTAAAAATATTGGCCAATTAGAAAATGACAGCGCCATAAGACCTGCCGCAAAAATATGTAATCTAATTGCTCAGGATATCAATTCAAAATTTGATTCGCCAATTAAAATTATTGCCACACAACAGCAATTAGAGCAAATTATTGAAACTTGTTTTTACTGGCTTAGAAATGAAGATACGAAAGTGGCTACCAAAGCACATGCCATGGAATCGTTATATTTCTTAGGATTACAGCATTCATGGATTCATTATGAATTAAAAATGATCCTTGAGAAAAACATGCCAGATGAAAGTCCGGCTTACGAGACAAGAGGCAAGAAAATATTAGAGCTCATGGCAAAAAATAATATCGCCTAAAATAACTTCATTCTTAACAGGCTAAATCTTTCGAAATCGTTATTTTTGTTCCTTAATTGAACTAACAATAATGAATCTAAACAGCTTAAATGCTATTTCTCCGATTGATGGTAGATATAGAAATAAAACACAGGAATTAGCGCCATTTTTTTCTGAAGAAGCCTTAATTAAATACCGTGTTCAAGTAGAAATTGAATACTTTATAGCGCTTTGTGAAATTCCATTACCACAACTCTCCAATTTTGACGCTTCCCTTTTTGAATCACTACGTACTATATATAGAGATTTCTCTACAGAAGATGCTCAGCATATTAAAAGTATTGAAAGCATTACAAATCATGATGTGAAAGCTGTTGAATATTTTATTAAAGAAAAATTTGATGCTTTACAGTTACAAAACTTTAAAGAATTTATTCATTTCGGTTTAACATCACAGGATATCAATAATACTGCCGTTCCATTATCTATCAAAGAAGCTATTGGAGATGTTTATATAAAAGAATATCTATCAGTTTTAACTAAATTAGAAGCTTTAGTTATCGAGTGGGCCGATATAGCAATGTTAGCTAGAACACACGGTCAACCAGCCTCACCGACAAGACTAGGCAAAGAGATCGAGGTATTTGTGGTACGTTTAAAAGAACAGTTCAATCTATTAAATGATATTCCGAGTGCGGCTAAATTTGGTGGAGCAACAGGCAATTTTAATGCGCATAAAGTGGCCTATCCAACCATAGACTGGAAAGATTTCGGAAACAATTTTGTGCAAAGTTTAGGATTACAGCACTCCTTCCCTACTACACAAATTGAACACTATGATCATATGGCTGCCCTATTTGATAATTTGAAACGTATCAACACGATAATCATTGATTTAAATAGAGACGTCTGGACTTATGTATCTATGGATTATTTCAAACAAAAAATCAAAAAGGGTGAAGTGGGTTCTTCTGCTATGCCACATAAAGTAAATCCAATAGATTTTGAAAATTCAGAAGGTAACTTAGGTATTGCGAATGCTATCTTTGAGCATCTTGCTGCGAAACTTCCGATTTCAAGACTACAACGTGACCTTACGGATTCTACGGTATTGCGTAATGTGGGCATTCCATTGGCTCATACCATTATTGGATTTAAATCGACATTAAAAGGATTGAATAAATTATTGCTCAATAAAGAAAAATTTGAGCAGGACTTAGATAATAATTGGGCCGTCGTTGCAGAAGCAATTCAAACCATATTACGTCGTGAAAATTATCCCAATCCGTACGAAGCACTTAAAGGATTAACAAGAACAAATGAGAAAATCAACCAGCAATCTATTGCCTCTTTCATTGATGGGCTATCTGTTTCAGACGAAATTAAAATTGAATTAAAGGCGATTACACCCAGTAACTATACAGGAATCTAATGTTAAGAACAGTCCTAATTTTTATGATAATTCTCTTTACATGCTACGCTTGTGAAACGAATACCTCTGACGTCACTCAATTTAGAACGGGTACGTTTAAAACCTACCTTGATAAGCGGGATGTAGAATCTACGGCCATTAGAAATGATTCTATTCAAATTGAATTCCATGAACAAGGTATCGATACCTTCGCCATTCGTTGGAAGTCAAATTTCGAATATGAACTCCTCAAAATAAACCCTAAAAAAGGCTTAGACAGTATACCTTTTTATGTGAAAATTACAGGGGTTAAGGACAGTACATATACCTTCAAGGCTTATTATAAAGGCTCTAACTTCAAGCAGCAAGGCAGGGCAGTAAAACAAACAGACTAAAGCGTCAAACCTTTAAGTTTTTTTTAACTTTTATAATTTAGAATTAAAAGTTACCTTGCGACCACGTGCAACGACCTAATAGACATAGAATTTTTGCCATACTATTTGCCCTTGTAGTGCTGTTTCCATCGACAGTTCAAGTGATACATGCGCTTGAAAATCATGAACATGTAACATGTACCGCTAAGGATGTAAAGCATATACATCAACAAAACGATGATTGTAGCATTTTTCACACTGTGGTAGACAATAATGTGCTATTGGTAGATAATTTCAGTGACACCATCATTGTTAACATCTATTTCGAACCTTTTAGTACGACTACTCAACTTAATTCGTTGGGTTTTTTTAAACTTAAATCTTCTAGAGCGCCCCCGATTTTTTCTTAACCAACGTAAAAGAAAATCTCGAACTTAAAAAGTATAAATGCGCATTGTATTAATTCTACTGCTTGCAAGCAGTATGTTGTCTTATTCACAAGATTGCACCTCGATTCTATCTGGAAAAGTCTTAGACCTTCATGATGGTAAACCTTTATCTGAAGCACTATTAATAGTAGCTGGCACCAATATCACTGCTGAAACTAATAGTGAAGGAAAGTTTAGTATCCAAGGTTTATGCAATAGATCTTATAGTATACAAGTTGGGCATCCTAGTTGTTTAACTAAAATATTCTCTGTAAAAATTAATGGAAATTCGACGAGAAATTTTAAGCTTGAACACCATCTAGAAGAGTTTAATGAGATTACAGTAACTGGCAAAGCCTTTAATGATAAAAGTAAAACTTTGAATAACTCTAGAATTTCTCGAGCGGAAATTGAGCGCTTAAGCAGTGGTACTTTAGGAGATGCCTTAAATAGAATCAGTGGGGTTTCATCATTGAATACCGGCAACGCTATTCTAAAACCACTAATTAACGGATTGCACAGCAGTCGTGTAGTAATTGTTAACAATGGTGTACGTATGCAAGACCAGGAATGGGGTGCTGAGCATGCACCAAATATCGATATTAACGTTGCAGATAATATTACCCTCATTAAAGGTGCAGGAGCCTTACAATTTGGAGGTGATGCTATTGGAGGTGTTATCATTGCTGAATCTGCAAAAGCCCCTGTAAAGGATACGATTTTTGGTAAAACTATTCTATCAGGTCTCTCAAATGGTCAAGGCGGTACGTTAACAACAACATTCACCAAGAGTACAAAAGAAGGCTTGTCTTTTGCTGTTCAAGGTACGTTAAAACGGTTTGGAGATTTTGAAGCTCCTGATTATATTTTGAGTAATACGGGTTTGTTCGAAAGAAACGCATCAGTAAAAATTGCGCTTAATAAGTTTAATTATACTTTGGAGGCCTATTATTCTATTTTTAAAAATGAAATTGGAATTCTTCGTGCTTCACACTTGGGAGGTGCACAAGATCAGGTAAACGCTATTGGAAGTGATAGACCTTTAATTGTAAATCCATTTACCTACGATATCGATGCGCCTAAACAAGATGTAACCCATCATTTGGCAAGAGTAAAGGCTACTAAGTTGTTTGACGGCCTCGGAAAATTAAGTTTTCAATACGATTTTCAAGCTAATAAACGATTAGAATTTGATATTCGCAGAGGAGATGATAGAGATAGAGCATCATTAGATTTAAAATTAATGACGCATTCTGTGACCCTAGACTTAGACTCTGATCTTTCTGATCAAATGGGTTTAAAAGTTGGTGTTTTAGGTAGGTTTCAGGATAATACTGCAGATCCAAACACTGGTGTAAGAAGGCTTATTCCTGATTACACGCGGTATGATTTAGGTATCTATAGCATTCTCGATTATCAGGCTACTGATCTTTTAGTATTGGAGCTTGGAGGGCGATTTGATTATTCATTTTTAGACGTTTTTAAATTTTATAGAACATCACTTTGGGAAGCAAGAAATTACGATGAATTGTTTCCAGAAATAGTGGTTGAAGAATTTGAAAATCAAATCTTAACAAATCCAAAACTTAATTATAACAATATTTCTGCTACCGCTGGGATAAACTATACGATTAATGATACGTACAATTTGCTGTTCAACTATTCGTTGGCCTCAAGAGCGCCCAATCCATCCGAATTATTTAGTGAAGGATTGCATCACTCTGCCTCTCGTATCGAAATAGGTGATTTGCGATTTACACCAGAAGTAGGACATAAATTTGGAGCGACTTTTAAGAAGCAAGGAACACGATTTAATTTTAGTATCAATCCCTTTGTTAATTTCATTAGCGACTTTGTTCTTATTGAACCTACCGAAGTGCAGCAAACTATTCGCGGCAATTTTCAAGTTTGGGAATATCGTCAAACGGATGCGCGATTATTAGGAGTTGATTTTGATCTTTCATATGAACTTTCTGATCATTTTAAGATTGCACATCAAACATCATTAGTAAAAGGATATGACCGTACGTTAGATCGACCTCTTATCAATATGCCGCCAGTAGAAACGAAAAACGAATTAATTTTTACACATAAAAAAATGAAAAACTTGCGAATGGCATTACAAAGTCAATATGTCTTTCGCCAAAACGAATTTCCAAACAATAACTTTGAAGTGTTTATACCGGAGCTTGGACGTTCAGAAATTGTGGATGTGAGTACCCCTCCAGGTGCCTACCATCTTTTGAACTTCAATTCAAGTATAGATTTTAACGTAAGTAACACTTCTATTTTAACCGTTGGCCTTGGTGTCAATAATATACTAGATACCGACTATAGAAATTATCTAAATCGTCTTCGCTATTATGCCGATGATTTAGGTAGAAACTTTTTGGTATCCCTTAAATTCAATTATTAAAATTCAATTATTAACATTAAAATTATATTATGAAAAAAATAAAATTATTAAGTCTGTTTGTCTTATCGCTTTTAGTATTATCAGCTTGTTCTAGCGATGACACTCCAGACCCAGTTCTTGAAGAAGAAGTTATCACAACAATGACGGTAACTCTAACTCCTAATGGAGGAGGTACAGCAATCACGCTAAAAAAACAAGATTTAGATGGTGACGGCCCTAATGCACCTGTGCTTACAGTAACGGGAGGAGATTTAGCAGCCGGAGTTACTTATACAGGTTCAATTGAACTTTTGAATGAAACGGAAAGCCCAGCAGAGGACATCACAGAAGAAGTTGAAGAGTTAAGCGATGAGCACCAATTCTTTTTTACTGTTACAGGTGGATTAGATGTAACGACTGATTACACCAATTTCGATGGTGATAATAATCCTCTAGGCACTGAGTTCACATTGACGGCTGGCGCAGCAAGTTCGGGAACTATCACTTTTACATTACGTCACGAACCAAAAAAACCAAATGACGGTACCTTGGCGGATGCCGCTGGCGAAACTGATATTGATGCAACTTTTAATATTGCTGTAAATTAATCGGACCCAAAAGAAGTTAGGCGTTAAATGAAAAGATTTGATACGCACAAATGTATCGTATCTCTTTTTTAACCAACGACCGTAAAGTTTCACAATTGATATGGATCAATGGAAATTACGATTTCGATCTAACTTTCGGCTTAAACGTCGGTAATTCATAAAAACACCTCCTACTTTTAAAATTAGGAGGTGTTTTTATGAATTGTGTTTAAAATTGTGCATTTTTAATGAGTATTAATCGTAGATATCCATGGTATTTTGCTCAAACAACGTTATATTTACACTATGAGGAAGCGTAATAAACAATTTATCGCATATGTTCTGTTGCTGTGTTTGTCAATAACATTGCTTCCCATAAACCCTTTCCATAATCATGAAGAAGAATCCCATTCGTGTGAAATCAATACAGAATTAGAAAAAAATTCTTGTCATCTCACTGTTTACCATAGTGAATCGCAAGAAAATCATTGTGAGCATGATCATCATTTTTCTAAAAGTTCGGAAGATTGTGAATTCTGTGAATACATTAATACTAGAAGGCAATTATTTGCATTCAATGATTTTCAATTTATTCTAATCCCTCCGTTCATTGAGTTAGAGGAAAGTCAAGAACTTTTATTTATTAACTCGAATAGAGATGAACTCATTCTAGGTAGAGCACCTCCTTCTCTCTAAGGATATTTTGCTCATATAGTTATATTCCATTTTTTCAACATCAAGCTTGCGTATACATTACAATGCCATTGTGCATCATAATGCTATATAGGTAAGATTATCCATTAATATTTATTAACCAGGTCGATACTATCAAAAGCATTTTTATTCGACCATAAATTTCAAAACCATGAAAGAAAAATTAAGTTTTTACGATGTAAAAAGCAAATCTAAATTTGAATCAGACAACTATGATATCAGAGAAAAAAACAACAGATATTTTGCAGTTACACCCTCACAAAGTGGTAGTCACGAATGTTGGAGAGTCTTGTCAAAAGAACAAGCCAATAAACTCAAATAAACATGCGAAAGTAAGCAAACATATATTCCAGTATTCTAGGTTAATTGAGCACTGGAAACATTTGTTTGAAATTACAGATTGGAATATCTCATGTGAATCAATTTCTGCAATGCAGGTTGTAGATGCCTTAAAAGGAAATACTCCAGGACACGAATTTGTGGGGATTTCTATTGACTTTGAAAAAAGAACAGGTACCATTTTTCACTCAAGAGAATTGCATGAAGATGATATTATTCACGAATTACTACATATTCGTTTTCCAACATGGAGCGAAGAGGAAGTAAATTTTTGGATGAACTTGTTAATGAAACAGACCAAATCGAAAATGACCATAAACAGTGATGTCATGGTTATCGTTTAATGACAAAATGAATATTCTTATAAAATCTATACGACTAATTGATTACAGAATTACGCATCGTGATTTTAATAGATATAAGTAGCATTTAACTAGTAGGTTTGTCATAATCTACTCGTCATTATAATTTGGTTAGTTTATTGACACGCAAAACACCTTTTCATTTTTTGAAAAGGTGTTTTTTTTAACTCACAATCTTTTTTAATTACATCAATAGCAGCATTTGAAGAATACTTATAAAACCTTTTTCTTAAGATTATTCATGCAGTTTAATATATCCATATTGATTTTTTAAATTAAAAAGCCGAACTTCGTTCATGATATACTAACACTCAAAAAACTTATCTATGAATCGTATATTCTTTCTGTTCCTTCTCGTATTATGTAGCTGTGCTAAAAAAGAAGTAAGCAACGAAACGCTGTCCGAAACAGAACGCTGGGCAAGGCATGCCTCAAATACCGAAATTATCAGAGATGATTTTGGAGTGCCTCATATTTACGGTAAAACAGATGCAGATGCTGTTTTTGGATTGTTATATGCACAATGTCAAGATGATTTTAATCGCGTAGAACAAAATTACATTTGGGCAACTGGTAGGTTGGCGGAAGTGGAAGGTGATAAAGCATTGTATAGTGATTTAAGGGCGAAGCTCTTTATGACGCAAGCAGAAGCAGAAGAAAATTTTGAGAAGAGCCCTAAATGGCTACAAGAATTATGTGTTGCCTTTGCGGATGGGATTAATTATTATCTATCTAAGCATCCAGAAGTACAGCCCAAACTATTGACTCGTTTCGAACCTTGGATGCCTATGTATTTTAGTGAAGGTTCTATTGGAGGAGATATTGAACGTATTGCCACACAAAAAATAAAGGCCTTTTATGATAGTGGGATGGAAATTCCAGCAATGGAAAAATTAGAGTTACAACAACAGAAAGAGAGCGCAGAACCTCAAGGTTCTAATGGTATTGCTATCTCAGGAAAATTAACCGCATCTGGTAATCCATTATTATTAATTAATCCGCATACCTCGTTTTACTTTCGTGGAGAAGTACATGTAGTAAGCGAAGAAGGACTCAATGCTTATGGGGCTGTCACATGGGGTCAATTTTTTGTATATCAAGGCTTTAATGAAAAAACAGGTTGGATGCATACGTCGACCTATACTGACGTTATTGATGAGTTTAAAGAGAAGATCGTAAATATGGATGGAAAATTATTCTATACATATGGAGAAGAATTGAGACCTGTTGAAACTTCCGAAGTAACCTTAACCTATAAAGATGGTGATAAGCTAAAAGAGAAGGTATTTCCGGTACATCGCACACATCACGGACCTATAACACATATGGTAGATGGGCAATGGACGTCAACAGCAATGATGTGGGAACCGGTTAAAGCCTTAGAGCAATCATATATAAGAACAAAACAAACTGGCTATAAAGGATTTCGAAAAATGATGGATATAAGAACAAATTCTTCGAACAATACCGTGTATGCCGATGCCGAAGGGAATATCGCTTATTTTCATGGGAATTTTGTGCCCAAAAGAGACACTACCTATAACTACAGAAAACCTGTTGATGGAAGCAATCCGAATACCGATTGGCAAGGATTACATACAGTCGAGGAAAATATCATGTTACTAAATCCCGAAAATGGATGGTTGCAAAACTGTAATTCTACACCATACACGTCGGCATTAGAATTTAGTCCTCAAAAAAAGAACTATCCTAACTATATGTCTATAGATCGAGAAAATTTTCGCGGCATACATGCGATACAACTTTTAACTGATAAAAAGGGACATACTCTAGAAAGTTTGATCGAACTGGGGCATGATCCATATTTACCAGCATTTGAGGCCTTGATTCCCGGATTGGTAAAAGCATACGATAATTCTCCTTCAAATGACCTAAAAGATGCAATAGAAGTATTGCGAACATGGGATTATAGAACTTCGAAAGCATCAGTTGCGATGACATTGGCCCACTACTACGGAAATCTATATAATAAAAAAGGACAGCGTCCTTTGGGGTTAACACCTATGCAACGTACCATTTTTTGGGGGCAAAGTTCTCCTATACAAGAACGTTTAGATATCTTTAAGGAAGTGATAGCAACATTAAAAACTGATTTTGGTACCTGGAAGATGCCTTGGGGGGAAGTGAATCGATATCAACGTTTGAACGGAGATATTCGACAAGCATTTGACGATGAGAAACCGAGTATCGCTGTTGGTTTTGCTTCAGGTCGATGGGGTGCACTGGCCGCTTATGGCGCGCGCTACACGAATAACACTAAAAAAATCTATGGGACGCGAGGAAATAGCTTTGTGGCTGCTGTAGAATTTGGCGAAAAAGTAGTGGCTAAATCAATGCTAGCAGGCGGACAAAGCGGTAATATAAATTCACCACATTTTGACGACCAGGCACAACGCTACGCAGATGCACAATTCAAAACCGTTGCCTTTTACAAAGATGATGTACTTAAACGAGCGCAGAAGAGATATCATCCTGGAGAAGAAAAAAAGGGAGAATAATTTTAAGTATGAGCATCAAAGACAACATAGCAGATGAGTTTGACGCTTTCTCTGCGAACTACACCCAAGATATGATAGGCTGTGTACCCTATTATTCGAAGCTCATGTCGCATTTTATAGATGCTTTTCCTGATGGATTTAAACCATCTCATATTCTCGACCTAGGTTGTGGAAACGGTAATGCAACTGCCACCATTATACAACAATTTCCTAGGGCCAACTATGCCCTTCTCGATGCCTCTAAAGAGATGCTTCATTTATGTAAGCAACGATTCACAAATTATTCAGTGCGCTATATAAATTCTTATTTTCAAGACTTTGAATTTAAAAAAAATCACTTCGATATTGTCATAGCTGGTTTTAGCTTACACCATTGTAATAGCCATGAAAAACAAGTGCTTTTTAAAAAAATATATGAATCATTAACACTAGGAGGGCTCTTTACGTGCTCTGATTTAATGATTCATAAAAGCAACCCTGACCATTCTGATCTAAAGAAAAATTGGCAACACTTCGTACATCGAACTTTCCCTAATGGCGAGAAATGGAAATGGTTAATGGAACACTATCATGAATTTGATAAACCAGACAATTTAAACGATCAAATCGCTTGGTTAGAAGCAATAAACTTTGAACGTGTAGATGTTAAAGTTTATGAAAACTACTGGGGGCATTTTCGAGCTATAAAAAATTGATTTATCTTTAACATTCCAATTAAGACAACAACAATTATGAAAAAAATAATACTCATTGCTTTTGTAGGCGCACTATCGCTACAATTGAATGCACAAACCGATGCCGAAAAAACGAGAGAGACTGTTTCGAAAAGTAATATTGAAGGTCACATTTACTTTTTAGCTTCCGACGAGTTAAAAGGTCGGGAAACGGGTACACCTGAAATAGATATTGCGGCTTCTTATTTGGCAAATTCCTTTAGACGTTATAATGTAAAACCTGCTAATAAAGGTAGCTATTACCAAGAAGTGAAATTAGAAAAAGTGACAAAAGCAAAAAAAATTGCTGTTACTCTAAATGGACTCTCGTCAAAAAAAGTACTTCCTTTAAAAGGTGCTAATACTAATTTTAATGGTCAAAGCATTTTTTTGAATTATGGTGCTGCAGAAGATTATAAAAAGAAAGATGTATCTGGCAAATATGTCATTGTAAAAGCTGGTTATGAAGGTAAAACTGATGCGAGATCCGCTTTTGGAGCACGAAACGATAAAATGAAACTAGCCCTAGAAAAAGGAGCATTAGGATTGATAGAACTATCTGGACTGAATGATCAAATATGGAATAATTTCGATCATTTTTTTAATGCTGATAAGTTAGGTATTGCTAGTTCAGAAAAAGAAGAAAAAAATATTCACCTTTGGGTGCAGGATATTGATGGTAGCATGGTAAAAGCATTAGAAGGAAAGAAAAAAATTGCAACAACATTGACTATCTCGGGCATTGATAAAGTTTCGGTGAAAGGCAAGAATGTAGTTGGAATGGTTGAAGGAACAGATCCAAAATTAAAAGATGAATTTGTGATCTATTCTGCACATTACGATCATGTTGGTATTGGCAAACCTAATGCCGAAAATGACTCTATATTTAATGGGGCGCGTGATAATGCTGTGGGTACAGTAACTGTTTTAAGCGCCGCTGAGAATATTGCCAAATACCCAACAAAGCGTTCTGCATTATTTATTCTATTTACAGGTGAAGAAAAAGGCTTATTGGGAAGTGAATATTATGTTGAGAATCCTGTTATTCCTTTACATAAAATGGTCTACTGTTTTAATAGTGATAATGGAGGGTATAATGACACTTCGAAAGCCACCATTATTGGTTTAGGACGTACTACAGTAAGCGAACATATTGTAAAAGCTGCGTCAGAATTCGGTCTTACGGCCATCGATGATCCAGCGCCAGAACAAGGCTTATTCGATCGATCTGATAATGTACATTTCGCCGCCAAGGGTATTCCAGCTCCGACATATAGCATGGGATTCACTGCTTTTGATGCTGAGATCACCAAGTATTATCATCAAGCTGCGGATAACCCAGATAACGTGGATTATGATTATCTATTCAAATTTTTCAACTCATATGTATTGGCGTGTCGCTTGATTGCGAACGATCCGAAAACTCCTTTCTGGACAGTGGGTGATAAATATTATAAAGCAGGCGAAGCGCTCTATAAAAAATAGATTAATTATATACGCTAAATAATACCTTGACGGAAAATAAGACTTTTGAAAAACTAGATTTTGCCTTAAACAAACTAGATGATATTGAGTTTGAAGAATGCACTTTCAATAACTGTGTATTTGATAATCATAGTATTTCTAATGTAATTTTTAGAGAATGTGAGTTTCATGAATGCAATTTCGGTAGTGCAATATTAAAAAATACAGTTTTTAACGATACTCAGTTTGTCAACTGTAAAATGATAGGTTTAGATTTTAGTATCTGCAGTACGCTATTTCTTTCGATGAGCTTTTCCGGTTGCAACCTAAATTTTAGTTCTTTCTATCTGATGCCCTTAAAAGGTATTGTTTTTAAGAATTGTTCTTTAGAATCTGTTGATTTTACAGAAACCGACCTCACTTCGGCTACTTTTGATACTTCTAACCTGAAGGAAACAACGTTTGAACATACCATTTTAGAACATTCCGATTTTAGGACAGCTCAAAACTATCAAATTGATCCGCAAAAAAATAAACTAAAAAAAACGAAATTTTCTTCTGAAGGTCTCAAAGGACTACTCTCAAATTATGATATCATTATTGAGTGATCTTACTTGATTTTTACTTGAAATGCTTCTTTTTCTTCTAAAGTCCCGCGCAGAATATCATTCGTCGAGACACGCCCAACTCCTGCTGGTGTACCAGTAAAAATGACATCGCCTTTTTTCAAGGTAAAAAACTGAGAAACATAGGCAATTAATTCATCAATTTTCCAAAGCATAGCCTCGGTATTTCCGTCTTGAACAAGGGTATCATTTTGGTACAATTGAAATTTTATACTGTCTAAATCAAAATTAGATTTAGGATAAAAATCACCAATAACGGCGCTTCCATCAAAAGCTTTTGCTTTCTCCCAAGGTAAACCTTTCTCTTTACATTGCGATTGTACATCACGTGCTGTAAAATCAATTCCTAAACCGATTTCATCGTAATACTTGTGTGCAAATTTTGCATCAATATGTTTACCCACTTTATGAATCTTCACCAATACCTCTACTTCGTAGTGAATGTCACTCGAAAAAGCAGGGATGAAAAAGGGCATTTTCTTTGCCAAAATTGCTGAATCTGGTTTCAAAAAAACTACAGGATGCGTCGGTCGTTCATTCGCCAACTCAGCTATATGTTTTGCATAATTTCTACCAATACAAATAATCTTCATTTCCCTTTCTATTTAAAAATTCACTTTGCTTCTTCTACTTTTTACGGTAACCATTTCTTTTCAAAATTGGGCTTGCGCTTCTCTAAAAATGCATCACGACCTTCTTTAGCTTCGTCAGTCATATAGGCCAAACGTGTTGCCTCTCCGGCAAAAACTTGCTGTCCAACCATACCGTCATCAGTTAAATTCATTGCAAATTTCAACATCTTAATAGAGGTTGGAGATTTTGCCAGTATCTCTTGTGCCCATTCGTATGCAGTTGCTTCTAACTCATCATGAGGCACTACAGCATTTACCATACCCATTTCAAACGCCTCCTGAGCAGAGTAATTTCTTCCTAAAAAGAAAATTTCACGTGCCTTTTTTTGTCCAACCATTTTGGCTAAATAAGCCGATCCGTAACCACCATCAAAACTTGTTACATCAGCATCAGTTTGTTTAAAAATAGCATGTTCCTTACTTGCCAGCGTCATATCGCAAACAACATGCAGACTATGACCTCCTCCTACCGCCCATCCTGGTACAACGGCAATCACAGCCTTGGGCATAAATCGAATCAATCGCTGTACTTCTAAAATATTCAGTCTGTGCATTCCGTCATCACCAACATAGCCTTGATGCCCTCGGGCTTTTTGATCTCCACCACTACAAAATGAATAGATTCCATCTTTTGAAGAAGGACCTTCGGCAGATAATAAAACAACACCAATACTGGTATCTTCTTGCGCATCATAAAAAGCATCATACAACTCACTTGTTGTCTTCGGGCGAAAGGCATTACGAACATCAGGTCTATTAAATGCTATTCTTGCAACCCCATTACATTTTTTATAAGTGATATCTTCATATTTTTTTGCAACTTTCCAGTCTAAACGTATCATATTTTAGAAATTAATTCGTTGTAAATATATAATTAAGAAAATGACTAAAAAAATATGTCATTTAAAAACTAAAAATTAATCTAGAAAATGAAAAAATTAGCCTTAAAATTTTTCTTTCTGCTAATCGCTATTAGTGGATTTTCTCAGAATATCACAACTGAAAAATTCAAGTCGGCAGAGCTTGCTGGTGAAATGATTGATGAACGAATTTTAAAAATATATGTACCTGAATCGTATAAAACCGATTCTACAAAGGTGTATCCGCTTGCACTTGTATTAGATGCAGAATATTTATTCGACGTCTATGTAGCGAATGCTAAACTGTTCGCCGCTAAGGATAAAGCTCCGGAGCAAATTGTTATTGGAATTTTCCAGAATCAAAACGGAGAACGAAAATTAGATTCAAGAGTGAATATTGAAAATAGTTTATTGGCCGAAAGTAGTTCTAAATTCTACAAGTTTATAAAGAAAGAATTGCTGCCTAAAATGGAAGATAGATATCGCATTTCACAATTTAAAACTATTGTTGGAAATACGTTGACTGGTAATTTTATCAATTATTTCTTGGTTGAAGATAACCCTACATTTAATGCTTATGTAAATATCAATCCTTCTTTCCCTCCAGGAATAGCAGGGCTTTTTCAGGGGAAAATTCCTGATTTAGATGCTAAGAAAATCTATTATTACATGAATAACGGAAAGTACAATGGGAAAAAGAAAGACGAAGCCATTAAAAAGATTCATTACATTTTAGAGAATGTCGAAAATGAAAATTTTGCTTATAAATTTGATCGATTAGATGCTTCTACAAAAGAATCATCAATCGGACAAGGTATAGCAGCTGCACAGGCTCAAATATTCGAAATGTATTCTTCTATCTCTAAGGAAGAATTCAATAATAATATTGCAGATTTAAGCCCAGGAGAGGCTATTGAATATTTAGAAAAAAAATATGTTGAAATACAGTATTTGTTCGGAGCAAATATTAAGATAAGACAACGAGATATTTTTGCGATTGAATCTATTATTCTAGATAAGGAAAATGGTGATTATTTAGAAGAGTTTGGTAAAATGATCAATAGATTATACCCAGAATCTCCTATTGGCGACTATTATATTGGACAATATTATGAGGCCGGAAATCAGTTTAAACAAGCATTAAAATATTATAAAAATGGTTATGCCAAGATCTCGGCAGATGATCCAAATGGTGATGGTTATTACGAAAATGTTGAGCGTGTTTTAGCCAAAACAAAACAAGGCAGAGAACGACCAGAAGAGGAAGAAGTAATTGAAGAAGACGTAGTCGAGGATGACGGCGGTCAAAATTAATTCAATCACGATTTTATATATTAAAACTCAAGATTCATGACGATCTTGAGTTTTTATTTTTTTACTAAAACAATAGCCTCTTTTGTGAGTGTTATTTTCCTTTCCTTGTAAAGGATACCAATTGCTTTTTTGAAATTTTTCTTACTCATTTGCAATTGTGATTTAATATCTTCAGGTGTGCTTTTATCAGTTAAGTTGATTATACCATCATTTAGTTCTAATTTTTTGAGGATCGCTGCTGTTAAACCATCAATTGCTTTTTTAAAATTTTGGGGTTGTAGAGCAACATCAATCTTACCATCCTCTCGGATCTTCTTTACAAATCCATCAAGGGATTGCCCCTCTCGCAATTCTTGAAAAACCTCATTTTTGTACAACAATCCTTCAACGCTTTCATCGATTAAAACCGAAAAACCTAAAGGTGATTCATGACCAATTATTAACGATACTTTATCCCCTACTTTCATTTTACTTTTATTTCAACCCATTAAAAAAACCTCACTACAAATGTAATGAGGTTCTATAACTAATAAGAATAAAAGATAGCTTATTTATAAACTGACTCTTTTTTAAAGTGTTTTGTCAATAAATAATAAACAACTGCTCTATACTTTGATTTGTTTGAACGACCATATGTATCCATTACAGCATCAATTGCTTTATCAGCATCTGCATCGCTTTTCACACCTAACTTCTTCTTTAAAAAATTATTTCTTACGGTGGCTAATTCTTTTTCGTCTGAACTAGATACAGTCGCCGAATCTCTATTATAAATAGATGGTCCACAACCAATGGTAACTTTGGTCAATAAATCCATATCTGGCTTCACACCGCATTTATCTTTTAAATCTGATGCATACTTAGCAATAAGATCGTCTCTTTTACTCATAATTTAATTTTTAAATTGATTAATACTATTAAAGTTGATTTTGATTACCCAAATATAGAGAAATTTTCAATAGTTTAAAAAATTAGTTGCCAACATTATAATCAGGCTTCCGATAGATATTTAAAATAATCTTTGAGTACCGAATCGTTCTTAATTTGTGGTGTAAATATCTCTAACAATTTGGGGGCATCTGATGCTTCATAAAACGTTTTTAAAGAATCTAGGAGCGATTGTTCAGATGTAGCCTTTAGATATTCTAAACCATGCATAGTACATAAATTAGCTGCATTTAATTCGTGCGTCGTTTCAAAATAGTCTAACGTGTTTGATTCTTGAGGACCGTCTATAATTTTAAAAATCCCACCTCCTGAGTTATTAATGACAATAACCCTAAAACTATTGTTGATATACTTATTCCACAGCGCATTGCTATCATAAAAAAAACTAATGTCTCCTGTTATACATACGGTTTGCTTATCAGTGGTCGATGCCGCTCCTATCGCTGTAGATGTACTTCCATCGATACCACTTGTACCTCTATTACAAAAAGTATGTACACTCGGATGCATTTTGAAGAGTTGTAAATACCGAATGATCGAACTATTACCAGATTGTAGTACTATTTCTTTGGGCAAGGTTTTTAAGAGCACATCAAAAACTGTTAAATCCGAGAAAGGAGCTTTTAATAAATAATTGCGATGCCTCTTCTCCCGTTGATGCATTACTTGAAGCCATTCTTCTTGATATGTACTTGTAACCAGACCAGTTTTCTTCGAAAAGGCAGTGAAAAAATCAACCTCATCAGCACAGAAATGGTGACTTAAACAATGATAGGTATCGGGTGCGTTTTTCGGTCCTATATGCCAATGATGCTTTGGTGGATGCGTTCTTAGTATTTTTTTTATTCTTTTGGAAATGATCATTCCACCAATTGACACTAGAATTTCAGGCTGTAATTTTAATACTGCTTCGTCATTAAGAGGGAAAACTAAATTATCAATACTTGCAATAAATTGACTAGAATGTACATTAGAAGTGGTCTCGGTTAAGACTAAAACCGAGGGATCTTTTGCCAAATTCTCCAATACTTTTTGAAGATGTATGTTTGGAAAATGCTCTCCGATCAAAACCATTTTACGCGATGACGAATTCCATAGTTCGGCAAATCCGTCTAATTCTAAAATGGATGTAGCCTTATCAAGAACTTCTGGTACATTTATTGGTTTGATGGTAGCATCCTCAACGACCTCATAAAGCGGTTCATCAAATGGAACATTGATATGCACAGGACCCTTCTTGTCAAAACAGATAGAAAAGGCCTTTTTCAGGGCATCTGCATTCTCATCTATTGACAGTGTATCATCTAAATTCGCATTAAATTCACTATGGTTTTGAAATACATTTTCTTGGCGGATTGTTTGACCATCTCCAACGTCGATTAGATGCTTTGGTCTATCAGCAGAAATAATTACCAACGGAATATTACTGTAAAAAGCCTCCGCTACAGCGGGATAATAATTCAATAAGGCAGAACCCGAAGTACAAATGACGGCTGTTGGTTTTCTTGTTTGTTGCGCAATTCCCAAGGCAAAAAAAGCTGCACACCGTTCATCAACAATACTATATGTTTTGATTTTTGGATGATGCACAAAACCAATGGTAAGTGGAGCATTTCGTGAACCTGGTGAAATAACTACATGATCGATGCCATAAGCGACACAATATTCAATGATTAATTGTGCCAGTTCTTTTTTAGGGTATTTCATTTACATCTTTTGATGTGTAAATTTACGCTAATTTCATAAAACGCGCTTCATTACTTTGCTCTTTTCTAGGGTTTCTTGCCACTCGTTTTCTGGTACACTCTCTTGCGTAATACCACCGCCCAAAAACAAATTCAATCCTGTCTCTTCAACCTTCATACAGCGAAGATTAACAAATAAATTTGAGATGTCATGCATATTGATTTCACCTAAAAAGCCTGTATAAAACTCACGGTCATAACCTTCATTATCGATAATGAATTTTTTGGCAGCAAGTTTGGGCATTCCACAAATTGCAGGTGTCGGATGTAAATGATTCACAACTAGTTTAAGATCATTTACACTTTGTAATGTACCCCAAATTTCTGTACTCAAATGCAACAAATTTCCGGCTCTTACCGTTGTCACATTTCCTATCGAAATATCTCGGGTTAACGATTCTAAATTTGATGTAATATACCGAGTTACTATTTGCTGTTCTTCGATTTCCTTGGTTCCCCAATCTACAACATCAGTTCCTTGAAAAGTTTGTGTTCCTGCTAAAGAAACCGTCGTAAACTTGTTATTTTTAATTGTTATTAGTTTTTCGGGAGTCGCTCCTAACCATAGACCTTTTTTAGGGTGATACCAGAGATACACGAACGCATTTTGGTATGTATTCAAGAGTTTACTAAAGGTCATGATTGGAGAGAAATCTGGTAGTACAATCGTTTCCTTTCTGGACAACACTATTTTCTTTGCTGCACCACTATCAATATGTCGAATCCCTTTACGAACAAGATCAATATGCTCTTTCCTTGCTATTTCACTAGGTTGTTCAAAAAAAAAGTCATCCGATGAATAGTCTAGTTGCTCAAATAGAGCTTCAGTATAATCCGAACCTTCAAACGGAATCAATATAGACTGCTCCTCCGTATTGAATGGGGCGAAAATAAAACCACCTTCATCATATTGTTTCGAAATATGTAATTGTCTATCTGGTTGAACCAGCGCCTTCACGAGCGTTTTATTTGGTGAACGATATGCAACAAAAGGATGGTCTTGATGGTAAGCATCCGTTACTGTTTTTAACAATGATTCAAAGGTCATCATTAATGAAGTGTTTTTAAAATTTCTGACTTGATCAAATCGAAATGTGACCATATGAGGTCATGTCCGCCATTCTTTATAGTTACCATTTTAAATTTTTCCGAATCGATAACACCTTGTAAAAATGTAGAATTTTTGTAGGGAACAATAACATCTTTATCTCCATGTATGTTGATGATTTTCGATGGACTAACATTCCATTTATCTTTATAATCGGGTAAATCTTTTAAATGTGCATATTTCTCTTTTGCGGCCGCTTTTAACATGGTTGGCACCAAGGGTCGAGTTAACTTCCATTTATAAAAATTCAATATTCCAAACATGGGTTCATACTCACCCACAACAGCACTTGCCAAAGAAATTTTATATTTATATTTCTTTTCAGAAGCTAAGATCACCGGACCTCCGTATGAGTATCCAGCTAAAATAATTTGTTCAACAGGAATGTCTTTAATCAAGTCATGTAACACTTCAAGCTCAAACGCTAATGTTCCTTGTATTTCTCCGAGATTTCCCTTACCATAGCCAATTCTATCGTAGGTTATTAGATTAAACTTCTCATTGAGTAATGAATCATTTAAATACCGCTTATAGTCTAAACTAGACCCTGGTGAGCCATGAACTAAGACTAAGACTGGCTTCATGGTATCTCGTTCTTTTTGCATGGCAATTGAACGATATTCAAAATCTTTATAGGTATTTATTGAAATATGTGGTTGCCCATAACCTTCTGAAAGTTCAGTTTTGACCTTTTCATCAGAAGCAGGTTTTAAAAAAATATGTGCTGCTATTAAAAGTACCACGAACAGGCTTACAATAATCCATAGCGTTATTTTAATAAATTTTCGAGCTCTTTTCAAAATGAACTTATGATTTGTTAGCAATCACCATAGTACTCAATTTACATAAAGAAATTAAATTATTTTCTTCATCAACAATTCTAATCTCCCATAATTGAGTCGTTCTTCCTCTGTGCAACGCGATGGCTGTCGCGGTAACCAAACCTTCTCGAATACTTTTTAAATGATTCGCAGAAATTTCTATCCCTCGTACTGAATGCGTTTCTCTATTAATCGACAGTGCCGCAGCGAAACTTCCAACCGTTTCTGCAAGCGCAACGCTGGCACCGCCATGCAAAATACCATCAGGCTGATGCACGCTACTATTTACTGGCATTGTCGCAACTACCTTTTCAGCTGTTGCCTCAATAAATTGAATATTTAATGTGTCCATCAACGTATTCTTGGAAGCATCATTCACAAAGTCAATCAAAGGTTTATTTGTCATTTAGGATATATTTTACTTGGTAAAAGTAATGAAATCTTACTATTTTATAATGTTAAATAGCTAACTTTGCCCGCAGTATATATGTAATGATATGATCTATAAACTTCGTCTTATTCTAGATACCGAGGAGGATGTAATCCGAGAAATCGCTGTAAAACAAAGTGATTCGCTCGAAGATTTACATAATACCATTGTAAATGCCTTTGGTTTTGACGGTACCGAAATGGCTTCATTCTACATGACTGATGACAGCTGGAACCAAGGAGCCGAAATTCCATTATTCGACATGAGTGAAAACGGTGATGCGGTGACGATGCAACATTTTATCATATCTGATGTGATAGATGCTGAGAAAACAAAACTAATTTATGTCTATGACTTTTTATCTATGTGGTCATTCTTTGTTGAGTTAGTGGATATTATAGACGATCAGAAAGAATATGAGTTACCTGCACTACTTTTTACTCTGGGATCTATACCTTCAGAAGCCCCCGAAAAAGAATTCGTAGGTGAAATAAATGAAGATAACCGTTCTACGCCTAGCGATGACGTAGATATTGATTTTGACGAATTCGATTTTGACAATTTCGATGAATTAATGAATTAATCGAACACTTCTTATCATCTCTCAAGATCTTATTCGAGTTTTGAGCCTAAATTCTGTGACAAGGCCACGTTTTAAGCCTCTTTCAAATTGATATAAATCGAGTGAACTATAAATTAGATTCACTTTTTTGTTACAAAAGTATATTTAGCTCGTCATACTATACAACAACCAAAAAACATTCATCTTGGAAACAATACTATCTCTAAAAAATCTTGATAAAAAATATGGTTCTGTTCATGCTGTAAATGATTTGTCTTTTGATATTCAAAAGGGAAGTGTCTATGGTATTTTAGGACCTAATGGAAGTGGAAAATCTACCACTTTAGGTATTATTCTAAACGTAGTCAATAAAACCTCTGGAAGTTTTAGCTGGTTCGATGGTGGTGTTTCCACTCATGAGGCCTTAAAAAAAGTAGGTGCCATTATTGAACGACCGAACTTTTACCCATATATGACCGCAACTCAAAACTTAAAATTGATTTGCAAAATAAAAGGAGTTCCTTATGATAAAATAGATGAGAAGTTAAAAGTTGTAAATCTCTTCGAACGAAGAAATAGTAAATTCAAAACCTTTTCGTTAGGTATGAAACAGCGTTTAGCGATTGCTTCTGCCCTACTTAATGATCCTCAAATATTAATTTTAGATGAACCTACGAATGGATTAGATCCTCAAGGAATTCATGAAATTCGAAAGATTATAAAAAAAATTGCTAGTGATGGTACAACAATTCTATTGGCCTCACATTTACTAGATGAAGTTGAAAAAGTATGTTCGCATGTAGTAGTGATTCGCGAAGGTGTAAAGTTATATGCAGGTCGTGTCGACGAAATGACGGCTTCAAAAGGATTATTTGAGTTACAAACGGAAAGCCAGAATGATAAACTAGCAGAAATTTTAGAACAGCATACCGCCATCTCTTCTGTGAAAATAGAAGATGAGAAGATTATTGCTACACTACACGAAGAAATTTCAGCGGCTGATATGAATAGCTACTTATTTAATAAGGGAATCGCTTTATCTCACTTGGTGAAACGTATGCCAACATTAGAACAACAATTTCTTGACCTTACCAACAATAACTAATCGCAAAACCAATCATATATGTTTCGTCTTTTAAACATAGAATTTCATAAATTAAAGCATAATAGAGCCAGTAAAGTCTTATCTATTATCTATTTCGGACTATTAACTTCAATAGCGCTCATTGCGGCCATCAAGTTTGATATCGGGCCTATAAAATTTCACCTAGCGGATCAAGGGATTTTTAATTTTCCCTATATATGGCACTTTAATACCTATATAGCGGCAATTCTTAAGTTTTTCTTGCTTCTTGTTATTGTTTCGATGATGGCAAATGAATATAGCCATAAAACGTTAAAACAGAATTTGATTGATGGTTTGAGTAAAAAGGAATTTATTTTGTCAAAATTCTACACCGTTATCGCTTTTGCTGCCATATCAACAGTTTTTGTGTTCCTTGTATCATTAATTCTCGGATACGCATATTCTGATTATAACGAATTTAGTATTGTATTCTCGGATCTAGAATACTTGTTCGCCTTTTTTATAAAGCTTGTTGGTTTTTTCTCCTTTGGACTTTTCATGGGAATTTTAGTGAAACGCTCTGCCTTTGCCGTTGGTGGAATTGTCGTTTGGTTTATCGCAGAAAGCATCTTCAAAGGCTATTTGTTTTGGCAGTTCAAAAACAGTGATTTTAGCGAAGTATCAGAACGTGTCAACGGCATTATGCGCTTTTTGCCCTTAGAGGCGATGGCCAATTTGATTAAAGAACCTTTTACTTCTTTTAATGCCGTGCGGAGTGCTGCTAGAAGAATGGGTGAAGATTTATCGAAAAACGTCGATGTGCAATTTTTAGATATTGCTATTGTATCATTTTGGACCTTTATTTTTATCTTTTTATCTTACAGATTGTTGAAAAAAAGAGATCTATAAAAAAGAGCACTGCCTACCAAAACAATGCTCTTAACCTAACCAGCTCAAATAAATATGACCTTCTTCATCAAAAGTAAGTAGAGAAAGTGGTGCCTGTGTTAAGTCTGTATTAAATAAATATTAACTCTTATGGTTAGCAAAATGTAATATTGCTTCACTATTTTTGTAGTATGCAATTTAAGCTTCAGTCAGATTTTAAACCCACAGGTGACCAACCACAAGCCATCCAACAACTAGTCGAAGGTATCAACGCAGGAGATGCGTATCAAACCTTATTAGGTGTTACGGGATCTGGTAAGACATTTACCGTAGCCAATGTTGTGGAATCTATTCAACGTCCAACCTTGGTCTTAGCGCACAACAAGACTTTAGCAGCACAATTGTATTCAGAGTTCAAACAATTTTTTCCGAATAATGCGGTAGAATATTTTGTTTCTTATTATGATTATTATCAACCAGAAGCTTATATCCCAGTGAGTGGCTTGTACATTGAAAAAGACTTGTCTATTAACGATGATATCGAGCGTCTGCGTCTGAGCACGACATCTTCACTGCTCTCTGGTCGTAGAGACGTATTAGTCGTAGCCTCTGTAAGTTGTTTATATGGTATTGGTAACCCGATAGAGTTTCAAAAGAATGTCATTACAATTGAAGTTGATCAACAATTAGCACGTACAAAATTCTTGCATCAACTAGTACAAAGCCTGTATTCTAGGACTGATTTTGAAATTAAAAGCGGCACTTTTAAAGTAAAGGGAGATACGATTACTATTTTTCCGTCTTATGGCGATTATGGATATCGTGTACACTTTTTTGGAGACGAAATTGAAGAAATAGAAAGTTTCGATATGGTCAATAATAAGGTCATAGAAAAATTTGAACAGTTGACCATTTATCCGGCGAACCTCTTTGTGACTTCTCCAGATGTTTTGCAAAATGCTATTCATTCGATTCAAGAAGATCTTGTCAAGCAAGTAGATTATTTCAAAGAGATAGGAAAGCATTTAGAAGCAAAGCGCTTAAAAGAGCGTACCGAATTTGATTTAGAAATGATTCGCGAATTAGGCTATTGTAGCGGTATTGAGAATTATTCTCGTTACCTTGACGGAAGAGAAGCCGGTACCAGACCGTTTTGTTTACTAGATTATTTTCCAGATGATTACCTAATGGTGATTGATGAAAGCCATGTAACGATTCCACAAACACATGCCATGTATGGAGGTGATCGCTCGAGAAAAGAAAATCTTGTCGAATATGGGTTTAGATTGCCAGCGGCTATGGATAATAGACCCTTAAAATTTGAAGAATTTGAAGCATTAAAACATCAAACCATTTATGTAAGTGCTACACCCGCCGATTACGAATTACAAAAAACGGAAGGTGTTTTTATAGAACAGATTATTCGTCCAACAGGACTATTAGACCCTGAAATTGAAATTCGCCCGAGTTTGAATCAGATCGATGACCTTATAGAAGAAATTCAACTACGAGTAGAAAAAGATGAACGTACCTTAGTGACAACACTCACTAAACGTATGGCTGAAGAGTTGACAAAATATCTTAGTAGAATTTCTATTAGATGCCGATATATACATAGTGATGTTGATACGTTAGAGCGTGTAGAAATCATGCAAGATCTTCGTAAAGGTATTTTTGATGTTTTAGTTGGTGTCAATCTTCTTCGTGAAGGTTTAGATCTACCCGAAGTATCATTAGTGGCCATTTTAGATGCCGATAAAGAAGGCTTCTTACGCAGTCACCGCTCGCTGACGCAAACTGTGGGTAGAGCTGCACGTAACGTGAACGGTAAGGCTATAATGTATGCCGATAAGGTTACCCGAAGTATGCAACTAACAATCGATGAAACTACAAGGCGTCGTGAAAAACAAATTTCGTATAATACTGAACATGGTATTACTCCAACACAAATAAAAAAGAGTATTGATGCGAGTCTCACCAAAAACAATATAAGCTCTTTTCACTATGATGCTGCAACAACACAAGCTGCCGAACAAGATCTTGAATATTTGCCAAAACCAGAAATTGAAAAGCGCATTAGAGAGCGTCAAAAATTAATGGAACAAGCCGCAAAAGCATTAGATTTTATTGCTGCGGCTCATTTACGAGATGAAATAAAAGTATTAAAAGAACAGCTTTAAGTAGCTGATTAAAAGTAATTTAAATAAATATTCTATTTGTTCGAGTAGGAATTAGTGGTTATAAATTGTTTAAGTACTGTATTAATCAATTTTAATACATCGAGTAACATCTATTTTTGAGTGCCCCCTAACAATAAAAAATAAGATTTGACACATGTTTAATTCTAAAAAAATTGAGTTTGAAGAAAAAATTATTGTTAGCAGCAATTGCGCTGTGTTTAGTTGTCGTAGGGGCAGAAATCTACACTTTATTTGAAAACGGTTTACATGAAATTGAAGAGCTACTGTTTAGCCTCGTTTTAATCACTTTTTTGATTATTTTAGTTATGTATCTTTTTAACAGTATATATTTAAACGCCCATTTAAAGAGAAACTGGTTAGGAGAAAGCAAAAACTTGACAGATTTCTAACATAAATATCTTGATACATTTGTGATATATCTGTTCAAAAAAGCTTTCATTACACCCCCATTTACCTTATCTTGCAGGTCAATAGATTTGAATGTCAAAATTACCCAAAGCCTATAAATTCATCGATGTTTCCGATTACGGAAGACCCATAGCGCGAACTATTGCAAATGCTCTTAAAAACACTTCAATCACTCCGGTTCAAGTAACCATAGGTTTTATTATTTCGGGACTTATCGCTATCGTTTGTATGTTGAGTGGTAATTATTGGGCAGCAGCTTTCTTTTTGATCTTAAAATCTATATTAGATGCTGCTGATGGTGAATTAGCCAGACTAAAAAATACCCCTTCCTATACCGGTCGCTATTTCGATTCTATAGCCGATATCATGCTGAACCTATTGTTTCTCATAACAATCACAGCTATTACAAATACCAATTTCATGTATACATTATTAGCTTTTGTTGGATTACAATTACAGGGAACTTTATATAATTATTACTATGTTATTCTTCGCAATGCTGCGAATGGCGATACCACTAGCCGTATTTTTGAAGATGAGACACCCATTGCTTTGAAAGGCGAAAAGCAAGAAGTCGTTAATAGACTATTTAAAACCTATAAATTCTTATACGGAAAATTTGACCGCGCTATTTATCTGTTAGATCCAACCGCGGTGGATAGTAAACCTTTTCCAAATTGGTTTATGACAAGCGTTTCTATTTTTGGACTAGGCTTTCAATTATTGCTTATGAGCATCATGCTTGTATTGCAATTGGCACATTATATAATTCCGTTTTTTATTCTCTTTTCAGTCATGATTTTTGTGTTTATTCTCATAAGAAAAATCGTCATAACAGCGTCAGTATAAACTGTCATTTTATTGAAATGGATCTTCGAATAGAACGCTTCAAAATTTTCCATAAATCACCCTAGTTTCAACTCTAAATTTTAATACCAAATTCCTATCTTTGTTGCTTACAAAAAATGATGCAGGATTATGTTCAATAATTTAAGTGATAAATTAGATAAGGCGTTTCATGTTTTAAAAGGACATGGGAAAATTACCGAAATAAATGTAGCTGAGACGCTCAAAGAAGTTCGTAGAGCTTTATTAGATGCCGATGTTAATTTTAAAATCGCCAAAGAATTTACCAATCGCGTAAAGGAAAAGGCTTTAGGACAAAATGTACTTACAACCTTAAATCCGGGTCAATTACTCGTTAAGATTGTAAAAGATGAGCTTACCGAACTCATGGGAGGAGAAACTGTTGGTATCAATCTAGGCGGATCTCCAACGGTCATTTTAATGTCAGGATTACAAGGTTCTGGTAAAACAACTTTCTCTGGTAAATTAGCGAACTATTTAAAGAATAAAAAGTCAAAACAGGTATTGCTAGTTGGTTGTGATGTGTATCGTCCTGCCGCCATCAATCAACTACAAGTTGTAGGTGAGCAAATTGGTGTAGAAGTATATGCAGAAGTTGGTAATCAGAATCCCGTTGAGATTTCTGAAAATGCCATTAAGCATGCCAAAGCGAATAGCAAAAATGTGGTGATTATTGATACTGCCGGTCGTCTTGCCGTTGATGATGAAATGATGACAGAAATTTCTAATATCCACAAGGCCGTAAACCCGCAAGAAACCTTGTTTGTTGTTGATTCTATGACTGGGCAAGATGCTGTAAATACAGCTAAAGCCTTTAATGATATTCTAAATTTTGAAGGTGTTATTCTTACCAAACTAGATGGTGACACCCGAGGTGGTGCTGCATTATCTATTAAATCTGTAGTGAATAAACCGATCAAATTTATTGGTACAGGTGAAAAAATGGAAGCGATTGATGTCTTCTATCCAGATCGTATGGCCGACCGTATTTTAGGTATGGGGGATGTTGTTTCGTTAGTTGAACGTGCACAAGAGCAGTATGACGAAGAAGAAGCGCGTAAGATTCAAAAGAAAATTGCGAAAAATCAATTCGGGTTTGATGATTTCCTTAAACAAATTCAGCAAATCAAGAAAATGGGAAATATGAAAGATTTGGTTGGTATGATTCCCGGGGTTGGAAAAGCAATGAAAGATGTAGATATTGACGATGACGCCTTTAAAGGAATTGAAGCGATTATACATTCAATGACACCACTTGAAAGAAGTAAACCTACGATCATTAATAACAGCAGAAAGAAACGTATTGCCAAAGGTTCTGGTACCAGTGTACAAGAAATAAATCAACTCATGAAGCAATTCAACCAAATGAGTAAAATGATGAAAATGATGCAAGGCGGTGGCGGTAAACGCATGATGCAAATGATGAAAGGAATGGGGCAGTAACTAACAGTTAGTTGTTGAACGTTTAAAATAACCAAATACCGAAATGTAACCTATGATCTTATTAGACGGAAAAAAGACCTCAGCCGAATTAAAGCAAGAAATTGCAGCCGATGTTGAACAACTAAAAAAAGAAGGAAAAAAAGTACCACATCTTGCGGCGATTTTAGTAGGAGAAGATGGCGCCAGTCAAACCTATGTAAATGCCAAGGTAAAAGCCTGTAAACTAGTAGGTTTTGAATCTACATTAATTCGTTTACCTGCAGAAACGACCGAAGAAAAGTTGTTGAATGAAATCGCAATCTTAAACATTGATAATGATATTGATGGTTTCATTGTACAGTTGCCTTTACCCAAACATATAGATGAACAAAAAGTGTTGATGGCCGTAGACCCAGATAAAGATGTTGACGGCTTCCACCCTGCCAATGTCGGCAAAATGGCTTTAAATTTACCTACATTTATTTCGGCGACCCCTTTCGGAATTTTAGAATTATTAGATCGATATGACATTGAAACTTCTGGTAAAAATGTCGTTGTTATCGGACGAAGTCATATCGTTGGTAGTCCAATGAGCATTTTACTTGCCCAAAAGCGTAAAAGAGGTAACGCTACTGTGACAATTACGCATAGTAGAACTAAAAATTTGAAAGAAATCACCCAAAAAGCCGATATTATTATTGCGGCCCTCGGTATTGCTGAATTTTTGACAGCTGATATGGTTAAAGAAGGTGTTACCGTAATTGACGTGGGTATTACACGAATTGATGATGCTTCAAAAAAGAGTGGATATCGATTGGTCGGAGATGTTGCTTTTGATGAAGTCGCAGAAAAAGCAGCGTATATTACTCCAGTACCTGGAGGCGTGGGCCCAATGACGATTGCTATGTTGCTTAAAAACACATTATTAGCACGTAGTCGTCGTTAGGTTTTACTTACACAATAACAGTAAGTATAATTAATATAATTGTTATTATCACTTGTAGCATTTTCTCTTCTTTAATTGTAGTGTAAAGATACAATTTACAAAGTCCCAGGATCGTTGTTAACCTATATTTAGCAAATATTTAACGCAGCTTTAATCTTCACGTTTAGTACACGCAATTTTCCAAGTAGGAAAAACTACTTTCTCGGTAGTATCTACCCACTCTCCTATCCAGTTAAATCCTTTTGTATGTATATTTGAAAACGTAAGTCTATAAAAACCATCCATTCCGTTAGGTGCTTTTTGGGCTCTATATAACACAATATCTTTTCCTTTTTTAGTGCCTTCCCAAGTAGACAATGTCGTTGCGATTGCCGCCGAAGAATAATAATGAACATACCATCGCGCACTATCCCTGCTATACTGGCGAATACTGCCAGAATGCTTACCATCTGCCTTGATAGTTTCATCCTGCACGCCCATTCCATTCATTATATATTTCCATTCCCAGGTCATTTTAACTGGTTTAGCCCATGTTCTATCTGCCTGTCTCGTTTCAGATATACAATCACTTCGACCAATTAAATCCGAAAAATCAGCGGTTTCCGGTGGGGCCTTGGGGTTCAATCTACCAAATGGAAATTCTTGAGAAGCTTCGTAAGAATTGCTACTGCCTTCTTGAGCTACTAACAAAAAGGGAACTAAACAAGTGAAAAATAAGATGAATCGGAGCGTCATGGTTACGTTTTTAACAGTGAATTTACCCATTAAAACAAAGTTTCACATAGAGCATTTCCTTTTTAATAAAACTTTAACGTTCAACTAACTATCCTCACGATGCACTAGATCCATTGAAAAAGCGGGAAGACAAATAGCTAGATATTCACAAGGTTCTAAAAACGGATTCGAATACTGAACTCGCGTCTGTTTTTCAATTTTTATGGATTGACCTGCTTCTAAAATAACTGTTTCATCATTAATAATAAATTGCTTTTTACCCTTTATGATATACGTATATTCTTCAAATTCTGGTGTCTGAAAAGGTTCACTCCATCCCGGTGGTGCAATCATATGAGCAATACTGACTTTCGAATTGCCATCAGTTGCGTTTCCGAAATGTTCTTCAATGAGCTTTCCGTCGGTTGTAGGCACCACAAACGGTGATTTTTGAATGGTATATTTTTTCATGATAATAATTTTTTATTCGCTGCTAATTGCAAGGCACTTTGCGACATGGATACCCCTTGTTTTAGAGCAGGATCGGGAATTGGTGTACCGTATTTTTTTACTATCGGAACAACACCGGCCCAAACATCTAAGTCATAATCAGCTTTTTCATCACCAGGAGGACCTGTTCGAATTTTTGCCGAAGCTTCATTCAAAGATAGTTTCAATACTTTGGTCGCCTTCAATTCCTTTTCATTTGGTAAGCGTACCTCTTCCCAACGTCCAGGTATAATTTGATCCGATACAATTTTTAAAGCTTCCAACCGCTCTTGCGCATCTGTTACTAATTCGGCCTTACCGAAAACAGTTACTGAATGATAATTTAACGAATGATGAAATGCTGAACGCGCCAAAACAATACCATCAGTTTGCGTTACGTTTATAGAAATTTTCACACCTTTTTCAAGAGTCACAAGCATTCTACTCACGCTAGCACCATGAAAGTAAACGATATCCTCTTTACGACCATAAATGGTAGGAATCACAACAGGGTATTCGTTAAAAACAAAACCTACTTGACAAATAAAATCATTATCTAATACTTTATAAATAGTTTCGGCATCATAATGACCTCGCTTAGGGACTCTTTTTACCTTTGTTTTATCTGTAAACATTACATTAAAATTAGCTCTAATAAAAGTAGTAAATCCTTTTAATACCCAAACATATTTATCTTAAATTTGCCAGTATAATTTTTTAGAAGAATGAGTATTCAGCAAACATTAAAATCTGCAGTACAACAAGGTTTTGTAACCATCTATAAGACAACCATTGATACCGTTGAGTTTCAAGCAACACGAAAAGATTTTGAAGGCGACATTACCATCGTCGTCTTTCCTTTTTTGAGAGTTATCAAGGGAAACCCTGTAGAAATTGCCACCAACTTAGGTAATTATTTGAAAGAGCATGTACCCACTGTAACCGATTTTAATGTTGTCAAAGGCTTTTTGAATTTAGTAATTAATGATGCCTATTATACCACACAGTTCAATGATGTGTATGCCATGGCTGATTATGGTTTTAAGAAACCTGCAAAGAATGACTCGGCTGTAATGGTAGAATATTCTTCGCCAAACACCAATAAACCACTGCATTTAGGACATATTCGTAATAATCTGTTAGGATACTCAGTTGCTGAGATTATTAAAGCTGCGGGTAAAAAAGTGTATAAAACGCAAATTATCAATGATCGTGGTATTCATATTTGTAAAAGTATGTTGGCTTGGCAGCGATATGGAAATGGAGAAACTCCTGAAAGTACAAGCCTTAAAGGAGATAAATTGGTAGGAAATTATTATGTAAAGTTCGACCAAGAATATAAAAAGGAAATTCAGTCGCTTATCGTGGAGGGTATCGCTGAAGCGGATGCCAAGAAACAGGCCCCTATTTTAGTAGAAGCACAAGAAATGCTGCTTAAGTGGGAAGCGGGAGATACAGCTGTTGTTGACCTCTGGAAAACCATGAACACATGGGTCTATGAAGGTTTTGAGGTGACCTATAAAAATTTAGGAGTTGATTTTGATACTTATTATTATGAGAGTGATACTTATTTATTAGGAAAAGAATTCGTGACTGAGGGTCTTGCCAAAGGCGTCTTCATAAAAAAGGAAGACGGATCTGTTTGGTGTGATTTGACTGATGAAGGTCTTGATGAAAAAATTGTATTGCGTGCCGATGGTACTGCGGTATATATGACTCAAGACATTGGTACCGCCATACAACGTATCAAAGACCATCCAGACGTTGGCGGATTGGTATATACCGTAGGAAATGAACAGGATTATCATTTTAAAGTATTGTTTTTAATCCTAAAGAAGTTAGGCTTTGACTGGGCAAAAAATTTATATCATTTAAGCTATGGGATGGTAGATTTACCATCTGGAAAAATGAAATCGCGAGAAGGTACTGTGGTAGATGCCGATGATCTCTTGGTCGATATGACACACACTGCTAGAGATATATCTGAAGATTTGGGGAAGCTAGAAGGCTATTCTCAAGAAGAAAAGGATCAACTTTATAAGACTATCGGATTAGGTGCCTTAAAATACTATCTTTTAAAGGTAGATCCTAAAAAACGCATTTTGTTCGATCCCGCTGCATCTATTGATTTTCAAGGAAATACAGGTCCTTTTATTCAATATACCTATGCCCGTATTCAGTCTATTTTACGAAAGGCGAATTTTGAATATACCACTTCCGTGGAAGGCTTAACGCTACATCCTAAAGAAAAATCATTGTTGAAACAACTTGTATTGTTCCCAGAGATAATCCAACAGGCCGCTGCCAATTATAGTCCAGCCATCATTGCGAATTATACCTATGAATTGGTAAAAGAATACAATTCATTTTATCAGAGCGTCCCTATTTTAGGTTGCGATAACGACCAAGAGAAAATCTTTAGAGTACAGTTATCCAAAAAAGTAGGTGACATTATTAAAAATGCTGTTGGTCTCTTAGGAATTGATGTGCCTGAGCGTATGTAGCAATGACCATTTATTACTAACTTAGCTGTATGCGTACGGTAGTAGTATTTTCTTTAATTTTTACATGTATATTGGTGAAGCCTATGGTATTATTTGACTTTGATACAAAAAGTGATATTTCAAATTGGAAAATTTTAGACGATGTTGTGATGGGAGGACGTTCGAATGGCAGTTTTAAGCTCAATGCTAATGGTCATGGCGTATTTAGTGGTGCCGTTTCTTTAGAGAATAACGGTGGCTTCTCATCATTACGTTATCGTTTTACCGAGAAAAAGGTCAAAGGCTATACTAAAGCTGTGCTAACTATAAAAGGTGACGGTAAAAGCTACCAGTTTAGAACCAAATCGAGTGCCTATGATCGTCATTCTTATATTGCTAAATTCACCACCTCTGGAAAATGGGAAACCATTGAAATCAAGTTGAGTGATATGTATCCTGCCTTTCGCGGATATAGCTTAGATATTCCGAATTATCCAGCCGAGACCCTCGAGGAAATCGCCTTCTTAATTGGTAATAAAAAAGCGGAAAGCTTTGAATTACAAATAGATAGTGTCGTATTTAAATAACATCTCTATTTGATTTTCTCTTTCAAAAAGACGATCTTGATAAACTAAGAATTAGCTTTTCATATTTGTAGGTATTCAAAACTTCGTGCTAAAAATACCATCAAAATTTCAACAACAAATTAGGGTCCGGACAGTTATTTTTATAAAACTCGAAGTCTTTAGTACTTGTAACCCCAGGATAATCACCAAATTGCTCTTGCATATCTCTTATTAGTTGAAAATGTAAGTGCGGGGCGTAATCTCCATTCACCGCACTATCGCCTAAATAACCTATCACCTCACCTTGCTGTACTTTTTGACCAACTTCTACCTCTTTGATTGATGCCAAACTTAAATGTCCATACAGCGAATAAAATTCTATATTTTCAAAACAATGTTTAATAATTATTGTAGGGCCATAATCACCAAAATTGGTATTGTTCTGAAAGCTATGTATCTCACCATTCAACACAGATAACACTTTAGTATTAGCATCACACCATAAATCAATCCCTAAATGGATATTTCGTTCATTTTCGGAGCTTTCTTTTTTAAAATAAGCACTGCGACTATAGATATCTCGCTGCTCTAAATATCCTCCATAAGCAACAGTGGCATGTTGCTCCTTTAAATACGTATGGAGATATTCTTCCCAAGCTTTTGAAGATGATACATCAAAACCAAACAGGACTTTGTTTGTCGAAGACAAATCAATGGCAACATACTTTTTTCGGTCAATTGCCTCATCAATCACTCGCAATGAATTAATAGAAATATTTCTAAGAAAATCTTCGAAAACAACAGGCTCCATACTTATATTCTACTTTGATAGGTATACAATTCGTAATAACGTCCTTGTTGTGCAATCAGCTCCTCGTGCTTCCCGCGCTCTACAATATTTCCTTCTTCAATTACCAAGATCTGATCGGCCTGTTGTATAGTACTCAATCTATGCGCAATCACGAATGTTGTTCTGTCTTGCATCAACAAACCTAAACTCTTTTGGATATACGACTCACTTTCGGTATCTAAATTTGACGTAGCTTCATCTAAAATAATAATCTTCGGATCTGCTAACAAGGCTCTCGCAATAGAGATACGTTGACGTTGACCTCCCGATAATTTAACACCACGCTCGCCTATTACTGTGTTCAAACCTTCATCAAAGCGATCAGTAAATTCATTGACATACGCTCCTTTTACCGCCGCCTGTAATTGTTCTTCGGTAGCTTCCGCTTTAGCGAATAAAATATTTTCGCGAATAGTACCTTCATACAAAAAGTCATCTTGTAAAACCACTCCTAACCTACTACGATAGCTACTCAAATTCACTGTACTTAAATCAATCCCATCTAACGTTACTTTTCCTTTTATCGGATTTAGAAACGTAGCCGCTAGCCCAGCGATGGTCGACTTTCCAGAACCCGAAGAACCAACCAAGGCAGTGACACTTCCGGCAGGAGCGGAAAAAGAAATATTATGCAGTACCTCTTTACTTTCTTCGTAACTAAAAGATACATCATCAAAAACAATATTGCCCGCAAACTGGTCTAACTGTACAGTACGCTGCTCTGGATTGTCTTCTTCGGTAATTCTCATCAATTCTTGGGTACGATCTAAGCCGGCCATAGCTTCGGTTAACTGACTGCCTATATTACTCATTTGAACAATGGGCGCTACCATAAAGCCAAGCAGAATGGTAAATTGAACAAAATCACCTAATGTCATTGAATCATTCATGATATAATAACCACCAATTCCCATAATGCCTGCCGATGCCAATCCTATTAAAAATGTCGAAGAACTGGTAATCAATGCTGTCGCTGTTAAGCTCTTTTTTACGTTTTGAAACAAACGCTCCACCCCTTCTTCAAAGGTTTTGTTTTCTTTAGCTTCGGCGTTAAAACCTTTGATCACACGCACTCCATTAAGGGTTTCTGTCAAACGACCCGTAACCTCAGCATTAATTTTTCCTCTCGCTTTAAAAATGGGACGTATCACACCAAAAGCCTTTAACATAACAACTCCAAAAATAATAACGGGTACCAATACTACAAATGTCATTGTGATACTAATTTTAATGAGTAATACGAATGCGATAATTGCCGTAATCGAGCCACCAATTAATTGCACCAAACCTGTACCAACGAGATTACGTACACCTTCTACGTCGGTCATAACACGTGAGACTAAGGCCCCTGATTTATTATTATCAAAAAAACTGATAGGTAATCTGAGTAATTTTTTTTGTACTTGAGCTCTTAATAATGAGATTAAGTGTTGCGCTTCTACACTTAATAATCGTGTCAAAGAAAAAGAAGTTAATGCCTGAACCAACAATGCCAAGACAATCACAATAACCAAGGTATATAAGGCATTCATGTCTTTATTAGGCACAATATCATCAATCAATGTTTTGGTTTGAATGGGAATGACAAAGCCAGCAAGACTTTTTAAAATAATCAATATTAGGCCAATAAAAACGATTTTTCTTCTGGGCCAGATAAACTCCTTAAACGCCCAACGAAATGATACTTTTTGTTTACTCATGATGAACTTCTGTCTAATATCGCGCCAAGATAGTTAAAATGACAATTAGGCAGTATTTCTTAAAATCTTAAACCCATGTTAAAATTACACTATTGATTATTTATCAATTTCTGAATTTGGTATATTGAAACACTAAATGACAAAAATATGCGATTTTTATTATTCTATCTTGTGTTCTCCATTGGCCTGGCGAGTAGTTCACAGCAATTGAATTCGGAGGGTCAATTAAACTTAGAAGATCGAATTTCCACAATTGACTTTGTACAAATATTAAATAATAATAAGAAAGAGGCTCTATTTTATTATCAAAATAATTGGAAGATATTACGCGTGCAAGCTCTACAAAAAGGACATATTTTATCGTATCAATTCTTAGAGACTCCCTCAACAAAAGAAAACCCTTTTAACTTTATGCTCATTACCACGTATGCAAATCAACAACAGTACGACAAAAGAGAAGAGCATTTTGCCGCTTTGATTAAGGCACAAAATGTACTCAAATTATTAAACACGAAAAAACCTGGGGAATTTAGAAAAGTAATTTTTGGTAAGGATCCTGTTAAACATTTAAACTAATATATATGCGTACGTTCACCCTACTATTTTTATTAATTTATTCGCAAGCATTGATCGCGCAAGAAGAGATATATACTGAAACCGTTACTTTTTATGCCAAAGATTCTGTGCTGGTTACTGGAGACACTTACTATCTAAAAGGGGTTAAACCTACGGTCTTATTATGCCATCAGGCAGGCTATAGTCGTGGTGAATATATCGAAACAGCCAAAAAATTAAATGCTTTAGGGTACTCATGTCTAGCCATCGATCAACGTTCTGGAAATGCCGTAAATGGCATCAAAAACCAAACAGCTCTAGATGCTAAGTCTAAACTTAGAAACGTAGGTTTTGCTGGAGCTAAACAAGATGTAGAAGCTGCCATTAATTATATTTATGAAGTCAATGGTAATCAACCTATTATTTTAGTTGGGAGTTCTTATTCTGCCTCCTTAGCACTATGGATTGCTAGTGAAAGTAAAAAAATAAAAGCGGTAGCGGCATTTAGCCCTGGAGAATATCTAAATGGAAAGAATTTGGCTGTACTTATAAAATCATTGAATCTTCCTGCCTTCGTTACTTCGTCCAAAAGAGAAATAAAACCGGTTGAGAAACTACTTCGGTTCGTAGACAATGATCAATTAATTCACTATAAGCCAACCGAGGTAGGTATACATGGATCTCGGGCAGTTTGGGAAACAACGAGCGGATATACTGGTTATTGGAATGCTTTTAAAGCATTCATGTTGGCAAATAAATAATCTAAATCTGATTCAGGATCGAAAAGATGAACTATAGCAGTTCTACGATGCGTTCAAGAGCCATTCCACGTGATGCCTTAATCAATAAGGTCGTATTTTTCGTTTGCTGCTTCGAAAAATAGTCTTTAAAAGCTTCAAACGATGCGAATTGTTGTGTACTGTCATTGATAGCTGAAACTTTCTGAAAATTCTCTCCTAATAAATAGACTTTGTGAATATCGAGATTACTCGCGAGATCAGCGATAAATTGATGTTCGGCCTCAGCTTCATGACCTAATTCGAACATATCTCCAAGGATAGCAATCTTCGTTTTATCGGTTAAACCTGAAAAATTCTCGAGCGCCACTTTCATACTACTCGGGTTGGCATTATAGGCATCTAGAATCACTTTATTCGTTCCTTTGTCTAATATCTGTGAGCGATTATTCGTTGGCACATACGTCTCAATGGCTTCTTGTATAGCCTGATCTGACACCTCAAAATGTTTTCCAATGGCAATAGCTGCGGCTATATTATTGAAATTATAGGCACCAATTAGCTGGCTCTTTATCCGTTTTGTTTCATACCTCAATATCACAAATGGATCGGCTGTTATAAACTCAATAGGATATTTAGATCCTTTTCGACCGAATGTAATACACTTCATACCTTTAGATTGTTCAACTTGTTGAGCATCATTAGTATTTACAAAGACCATTTTTCCATGACCTTTCAAATTGGCATACAACTCGGTTTTTCCTTGTACTACACCTTCCAAACTTCCGAATCCTTCTAAATGTGCTTTGCCAAAATTCGTAATATACCCGTAATCGGGTTGTGCAATACTCGATAGCAATGCTATTTCTTTGAGATGATTGGCCCCCATTTCAACAATACCAATCTCGGTCTTCGAAGACATTGACAATAAGGTTAGAGGTACTCCGATATGATTGTTTAAATTACCAACAGTGGCCGTCGTATCGAACTTTTTTGATAATACCGCATTGATCAGTTCTTTCGTGGTTGTCTTACCATTACTTCCTGTTAAAGAGATAATAGGAATCGCCAAGTAATGTCTATGAAAAGAAGCGAGGGTTTGTAGCGTTTCTAAGGTGTTCTCTACCAAAATATGTCGCTCACTTGTTTGATACGCTACTTCATCAATAACAGCATATGAGGCGCCTTTTTTTAAGGCTTCGTTCGCGAACTCATTTCCGTTAAAATTGTCTCCCTTTAAAGCAAAGAACAAGCTGTTACTTTCAATTTTTCTAGTATCGGTGGTCACCTGAGAACACTCTAAAAAGAGCGTGTGTAGTTGTTCAATATTCATGACGTAAAGCTAAAAAAAAACTCAATACCGAAGTATTGAGTTTTTAAAATATTGGTTGATTTAGAATTTGTTTTATCTTTTTGAAGGTGACTTTCTTCTTCTCTTGTAAGACATCGCACCTAACTTATCAGTTGCACAACGGAAACCAATATAGTTTGTCGCCATATACTGTGGTAAGTATCTTCTTTGTGCTGGATCTAACCAGTACTCTCTATCTTTCCAAGAACCACCTTTATAAACTCTAGTCTCATCACTAATCAAAGTTGTTCTTTTCTTTGTATCATACTGCTGAATAATCAAACCACTTTCACCGATTTGTCTTGGTGTTTTTGGCGAGTTATACATACGAGGTTTATCATCGCCCTCTTCTGCTTCTTCATCATCCTTAAAGTAATTCTTTGTAGATGCTAAATCTCCGTCACCAATAGATACATTATCAGCCTTTTCATAATTAGGTCTCATAAAAGCATCACGCTTTGTAATTGGCACATATTTTACACTACCTGGTAAATCTTTTGGTACAATTTTACCATTGTCTAAGGTATCAAATTCGATAGAGTTATAATCAACTACTACCACTTTTCCTTCTTCATCAATTAAAGGCTTTTTAAATACATTACCTCTAAAGTAATTGAAATCATTTGCATCATTATCTACAATCGGTCTGTATACATCAGCTACCCACTCGGCAACATTACCAGACATATCATATAAACCAAATGCATTAGGGTCATAAGACTTTACTTGAATCGTGATATCCGCACCATCATTACTCCATCCTGCTAAACCACTATAATCTCCTTTACCCTGCTTGAAGTTCGCTAATTGATCTCCAGCTCTCTTCTTTGATTGGTCTCTTGTATAACGACCATTCCAAGAATACTTTTTTCTACCTCTAATACTGTTATACTCTCTGTTTTCGATCAATGCTTTTGCAGCATATTCCCACTCAGCTTCTGTTGGTAATCTAAAACGTTGTGTTAACAATCCATCAGACGTTTTTACGTGTCTTCCAGTAAAACCTTGAGGAGACTTAGATTTTCTACCTCTTTTCTTTTTAGACTTTTTATCAGTATCCGTTTCTACATAAGCACCACCATCGTCGCTGGCTGCCTCTTCGGCTCTTCTTTCTTTCTTGCTTTTCTTTTTAGAAGGTTTCTTTGAATAATCTGGCAACCCTTTATTGTAGATACTTTCGTCTCCATCAAATAATAATTTAGGGTTCGCCAAATATGTACTTGTATCAAATCTATTCTTTCCTTCTACTTTTAAAGAATCTTGATCAAATAATTTGTTCAATACTCCTTTATCGTATAATATCTTTTCGTTTACTCTGTCTGTTCTCCACTTACAATACTCAGTTGCTTGCAACCAAGAAACACCTACTACTGGATAATCACTGTATGACGGGTGACGTAAATAACTCTCTGATAATAATTCGTTAAAACCTAGAGCATCTCTCCAAACTAAGGTATCTGGTAAAGCAGATTGATAAATCTTACGATAGGTATCGTCAGATGGTGGAAATACTTTTTCTAAATATTGTAAGTAAAACAAGTACTCTAAGTTTGTAACCTCAGCTTGATCCATATAAAAAGATCTAATCTGCTGTTGCTTAGGAGTCGTATTCCAATCGAACAAAACATCATCTTGTACACTACCCATGGTAAATGTACCTCCTTCTATCAATACCATACCTGGTGGTATCTTTTGACCTGCATAATTAGTATTAGCGGTAAAACCACCATACGTTGGATCGTTAAAATTCCATCCGGTCAATTCTGAAGAAGTTCTTCCTTTCTTACCACAACTTACCAAAAAACCTGCGACTAGGATAGTTAGTAATACTTTTTTTCCTATAAACCTTTTCATACTTACTTTAGTGTTAATTTAGGGGGTCTAAGACCTTATAATCTATTAAATTTGTAAATTAAATCTCATTACTATCAATAACATAAAATGCCATTGGATGCATGTATAACGATTGTTTTATTTCTTTATTATATGTAACCTTGTAAAATATTAAAATAAGTCTACTTAACTTGCGTTTAGTTTAATGATGTCGAAAAACAAGTACCTCATATATCTAGTAACCCTACTGATACCCTTTACTTTATCAGCACAAACTGGTGAAGCCAACAAAAACCTCAATTTTAAATTTTCTACAGTTAAAAACTCTGTATTATCTCAAGGGTCGTGGTACAAATTCGCAATAGATACGACGGGTATATTTAAAATTGATAAAAATTTCTTAGAAAATTTAGGTATCAATACAGACGATATCAATCCGAAAAATATTCAAATCTTTGGAAATGGCGGAGCGCTACTGCCCATGGCAAACAGCAAATTTAGATATGACGGGCTGCAAGAAAATGCCATTACCGTCATCGGAGAAGAGGACAATAGTTTTGATTCTGATGATTATATTTTGTTCTACGGAAAAGGTCCACATAGTTGGGATACAGAAGCATTACAAGAAGATCAGGTAAGACATATTAATAATATATATAGTGACAAGGCTTTTTATTTTTTAACAATTGGCGAGAATCTTGGTAAGAGAATACAAAATAATCCGACTATTAGTTCATCAGAAACAATATCGATCAACACATATAATGATTATCATGTTTTTGAACAGGATAATGTCAATCTATTCTCTAACGGGCAACAATGGCTAGGCAAAAATTTAAGCAATACAAATACGACCACTGTGAATTTTGATTTTTCGTCTATTGAGCCTTCAAAAAATATCTACGTTAGAGTTCGCGGGGCTATAGAATCTTTTACGACCTCTCAAATGGAGATTCGCGTGAATGATCAAAATTTAGGAAGTATTAATTTTCCTGCCATTTCTAGTTCTCCCTTTAACTTAACCTTGGCCATCGCCAGAGAAACCATTCGGGACATTTCTATAAGTTCAGACCAAATAGCCGTTGAAGTCACCTATAATAATAATGGCAACCCTTCAGCTAGGGCACATTTAGACTATGTTGAACTTATAGGTACAAAGAAATTAATCGCTTCAAATAACAAGCAGTTTTCTTTTAGAAGCTTCGACGCCGCCAAGGCCTCCTTTACGGATATCATAAAATACACCGTTGAAAATACTTCGAATACAACCCAAATATGGAATGTCACCAACAGTATCAATCCGCAACTCATTATCAACGAGTCGGGTACTGATACGACCATAACATTTAAACGTAATGGTGGGGTGCTCGATGAATTTATTGTGCTTAATGAAAATGATTTCTTTACACCAGAACTTATTGAAAATGGGGCCATTCCAAATCAAAATTTACATAGTTTACAAGATATAGATTATATCATTGTTTCGCCCGACTATTTAATGTCAGAAGCCGAACGCATTGCTGAGTATCATAGAAATAATTCTGGTTTGACTGTGCGCGTAGTTGACTTGGCACAGATCTACAATGAATTTGGTTCGGGGTCTCCCGATCTAACGGCCATTAGGGATTTCGTACGACATTTTTACATCAATGCGACTTCTGTCGATAAACGAATTAAATTTGTGGCTCTTTTTGGAGATGCCTCTTATGATTATAAAAATAGAATTTCGGGTAATAATAATGTCGTTCCTGCATTTGAATCCTTTGAGAGTTTCAACCTAGCTACCTCCTTTGTTACCGATGATTACTACGGAATGATGGATCCTACAGATGGCGAATTGAGCACAACTGATTTACAAGATGTGGCTACTGGCAGATTTCCAATTACAACTTTAAATGATGCTAAAATAGCAGTCGACAAAGTGTTAAGCTATTATGCAACCTCATCTTTTGGAGATTGGCGGAACAAGATTACGGTCATCGCAGATGATCCAGATGATCCAGGTGAATTTGTATTACAGCAAACTGTAGAAACCATCGCAAATGATGTAAAAGACAATAAACCAGAATTCAACATTACTAAAATATATTCCGATGCCTTTGTACAGCAAACCTCATCTGGAGGCGAGCGATATCCTACTGTCAATGAAGCCATAGATAATGCTGTAGAAACAGGGTCATTAGTCGTCAATTACTTTGGTCATGGCGGTGAAGATGGATGGGCTGAAGAACGTATTTTGGAAGTGCCGCAAATCAACGATTGGAGAAATCCAAATACGCTGCCATTACTGATCACCGTGACCTGTGAATTTTCAAGATTTGACAACCCTAATAGAGTTACTGCAGGAGAGTTTACTTTTGCAAATAGTAACGGAGGAGCCATCAGTATGATCACGACCACGCGAGAGATCTTTATTGCTGTAGGACAGAGCTTTAACAGGGTTTTGGTGAAGAAATTGTTCGCCTTCAATAATGAAGATTTAACCATTGCGCAAGCCTTAATGGAAAGCAAAAATGATCCAGATTCACCTAATTCTGATCAGCGCTTATTTGTATATTATTTTGGTGACCCAGCCATGAAGTTGGCACAACCAAAACCAAATATAAAAATTACTAAAATGAACAATGTCGACGTGACCCAATCTATTGATACGTTGAAGGCATTATCAAGAGTAACTCTAGAAGGTGTGGTGACCGATGTGTCTAACAATATTTTAACAGGCTTTAATGGGAAATTATCTACAACTATATTCGACAAATTATTAGAGCGATCGACTTTAGACAATGATAACTTCGGTAGAAAGCTATCGTTTGAGGCTATAGAAAGTAAGATCTTTAGAGGTCAAGCTTCGGTGACCAACGGTAACTTTAGATTTGAATTTGTCGTACCTCGAGATATTCGAATTGCATTTGGTAAAGCCAAAATAAGCATGTATGCCGACAACCAGCAAGATGATAAATCAGGTTTCAATCAAGATATTGTCATTGGTGGTATTGATGAAAATGCAGCCGAAGATACGACAGGACCAACGATAAAATTGTTTATGAATGATGAATCATTTGTGGATGGTGGAAATACTAATGAATCTCCCTTTTTTATAGCCGACTTAGAAGACGCTTCTGGTATTAATACATCTATTACTGCAGTTGATCATGATATCATTGCTATTTTAGATGGAGATCAAGCAAATCCATTTATCCTAAACGACTTCTATCAAACTGATTTAGATGACTTTACAAAAGGTAAAGCGAAGTTTCCGTTTCGAAACCTCGAACCCGGCCCACATACCATTACATTTAAATGTTGGGACACGTACAATAATCCATCAGAAGCTACGTTAAATTTTGTTGTAGTTGATGACAGAGATTTAGTAATTGAAAATGTATTAAATTACCCAAATCCACTCATTAATTACACACAATTTTGGTTCAATCACAACAAACCAAACGAGCCTTTAGAAGCTCAAGTTCAGATATTTACGGTTTCCGGGAAATTGATTAAAACAATAAATCAAATTGTTCAGACCGAAGGAAATTTATCTAGAACGATTTCTTGGGATGGTTTGGATGATTTTGGTAACAAAATAGGAAAAGGTGTATATGTTTATAAATTGAACGTAAAATCTACACTATCAAATGCAAAAGCTAGTAAGTATGAAAAGCTAGTGATATTACAATAAAAACTGTATATAACATTTTAACTTAATTCAATGAAAAAAATATTTCTGTTAATTCCGATTTTATTAATTGGTAGTTTTAAAAGTTACGCTCAGGATGAAAACCCGATTACTACTGCGGCACCTTTCTTATTGATCGCTCCAGATGCAAGATCTGGTGGAATGGGTGATATTGGTGTAGCCACCTCTCCTGATGCTAGCTCGCAACATTTTAATGCTGCGAAATATGTTTTCGGAGAATCTCAATATACTCTAGGCGTGAACTATACGCCTTGGTTACGAAATCTAACGAGTGATGTATTTGTAAGTAACATTTCATTTTCTAATAGAATTAATGAAAATAGTTCTTGGGGTGCTTCGTTAAAATATTTCTCTCTTGGAACTATTGAATTGACCAACTTTGAAGGGCAAGGTATTGGTTCTGAAAATCCTAATGAATTTGCCTTAGACCTTTCGTATGGTCTTAAATTAAGTCCTGAGTTTGCCATGGCGGTTGGAGTTCGTTATCTACGATCTGACTATGCCTTACGCGTTGAAAATTCTGTAATTAATACGGTGAATACCTTTGCTGTAGATGTTTCTGGATATTACCAATCTGAGGAAAAAAATTATGGTGATTTTAATGGTATTTGGCGCGGTGGATTTAACATCTCTAATATTGGTCCTAAAGTTACGTTGACAGACGGTGGGCAAGACAACTTTATACCTACCAATCTAAAAATAGGTGGTGGTTTTGAGTTTATCCTTGATGATTTAAACAGCATCACCGCAAATTTAGAATTCAATAAGTTATTGGTTCCTTCACCTCCAATTCGAGATAGTGCTGGAAATATTACTGAAGGTAAAGATGATGATGTAGGTTTTATTGGTGGTATCTTTCAATCGTTTGGAGATGCTCCAGGCGGTAATGAATTGAAAGAATTCACATGGGCCTTAGGTGCTGAATATATGTATGATAAAACATTTGGGATGCGACTTGGTTATTTTAATGAAAGTGATTATGCCGGTGGAAGAAAGTATTTCACCCTTGGAGCTGGATTTAAATTTAAAAGCACCAACTTAGACTTGTCATATTTGATAAACTCGACAGATGTTAACAATCCGTTAGAGAATACCTTACGTTTTTCATTAACTTTTAATTTTGGAAATACCTACGAAAATTTTTAATCTACTTTTCTAAAGAATATAGTATAAAAAATCATTTTAGTACATTCGCTAAAATGATTTTTTAGTTTTATCCTACATATTGAAATGAAAAAAATTGAACATATAACAACCTTTACTGTTTTTGATGCACTTGATGAGTTATCTTCAGATGATAGAGCACTCATGGAGATCGCTATAAAAATGAGGAATACCGCCTATGCGCCGTATTCAAACTTTAGCGTAGGTGCTGCTCTTTTATTAGAGAATAAGGAGATCATTACTGGTAATAATCAAGAAAATGCTGCATACCCATCAGGAATGTGTGCTGAGCGTGTAGCGGTTTATAGTGCTGGTGCCTTGTATCCTAACATTCCAATTGTAAAAATAGCTATTTCAGCAAGCTCATTAAAAAAAGTTGTAGATCAACCTGTAGGACCTTGTGGATCTTGCAGACAGGCAATTGCAGAATACGAATTTAAACAAAACACGCCGATCGAGTTATTGTTCGCTGGGGAAAAAGGTAAAATTGTAAAAACAACTTCTTTGAAAGATTTACTTCCATTAAGTTTTGATAAGTCTTTCCTTTAGCGCGCTTATGAAACCTGATATTCAAAGTAGAGAAGATATCGCGCTATTCATACATGAATTTTATGATGCCCTATTAAAAGATCAACAGCTTCAGCACTTTTTTGAAGAAATAGTCAAGGCAGATAACCTACAGCATCATTTAGATATTATTGTAGATTTTTGGGAAGATATATTGCTAAAAACAACAAATTATACCAACAATGCCATGAAACCTCATGTAGCTTTGCACAAAAACAAACCTTTCTTATCTGAACACTTTGACCAATGGTTAGGACATTTCAATACAACAATTGATGCTCATTTTAAGGGTAACAATGTGCTGCTTGCTAAAACAAGAGCACTGTCGATAGCTACGGTCATGAAAATAAAGATGCAAAGTTGACAATCAATCGGTTATTTGATTGTCATATTTATAAAAAAATACCAGATTAGAAAAGTAATTACGCTATCCCTTCAACTTTTATGAAAAAAGAATTAGTTTCGCCGTAATAACCTAACAACCCATCTATGAATTCAGTCATAACTGGAACTGGAAGCTACATCCCTGCCATTATTAAAACCAACGCCGACTTTAATCAAGAACGTTTTTTTAGTGATAAAAATGTGCCTTTTGAAAACTCAAATGAAGTCATTATTGAAAAGTTCAAAGCAATCACTGGTATTGAAGAAAGGCGTTATGCCAAAGATGATATGCTATCGAGTGATATTGCCTTGATCGCGGCACAAAAGGCCATAGAAGATGCCAATATCGATCCTGAAGAATTAGATTATATTATCCTAGCACAAAATTTTGGTGATATCAAAAAAGGAACGATTCAAACCGATATCCTACCAAGTTTAGCAGCCCGTGTGAAACACTTACTTAAAATAAAAAACCCTAATTGCGTGGCCTACGATATTGTATTCGGTTGTCCGGGTTGGGTAGAAGGTGTTATTCAAGCCGATACTTTCATTAGAGCTGGTTTGGCTAAAAAGTGTTTAGTTATCGGTAGTGAAACACTCTCACGTGTATTAGATATGCATGACAGAGATTCTATGATTTATTCTGATGGTGCTGGAGCTTGTATTGTTGAGAGAAAAGAAAATGGAAAATCAGGGGTATTGAGTCATGCGACGCAATCGCATACCTATGATGAAGCCAAGTATTTATTTTTAGGTAAATCGAATATTCCTAACACAGATCCTACCGTAAGATATATCAAAATGCATGGTCGTAAGATTTATGAATACGCATTAAATAATGTGCCAAATGCAATGAAAATCGCATTAGAAAAAAGTGGGATGGCCATTACAGATGTGAAAAAGGTCTTCATACATCAAGCAAATGAAAAAATGGATGAAGCAATTATCAAACGTTTCTTTAGACTATACAAGACACCTACTCCCGAAAATGTGATGCCGATGAGTATTCATAAACTGGGAAATAGCTCTGTAGCGACAGTACCTACATTATTAGACTTGGTTTTAAAAGGGAAATTAGAAAATCACGAAGTGCAACGTGGTGATGTCATTATATTAGCCTCTGTAGGTGCCGGTATGAACATTAATGCGGTAGTCTATAAATATTAGGATAATAATTTGCAAGTAAGGTCGTTATAATATGAAACATATTGTAACTCCTACCCAAAATGACAAATAAAATAATTCTATCGCTTCTCCTCTTTGCGTTTATCTTAATCATTCAGATTATACTTTCTGATAAGAAAAAAAGGAAAGCTATTCAAAAAAGAAAAATAGAGAAATAACCTACTCTTCCAACACTTCTTCGATAATGGTACCTGTAGCGCCATTGGGGAAACTAATTTTTAACAAATTAGATAAGGTTGGAGCAATATCAGTAATCGACACCCTTCTTTTCGAGATCCCAGTTTTAATACCTTTTCCATAGAATAGTATAGGTACGTGCGAATCATAATTAAATCCAGAACCATGTGTCGTGCCAGTTTCTCCTCCCCATATTGTTGACGGATTGGGAATCCATAAGACATCTCCAGAAAACTTTTGATTGTATCCCTTTTGTAAACGCTTCAAAATACCAGTACTAAATTCTGTATTTTGTAAGGTGTTTGCAGTCACCGTTCTATGTATCGTTTCATACGAAATCAACTCGTTCGCCAATTTCGCACTCACGTCTTCAACATTCAAATCGTGTCGTTTAAGAGCTTCTTTATTAAAAAACAATTGATTATTCGATGTATTTTCAATCAAACTATCCATCGGTAGATTGAACTCTTTTTGCGTGATCATATTCAAGCGATTCTTGAGTTTACTTCCATCGAAGTAACCTGCAGGAATTTTTAAAGTTTCTAAGTACGCCGGTACTTGTGATACTGCGTGATCTGCCGTCAAAAATAAGGTATACTTACCTTTACCTATTTTCTCATCTAAGAACTTGAAAAATGATGCCAAGTCTCGATCTAATCGAATATAGGTGTCTTCAATTTCTTTAGAATCTGGACCAAATTTGTGCCCAACATAATCTGTGCTTGAGAAACTTATGGACAAAAAATCAGTTACTGAGCCTTGCCCCAACTCTTCTCCTACTATGGCAGCCTCCGCAAAATCCTTCACAATACTATTACCAAAAGGAACCGCTTTTAAAAGATCGTAATTGCCATTTTTCTTTTTTAATTTCTTCAAATTATAGGGAAACGTGGGTGTCTTTTTTCCGTTGAATAAACCTTCAAATATATTATTGTCAGCCATACTCTCGGTATATGTACTGATGTCTTCTAAGGTATTCCAAGTGGTATTTAAGTATTCTTTTGCCTTTCCAGATGCATTGAAATCTATCACCCACTTTGGCAAACTTTCTCTGTAATAGGTGCTTGTAATAAATTTACCTTCCTCGCCACCAGGAAACCAATAAGCAGCATCGGCTGTATGTCCACCTGGCAACACAGCTGATCGATCTTTGATACTTAATGCAATTACTTTTCCTTGCCGATTTTGAGCCAGTTTCAGCTCGTCCGTAATGGTAGTTGTGAGCATTCTATATGGTGACTTCTCACCTCCGGCAGAACTTCCTACACTTCTATAGTTTGGATCATCTACACAATAGATCTCTTTTTTTAATTTCTTATCGTACCAATTATTTCCAATAATTCCATGTACGCTCGGCGTCGTTCCTGTGTATACAGAAGCATGACCAGGCGCGGTGTACGTCGGAATATAATTAAAATGCGCATTTTCCAAACTGAAACCATGTGTTAGTAATCTCTTAAATCCGCCTTCAGCGTACTTATCATAGAATCTCGTTAAATAATCATAACGCATTTGATCGACTACAATTCCTACAACTAACTTTGGACGTTCACTTTCTATGGTTTGAGAAAAACCAACACTCCAAGAACCTACGATAAAAACGACGGACAACAAAAATCTCATATCAATCTAAATTTAATATTCCTCAAATGTAGCTCATTTTACATTTAAAATTATATTTTTGAATATGCATATTTTAATTGATAACGATTTCATCACATTAAAATATTTTAACGTATTTAAATGACATATCTCGAGAATATTGGTGCATATTTTTTAATGGTTCTAGAAATGTTTCGTAAGCCTACGAAATGGGCTGTAATGAAAACGTTGATTCTTAAGGATATTGACGATTTGATTATTGGTTCTATTGGTATTGTGGCGTTCATCTCTTTTTTCGTGGGCGGGGTGGTTACGATTCAAACGGCCTTGAATATCACAAATCCTTTGATTCCGCAATACTTAGTTGGGTTTGCCACAAGACAATCGGTTATTTTAGAATTTGCTCCTACCTTTATATCTATCATTATGGCAGGTAAGGTAGGTTCGTTTATTACCTCGAGTATCGGTTCTATGCGTGTGACCGAACAGATTGATGCCTTAGAAGTGATGGGTATCAATGCGATTAATTACTTGGTTTTCCCAAAATTCATTGCGCTAATGCTGTATCCGTTTGTGATTTCAATTGCCATGTTTTTAGGAATTCTTGGTGGAATGGCAGCATGTGTATATGGTGGTTTTACCAGTATGGAAGATTATATTATAGGTATTCAAACTGACTTTATTCCTTTTCATATCATTTATGCATTTGCAAAAACAGTAGTTTTTGCCTTCGTTTTGGCGACGGTTCCTTCGTTCTACGGATATTTTATGAAAGGTGGTGCCTTAGAAGTTGGTAAAGCAAGTACCACTTCTTTCGTATGGACGAGTGTTATCATCATCTTATTAAATTATATTTTAACCCAATTGTTATTAAGCTAATGATCGTAGTAGAAAACTTAGAAAAATCGTTTGGTGATACTAAAATTTTGAAAGGAATTAGCACTTCTTTTGAAAAAGGGAAAACCAATCTTATCATCGGACAAAGTGGTTCTGGAAAAACGGTATTTTTAAAATGTTTGCTGGGTCTATTTACACCTGATGGAGGTACAATCTCTTATGATGGGAAAATATATTCAGACTTATCAGATAACGAAAAAAGGGATTTAAGAGCCGATATGGGCATGGTTTTTCAAGGCAGTGCCTTATTCGATTCGATGACTATTGCAGAAAATGTGATGTTTCCTTTACGGATGTTTACCAAGCAAAGTAAAAGTGAAATGCAAGATCGAGTAAATGTGGTTCTAAAGCGTGTTAATTTACCGGATGCGCACAAAAAAATGCCCAGTGAAGCTTCTGGAGGTATGCAAAAACGTGTTGCCATTGCGCGGGCCATTGTAAACAATCCTAAGTATTTGTTTTGCGATGAACCCAACTCTGGTCTCGATCCTAAGACAGCGATCGTAATTGATAATTTAATTCAAGAAATTACCAAAGAATACGATATGATCACCATGATCAATTCGCACGATATGAACTCTGTTATGGAAATTGGAGAAAAGATTATTTTCTTGAGAAACGGCATCAAAGAATGGGAAGGCAGCAGCGATGATGTTTTCAAAACCGATAATGAAGCTTTAACCGACTTTGTATATTCTTCTAATTTGTTTAAAAAGGTAAGAGCTGCTCAATTAAAAGAAAACGGTTAGTCTCTTAATTTCATTTAAATAATATCAATTCAAGTTATTTTGAAGACATTTTGAAGCCTCGACAAACATGAGCTTCAAAAAACTTGTACCTACTAAGATGTAAAAGTTTACTTATTCTGGATTCCTCCCTGTACAGCAGTGAAACTTATTTTTTTCCTACTCGCACCGTATCTAACTGTAACCTTGTTTTTAACCATTTTTTCAAGTCAGGTTCTTCTGCTCGAATGACTTTTCTCGGAATAGAATCGTACCATTTAAAATAAAACATGCGCACGGTATCAATACTTTTAAAGTTAGTTTTGATCACATCAGAATAAGAAAGTTCTTCTAAGCCTGAAGCTATTATTTTTGCCTCAGCACTTACTTGCTTAAACGGAATACTTTTTTGAGAAATCAAGGTAAGCTGTCGTTCTAATAAGCGTATTTTATCTTCCTTCTCTTTAATTGTTTCGTCCCGTGATGTGATAATTTTTTGATTTTGTGAATATAGATCTCTCAGGTCTTCTACTTGCTCTCGAATTTCAGAATCGTTACCTTGTTGCACATTGAGTTTTGTATCTTTTAATCCTAAGGCTTCCATTCTTAAAATCCACTCTTCCCGCTTTGAATCGTCAACCATACCACCCAATAAAGGAATAGTAATTGTTCTATTTAGATAATCGATATTTTCATCATCTTCCCCTAAGATGGCTTGGCCATCTTCTTTTAATTCCTCAATAAAATCATGTGCTATTTGTTTAAATTGATTTTCTTTAAATAAGTTGTAAAACGAATATATACTACCTGCAAAAATGATAAAAGCCAAAAAAGAAGCTAAACGAGCAATTGACTTTCTTCTCGCCGAATTGATATATTTCACCATTGGAAAACGCAAATACTTTACGATTACAAACGTCGCCAATGCTATAAAAATGGTGTTAATGGTAAATAGGAACATAGCCCCAAAAAAGAAACTAAAATTCCAAGTAGCCAATCCATATCCAGCCGTACATAAAGGTGGCATTAAGGCTGTGGCGATAGCTACACCCGCAACAGTATTTGTTTGTGCCGAGGGTCGACTCACTGCAACAATCAAGGCCAAACCACCCGCCATAGCTATAAACACATCTCGAACATCAGGTCTTGTTCTCGCTAAAATTTCAGGTGTTTGCTCTTGAAATAACGGAATACTAAAAAACAAAAAAGAAGTCAATAAACTCAAACCTATCATCACTCCCAAATTCATCATCGATTTACGAAGCGTATCAATATCATTAATACCAATAGACAAACCAACACCTAAAATCGGTCCCATTAAAGGAGAAATAAGCATGGCACCAATGACCACCGCAGCTGAATTTGCATTTAAACCAATAGATGCAATCGTGATGGAGAATACTAAAATCCAAGCCGTATGCCCTTGCATCGAAATACCGTCCTTAATTTGCTGAACTGTACCTTCCTTATTTGTATCATGACGAATCTCCAACAGTTCTTTTAGAAAATGTTTTACACTCCCAAAAAAACCAGAAAATTCTTTCTTGACATCTTTTTTTGTTACGTCTAAATCGACTTCTATTTTAGTGTTTTCTTCTTCCATGGTTAGAGGGTTCTTGTCATCAATATTGGCTCCTATTTTCTTTGATTAGACAAAATCTTGACCAAACTCATTGCGTACATCGGCCACGATTTGCTTAATGTTTTGTTCTTCTTTTTTCGGACAAATCAACAATACATCATCTTTTTCAACCACAATATAGTCATCTAAACCTTGAATTACAACATGTTTTTTAGATTGTGTTCGTACCATATTACCAGAAGCATCTTTAAAAATCACTTTTCCATTAACCGTAGCATTGTTTACGGCATCTTTATCTAATTTATCATATAAAGAACTCCAAGTGCCTAAATCATTCCACCCAAAATCAACAGGCAATACATATATATTGTTGGCTTCTTGCATAATGCCATAGTCAATCGAAATATCTTCGGCTAACCCATAATTACTCGAGATAAAATCATCTTCAAACTCGGTATTATAGACTTGCTCTCCCTTGCAAAAGAGCGTAAGCATTTCTGGCAGACTTTTCTCAAAAGCATTGAGAATACTCGGTACGCTCCACACAAAAATTCCAGCATTCCATAGATAGGCACCGCTATCCACGAACTGGGTGGCAACATCTAATGTTGGCTTTTCTGTAAACTGTTTTACTCTTTTTATGGGTTTCGAATCATTTTCGAAATGAATATAACCATAGCCAGTATTCGGACTCGATGGTTGAATCCCAAGCGTCATTAAAATATCTTCTTTAGCGCAAGCTTCAAATGCCATTGTTATAGATTCTGTAAATGTTTTTTCGTCTTCTATCCAATGATCAGAAGGCGCAACAATCATTACACCATTTGGATTTTCTTGCTTTATTTTTAACGCAGCATATAAGATGCATGGCGCCGTGTTACGCATAGTAGGTTCTAATAGCAATTGCTTTTCTTGTACCTCTTTTAATTGCTCTAAAACCAATTCTTTATAACGCCTGTTTGTTGCAATCAATATATTCTCACTAGGAATCACTTTTGCTAGACGACTGAAAGTCTTTTGCAACAACGACTCCCCTGTACCAAGCATGTCATGAAACTGTTTAGGAAAATTTTGTGTGCTTACGGGCCAGAATCTCGATCCTACACCACCTGCCATAATAACGGCATAATAATTTTTATTCATTTTCAATTTTTTAGTTTATGAGATCTACTTCAGCATTTTGATGAAATAGATAGGTTCTACCAGAGGCAACTTCAATACAGCCGAACCGTGTTCTACGCTTCGGACCACGTACAAAAATACGTTTATTATATATAAACTTACGTTGCAACGGAATTTCAAATATGAAATTCTTATCATTCGGAGCATCCAATCGTTTGAGAGCCAAAGATAAGTTTACATCAGAGTCAGTACTAGCTTTTGGATTTTTAAGATAGTGCGCCAAAAAAGGCAACACTTCACTCGGATATATTTCTGGTCGCAAAAATGGTAACATCAAATATTGAAAACACTGCTTCCACTGTGAACCATGAGGTTGCACCTTTCCATGGTTTTTATGTGTTACTAAATGTGCTAATTCATGGATTAACGTCAATAAAAATCGATACTGATTCAAATCATTATTAATCGTTATTTGATAGTGTCCGTTAGGTAATTTTCTAAAATCTCCATGTTTGGATTTTCTATTGCCCACAATCTTTAGTCTACACGGATATTGTGTTAATAAATCGAGAACTAGTTCAATAGATGCTTCTGGCACATATGTCATTAATTTTTGTCTCATGATTATGGCGTCGACGAAGATACTTGTAATACTTTACCGTTATAAAATTGGTGTCCAGTAACTGCAAAATTCGCAATATAACTCGCCATTTCTTCGGCTGTTGTAGGTGCTTTGAAACCAGGAAAAGCTTCTGCTAACATTTCTGTTTGTACGGCTCCTAAAGCCAACGTATTAAAAGCAATACCTTGCTCTTTATATTCTTCGGCCAGTAATTCGGTTAACGTAATAACCGCCCCTTTTGAAGAGCTGTAGGCCGCTAATCCGGGAAACTTCATGCTCCCTTGGATTCCGCCCATACTGCTAACACTAACTACATGACTTCCGGTATTTAAAAAAGGTACTAATAAACGTGTCAATTCCGCGACAGCGAAAACATTTACTTGATAGACCGCTAAAAAGTCAGCCGTTGTTGTTTCGCTAAAAGGTTTATTAATTAAACGCCCCGCATTATGAATTATAACGTCTACTTGCTTCCAATGTTCTTTTACATAGGTTCGCACACTTTTCAAGTCTTCTTCTTTTGCAATATCGCATGATAAACAATGTACATTATTCAACGCTTTTTGTTGTAAAGAATTGAGGTTACGGGAAAGTGCTAAGACTTGATGTCCGTCTTCACTTAACTGGGTTGCCAATGCAAAACCTATACCTCTACTCGCTCCTGTTATTATAATATTTTTACTCATCTTTATAATGCTTCTTTAATTGCTTTCCATTTAGATTCTAAAACCTCATTTTTTCCTATTTCTCCTTGTGCTGACGCAACTTTTAATGTATATGCTATTCTGTCTTTTAACATTGGATGATTACTCAAATAAGTTGGTACATCAAAAGATGTTTCTTTCTTAAGAATTTCAAATAATTCGGGCATACCATGTAAATCTAATCTATTTTCACGCATTATATCCAATCCAAAAATATCTGCTTCTTTTTCTAGGCTCCTTGTGAAAGAAAGCTGACTAAATAAGTGTGCATTCTCCATTAAAACCGTTGTCGCTCCATTAATATCACCGAATAATACAGAGATGAAAATAGCACCGCCAAAATTCCGAGCTATATTTTTAATTACATGTCTATTTTCGATATGTGACACTTCATGCCCGATCAATGCCGCCAATTGTTCTTTGGTTTCAATTTTTTCTAATAAAGATGAAAATACCACAATCTTACCACCAGAAATTGCAAAAGCATTGAATTCTTCACTTTGAGCTACAAATACCTCCAACCGAAATTCTCCGTCAATTTTCATTTCATCAACAAAGTCCTGTAATTTCTTTGAGGCCTCTTCATTCATTGTTAATTCTGTTGATAAGACTCTAAACACATACGCTCCGAAATCGACTACATTATCTTTTGATAATGTGGTAGCAAACCCTGTTGCCATGGTTGGAATCACATAAAAGTACGAGAGCACACCAATACTCATAATGCCCACAAGCAACAATACAATTGATCGCCATTTTGATTTGTGCAATAACACATCTATGGTGCTACTTAAATGCTCATGACTATTATTCACATAATCGATAAAATGCTCATCTGTACTTTCTATTTTTTGAAACGGAAAGGTCTCACCGTACATAAAAGAAACCAATCCTTTTGTATAGACATCGGCTTTTCTGACCTTTTGAGGGTTCCATGAAATTTCAATGGGCAAGGACTTTTCGTCTAGATAATTAATTCTCCAATTGACTGAACTCGCTGTGATTGTAGCTTTATGAGTTCTGGATGTTTTCCCATCAAAAAAGTGAGCGTTGAAAGACATCTCTATAATAAATCAAAATCAAAGAAATCCATCATATCATCGCCCGTAGCATCATCGTAATCATCATAACTCGCTTGTTGAATACCATTTGTATCTATATCTCCTTCTATTTCTAAAAATCTAAAGAAAAAATTCAAGGTTCTTACCGTAACCCAAGGTGTCGCTATACCTAAGGTAAAAACTAGTAGCAAGCCATTGATAAATAGTAATTCAAAGACATCTCCCGCTTCCATATTGGTCTTGAACTTCACCTCTCTTCCATTTTGTGTAATACTTGTATTATCTACATAAAAACGTACTAAATTTCTATAATACCAGAAGGAATAAATACCTAGGGTAAGATAAAAAAGAATTATAAATTTTAGATTGATTACAAATAAATCTCCACCGTCTCCTTTAAAATTAAAAGACAAATTGCCAAATCGTAAATGACTAAAAATATAGTTACGCATATCCACCTGAAACCATGCTCCATAGATACCCAATGTGAAGATTGTTAACAACACACCTTTCATATATAACCAGAAGAATTCGCTTCTATCTCCTAAGTACTTAAAATGAATACCTTTCCATGAGCTTCTTGAAGATCTATATCTCACGGCTCCATGAATCGCAAAGGGCACGATTAGAATAATGAATAAATAGAATATACCAATAGCCGATATTGTTAATACTTGATTTTGTGTTTGTAAAGCATAAAATAAGAAACCATATAGAAGTATGAAAATGACATATACCTTTATGAATCCACGAAACACTTCTTTACCAGTTGCATGAAATGAAAATCGGGCTTCGTCTAATTCAGTTGATTGATAGTGATACTTTAGCATTTCTACTTTCGCCCATGGATAATACAAACCCAAGCTCAATATTGTTAAAATGATATTTTTGAAGAAAATAATTGCAAATTCGGTACCCTCGCCTCTATACTTTAAGCTCGCTTTTGCTCTTGATCTTTCTGAGATTAATTCCATGAATTTCATTTTGGTTGACACTTTCAAAAGTGCAATTTTATTTCGGGTTTTCCAAGTGCAATTATTTTCAGTACTTTTATGAACCAAATCTTAGAAAATGAAAAAAATACTCTTTTTTTTGTGCTTTAGCTTAAGCATAACTGTAACTGCTCAAAGCACATATCTGCACTGTGGTAAATTGATCGACACCAAGACAGGAAAAATTCAAAAACAAATGACCGTTGTTGTTACTGGGTCGAAAATCACGAAAGTGTTAAAAGGTTATATCAATCCGAAAAACAATGGTGTAGATACCTCTATTGATTTGAAAACCAAAACAGTGATGCCAGGTTTTATTGATATGCATGTGCACATCGAAGGAGAGACGAGTCCAACGAGATATTTAGATGTTTTTACAAAAAATGATGCTGACGTGGCATTTACGGCTGCTGAGATTGCACAAAGAACCTTGAAAGCCGGTTTTACAACTGTTCGTGATCTAGGCGGAAGTGGGGTGAATGTTGCATTGCGTAATGCTATTAAGGGAGGAAAAGTGCCTGGACCTCGCATTTTTACCTCAGAAAAAGCGATTGGTACAACTGGAGGACATGCGGATCCTACCAATGGTAGAAAAAAAGATTTAATGGGTGACCCTGGTCCAAAAGAAGGCGTTATCAATAGTCCCGAAGATGCTCGAAAAGCTGTGCGCCAACGTTATAAGAATGGTGCCGACTTGATTAAAATTACGGCGACAGGTGGTGTATTGAGTGTGAGTAAGAATGGACAAAATGCACAGTTTACTCAGGCTGAAGTTGATGCAATTGTACAAACTGCTAAAGAATATGGGATGGCAGTAGCAGCGCATGCACATGGTAAAGAAGGTATGCAACGTGCTATAAAAGCGGGTGTTCAAACCATAGAACACGGTTCATTTATGGATAAAGAAACCGCGACGCTCATGAAACAATATAATACCTACCTTGTTCCGACTCTTTCGGCAGGTAAATATGTTGAAGAAAAAGCAAAGATTCCAAATTATTATCCGGCCATCATACTTCCGAAAATTGCAAGTACAGTTGCGACGCTAGAAAAAACGTTTAACATGGTTCGTAAAGAGGGAGTTCCTATTGCTTTTGGTACAGACGCAGGGGTATTTCCACATGGAGAAAATGCGAAAGAATTTAGATATATGGTCGAATATGGTTGGTCGCCAATGTTCTCAATACAGTCTGCTACGATTACAAACGCCAAACTCTTAGATATGGAACAAGAATTAGGTCAAATCGCTCCTGATTTCTTAGCTGATATCGTAGCTACTGATGACGATCCTACAAAAGACATTACTACCTTAGAAAAGGTGAGTTTTGTTATGAAAAATGGCAAAGTTTATAAGCAGTAATAAAAATAACTGCTTTCCAATAATGTTTTGTTCACTACGCTCTTTTTAGGATACTAACTCATGCCTCAACAACAGCATAAACTTATAGAAATCGCCTTACTATTTTTTAAATTAGGCAGTATTGCGTTTGGCGGCCCTGCAGCGCATATTGCCATGATGGAAGATGAAGTTGTGAAGAAAAGAAAGTGGATGTCGCAAGAACATTTTCTAGATTTAGTAGGTGCTACCAATCTAATTCCAGGACCTAACTCTACCGAAATGACGATGCACTGTGGTCATGAAAGAGCAGGTTGGAAAGGGTTATTTGTTGCCGGATTCTGTTTTATTTTTCCGGCAGTCGTCATTACGGGTGTTTTTGCGTATTTATATGAGCAATATGGGCAACTTCCGAAAATTGCTCCTTTTATTTATGGCATCAAACCCGCAGTCATTGCCATTATTATCATGGCGGCTTATAGACTTGGAAAGAAAGCTATTAAAACCATACCACTAGCAATTTTAGGTGTTATTTTTATTGGTGGTTCTCTTTGGGGTCTTAATGAAATACTAATTCTTTTTGGTGGTGGCCTTCTTGGCTTACTACTTTATTTCGCTCGAAAGAATAGCAAAAGTCTAAACAGTATTGCTCCGTTGCTGCTCGTTCATCTTGCAAATCCGATACAAATTGGAAACTTGAAAATATTTTTAACATTTTTAAAGATTGGTGCAATTTTATATGGAAGTGGCTATGTGCTCTTCGCTTTTTTAGATACAGAACTTGTCGCTGCTGGATGGTTAACGCGACAAGCACTCATTGATGCGGTAGCAGTTGGTCAAATTACCCCAGGCCCGGTATTGTCGACTGCCACTTTTATTGGTTGGCAATTGCATGGAATAACCGGAGCACTGGCTGCGACGCTAGGAATTTTCTTGCCCTCGTTTTTATTTGTACTGATCTTAAATCCTTTGATCCCAAAAATGCGCAAGTCAAATGTAATAGGTGCCATTTTGGATGCTGTAAACGTGGCAGCTGTTGCCTTGATTATCACAGTATGTATTGAAATGGCTAAAGATGCATTAACCGATTGGCGAACAATTCTTATTGCCATCATAAGCTTATGTCTAGTATTTTTCCTAAAAAAGATAAATAGCGCTTTTATTGTAATTATTGGAGCACTACTAGGGTATATTTTAAGTTTAATTTAATACGAAATGACGAAAAAAGAAATTGCATTACAATATTTAGAATTTTTAGAAAAAGGAGAAACAGAACAACTCATTGCGCTCTTTGATACCGAAGGTATGGTAGACTCGCCTATGTATGGATCTATGAAAGCTTCTTTATTTTATCCTACATTAATCGATGATACCAAAAGTTCTCTTTTAAAACTACAAGGATTGTTCGAAGATACCTCAACAGGCAATCTAGCCATCTACTTCACCTATATTTGGACCTTGAAAAATAATCAGAAAGTGGTGTTCGATGTTGTTGATATTGTAGAATTCAACACACAACATAAAATTAAAAAATTAAAGATTATTTATGACACAGTAGTCGCTAGAGCATTGGTAAAACAATTGGACCACTAATTGTAAAAAACCCCAGAGGTAGAAAATCTATTATTTTTTATCGATGAATGTGCCCTTTTGCCAAATTCCACTTTTTACGACCTCACCGTTAGCATCAAATAATTTACCCTTACCATGTTGCTTATTCTCCCTCCATTTTCCGCTAAACTTTGTACCGTCTTCCCAATACATTGTACCCTTGCCATGTCGCATGTTATTTCTTGTCGCACCTTCATATCTTTCACCATTCGGCCACGTATAGGTACCTCTACCAGAAATTCCTTTTCTTCCTAAACTACCAGAATAAGTAGATCCATCGAACCATTTGATATTTCCTTTTACGAAGGCACGATCAGTAATTTCCACATCAAACACAACCCCTTGTAATTGAAATTTATGCCATCCATTTGGCAAAATCTCAGCTGCCTTTGTGGGAACATCATTCATATTTTGAGACCAGCCATCAATAGAAACACAACTTAAAAATAGGAGGAGCATGGTAATTTCTTTCATAAAATATTTTTAAAGTTTCAACATGAGTCGGCTCCATATGAACAAAACTTACAAAAGCTTGTATCTTTTTTCTAATGAACACTTTATGTAAGGTTTAAGCCTTTTAAAAGACTATTCTTTTAACTAAATCAAATCATCATGAAAAACCCTTATTCTTTCAAAGAAGTACGTCGTATTTCTCTTTTATTTCTGACTGTACTATTATCATATAGCTTACAAGGCCAAGTAAGACTTGTAGAGGTAGATCCGGTAAATGATACTGCTACCATTCAAAATTTTGGATCTTCATCAGTGCCAATAAATAACTATTGGTTTTGTACTTTATTCGTTTATAACCAATTGAGTTCTTTTACTATAGAAAGTGGTTCTTTAAATCTTGCAGCTGGAGCCACTGTGAAGTTATCTGGATTGAACTTACGAGATAGCGATGCTGATCTCGGCTTATATACCACTAATTCTTTTGGATCGGCAGCGGCAATGGCAGATTTTATGCAATGGGGTGATTCAGGAAATGGTAGAGAAAGTGTTGCCAACACTGCTAGTATTTGGACCTCCGGAGATTTCCTTGCTGGTACAGGGCCATTCGTATATAGCGGCAACGGAAATGAGAATGGTGCTTCGTTCTGGGGGACAGGAACCCTAAGTATCACAAATGAGTTCTTTTCTTCGACGCTCACGATTTACCCAAATCCAGTTCAAAACAGTTTAAAAATTGAAAGTACCGAAGGTATTGAGATCAAAAATATGGCTTTGTTTAACACTATCGGCCATCTCATAAGGTTCCAAAATAGTGCCATGGCACAAGGTTTAGATTTTACCAATATCCAAAGTGGGTTTTATACGCTTCGATTAACAGATACTCAGGGTAGAATAGCCATCAGAAAAATAATTAAGAACTAGTTATTATCTTTCTCTTCAAAGGTAATATGCTGATAGGCTCCAATATCGGGAGTGATGGCACGATTTACACCTAGTATATCAAATGGTACTGTTATAGCTGTTGTAATATCCGCATTGCCGTTGGCTTCTGAATCTTGACCAATGATTAAATTATTTGTTCTTGTGTCTTTAAAATTGACAATCCCATTGAGAATAGGGTTTTGGTAAAGGGCTGTATTGTTAAAATCAAATAATGGATTGTTTAAAACATCATTATCCTCAGTGTCAAATTTCAACATACTATTCTGTACATTAAAATTAAATAATGCTCCATCATTTTTATCTACCACAAACTCAATATTCTGGTTGCCATCAATAATACAATTCGAGAAATTGGCTTCTTGAAGATCGTTTGGGGTGATGACTTCATTTCCGTTTGTATCTAGTGATGTTAAGAAGTTATTTACCAAAACTGTAGGAAAGTTACGTACGCTATTTCTCCAATAATTGGCAAAGGTTGAATGTTTAAAATTGTATGTACCACCAACCGTACATGCCAATAACGATTGCCCGCTATTACCCATGACAATATTTTCTCCGTTGATATGGGCTCCTCTTCCCAAGATACCAAAATTAGAAAAATTGTAAAGCTGAGTATTCTTAATCTCTAAGGTGACGTCACTATCATTGCTATCATCTACAAGTAAGCCGATTGTCGAATTTTTAATAATGGCATAATTAATTTCGTGATTGGTACTTCCAGAACGCAACCAAATTGCTCCCCATTGACCAGGAACATCCGAAAAATTAGGTTCCAATCTATCACCTTCAAAAACAACTTCATTACCTAAAGATCCGTTTACTTTTAAGGTGGCTCCTGGTTGTGTTAACAATCCAGAATTGGCATGAAAAAAGATCTTGGTTCCTTCTTCTATTGTTAGTGTTTTATTTTCAGGAACTCCCACATACCCATAAACCACGTAAGGCTTATCATTTGTCCAAGTTGTATTGTCTTCTAATAAGAAGCCATTGATCACAATATCGTCTCCTAATTCATTTTGACCTAAGACAATGGTTTCTTTAACGCCTTGAGCATCCCTACTTGGAAACAAGAAGTTAGCATCTTGTACTAGCGTGACCAAATCTACATCTTGTACATTATTTGCGGCATCAAACACAATCGAATCAGTATAAATCGGATTGGTAACTTCTTGAACATCTATGGTTGCCTCAATAAAAATAAAAATACTGTCCTTTGCAAGGATATCAATATCCGTAAAGGATTTTCCCGCAATACCATCGACATTTAGTCTATAGAAGGAATCTTCTCCTCGACCCAATGCTATTGTAGGAATTGTAATGGCGCTATTGCTTCTATTATACACTTTTACGCTGCGCGTACTCGAACTAATGTTTGAAAATATAGTATCCAGGAAAATTGTGTCTTTAGAAAATGTAAGATCTCCTGTACTCCTAATCGTACTAAAATCTTTGCGACAGGCATTACTAAATATCAATAAAAATAAGACGAGAATCGTATATACGTAGCGCATATAATTACTTTTTCTTTAATTTAATTTCAAAAAGAAGCTTCCAACGTTTACCCGTCACGAATAGTCTGTCATTTTCTGCATCATAGGCAATCCCATTCAATACATTATCTGATCCTTTTTCATTGGCTTTTTCTTGTAAACCTTTTAAATTTGCTACACCCTCCACAGCTCCTGTATTCGGATTAATGATTAACATACTGTTTTTCTGCCATTTGTTAGCATAAATCTTACCGTTGATATATTCTAGTTCGTTTAGTTCACCAGTCTTTCTATCATTTGTATATGCTTCGATAAAGCTTTCTTCTTTTTGGGTCTCAGTATTTAAAAACCAAATTCTTTCAGTTCCATCGCTTTTTACTAATTTATCAGAGGTATGTGTTAAACCCCACCCTTCTTTACTCTGACTATATGAAAACTCCCCTTGCTGTTCAAAACTTTCTAAGTCAAAAATAAAACCCTTCATTTTCTTCCAGGTTAACATATATATCTTATCGTTAAAAATAGTGATCCCTTCTCCAAAAAATTGCTTGTCGAGTGCATATTTTTTTAGGACTTCTCCTGTGTTAATTTCTACCTTTCGAAGTGATGATTCTCCATATTGTCCTGTACTTTCATAGAGAAAGCCATTATGATATTCTAAGCCTTGTGTAAAAGCCTTTTCATCATGTGGATATTCGTTTATGATTTCATATGTGTAAATAGTAGGAGAACTTTCTGCGTAAAAATGTATGGTATTTGTTAACTGCTTTTGCTGGCCTTCATAAAAAACTGTCGCCGATACCGCATGTTTCCCTAACTTCTTTTCACTTATATTCGTACTTTTTTCAATGCGAATCCCATCGAGATAATAACGTATCGAGTCAATAGGTTTATTTGCCTTTTCGGATACCTCTATCGTAAGGGGTACATTCACCTTTAACTTTTTTGGGGTAGCTAATGATAATTTGTATTCATTACCGCAAGAAGTAAGAAAAAGGGTTAGTAGCACTACACCAAAAAAAGATTTTAAATTCATAGTAGATTTTTTTATAGAAAAAGTATATTTAAAGTTTGATTTTCCAAAAATAGTATTAAATTTGCACTCTCAAAACAGCAAAGCTTTATTTTTGCTGTAATTTAACAAATTAAAAAAGTGTACGATGAGAAAAGGAATTCATCCAGAAAATTATAGAATGGTAGCTTTCAAAGATATGTCAAATGAAGATGTATTTTTAACACGCTCTACTGCCGATACAAAAGAAACAATAGAAGTTGATGGTGTTGAGTATCCTCTAATCAAATTAGAGATTTCTAGAACATCTCATCCATATTATACTGGTAAAGTTAAATTAATTGATGCTGCTGGTCGTATCGATAAGTTTAAAAGTAAATACGCGAAGTTCAAGAAATAAAGTATTGAACTTTTACAATATCAAAAACCTCGAAATTCCTTTCGAGGTTTTTTTGTGCCTATAATGTAGACTGTTCTATGGTTGAGTAAAACACACTATTGAAATAGAAGTTTTACTATATTTTACTTTTTGCTTTATGTCTTCCTCTAACCTTTAACTTTACATAATAAGCAAGTTCTTGAGAGTCGTATCCTTTATTTTGCGCATCTTGTATAAAGCTGGCAGAGATTTTATGCACTTTGGCCTTTTTAATATCATTAGCAGTTGGTTTATGAATATTGGTGGCTAATAAAGATTTTATATACCGTGAACTAATCTTGTGTGTAGCAAACTTTTTCAACATGTTCGCCTCTAAATTTCCATAGCCAGCATCCGACAGTTCTTTTATATAGTCTGCGTCAACACCATGAATTGCAAACCGCTTCACCATCTGTGCATCAATGTTACCATATCCAGCTTGCTCGAGTTCTTTAAGGTAATTTACAGAAACATTGTGTATGGCAAATCTCACGATCATATCTAACTCTAAATTACGATAATTGGTTTTTTCTAAAGCATCCATATAATCTAAACTCACATTGTGAATCGCCAATTTTCCTAGCTGTTTCAGTGTTGGTTTATATCCTCTTTTTAACACACTACTCACATAATCTTTAGTTACATTTCCTAAGAACAATTTAAAGAAATAATAATCTTCCTTTTTGGTAACATTTGTCAACACCTTACCTTTTAAAAAAGTCTTGAAATTATTGTTCTGAACAAATGAAAATTTGCCGGTACTTTCATTTACCGGAAACTGACCTTTGAAGGTAATTTTACCTACCTCTCTATTCAACTCAAAACTTGCACTTCCATTTTTGGTAAGTTCACTTTCATCTACCGAAAAATTTATAAAAAATGATCCTTGGGTTGTTCTAGAATTCATAAGTTGTATGTACACAGTACTTTTTTCTTTCGTTGCTGTCCAAAATCCTTCGTTAATTTCAAGAGAACCTGAAAAGTTATTGATAGAAATATTGGTTACATGGTTGTTTTGTTTATTTTTTTGGGCAACCAAATTAGTAGTGTTAATTGCGAAAAATACTAGAACAACTGTTAAATTAAATAATGTTTTCATCTTTTGTAGAATTAAATTGATTTTATAGGGTAACCTGTAAGACTTAAAAATGTTACAAAAACTATTTTTTATTTCTCTAATGCATCGAATATGGCTATTTGCTTTTCAACAAAATATCTACGAACTTCGCTTAGCTACCATTATATAAATTCGCAATGAACTATAACAATAGAAAATTCAGACCTGTTCAAAATACTGAAAATGCAGAAACTTCTAATGAGACGATATTTCATTATGAGCAGCAAGGCGCTATTCTAACATGCACTTATTCAGGTGGACAAATAATAAAAGGGCAACTTATCGGACAAGTGGACGCTTATGGAAATATCGATATGCGCTATCATCAAATTAACAAAAAGGGTAAATTCATGACCGGAATCTGTACTTCACGTCCAGAAATCATGGCCAATGGTAAGGTTCGCCTACATGAAAATTGGCAATGGACATCAGGTGACCTTTCAAAGGGACACTCTATACTCGAAGAAATTTAAACGAAATGGTATTAACCGGAATAAATTTTTAGTTTTTTAAAAATCTTGATCTAAATCCCAAGCTTCTAACGTTTCTTTCAATGTCTTTATAAATAGTCCACCCAAGGCGCCATTTACCACTCTATGATCATACGAGTGTGATACAAACATTTTATGACGAATTCCGATAAAATCTCCCTCAGCAGTTTCTATAACCGCAGGCACTTTACGAACCGCTCCTAAGGCTAAAATAGCGACTTGTGGTTGATTTATAATTGGTGTTCCCATAACACTTCCAAAGCTTCCAACATTGGTAACGGTGTACGTACCACCTTGAATGTCATCTGGTTTTAATTGATTAGCTCGTGCTCTTTTTGCTAAATCATTAACTGAGGCCGTCATGCCTACCAAATTTAATTGGTCTGCATTTTTGATTACTGGAACGATCAAATTACCATCATCTAAGGCAGCAGCCATTCCTAAATTGATGTTTTTACGCTTAATGATTTTATCTACATCAACCGAGATATTAATCATTGGGAACTTCTTAATAGTCGCGGCAACAGCCTGCATAAAAATAGGCGTATAGGTAATCTTCTCTCCTTCTCTTTTAAAGTAAGCCTCTTTTACCTTGTTTCTCCATTTAACGATCTTAGTAACATCTATTTCTATAAACGATTGTACATGCGCAGACTTCTGCACAGATTCTACCATATGGTGGGAAATTAATTTCCCCATCCTTGTCATTTCAATAATCTCATCTTCTCCATTTATAGAAACTGGAGCGGCCTTTGGGGCAACTTTTGACACGCTCGTATCAATTGGCGTATCGGCTTTAGCAACAGTTTGCTTCGCACTTGAATCTCTTGTATCTATATAATTTAGTATGTCATTTTTTGTAACTCTACCTTCTTTCCCTGAACCTGCAATTCCTTCTAACTCATTCATAGAAATTCCTTCCTTCTGAGCGATGTTCTTTACTAAAGGAGAATAAAATTTTCCCGTTGGAGAACTTTTTAAATCTGTCATTGAATTTTCTAGAACTGTCGCAGCCTCTTCTGGTTGAACATCCATTGCTTCTTTAGCAACTTCTGAAGGTACAATTGCTTTGATTTCTTCAACAATAGCGGCAGGTGCTTCACCATTTGAACTGGTCTCAATAATAGCAAGTGTTTGACCCACTTCAACAACGGCATCCACATCAAAAAGTTTTTCAACCAATACCCCTTCTACCTCACTTGGTACCTCAGAATCTACCTTATCAGTAGCAATTTCTACAATTGCTTCATCTAATTCTATTGTATCACCAACTTCTTTTAACCAAGATGTTATGGTTGCCTCAGCAACACTCTCACCCATCTTAGGTAATTTTAGTTCAAATTTAGCCATTACTTTTCTATCATTTTTAGAGGCTGCAATTTAGGAAATATTAAGCACTAAAATCGTAAAATTCTTCGATTATAATTTTCACACATTATCTGATGTTCAAAAAAAAAGCTAATAGCAGATAAATCAATGATTTTATCTCACTAAAAAACACATAATTTTATCAAATTCATAAATACTTTTGAATAATGTTAAAAAGTAAATTTAGAGAATTAACACTTTTTAACACTTCTACCGCTAAACCTAGGGGTCTTTTTTTTTATATTAGCCAAGCTTAAAATATAAGCATATTAAATACTTACTTAAACCCGTAATAAAATTATGAAGATCCACAAGTTAAAAGTAGTTAAACTCATGTGTTTGACGTTCATGTTAGCAGCGTTTATCGCTCCGCAAGACATGGAAGCTCAAAAGAAGAGAAAAAAGAAAAAAGGAAAGACCGAAGCAGCGGCAAAACCTGCGCCTAAAAAATCTAAAACAAAAAAAATAAAAGACCTTGTAAAATCTAGTAAAGAGATTGATGGTCTTTTTAAAATTTATCAAGATACTATTACAGGATCTTTACAAATGATTGTGAAAGAAGACCAAATAGGTAAAGAATTTATTCACTTTAATCAAGTTGCCGATGGGGTGTTAGATGCTGGTAGATTTAGAGGTGCTTATGGTGGAGAAAAGATTTTTAAAGTCAAAAAATATTTCAACAAATTAGAGTTTGTTACACAAAATAATTCATTTTACTTTGATCCTAACAATGCCATCTCGAAAGCCAAAGAAGCGAATATGAGCGAAGGTAATATGGCGAGTGTTAAAATTGAAGCACATGATAAAGAGAAAGGCTTATATCTAATCAAAGCGGATGGTTTATTTTTAAAAGAAACTTTTTCACAAATAAAACCACCACGTTTCCCAGGTCAAAGACCAACAGCATTTACATTAGGAAATTTAGATAAGGGCAAAACAAAAATTAATGCCATTAAAAATTATCCTAAAAATACTGATTTAACAATAGAATATGTATATTCAAAACCTTCTGTTTTGAACGGAGGTTCTGCTGCTGTTACTGACGGTCGTAATGTAAGCATCAAAGTTAATCATAGCATCATTGCAATGCCTGAAAATGATTTTGAACCTCGATTTGATGACCCAAGAGTTGGTTATTTTATGGTAGGAGTGAATGACCAATCTTCTATGACTGCGACGCCTTATCGCGATATGATTAACAGATGGCATCTAAAAAAGAAAGATCCTAATGCTGCGATGTCAGAACCAGTTGAGCCAATTACATGGTGGATGGAAAACACAACGCCTAAAGAAATTAGACCAATCATTAAGAGAGCCGGTGAACAATGGAATTTAGCTTTCGAAAAAGCTGGATTTAAAAATGCGATCGTAATTAAACAACAACCAGATGATGCCGATTGGGATGCTGGTGATATTCGTTACAATGTATTACGTTGGACTTCCTCTCCTAATCCTCCATTTGGTGGATATGGACCAAGTTTTGTAAACCCTAAAACAGGTCAGATTTTAGGAGCCGATATCATGCTAGAATATTCTTCATTGACAGGTTCATTAAGAAATGAAAAATTATTCTCAAAAGCAGGTATGGTGAATTTCTATGAAGAAATGTCTGCCCAAATAAATGACAAAGACCACGACAAAATATGTGCTGCAAGTCAAATGGCTCAGCTAGACAATATGTTTGCGATGACGGCAAATGCTGCTTTCGGAACTGAAGAACTAGAAAAAAGTAAAATGGTAAATGAGTTTTTACATTTTCTAATTTTACATGAAATGGGACACACATTGGGTTTAAATCACAACATGAAATCAAGTCAACTACATTCTATTGCTGATGTAAATAACCCAGCGATAACTTCTAAAGTTGGATTAATGGGTTCTGTGATGGATTATCCTGCGGTTAACTATAATATGGATAGAGATAACCAAGGAGAGTACTGGACGACAAGACCAGGACCATACGATGTATGGGCCATTCAATTTGGGTATCAGCCAATGAATGATAGCGAAATGAAAGCATTATTGAACAAATCATCTCAACCTGAATTGAGTTTTGGTAATGATGCTGACGATATGCGCGCACCAGGTAAAGCCATTGACCCACGAGTAAATGTTGGGGATATGAGTAATGATGCCATACAATATGCTATTAATAGAATGAAATTGGCGAATGAAGTAGGTAAAGAAATCCTTGGGAAATACAAGAAAAACGAATCAGGTAAATCATTCCAAGAATTGCTCTTTTCATATTTCGTGGTGACAGGTCAACAAGCTGGTTCGGCTAACACCATTTCTCGTTATATCGGAGGAGTTTATGTTGATAGAGCTATGAACGGTCAGCCAGGTGCAACACAACCATATACACCAGTTGAAAGAGCGAAACAAAAGCAAGCAATGAAAGCATTGAAAGATCATGTGTTTTCTAATAATGCTTTTACAGTACCTAATGATCTATATAACTATACTGCAAGACAACGTAGAGGTTATAATTTCTTCGGAGGTCCTGAAGATCCAAAAATTCACGCTAGAGTTTTAGGAATTCAACGAAATATCTTGAGACATTTGTTACATCCTAATACAACGCAAAGAATCACGGATTCAGAACTATATGGTAATCAATATAAGCTGTCAGAAATGATGACTGATTTGAATAATGCCATCTTTCAAGCAGATATTTATGGTAATGTAAATTCTTTTAGACAAAATTTACAATTAGAATATACTAATATGTTAATTGGTGCTTTGACAGGAAAACAGAGTGGTAGATATACACATGCTACAAAATCTATGGCCTTGTATAACTTAAAGAACATTCGAAGAATGGCAGCGCCATCTGGAAATGTTTCTTCTAGAGCTCACAAACAACATTTAAGAACACTAATTGACAATGCATTAAAAGAAATCAAATAATTCATTATAATTAAAAAAAAAAGCTGCAACAGAAACGTTGCAGCTTTTTTTTTGGTTAAAACAACTTAAGAATTAAGTATATTAGCTACGTAAAACTATAAACGAACTCTATGTCTAAAATCAAACTTTTTTTCCTTATCGGAATCGCTTTTGTGCTTAATATTAACGCTCAAAAAAAAGATAGTAAAAAATGGGATGTATCAAATCCAAAAGGAGATTGGAATTTTAAAGAAGTAAAGCTCTCCACTGATGAAGGAACATGGATGAATTTAGATGTGAGTCCGAATGGAAAAACCATCGTATTTGATCTCTTAGGTGACATCTACAAAATGCCTATTACGGGTGGGAAGGCGACGCTATTAAGAGAAGGGTTGCCATTTGAAGTACAGCCACGTTTTAGCCCTGATGGAAGTAGAATATTGTTTACGAGTGATGCCGGGGGCGGTGATAACTGTTGGATTATGAATTCCGATGGTTCGGATGCTAAACAGATCACGAAAGAAAAATTCCGATTGTTAAATAATGGGGTTTGGTCTGCTGATGGCAATTATATCATTGCACGTAAACACTTTACATCACAACGTTCTTTAGGTGCTGGTGAGCTATGGATGTATCATATTACAGGAGGCTCAGGAACACAACTTACCAAAAGAAAAAATGACCAACAAGATCTCAATGAACCCTCTGCATCACCAGACGGTAAATATGTATATTACAGTGAAGATGTATATCCAGGCGGTTTTTTTCAATATAACAAAGACCCCAACAAACAAATCTATGTCATCAAACGCTATAGTTTTGAAACAGGAAAAATAGCAACAATTGTCGGTGGACCAGGTGGCGCTGCCAGACCACAAGTATCTAGAGATGGAACGAAACTAGCATTTGTAAAGCGCGTACGTACGAAAAGTGTTTTGTTTATTCATGATTTAGTTACAGGCGAAGAGTGGCCTCTGTATGATAAACTAAATAAAGATCAGCAAGAAGCTTGGGCCATTTTTGGAGTATATCCTAGTTTTAGTTGGATGCCTAACAATACCGAAATTGTATTTTGGTCGGGAGGTAAAATCCAAAAAATAGATATAAACTCATTAGCCGTTTCGAACATTCCGTTTAAGGCCGAAACCAACATAAAAATAGCAAAGACTGTAGCCTTTGACACACCTGTTTTCACCAAAGAATTCAATTCTAAAGTCATCAGAAATGCGGTAACTTCGCCTGATGAGAAAACAATTGCATTTAATGCATTAGGTGCTATTTGGACCAAAAAATTACCTAACGGCAAACCCAAAAGACTAACAAAGGGAGGGGATCTCGAAGCTGAACCCAGCTTTTCGCCTGATGGCAAAAATATCATATATGTTACTTGGAATGATGAAAATTTAGGTGCCATCTACAAGAGTCCCATTAAAGGTGGAACTGCTGTAAAGCTTACCTCTCAAAAAGGAATTTATCGTACACCTAAGTACAACAATGCCGGAACAAAAATTGTCTATACTAAAGATGGTGGTAATGGCGATCAAGGAAGAACTTTTGCAAAAAAGCGCGGAATTTATACGATGAATGCAGATGGTAGTAATACAAAATGGCTAGGGAAGAACGGACAGTTTCCAATGTTCAGCAAAGATGGTATGCGGATATTCTATCAAACTGGTGGTAAATATTTTGGCAATCTCACCAAATCGTTAAAAAGTATTGACCTCAACGGTCAACAAGAAAAAACCCTCCTTAAATCGAAATATGCCAATCGCTTGGTACCGAGTCCAGACAACAATTGGATCGCCTTTAGCAACTTACATAAGGCCTACATAGCGCCAATGCCAAAAACAGGAAAAACAATTGATCTAGATAACAAAACTAAAATTGTACCGGTATCTCAACTCTCTAAAGATGCAGGGCTTAACTTGCATTGGTCTGCAAATAGTAAGAAGATCCATTGGACCTTAGGTGATGAATATTTTACCAATGCAATTGTCAAACGTTTTACATTCTTAAAGAATTCACCAGATAGCATCCCTCCTATTACAGAAAAAGGAATTAAAGTGAATTTAACAGTAAAGTCAGATAAGCCATCTGGTAAGATTGCTTTCACAGGAGCCAGAATCATTACGATGGAGGGAGATCAGGTGATAGAGAAGGGTACCATCATTGTTAATGAAAATAAAATCGAAGCTATCGGCAACAGTGCTGATATTTCGATTCCAAAAAATGTGAAGGTCATTGATGTTACCGGAAAGACCATCATGCCAGGTATTGTGGATGCACATGCGCACGTGGGCGGATTTAGAGCGGGATTAACCACTCAAAAACACTGGCAATTCTATGCAAATCTAGCATACGGAGTTACTACGGCACATGATCCTTCGGCCAATTCGGAGACAGTATTTACGTTGGCAGAAATGATTAAAAGTGGTGATATGGTTGGGCCTCGTTTATATTCTACTGGATTTATTTTATATGGTGCAGATGGTGATTTTAAGGCCGTCGTTAATAGTTTAGATGATGCACGCTCTTCTATTCGTCGTACCAAAGCTTTTGGGGCTCTTTCTGTAAAAAGTTATAACCAGCCGAGAAGAGAACAGCGTCAGCAGGTACTGCAAGCTGCTCGCGAGGAAGGTATCTTTGTAGTGCCAGAAGGTGGTTCTACTTTTTATCATAATATGTCGATGATTATGGATGGACATACAGGTATTGAACATAATATTCCGATTGCCCCCGTGTATAAAGATGTGACAACCCTTTGGAGCAATAGCAACACAGGTTATACGCCAACCCTCGTCGTAAACTATGCTGGTATGAGTGGCGAGTACTATTGGTATCAAAAGGATAATATTTGGGAAAATGAGAAATTACTAAAATATACACCTCGAAGAATTATTGATGCACGCTCTAGACATAGAACGATGGTACCCATGGAAGAGTACGAAAATGGTCATATTCTAACGTCAAAAACATGTAAAGCATTGACTGACGCAGGTGTGAAAGTGAACTTAGGTGCACATGGTCAATTACAAGGTCTTGGAGCGCATTGGGAATTATGGATGCTGCAGCAAGGAGGTATGACGAACATGGAGGCCCTCAGAGCAGCTACATTAAATGGTGCGCAGTATCTAGGCATGGGTAATGATATAGGTTCCTTAAAAGCCGGCAAGTTAGCCGACTTGATTGTATTAGATAAAAATCCGTTAGATGACATTCAGCATACGAATAGTGTATCTCACACTATGGTAAATGGTAGATTATATGATACGTCGACTATGAATGAAATTGGGAATCTTTCTAAAGTAAGAACAAAGTTCTATTGGGAAAACAATAAGTATAATCAGTCCTTCAAATGGCATGAAGATGCTCAAAGTTTTACAACCCCTGGTTGTGGATGCATTATTGGACATGAATAATGATTAATAGCATACATGAAAAAATGGTTAGAGAAAACTGAATTGATTGGTGAGCAAGTACACTTAATACCAATGCAAGCTAGTCATGCTGAAGATATGGTACACGCAGCTTCTGATGGTGAACTATGGAATTTGAACGTTACTTCGGTACCTTCAACCAGTACGATCGACAACTATATTAAATTTGCCTTAGATGAACAAGCAACTGGTAATGGATTGCCTTTTGTTATAATAGATAAGCATACTGATACTATTATTGGGTCTACACGATATTGTAATGCCACTCCCGATCATAGGCGATTAGAAATAGGCTATACTTGGTACGCAAAATCGTATCAACGGACTGGAGTCAATACCGAATGTAAATTATTATTGTTACAACATGCTTTCGAAGTTTTAAATTGTATCGCGGTCGAATTTAGGACACATATCAATAATGAGGCTTCAAAAAATGCCATTCAGCGTCTAGGAGCGAAACAGGATGGGATTTTAAGAAATCATCGTATCAGTGCTGATGGAAGCCTGCGTGATTCAGTGGTGTATTCTATTACACGTGAAGAATGGAAGAGTGTCAAAGAAAAGTTACTACATTACCTGAAAGATTAGGTTACCTAATTCTGTATAATGGAAACTACACTCAAAAAATCATCAAACGGTATGCACTATGCATTAGTACCACAAGACGTTGTTGAAAGTTTTGATAGCAAGAGAGTCATTTGCACCATCAATAATAGTATTGATTTTCATTGTGCTTTTAATTTTAGTAAGACAAAAGGAAATTACATTTACATTAACAAGAGTATTGTTAAAGAACTACATCTACATCCAGGGAAAATAATATCATTAGTCTATAAAAAGGACACTACAAAATATCAGTTCGAATTACCAGAAGAATTCGAAGAAGTACTGAAGACAGACAAACACGCCCTTCAAGTATTTAACAGCTTAAAGCCTGGTAATCAAAGAGGTATTATACATCTGATTGCCAAAATAAAATCTACTGATAAGCGAATTGAAAAATCTTTAAGTTTTGCTGAAAAATTAAAAATGGGTATCACAAAACCAAGAGACATTGTCAAAAATTCACCGTAAAAAAGAGCGAAAATTGACAAGAACAATGCCAAAAAAAGACTAACTTTATAAGGGAATTAATCCCTAAAGTGTTGAGATGACACTTATAGATTCATTAAACTATATAAGACATGAATTATATAAAAAACAAGACTAATTATGTAATCATCTTTGGAATTCCATTCGCTTTACTAATTTCCTTAATACTCTTAAGCTACTTCGAAACATTGAGGTTACATACTTCATTAATGTCTATGGCCACCACCTTAGATTTTGTATTTACCGTGCCTCTTGTGTATTATTTTCTCATTCGAAAAACCACTATCAATAAAAAAACAGTAGTTCCTTTTTTTATTATAGGCATCGTAATCGCCTCTTTTGTAATTCCGCAAGAACAACAAGGATTATTGAGCAGTATTAAAACATGGGTCGTTCCCATTGTTGAGATTGGAGTTGCTACACTAATTATTTTAAACATACGCAAAGCGGTAAAAATTTATAAAGAAAAGAAAGGGCAATCGGTTGATATAGTCGCTATTATTCGCGAGACTTGTACCGATGTATTCCCAAAAAAAGTAGCTGGTTTTCTCTCTATAGAAATACTAACACTGTATTATGGTTTTATACATTGGAAAAAAATGAAATTCAAAGAAAATGAATTCACCTATCATAAAAAGACAGGAAGTCAAACACTTTTCGTCGCCATTATTTTTTTAATTGCCATTGAAACAGTAGCTTTTCATGCTCTGCTATATAAGTGGAGTACAATTGCAGCCTGGATACTCACTGGGCTTAGTATCTACTCTGGTTTTCAAATCTTTGGTTTTTTAAAATCTCTAAGCAAAAGGCCCATTGTAATCAATTCAGATGTATTAAAATTGCGTTATGGAATTATGGGAGAAGTTGATATTGATATATGTGATATCGACCGAGTTGAAATATCATCTCAATCTATTGATAAACAAGATAAAGAGATCACCTACCTATCATTTTTAGGTGATTCGGAAGGGCATAATATCATCGTTCATTTAAAAAAGGAGTATACGTTAATGGGGATATACGGCATTCGCAAAAAATTTCAGAAAATAGCGTTGTTTTTGGATGAGAAGCAAACGTTTTGTAATCAACTTGAGAACCTCATCAACTAATGATTTTCGAAAATTACACACTTCAAAACCCTTTAAATCAATATATTGAGTCGGTATTTCACTTCAAAGGATTCATGCCTGATCATTCAATTGAACGTGTAGTTCCTACTGGTCATCTTTTTATTTTATTTGAGCTAGATGGTATTGAAAGACACACATTTGATAATGAAACTTTAATTTCCAATGGCACCTATTCAAAGGTATGGATTTCAGGAATCCATAAAAATTACTTGTCAATTTCGGCGCCTCAAAATTCAGAAATGTTCGTGATTCAATTCAAACCAACTGGAGCCCATCCATTTCTACATATACCTATCCATACGTTAAATAATAAAGTCATCGATGCTGAAAAAGTATTGGGAAATGAAATATTGGAACTTCATGAAAGACTATTGCGTACATCTACATCTCAAGACAAATTTATACTTGCAGAAAATTGGTTAGTTAATCGGCACAAAGAAAATGGTCCTGACAAAGAATTATTAGAAATATTTAATACAATCGCTGTTCAAGGAATTGACAAATATCAAGATGCAGTCGCTGCTTATTCCAAAACGCAAAAACATCTTATTAACCAGTTTAAGAAGTACTTTGGATTAACGCCGAAAAATTTTCAACGTATTTTTAGGTTCAATGAAATTTTGCACCAAATGCAAGGCAAGCAATCGATAGAATGGTCTCAAATAGCCTATACATGTGGATATGCCGATCAATCACATTTTATTAAAGAGTTTAAAGAATTTTCGGGTTTCAACCCTCAAGAATTTATCAATAATGATTTCAATAAAGACGAACCGAATTTTTTCCCATTAGATTAAGAGGTTCATTTTCTTCTATCATTTTTTAAACTCCTTTCGTACTATTGTAGAATCAATCTTATTGTCATGAACATAAAACCCCTACTTATCCTATTCTTATTTTTTATACAAATAAGTTATGGGCAAAACGAACAAGCATTAGAAAAAAGAATCACCTCAAGAATTGATTCATCATCTATTAATGAATTGGTATTGATTCAAGAATTCAATATCAATGTTTCTGTCGATTCTGTTTGGAATGCCTATACAACAAAAAAGGGTTGGGAAAGTTGGGCCACTGCACTCGCAGAAGTAAACTTAAAAAACGGTGGTTTAATACGTACCAATTATAACAAAAACGGTCACATTGGTGATAGCTCGACTATTGTGTTACATGTAAAGAATTATGTTCCAAAAAAATTGCTCACCTTACAAGCCGAATTGACCAAAAATTTCCCCAAGTTTATGAAAGCTGATGAAAAAAATTTATATAATTTAGTGTATTTCGAAGACTTAGGATCTAATCGTACAAAAGTTACTTCGTATGGAATTGGGTATAGGAATACCGAAAAGTATAGATCTTTGATGCAATTTTTCATCAAAGGGAATAAGATGAGTTATATCAATTTAATTTCATATTTAGAAACAGGAAAACCTAGTGTAAACTATTAATTATGGACAAAGCATTACAAACAATGATCGATAATATGCCTGCAAAAACAGGTAAATCTTTAGCTGAATGGGGAGTTATACTAAAAGCTAAAGGATTTGAAAAACATGGCCAAGCCGTTACCTTCTTAAAAACAGAACATGGTGTAACACACGGTTTTGCGAATACCATTGTGTCGCTATCAAAAAACGATCAAACTAATACCGATGATTTACTGACCAATCAGTATAAAGGGAAAGAGCTCCTAAAACCTATCTATGAGAAGCTCGTCTCAGAGATTGCAACATTCGGTAATGACATTACCAATACACCGAAAAAAGGGAGCGTGAGTATCATACGAAAGCATCAATTTGCCCTAATAAAACCGGCTACCATAACTCGAATCGACCTTGGATTAAAAATAAAAGATAAACCAACCTCCGGTAAGTTAGAAAACTCAGGACCTTTTGGAGCAATGTGTACACATAGAGTACAATTAACATCTGTTGATGATGTTACTCCCGAAGTCATCTCTTGGATAAAAGAAGCATACGACAAGTCTGTGTAATGGAAAGGTCTTTATAAGGGATATATATGGCATTTAAAAAATTGAAATATTGGTTTGATAAAGAACTTGCTATCTTATTAGCCGAGAAAATTACCATACATAAACCCGATTTTAACTCAAAACGTTTTATTAACAACATTCATATTGAAACTACAGAAATGGAATTGAAAGATCGCGTTGAATTCATTGCCGATCAATTTCATGAAATTCTAGGAACAGATTATCAAAAAAACGTCATCGTACTTCGCAAAATTTTAGGTCCAGAAAATACAGAAGAAACCGGTATGTTTACAAACTTTTACTGGATCATGCCGATTGCGAAATATGTAGAAAAATATGGGTTAGACAATTTTGATATCTCGATGACCGCTATTCAAGAGATTACAAAAAGAAATACTGGTGAATATGCCATTCGTCCATTTCTAGAAAAGTATCCAACTAAAACTTTAAAGATTCTTAAAACTTGGTCACGTAGTGAAAATAAGCATGTGCGAAGACTATCTAGTGAAGGTATAAGACCAAGATTACCGTGGGCTTCAAAACTTCAGATCTTTATCGAAGATCCTCGTCCCATAATTCCGATTCTAGAAAATCTTAAGGATGATTCCTCAAAGTATGTTCAAAAATCTGTGGCAAATTGTATCAATGATATCCTAAAAGATAATTTAGAAATTGGTAAAAATTTGATTGAAAAATGGTCAAAAAATGCTTCAAAAGAAAGAAAATGGATTATCAAACATGCCCTTCGAAATTTACTAAAATCGCAAGATCCTTGGGCTAAAAAAATAGTATCAAAGCCTGTTTAACTTATTTTTTATCAATTCTTTTCTAAATTTTTGCTTGGTAGTTTTGAGTGACTTTTGATACCAGAATTTAGCCAACTCAACGTCTTTATCTTCTAGGTATTCGGCCATACTTACTGAATAATAGATATACCTATCTTCCAATAAGGGCTTGAGGGATTCTAGTTCTTTTATTGCTGCATCATTCATATGCAATTCGAACATGCAGATAGCCCTGTTCAAACGAATGATCGGTGTATCAATAATTCGCAATAACGTAGTATAGAGGGTTAAGATTTCTTCCCAATTGGTTTGAGAAAATGTTTTCGCTCCTAAATGAATGGAAGCTATCAATGCTTCTAGATAATATCGATTTAAAGTTGAAGGCTTATCCAAATATGCAAAACCGAGCTTAATGAGTTCTTGATCCCATTTTGATCTATCTTGAGTACGCAAAGAGACAAATTCCTGCTGGTCATTTATTCTGGATTCAAAACGCGCCATATGAAAATAACATAAAGCCAAGATATGCCTGGTACGCTCTTTTTTACTCTTTTTTTCCAATAGATGTCCTAGACGCACGGCTTCGAAACAAATTTCTTTGTGTATCGGTGTATTCGATGTATTATTCATCGAATCATATCCTTCGTTGAACATACAGTAAATAATGGTTTCGATGTATTCAAGATCTTCGTCAGATAGTACCAAGGTATGCTCTCTCTGAAAAAATTCCTTCGGAATCAATTGGAGTTTTTGTTTTGCACGTTGTAAGTTCTTGTAGACATTCTCTTCAGAAATCAGTAAACTAGTTGCAATTTCACGCACTCCGAAACCACAGATATGTTTCAATGTGAAAATTATTTTTGCTTGCTGTTTTATATCTAGTTTTGAGCAGGCTAAGACCAATTGTAACTGTGCGTCTTCTTTTTTTGGAATAGAGAGCTCACCAACAGCGTCAGCATCATTTAAGAAAACATTTTTTTGATTCTTTTTAAGATTGTTTAGCACATGATTTTTAGTCACGGTAAACAACCAACCCTTTGGTTTTGACGGATATGCATTATACTTCCAAGATTTGAGCGCTTTATAAAACGTTTCTTGTAAAGCATCTTCTATAATGTCAACATGTTTTGACCCAAACTTTACGACTAGAGACGAAAACACCTCTTGATAGAATTCTCTAAAGAGGTGTTCGGTAAACTGATTGGTATTTAGTTCATCATTACGACTCATAATCCATAATAGGTCGGATTTCTGTTACACCTCCCCAAAGATGACATGGGCATTCTTTAGCGATTTCTGTGACTTCTTCTAAACTGTTTGCTTGTAATAAATAATACCCACCAATGATTTCCTTTGATTCTATATACGGGCCGTCTTTTACCAAACCTTCCTTACCAGTAATAAACTTACCATCTGGCACCAAACCATCTCCGCCAAGGAAAGTACCATTTTTAGTCAATTTTTCGACCCAACCCATATGGGCTTGTATCAATTGTTGCATTTCATCTGGTGAATAGCCTCTCTCCTTCTCTAACTCATCATGTAATAATAAAATAAATTTTTTCATTGTTTTAATTTTAATGTTCATCAGTACAACAATTCCATACCAACAAATTGGACACTTTTCTAAAAAAATATTACGGACTCACTTTGCCTGTAAAAACATTAGCTTTTCCGTTAAACGGATTTCCAGACGCTCGACGTAATAATGCTACTTGTCCGGCGTGCCAAATAGCATCTGCAATTGGGCCATTAATATTGTTCCAAAAAGGATAAGAACGTTCTCCATTTTCACTTTTGAAAACTATGGTAAATGCAGATAAATCGTCGCTTGCTCCTATTATTTCACTTGCTTTTCGAAAATTAACCAATGTTCTTTTTCTTTTTTCTTCAAAGGTTAGTTTCTTTTTTTCGACTACCGTACGATCATTGACAGTTTTTGTGGCGGCATTCACGATGACCTTCGAAAGGTCATAAATATGATCAATAATTTGTGAACTACTTCGCACACGGTTTCCTGGTTCATAACTTAAATCTTCGGCCCTTAACCCTTGCGTTGCCCAATAATATCTGAATCCTAATCCATCAATCATTCTTGCTGCCGTTGATCCAGCGGTATATTTCTCTGAAGTCTCAGGCATTTCATAATACGGTAACTGTCCTGATTTTACATCTTGAGCATTCGCGCTAATTGAAATAAGAAAAATAAAAAGTAGACGAATAGTTTTCATATGTTTTGGTTTAATTTCTAGTCAATAAATATACTTGATTTCATTGCTTTTATTCTCATTAAGCATAAAAAATATGGTTTAACACTATCTGTATGTAACTTCTTATGATTATTTTGGTCTATAAACTGAGTGTAACTCAGATTCTATATAAAACTCAGTGAATTCAGAAAAAGATACAAGACATCAATAGAAACAACAATCAAAAATAACGAACCATGAACTATAAAAACATAAAATCATTTAGTATATTTCTATGTCTATTGATGGCAATTAGTTTATTTGGACAAACGAAATCAAATGAAAAACTCAACTATTTAAAGCAAAGGCTTCCATCTACTACTCCAGTAATCTTTGCCCCTAATTTAATTTCTAAAAAAGGAGTATATGAGTTTGGATCTGTTTTTAATAAAAGTGCAACGGAGTTCTTTTATGGTGTAAATGTCAATGGAAAAGAAGAGATTAGATATTCCAAACTAATTGGGGATCATTGGAGTGAACCTCGCACCATTTTATCTCATGAAAAATATGGGTATAATGACCCTTTTCTATCTCCAGATGAGCAACGACTTTACTTTATATCTCAAAGATCATTAGACGGACTTAATAAGAAAGAGGATTATGATATTTGGTATGTTAAACGGCTCTCAAATGGATGGTCAGAACCCATGAACGCTGGCACAAACATTAATTCTGAGAGCAGTGAATATTACATATCGTTTACGAATAGTGGCACTATGTATTTTTCTTCAAATAAACTAGGAAACAACTTTGATATATATGCTTCGAAAGTCGTTAACGGAAAGTTTCAACAAGCCACTCGTTTAAGTGATTCTATTAATACTCCGGCCTATGAGGCCGACGTTTTTATAGATCCTGATGAGAAATATATTATTTTTTGTGCCACAAGAAAAGATGGCCTCGGTCGAGGTGATTTATATATTAGTTTTAAACGAAAAAATGGAACTTGGTCTACATCTATTAATATGGGAGATCGTATCAATACAAAGGGCCATGAACTTTGTCCTTTTGTTTCAAAAGATGGCAACTATTTATTCTATACAAGTAACCAAGATATTTATTGGGTAAGCACGAAAATATTTGATAATTACAGGAATAAGAAATAGTATTCAATCGAACTACTATAGTTTACGAATTCAAGATATATTTTAGAAAAACGAGTGACCGATGGTCGTTTTTTGTTATAAATTATCAGAAGGGTTTTCGTATCTAAAAGTAACTTATAACGTTGTGACAATGTCAAAAAATGAAGTTGTGATAGATTGTTCTGTGTAGCCAATGTTAAAACTTTAATATTCCTTTATAGTACTAGCAGTTTTCATTAATTTAACCAACTCTTAAATTTACTATATGAAAAAATTAGCTACCCTAATACTATCTGTCTTTTTTATAACAACTGCCTCTTTTGCACAAACTACTCCGAAAAAAACGCAGCAAGGGCATACAAATCAAAATAAATTTAGACAGTTAAAAGATGTTTTGGCAACTCCAAATAGTCAGCGTACAGCATCTGGTGCTCCTGGTAAAGAATATACACAACAAAAAGTAGATTATGTCATGGATATCGTTCTCGATGATGAAAATCAAAGAATTACGGGAACTGAGACTATAACATATCATAATAATTCTGTAGATGAACTAACATATTTATGGTTACAACTAGATCAAAATATGCGTGCGGCTGATTCTAAAACCCCGGATATTCAACCGAGTAGAATTCCGAAAACCGCATCGAAAGAAAGATTTAACAAAAATTATATAGAAAAACCTTTTGATGGAGGTTTTAATATCACGAGTGTTTTAAATATCGACGATAGTAATTTATCTCATACTATCAATCAAACTATGATGCGCATTAACTTACCTAAACCTTTGGCGTCTGGCGAAACATTTCAATTTAAGATTTCTTGGTGGTATAATATCAATAACCATAGAATCAACAGAGGGAGGTCAGGTTACGAACATTTCCCTGCTGATGGAAACAATAATTACGTTATCGCTCAGTTTTTCCCGCGTTTATGTGTGTATGATAATGTAGAAGGTTGGCAGAATGATCAATTCTGGGGAAGAAGCGAGTTTGCCTTAGAATTTGGAGATTATACCGTGAATATTACAACACCGGCTGATCACATGCTTGGAGCGACAGGTATTCTAATGAATGAGAATGAGGTATTAACTAAAAAACAATTGAAGAAATTAGAACTTGCAAAGAAAACATTTGATAATCCTGTTATAATTCATTCACAAAAGGAAGCAGAAAAGATTGAACAAAGTAGATCTAAAAAAACCAAAACATGGAAATTTTTTGCCGAAAATGTTAGAGATTATGCGTTCGCTACTTCAAGAAAATTTATATGGGATGGGATGGCCGTCGACATTAATGGTACATCTGTAATGGCCTATTCTTTATACTCTAAAGAGGCCAACCCACTGTATGGTGAACATTCTACGAGAGCCGTGGCTCAAACGTTGAAAACATATTCGAGGCATACATTTGATTATCCATATCATAAAGCGATTTCGGTGGATGGACAAATGGGTATGGAATATCCGCAAATATGTTTCAATCCAGGACGACCTAATGCAGACGGAACCTATTCGGATAGAACAAAATATAGAATGATCGGCGTCACAATTCATGAAGTTGGGCATAACTTTTTTCCGATGATTGTAAATTCAGATGAGCGCCAATGGACCTGGATGGATGAAGGGCTAAATTCTTTTATGCAAATGTTAGCTATGATGGATTACGAAGAAGGGTATCCATTAAGGAGAGGCTTGCCAAAAAACATTGTAGACTATATGAGTGGAGATCAATCTAGAATAGCTCCAATTATGTCAAAAGGAGATAATGTATATAGTTTTGGTAATAATGCCTATGGTAAACCGGCTACCGCTTTGTGGATTTTACGTGAGACCATTATGGGTAAAGAATTATTTGATCATGCGTTTAAAACATATGCGCAGCGATGGAAATTTAAGCATCCCACGCCGGCAGATTTTTTTAGGTCAATGGAAGATGCTTCTGCGATGGACCTAGATTGGTTTTGGAGAGGTTGGTTTTATACCACCGATGTAACTGATATTGGTATCCATAAAATCAAAAAGTTTTATACTAAACCTGGAGCCGATGGAAAAGTAGATTTTATTGAAGACACTACAGAAGGGTCGAAATTCAGTTCAAAAAAAGATGCTAATTCTAAATTCTTTTATGAGATTACATTTGAGAAGCCAGGCGGACTTGTAATGCCTATTATCGTTGAGTTTACTTATAAGGATGGCACTAAGAAACGAAAGACCTATCCAGCTCAAATTTGGAGATTTAATGATCAACTAGTTACGAAGGCAATCCATTCTGATAAAGAAATTACAAGCATTATTATAGACCCAGATTTAGAAACAGCAGATGTAGATACCTCTAATAATAGTTGGCCGCAAAAACAAGCTTCTGAATTTGATAGATTTAAAAACAAAATAAAAGGATAATTACCTGGAGTCTTCATGAATAAACTGCCTGAACTTTACTTTAAAACAGCTATCGAATGGCGTTCTTGGTTGGCTATGAATTACCAATCATCTCAGGGTGTATATCTAATTTTTTATAAAGTTTCTCATGAAACTGAAAGTATGCGTTGGGAAGAAGCCGTTAAAGTTGCGCTGTGCTTTGGCTGGATAGATTCAACCGTGAAAAGTCTTGGAAATGGGAAAAGACGACAATATTTTTGCCAAAGAAAACCCAAAAGTGTCTGGAGTGCCTTAAACAAAAGATATATTGTTGATTTGATGGCTGATAACTTGATTCATAAAAGTGGTTTAGAGGTTATCGAGATCGCCAAGAAAAATGGTTCATGGACCGCCTTAGATGCTGTTGAAAAAGGAATTGTGCCAGACGATTTACAGCTTGCTTTTCAAGAAGCGCCGCGGGCCTTTAATAATTATAAGAACTTCGCTCCTTCCTATCGAAAAAGTTATCTCTATTGGTTAAATCAAGCAAAACGAGTAGAAACTAGACAAAAGAGAATAACAGAAATTATCAAGCTTTGTCAGCAAAATATAAAAACCAGAGGATCTCGCTAATTGATCTATAAAAATGCCATTTAAGAATCTAAAATATTTTATATTTGTGTGATTCCTTAACCCTACAAGCGATCACTAAAATATTATACAATGAAAAAAGTCATTCAAATTGCAATGCTATTTGTGTGTATAGCTTCAGTGTCTGCACAAAACAGAATAATCGAAGCAGAATCTACCACAACTTCAAAACACACAGTTACTATAAAAAATAAGGTGGTTCCTTATGTTGCCACTGCTGGAACTCAACCTGTTTGGGATAAAGATGGGCTCGTTATTGCCTCGTTATTTTACACCTATTACAAACGTTCGGATATTAAAGATGATACCAAACGACCACTAATTATTTCTTTTAATGGAGGTCCTGGTTCTGCATCTGTTTGGATGCATGTTGCATACACAGGTCCACGTATTTTAAAAATTGATAGTGAAGGATACCCTGTGCAACCCTATGGTGTAAAAGAGAATCCTCATTCTATATTAGATGTAGCAGATATTGTCTTTGTCAACCCTGTTAATACCGGTTATTCTAGGATGATCAAAAATAAAGATGGTAAATATCCCGATAAAAAGCAGTTTTTTGGTATCAATGCTGATATTAAATACTTAGCTGAATGGATCAATACATTCGTAACAAGAACCAATAGATGGCGCTCACCAAAATATATCATTGGTGAGAGTTATGGAGGCACGCGTGTGATGGGGCTAGCGAATGAATTACAAAATAATCAATGGATGTATCTTAACGGAGTGATTATGGTCTCTCCTGCAGATTATAAGGTTTTTGAATCGGATGTTCCTGTTTCGACAGGAATCGATTTTCCATATATGACAGCTGCTGCATGGCATCACAACATGTTACCTCCTGCGCTTCAAACTAAAGATCTTTTAGAAGTTTTACCAGAGGCTGAAAAATTTGCATTAGATGAATTGATTCCTGCATTAGCCAAAGGTGGCTTTATTAGTGACGGCGATCGCAAGGCAATTGCCAAAAAAATGTCATACTACTCTGGTTTGAACGAAAAAGTCATCTTAAAAAGAAATCTAGATGTCACACCTCGCTTTTTTTGGAAAGAGTTATTGCGAGATAAAACTGGGCAAACTATTGGAAGATTAGATTCGCGCTATTTGGGTATTGATAAAACGGAAACAGGTGATTCTCCTAATTATAGCGCAGAATTAACTTCATGGTTGCATTCATTTACGCCAGCGATTAATTATTACCTACGCGAAGGTCTGAATTATAAAACAGATCTAAAATATAATATGTTCGGACCTGTACGTCCTTGGGATAGAACCAACAATAATGTGCGTGAAGGTCTACGTCAAGCAATGGCTCAAAACCCTTATTTACATGTTATGACACAGTCTGGATATTACGACGGAGCTACGACTTATTTCAGTGCAAAATATAGCATGTGGCAAATAGATCCTAGCGGAAAAATGAAAGATCGTTTTACCTTTAAAGGATATCGCAGTGGTCACATGATGTATCTTCGTCAAGAAGATTTAGCAAAGGCAAATGAAGATATTAGAGAGTTTATAATTAAAAGTACACCAAAAAACGGTGCAGCGGCTAAATATTAAGAGAAAGAGAATTATGATGAGAAAACTAAGTTTAGTAGTAACTCTGCTTATATCAACTATACTTTGGGCACAGCCAGCACATGAGGTGTATTTGTTTGATTTTATCAAGAATGATAGTACGCAAACCTATACTTTAGAAAACCCAATCAATATATCTGACAATAAAGGGCTGTATGATAATCAACCTTCATTTTTAAACGACGGTATGGGTGTGTTGTTTTCTTCAACGCGCAACGATCAAACTGATATTGTATTATATGATATCGAACGAAAAGAAAAAAGGTGGATGACCAATTCTACAGGTAGTGAGTATTCTCCTCAGCAAACACCAAATAAAAAGTTTTTCTCGGCTATTAAATTAGATACGGATGATACGCAGCTTTTATGGCATTATTCGTTTAGAAGGAAAAAACCGAGAGTTTTGGTAGATAAATTAAAAATTGGTTACCATGCCTGGTTGAATGAAAAAGTTGTGGTGTCATTTGTCTTAGGAGATCCGGCGACCTTACAGGTAAATAACCTTAAATACAAGATCAAATACCCAATCGATAAAAATATAGGTCGATCAATTCATAAAATTCCGACCACTGAGTTAATGAGTATCATAAGCTTCGAACATGACGAACCTGAAATATATTCTATTGATCCCATTAATAGTGAAAAAAAATACCTGGCAGATGCTTTAAAAGGTTCACAGGATATGTCTTGGACGCCCGATCAAACCATTATTATGGGACGCGCGAACAAATTATATAAATTAAAGCCTGGTACCGATAAAGAATGGAAAGAGATCGCTTCTCTCGAACAATTCAACTTGAATGGCATTACACGCATCGCTGTAAGCCCTCTAGGAAACAAAATAGCCATTGTGGTAGACGAACCCCTTGAAGAGAATACACCCTCAGAAAAGTAATCTTTGTGAGAACCTATTATTTTTTAGAAAAATGAAAAAAAAAGTAAAAAAAAAACATTCCGCAAGTAAAGTAAATGATTTTTCATACATTTAGCTTAAAATCTTACGGAATGGGAATTAAATGCACTTAATTAACGCACTATATTTTAAAAAATTATACAATTTTGAAGAAAGATGGTGTTTTCCGTAAGATATTTTTTTATTCCTCTTAAGAATTCGTAGAATCATCACTAAACACATTGATTATAATAGTGTTGTTACTCTGATAGTTATCTCAATTTTCTAATGAATTATTGGCAATTTATATCTTCTAAGATTTCAAAAAAAAAAGCAGTTTATTTATTAACTGTCATCGAACACAAAGGTAGTTCTCCGGGACGTCAAGGTTTTAAAATGGTCGTTGCTGAAGATGAAATCTTTGGCTCGATTGGCGGTGGTGTAATGGAATTTAATTTGGTAGAGCACTGCAAAGTATTATTAACGCAGCAAGACCATCGTTCATTTATAAAACATCAAATTCATAAAGGCACTATTAAAGATGGTTCAGGAATGATCTGTTCAGGAGAACAAACTATACTATTCGCTCCTATCCTTCCAAGTCATATAGACCTTATTAATGAGATACAAAACGCCATCGATACCAACAGTACGGGGGTATTCACCATTAATACCACTACCATTGATTTCTCTTCCCAAGAACAGATGTCTTCAAAATATGCTTATACCCATACAAATGAACATGACTGGAGCTATAAAGAATATATCAATAAAAAAGATACTATATATATTGTTGGAGGTGGTCATGTTGGTTTAGCAACTACGAAGCTTTTCAATGCCTTGGGTTTTTTCACTATTGTGCTGGACAATAGAACGGATTTAAACACTTTTGAGCATAATAGCTTCACCAATGAAAAAAAAGTTATCTCTTATGAGGATATTACCGAACATATTCCTGAAGATACTACCGCTTACATCGTTATTATGACGAATACATATACAGATGACAAGTTAGTATTGAGTAAACTTCTTGATAGGTCTTATCAATTTATTGGTGTACTAGGAAGCCGGGCAAAACTTAAAGTTATGTTTGATGTACTCAAAAAAGAGGGTTTCAGCAATGGTCAACTGCAACAAGTACATGCTCCTGTCGGTATTAAAATATACAGTCAAACCCCACTAGAAATTGCTGTTAGTATTGCTGCTCAAGTCATTGCCATAAAAAACAAAAAATAATCGGTGATAACGTGTTGCGATTTTAACACCTAAATGTCGTATAACAAAAAAGCCACTATCGATGATAGTGGCTTTTACATTGTATATCTATTAAGATCGTACCCTTAGGCTTTTCCTAAAATACGAAACATTCCTGTTCCACACTCTGGGCATTTTCCTTTCATTGCTTTTCTACCATTCTTCATAGTCACTTCATTAGCATCTTTAATTTCTCTTTTTGATTTACATTTTACGCAATATCCTTCCATAATTTTGTGATTTTTGTTTTTTATTTAACTGATTACACACAAATATATACTTTATGTGGCTGAATTACAAATAATAGTTATTCAATAAATGCAACAGTTATTAACAATATTTCTAAGCACAAACTGAGCACAATCATTCGGCAACGCTGTCAATCAATATTTCTAAGATTTCAATAGCTGCTTTTGCGATTTTCGTACCTGGTCCGAAAACGCCTACAACCCCTGCATCAAATAGGTACTGATAATCTTGTGGAGGAATAACACCACCCGCAATGACCATAATATCTTCACGCCCATAATTTTGTAGTTCTTCGAGGACCTGAGGCACAAGCGTCTTATGTCCGGCGGCCAGTGAAGATACACCTAAAATATGCACATCATTCTCAACTGCCTGTTTAGCAGCCTCTTGCGGAGTTTGGAAAAGTGGACCAATATCAACATCGAAACCAAGGTCGGCAAAACTAGTCGCTACAACTTTCGCTCCTCGATCATGACCATCTTGTCCCATTTTAGCAATCATGATACGCGGACGTCTACCTTCGAGTGCGGCAAATTTATCTGCCAACTCTACAGCTTGTTTAAACGATTTATCTTCTTTTATCTCTCTACTATACACGCCTGAAATAGCATTTATTGTTGCCTTATAACGACTAAAAACAGTCTCTAAAGCACTAGAAATTTCACCTAAAGTAGCTCTATTTCTTGCTGCTTTTACCGCCAAATCTAATAAATTTCCCTCACCCGACTTGGCACATTCGGTCAAATTAGCGAGACAATCAGCGACTTTAGCGTCGTTTCTTTTAACCTTTAACTCCTGTAAACGCTTGATTTGAGCTTCACGAACCACATTGTTATCTACCTCTAATATATGCAGCGGATCTTCCTGCTCTAATTGAAACTTATTCACTCCAACGATTACATCTTGCCCACTGTCTATACGAGCTTGTTTTATGGCAGCAGCCTCTTCTATACGCATTTTAGGAATACCCTGCTCTATTGCCTTCGTCATACCTCCCAGTTGTTCAACTTCCTGAATTAGGTTCCAAGCTTTCTGGGTAATGGCATCCGTTAATTCCTCTACATAATAAGATCCTCCCCAAGGGTCGACCGTTTTTGTGATGTTTGTTTCTTGTTGGATATAGATCTGTGTATTTCTAGCAATTCTCGCTGAGAAATCAGTTGGCAATGCAATGGCTTCGTCTAGCGCATTTGTGTGCAAACTCTGTGTACCTCCAAAAGCAGCAGCCATGGCTTCAATGGTGGTACGTGCTACATTATTAAAAGGATCTTGTGCTGTTAAACTCCATCCACTTGTTTGACAATGTGTGCGCAGGGCCAATGATTTTTGGTTTTTCGGATTGAATTGTTTGACCATTTTTGCCCATAACATACGTCCGGCTCGTAATTTTGCAATTTCTTGAAAATGGTGCATTCCAATCGCCCAAAAGAAAGACAAACGTGGTGCAAAACTATCAATATCCATACCTGCAGCAATTCCAGTTCTAATATATTCGAGGCCGTCGGCTAAGGTATAGGCCAATTCAATCTCTGGCGTGGCACCTGCCTCTTGCATATGATAGCCCGAAATTGAAATAGAATTAAATTTCGGCATGTTCTTACTGGTATATTTAAAAATATCAGCAATAATTTTCATCGACGGTGTTGGTGGATAGATATACGTATTACGCACCATGAACTCCTTTAAAATGTCATTTTGGATGGTGCCAGATAATTTTTCAAGCGCTACTCCTTGTTCTTCTGCAGCTACAATATAGAATGCCAAAATAGGGAGCACAGCGCCATTCATCGTCATAGAAACAGACATCTCATCAAGTGGAATCTGATCGAACAAAATTTTCATATCCTCTACCGAATCTATCGCGACTCCGGCCTTACCTACATCTCCTTGTACGCGCTCATGATCAGAGTCATAACCACGATGCGTGGCCAAGTCAAAAGCAACCGATAATCCTTTTTGACCAGCTGCTAAATTTCTCCGATAAAAAGCATTACTCTCTTCTGCAGTTGAAAAACCAGCATATTGACGTATCGTCCAAGGTCGGCGTACATACATTGTCGAATACGGACCACGTAAATTTGGTGCGATTCCAGCTACGAAATTTTCATGCTCTTGCCGCTTTGTTCTCGACTCTTTGCTTTTCGGTTGCAACTGAATATGTTGAATATCTTTTCTACTCATTATAATTTAATCTTACGAATATACGGATCAAAATTATCCTTAAAAGGTGATAAAATTGTTACTGAAAATGTTTTCTTATTGGAGGTTATTAAATACACGGTTCTAAACACCTCATAATCTTCTTTTTCTTTACTTTCATGTATAAAATAACTCAATCTATATTTAGCCTTGAATATTTGAAGTGATGCATCACCCGAATATGTAGAGGTCATTTTATTATGATAGATCCCTGTAACCTCTTGAAAACGTTCATTGCCCATTCTTAAATAAAACAGCAATTCTTTAGCATTTTGTTTGCTAAATGGCATATAGGGCAACGTTTGCACAGTCACTTCGGTGGCATAATCATTTGCGTAAAAATTGTAGTAATTACCATCCATAGCCTTTCGTTGCTCAAAAGTCTTTTCGTAATAATACCGTACTTTTTCATCTTTTATTTCCTTTCGAAAGGCTATCATATCTTCATCCGACACTATCGCAAAGCCTTCTGGTAAGAAAATTTTTATGTTGTCATTTTCTAATTTATGAAACTCGCCAACATCTCCGGGTTTTATCAAGTATTTCTCATAGGTCGCCTGTTCTGATGCCTCTTTCTTACAAGACATCAAAACAAGAATCAACATTAAAAATATGTTACAGATTCTATTCATAATTATTGCGGTACTATCATGAGGTACATTCCATAATTTTCTCAATCGCGCGGTTTAGAACACTCAACCAACGTAGATAGATACTCATGCATATTATCTACTTCTTTTTGTAAAAAAACACCCGAAATCTCAACTTTACCTCCAGGAATCTCAGCATTAATTACAGGAGCAGTAACTAACTGATCTTTCACAATGATAGCTATCTTTTTTTGAATATTATTGACTGTATACTCTTTAAATATTAGTCTCCCTTTTTCTGTGAAAGTTACTTGAATACTGGGATTGCCCATAGCGTCAAATGTTTTTTTGACCGATTTCAAATCACTCATATCAAGTATCGGTTCTGGAGCGACATGTATACTGTCTATTGCATATGTGTCTTTCTTTGTAAACAATTTTCCTTCATCAGATGGTGCATAGAACCCATTATAGGTGTATTCTTTTAAATCTGAACAATCCAATTGTACAACTTCAACAGTGTCTTCTCTTGCTGGTATACTCATATTCATGGCTTTATGATATGAATTACAACCAAAATACTGAAGAAAAAATAAGAAAGGAAAAAAGTATCTAAAGATTGTATTGTATGATTCCATAGTTAAACTTCTTTTTCTAATCGCTCTTGTTCTAATTTTTCAGCCAATCTTTTCGCAATAATTGGTTGGATCAAGGTCTTTCTCGGTTTTGTCTTTACGAAAGGATATAACTCTATGTTGCCTTTCATTTTATCATCTTGATTGGGATGTGCATTCGTTCCTAGTAATACCAAAGAGCCACTATTGAATTGCGCTTGTTCTTTGGCTGCACTCTCCTCTATTTTACGTTGAATTGTACCTTCAAACAACTGTTTTACAAACCCTCCAGATTGTTCAATACTTTTAAATAATTCGAGCGCTTTTTCTGCCAATTGTTTGGTTAAGGCTTCTATATAGTATGAACCATCTGCGAATTGTGCCGCTTCTTTAAAATAACTTTCGTCTTGTAAAATTAACAACTGATTTCTAGCAATACGTTCTCCAAATTCATTCTTCTTATGAAAAATGGCATCATAGGAAGCGTTTGAAATTGTAGTGGCTCCACCTAATATGGCACTCATACATTCGGTGGTTGATCGCAACATATTGACATTATAATCATACAAGGTTTTATTTCGCAAACTTGGCGTTACGAAAACTGTTGATGCACAGGTCAACTTATAGTCCTCACATAACAACTTCCATAGATACCTAAATGCCCTCAACTTTGCTATTTCGAAAAAGTAATTACTACCTACAGAAAAATGGAACTGTATCTTTTTTATCCCTGCTGTCGCTTGATTTTGCTTATTAAAATGGTTTAAGTATTCGTTTGCATGTGCCAGGGCATAAGCGATTTGTTGTACAGTATTCGCACCTGCATTTTGATACAAAGAAGCATTAACCGCCAAGACGCTCATATGCGCTGGTGCCTTATCAACTATCGTTTCGAGCATAGCATGATCTTGTTTTAGATCATAAAACCAATCACCACTTTTTGCTAAATTTCCTATCAAATCAATATTGAGAAAAACCTTATGGTCTTCTGTTTGGGCAATTATGTCAAATACAAAGCTTTCTGAAAGAAATTGCAATTTAAAATGAATCTCGGTCTCTTTCGGAATGACAAGACCTTTCATCAATGCTGCAATATCAAAAGATGCATTGGCTTCAAATTGAACAGCCGTTGCTCCTCTTTTCAAGGCATCTTTGGCCAAAAAGTTAGCTGTTTGTTCATCAGAGATAAAAATCGACTGACAAATAGCATATTGTTTTTCTACCTCAGGGATATCTAATGCGGTGAAGTCATCTTGGTGATACAATGGTGTCACTTTAATCCCTTCATTCGACTCCCAAACTAAGGTTTCATTATAATCTGCGCCCTTGAGGTCGAATTGTATTTTTTGTTTCCACTGTTTTGCTGATACCTCAGAAAACTCATCAAATAAAAATGTACTCATCTATTTTTTTTTCAATGTGTCAAATTCGATAATATAAATATCTTCATTCTTTTTCTTCATTCTATATTCCTCTCGAGCAAAACGCTCTAAAGAATCAGGATTATTTAATATTTCGATCTCTTTTTTATCCTTTTGAATATTCTTATCGTAATAGTCGGTAGAATTTTCTAGCTTATCTATCTCTTTGTTTAGTTCATGATGATTTAGAAAGGAATTTTCATCAAAAAACAACATCCAAACAAGGAAAAGCACTATTATAAGCACATATCTATTACTAAAAAATTTAACAATAGGCTTCTTTCTAAATTCTTTAAACGTCATCTAACTGCTTACAACTTTTCATTAATAATGGTACGTACAATGTCTACAGCCACGGTATTATACTTATTATTTGGTATAATAATATCTGCATACTCTTTCATCGGTTCAATAAATTGTTGATGCATGGGTTTCAAGGTTTCTTGATATCTTAATAAAACCTCATCCATATCTCTTGCGCGTTCTTGAATGTCTCTTTTCAATCGACGTATCAGGCGTTCATCAGAATCGGCATGGACAAAAACTTTAATGTCTAACAACTCCCGTACTTTTCTTTTAGAGAATATTAGAATTCCCTCTACAATAATGACTTTACTAGGATGTGTCTTAACAGTATCTTTTGTTCTGTTATGAGCGGCAAATGAGTACACAGGTTGATCGATAGGATTCCCGGCACGTAATTCTATCAAATGCGCAACTAATAATTTAAAATCAATCGCCCTTGGATGATCAAAATTGATCTTCGTTCGCTCTTCATAAGACAAATCATCCGTTGCTTTATAATAGGAATCTTGAGAGATAACCGTTACATCTTGATTTGGCAATTCGTTAATTAATTGATTGACTACCGTTGTCTTACCACTTCCCGTTCCTCCTGCTATTCCGATTATCAGCATGTATAATTAAATGTTTAGTTTTAATTAGTTAACAAAGTTAACTAATTTTATCATATGTTTATTGTTCAATGGCCGAAACCTCTGCCTTTGTGACCATTTTCTTATTTATATTCCCCCAAGATGTCGTGATATAATTCATCACATCGGCGATTTCTTGATCTGTCAATCCTAAGGGAGCCATGACATTGTTGTATTTAACTCCGTTGACTACAATTTCTCCTTTTTGCCCAAATTTAATTGCCTTGATACTCAATTCTCTTTTATTCATGAGATAATCTGATTTCGCTAATGGCGGAAATGTTTTCGCTACTCCTTCACCATTTGTTAAATGACAATTCATACAAAAGTCTTCATAAATAAACTGACCTTCTTCGATACTTTTGGCAAAGCTTGATTTCTTTTCAACCTCTTTTTGAGCTTGAGTTATCAATCCGCTACAAATGCATAACACATAAAATAAACGATACTTCATAGTTATTTTGAGGGAATTATTTTAACAATACCTACATTTTCAATACCCACATAGATGAAACCATCTGGGCCTTGTTTTACACTTCGAACACGCCCCATGCCTTCTAAGACCTTTTCACGTTTTACTACTTTCCCTTTTTTCAATTCTAAGCGCTCTAGATATTGAAACTTCAATGACCCTACTAAAACATTACCCTTCCAGGCAGGGTATTTGTTAGAGTCAACAATCGCCATGCCACTCGGCGCAATTGAAGGCACCCAGTAAAATAATGGTTGTTCCATACCCTCTTTTGCCGTGATATCTGTAAAGGTGGTACCGCTATAATTGATACCATAGCTAATAATGGGCCAGCCATAATTTTTACCTGGTTTGATGATATTAATTTCATCACCACCTCTTGGCCCATGTTCATTGGTCCAAATAGCGCCTGTTTTAGGATCTTTGGTCATTCCTTGTGGATTTCTATGCCCGTATGAATAAGCGGCGGTCTTTGCACCTTCTGAAGCCACAAATGGATTGTCTTTCGGAATCCTACCGTCATCGTGAATTCTATATATTTTACCGCCATCTTTGGTCATATCTTGTGGATTTACATCTCTATTTCCTCGATCTCCGATCGAGAAAAATAGATAGCCGTTATTATCAAATACGATTCTAGAACCGAAATGCTGACCTCGTCTTGTGTTGGGGCCTGCTTTATAGAGCAATTGCTTTTCAGTTAATTTTGCATCTACTAACTTCGCTCTCATAATGGCCGTATTTCCACCTTGGCCCTCACCTTCCGCGGAAGCGTAAGAGAAATACAACCAACCATTCTTTTTATAATCAGGATGTAATTCAATATCTAGCAAACCTCCTTGGCCTCGTACATAGATATCTGGTAAACCTTCGATAACCGTTTTCTTACCATCCTTAACATGAATGAGCTCACCTGCTTTCTCTGTAATTAACATAGAATTGTCTGGTAAAAAGGTAAATCCCCATGGAATCGAGAGCCCCGAAACCACTACTTCCGATTCGTATTTTTGCGGCGGCGCTTCGGCTTTTATCGTTGATTCTGTTTGTTGAGCACAAGCCGTGAATGTGATCATAATGGCTATACAAATTGAAGTAAAATGTTTCATGTGTTATGATTTTTATCTAAAGATATATATTTTATCTAAAATGAATAATTTATCTGTATCCCAGTATAGTAATTTACTGGATTTCCTGGGTAAAAATAGCGTGGGGCATTGCCACCAAAACCTCGTGCGTTGATCAGCAATTGCGAGGCGTATTTCTCATCGAATATATTATTAAGTCCGAAAAAAGCACCCAGTTCTATTTTATTGAATGTCTTTTTATAGCCCATTTTCATTGTAGCGAGGGTATAGCTTTCTGAAAATAAACTATTACTATCGTTGATCGGTATACTGCCTACATATTGAACATTCATATTCGCATAAATGCCCATTTTTGTCGTCAATTCTAGACCTATATTTAGTAGGTCGGAGGGCACTCCTGTGAGATCATTACCAGAAAAGTCTTGCTCTTCGTCAACAAAATCTTTAAAGATAAAATCATTTAGGGTGTATGAAAGGTAGGTATCGATTGTTATTGGTTTATTTCGAACCAACCTGTAACGCAATGATGCTTCTATACCGTCATGCTGTGTTTTACCTGCGTTGACACCGATAAACTGATCTTCGGCTGTTCTTCTTGCTACTAATAAGTTTTGTACATCTAGACGAAAGGCGGCTATTCCAAATTGCAATCGACTATTGAAGATTGAACCTCGCGTGCCGACTTCAAAATTCCACCCTGTTTCGGGTTGTATCGCTGTGTTTATTTGTCCGTCTGGCAATAAGGTTTCGGAGATACTAGGAGGAGAAAAACCATGACTGATGGTACTATATATGCTGACATTGCTATTCAATTCATGAGAAATACCAAATTTAGGTGAGAGCATGCCATCAAATTCATAAGAGCCAGATTGGTCTATATTTCCGGTAGGATTAAATTTATCGTTTAAACGATATTTGGTTTTATTAAAATTCATGCCTAGCGAAAGTAGTGTTTTGCTTGACAGGTGATATTTAGTTTCGAAAAACAAATTGACATAACTACGGTTTTCTTTGAAATTCGACAATAGTACTCCTTGCACGCTGCCGGTCCCGACAGGAAAATCTTGATATAAGTTTTCAAAAGTTTTAGAACGGTGTCTGTCACGAAAAAGTTCTCCTCCAAATGTCCAATCAAGTGGGTGGTCAAAGAGTTTTGTGTTTCCAATGAGTCGACTTCTCACACCAACGGCAAATGTGTTTTCAGACAAAATATTAAAAGGTCTGGGCTCATATGCATCTCTAAAGGAGGTGAAAATGCTGGTTTGCTGTGTCAAATATTGCCCGTATTGATGTTTCCATGACAATCCGAAAATTCCGCGCTTTGTATCTTCGAAACCTTGGGCTCTACCCCAAGTAAATGCGGCAGAAGTAGGATTATCATCAAAATCATCTTGATTGATAGCACTCGGAATAAAGGCCTTTAAATCAACATAACTCCCTACAAAAGACAATTCGTTTTTAGCATTCAAAAAGTGGTTTGACACTACTGTGAGGGTTTGCCGATCGTACTCATTATTATCGCGATAACCGTCGCTATGCGTATTACTATAGATGATATTGGCACTATGTTTTGCTCCGGCAATATTTGCACCTATAAGACCTTTTTGAAAACCAAAAGACCCAACAGCGAACTCGCTGGTAATTTCACTAGTTTCTACGGATGATTTTTTTGGTAATAGATGTATGGTACCTCCTAATCCTGCTCCATAAATACTAGAATTTGCTCCCTTTATTATTTCTAAGCGGGCCAACGTACCCAATTCAAAATCTTCGATAGTGGTTTCTCCATTGCCCGTTGTTAATGGAATATCTTCAAAATAGGCTCTTATTTTTGCAGTACCAAATAAGTTTCTTGCACCAATTCCTCTAATCGTTATTCGGTTAGTATTGAGGGCACCTGTATGCATATAAATACCCGGTACTTTATTTAAAACGGGGGCTATATTTATACTATTGCCAAAGGTGATGTCATTTTGAGAAACAATATTGATGGTCGCCGTTGATTTCTTGAGGCGATAGCCTATGCTATTTGCGCTTACTTCTACCTCATTCAATTCTGTTGTTTGTACGCTAAGCTGAACAACTAAAAAACTCGTATTTCGAATTGTGATGGTTTTATCTTGATATCCTACCCGTGAAAAGATGTACTTTCCTAATGTAGTAATTAGAAATTCTCCCTGTTTGTTGGAAACAACTACACTACTGTCGGCAAGACTCCTAATGTGTACATTCGATAAAGGGGCATTATTCTCACCATCAATTACTTTTCCCGTGATCTTTTGTTGTGCTTGTCCAACAAGAGAGACCAGAAAAAAGAGCATTACAAAAGAAATATTTCTGATACTCATTGTTCGTTTTAGTTAGCTTAAAAAACGGTGCTAAAGTACTTTATTTTTTATTCTTTTTATACCTAAAATCACGGCAATAAATAAATTCAAAAACCTTGTGTAATTTATATAAAAGAAGCTATCTTTGCAGTCGCAATTTTAAAGGCTTTTTTTGCCTAGCGTAGTATTAAAGATTATAGGTTTGATTCACCTACTGGAAAGAATTAAGGTTTGAGTTACTTGAAAGGCAACCCGCCCGCCGGCTGGCCCTTTCGCTAAAAA
>CANKZQ010000003.1 GCA_947488345.1 uncultured Flavobacteriaceae bacterium | reverse complement strand
TAAAACACTTCCTACTAGCTTAATCGACATTTCGTGGTTATTTTTGGATATTAAACACAACGGTTTGTGTATGGTTAGTTGCGGAAAATCCGTTACGATTTTCCGCTGTACGAGCAAGTTAATTAATTCAAGCGAATTTCCGGTGAGGAAATTCCCCAGCAATTAATTATACACGGTGTTAGGTGCAGTTATTTTTTCTCTTGTTGCAGTAAAAATTTTCTCAATATATTCATCGAATAACTTCCAGAATGAAATTATAAAATCCTTATTCATTAAGATAATTTTATTATTATTAATAGAGACTCCACTAATTCCGGCTATTTGGCTAGCTATATTCTTATCTTGTAATCCAATTCTTGAATCGTTATGAACTATTTTATTTCTTATTGCTTGATATTTTATTATTAGATTCCAAATAGAATCTGTACCAACTAAATTTAACCCTATAACCTTTTCCAAGTATTTTTTCGATTTTGCTATATAATTCCTGCCACTTAAATCCTCTGCACCAATTTGTAAATCGAAATATTGTTGATAAGATTTGGTCATATTTTTCAAGAAATGTTCGAATGAAGCATACGAGCTAAGGAAAACACTTTCAAGTTTTAATTGTCGATAATAAATTTGGTAATTCAAATAGTCTTCTTCATAGTAATCGGCACCAGAGTATTCATGTTCCTTTTCAGATTTTTGCCATTCTAAGATTTTACTTTCAATTTCCTGAGTTTTATTTTCTAAATAATTCTCAAATTCCTTTAGATAGTCAATTATTATATCCGTTTTGAATAGGGTGAAACCTTGGTAATCCATCCAGAGCCCATTCATAAAATTGTCTTCTTTGCTGCTTGTTCTTGACATGTTGAGTATTATTGCACCTAACGGTTGGGCTATGGTTTCGTTGCGGAATCGTCCGCGAGGACTATTCCGAGAGACCACGCCTTCATTGCAAGATAAGAATTTCCGTTTAGGAAATTCCGCCGCAATGAATTATAGCCGTTGTTGGCAATAGTTTTATTCATATAAACCAAACCATTTTATTTTATCTTTCCAGGCTGTTTTTTCATAATTATGTTTTTCATTTGTATAAACGCGAAAAATTCTTTTAAAAGGACCCGATTTCAGTAAATTTTTTACGGAATCAATCTTAAATTCATCAATACTTTTATCGGTGAATAAATTGAATTGAAAATTATTATAATCTGGATCTCGACCTTGGTGGGCCCAAAAAGCAAAAGCCTGCGACGTTATTTTATCTAGATTATTTGCTCTATGAAAATCACTACTGCTTTTTGCTACTAGCTTGCCATCATTATAGCTTACATAAATATTAAATCTTCTTTGTCTATTCCGATTTTGTTTTAATTCCTTATCTGTTTTAGGAAGTTTAATATTTAAACCAATTTTATTTTCGAAATATTTGTACCCATTTTTAATTTTTAAATATCTAATATAGGGCATTGAGTCATTTGCACGTTTCATGTAAAGAGTATCTTTTTCAAAACTGAATTTATAATCACTTATAAAATTAGGTTGTTCAAAATATTTAGTACTTCTTAATATAGTTCCTTCAATCTTTGAATCTTTGACTTGCCATTTGGTTGAATAATTTTCAAGAAATAATGAGTTATCCACCACCATGGAATCATTAAAGAATTGAACATCTATATTTAAATCATAATTTGGATCATCTGAGGAAGTGCTCCAATTGCCTATAAAATCTTTTTTTAAAGAATTATTTTGACAAGAAAATATAGAAAATAGGATAACAGAAAGTAAAAATATTTTTTTCATTAAATTATTGCCAACGGTTGGGCTATGGTTTCGTTGTGGAATTGTCCGCAAGGACTATTCCGCGAGAACCAAGCGATGATTTAAAGGTAGGGATTTTCCGTAGAAAATTCCGCCGCAATGAATTATAGCCGTTGTTGTAACACGTTTTAGCATATTAATAATCTTTAACGATTCAAAACATATTTTTCGTCAAAAGAATTAGACCGAAAATAAAAGACATTAAGATTACCGCCCAAATGCTAATAAACGCATTCCAAGAAAGAATTCCATTCCACGCCTCTTTGAGCGATTCCTTTTTATTCAACTTATAAGCTAATAGAATTCCCCCAATAATTAAAAATCCGATTCCAGAAATTATAGGGTATTTTTCTATAACATATATAAATCCGTTTTTGAAGTCTTTTATTACGTTCATTTAATGTGTTACAACGGTTGGGCTATGGTTTCGTTGTGGAATTGTCCGCTAGGACATTCCGAGAAACACTAGCCATCATTGCAAGATAAGAATTTCCGAGTAGGAAATTCCGCCGCAATGAATTATAGCCGTTGTTACAAACCGTTTTTTATCTTATTTTATCCCATTTTTCATGTTCCGATTGTCAATTCCGTTGGGTCGTTGCTTGCGTGACAATTGCGTTCCGTTATTCAATTCCGATATTTCCATACCAATTTCTTTTATTCTATTTTTTTGAAAAGCATTTTGATCTTTATTTATGGCAATATAAACCACAAATAGGATAATCTACATGTTTTTATAGGCCAAAAAATACACCAACTTTGCTACATATTAACTTAACGTAAGACCTATGAAAAAAATTCATGTATTCCTAGCCCTTACAAGCCCAGTTTTGATAATTTTATTTATAATGGTGAGTCCTTTCTATTTAGTATACAGATTGATAGATTCAAATATATCCGAAAAGGAATTAACTTCTTGAAATATCAGATTTTACAATTTTAAACTTCATGGAATTTTTTGAGCGAAATGGTTTGTAACGGTTTGGCTATGGTTTCGTTGTGGAATTGTCCGCTAGGACCATTCCGCGAGAACCAAGCGATGATTGAAAGGTAGGGATTTTCCATGGAAAATTCCGCCACAATGAATTATAGCCTTTGTTGTAGCCAGTTTTTATTTTTTCTTTTGTAGTACTGCAACTTGGTATTTAAATGAGACGTCATCAGCCTCTCCATCAAAAATCCGTTTCTGACACCAAGCAATGGGAAACAAGGTTGAATTATTCCAGTAAAAAGGGAACGAGTTCTTTCCAATTTCTGGGTCATCTTGTTCCATTCTTCCCTTTCCGTGATTTCTTTCAATAGTCTCAATAATATAAAATCCGAAAATATAAGCGAGTCCAGTAAGTCCTTCGTCATTTTTCGATTTTTTATATTCCTTATGAATGTCATCCAATATTATTTCAACACTTTTAATAGACTTATCAGTAAAATTTAATGTTAATCCATAGTTTTTTCCTATTTCAACGGCTTCAGGCACTAATTGATTCTTGATTTCGACCATCTTTGGGTTCGACTTTTGTCCTTCACTTTTTGAAGTTATAGAGAGCAAACAAATTAGAATTAATATTTTTTTCATAACATTTTCAAATTGGCTACAACGGTTGGGCTATGGTTTCGTTGTGGAATTGTCCGCTAGGACCATTCCGCGAGAACCAAGCGATTATTTAAAGGTAGGAATTTCCGAAGGAAAATTCCGCCACAATGAATTATAGCCGTTGTTGTAAGTAGTTTTTATTGAGCTTCTCTTTTAAAAATCATGACGTAATCTTTTTCATATTCAATAGTCATTTCAGATTTGGATAAAGAAAGAATCGTATTTGTTGAAGCATCAAGAAAATTTCCATTTTTGTCTGTCCTCCACTTCTTATTGATGCTTTTTTGTGTCGCTGCAATTAATTTTCCTTGTCGAGAATTTTTAGGAATAACCATTTCATACTCAATTTCATTTTCCGATTTCATTTTCCAATTTCCAGTATCAATATTTTCTTCAGTGAATTGTTTACTATATGTCCCATTCTTATTTATTATAATTTTTGGACCGTTAGTTTTAATTTTCATTTCAGTTCCGCCTGGATATTTACGAATAATGTACTCAACAGAATTATTTTCTTTATCAATTGTTTTTATATAATTCCACTTTCCTATAATTTTCTGATTTATTGAGTCCGAAACTTGGGCTGACAGATTTGATAGAATTATACAGAAAACAACTCCTAATATAAATTTTAACTTCATTTTTTTAAATTACTTACAACGGTTGGGCTATGGTTTCGTTGTGGAATTGTCCGCTAGGACCATTCCGAGAGAACCAAGCCATCATTGCAAGATAAGAATTTCCGTTTAGGAAATTCCGCCGCAATGAATTATAGCCGTTGTTAGGCACTGTATTTTATAAAAGAAGATCAAACCTTTAATCTGATTGAGACATTTGATCCGAGAATGGTCTTTTGCAAGTATTGAGATATCCGATTTCACCACGCTTATGGTTTTCGCCACATCTCGAACACTTTATAATTTCCTCATAACATTTCCAGAAAAGCTGTTTTCGAATTATCCACCCTGATTTAGAACTACTCCAATAACAGTAATTCCTTTTATCACTGTCAACACAAAGCTCTCTTTCACATTGACATAAGCCTTCCGCTGCAATGTCATCAATATGTAACCAATAGCCGTTATCAAGACGGATCATATTCATGTTTTCCGACTCTGTGGTGCCTAAAATTCTTTTGATAAACATATTTAGTTCTTCTGCAGTTATTTGGCCTTCTTCAATAGCCGCCACAATTTTGACCATTAATTTGTCTTTTTGAATTCCTTCAAGAATTAGTTCTGAAGTCCGTTTAACCTTAGGAGCAAGTTTAATTAGTCGTTCGAGAATTAATTGAAATCCGGGTGTGTATTTCAAAGCTTTATTCGACTTTAACTGATTACAACGTTGATGACTAGGAAGCCAGTTTTCAAAACCATTAATTTCAAACTCTTTATCCAGCCCATAATTTTCGCGAATACTTTTAAAAAGTTCACCATCAGATAATACGGATTCGGAAATTACATGATCGACAGTGGATTCTGCCAATCTCAAAGGATCTTTACATAACCAGCATCGTTTTTCATGATGCAACCATACAGCGTATCTTTCATTTGTTTTGAATTTATGCTTTTTCATTAAGGTTCTAATATTGTGCCTAACGGTTTGTGTATGGTTAGTTGCGTAAGCGACTAAGATAACAAAAAAGCGTAGGAGTAAGGAAATCCGCCAGGATTTCCGTGACACTCTTTAAACACCATCAAGCAATTAATTATACACGGTGTTATGTGCTTTTTCTTTTTTTAATTAATTCTTTAATTTTAAATCGTTTACTTTTTTGATTATCAATTTCTTCTAAGATTTGTCTGCAATTTTCTATTCTTGGAAATTCTTTTAAACTCAAATTATAAATAGGATTCACCTTAACTAAGTTATAAAAAACTTCTTTTTCAATAAGAAGCTCTATAATACCAGTAATTTGAGTCAGTGTTCGTGAGTTTTGAGCAAATTGCCATATTCTTAAATTAGTTTCGTCGTATTCATTGACCATATGATTAGTATTTTGAAAACCATCAACCAATAATTGTACTACATTTTTGATGATTACATTCTTAAATGTTTTATAATCTAGCTCAAAATAGAAGTATAAAATATTTAAAAAATTAGAATCAAAAGATTCAAAAATAGTCTCTAAAATTTCAACTTTATTAGTGTCACTATCTATAAATTCTGCTGTAAAAAAATCTTGGATTGATTTGTGAGACCATCTATAATTGACTCCTTCTTTCACAAGAAGAGGAACATTAGTTTCTAAATCCTCAATGTAGTGAGATGTTTTAAATGTAAGATTATCTATTCGCTCTTTCGCTTGTGTAATGTATGATGATAAGTCGCTATAAGTATATTCAATCTCTCCATTTAATGAAGAGTGAAAAGCAAAATCTCTTAGTATAAGCCTAAAATCTAAAACATCTAGGTCTGATAATTTCGGCCTCTTAAAAGCATTTTTCGATAGGTCGTGCGATTTAAATAAAGCCATATATAATTCATCGTAAAAAGTAGACCTTTTACTTGGTATATGGTTATTAAAATTATAGGAACGATATAATAATGATACTAGGAATGGATTACCAAGGAAATTTTGAATTTCCTTATTACTGGTTTTTAAATCATTGATAATTTTATCTGCGATTGAAGAACCGCCAATAAAATCATACTTTCTTAATAGATTTTCATAATCTGGCTTTGTTAATGGTTCTATACTAAAGAGTTGAAAATTACCAAATGAGTATAATGAATCCTCTGGGCGAGAAGATATTATAAAGATATTGTTTTCATTTTCAGCGATGAATCTTTGTATGTTATTGGTTATTGTTTCTTTAGATTCAGATTTAATTTCATCAAATCCATCTAGAAAGAAAACAAACTCTCCTAATTCTAAAAGTTTAGATATAAATATTTTATTAAAAGAACAGCTATCACCATTTATTAGCGAAAGTATTTCATTCAGTATATCATTTTTATCGCTTAATCTCCTTAATTCAATGAATATTGGGATTCCAATTTCTTTTGCTAATACTTGAAAATTTAGGTATTTCATCATAGTAGACTTACCCATTCCAGCCCTGTCTCTAATCAATAATCTTCTATGTGACTCAATAAAATTTAAATTTATTTTATCATCTATAAGGAACTTCTCCGTTTTGTCCTCAATTTCTTTATCTAATAATGACTCATCCTGAACTTTTAGATTCTTTCTTTGTACCTTTTTTATTAAAAAGTCTTTATTTAAAGTTAAAGGATGATATAATTCTAATAGGTTTATTTGTTGGTTAGGAAAAACTAGAGTATTTAAATAAACAATTTTGTTAAAATTGCGATTTAAGTATTTTTCGAATTCACTATCAGTTATATCAAAATGAATAACCTTATTCTCTTGATTTTTCTCAAGCAATATAGTTTTGAGCTTAATCAATTTTGGTTTAACAAAAACATCAAGTACTGGCTTTATTAAAGTTGTGGATATAGTGATTATCTCTTTTTCGGTCATTATTTATTGAGGATTGTTTTCAAATTGCACATAACGGTTGGGCTATGGTTTCGTTGTGGAATTGTCCGCTAGGACATTCCGAGAAACACTAGCCATCATTGCAAGATAAGAATTTCCGTTTTGGAAATTCCGCCGCAATGAATTATAGCCGTTGTTGGCGTTAGTTTTTTTATTCAGTTAGCAATTCGTTCAGATTAGGAAATTCCGTTTCAATTTTTCTTTCATGTTCATAGCCATATTCTAGTCCGACGTTTAATAATCCAAATAGAGAATTTTTTCGATCAGATTCTAATTCCCTTGCAATTTTGATAAATTCCGATTCGCCCATATTGTAAACTATTTCAGACGTAATTATTCCAAGATCATAACATCCAGCCCCACCACCGCACCAAAATTCAGTTAGATCAGATAATGCGTTTGATTCTTTATTCAGCGTTTGAGAGATAAGTTTAATCAGCTTAGTATTCTGTTTTAATGTTTGATTTGTGTAAAGCGTATGTCCAATTTCAATTCCATCAACAACTTTTTGCTTACAACTCAAAAGTGTAAAAATGAGTAAGAAATATATTATTAAGTTCTTCATTCTTAAATTAACGCCAACGGTTGGGCTATGGTTTCGTTGGGGAATTGTCCGCATGGACTATTCCGAGAGAACCAAGCCATCATTGCAAGATAAGAATTTCCGTTTAGGAAATTCCGCCGCAATGAATTATAGCCGTTGTTGGCATTAGTTATTACATTCCACAAATCCATTTACCATATTGAAACATCCCTTAGGCAAATTGTCAATCAAATTTTTATATAGTTTATCATAATCTATAAGCGAATTCATTAATTTAGTAAATTCAGCGATCTTTTTATCAGAGTTACTTTGTTTTTCTTGATCATTGGGAATCCAAAACTCCTTAAATTTATAAGATCTTTTGCCAGAAAATTCCGCTAATACTCCGCTGATATTAGAATTTCCACCTTCAGGCATTGTCGATGATTCAATTTCATCAATTTTCCATAAGGATAATTTTTTATATATCTGATTTACATTTTTATTATTCATTTGTCTTACTTGAATAAAATATTCCTTCTTAGTTTTATTATTCAAGTATTTTGAGTCCATCGAATCTGGTTGTCTTTCAACGAAACTTATAAGTTTTCCTTTAAGTTTTCCATTTTTAGTTTTCCAAATTTCTGCAATATGCCGAGGAGTAAGATATCTAAAATGAAATTCATTTTCAGAGGTTTTCAATGAATCCAATTCCATATCGGTCAGGAGTTTTTTGAAATATTGGAAAGTGTAACTTTCCTCTCCATTTTTTTCAATTGGATATTCAAAACTTTTGTCTTGAGCAATAGCTAATGATGTAAAAAAAAAAGTGAATATGAGAATGTTTTTTTTCATTGCTAAGTGATTTGCCTTTAAATATAGTTGGAGATTTGATTTTAAAAAACTCAAATTGAGTGAAATAACCTTTTCATTAAGTGAAACGGTTTTAATTATGACTGCTCTAGAATTAATGCCAACGGTTGGGCTATGGTTTCGTTGTGGAATTGTCCGCTAGGACCATTCCGCGAGAACCAAGCGATAATTTAAAGGTAGGGATTTTCCATGGAAAATTCCGCCACAATGAATTATAGCCGTTGTTACCACATGTTTTATTTTCTTATTTCAACTATTCCGTAACTTTTGTCTATTGGATTAAGAGTTTTGTTGTTCTTGTCAAGAAAATACTGAGTTGTAAAGACTCTTTGAGTCATATCAGATAAATCAAGCCTTTTTAGTTCAAGCTTATTGTCATGAATAGCATATTTACCTTGAAAAGTACAACTATTATCGGCATTATGTAAAGTCGCGGCAAAAGTTCCGTTTTTATACAATTTAAGTACTCCACTTTTTGGAGTAGCTTCTACCTCAATCCGGCCAGTCAAAGTCCTTTTCGTCCAAAATTTTCGATCGTCCAGTTCTAAAATTGAGAAATATATAATTCCGATAGTCATGGTTATTAAAAGAGGAATAAAATCGAATTTAACTTTACTTTTTATCATTCCAACAACATCGAATATTGTCAAGATGAGCAGTACAAAAAGGATTAAAGCACCAAAGAAAAAAAAATTCATCGCTGCACCAAGGCCGCTGCAATAATCATCAATGGGTACAACAGGTTTGAGTAAAAAATACCCTAAAACAACTATTATTATATATCTAATTTTTCTAAGTTTCAAATGTGTGGTAACGGTTGGGCTATGGTTTCGTTGTGGAATTGTCCGCTAGGACCATTCCGCGAGAACCAAGCGACGATTTAAAGGTAGGAATTTTCAGTAGAAAATTCCGCCACAATGAATTATAGCCGTTGTTGTGCTTTCGTTATTTTTTTAATTCTCCGTTTATTAGTGAAATAATTTCTTCAATTTTGTTTCTAACACCTTCAGATTGTTCGTTGGTGTAACCAGTATTACTTATCATTAATGCTAAATAATCTTCAAAATCTGTATGATGGAGTAAGGGTTTGAAATCAACTTGGGGAAATAAATCGATAACAGAATTGTAACCTTCTTCAACTACAAAGGTATTTTGATTTTTAATTTGCTCGTCATTGAACATTTCTCCGATAATTTTCCCAAATTGATAATGTTCCATAATAAATGGAGTAAATCGTTCTTCTGCCATATTAAAAGTCACCATTTCCTCTTCGCGTAATTCACCCAAAAAACTAGGAAAAGAAGTAATGTTGTTTCTTAAAGAATTATTAGTAATGAGGTATAATTTTCCTGAACTAGTAAGTTCTTTGGTCACACCAAGTTCTGGATCGAATGTAGGTCGTGTAATTAATCTGCCTAAATGTAAATTAAAACTATCCGCAACAATGTTATGCGTCTCATCATTTTTATATTTTAGTAATTTGTATGCAGATAAAATAGTTTCGTTTCTGATGAATATTTTTTGATTTATTTGAATTAAATTGTTCTCGTATTCATTAAGTAACTGCATTAATATTTGCTGTTCCTGTTCACGGTCTTGTCTATTTTGATTCCAAGTATTAATTTGAAGAGCAATGAGTATTCCAATAACAACTAGCACAATTTCTCCAATAGCATATTTAAAATACTTTCCAGTTTTGTTTTCCATAAGTAAGTTTTGACGAATTTTCCGAAAGAATTTTATCATTGGTTAGCGGTTGGTTATAATGAAGTACAACGGTTTGTGTATGGTTAGTTGCGGGAAATCCGTTAGGATTTTCCGACGTACGACGAAGTTAATTAATTCAAGTGAATTTCCTGCGAGGAAATTCCGAAGCAATTAATTATACACGTTGTTACCTGCTGGCTTTTATTTTTATTCAATTCCGTCAGATTCATCAGAATGGGGTTCCATATAGCTCAATTTGATTCCTGTAATAATTGATTGAACAATTCCGATTATCCAGTAAGTAGGAAACTTCAAATACGTATATAGAACTTCGAAACTGTCCGTAATTCCAATGGTTATTTTTACACGTTGAACTTCTATTGTCAATGAAATTAGTGGTAATATAAATCCGAATAAAATACCACCAACCCAACAACCAGTTTTTCCTTCAAACTTTGTTTTCCAGAATTTGATATTTAAGAGTAATAAAATTCCAATAATTATGTAGTCAAAATATCCAATTATCATTTTTCAGCTTGCAGGTAACGGTTTGTGTATGGTTAGTTACGGAAAATCAGTTAGGATTTTCCGACGTAGGACGAAGTTAATTAATTCAAGCGAATTCCTGCGAAGGAATTCCGTAGTAATTAATTATACACGTTGTTACCACACGTTTTTATTATTTTTTTTCTCTTCGTAATCTTATATTTTCAGAGAGAGTTTCTTTCATTTCTTCATAAGTCATCGTGTTCGACACTTTCCATTCATTCAAAACTTGTTTATCTTCTTCCGGCATTGATGCTATTTCCATTCCAAGCATTGTATATGTTCCGTCTTTTTCTGGCATCGAGGATTTGATAAATCCGTCCACTTCCAAAATTAGATCATAACATTTTTTCATATCTTCAGATTCATATTCCAATTCCTCATTTGTCATATGATACGAATGAATATAAGTACTAACGTCGTACTGTAAATCTTTTGATTTTTTATAATCATAATGTTCAATTCCGACATCCAACAATTCGCAAACGGCTTGAAGAAAATATTGATACTTTTGTTTTAAAGCTCCAACTTTCTTGTTAACTCTGTCAATTCCTTTATACGGTTTGGAATCGATAATTATTTGTTCTCTTTCTGTTGCAGTTACTGAATGTAATAGAAAATTCAAATCCATTAATTCAAGAGCTATTCTACATTCCAACGCTGCATAAATTAAAGAAGATGAATTTTTATGAGAATTTGCTATTTTCAATAATTCTTCTACCTGTTTCAAAAGATAGATCGGATTATTTATTCGAATATCAGGTTTGTAAATCATAGGCTTCATAGAACAAATGTGTGGTAACGGTTTGTGTATGGTTAGTTGCGGAAAATCAGTTAGGATTTTCCGACGTAAGACGAAGTTAATTAATTCAAGTGAATTCCTGCGAAGGAATTCCGTAGTAATTAATTATACACGTTGTTGTACACAGTTATTTTTTGTTTTAAATGTGTTTCAAAGACCTTAAAATCGGATTTTACATTTCTTACACCATATAAATAAAGAAAAATCAGGAATAAGAGAGAGGTAATTCCAACCCATAAGTTGCTAAATATTAAAATTAGTATATAAATTGGAGCAGACGCAATAACCATTCCAATAGTACCCTCACTCAATTCTGCATTTATTTTTATAATCCGTTCGGTTCCATTGTCCAATATTTCTCCATTAATTCGAGTAAAGAAAAAGTAATTTCCGTCATTAATTGAGGTGAGCGCATTGTTTTGTTTGATTATAAAACTTTTGCGATTTAATGTGCCTCTATATTCATTTAACTCTTTTTTAAAAATAGATCGAAAATCCCTGTTCTGATTGAGGTTAAACTCATTTATGAGTTTATTTTCTATTTCCGTTTTCTTCAAATTAGATTTAAAGGATTTGGTTTCAATTCTGTATAAATCTATAATTTTCATCTAATTGTGTACAACGGTTTGTGTATGGTTAGTTGCGGGAAATCCGTTAGGATTTTCCTACGTACTGGCAAGTTAATTAATTCAAGCGAATTCCTGCGAAGGAATTCCGTAGTAATTAATTATACACATTGTTGGCAACTGGCTTTTTATTTCCGATTCAGGGAGTCCAATATTCCACTATACTTTAGGGGAACAGTTTTATCAACTTTCACAAGAGTCGCATCATATTTATAATTAATGTTTACGTTATTCGGAACTGCTTTAAGCTTATATTTATTTATATCAATTTCTCTATATGTGGTTAACCAAACAATTGAGTCGATTCCAATTTGAGTTTCTTCTATACCACTCATCAAATAGGTTGAGTCAGTTTTGTAGTCTATTCTAGCAATTAATTCAGAGTCATCTAAATATTTTTCGATTTGATAATTATTAATTCGATATATAGTTCCAACTATATTATCATTCTCATACAATTCAAATGTTCCATATTTGATTCCATCATTCTTCGTGTCACATTCAAGTATTAATAACAATGATAAAATCAGAAGAATGTTTTTCATTTAATTATTGTATTTAGCTTGTTGCCAACGGTTCGTGTATGGTTAGTTGCGGGAAATCCGTTAGGATTTTCCCAACGTATTGGCAAGTTAATTAATTCAAGTGAATTTCCTGCGAGGAAATTCCGTAGTAATTAATTATACACGTTGTTACCTGCTGTAATTTTTTCCAAGCCATAATATTAGGTTATGCTTAAAATCATTAAATGGAACAAGAAGGTCCAAATCCTTTTGATCTTTCCAAATATTGTCAAATCTGTCCGCTATGGAATATAGCTCTGGTTGGAGTTTTTTAAGTTTTCCAAGTCCTTTTTGACACTTTCCCATATCTTCTTTTACAACATTGTTTTTAAGCTCGAAAAAATTTCCAAGAAAAGTTTCTATACCAAAAATTCGAAGTTTTTTTATTCTGAATAACATTTTCGTCTTAAAGTGCTGAAAAGTCGAATATTTGATTCTATCTGATACGAAATCATATTCAGAAAACCCCATTTGTTTAAAATAAGGGTACATTTTTTTATGCGCAAAAAAATTATAACAACGTGAGAAAAGCATAGAGAACACAAAATTTCCCAAAATAGTATCATACTTATAAGAAGCTTCAAAAGTTTCAAATTCCGTCATTCCTTTATCTTCAATATAGGTATGAAGTAATTCATGGGTAAAAGAGGCATAACTAATTTCTAAATTCGGACAGACAATAATTACAACTCCATTTTCTCTTTGTGTTTTCCAAGAATATTCGTTTGAATCATGAAAGAGTTCGAATCGATATTTAGACTTGAGGTTATTCCACAATTCGCGATTCTGATCATTAACATAATTTCCAATTGAATCCGAAATATTGGTCATACTTATTGCAGGTAACGGTTTGTGTATGGTTAGTTACGGGAAATCCGTTAGGATTTTCCGACGTATTGACAAGTTAATTAATTCAAGTGAATTCCTGAGAAGGAATTCCGTAGTAATTAATTATACACGTTGTTAGCAGCTGTATTTTTATATTTAAACGTAGAGTATTCTCCTTTATGAACATATTCTTTAAATTCCTCAGGTCTTTTTAAATTCAATTCTTTTGTAATATAAGTATCTTTATAGTTGTAATGACGTTTATTGCTAAATCCGACGGAACGAATAGATGGGTGTTCTAAAATAGGGTTTAGATCGCCGTTTAATATTGTTGTATCGATAAATCGAAAGTCGATTAAGTTTGGGAAATGATTTAGAAAATCTAAATTTTCCAAAGTTCCACAAGAGTTAAGCCGCAATACTTTCAAGTTTTTTAATTCATTAAATTCAAACATGGGTTGAAATTTTTTAGACTGATTTATATGTAAAAATTCAAGAGTGTTCTTTAAGGAAGAAATTCCAAAGTCATTTTCTAGTTTAGTACAGTAGTGCAATTCTAGTCTTTTAAGGTTTTTGAACTTCTCAATCCCATTTAAATCTTTAAAATTCGCCCAATTCATTTCCAAATACAATAATCTCTTTGATTCAGGAAGAAGGTCAAATGAAATTCCTTTATATTTAAAATACCAAAGTATTGCGTATTGAATATTTTCAAAATTAAGGTTGTCTTCCCTTTTCACTTTAAAATCCCAGTTAGTAATTGCTTCAGGATTTATTTGTTCGAACCATATTGTATTAAATCTCCAGTCCATTTTTAATTTTTCGTCATATTGCTGCTAACGGTTTGTGTATGGTTAGTTGCGGGAAATCCGTTAGGATTTTCCCAACGTATTGGCAAGTTAATTAATTCAAGTGAATTTCCTGCGAGGAAATTCCGCAGCAATTAATTATACACGTTGTTGGCTGTAGTTTTTATTGTTTACATTCAAATTTTTCTATTCTCTGGAAATATTGTCTGCCCAATTTTCCTTGGAAGTTTTTTAACGTTTTTCCTGATGTTCGTCTAAATTTTCTATAATTTCCAATTTTAAGGCTATCCGTCATTCCTTCTTTTTCAATTAGTTCAACTAATTCATTGTATTTCTCTTTTGTTATTGGAAAGTAGGAGGTCAGTTTATTCCGTTTTATTGAGTAGTAACTTGTTCCGTTATATCTACTTTTGGGATAATTGATCGAGTCAAAATTTAATATTAGAGAGTCATTTCTCACTTTCCATTTACCGAAAGAATTGTCATTCATAAAGTCTCCGCTAAAATTCAGCACAAAAGTACTGTCACAGTTTACGGTCAGAACTTTTCCAAATCTACCGTATGTCGGAAAATTCGTTTGATATTTTCCAACTACTTTATTGGTCGAGCAAGAAGTAATAAAAATGTAGAGAACTAAAATCGGAATACTATATTTTTTCAAAATCAGTGCATTAAAAACATCACAAATCTAGTTCCGATTAATCTTTTAAAAAAGGTGAAATGAGTGAAACATTAGTTTGACTTAGTTAACGGACTTATAAATTACAGCCAACGGTTTGTGTATGGTTAGTTACGGGAAATCCGTTAGGATTTTCCGACGTACGACGAAGTTAATTAATTCAAGCGAATTCCTGCGAAGGAATTCCGTAGTAATTAATTATACACGTTGTTGTAGGTAGTTTTTTTATCTTTTAAAGTCCAAATGAGGCATTGATGGTAGCTTATATCTTCTACTACTTAATTGTTTTATCACTTGTTCTTTGGTTAATCCCCATTTATCTGAAATGTAATGATAATGAGGTTTTCCACTTTTATACGTTATTTCTTTTCCATTTAAGCTTTTATAATTAGTGAAAAAACAATGCCATTCATCTTCCGTTTCAATGAATTTTGCAATCAAAACAACTCTGTGTTCAATCGCTTGTTTAAGTTGTCCTTGAGATAGTTTAGTTTTTCTAATTGTGATAACTTTTCCGCTATCCTCAAGATGAGCAAATTCTGTTAAGTCCTTTTCATCAACTCCCTTTTGAGTATGCTCATATCTATATTGGGAAAACAACATTCCATAATCGGTATAAGCTTTTGCGATAAGTGCAAATAGTTCATAAGTAGTTAGTTCAATTCCTTTAAGTAGCTTTTTTTGTTCGTTTTTTGTTTTACTTTCTAAAAGAGCAAGATAATTAGGATTTATTTCAGTTGCTGATTTTTCAAGAAACCATTTTTTCCAATCAGCAATCGCATTTTTCCGAAATAAAACTTCTTGTTTTATGATGCTCAAATTAGCACCAAACTGTTTGAACTTATGTTCTTTTGCCAGATATAATCTGCGGTACATTGATACGTTGCGAGGAATGAAAATATTTTGATAATATTCTATGGGATTTACTTTCTCGCAATCTCCAGCTTCAAATACCACATATTCTCCATTTTGACCAGGAATTTTATATCGATGTTCTTTCAATTAACTTGGTTTTCAAATTACCTACAACGGTTTGGCTATGGTTTCGTTGTGGAATCGTCCGCGAGGACTATTCCGCGAGAACCAAGCGATGATTGAAAGATAGGAATTTTCGGTGGAAAATTCCGCCACAATGAATTATAGCCGTTGTTGTATGCTGTATTTAATGATTCTTTAAAATAATCTTCTTTATCAATACAATTTGTCCGAGATGATAATAACTATGTTCAATTATTCCGTCAATATTTCTTTGATAGGTTCCATATTTATCATCCACAAAGCTTTGGTTTAATTTCTTGTCGGGTAATTGCTCAATCAATTCCGCTAGATTTTCCGCATCTTCCCAAAATTTAATTAGGAATTCTTTCCACTCGTTTTGCGATTTTATTCCAGGAAAGTCAAAACTGTATTTGTCTCTTATTTCTAGATTTCCGCCATTAAATACATTTTTAATTCCGTTAATATAGTAATGGACGTGTTGAGCTAGTACCGAAATGGTATTAAGCGACTCAAACTTTGATGTTGCAGCTTCCCAACTTAAGTTTTCTAATTGGTCTTTATAATTGGTGTTTGCTATCCAAGTTCCGTTTAGGATTATTTCTCTAAATTGATTAGCTAATTGTTTTGTTTTTTTCATTTATCATAACAATTTGGTCATATTGCATACAACGTAGGAATATGGTTAATATTAACTATATATCCATTATGGCACTAAGATAATAAATCTTTTATCTCAGCAAATGTATTCGAAGCAACATGTGTGTAGATTTCTGTTGTCTTAGTTGAATTATGTCCTAGTAATAGTTGAATATATCGCAAGTCAGTTCCATTTTCTAATAAGTGTGTAGCAAAACTATGTCTCAACATGTGTGGCGTAACTCTTTCTTTAATCCCAGCTCTTTCGGCCGCTCTTACGATAATTTGTAAAACACTTGAGGGGCTATACTTTTGGCCAGAAATTTTACCTTCGAAAAGATATACTTTTGGGCTGTAAGCTCTAAAGTATTTCCTCAAATCTTCAAGAACACTTTGGTTAAGTACCGTATTACGATCTTTATTGCCTTTACCTTGTTTAATGTTAATTAACATGCGTTTACTATCAATATCTTCTAGTTTTAAATTTAACAATTCGTTTCTCCGAAGTCCGGCAGAATAGAGAAGGCTGGCAATACAGCGATGTTTCATGTTATTTGTATTTTCAATAATGCCTAGCACCTCTTCTTTAGAAAGTACTTTAGGAAGTTTAAATTCTTTTCTTGGCCTCTCGATAGAATAGAATCTATTTGGCATACCCAATACCATTTCATAGTAAAATTTAATAGCGTTGATACTTACATTTATATAGGAATTTGAACGTTCTTCGTCAATTAACTTTTGAAGATATTTCCTGATATCATTTTCATTAAGCTTAATCAGCTCGATGTCTTTATAATAGTTGATAAAATCTTCGAATCGAGACACATAACTTCTAACGGTATTGTTTGCGTATTTTTTTAGTTTTAGCTTTTGCAAATATTCCTCTGGACAAGACTTAAAATTTTCCTTTTTTTGCCTTTTATCAAACCATTTAAGATCAATTTCTTCATTGTTATGGTTCAATACTCTATCCTGAAAAAAGTAATTGCAATTTATCCAAGCTACACCTCTAAATTTATCAAAAATCAATTGTTGATTTGCTTGAGTATTTAATATATAAGGCATTTTAAATTCATTACTCCACATAGGATTTGGTAGTTCTTTGACTAATGCATCTATGACTTTATCAGCATTGAATAATAAGCCGATGCATTTTTGCTGCTTAATTAATAGGTTTTTTAAGGTGATTGATTTTTCCATAAAGATGTTTTTACTAAAAATAGTGGTAATCAAGAATTTAATCGTAGGTTATTCGAATAATATTCGTATATTCTACTACTAAATATAGAAATATGACTGCGATAAAGTTATGCTTGTCCTGTGAAAAAGAAATAGAAGGCAGAAGTGATAAGAAATTTTGTGACCCATATTGCAAGAGTGCCTATCATTATAAAAAGTCACAAGAAGAAACACCAAAACTTTACAAAAGAATCCAACAGCAGTTAAAACTAAATCGTAAAATATTAAAAGCATACAACAAGGCTGGTAAAGCAACAGTTAGGGCAGAGGTTTTGCTTGCCGAAGGATTTAACTCTAATTTCTTTACCCATTATTGGAAAAATACCAAAGGAGATACCTATTTGTTCGCATTCGAATATGGATTTTTAAAGAGAATTGAAAATGGAAAGGGGAAATTTGTTCTTATTTTGTGGCAAGAGTATATGGATAAAAGTAAAAAATCCTCATAATCTTATGATCATGAGGATTTAAGTACTCGAGATGGGACTTGAACCCATACGGACATTACTGTCCACTGGATTTTAAGTCCAGCGTGTCTACCAATTCCACCACTCGAGCCTGTATGCCATAAGGCTTACAAATTGGTATATTCTCAGAGCGAAAGACGGGATTTGAACCCGCGACCCTCACCTTGGCAAGGTGATGCTCTACCCCTGAGCTACTTTCGCATTCAATTCTAAAGAACATGCATTTCTTTTCAAATGCGAGGGCAAATTTAATACAATTAAATGAATGGCAAAGCCTTTTTTTAAATTTTTATAAAGCTAATTTTTTAAAGTGCTAGATTTCAAACTTTTTGACTATTTAAAAAGTAAGAACTTCTCAAAATAGTTAATTTATGATTATCAGGTCGATCTTTGACTTAAATCGCATGGTAAATACTGAATTATTGGGTATATTTGCATCCGATTTTTAGCAATGATATGCAAACAACTATCGATTCAACGACAAACAAAACAACAATTGCATCTGTTATAGATGATTTAAAGCAACTTACAAAAGTTGGCTTGTCTTTAAGCGTTGTGTTTTCTGCAATAGCGGGTTACCTATTAGCAGTAGAGACCATTCACGTTCCTACATTGATTATGCTCGCCATTGGTGGATATTTAATGGTGGGAGCTTCGAATACTTTTAATCAAATTATCGAAAAGGATACTGATAAGTTAATGTCGCGTACAAAAAATAGACCCTTGCCAACTGGTCGAATGTCTGTGAATACAGCGATGATTATAGGTGTTTTTTGTACCATTTCTGGGATCGCAATTCTCTATAATATCAATTCAAAAACTGCTATGTTTGGCGCCATCTCGATCTTTTTATATGCGAGTTTGTATACACCCTTAAAAGCAGTCACACCATTGTCGGTATTTGTAGGTGCTATTCCTGGAGCCATTCCATTCATGTTGGGCTGGGTAGCAGCAACAGGAAGTTTTGGGATAGAACCGGGAATGTTATTTATGATACAATTCTTCTGGCAGTTTCCTCATTTTTGGGCCATTGGTTGGTTAGGATATGATGAATATAAAAAAGCAGGGTTTAATATGTTGCCTACCGGAGAGAAAAATAAAAAAGCAACCAACCAAATTCTTTTATATACCGTTTGTATGATTATCGTTTCAATCATTCCTGTGTTTAAAGTAACGGGGACGTTGGAGCTATCGCCAATTGCCGCGATTATTATATTATTTTTAGGTATCTTTATGTTGTATTTTGGGATACAACTACACAAAAAGCAAACCAACAAAGTAGCCAGACAACTCATGTTATCGAGTGTATTATACATTACGGTAATTCAAATTGTATATGTAATAGATAAATTTTTATAATAGTTTATGGATGCAGTAACAAAAGAAAGGTCATCAAAACAAATGCTTTATATTTCAATGATAAGCATGGTGATGATGTTTGCAGGTTTAACAAGTGCCTATATCATAAGCAGAAAACGTGAAGATTGGGTTTCTTTCGAATTACCGCAAGCTTTATACATTAGTACGCTTTTAATCATCTTGAGCAGTATTACATTTATGCTTGCAAAGAAGGCGTTGGTGAAAGAAAATCGTCAACAAACTTCGCTATTTTTAGTGCTTACATTAGTACTCGGATTAGGTTTTGTTTATTTTCAAGGAGAAGGATTCTATCAGTTAAGGGCAGCAGGATTTTATGTGGCAGGTGAGGGGAGTGTGGTGTCAGGAGCACTACTAGTTGTCATCTCTTTTATGCACGTGCTGCATGTTTTTGCCGGGCTGATCGTACTTTTAGTAGTAATTTATAATCATTTTAAACAACGCTATACAAGTACTTCAAAGTTAGGGTTAGAACTCGGAGGTATTTTTTGGCATTTCGTAGATATACTCTGGATTTTATTATTTGTTTTCTTCTTTTTTATCAGATAAAAATTAGAGAGAATTTAAGGGTAAAAAAGGAATTGAAACCATTGGTGTATGTCATATAAGTTTTTTACTTTTGCTCTTAGTAAAATAAAGAGTCGAAAAGACTGTTAAATCAATAAACCAAAAATAATTTTACAAACTATATGGAGTCAACAGTAGCTACTGAGAATTCAAACCAAGAGGTTTGGAGTGGTGGAGGTAAAAAACCTTTTGCTGCGAGTTATGGTAAAATGATGATGTGGTTCTTCATCATGTCTGATGCATTAACTTTTTCAGGATTTCTAGTCGCCTACGGTTTAATGCGTTTTAAATTTCTTGAAAGTTGGCCAATTGCCGATGAGGTATTTACGCACGTTCCGTTTATACACGGTCATTTTCCAATGTACTATGTAGCATTTATGACCTTTATCTTGATTTTTTCTTCTGTAACCATGGTATTAGCCGTAGATGCAGGACATCAAATGAAAAAAGCGAAGGTGACCATCTATATGCTCTTGACTATTGTCGGAGGATTAATTTTCTTAGGCTCTCAAGCTTGGGAATGGAAAAACTTTATCAACGGTACGTACGGTGCTGTTGTATTACAAGATGGTAAAATCGCACAATTCGTAGATAATGAAGGGCATCAAATAGCGTTGAGTGACTTTGTATCAAAAGCAAATAGCGAGAGAGTTCAACATACTCGAAGTAATGGTTTATGGTATGTACAAGATGCTGGTGAACTACCTCCTTATACCTTGAGCGAAGTAGTGACTAGTTTTAATGCCAATCCTGATGTTCACCTAAGAACAGAAAAGATAGATTTTGAAGTCAAACAAAAAACAGTATTGTCTAAATCTGAGGCAAGTACTTACTTGTCAAAAGCGACCGACGTAGTAATGGGAGCAAATTTAAGAGTAAATGAATATGGAAAAACACTATTTGCAGATTTTTTCTTCTTCATTACAGGTTTCCACGGTTTTCACGTATTCTCAGGAATCTTAATTAACGTCATCATCTTTTTCAATGTAATCTTAGGAACCTATGAAAAAAGAGGAAGTTATGAGATGGTCGAAAAGGTTGGTTTATACTGGCACTTTGTAGACTTAGTTTGGGTATTTGTATTCACATTCTTTTACCTTGTTTAATAAATTTTAGAAATGGCACACGACGCACACGAATCACATACAGGTTTAATTTGGAAAGTATTTGGATTACTTTCTGTAATTACAATAATAGAAGTAATATTTGGTATCATAAAACCTGATTCATTACATCTAACACAGTTTTTAGGAACAAGTTTACTCAACTGGTTATTCTTAATCTTGACATTGGTAAAAGCCTATTATATCGCTTGGTACTTTATGCACTTAAAGCATGAGAAGACGAGCTTAAGAAGAGCAATTGTTTGGACTTGCGTTTTCTTAATATGCTACCTAACAACATTGATGTTAATAGAAGGTGGTTACATACAAGATACATTGGCGCCCTATATAAGTTGGACATACAATAAATAAATGATGAGCGGTTTTTAAAACCGCTTTTTTTAGCTATATAAACTAAAATAAGCAGATGAAGAATAAGAAATTTTGGGTACTGTTTAGCCTTTTTATATTACCATTAGTATTTTATATACTGCTTCTTACAGGTACAAATAATTTTGCCAAGTTACCGGTGCTTACCGAGAATATTAGTAATATCAAACACTTTTCGTCTAACGAAAATGCCCAGATATCATTAGAAGATAAAATTACCATATTAGCATTTCTCGGTGATGATCTTGAGCTGACCAAGAACAATGCATTAAATTTAAATGAAAAAATATACAAGCGGTTTCACAAATTTAGAGACTTTCAGTTTGTGGTTGTATTGCCTAAAGGAACCGAAGCACAATCCGAAAAGTTAAAAGAAAAAATTGCTTTTGCTACCGATATGAGTAAGTTCGAATTTGTATTTGGTAGTCTTGATGAGATTCGTTCATTGTTCAACAGTTTAAAAACAACCTATACGCTAGCAGAGAATGGCTATTCTCCTTATGCATTTATTATTGATAGAGAGATGCACTTACGTGGAAGAGAGAAAGATGATGATATCGATGCTATTTTGTACGGTTATAATGCTGAAACAGTAGCGCCAATTCACAATAAAATGGTAGATGATGTGAAAGTACTAGTAGCTGAATATCGTTTAGCTTTAAAAAAGAATAAAAGACAGATTTAATAGTACAATGAAGAATAAATCATACATAGGGATATCCTTTATTATCTTGTTATTTGGTATTTATGCGGTGCCTAGAATTGTTGAGAAAGTAAAAAAGCAAGGAGTTGCCGATGAGTCTAGAATGAATAAAGTAGCAAATGATGCAATGGCCTATCTAGTCATCAATGATGAACCTAAAAAAATGCCAGGCTTCACCTTTATGAATCAAGATAGTCTTACCATTACTGAAGCCGATTATAACGGTAAAGTATATGTAGCTGAATTCTTTTTTACATCCTGCCCGAGTATTTGCCCAATTATGAATCGCAATATGTTAAAGGTCGAAAAAGAATTTGGTGGTAATGAAAATTTTGGAATTGCCTCATTTACCATAGATCCAACAAATGATACACCGATGGTGCTTAAGAAATATGCTGAAGAGTACGGAGTAACATCCTTAAATTGGCATATGCTTACCGGTGATATTGACGATATATATGAACTGTCAAACAAAGGCTTAAATATCTTCACCGAAATTAATCCTGAGGTTGCTGGAGGTTTCGAACATCAAGGCTATTTTGCATTGATAGATAAGAAAGGGTTTTTAAGATCTAGAAAAGACAAGAACGGGAATCCTATTGTATATTATCTAGGAACTGAAGAAGATCAGATAAAACTTCTAAAAGAAGACATTGCAAAATTATTGAAAGAATAGCTATGAGTACCGATAAAACAGTCGCAAAAAAATATAATAAATGGATTGTCTTTTTGTCTATTGCAATACCGTTAGTAGTTGCTGCGTTGTTTGGTATTAAGATACCTAATGTAGAGCCATTAACTTTTTTACCACCCATTTATGCCAGTGTAAACGCCTTGACTGCGTTGTTACTAATTATTGCTGTTATTGCCATTAAAAATGGTAACCGTAAAAGACATGAACTACTCATGAAAACTGCTATCGGTTGCTCTATTGCATTTCTTGCTATGTATGTGGCCTATCATATGACCTCTAATTCTACGCCATTTGGTGGTGAAGGCACCATAAAATATGTGTATTATTTTATTTTAATAACACATATTATTTTATCTATCGTGATTATTCCTTTTGTGTTGATTACGTATGTAAGAGCCATTACTAATGACATTGATCGACATAAAAAAATTGCGAAAATTACGTTTCCGTTGTGGCTATACGTAGCCGTTTCGGGGGTGATTGTGTATCTAATGATTTCACCTTATTACTAAAAGCATGAAAAAAATACTCATCATTCTGTTCCTATCGATGTCTCAGGTAATGATGGCTCAATGCGCTATGTGTAAGGCAGTGGTAGAATCAGGCGATGCTGAAATTGCAGAATCTGTCAATTCAGGCATCATCTATTTAATGGCATTTCCTTATCTTTTGGTAGGTGTAGGAGTCTACTTTTTATATAGAAATTGGAAGAAATTAAAACTTTAACATTTCAATAAGAACGATAAAGTGTAACAAGTTTTACTTTTAGTCGTCATATAGAAAATCAAAAATCTGTAAAGCCAAACCTTTGTCATATTTTACTATAGAGGGTATGGCTTTGTTTAACATGAACTAACTATGAAAACGAAATTAAGTATACTCCTTGCTTTTTTAACAATTACAATCTCATTTGCTCAAGAAAAACAATGGACACTCAAAGAATGTGTTGATCATGCCTTAGAAAATAATCTTTCAGTACAAAGAGCAAAATTCACTACCGATTTAAGAAATGAAGATATAAATACAGCCAAGGGTAGTAAATTACCTGGTTTTTCTGCTTCTGCATCTCAAAATTTTAGTTTTGGTTCTGGTTTTGATGCGGCTAGTAATTCTAGGGTATCTGTAGATAGACGTTCTAATAGTTTTGGATTAAGCGGTTCTGTAGCCATATTTAATGGCTTTCGATTAAAAAATATACATGAGCAATCTAAAGTGGCCTATGAAGCCAGCTTGTTAGATTTAGAAAAAATGAAAAACGATATTTCATTAAATATTGTGAATTCATATTTAAACGTGTTATTTAATAAGGAGAATTTGAAGATCGCCGAATCTCAGTTAGAAATAAGTAAGCAACAGTTCGAAAGAACTAAAGGTTTAGTAGAAGAAGGAGTGCAACCTAAAGGAAACTTACTAGAAGTTGAAGCAACGATGATCAATGATGAGAACGCTATTGTAACAGCTCAAAATAATGTTGATTTAGCCTTATTAACGCTATCTCAAATTTTGCAGATACCGAATGCGGGTTTTGATATACAAGACGTGCCAATTAATATTAGTTCAGTAGCATTATTATACAACAATACGAATGAAATATTCGAAAAAGCAGTTACGAATCAACCTGAGATTAAGAGTGCAGAATTAAGCTTAAAAAATGCTGAAACTCAAATTGAAGTTGCAAAAGCTGATTATTTACCAAGTTTAACTGCTAGTGCAGGATTAAATACGGTGTATAATCATACGCAAGGAAGAAGCGATGACTTCTTGATTCCTGACCCAAATAATCCAGGGCAACAGCTTTTGGTGAAAAACGGATTCTTTGATCAATTAGATAATAATTTAGGTCAGTTCGTTGGATTGAGTTTAAACATTCCAATTTTTAATAGAGGTCAGGTAAAAGCAAATGTAAACAGAGCCAAGATCAATCAAAAAATCTCGGAAGTTAATTTGTCTGATCAAAAATTAGCTCTAAGAGAAGCGATAGAGAGAGCATATATTAATGCGAAGGCTACCCTAAAAGAATATGAGGCAGCCACTAAATCGGTTGAAGCACAAAAGATTTCTTTCGATTATGCAAAACAGCGTTATGATTTAGGTGTGACAAATTCTTTTGACTTTGAGCAAGTTAGAAATAGATTGGTAAATGCACAAGCGACCTTAGCAAGAGCGAAATATAATTATGTATTTAGAACGAAAGTATTAGAATTCTATTACGGTATTCCGATCATAAAATAGATAAAGAATTACCCCTTTTTTTTAGAAAACATCTAGTCATGAATATTGCTAGATGTTTTTTTGTTAAATCTAGTGTATCTTTGCGGTCTAAAATTTGAATATTTGGCCATTATCTTAAACATTGAAACAACTACTAAAAACTGTTCTGTTAGTTTGGCAGAAAGCGGGCGCTTAGTGGCAATAAGAGAACTTAACGACGGAGGATATTCTCACGGTGAAAATTTACACGTTTTTATTGAAGATGTGCTTAAGGATGCCGCTAAGTCATTCGCCGATATCCAAGCCATTGCGGTTAGCAAGGGTCCCGGCTCATATACCGGTTTACGTATTGGAGTTTCAGCGGCGAAAGGGTTGTGTTTTAGTTTAGATATACCGTTTATTGCAGTTGACACCTTAGGTTCTTTGGCCTCATCTATTCAAATTGATGAAAAGGAGGTGACTATTCCATTATTAGATGCCAGACGTATGGAGGTCTATAGTGCGGTTTATGACTCAAATAATATGCAAATACGAGAAATAAAAGCTGAGGTGATAGATGAACATTCTTTCAGTGAATATTTGACCAAGAGCAAAGTCTATTTTTTAGGTGACGGCGCCCATAAATGCAAAGAAATTTTACTGCATGAGAATGCTATTTTTTTGGATGGGTATTTTCCTTCGGCGAAACAGATGGCTCAGTTGTCGTATGATAAATACAAAATAAGCGACATCGAAGATGTCGCTTATTTTGAACCTTTTTATTTAAAAGATTTTTTAATTACAAAGCCTAAAAAGTAACAGTAGACTTAGTTCATTTCATCTAAGTGTCTGCCTAATTTAGCCAAAGAAACCTCATTAGAAAACCTCACATTGTTAGCTTTTATAAACTTGTCTATTGCTTTTTTCTGTGCAGGAAACAACTTTAATAATTCTTTCTTTTTACCAAAAGAACGAATAGCACCATTGTGATCAGCAATAAAATAGACGTCACTTCCTTTTTTGTAAGCCGCCGGAACATCGCTATCATAACTCGATTCAGCTTTCTTTTCAGGGATAAATCTAATTACTTCTTTTTTTAACAACGATGATTTTGATCCGTCATAAATTACTTTTAAATAACCAGTTATACTATTACCGTCTAAAGTGTAATTGTAAATTTTATACTTCGAACCGTTGTTAAAAGTAACTTCATTAATTGTTTTCTTATTGATAATAACAACTTTATCTTCTGTATTTTTCACCTCCATTTGATCGTTATAGGCGTCATATCTCATCAGGTAATTCTGATTATATCCTATTACTTTTCCAAAGCTAAAATCAGAAACGTATTTACTTCCTGTTGCATTTTTATCTTTTATTCCTCTTGCAGTGTTATTCGTAACAAAATTCTGAGAATCATTAATAAATGCTTCTGCATATCGGTTTACTTTTTGAGATTGACCGCTAAAGCTAAATGAGATGAGCACAACTGCTACGAGTAAGATTGTTTTTTTCATGATAAGTTTTTTTTCGAAATTCATACCAAATATAAGGTATTTTCTTTTTTGAGTTAATAATTAAAAATCAAAAGGCGATATTTAGTCCAAAGAATCTAAATACTTCACCAATTTAGTTAAAGAGTCTTCCTTAGAAAACTTTATAGTATTCGATTTTATAAACTTTTCCAATGTTTTTGTCTTTGTTGGAAATAGGTTTAGAAAGTCTTTTTTAGTGCGAAATGAATGAACGGTACCGTTATGATTAGCGATAAAATAGATGTCCTTTGATTTTTTATAAGCTGGAGGAACTTCACCTACATAACCAGATTCAACTCGTTTTCGAAATACATATTTAATCATTTCCTTTTTTAACAATGATGATTTAGAACCCCGAAAAATTACTTTTAAATATCCAGTAATGTTTTTGTCTCCTAAAGCGTAATTATAAATTGTATAATTTGAGCCATCATCAAAACGTACTTCGTTAATTGTTTCTTTATTAAGAATCACAATTTTATCTTCCGCCGTTTTGATCTCCATCTGATCATTGAATGCATCGTATCTTAAACGATAGTCTTTATTGAAACCATCAATGTTTCCAAATTGAAAGTCAGTAATGAATCTGCTACCAGTTGTAATCGCATCATCAATAACTTTTGTGGTGTTATTTGAATCAAAATCTCGAAAGTCAATACTAAGCTTGTTCGCTTCTCGGTAGTTTGGAGAAGGTAGAACGTGAAGAGGAGGAGGAATGTTATTAATGCCTAGGTACTTATTCGCGAAAGTACTTCTTGTTTGAGATTGAATAGTAAGGCTAAAAGCCGCGATACAGAATAGGAAGAGTAATTTTTTCATAATAGTCGTTGTTTTAAGTGACATAGATATAGGGGTTTTTCTTTTTCAAAGTTATCCGATAAAGCCATAAGGCTCTTTTGGGCCAGTTTCGTGTCTGGGGATCCATCATCAATAGCTTCTGTTGAAACAACAAGCTAAAGAATGAAATTCTTTAATCAAGTGATTCTAGGTGTTGCATTAACGCAATCAAAGAATCTTCATTAGTAAATTTCACATCATTTGTTTTAAGAAATTTCTCCAACGCTGTTTTCTTATCAGGAAATAACTTTAACAAATCTTTCTTACTTCGAAAAGATCGAGTTGTGCCATTATGATCAGCTACAAAATAGAGATCTTTCCCTCTTTTGAACTTTGCCGGAACGGCAGTGTGATAACTAGATTCTGCTTGTTTCTCAAAGACGTATTTAATCACTTCTTTTTTTAACAATGACACTTCCGAACCTTTAAAAATCACCTTCAAATATCCGGTAAAATTCTTCTTTCCAATATAATAATTATATAATTTATAAGTAGCACCATTTTCAAAATCTACCTTATTAATTGTTCTTTTATCGATAAGGTAAATTTTATTTTCAGCATTTTTTATCTCCATTTGATCGTTAAATGCGTCATATCTTAACACATACTTTTTCGCAAAACCAGCCACTTTCCCATATTGGAAATTGTTAATAAATCTACTCCCATTTGTATCGTTATCATCGATTATTTTCGTTGTATTGTTTGTTCCAAAATCTCTATAGTCAATACTATTGTAGTCAAAGCTTCGGTAGTCAAGCAAAATCGACCGTCCATCATAACCGGCATTGTTACCAAGATAAAGGCTGTGAATACTACTTGAATTTTGAGATTCTCCTGCGAAACTAAATAAAATACATGCGAATAATAAGAGTAATTTTTTCATAATAAGTGTGGTTTATTTATATAAAAACGCACAAAAATCATACCAGAGATATGATTTTTGTGCGTTCTACATTGAAATTGTTATTCTGTTATCCTTCCTTTTGAATTTCAACAGCATGTGGATATGGAATTTCAATACCAGCTTTATCCAAGGCTACTTTTACAGATTCGGTCGTGTCAAAATAAACATCCCAATAGTTTTCAGGTGTCGCCCAAGGTCGAACTGCAAAATTAACTGAACTATCTGCTAATTCAGATACAGCTACCATAGGAGCTGGATCTTTTAGAACCTTGTCGTTAGAGGTAATAACATTTAATAAGACCTCTTTCGTTTGTTTGATATCAGCATCGTATGAAACGCCAAAAGTTAAATCTAAACGAATTTTCCCTTCTGCAGTATAATTAGTAATGTTACCATTAGATAAGGTACCGTTCGGAATAATTACTAATTTATTATCCGGAGTTACAATCTTTGTAGTGAAGATTTCTATTTCTTTCACAACACCTATTTCACCTTGCGCTTCAATTAAATCTCCAATTTTAATGGGTTTAAATATCATCATTAATACACCTCCTGCGAAATTCGCTAGTGACCCTTGAAGTGCCATCCCAATTGCAAGACCAGCTGCTGCCAATATCGCTGCAAATGAAGTAGTTTCAATACCTAGCTTAGACAAGATAACGATAATTAGAAGAATCTTTAAGGTCCAACTAACTAGATTTAATAAGAATTTTTGTAGGCTTTCATCATAATTCTTTTTCATCATGATTTTGCCAGTGACGCCCATTATTTTTTTAATTACCCAAGATCCGACGATCCATATAACAATAGCTGCCAGTATTTTTAATCCGTACTCTGTTCCGTAAGTAGTTAAAGAGTCAATAATTTTTTCGAAGTCCATTTTAATTATAAATTTTTAATAAGGTTAAAGCTAAAGCTATCATTGCTGGGACAGCCTGCACAAAAAATATTTTTTTATTCTTTGTTGAGTATGACCCATAAAGACCTGCTAAAGTCACACAAATAAGAAAAAAAATGGCAATTTTATCACCATAAGTCTGATCAACCATTGCCCAGATCAAGCCAGCAGTTAGAAATCCGTTATATAATCCTTGATTTGCTGCCAAAACTTTAGACTCTTCTGCAAACTCTGGTGTTACTCCGAACGCTTTTTGACCTCTAGGTTTGGTCCAGTAGAACATTTCCAAAATCATAAAATAAAAATGTAACAGAGCTACAAGTGCTATAAATACAAGAGAAAGAATTTCCATTATAAGGTGGTTTTAATTTGTTTAAATGCTTTAGTTGTTTCGTTTACTGGCAGTTGACAGGTTCCGTCAATACAAACATAAATAGTCGTTTGGTCATCATTATACTTGTACTCAAGAAGTGGTAAATCGCTATCTTTGGTACTTCCCACTATCAATTTATTAGGAATGTATTTCTGATTGAATTCTTCTAATTTAATTTTCGCATTTTTTCCAGAAATTGCTACTTCATAAAAATCACCAATATAATTGAGATATAACCATAACCAATTGGCCGAATTGCCACCATATTGCAAGGCTTGTTCCTTCACATTATGCAACATTTGTGAAGCATTATCGGCATATTTTTTATTTCCATAATAATGGCCTAACAAGAATAAGTTATTAGCCATGATCGAATTTGAAGATGGAATCACGTCATCATTGATATCAATTTTACGAGCAATGAGTTGATCGTCCATATCTGAAGTAAAATGAAATAATTGACTTTTCGTATCATAAAAGTGATCATAGCAATAATCGGCAAGTTGCTTGGCATTTTGTAGCCACTGTTCATCGAGAGTAACTTGATATAAATTTAAAAAGGCATCTATGGTTGTTGCATAATCTTCGAGATAGGCGTTGATATTACTTTTCCCATTTTTAAAGTTTCTATTCAATCCACCGTCTTCTCGTAATTGATTTTTAACAATGAAATTTGCATTCTTTAGAGCCATATCTAAAAAGTGAGTGTCATTAAAAGCGCGAAATGCATGTGTATACCCTTTTAACATCAATGCATTCCAAGAGGTTAAAATTTTATCATCAAGCCTCGGTCTTTCCTTCTTTTCTCTTTCAGTGAGAAGAATCGATCTCCAATTGTCAACTTTTTTTGAGAGGTCTTCTTGACTGAGATTATATTGTTTTGTTATTTCTTCATCCGTTTTTGTACGATGCAAGTTGTAATTTTCATGCTCCCATTTCCAGGCGTCACTAATATTGTAATAGTCACTAAACAATTCAAAATCAGTTGTAATAAGCCTTTCCAGATCTTCCTTACTCCAAACATAAAAAGCACCTTCTTCTAATTCGCCTTTTTCGTTATTGCTATCCGCGTCAAGCGAAGAGTAAAAACCACCTTGTTTATTGCTTAATTCTCTCTCAACAAATGTAGTAGTCTGATACACTATTTTTTTAAACAGTGGATTTTTAGTTGCTACATAAGCATTCGCATATACACTTACTAATTGTCCGTTATCATAGAGCATTTTCTCAAAATGAGGGATATGCCATTTTGCGTCTACAGAATACCGCGCAAACCCGCCACCAACTTGATCATGAATGCCTCCTAATGCCATTTTGGTTAGAGAGGTATTGACATAGTCGAGTAGTTTTTGGTTTGAAGTCTGAGTGCTATAACGTAATAAAAAGTCAAAGTTATTCGGTAATGGAAACTTTGGAGCTCCAGCACTTCCGCCAAGATCAAAATCCATATATTCGGTCCAGTTCGAAACAATGGTGTCAATTTCTATTTTTGAGAAATCGGTAGCCTTTGTGTTGAGAGTAATAAGATCCGCATTTTTAATGCCTTCTGTGAGTTTCGCAGCGAATTCCTTCATTTTGTCAGGATCTTCTTTGTAAACACTCGATACCTTATTTAAGATGTCGACCCAGTTTTCTTTGGGAAAATATGTGCCTCCCCAAACAGGTCGTCCATCAGGAAGCGCAATGGCGTTTAACGGCCAACCGCCTCTACCGTTGTTCATGAGCTGTACAGCCTTCATGTAAATTTGATCTACATCTGGGCGCTCTTCTCGATCTACTTTTATATTGATGAAATGTTGATTCATGATATTCGCCACGGCAGTATCTTCAAAGCTTTCACGCTCCATAACATGACACCAATGACAAGCAGCATATCCTACAGAAATCAAAATTAACTTATTCTCTTTTTTCGCCAATTCTAAGGTTTCTTTACTCCAAGGATACCAATCTACAGGGTTGTGGGCATGTTGCAATAAATAAGGACTTGTCTCATTTATAAGGGCATTCGTATACGAGTGATCAGACATATTTTTTTTATTTTGATTGGTGCAACCAATAGAGAGAAGTAGGATGAAAAGTAGCAAAGAAAACCGATGGATCATTATCTTTTTTTTATCAAATATACACAATAAAAAAAAGCGCTTTGATCTAAATCAAAACGCTTTTCAATTTCTTTAAATGTACGTCTATTTTACTTCAAAAGTAATTTTTACGTTTACACGGAATTCTGCAACGTCATCACCGTTGACTACCGCACTTTGAGATTGTACAAATACTGATTTGATATGCTTTACACTTTTTGAAGCATGTTTTACCGCTTTGCGCGTAGCATCTTCCCAGCTTTTTTCAGAATTTGCTAATACTTCAATAACTTTCATTACTGCCATAACTATTTAGTTTTTTGGTTAAAAAATTGTTTATATGTAAAGATACAAAATAGCTGGCAATTTTTTATAAACTATCCATTGATGGCAACAACCTCTTCTATCTTATTCGGGAGCAATTGTTTAAGTGTCGCCTCAATACCATTTTTTAAAGTAATGGTTGATGAAGGGCATCCACTACAGGCACCTTGAAGCACAACATTCACTGTTTTGCTTGTTGTGTCATACGATTGAAATAGAATGTTTCCCCCATCAGAGGTAACAGCAGGTTTTATATACTCATCTAAAATAGCTACAATTTCTTGAGAAATATCGTCTAAATCCTCTGTTTTAATCGGTTCAATTTCTATTTTTTCATTAACAATGGGTACATAATTTTCGGTAATTACTGGTTTGTTATCCTTGATATAGTTCTTTAAATAATCTCGAAGAGCACTTGTGATTTCAAACCATTCAACCGATGCGTTTTTGGTAACAGAAATATAATTATCAGAAATAAATACTTCATCTACATATGAAAAATCTAACAAGGCCTTCGCAATCGGAACTTCAGTAGCGCTTTCAAGAGTTTTTACTTCAATATTTTCGGAAGTAAGTAATTTGTTTGTTACAAATTTCATCACTGCAGGGTTCGGTGTGCTCTCTCCATATACTTCTACAACGACTTGTTTGTTTTGTTGCTCAGAGAATAAACTTTGATTGGTATTCAAGTAATTTTCAATCACTTTCTTTAATTCATCTTGAACATCAGACCACTCTACAATATTAAAACGCTCAACGGCAATAAAATTAGCAGTGACAAATACCTTTTTGATAAAGGGTAAATGAAACAATTGCTGAATCATTGTAGAGTTTTTTACTTCTTCAACATTATGATATTCAAAGCTTCCATCGGTTAAAATTGTATTCGCTACAAATTTTAAAATGGTGTCATTTGGTGTGTTTTCTATAGTGATCTTAAATTCGTGCATCATCGATATAATTTGATGCAAAGTTAGTCAAAACTTCTTTATTTGAGATGCAATTTTGAGGAACATAAATATATGTGAATTTTGATATATGCTTTGGGTTTTTATGGTTTTTGGCTCGATTTATGCTATGAACTAGCACAATTAGCTTTTTACACAACGGGCATAAGTAATGTGAGATTAAAAACTAAAATGATATGAAGAAGAAAAGACAAGCAGATATGAAACTGATGTATGTATTCTTGACATTTATACTATCGACACCGCTTACTTGTTTCGCACAAAAAGGATATGAAGCGGGCTATGTTGTCTTGAGCATAAATGATACACTACACGGTACTGTTAAAGATAGAAAAGACCATCCTTTCGGAGGTCTTTATAAAAGAATAAAATTTAAAAACAAAAGAGGAAAGAGAACCTACAGGCCAAATCAGATTTTAGGTTATAAGAGAGGGGAGAGTCTTTTTGAAAGGATGTGGCTATCAGCATCAAAAGGGTTTTTGAATCAAAACTATAGGGTATTCCCGGGAGTTGGAAAACAACATTTTTTGAAGGTGGTTCATAAAGGATTTTTATCATATTATTATTGGGAATTTGAAGATGATGATTCTGGTTATATCGATCGGGTCGGATATTTTAAAAAACAAGGAGATTCTTCATTAGTGAGAGTCTCACAAGGAATTTTCGGGTTGAGGAGAAAGAGTTTGGCGAAATTTTTTGATGATTGCCCTGAGTTAGCAATGAAAATTAGAAATAAAACAATTCATAATCCTATTGAGATTGTTCAATTCTATAACGCCTGGAAAGGAGAAAATTGATAGTATATATAAGATCAAAAGTTAGCAGTACGCGATTGAATACTGCCAACTTCTTCTCGATTTTATTTAAAAGTATTACCAAACATAGTTTTTCGATTTTGCCTGTCGTTTAATTGAAGTGATTAACGCTTTATCTAAACTTTTGGTGTTTGTTTCTTTTCTTTTTTTAGCTACATACGCGTTTCTCTGAGCGTTTAGCTTTTTTATTTCTTGTTTTATATCTTCTCGCTTTTTGCGCTGCTTTGAAACATATGCTTTAAGTTCTGCTGAAGATTTATTTTGTAGTGCTTTTGGTAAGTTCTTCTTGTTTAATTTACTATAACTAAAGTCTTTTCTTTTCTCAGCATCAACAAGGTCCCAAGAAGAGTTTTGATATACACGAGAACTTTTACTTACAGCTCTTTTTACCACAACTACTTCGTCTAATTCAGCCGCGTTACTATCTTGCTTCGATTGTAATGCCATTTTGCTTCTACCTTGGGTTCCGTAGTAAATATAGGTGTCATTTAATTTTTTATTCAATTGAATAATTACATCATCATAAGGAGAAGAAATATGAACAACTGTTTCGTTATGATCAATTGCCATATAGTCACCTTTCGTTAGTCTTGCCCCATCCTGCCATTTGCCAGAAACTCCATTTTGATAATTCCCACAAAAAATAGTATTTACAACGACATCTTGCTCATTAGCTTGCGTAGCGGCATCTTTATAATTAATTTTTCCTTGAGTGAAAGGTTCATTGCCCGCTATAAAGATGAGTTTTAAATCTTTATTATTAGAACCCCAATTCAATTCTTTTAAGGAAGTCTGAATGACTTCACCGCAAAATTCGTTGCCGCCATTTGTTTTCAAAGCAAATAATTTCTCAGAGATCTCATCTAGATCACTACTAAATCCGATCACCTGACGAATATATCCTTCGGCAGAAGGGATGTTACTGTTACCATATTCATAAAGAGAAATCTGTAGATTGGGATCCTCATTTTCACATTTTGCATAAGAAAGTTCATTCACAATTTCCCATAATTGTGTTTTAGCTTGATTGATCAAACCATCCATAGAATTACTGGTGTCTAGTAATAACGCAACTTTAATTGTATGCTTCTTACTTGGGTCAATTTCAGTAGCTGATACCGATAAGGTAGCTAGTGTCAATAATAGAATACATAGATTTTTCATAATACTTATTTTTATTTATTTTAATTCGAATGTTGCTTCTACTGAAGCGGTAATTGTAATGTCGTTGAAGTTTATTTTTTCTCCAATAGCCTTGTTTTTAGTGTTGATACTGCTATAGCCTCGAATGATTACATTGTTTTCGAGGGCGCCGTAAATGGCATTCGACGCATTGTAATTTGAGCTATTTTTTTCGGTAATTAGAAGGGCTTTCCCAATAGTTTGATCGATCGCTTTTGCATAGGTCGAGGCTTTTTTCTTAGCCGTTTTTATGGCCTTTATTTTAGCTTCTAGCTTCAGTTCCTCCATATTAGAATGATCGACTTTACTGATATAAACATTCGATATCTCTAGCCTATCGAATATTTCGAATGCTTTGGTTAAGTGATCGGTAGTGTTTACTAAAAGAGTATATTTCTTTACCTTGAGTACGTCATTCTTCTTTAGCAAGTATGAATTATAAGAACTATTATAACTCTGAATAGAAAGATTTTTCTCAAGATCAATTCCAATTGATTTTAATCGTTGAATCATTTTTCCCTCTTGCATTTCTACAGATACTTTACCTTTTTTGTCTTTTTCGTTGATGGTAATGCTGATATAGATTTTATCTGGAGTTACGTTCGATTCTACAGTTCCCGAAACTTGGATATAATTCGTGTCTAGAAAGTTTTTTTGTGAAGATTGAGCCCTTAAAGATGTATGAGATAATAGTACTGACATCAAAAGTGCCATCATTAGTAGGTTTCTATGCTTTATTAGTTGTGTGTTTGTCTTTTTCGGAAATGTCATGGTACTCGTTTTAAGTTTTGGTAAAAGTAGCTACGCCGAGAGGCTAAAAAAATCAAGAATGCGCCAATGACCTGTTTCGATGAGTAAAATCACCACACGAAATAGTAAGGGAGTCAAAAGAGGTGTTTTTGAGTGCCTAAAAGCGTGTTTTTGACACTCCTGCATTTTATAAAACGAATTTAAGTATGTAGATTTACCCTATTCTAATAAGAAAATGACACGAAAAAAATATACCATATTATTCATTTTGTTGCTATTGTCGATTACAGTAATTGGACAAGAAAAAAATAGGATTGCAACGCCAAATAGAATGTATTCTGATAGAGTGACTGACGAGTTTGGAAAGCCGTTAAGCGGAATTCAAATTAGAGTAAAAGGTAAAAGTGCCCGTACCTATACAGATGCCAACGGAGAGTTTTCTATCAATGCAAAAAATGGCGATGTAATAGTTTTAAGTAAGAATGGGATCACCATTAATTCATATCGACTCGATGGGAGTATTTATTATGAAGTTGAGGACAAGTCAAATGCAATTCAAGAAAAACAAAAGAAGCGATATATTGAACGCAAATCCAAAAAATTAAGAACTGATTCCTCTATTCAATTTCAAAATTTAATAGACTCTGCTAATAGTTATAAAAAAAGCTTACCTACAAAAAGTATCGAGTTCATTGAGAATTCTTTAAAAATTGCCAATCGCTCTAAGAATAAAACGCAAGTAGCTGCATCTTATAGTGTGTTGGGTGATGTATATATGAATTTAGGGCAATATGATTTGGCAGTAAGTAATTATACCATCGCTACAGAAAATGCGAATAGCACAATCAATCAGCTTAAATTAGCAAAGGCTTTAGTTCTAAACAGAGATTTTTCATCTGGTGAGGAAAACTACAACACACTATTAAAAAAACGAGGGGTGACCACTCTTCAGAAAATTGAGATATATGAGGGGTTAGGAGACATTCATGCCAAGAAAGAAGATCAGAAGAAAGCGTTGGAACAATATCAAACGGCTTTGACATTAGCCAAGCGGATAAATGCAACTTCCCGAATTACCCGTTTAAATACTAAGATTTCGGCATCTTTAGAGGCGCAAGGCGAGACAAAGAAAGCTGAAGTGTATTTGCAGTCTAACTTTGCAGTTCAGCAACTTCCAGAAAAATCTGTGCTCGATAACAACAATGCAGCCGAGTTTTATAGCCGGAATAAAAATGTCGATAAAGAGGTCGAGCAACGTCAAGCGACACTTAAAAAGTTAGAGGAAGCTGATATTGATGAGGTTGTTCTAGAAGGTGCAGCGCTTAAGTTAACAAAACCCAAGGCAAAGCTCGATCTAGGAAATGCTTTGTTGAAACAAAATAATACTAATGACGCTATTTCTTTGCTGGAAGAGAGTGCTGCAGAAGCTGAAAGTTCTGACGATTTTGAAACACAAAAAGATGCCTTGCAACGTCTTTCGGAGGTATACGTTTCATTAGGAGATGATGGCAAGGCATTGACGAATTATCAAAAATATGTATCACTAGTTGATAAGGTGTATAAGCAAAAAGAAAATGAAATTGCCAGACTTGTCGGACTTAACAAAGATTTGTCGGAAAAACAAAATCGAATCTCTAGCCTCGAGAAAGATAGAGAACTGTCAGAAAGTAAAATACAATTATACCAAACTGAAAACAAATTGACAGTTGAAAACGATAGACGACAAAAACTTATCATTTATAGTTTACTTATCGGATTGACCTTGCTATTATTTTCTCTTTTTTGGATGTTTAGAAGCAACAGACAACGAAAGTTAGCCAATAATTTATTGGCACTAAAGTCTTTGCGAACACAAATGAATCCACATTTTATTTTCAATGCTTTGAATTCGGTGAATAGCTTTATTGCGCAAAATGACGAGCGAACGGCCAATCGCTATTTAACCGATTTCTCAACATTGATGCGCAGCGTTTTAGTAAATTCAGAAGAAGATTTTATATCCCTAGAGAAAGAATTAGAGCTATTAACACTGTATTTGAAATTAGAACATTCTAGATTTCAAGATAAATTCGACTATGAATTACAAGTTGATAAACAGATAGATCAAGGGCAATTCGAAATCCCTCCAATGTTGTTGCAACCTTATATTGAAAATGCTGTATGGCATGGATTGCGCTATAAAAAAGAGAAAGGATTTTTAAAAGTATCCTTAACTTCTAAAGATGAAGAAACGATTTTAATTGAGATATCTGATGACGGTATTGGAAGAAAAAAATCGAAAGCTTTGAAAACAGATTATCAAAAGAAACAGCAGTCTAAAGGCATGCAGAATATCAAGCAACGAATCGCGATTTTAAATGAAATGTATAAAGATAAAGTAGATGTTTATATTGAAGATTTGCATGAAGATACAACAGGAACGAAAGTCACACTAATACTTAAAAAAGATTAATGGAGTTAAAGACAATTATAGTAGAAGATGAGCAAACAAGCCGCGATATATTAAAGAATTACCTGTCTAAGTATTGTCCAAATGTGAAGGTGCTAGGGGAAGCTTCAAATATTGACGATGCTATGATCTTAATTAGAAATAATGATCTTGACCTTATTTTTTTAGATGTAGAAATGCCATATGGTAGTGGGTTCGATTTATTAGATAAATTCGACGAAACAGACTTTGAGGTTGTCTTTGTTACTGCCTATAATCAATATGCGATAGAGGCATTGAATAATCATGCTTCCTATTATTTGCTGAAACCAATTTCTATTGATGAATTGATCAAAGCTGTCGACTATGTATCCCAAATAAAGAGTAAAGAAAAACAGTTACAAAATGCCGTTCTAGTACCAAAAGTGAATTCGACAGATCATAAAATAACAATTCCGACACAAGATGGTTTCGAGGTGTTGGAAATGAAAGAGATCATCTATTGCAAGGCCGACGATAATTATACAGAATTGTTTTTGACAAACAACCAAAAGAAATTAGTTAGTAAAACGCTGAAGTACTTTGAAGACCTTTTAAAGGAAAGTGGTTTTGCAAGAATTCATAAGTCCTTTTTAGTAAACGTGTCTTATATTGCGTCTTATAAAAAAGGGAAAGGAGGTACGGTATCTTTATCGAACGGAAAAGAACTGAGCGTTTCAGCTTCTAAAAAAGCTGAATTTTTATCCTATTTCAAATAAACGAGAATTTAAATTAATAATAGTTCACATGATTATTAAAGAGTTAAACGGAAAAAAGCCACAGTTCGGCACAAATTGTCATATCGCAGAAAATGCAGTGATTGTGGGCGATGTTACTATGGGAGATGATTGCAGTATTTGGTACAATGCCGTCTTACGAGGAGATGTGCATTTTATTAAAATGGGCAATAAAGTAAATATACAAGACGGGGCAGTAGTGCATTGTACGTATAAAAAGAGTCCTACTACTATTGGTCACAATGTTTCGGTGGGTCATAATGCGATTGTACATGGTTGCACCATTCAAGACAACGTACTTATTGGTATGGGAAGCATTGTAATGGATGATTGTATTGTAGAGAGTAATGCCATTGTTGCTGCCGGGGCCGTAGTAACCCAAGGCACCGTGGTTGAGGCTGGTACTATTTACGCTGGCGTTCCGGCGAAAAAAGTGAAAGATATTTCTCAAGAATTAATTTCGAACCAGATTGATAGAATCGCAAATAATTATGTGCACTATGCGACTTGGTATAAATAGTATTGTCCTTTTATTTATTCTTTCCCTTTACGGATGCAATACTGTAACAAAACAATCGGAAGATATTCAGTTGAAGTTTTTAGATGAATATTTGTTGCCAAATGAGTTGTTCATAGATTCTACTTTGGTGGGTGGGTTATCAGGTATAGACTCTTACAATGATATCTATTATATTACCTGTGATGATGATAAAACCCCACGTTTTTATGAGACGAAAATAACATTTTCAAATGCTAAATTTGACACGATTGTATTTTCTAAAGCGATAGTATTGAAAGGGGTGAAAGGAACGTTAGATCTTGAATCTATTGTTGTTGATTCTGTGCAAAATCAAGTATTATTGGTAAGTGAAGGGAGCATAAAAAATGGAGACGATCCTTCTTTCTTTAGCGTCAATTTTAAAGGAGAATTTATTGAGAATTTTAAAATCCCTCAATATTTTGAAGCAAAAGGGAAGCAATTACCAAGGCACAATGGTGTTTTTGAAGGATTGACGAAAAGCCTCGATGAGCAAGGAGGCTATTGGATACCTACCGAGTTGCCATTGAAACTTGATGGGCCAAAACCAAAATATACAGCAACAACATCTCCAGTTAGGTTTACATATTTTAATGACGAAGGTCGCGCAACAAAACAGTTTGCCTATTTACTTGATAATATTGCAAAGAAACCTTTAGGTGATTTTGCAGTCAACGGCATAACAGATGTGCTATCTTATGCTCCTAACAAATTATTGACAATTGAACGAAGTTATTCTAGTGGTTACGAAAACCAAGGAAATGTAATTAAGATATATAACTTAGAGTATACTGATGCTGCAAATACGCTACAGCATAAAAAATTAAACAACACAAACTATTACCCTGTACAAAAAGAATTGGTCTTTAATTTTGAGGCGATAAAAGATATGCTAAAGAATAAAAGTATCGATAATATTGAAGGTGTTTGTTTCGGCCCTATCCTTCCAAATGGAAACAAAACGCTATTATTTATAGCAGATAATGATTTCAACAAACAAGGAAATCGACAAAATCAGTTTATCTTGATGGAAATGATCGTGCAATAGATATTATTTTGATCGAGGGGAAATACCATGATCATTCAATATTTTTAAAAATCGAGCATCTTCATTAAGGTAATCGAAAAAGTCATCTTTTTCTCTCTTGAAAGTACGTGTTTGTTTATTTCTGACAGTGTCTAAATAATAGAAAACACTATCCGTTGCTTTGAGTCCTGAATATACAACCGCCAACTGATAGCTACGTTCTCGGGGCCTTGCTTTCATTTTAATTGAATCGATTATTCTGTGAGCATTGATGGTGTCACCTTCTTTTGCATAACAAAATCCGAGAAAACGGTAAAATGCTTTCTCTTCAAGAACAATATTATTGAGTCGCGGTATTACCTCTTTATATTTTTTCAGATCCATATATAATCTGAAATAAGAAATGTCCATCACATGCTCGCTTACATCCGGAATAGTTGATTGAATTCTTTCGAGTAATTGCTTGGCTTCTTCAGTTTTGTGATTACCTAATAAGGCATTGAAATAGCTCTTGGCTGTAGCAAAAGATAATGGGTCTAATTTATAGGCAATTTTAGCTTGTTCTAGTTGTTTTTGATATTGTTTGGTGTAATAATAAAACGTTGCAAATTGATGCCGGGCCGTAAGATCATTTGGAGATAAACGTATGGCTTTTTCAAAAGCCTCTTCGGCAAATTCCTGTTTTCCTTGAACAATCGACATCATGCCTCTGGCTGTATAAATCCTAGAAACATTTGGATTGATTTTTTCGGCTTTGTCTAAATATTCCATTGCCAAAAGGGTCCCTCTTTGAAGATCTTTTCTAGAATAATAGGTCTCTAAATAAATAGAATTTGCGATTTCCGCGTAAGCATCCGTATAGTTTGAATCAATCGCAATCGCTTCTTTGTAAAGTAAAATACTTTTTGCAAGACTCTCTTTTGTTCTTTTATCCGCTTCTTTTCTGCCTGTTAAAAACAACTTATAGGCCTCCATATTTTTTGTAGGAACGATGGTCATTTGTTGCTTCTCTTCAAAAGATAAATTCAATTCTAAGGCATCAACTATTTCCCGCGATACTTCAGTCTGTACCGCAAAAATGTCGGTCAGTGTTTTATCATAGTTCTCTGCCCAAACATGTTCATCTCCATTGGCATTAATTAGTTGAGCAGTTACTCTAATTTTATCTCCACTTTTTCGAATACTTCCCTCTAATATGTATGAAACACCCAATTCTTGCGCAATTTCAGGAATTGTTTTCTTCGTGTTTTTATATTGCATTACAGAGGTTCGAGAAATAACATGAAGCGCTTTGACTTTAGATAATTGCGTCAAAATGTCTTCAGTCATACCATCGGTAAAAAATTCAAAATTTTTATCGGTACTCATATTTTCAAAAGGCAAAACAGCAATAGAATAATCTAAACTAGCTTTATCTGTTTTAAAATATTGAAAATAGACAACCGCTAATAGTAGTGATAGTAGTGCTATTGCCAAAAGGGCAGCGGTAAATTTGTGGTTCTTTTCGTTTTTTTTCTCTTGACTTCTTTCTTTAAGTTTTCCTTTAATATCTTCGGGTTTAGGAACGACTAAACCTTCATTCGCAACAGCAAAAATAGGCATAGCGTCTTCTACATTCTTTAATTCATAAGCATCGAGAAATTCTGTTTTAATATGCTGATGACTTCGTATTTGGTCATGAACTTTATCCGAAATTAATACACTCCCTATTACTGCACATGATTCTATTCTTGATGCAACATTTACAGCATCGCCAATAATATCATCATTTTTGTACATAATATCACCAACATGAATACCTATACGTACGGGGATTCTAGGATCTTGAGTAAATAAATGTTGAAGTTCAATAGCACATTCAACTGCTCCAACGGAGCTTTTAAAGGTACTTAAAGTGCCGTCGCCAAAATATTGTATAATAGTACCATTGTGCTTAGCTGTAATACGTTTAAAAATATTACGATGTTTCTCACGCATCTCTACTGCCTTTTTCTCATCAAGATGCATTAAAGAAGTATATCCTTCTATATCCGTAAACATTATTGCAGCTAATCGCCGTTGTTGAGACATAAGGGGTTTAGAATTAGGTTTTACTAAAATAGTTATTTCTTGTTAAATGAAGACTTTTGAAAACTTACGCCTTAAAACTTTTATAATAAATGCTATCTTTAACATAGAATTATAACAGTATAGAATCTCTTGTCTGAAACCACAAATATTGCCGAATTTTTAGCAACCGTTTCTTTTTTTTCGGAAGTGAGTAAAACGTCGTTACAAAACTTAAGCGACAAATTATCGAAGGAAGTTTTTGTTAAAGGTCAGCAGATTTTTAAAAAAAACGACAAGGGTGATCGGTTGTACATCATTCTAGAAGGGAGTGTGAAGGTACATGACAATGATCATATATATGATATTTTAAATGAGCGAGATTGTTTTGGCGAATATGCATTAATTGATAACAATTTGCGTTCTGCTTCTGTCACGACAATGGAGAGGACTGTTGTTTTTACTTTCGGTCGAAAGGAGTTTTTAGCATTAATGATAAGTGATAGTGGGTTTTCTCAAGGGATTTTGGCCGTAATGATTAAGCGCCATCGTGAATTGGATACTGCCCAAGAGCATTTAGCTTCCTCGAAAAAGTTATTAGAAGTTGCGAGTTCACAAATGAAGGGATTGATCGAAGGTGCAATGGATGCTATTATTATGTTTGATGCTTCATTTAGGATAGTACTTACGAATCCGTCTGCAAATCAGTTATTTGAAAATAATGATGTTCTTAAAAGAAATGTGTTGTTCTTCTTTGATGAGCCTAGTGCGAATTTGATAGAGTCTTTAGTTAAAGATTCAAATTTAAACGTACGGAGATATTTACCAAAGACTGTGAAAGTTGTAGGGTCGAATGAAACACACACGCTAAATGAAGGAACCATCAGTAATTATGGTAAAAATGGTGAGGTTTTTTACACGTTAATATTGAGGAATGTTGAAGATCGAATACTAGCTGAAAACACCATTAATTTATTGACTAAACAAACGGAATACTTAGAAGAGGAAATTAAAGAATTGACGAATGATTATGGTATTACTACCGAGCACTTGGCAATGAAGAATGTGTTAAATTTAGTAGATCAAGTGGCTGGAACTGACGCTACGGTATTAATCACTGGAGAAACAGGTACGGGAAAAGAATTAGTGGCTAGAGCAATTCATAAGGCGAGCACTAGAAACGAAAAACCGCTTATTAGAATAAATTGTGGGGCAATTCCTACAAATTTAATTGAAAGCGAATTGTTTGGTCATAAGAAGGGGGCATTTACGGGTGCAACCGTTGATCGCAAGGGGCGTTTTCTTTTAGCAGATAAGGGAACTATTTTTTTAGATGAGATTGGGGAGCTGCCGTTAGAACTGCAACCAAAACTTTTAAGGGTTATTCAAGAAGGAGAATTTGATCCTGTCGGAAGTTCGGAAACCGTAAAAGTTGACGTAAGGATAATTGCCGCTACACATAGAGATTTACTAAAACATGCTCAGCAAGATAAGTTTAGGGAGGATTTGTATTACCGGTTAAACGTGTTTCCAATTCAAGTGCCACCTTTACGAGTTAGAGGAAATGATATTATTCTGCTCGCAGAACAAATGATAGAACAAGGTTCTAAAAAACTAACTAAACAACAGATAGCCCTATCGACTGCTGACAAGAAGCTATTCTTAGAATATAGCTGGCCTGGTAATGTGCGAGAACTGCAAAATTTAATTGAACGGGCCATAATCGTCTCAAAGAAAGGGAATATTGATTGGTTATCCATTATTCCAATGCATAGTGGACCCAATAAAATAGCTTCTGACTTTTCTACCCAGAAGATATTAAATGCGCAAGAGCTCAGTGAATTCGAACGTGATAATATTGTAAAAGCGCTAAAGGCCACGCGCTGGAAAATCTCTGGAAAAGATGGGGCTGCAGAACTACTTCAACTGCCGCCTACCACGCTGGCATCAAAAATCAAAAGTTTCGGTATTGAGAGACCTATTTAATTTACGAAATATCGTATTTTTTTAACGAAATATCGTAAATAAATGATATTTCGGTATCCCTGCAAATACTAATAATAATTTTAATTAACTGTTAATCAATAATTTAAATAGTTTGGCACGGCGCTAGCATTACTACTGGCAAATATAAATGTTAAACAATAAAAATTTAAAAAATGACAACAACAGAAAACATTAAAAACGGAGTAAACGTAGATCAATTAGTAGAAACTATTCAGCACATTCAAGCTGACCCTTCACTAGCAAAGTTCGAATTTAGAACTAAAAACAATTGGATTACTGGAGGTCACTGTGTATCAAGTGCAAAGAGCTTTTACGGTGCGGGTCAAGAAGATTCAACACGTAAAGAGATTTTTACTATGGAGTGCGATCATCCCAATGTACTATTAGGAGAAGATAAAGCTGCCACACCAGCTGAAGTTGTACTACACGCTTTAGGTTCTTGCTTAACTGGTGCTATGGTGTATCATGCTGCTGCCAATGGAATCAACATCGAAGGTGCTGAATCTACGTTAGAAGGAGCATGTGACTTGCACGGTTTCTTAGGTTTAGATGCCGAAGTTCGCAAAGGTTTTGAAGGTATTAAGTTTAAATTAAAGGTAAAATCTGATGCATCTGCTGAGCAGTTAGAAAACTTAGCAAAGTTCTCTCCTGTATTCGATATGCTTACAAACCCAACACCAGTTTCAATTGAAATTGTAAAGTAAGTAAATTGAGAGAAATTGACCGCTCGTTCTCCCTTTTCGAGCGGTCTTTTTTTATTTCGCTATTCATTAAAATGATAAGATATCGCTTCACTTTCTACTCTTGACAAAGGCTAAAACAATAATGAAAAAAAGCAATTTACATATTACAACGGGGTATGAGGCTGTTGCCAATATTGCCTATAAAACCAACGAAGTTTTTCCGATATATCCTTGTACACCAACTTCAGAAATGTCTGCATTGGTCGAAGAATGGTCGGCCAAAAAAAGAGAAAATATTTTTGGCAATGTGCCAAGAACATTCGAAATGCAAAGCGAGGCTGGCGTAGCTGGCGCCATGCATGGAGCACTACAAGTTGGATCTTTATCATCTACATTTACAGCTTCTCAAGGATTGTTACTCATGATTCCAAATATGTTTAAGATTGCAGGAGAATTAACGCCAAATGTAATTCATGTTGCAACGAGAAGCATAGCTACACATGCCTTATCTATTTTTGGTGATCATAGTGATATTATGGCTGCGCGCCAAACAGGTTATGCATTTTTAGGAAGTGCATCGGTACAAGAAGCACAAGATTTTGCTTTAATTGCTCAGTTGGCAACTTTAAAAGCAAGAATTCCTTTTGTTCATTTTTTCGACGGATTTAGAACTTCTCATGAGATGAATTCAATAATTCCCATTGATGATGCTCAGATTACAAAATTGTTAGAACCAAAGGTAATTAGACAACATAGAAGTAGGGCATTAGATCCTAACCGCCCAGTTCTACGCGGAACCACACAAGGACCTGATGTTTTTTTTCAAAGTAGGGAGGCACAAAATTCATACTATGACATATGTCCGACTATCGTTCAAGAGAAAATGAATGACTTTGCAAATATTACGGGAAGACACTATCATTTGTTTGAATATATAGGTCATGCACAGGCCGAAGAAGTTATTATTTCTATGGCTTCCTCGACAGAAACCATAGAAAGTACAATTAAGTATCTTAACCAAAGAGGAAATAAATATGGGCTTATCAAAGTAAGATTGTTTAGACCATTTAGCCTTGAGCACTTAGTATCAGCATTACCGAAAACGGTGCGTTCTATTGCTGTTATGGATAGAACAAAAGAACCCGGTTCTGCCGGAGAACCTTTGTATTTAGAAGTTGTGCAGGGGTTACTATCTGCATTTCAAAATGGAAAAATCAAATACTTGCCAAATATTATTGGAGGAAGGTATGGCCTCTCGTCAAAGGAGTTTACTCCAGCTATGGTAAATTCAATTTTTAACAATCTGAAACGAGAACAACCAAAAAATAACTTTACGGTTGGCGTTACCGATGATGTAACACATCTTAGTTTACCTTTTGATAAAGATTTTAGAATTAAAAATGAATCATTTCAAGCTATATTTTATAACGAGAGTACTAAATTCAATATTGAAAGTTTTAGCAACTTATTGGAAAATATAGGAAACACGAAATTCGTCCAAGGTTATACACAATGCTATTATAAAAAATCAAATACAAAGAGTGTCTCCTATCTAAGACTCGATACAGCCTCAATTAAGGCACCATACTTGATTGATCATGCCGATTTTGTCGGGTATGAAAATGTCGATTTTATACAGTATGATATGGCGATTCAACAGCTTAAACCTAAAGCGATCTTATTGATAAATTCTGACAAAAATCCACTAGAGTTTTGGCAATCGATTTCATTAGAAAAACAAAAGTTAATTCGCTCAAAGAACGTTTTATTGTTTATAGCGGATTTTCGAGCGTTGAGCAAATTATATATAATCAATGATCGAAAAGTGGCTCCTCTGCATGCCTGTTTTTTGTATTTAAAGAATGATTTTCCACTTCCCGGGTACCTATCGAATTTGGGTGAGTTCATACACGAAGTAGATACATCGGTTCTAACAGATACTACAAAAGTGAACGGTGAAGCTTCAAACAGTTTATTAGTCAAGTTGATGCATGGCAGAGGTGATGATGTTAAGGTTAGTGAACTCCCAGTTGATGGAACTTACCCTAGTAACACCTCGATTTTTAATAAGAGTATCGAGGCAGTAGGATTGCCCATTTGGAACCCTGAGGCATGTACTCAATGTGGAGCTTGTAGTATGGCTTGCCCGCAAGGAGCATTGAGAATTAAAATGTACGATGATATGTATTTAAATCAAGCACCGAAAGGCTTTAAGTCTATACAAGTAATAGAAGAAGATGTTGACTTGTTAAATTTCACCGTTCAAATAAATTCTGATCAGTGTAATAACTGTAAGAATTGCCTAGATGCATGCCAGATTAAAGATGCGTTACAAATAAAAGACCGCAAATACTACTTAGCTTATGAACGAGAGAACTGGAAACATTTTGATTTAATTCCAGAATATGATAGAATGAAAATAGATGTAACTAAAGTGAGTCAGCAACAACTACAAGAACCTTTGTTTAAATATGCTACAAGTATGAAAGGGAGCGGAGAAGCACCATATCTAAAATTGCTTTCGCAACTTTTTGGAGAGCGACTTTTAGTGGCAAATGCAACAGGTACAAGTTCGATTTTCGGAGGTTCACTGCCTACGACTCCATGGTCGACAAATGCGAAAGGGCAAGGGCCCGCTTGGGCCAACTCTTTATTTGAAGATAATGCAGAGTTCGGATTAGGTTTTAGACTGGGTTTAGATCAACAAGAAAGTCATGATGGAAATAGTAATAACGAATCGAATAAATCCGTTTGGATTGTAGGAGGAGATGGTTGGGCTTATGATATTGGATATGGCGGTTTAGATCATGTCTTGGCTTCCAATAAGAATATAAATATATTGGTTTTGGATAATGAAGTATATGACAATACTGGTGGTCAATTGTCGAAGGCAACACCGTACGGAGCAGAGGCAAAATTCGCCTTTAATGGGAAAGTGAAGCAGAAAAAAGATTTAGGTTTAACGGCGATGAACTACGATCATGTATATGTTGCTTCGGTGGCGATTGGAGCCGATCAAGAGCAAACCTTGAAGGCCTTTAACGAAGCAGAAAGTTTTAATGGACCTTCCATCATTATAGCCTATTGTCATAGTAGCTCACACGGTATTGATATGACCAAACCAGGTAGATATCATAAGGCAGCCGTTGCCTCTGGTCAATGGCTGTTATTTAGAAATGATCCTAGACGAATAAAACAGGGTTTAAATGCATTACAACTAGATTCAAAATCACCTACCATTCCGATAGAACAATATTTAAGGTTAGAAAGTCGCTTTCATAAGTTGTTTGAAAATGATCCTAAAAGTTTGAAGTTGTTAATGCAGCAAATTCAGTCTAAAGTCGATAGAAAGTATAAACGTTTTGTTTCCTTATCTTCAGAACAACAGAAAGTAAATGTTTAAAAATCTAATTCCTCAATTGAATATTGTTCTTTAGAATTTTTGAGCATCAACTTTAGCGTAGATGTATCAGTATTACTGTATAATTGATGATGAGGTGCTGCGCGTTGGGTATTTAATAGATTCGACCGCTCTAAAATAGCTTTTGTTTGTTTCGCAACGGCTTCGCCAGAATCTATAATCGTAATAGTGGTGCCGATAATTTTTTTGATAGTCGGAATTAGAAAAGGGTAGTGGCTACATCCTAAAACTAGATGATCAATATTCGCATCTAGCATAGGGTTGAGGTACTTTTTTAATAGGTCAGCCATCTCTTGTGTGTCAATTTTACCGGCCTCAATTAATGGAACAATACCTTCTCCAACTTGCTCGACTACTGTAACACCCTCTGTAAATTTTTGAGAAGTGGTATGAAAAAGTTCACTTGATAAGGTTCCTTTTGTTGCTAAAATACCGATGGCATTGGTTTTTGTTTGTAAAGCTGCTGGCTTAATCGCTGGCTCTATGCCAATAAACGGAATGTCATAAGTTGAACGTAGAAAGGAAATAGCATTGGTTGTTGCTGTATTACAGGCGACAACTACAATCTTACATCCTCTTCCGATAAGGAATTCCGTATTTTTAACACTAAATTCAAGAATCTTTTCGGTTGATTTTTGCCCGTAAGGTGCATTTTTACTATCGGCAAGGTAGATCGTATCTTCATAAGGTAAACTGGCAGTTATCTCTTTCCAAATGGAAAGACCACCTACGCCAGAATCAAAAACACCAATCGCTTGCTTATTCATAAGAATACAAAAATAGAAAATCCCACCTTGATATCTATAGATAGCAAGATGGGATTTTTATAATTTAATTATGGGCTTTTATTTTATTCCCAATTTTGCTTTGACAGCTGGCATCAAATCTTCACCAGTAAAAACAATCAACCCTGATCCAGGAGATGAGTCCATTACATATTGAATCCCTTTTGCTGCAGCAATATCTTTAATCGCTTTTTGCGCTTTTTCGCTAATAGGCTTATAAAGATCAATTCTTCTTTTTTCTAGTTGCTGTTGAGCTTCTTGAGCATACACTTGTAATTTTTTTTGCAATTCACCAACTTCAACCTGACGTTTTTGATTTTCAGCATCTGTTTGTGTTGGAGCTTCAGCATCATACTTTTGTAATTTTGCTTGTAAAGAGCTTGTTTGCGATTTATATTCGGTATCGTATGCTTGCGCAACCTTCTTTAACTCTTCTTGCATTTGCTTGGTTTCAGGCATTGCCGCAACCAATTCCTGCGAATTTATATGTGCTACTTTTGACTGTGCATTTGCCGTCGTCATAACTCCCAAAAATAGTACACCTGCTACTAGTAGTTTTTTAAATAATTTCATTTGTTTTAAGTATTAATATTAATTTAATTTTTGTTGTTTTTAATTGAATCTTTTACTTTTTTGGCCTTTTCAATCGCTTTGATTCTGGCCTCTCTTTCTTTTTTGCGACGTTCTATTTCCGCAAGACGTTTTTTTCTTTTTTCTTCATTTGCCTTTTTCACTTCGGCTTTTTTCTTCGCTCTGGCCTCTTCTTGGGCTTTTTTGAACTCTGCTCTTTTCTTAGCCGCTGCTTCCTCTTTTGCTTTAGCTCTTTCTTTTAGGGCCTGATTTTTTGTTGTCTTTTCCTCGGCTCGTGCTTTCGCCTTTGCTTCTTTTTCAATGGCGGCTTCACTTTTTTCTACTTTCTTATCTTCAATAGCCTTTAACTTTCTTCCCTTTACGATCTTATTCAACACTTGCTCACTGAGATCATATTTTTTGTTCGAATATAGCATGATTAAATCACTTGATTTATCGAATACCATATCGTATTTTTTCTGTACCGCTATTTCTTGAATCGCGTTATATATTTGATCTTGAACTGGTTTTACCAATTGTTTTCGCAACATGTATAAATCACCAGTTGGTCCAAAATAACCCGCTTGTAAATTCTTTAGGTCGAGTTCTTTTATTTGAATATCCTCTTCTCTTTCATCATTGAGCTCATCCGTCAGTAAGGCTTTCTCATTGCTCAAATCTACTTTCATGATCTCAATCTCTCGTTTCAAAGCATCTAGCCGTTGTTGCCATGTAATAACTCGTGCCTTTAATCTTTCTTGGGCTTCGGTATATTCAGGTACATTCTCTAAAATATATTCCATATCTATGTAAGCAACTTTTTGTGGCTTTTGTGCCAATGTTACCGTGCTTATCAGTATAGTGATTATAAAGAGTACCTTACGTGTCAACATACATTGTGTATTTAGAAAAAACCGTGCCAAAGTTCTGAGTGTTTGCAAATGTACTGATTTTTTAGAATTGTTGACCGATTATGAAATGAGGCTGCCAACCAGAAACAACTCCAGGTACACCAGGGGTGTCATCAAAGCCATATCCATAATCAATACCAAGCAATCCGAAGGCAGGCATAAAGATTCGAACGCCCACACCTGCAGACCTCTTCAGTTTAAACGGATCAAAGTTTTTAAAATTATCGGCGGTATTACCGGCCTCTAAGAAACCTAAAACATAAATTGAAGCAGATGGTTTCAATGTTAGTGGATATCGTAGTTCTAAAGAAACCTTATTGTAGACAGCACTACCAGCCGATTGCCCTGTAGTCGGGTCAACAGATAAACTGGAATTTTCATACCCTCTAAGCCCAATAGTTTGTCTACCATCAAATTGTCCTTGATTTAGACCATCTCCTCCTAAGAAGAAACGTTCAAATGGAGAAAGTCCTTTCCCTGAATTATAATCCCCTAGGAATCCGAATTCAGCACTTGACAATAGTACTAATTGATTACCTGGTTTTCCTGCGATCGTACTATACCATTTTCCTGAAAAATTAAATTTATAGAATTCTAGTAATTCTAATCTCTCTTCATTCGATGCATTAGAAAAATCTTTTCCGCTTAACGCTGCATAAGGTGGAGTGAATTTTCCTCCTATATTAAAGGTAGATCCCGTTGTAGGAAATATTGGGTTTGGTCCCGCCGAATTTCTACCAAAGTTTACGGCAAAATTCAAGTTATTCGAAACGCCATTACTTGAAGGGAAAATACGACCCAAGAAAAAGTTATTTAATTGATATCTCTGATAACTCAACACTGTAGAGAGTGTAAAATAATCATCAGGCCATTTTAAACGCTGACTAACTCCTAGCGTGGCACCTAGAATATTTAAACGCTGATTTCTGTCTACTCTTCTTGTTCGCGGATTAAAATTAAATTGGCTAGAACTGTATAAAGAGAATGATAAAGATCTAGGTCTTTTACCACCTAACCATGGTTCTGTAAACGAAAGGCTATATACACTAGAAAAGCGACTCGCTTGTGCACGTAGAGAAACTGTTTGTCCATCTCCTCGTGGTACCGGCCTGTATTCTTTACCATTAAATATATTCTTTACGGAAAAGTTACTAAATGATAATCCTAACGTTCCAACGAAAGCACCACCACCAAAACCACCTTGTAATTCGATTTGACTCGCCCCTTTTTCGGCAACAGCATATTCAATATCTACTGTTTTATCACCATAATTAGGTTGAACATCTGGAACGATGTTTTCTGGATCAATATACGGTAGTTGACCTACTTCACGAATTGTACGTATAATATTTTGTCGACTAAAAAGTTGTCCAGGTCTTGTTCTTATTTCTCTAATTAAAACATGATCATTTGTGATTACATTTCCAGATAAAGAAACTTTACGTATGGTTGCAGGCTCATCTTCCTGAATTCTGATCTCTATGTCAATTGTATCATTCTCGACACTTGTTTCTACAGGAATTACTCTACTAAATAGGTATCCGTTATTAAGATATGTATTTGTAATGTCTTGAGAATCGGGAGTGCCATCACCTTTTACTTGCTCATTCAACAATTTACTATCGTAAATGTCACCTTTCTCAAGTAATAAGAATGCTTTTAATTGTTCATCGGTATAGACGGTATTACCTAAGAAACGAATATCTCCGAAATAGTATCTATTACCTTCATTTACCGTGATATCTAAATTGATGGTGTTGTCATCATTCCAAGATATTGAATCTTTGATAATTTGAGCATCACGATACCCCTTTTCTCGATATTTTTCAATCAGATTTTCTAAATCCGCAGTATACTTCTCTTCTATATATTTTGAAGGCTTAAAAATATGAAATGGATTTTTCTGTTTTGTCTTTTTTAGATACTTTTTTAAACGCTTTGTTTTAAAGGCTTTATTACCTGTAAATCGTAAGTTTTTTATCTTAATCTTTTCACCTTTGTCAATTGTTACTAAGGCTTTTTCTGTATTATTATCTGTGGTATCTATTTTGGTGTCGATCTTAACGTTCGCCTTTAAGAAACCTTTATCGATGTATTTTTTCGCAATGTAATTTTTGGTTGTTGTCAACAAATTTTCAGTAAGCATCGCGCCCTTTTGAAATTCAGTCTCTTTTTGCAACTCATCAGCCTTATTTTTTTTAACCCCTCTAACGGTAACACTGCTCAATTTAGAAAGCTCCTTTACGGCAAATTCTAGGTAAATAGTCTCACCATCAATTTGAGTGGCATATACTTCTACATCACTAAATAATTTGGAATTCCATAACTTTTTAATTGCTGATGTTAGTTTATCTCCAGGAATTTTAATGGGTTGCCCAACAGTAAGTTCAGAAAATACAGTAATAGATTGATCACTAAACTGTTGATTCCCTTTTACATTAATTCCACCAAGTATATATGTTTTAGTTGTGTTGAACAACTCTTTTGATAGTTGAGGCTTTTTCGGTACTGTATCCTGAGCTATTTTAGCAATCGAATCTATAGGGGCAACCGTAGATGTTGCCTTTGTAATTGAGTCGTTTTGTGTGTTTATTTCTTGGGCTTTAGCAGAAAATAATACTAAAGTAAAACATAAAAATAGTAGGTTATTTTTCAGTTTGTTCATTCCTGTCTTGTAATTGTTCACTTGTTTTTCCGAAACGTCTTTCTCGGTTTTGATAATCTAATATTGCTTCGAAAAAATGTTCTTTTCTAAAATCTGGCCAAAGAGTATTTGTAAAGTACAATTCGGCATAAGCAATTTGCCATAAAAGGAAGTTGCTAATTCGTTGTTCACCACTTGTACGTATCAAAAAATCAACGTCGGGCAAAGTAAATGTATATAAATGGTTATTTATAATTTTTTCATCAATTTCTTCATTCAAAAGTTCTTTATTAACAACTTTTTTAGATATTTTTTTGATTGCATTAACAATTTCTTCCCTTGATCCATAGCTCAATGCTAGAATTAATGTGAGATGCGTATTATTTTTTGTTTTTTCAACCACTTCTAAAAGTTCTTTGCGTGCCTTTTTAGGTAGATTGTCAATATTGCCGATACATTCTAATTTGATGTTGTTTTCCTGAAGTCTTTTAAGTTCGTCTTTGAGAGAGCTCACCAATAAGCTCATCAATACATCTATTTCTTTTTTAGGTCTGTTCCAATTTTCGGTAGAAAATGCATATAACGTTAATACTTCAATCTTAAGCTCGGCGGCAGCTTCAATTGTTTCTCGTACTGCCTTTACACCATTTTTATGACCAAAAACACGAGCCATACCTTTCTTTTTTGCCCAACGCCCATTCCCATCCATAATGACAGCCACATGTTTCGGGGTATTCTCGGTATTTATTTTTGATTTGATATCCATGATCTCTTAAAAGAATCCTTTGTAGCATCCTGGTCGGCCAAAAGCATAAACTACTGATATTCCTGTAAACACATACCAATCGTTACTATTGGGGTTTCCAAAAGAGCGTTGCGGTATGTCTATATTATGGTTGTTTAGGTCGATATCATCTTTGAAAGTATAATGGATAGTCGTTTCAAGAGCAATACCGATGTTTTCTGCTAATTTAGCCTTATAACCAAGTCCAAATGGTAATGAAATATTAAATTTTCTAGCACTTGTTCCATCGTCTTGAATAGAGGCATAAGAATTTATTCCGGCTTGAGCGATAATATAAGGCGTATGTGTATATCCGGTTTGAGACAAACTATACTTGAAAAAACTAAATTCAATACCCACTGCACCTTCAACGAGGTTATTTTGGAAACTAATAGACGTACCCGGAGCACTAATGGGTCTATTCACCTTTTGATTATTGGCTTTTAAGGGTGTGTATATTAAGGTACCTCTAAAAGTAATTCTTGGTGTGTAGTTAAATTTTCCAATAAAACCAACAGCCGGGCTATTGGGGTTGATATAGGTCGTTGGACCAATATCACCAATATAATTACTACCTCCAACAAAAACACCACCTTCAAACAATTGGGCATGACCAATAGAGGTAGTTAGTGTAACAACTAAAATTAAAAAAAGTTTCTTCATTTTTAAAAAGGGTTTGCAAATATAAATAAATCTATATTGTTTGGGTAGTTAAAAATGGTCTTTTTTGATTAACAGTTTTTATTGTATAATATTGTTGTAAAGAGTATTAAGTTATCCTTTAATTGCGTTTATCTTCACCCCATAAAAGTTTTGCACGCAACGTTTTTAAGAAAGTCTGATTGTGTAACTGAAGAATTTTTAAGGTAAAAGGTGCCTTTTTTATAAATACTTCAGTTTCGTTATCAACGACGGTTATTCTGGAGTCTAAAGATATTAAAGCCTGCTTTTCTCGTCCAATTATTTTTAGTTTTATCCGTGTCTCATCTGGAATGACTAATGGTCTAGCATTTAAATTATGAGGAGCAATTGGTGTCAAAACAAAACTTTTTGCCTGTGGAGTAATTACCGGTCCCCCACAACTTAAAGAATATCCAGTAGAACCTGTAGGCGTAGATACAATCAATCCATCAGCCCAATACGATGTTAAATATTCTTCATCCAAATACGTTTCTACCGTAATCATAGAAGTTGTATTTCTTCTTGCTACAGTTACTTCATTTAATGCGAAGTTGAGATCATCAAGTGCTTCGTTTTGCGTTGAGGTTTTTATTTGTAGCAATGAACGCTCTTTAATCGTATATTGCTTTTCGACTAAAGCACTAACAGCAGTTTTGATATCCTCTTTTTGTATGGTGGCTAAAAAACCCAATCGGCCAGTGTTGATTCCAATAATTGGGATGCTCAAATCTCGAACATAGGTAATGGCTCTCAAGAAGGTTCCATCTCCACCTATGGTAAACATTAAATTGAATGAATTATCCAAATCATCATGACTTGAAAAAGTGCTCAACTTTTTATTCGTATTTAATAAGTTATAAAATTGTTTCTCGATAACAACTTCTATATTATACTCCTTTAGACAAGCTAACAAGTTGTCTAAGTACTCTAAAGCTTCATTCTTATAATTTTGTCCGTAAATGGCTACTTTCATAAGTTACATGTTTAGGTATTTTTGAAGGTAGTCAGAACGTTCTTTTAGACTGTTGAGGTATTCATCTTCTTGAATTCCAGTAATAATGGTGTATTCGTAACGACGAAAAGATTGAATTGTATTATTTAAATCCTGATCGTTCAGTTTAATGGTTATCTCGGCGACTTCATTCACGATGTTGGACACAAAAGCGCCCAATAATTTCCCGTTGTTCGATTCTATTATTTGAGCAATTTCACTAAAAGAGTAATCCTTTATCGGTTTCTCAACCACGAGAATCGCTCCAGTTTCACTGAGAAACGGCGTGTTATTGAAAATATGTAAAATATCGGTCAATTCATAATACCCGATATATTTCTTTTTATCATTAAGTACCGGTAGTATTGTAGTATCATTCGCCGCGAATTCTTTTAGTAACTCAAGCCAATTGGTATTCTCAAGTGAGAAAAAAGTGTTGTAAAGATATTTATAGTTGGCTATTGTGTTATCGCCTTCCTCTATGATTTGAACATCGGCTTCTGAAATAGATCCTACATATATATTCTCTTCAACTATTGGTAAATGTGTAAAAGTTAAGTGCTCAAAAAGCTTTTGAGCCTTGAATATGGTATCATTTGGGGAGAGCGCTTTGACGTCTTTTGATATGTAATCTGATGTTTGCATATATAATTGCAAAATAAGTAAAATAAACTTACAAATGCACTATTTTTGTTGTTGGTAAATTCAGTAAATAAAAGAAATTTTTAAATGACGAAATTAAGCGTAAATATTAATAAAATAGCAACACTGCGTAATTCACGAGGAGGGAATACTCCCAATTTGGTGCAATCGGCAATAGATATTCAGGAATTTGGAGCTGAGGGGATTACGATTCATCCGAGACCAGACGAACGTCATATCAGATATCAAGATGCTTATGATTTAAAACCAATTATAAGTACAGAATATAATATTGAGGGAAATCCAATACCGTCATTTATGGATTTGGTGTTAGCAGTAAAACCAACGCAAGTCACGTTGGTACCTGATGCTGTTGATGCGATTACGTCGAATGCAGGTTGGGATACTAAGACCCATCAAGTTTTTTTAACAGAAGTCATTGATGAGTTTAAGCGTAATAACATTCGTACTTCAATTTTTATGGATCCAAATTTATCATTAATTGAAGAGGCTGCGAAGACCGGTGCTGATAGAATCGAATTGTATACAGAAGAATTTGCAGCGCAATATGCACTTGAAAATAAAAAGGCGATAGAGCCTTATGTGAAGAGTGCTGAGCTGGCCTCGGAGTTAGGTTTGGGGATCAATGCTGGGCACGATTTAAATCTGGAGAACATTCATTTTTTTGCTACTAGTATTCCAAATTTATTGGAAGTATCTATAGGTCATGCGTTAATCGCTGAGTCTTTATATTTAGGGTTGCAAAATGTAATTAATATGTATAAATACAAATTACAATAATGGAGATATTACATTCTCAAATACTCGGTCAAGGTGAGCCATTATTAATTCTTCACGGATTTCTAGGAATGAGTGATAACTGGAAAACACTCGGAAATCGCTTTGCTTCTAATTATGAAGTACATCTTATTGATCAAAGAAACCATGGACGCAGTTTTCATGATGATGAATTTGATTATGAAGTGTTGGCCGATGATTTGTTTCGATACATAAAACATCATAAGCTGAAAGATATAGTGCTGTTAGGTCATTCTATGGGAGGCAAAACAGCAATGTTTTTTGCGGTATCATATCCTCAGATTGTTCATAAATTGATGGTCGCCGATATAGGGCCACGTTATTACTCTGCGCATCATCAAGATATTTTAGATGGTCTAAACGCTATTGATTTCTCTGTGCAAACGTCGAGAGGAGCGGTGAACGACGAATTAGAGAAATATATTCCCGAATTTGGAGTGCGTCAATTTTTGTTAAAGAATGTGTATAGAAAAACAAAAGAGCAGTTGGCATTTCGATTTAATTTAAAGGCTTTGACCGATTCTTATGATGAGGTTGGTGTTCAATTGCCTTCGTTATCAAGTTACACTGGAGACACCCTTTTTTTACGAGGTGCAAATTCTGGCTATATAACGAATGAAGACTTCTCATTGATTGAAGGGCATTTTCCAAACTACCAGGTAGTTACTGTCAAAAATGCAGGCCATTGGCTGCATGCCGAGAATCCGAATGACTTTTATGACTATGTTGTCAGTTTTTTGACCGTTTAACTTTTTTGGCATAATTGTAGACGTTCATATCTTTGAATATCGGTTCTGTTGAAATTGAATCGATGAATATCAGTATTATGAAAATTATATTAAAAATGTTACTTACGGCGATAGCTGTAGTTATACTTGCCGAAATATTACCAGGTATCCATGTAAATGGTTACACTTCAGCCATTGTGGTTGCGATTGTCCTAGGGTTGCTGCGAATTTTTGTACGTCCGTTGATTATTTTATTTACCTTACCCATAACCATACTCACCTTGGGTTTGTTTTTATTTGTAATCAATGCCATGATAATTATGTTAGCTGATAAATTAATAGATGGCTTTGCCGTTTCCGGATTTTTATATGCGTTACTTTTTAGTTTATTGCTTTCATTTTTCCAATCGATACTCTATTCCTTGTTAAAAGAGAAAAAACAAAAGCGATCATAAGTTGTTTTATAACAGAAAATTACTAATTTTGCGCCCGCTTAGGTCATAAAATAAGCATATTATTAAGCAAAGAGAAATTAAGAAGAGATGAATATTACTAAAGAAAATATCGACGCCCTAAATGCAGTTGTAAAAATTGATATTACGCAAGAAGATTATCAGAGTAAAGTAACCGAAATTTTACAAGATTATCGTAAAAAAGCGAATATTCCTGGTTTTAGAAAAGGGCATGTGCCAATGAGTTTGGTCAAGAAGCAATATGAAAAACCGGTGCTGATAGATGAGGTAAATAAGTTGTTGCAAGATTCATTGAGTAAATTTTTAGTAGAAGAAAAATTAGATATTTTAGGGAACCCTTTGCCGAAAGTTCAAGAAGATTTTTCTTGGGATACCGAGCAGTTTTCTTTTGAATTCGAATTAGGTCTTTCCCCAGAATTTGAGGTGAACTTACAACCAAAAAAAGCAATTACGCAATACAAAATTGTTGCAGATAAGAAAATGATTGATGACCAAGCTGCTAATATTCAAGAGCGATATGGTAAGATTATTTCTCAAACAGAGGTTGTTGAAGGGGCGAATGTAACAGGTACATTTGTAAATGAAGAAAAAGAAATTGAGAAAAAAACAACCTTTAAGTTAGAAGTCATTAAAGGAAAGCCCAATGCAAAAAAGTTTTTAGGAGCGAAACCAGGTGATGTGATTAAGCTAAAAACGAAAGGGTTGTTTAATGATGATCATTTGTTAGAAACGCATTTAGGAGTTTCTCACGATGATGCGCACGGTTTGGCAATTGAAGTTCAATTTTCTCTTGAGGAAACAAGCACAACCGAACCAGCTAAACTAGATCAAGAGTTATTTGATAAATTGTTTGGTAAAGATGTGGTAAAAAGCGAAAAAGATTTTAGAGCGAAGTTGCAGGAGGATGCTGAAAAGCAATTCGAACAACAAGCAGATCAGCAATTATTAAATGCTATTACCGAGAGTTTAATCGAAAATACAAAATTTGATTTACCAGCTGAATTTTTGCAAAAATGGTTAGCTGTAGCAGGAGAAAAGCAATTGTCAGCAGAAGAAGCGGCAGAAGAATTTAACCGTTCTGAAAAAGGATTGCGTTATCAGTTAATCGAAGGAAAAATAAGTAAGGACAATAACCTACAGGTAACCTTTGATGAATTGAAAGAGTTCGCAAAAGGTTTTATCAAAGGGCAAATGGCACAATTTGGTAATGCAAATCCTGAGGAAAAAGAATTAGATGATATCGCGGGTAGAATTTTAGGTAATCAAGAAGAGGCGAAACGTTTGTCAGAACAATTGATGAGTCAAAAACTATTAACTTTTTACAAAGAGAATGTAAAACTAAAAGAAAAGGAAGTTTCTTTTGATGACTTTGTAAAAGAAGTATACAAATAATTAAGAATTTAAGTAGCTATCGGCGTTACGCGAATAGTTAGAAATAAATAAAAACCGTTCTAAGTAATTTAGGACGGTTTTTTGCGTTTGAACTAATAGGTTTTAAGTTTAAACCAAAAAAAGTATCTTTGATACTAATAATTGTAATTTTAGAAGAAATGAGGCAATTTTTATTTGTGGTTATACTAGCGTTTTCGGGAGTAACAGCTTCTGCTCAGGAAACGGGCTGCAGCCAAACAATTAGCGGTGAAGTAAGAGATAAGATCTCAACAGATGTTTTGGTGGGTTCTGAGGTGACCTTGAGCGATGAAAACGGAGCTGTCTTGCAAACGCAAACGATTAAAGAAGATGGTTTTTTCTCTTTTTCAATTGCTTGTGAGACGAAATATACCTTGAAAGGAATGAAAGAGGAGTTTACCGCAGAGTCGAAAACATTTACAACAACTAACCAAGATAAGAGAGTACTACAGCTAATTATTTTATTAGATAAAGGAAATATCGATTTTGTAAGTGATGGGGCTGCCAATGCCAAAACTATAGACAGTGTTGCGACAGCTGAAGTTGAAGTGCAAACTGCAACTCCAGAGATACCAGTTGAGGAAATTGAAGAGCCAGTGATTAGAGAAGTAGTTGAAAAGAAAGAACCAGTTAAGGAAGTTCCAAGAGAAATAACGGTGACGAGCGATGAGGGTACGCGATATATTCCGAATATAGAACCTGTATACTTTGATTATGAATCTTCATGGTTGAATCAAAAGGCGAAGAATGATCTATTGAAAATTGTGAGTATAATGAAAAAATATCCTAAGATAGTCATCGAATGTGCAGCGCATACCGATGCTAAGGGAGACGTGCAATACAACCAATGGATGTCAGATAGAAGAGCCAAAAGGGTGATTGATTATGTAGTGAGTAAAGGTATTGCGCGATCGAGAATTACTGGAAAGGGTTATGAAGAAAAATTCATCGTTAATAAATGTACCAATGATGTTGAATGTACCGATGAAGAGAGAGCTGCTAATCGCAGAGTAGAATTTGTGATTGTGAAAATGTAAATTAAATATGTTAAAGTTATATCCGATGTTATTAAAAATCTCCTTGCCTATCCTGTTCGTTTTAAATATGTTTATTTCAGACGTAAATATTGCCAAAAATAATGATGCCGATTGCGTTCAAAATGTTTCTGGAGAAGTAAGAGATAAGAATTTGAGAGAATTGTTAGAAGGGGTTGAAGTAATGCTCCTTGACGATTCAGATAATGTCTTAAAATCTATTGTAATTAAAAAAGATGCAGTTTTCTCATTTAAAGTAAAATGTAATTCAAATTATACAATAAAGGCGCAAAAAAAGGGATATAAACTTCAAGAGAAAGAATTCAAAACAACTAGAAAAAAAGGTGAAACGATGAAGCTAATGATAATTTTAGGTCTTCATAAAGAATAATACTGCTTATTTTGGTACACCATTTGCTTATATAAAAGAAAACCAACCAATGAAACGATTTTTATGCTCCCTGATACTATTGTCAAGTAGTATGTTTGTATCAGCTCAAATAGAACGAGCCGATTCTATTATGGCAGCGGCCTACAGTATTAAAAGCATCGATGCAAATACCAGATATTCTGATTTTGGTTCAACATTCATGGGCGAGAAAATTGTATTCTCATCAACCAGAAAAAAACCAGGTATTAACAACAGAGTCTGGCGAGGGAATAAACAGCCTTTTTTGGATTTATATGTAGGTGATTTAACAGAAAGTGGTGAGATCATAAATGTAAAACCCTTTTCAGAAAATGTAAATACCAAATATCACGATGCTTTCGTAAGTTTTTCTTCCGATTTAAAAGAAGTATACTTTACCTCAAATGACAAGGTAAATAGAAGAATAAAATCGAAAAGTGTTAAAATATTTAAAGCTACCGTTGCCGAAAATGGCGAGTGGAAAAATTTAGAAAACCTTCCTTTTAATAGTGACGGACATGACGCAGGTCATCCGTTTATCAGCAGAGATGGTGAACGTATTTACTTTGTATCTGATATGCCAGGTACATTGGGTGATAAAGACATTTTTTATGTAGAGATAAAAAACGGTTATTACGGAAAACCTGTCAATTTAGGTCCTACCGTAAATTCTCCGTATAAAGAATATACACCATACATTGATGGCGATTTAATCTACTTCTCTTCCAATAGAAAAGGTGGTGAAGGAGGGTTAGATGTCTATGTAACAAAACTTGATGGTTCTATACCCGAACCAATCAATTTAGGAACAACCATTAATAGTAAAAGAGATGATTTTTCCTTCATCATTAACAGTGAGAAATTACAAGGCTATTTTTCGTCAAATAGAGAAGGAGGCGAAGGCGATGATGATATTTATACGTTTGTACAAAAAACCACAATTACCTTATGTGATCAGTCAGTAACAGGGGTTGTGAAGGATAAAATTACGGGCTATACGTTACAAAATGCCTTGGTTTCATTAATTGATAATGAAGGGAATAAATTGAGAACGGTATCAACCTTAGCAGATGGTGCGTTTTATTTCGGATTGGATTGTGCCGTAGATTATACGATTGAAGTCTCAAAAAACGGATTTTTTCCGTCAAGTACGCTTTTAGCAACATCAAATGCTAATGGGTTAAAAAATGAAGTAGAAATTTTGATTGATGAAAAAGAGTTTATCACGAGAGACAGTATTCAAATGTTAAATGTGGATAATATTCGGTTCGAATTAAACAAGGCCGATATTAAAGAAGCTTCCGAAAAGGCCTTGGGCAAAGTTGTACGTTTGATGAATAAATATCCAAATATGATCATCGATTTTGGAGCACATACAGACTCACGTGGCCCAGACGCACTGAATTTATGGCTGTCAAAGAAGCGAGCTGCGGCGACGGTGTCTTATTTAATTGAACAAGGAATTGATGCAAGTAGAATTACCGGGGCCGGTTACGGAGAGACAAAATTATTGAATAAGTGTGCCAATAATGTCAAATGTAAAGAAGTTGAACACAACGAGAATAAGCGTACAGAATTTATAGTGATTAAAAAAGAATAATATTTTAATACATAAATAGAAAAAAAAGCACTCATTTGAGTGCTTTTTTTTATGCCATCTCTATAAGTTTCAATAAAATATGTAATTTCGCAAATCATTAGAAATTTAAGGCTTAAAATGAGCATGAAGTATAGAGAATATAAAGGATTAGATCTTCCGAAAGTAGCAGAAGAAACCCTACAATTTTGGGAAGAAAATGATATATTCAATAAGAGTATTACATCAAGAGATGAGCGTAAGCCGTTTGTGTTTTTTGAAGGACCTCCTTCGGCGAACGGATTACCCGGCATTCATCATGTGATGGGACGTGCGATTAAAGATATTTTTTGCCGATACAAAACCTTACAGGGATATCAAGTAAAGCGCAAAGCCGGTTGGGATACACACGGGTTGCCTATTGAGCTTGGTGTTGAAAAAGAATTAGGGATTACCAAAGAAGATATTGGAAAGAAGATATCTGTAGAGGAGTATAACGAAGCGTGTAAAAAAGCGGTCATGCGTTATACCGATGTTTGGGAAGAATTAACAAGAAGAATGGGGCATTGGGTTGATATGAAAGATCCATATATTACATACAAGCCCAAGTATATTGAAACCGTTTGGTGGTTATTGAAGCAAATCTATCAAAAAGAGTTGCTCTATAAGGGCTATACAATTCAACCCTATTCGCCAAAAGCAGGTACGGGTTTAAGCTCGCATGAGCTAAATCAGCCGGGCACATATCAAGACGTGACCGATACGACAGTGGTAGCTCAGTTTAAAGCAAAAGCAGCTTCGTTACCAGATTTTTTACAAAATGAAGGAACTATCTTCTTCTTAGCGTGGACGACCACACCATGGACCCTGCCAAGTAATACGGCCCTAACAGTTGGGAATAAAATTGATTATGTACTAGTCGAAACCTATAATCAATATACATTCAAGCCAATGAATGTGATATTGGCGAAGAAATTGCTTGCAAAACAATTTTCAGGAAAGTTCGAGGAGGTGGAAAGTAAACCTGATTTATTGTCGTATGAAGCGGGGGCGAAGAAAATCCCTTTTTATGTGGTAAAAGAATTTAAAGGTAAAGACCTTGTCGGAATTCGTTACGAGCAATTATTAGAATATGCTTTGCCAAATGACAATCCAGAAAATGCCTTTAGAGTCATTGCCGGTGATTTTGTAACCACAGAAGATGGTACCGGTATTGTACATACAGCTCCTACCTTTGGAGCCGACGATGCGCTAGTGGCCAAACAAGCAGTACCAGAAGTACCGCCTTTGTTGGTGAAAGATGCGAATGATAATTTAGTACCCTTAGTTGACCTTCAAGGAAAGTTTAGACCTGAAATGAATGAGTTTGGTGGTAAATATGTGAAGAATGAATACTATGCTGATGGTGAGGCACCTGAGCGTTCGGTAGATGTTGAATTGGCGATTAAATTAAAAGAAGAAAACAGAGCCTTTAAGGTTGAAAAATATAAACATAGCTATCCAAATTGTTGGAGAACAGATAAACCGATCTTATATTATCCATTAGATTCTTGGTTTATCAAGGTTTCTGAAAAGAGAGATCGAATGTTCGAATTGAACGAGACCATCAACTGGAAACCAAAATCAACAGGAGAAGGACGTTTTGGAAATTGGCTTAAGAATGCCAATGACTGGAATCTATCACGTTCTCGTTTTTGGGGAATTCCATTACCAATCTGGAGAACCGAAGATGGAAAAGAAGAAATTATTATAGGTTCTGTCGAAGAATTGAAGAATGAAATGGAGCGTGCTGTGAAAGCCGGTTTCATGGATGCGGCAATTTTTCAGGATTTTGAAGTAGGAAATATGACCGAAGAGAATTATGATAAAATTGACCTACATAAAAATGTCGTCGATCAGATTGTATTAGTATCTCCTTCAGGGAAGCCCATGAAAAGAGAGTCTGATTTAATTGATGTATGGTTCGACTCAGGTTCAATGCCTTACGCACAGTGGCACTATCCGTTTGAAAATAAGGAATTGATAGACGATCGTAAATTTTTCCCAGCCGATTTTATTGCAGAAGGTGTAGATCAAACGAGAGGTTGGTTTTATACACAACACGCTATAGGATCTTTAGTATTCGATTCAGTTGCCTATAAAAATGTAGTGTCAAATGGATTGGTATTAGACAAAGAAGGGAAAAAAATGTCAAAACGTTTAGGAAATGCTGTTGATCCATTCGAAACTATGGATACCTATGGTCCGGATGCGACACGTTGGTACATGATCTCAAACGCAAACCCTTGGGATAACCTAAAGTTTGATATTGACGGTATTGATGAGGTACGACGTAAATTCTTCGGAACGCTATACAATACCTATTCATTTTTTACTTTGTATGCCAATATAGATAAGTTCACATATGCTGAGCCCAATCTTACGAATAATGAGCGCCCGGAAATTGACCGATGGATATTGTCTGAACTGAATACCTTGACGAAAAATGTTCAGACCTTTTATGAAGATTATGAACCGACAAAAGTGGCAAGAGCGATTCAGTATTTTGTAACCGAGAACTTGAGTAATTGGTTTGTAAGACTGAGCAGAAGACGCTTCTGGAAAGGAGAATATGGTCAAGATAAAATATCAGCATATCAAACGTTGTATACATGTATGCTCACCGTAGCGAAGCTAGGTTCGCCGATTGCACCCTTTTTTATGGATCAATTGTATAGAGATTTAGTGGCTGCTACTTCTAAGGAAAATGTAGAATCAGTGCATTTGGCTAATTTTCCAGTATACGAAAAAGACCTAGTTGACGTTTCATTAGAACGTAAAATGCAAAAAGCACAGACAATTTCGTCCATGGTATTGTCGTTACGTAAAAAAGAAATGATCAAAGTGCGTCAGCCTTTACAGCGTATTATGATACCCGTATTGGACGCTGAAGATCGAGAAGATGTTGAAGCAGTAGCTAATTTAATTATAGCTGAGGTAAACGTAAAAGAAATTGAATTAATTGATGATGCTTCTGGTATTTTAGTGAAGAATATCAAGCCTAATTTTAAGGTGTTAGGACCTAAATTTGGGAAAGATATGCGCTTAGTCGCAGCTGAGGTACAAAAGCTAGAGCAAAAAGATATTAACAAAATAGAAAAAGATGGTCAAATTGCCATTGAAATTAATGGCGAAAATATTATATTGACCCTCGATGAAGTAGAGATATCTTCTCAAGATATAGAAGGATGGTTAGTTGCAAATCAAGGCAATTTAACAGTAGCATTAGACGTTACTATATCTGAGAATTTACGTAGAGAAGGTATTGCAAGAGAATTGGTGAATAGAATTCAGAATCTGCGTAAGGAATCTGGATTAGAAGTAACTGATAAGATAAAATTAAGTATTAAAAAAGGAGGGGTTGTAGATGAAGCAATTCTAACAAATGAAGCATATATTAAAAACGAAACGTTAACCAATGAATTAGTATTGATTGATGAGATTAAAAACGGTACAGAAATTGCTTTTGACGATGTAACAACCGAATTATTAATCGAAAAAAATTAAAGTTATGATTGAAAATAAAACACGATACTCCGATAGCGATCTGCAGGAGTTCAGAGAGATAATAGAAGAAAAGATACGTAAAGCTGAGGAAGATTTAGCACTATTGAGAAGTTCTTATATGAATGATGGTAACAATGGTACTGAGGATACTTCACCGACATTCAAAGCCTTTGAAGAAGGGTCTGAAACAATGTCGAAAGAAGCGAATGTGCAATTGGCCATCCGTCAAGAAAAATTTATTAGAGATTTGTCAAACGCGATCTTGCGTATAGAAAATAAAACATATGGAGTGTGCAGGGTAACAGGTAAACTTATTCAAAAAGAACGTCTGAAATTAGTACCGCATGCTACATTGAGCATTGAAGCCAAAATGCGTCAATAATAAAAAATAAAGCTTCCATCGGGAGCTTTTTTTATACTTCCTATTGAAATTAAGTATCTACATACTACTAATAGTAACTTCATGTAATGTTTTCTCTCAAAACCTTGAGAAGAAAACAATCGTTTCTACGTCAAAATCATTGCTTATTGAATTTGCATCTGTAGAAGAAATAACGCTAAATGTGCATGACCATAGTGATAAAGTAATAGTGTTTTACCAGGATACTGATGATGAAAATATTCCTGAAATTACAGAGGCAGATGGTGCAATTCACATTAAAACAGCGAAAGCGATAACGCGACTTAAAGGAACGGAAAAGAATAAGTATCGAGCGGGTCAGCCTATATTCCCAAGTTATATGATTCATATTCCGAAAGATTTAGATGTACAGCTATTTTATGAGAAAGGAAATTTTAAAACGACAAATTTTAATGGTAAGCTAGATCTACATTTAGATACAGGTAATGCAATAATTAATCAGTTTGAAGGTGAACTTGCTATCGAATCTTTTGCCGGTTTAATACGGTGTAATGTGCTTACAGCAAGATTGCATGTGATCTCTACGAAAGGAAAAATAGTGTCAGACTTACAAGATAAAAGATTGCTCCGAACGAAGAACTCCCTAAAAGGTATCTATGTGAATGCCAATAATGTGTTAAAGATTAAGAGTATTCATGGAAAAGTAAACCTGAAATCAATGCTAACTCGAAAATAGTAGTATTTTTGTGGACTTTAAAAAATGAATTTGAAATAGGCATCCTTATAAATGAAAAAACCGATCATTATAATTGTTATCATTTTACTAATAGACCAAATTAGCAAGGTCTATATGAAAACACACTTTTTGTTAAGTGAGGAGATAGCCGTGTTCGGATTAGATTGGTTTAAAATTCATTTTTTGGAGAATAACGGGATGGCTTGGGGGACTGAGTTTGGTGGAGAAAATGGTAAGTTGTATCTCACCTTGTTTCGTTTAGTCGCCATTACCGGAATAGGTTATTGGTTGTGGTCGGCTATAAAAAGTGAGGCTCATAAGATATTAATTACCGCCATTGCTTTCATTTTTGCGGGCGCATTAGGAAATATCATTGATTCTGTTTCTTACGGCGTATTGTTTAGTGAAAGTACGTATTCAAATGTTGCTACTTTTTTACCAGAAGGCGGAGGTTATGCCTCTATTTTTCATGGAAAAGTAGTTGATATGCTGTACTTCCCGTTAGTTGATACACAGTTGCCAGAATGGGTGCCAAGTATTAGTTTTGTATGGCCAGAGTGGTTGCCTTTTATTGGAGGTGATTTGTTTACCTTGTTTGTTGATCGCTCATTTTCATTTTTCGATCCTGTATTTAATGTGGCTGATATGGCTATTTCTACAGGTGTAGGTATTTTGTTAGTATTCAATAAAAAAGCCTTCCCTAAAAAAGAGGAAGAAGAGGAGTCACATAAAATAGTACCACCTATCGTCGTACAGCATTACGAAAAACCAAAAGTCTAGTTTAGGAACTGAGGTTAATTGTTTAACTTCGCTTTGTGTCAAAAGCTACTTTAGAAATACAACTCAAAACCTTACCGAATTCACCAGGTGTTTATCAGTATTATGATAAAGAGGATCTGATTTTATATGTAGGGAAAGCTAAGAATTTGAAAAAGAGAGTAGCTTCCTATTTTACAAAGAATCACGAATATGGTAAAACGAAGGTTCTTGTTAAAAAGATTGCCTCTGTAAAGCATATCGTTGTTGATACAGAATCGGATGCTTTGCTACTTGAAAATAGCCTGATTAAGAAGTACCGACCACGTTATAATATCTTACTAAAAGATGATAAAACATATCCTTGGTTATGTATTAAGAAGGAGGCTTTTCCGAGAGTATTTTTGACGCGCAAAGTTATCAAAGACGGATCAGAATACTTTGGTCCTTATACCTCTGTTAGAACGGCAAAAGCCTTATTATCTTTAATAAAGGAGTTATATCCGCTACGTACCTGCGCATACGATTTGTCTTCTGCAAATATTGAGAACAAAAAATACAAGGTTTGTTTAGAATTTCATATTAAAAATTGCAAAGGTGCCTGTGAAGGTCTGCAACAGGAAACCGATTATCTCGAAGATGTAAAAGCCATCAAAAATATCATTAAAGGAAATTTTAAAGATTCTTTACAACGTTTTCACGAATTGATGTTGAGGTTTTCTGAAAATTTGGAGTTTGAGGAAGCGCAAAAAATTAAGGAGAAAATAGATCTATTAGCCAATTATCAATCGAAGTCTACGGTAGTGAATCCATCTATTACAAATGTAGATGTGTTTTCTATCATTTCAGATGAAAGTTTTGCGTATGTGAACTTTTTTAAAATTGCTAATGGAGCGATTATTCAGTCACATACAACAGAAATCAAAAAGAAGTTAGATGAATCTGATAAAGATTTGTTAGAATTATCTATTGTAGAAATCAGACAACGTTTTAATTCTCAATCCAAAGAAATTTATGTACCGTTTAAAGTAGATTTAGGAGATTCCGTTAAGGTCACCATTCCTAAATTAGGAGATAAGAAACGCATCGTAGATTTGTCGCTGCGCAATGCTAAATATTACCGCCAAGAGAGATTTAAACAGATCAAAATTGTCGATCCAGATCGTCATATAAAGCGCATTATGGCGCAAATGCAAAAGGATCTACGGTTGTCTGTAGAACCTCGACATATAGAATGCTTCGATAACTCCAATATTCAAGGAACACACCCTGTAGCATCATGTGTGGTGTTCAAAAACGGAAAACCAAGTAAAAAAGACTATCGTCACTTTAATATTAAAACGGTAGTGGGACCAGATGATTTTGGTTCGATGGAAGAGGTGGTGCATAGACGCTATAAGCGTTTGTTAGATGAAGGTCAAGAACTACCGCAATTAATCGTAATTGATGGAGGTAAAGGACAATTGTCATCATCTCTAAAAAGTTTAGATGTATTGGGTTTACGTGGAAAAATTGCGATTATTGGCATTGCGAAGCGTTTAGAAGAAATTTATTATCCAGGCGATTCTATTCCGATGTATCTCGATAAAAAATCTGAAACACTTAAAATTATACAGCAATTACGAAATGAAGCACATCGATTTGCGATTAATTTTCATCGTAATAAGCGCAGCAAAAGTGCGATACAAACAGAGTTAGAGTTGATCCCGGGAATTGGTAAGCAAACCATAGAAAGCTTATTGAAGTATTTTAAATCTGCCAAAAGAGTCAAAGCAGCGAGCCAAGAGAACTTGGCAAATGTAATTGGGAATGATAAGGCTGCAAAAGTTTTTGATTTTTTCAATTCAAAATAAGTACATTTATAAAAAAAAGGATTCATGAGAGTTTTGTTGCTATTGTTCTTTTTCGTTTCGACTGTTGGCTATGCTCAAAATGACACTCTGGTTCAGAAAGATTTAAAAATTGGCTTAGTATTAAGCGGAGGAGGAGCCAAGGGTTTTGCACATGTAGGAGTGTTGAAAGTATTAGAAAAAGCAGGTGTTCGTATTGACCATATTGGAGGTACTAGCATGGGGGCGATCGTTGGAGCACTGTATTCGGCAGGCTATTCTGCACATGAATTAGACTCAATTGTAAGAGCACATGATTTTGAAGCGCTCATGCAAGATCGACTTCCAAGAGATGCAAAATCTATTTATCAGAAAGAGAATACAGAAAAATATGCCCTGTCGCTGCCCATTATTAATAGAACCGTTGGTTTTCCTACAGCCTTATCTAAAGGTCAAAATGTATTTAACTTATTAACGAAGTTGACGGCTCCAGTAAATCAAATTGATGATTTTTCTAAGTTGCCCATTCCGTTTTATTGTATTGCAACAAATTTAGAAACAGGAGCTCAAGAAATGTTGGAATCTGGTTTTCTCCCAGAAGCGATTAGAGCCAGTGGCGCTTTTCCGTCATTATTAGATCCCGTTGAAATTGACGGAAAATTACTAACAGATGGCGCTGTTGCTAATAATTTTCCTGTTGAAGAGATGATGGAAAAAGGTGTCGATATCATTATTGGTGTTGATGTTCAAGATAAACTAAGTGCGAAAGAAGAATTGAATTCTGCGCCCAAAATATTGATGCAAATTGTAAGCTTTCAAATGTATGATAATCTTGATATCAAGCGTAAAGTCTTAGATGTTTATTTACACCCAGATATTTCTGATTATTCGGTGGTTTCCTTTGATAAAGTGGATGAAATTATTGAAAAAGGTGTGGTCATTGCAGAAGAACAGTTAGATTTTTTCGAAGAGTTAGCCGCTCAACAATTAAAAAGAGATGAGGTGGTCGAAAATAATACTTCGGCAAATAATTTTTCTGCTTTGGGTACTAAAGATTTTGTGATAGAAGGCCTAAAAAACCATACAAAACGTTTTGTGCTTGGTAAGTTAGGAGTGCGTAAAGAGAAGAAAATCACCTATGACGATTTTGAAAAGGGGTTAGATGTACTGGCTGCAACGAACAGCTTTCAAAGTATACAATATAAGTTTTTGAATGATAGTAGAATTAAATTAAAGTTGAAAGAAAATGCGATTAGTAACTATTTACAAATTGGCGCCCACTTTGATGATTTATTTAAAACATCTGCACTCTTAAATGTGACTTCCAAGCACGTGCTGTTTAAGAACGACATCTTTTCAGCTGATCTTATTTTGGGAGATAATATTCGGTATAATATTGATTATTTTATTGATAATGGATTTCATTGGAGCTACGGTATTAACACACGCCATGATCGTTTTGAAAAGGCCATTTTAAAAGGGGCTTTTGGAGATTTAGAGCCAAATGAAATAGATACCAAAACAGCGACGAAATACAATGATTTTACGACACAGTTGTATGTACAATCGGCGTTTACAAACACCTTCGCTTTACGTTTAGGCGCCGAAGGTAAATATTTGCGTGTTTTTACCGAGGATATTACGAATAATCAGACCATCGAAAATTTCTATACCAATAACTTATATGTAAATGCTTTTGCAGCCATAAAAATAGATACTTATGATAAGAATTTATTTCCTAAAAAAGGATTTTATTTAGATGTGAGTTATAAGGGATATGCCTTTTCTTATGACGCTGATGGATCTCGAGATGGCGAGTTTAATCCCTTTACACAGTTGAAAGGAAATCTAGGTTTTGCGCATACATTTGGAAAAAAACTCACAGCACACATAAGATCTGAAGCTGGAGTTACCATTGGAGAAAATAATGACAGGGTACTCAATTTTCATTTAGGTGGTAATAATGAGAATTTCATTAATAATTTCACCAGTTTTTATGGATATGATGTTGGAGATTTAAGTAGTGAAGCTTATTTAAAATCTGCCCTAACGCTGCGTTACGAATTTGTAAAGAAAAACTACCTTTCATTTACAGCGAATGCTGCTAGAGCCGAAGAAGACTTAATTAATGATGGCGCTATCTTTGACAATACAAAAACAGGTTTTGCTGTTGGATATAGCCTAGAATCGTTTTTAGGACCTGTAGAAATTAAGTATACTTGGTCTCCAGATACGAACCAAAACATTTGGTTTTTTAATATCGGATACTGGTTTTAAAAAGCATAAAAAAAGCCTCATGTTAACATGAGGCTTTTTTTTATTTGTCTAGAGCTAAACTCCCCGTTACAGGCAGTTCTTTATGATCTGCTTTTGGACTCTTTCTACTTCGTAAATACATTTTGAATTTCGTAACTAAATAAAACAAAATAGGAACCACAATTAATGTTAAGAACGTGGCTATTATCAATCCGTAAATAACGGTCCAGGCAAGAGGTCCCCAGAAAATTACATTATCTCCTCCAACATAAATATTAGGGTTAAAATCACTAAATAAGGTAAAGAAATTAATGTTAAACCCAGTTGCTAAAGGAATCAAACCTAGAATAGTCGTAATAGCTGTTAATAGAACAGGTCGTAAACGTGCTTTTCCTCCTTTTATAATGGCCTCTAATAGTTCATCATTCGTCAAATAGGCATCATCGTCAAGATCTTGTTCAACCTTTTTCCGATCGATTAACAACTGTGTGTAATCTAAAAGTACCACGCCGTTGTTTACTACGATACCGGCTAATGAAATAATACCCATCATAGTCATCATGATCACAAAGGCACTTCCTGTAGTTACAATACCTCCAAATACTCCAATCAGACTCAAGAAAATGGCAATCATAATGATACCAGGTTTTGAAACCGAATTGAATTGAAATATTAAAATAAAGAAGATCAATCCGAGGCCCGTAAAAAAGGCACCCATTAAAAAGGCCATTTGCTTATTTTGCTCTTCGATTTGTCCAGTATAATCAACACTTACGCTATCGGGTTGCTCAGTGAAATTGTTCATTTCATTCTGAATCTGAGAAACGATCGCAGCGGCATCCGTATATCCTGGTGCCAACGCTGAATATAAAGTAACAACTCTTTTAACGTCACGGTGTTTAATGGCGCTAAAACCTGATGCATTATTTTGTTTAGCCACTGCAGAAACAGGAATAGCCTTTATTTTGCCAGATGCTGGGTCTCTAAATGTTATCTTTTGATTGAAGATGGCGCTTTTATTGTATCTGTTTTCTTCATTAAATCGAACATATATATCATAATCTTCACCACCTTCTTTATAGATACCTGCTTTTGCTCCAAAGACGGCATTTCGCAATTGCTGGCCAACTTGACCTGCAGAAACACCCAGTTCTCCAGCTTTCTCTCTATCTACTAAGACTTGCATTGTTGGTTTAGACCGATTCACATCGATTTTTAATTCATCGATACCTTGAATATTCTTTGAATTGATAAAATCACGCATTTTCTCAGCAGTGGTAATCAATTCGGCATAGTCATCACCTTCTAATTCGAGATTTATAGGAGCTCCAGCAGGTGGGCCTACGGGATCTTTCTCTACAGAAATTGTCACCCCAGGATAAATATCTTTTACGGCCTCTTGTATTTGCTTATAGAGCACCTTACTGTCTGCTCCCTGTCTAAATTTAAACTCACGCATTGTGGCAGTGATCTTACCTCGATGTGGCATTTCGGCAGCAGATCCGCCGTCCGTCATTGGGTTTCCGGCACCTTCACCAACTTGAGAAACGGCACTTTCTGTCATGAAGTTATAGTCCTTATTTTTATAGGCATCTTCATTGATAATTTTATAAACGCGTTCCTCAACATCTCTGGTAATCGCGTTTGTTTTTTTGATATCGGTTCCTTCGGGATATTCAATGTATACTACGATTTGATTCGGTGTATTATCAGGAAAAAACTCTACTTTGGTACGCTGCGTTGCTACTGATACCCCAAAACCCATGAATGCAATTAGTAAGAGTACAAAAGTACCAATCGTTATAACGCCAGGTTTACGACCTCCTAGAGCGGCTCGTAGTACCTTTTCATAGAAACGTTCCCATCTTGGTAAAACCTTATTTTGAAATCCGTTGGCCCAACCTCTTAAAAATAGGCGATACGCCCAAAGTAAAACGGCAGTCACAATCATAACACTACCTAACGCTCTATAAGCGCCACCAAAAAGTACAATTAGTAAACCAACTATAACTAATATGGCTGAGATACGTATCATATTATTGAGTGGCATCTCTTCGTCTTCAGTTTTCATATATCTAGATACCAACACTGAGTTAAAAAAGATCGCTACAAATAAAGAAGATCCTAGTACTACAGATAAGGTGATGGGGAAATATTTCATGAACTGTCCCATTACACCTGGCCATAAGCCCAAAGGAACAAAGGCAGCAACTGTGGTGAGTGTTGAAATAATAATTGGGAATGCGATTTCACCAATTCCTTTCTTAGCGGCTTCCATGCGACTCATCCCTTCTTTGTCCATAAGACGGTAGGCATTTTCAACAACAACAATTCCGTTATCCACTAACATTCCAAGTCCCATGATAAGTCCAAAAAGAATCATAGTATTCATAGTGTAGCCCATCAGATTCAAGATCATTAGAGACATAAACATAGACATCGGTATTGCGAACCCTACAAATAATGCATTTTTAAATCCTAAAAAGAACATCAATACAGTGACCACTAGAATAATACCAAATATGATATTATTCACAAGATCATCTACTTGACCTATAGTTTTGGCGGATTGATCATTTGATACTGTGACTACCAAATCTGTAGGAAAATATTTTTCGCGTGCTTCTTCTACAATGATCTTGATTTGATCCGTTGCGGCAACCATGTTTTTCCCTGAACGTTTTTTTACATCAAGCATCACAACAGGAGCGCCAAATTCACGTGCATAAGTTGTTTGATCTTCATCTTTGAAAGTAACGGTAGCAATATCTTTTAAGTAAATAGCGTTGTTATTTTCCGATTTTACAACAAAATTCTCCAATTCTTCTGGAGTTTCAATTTCTCCTATAATACGAATCGTTCTTCGCTGCCCACTCGTAATTAAATTACCCGCCGACATGGTCATGTTTTCATTATTGATAGCACCAATAATATCATTGAAACTAACCTGGGCGGCCATCATTTTATAGATATCTACGGCAACTTCAACTTCTTTATCTTGCGCTCCTCTAATATCTACAGCTTTTATTTCTTCTAAGCTTTCAATTTTATCTTCCAAATATTCGCCATATGATTTTAATTTATCGACTGGATAATCACCTGAAATATTAATATTCAGAATTGGAATTTCTTCAGACATACTCAGGTCAAAAATATTAGGCTCAACCTTTGCGCCATTGAAGGTTGGCCAATCTTCACCAGAAGTTTCGGTATCTACCTCATCTTTAATTTTTTGTTTCGCTGCTTCAACCGATATTTTAGTGTCAAACTCAACAATGATAATTGAATAATCTTCTTGAGAAGTTGAGGTAATTTCTACAACATTACTAACGGTTTTGATTTTGTCTTCAATTGGATCCGTAATTAGTTTCTCAATATCTTCAGCTGTATTTCCCGGGAAAACCGAACTAATATAAATTTTTGTTTCCTTGATCTCAGGAAAGTTTTCTCTAGGCATGCTCAAATATGCCGATGTTCCCAAAAAGAGAATCAACGCAATAAGAACGTACATGGTGGTTTTATTCTCGATCGCCCATGAGGATAGACCAAACTCCTTGAAGACATTTTTCTTTTTATTTTCAGTCATGATGTTGTGCCTTTAATAGATTATTTTGATGCTTCCAATTGCATAATTTTAACTTCTTGTCCGTCTTTAACGCTACGTGCACCTTCATTGATGATTTCACTACCATTTTTTAATCCGGTTAGTATTTCTATAAAATCGCCATCGGTTTTACCTGTCGTTATAATAACACGTTGCGCAGTCGCTTTGTTTTCGGTTTTATCTTTTAAGGTATAAACATATTGTTCTCCCTTAGCATTTTCAGAGATGATACTTTGAGGAATCAAAATAGCCTTTTCGTTGGTGTAGTCATTAATTTTCAGCTTTGCTGTAAGATTCGGTTTTATAGAGTTATCTTTATTAGGAACAGCTACTTCTACCTTAAAAGTACGGTTGGCCGGATTGATAAAATTACCAGCTTGACGAATTTTTGCCTTAATGGTTGTATCCAAAATTGGAAACTCTACTTGAACTAATTTCCCAGGGACTATATCTTTAATATATCGCTCAGGCACATCAGTTTCAATATACATATCTCTTAAGCTTACGATACGAAATAATTGAGATTGTCCGGGAGCAACCACACTTCCTTGCTCTGTTATGACATCATCAATACTTCCTGAGAAAGGGGCTCTTACTAATGTTTTACCCAATTGATTTTTTAATTGATTTACAGATTGCTGTTGTGCTTCGTAATTAGATTTTGCCTGGAGATACTGAATTTCAGAACCAATTTTTTGTTGCCACAAACGCTCTTGACGATCAAAAGTAGTTTTGGCTAAATCTGCCTGAATTTGTAATTGCGCAACTTGTTGACTCAAACCTCCATCATCAATCTTAGCCAATATTTGTCCCTTTTTAACACGTTGACCTTCTTTAACATATACTCTTAAAAGTATACCTGAGAATTCGGGATAAACAACCAAATTTTGCTTGGTATTCACGTTTCCCTGTAATTCTAAAAAGTGATCAAAAACAGATTCCTTAGCCGAAAAAGTGGTAATGAGCGGAATTTTTTCTTGAGGATCAAGTTCCTTAATTTTTCCCTCAAGTTGTTTCAGTTGTGCTGTGAGTTCTTGTTGTTCTATGTCTAACTCAGCTTTTTTAGCTCTTATCTGTTCAAGATCTCCAGAAGCAACTAAATCTTCTACCGATTGAATTTTGTCACTTCCACAAGCTACTAGTAAAAGTGTGACGAGAATGGTTGATATTAAATTTTTCATAATTGTATGTATTGCTTCTTAGTTTACTTTGTTTTTATGGTGTTCAGTACTGTTTCTAGTGCTGTTTTATTATTGATCACATCTAGCATCGCCTTCAGATATTCTTGCTGAGCGCTGTATAATTGTGTTTGTGCCTGTCTTAGCTCAAAACTTGAGCCTACTCCTTCAAAAAATTTCGTCTGATTCTTTTGCTCGATACGTTCTGATAGGTCTAAATTTTTTCGGGCCGTTTGGTATTGTTCAATTGCAAATTGATAATTACTTTTTGCATTGGCTGTTTGCAGTTTTAATTGCTGTTCTGTTTCAGAAAGATCTGTCTTCGCCTTCTCGAAGTCTATTTTAGCTCTTTGTGTTTTTGCAGATCTGCCAAGCGAACTAAATACAGGTACATTTAAACTAACTCCAACTAAAGAAGAACCAAACCATGGTTGATCGCTCTTTAAGAAATCAAAATTATTGCTAAAACTTGTATATCCGCCATTTATAAAGGCTGTCAATGTTGGTAGGGCCTTTGTTTTTTCATATTTCAGCAAAAGCTCTTGTGATTTCTCATTGTTTTTGGCAATTTTAAAATCTATATTATTTTCTAAACTTAATGAGGTATTCATTAAATTTAGATCGATACTTTGAGTGGCTAACGTGGGTAAATTATCTTTTAAGACTACCTTGCTTTTTACATCTATTCCTAATGTGATATTCAACATTTTATAGGAGATATCTTTGAGGCGAACAGCATTATTTAACGCACTTTCTACACCTAATAGAGTTATTTGTAACTGCTCAACGCTCTCTTCTTCCTCAAGTCCGTTTTCAAATATTTTTTGAGTTTCATTGACATTTTTGATAAGTGTATTTTTATTCTTCTCGAGAATACTAATGCTTTCTTCCGCAAGCAATACATTTCCATAGGCGTCAATAACCATCTTTCGTATCTCTAAATCTGTTTTTTCTTTTGCATTCCTAGAAATAGCTAAAAACACTTTTGACGATTGCAAGGCAACAATATATGACCCATCAAAGAGTAGTTGCCTCAGTGTAGCAGTCGCGTTTACACTTTGTTTAGTTCCAAATGTGACTGGAAATTGATCATCAAGAGAAAGTCCTAAGTCCATTCTGTCTTGTTCAGACAATAAAGAAGCTGGAAGTAAAGATACTTGCTGTTTTAAGAAATTTTGATAATCGACCGAAATATCAACTTGTGGTAAACCTGTTGCAGTGGTTTCCCACTTTTGCTTTTTTGCGGCTTCGATGTCTCGCTGAGCATTGATAATAGTTCTGTTATTTTCTAAAGCATATGTGATGGCTTCATCCAAGGTCAAATTTAAGACCTTCTCTTGCGAAAAACCGCTTGAGAATGTCAAAAATAAGATGATCATAATGAGTACGTGTTTCATTATTGTGATTGATTTGTGTTTATAAAATTGTTTAATATGTCTAATCCTTTCTCGGTTACGATGGCTCGGAGGTGATATTCTAAGTAACTCTCCATTAAATATTCAACAGTAAAGAGCTTTTGCGGAAAAATCGTAGGGTCTTTGATACCAACCATTCCGTTAAAGTACATTCGAGAAATAAAATCAATATCAATATCACTTCTAAAAAGACCTGTTTCAGTACCTTTTGTCAAACTTTCTTTTACTGATTCATGCATCACCTCGAACTGCTTAACTTTTAACTGCTCATAAATGCGGGGATAATATTTTTTTAGTTGATACTGTGGCGACGTTCTTTCATTTTTTAAGTGATTCATCACTAGCATTTTTATATCATATAATTCCTCGATAGGGTTGTTGGAATTTTCGCACACATCGTCGATGTCGTCACAAATAATATTAAATAAATTGAAGGTAACCTCTTCAACTAGTTTGCTTTTGTTCGGAAAATGTTGATATATGGTCTTCTTCGAGATACCCATTTCACTAGCAATATCGTCCATAGTAACACTTTTAAAACCTAAGGTTAAAAAGAGTTCAGTTCCTTTTATGATAATTTTTTCTTTCATAATTTGATAACAAAGATATTAAGGAAACTTTAAAAACAAAAAAAGTTTCCAAAGTTTTACATAAATTTAACATTGTGTTAATTTTTGTTTAAAAGGGCTTCCTTATCGTTGCTAAAACATTATTTTTACCAAAAAGATATAATTTGAATATTGAAAATTACAAAGAGGCCTTTTTAAATCACTTATCAAAAAAAATAACTACTCCAGAACCAAAAGGTTTATACGATCCAATTGTTTATATCATGAATCTCGGAGGTAAGCGTTTACGTCCTGTTCTGATGCTCATGAGCTGTGATTTATTTAAAGGAGACTATAGAAATGCGCTCGATGCCTCGTTAGCAATAGAAATGTTTCATAATTTTTCGTTGGTTCATGATGATATCATGGACAATGCTTCTCTGAGGAGGGGTAAAGCAACAGTTCATGAGAAATGGAACTTAAATACAGGAATTTTGTCAGGAGATGCGATGTTAGTTTTGTCCAATCAACTTTTTGAATCGTATGATGATGTAGTGTATAAAAAACTCATGAAATTGTTTAATGATACGGCGCTGAAGGTTTGCGAAGGACAACAGTTGGATATAGATTTTGAAACTAGAAGTGATGTTTCCATACCAGAATATTTAAAAATGATTGCCTTTAAAACCGCAGTGTTGGTTGCGGCCTCTTTAAAAATGGGAGCATTAATTGCAAACGCCAGCACAGATGAGGCACAAAAAGTGTATGATTATGGGGTAAATTTAGGAATCGCTTTTCAACTGCAAGACGATTTTTTAGATGTTTTTGGACAGGATGATTTCGGAAAAAAGCACGCAGGTGATATTATTGAGAATAAGAAAACATGGATGTATCTCAAAACGCTGTCATTGGCGAATACAACAGATCGTGAACGATTAAACTCATTGTATCAAACAAAAAACAACGAAGTTGAAAAAGTGGAGCAGGTAATTAAATTATTTGAAAAATATGGGATTCCAGACCTTATAAAGGCCGAAATTGAAAGTTTCACAAAGAAGGCTTTTGACAATTGCAATGAATTGGATATCAGCCAGGGTGGTAAAAAGATATTAATTGATTTTGGAACGGTGTTGATGGATAGAAAAATTTGACCTATTTTTTTTCGAACAAAAAATTGTGGATGAGCTAAATAATTGGTAATATTGCACTCCGATTTTTAAAAGTCAAATGGACCCATAGCTCAGTTGGTTAGAGCACCTGACTCATAATCAGGGGGTCGAAGGTTCGAGCCCTTCTGGGTCCACAAAATCTTAAGTTGCTGGCGGCATTTATGAATGTTTGAGGCAATTAAGTAAGCTAAAAAAAATAAAATTACGTTTATTGCTAAAAAAGAATTTATATATTTGCAATTAATTAAGCAATTAAGCGTTAGCTATTTTGTAAAAGGGGAAAGTTTTATGTTTAAGAAATACATTACAACAGTATTAGTAATATCTCTGTTCTTTGTGTCAACTGAGATGTTTGCTCAGTGCCCACCGGGTCAAGCACCGCACCCTGTAACTGGTCAATGTCGACCTGTCGGTCCTGGTGTTCCTGTAGATGGCGGTATTGCCCTTCTGCTAGCCGCTGGTATTGCCTTTGGTATCAAAAAAATACGGGATTAACATTTAGGATGTTGCAAGTCTAGCAACATATTTACCAATCACATCAAATTCAAGATTTACTACGGTCCCCTTCTGTATATATTGAAAATTTGTATGTGTGTAGGTATAAGGTATTATAGCAACACTAAAAGAGTTCTTTTTGGAGTTGACTACAGTTAGACTCACCCCATTTATAGTGATAGATCCCTTTTCTATAGTGATATTATTTTTAGAAGAGTCATACTCGAATGTAAATATCCAGCTACCTTCTTTCTCTTCCTTATGGATGCATATTCCGGTTTGATCGACATGTCCTTGAACAAGATGTCCGTCTAATCGATCCCCAAGTTTCATTGCCCGTTCAATATTTACGATGTCGTCCACCTGTAGTGCATGAAGATTTGTTTTTTCTAGTGTTTCCTCTATCGCAGTAACGGTATACACATCGCTATCTATTTCAACGACAGTCAAACAAACTCCATTATGCGCAACGCTTTGATCTATTTTAAGCTCTGAAGTAATAGTGCTTTTAATGGATATGTGAAGGTTACTACCTTCTTTTTTTAATGTCTCTACTGTTGCAACATCTTCTATAATTCCGGTAAACATAGTTGTATTTTAAAATTTTTAGCTTGACTAAAAAAGGATTTAAACCTAAATAGTAGCGTATTTTTTTTTACTTTCGTCTCAATATATAAAAGTCAATAATAATATTGAATTTTGTTTTCAAAAATAGGAATAATAGCATAGCTAGATGAAGAAAAATGAAAAAATAAAGGTGGGAATCTCTGTAGGAGATGTTAATGGAATTGGAATTGAAATTATTCTAAAAACTTTTGAAGATACTAGAATGCTTGATTTTTGTACGCCTATATTATTTTGTTCCTCAAAAATACTGACAGTTCATGCTAAGGCGCTTAATCTCAAAGTACAAGTCAATTCGATAAATAGCATAGAAAGAGCTGCTGCCAATAAATTGAATGTTATTTCGATATCAGATAAACAAGTGCCCGTCGATTTCGGCAAGGAAACACCTGAAGCAGGCGAGTATGCGTTTTTATCCTTACAGGCAGCGACGAAAGCATTGCAAAAGAAAGAGATTGATGTCTTAGTGACGGCTCCAATAAATAAACACAATATACAATCTGATACATTTAATTTTAAAGGGCATACTGAATATTTGGAATCACAGCTTGAAGGTGACAGTTTAATGATTTTAATGACTGATGAAATTCGCATAGGCCTGATTACTGGTCATATACCCGTTACTGAAATCGGTGAACAAATTACAAAAGAATTGATAGAGAAAAAGGTACATATTATGTATCATTCTTTAATTCAAGATTTTGCCATTTCGAAGCCTAAGATTGCTGTGTTGGGGCTAAACCCTCATTGTGGAGATAATGGTGTTATTGGTAAGGAAGATGACGAAATTATTAGACCCACTTTATCTAAGATTCAAGAGGATGGAAAATTGGTCTACGGACCTTATGCAGCAGATAGCTTCTTTGGTTCTGAATCATACAAGGGTTTTGACGCCGTTTTAGCAATGTATCATGATCAAGGTCTTGGGCCTTTTAAAACATTGGCATTTGGCAAAGGAGTTAATTTTACAGCTGGGTTGGATGCAATTAGAACATCACCAGATCATGGTACGGCTTATGAAATTGCTGGTCAAAGTAAAGCTAATCATAGTTCTTTTAAAGAAGCATTATTCGCAGGTATTAAAATATTTAAGGCAAGACAGCATCATATACAACTGTCGGAAAACAAATTACAAAGAAAAAAGTAAGCAAAAAGTTGTTTTTTTTAGTTGATTTTATAATTATTTTCTATCTTTGCGCGCTCAAATTGATGTTGCAGGAAAATGGATAAAACGTATATTGTTCCTTTTGTAGGATTAAAAGAAGGAAAACATCAGTTTGATTACGTTATAAATAACGAGTTCTTTGAAACTTATAAGTATGATGAAATTTTAGGCGCAGCAATAGATGTTCGCTTAGATTTTGTGAAGAAAAGTACCTTGCTAGAACTAAATTTTAGCGCTGCAGGAGAAATCGAAGTAATTTGTGATGTTACGAGTGAACAGTACCAAGAACCGATCGATACTTCATTGAGTTTAGTTGTGAAATTCGGAAACGAATTTAATGATGACAATGAAGAGATACTGATAATTCCGCACAGTGAATTTCAATTAGATGTGGCACAGTTTATTTTCGAAATGATTGTGTTGGCGGTGCCAGTAAAGAAAGTACATCCGGGTATCGAAGATGGCACATTACAATCTGATATACTTGATAAGTTAGAAGAATTAAAACCGAAAGAAACAACAAATAATAAGGATACAGATCCTAGATGGTCTAAATTAAAAGACCTATTAACAGATAAAAAAGACTAAAGATGGCACATCCTAAGAGAAAAATATCAAAACAAAGAAGAGACAAGAGAAGAACTCATTACAAAGCGAGTACACCTCAGATTGCAGTAGATCCAACAACAGGGGAGTCTCATTTATATCATAGAGCACACTGGCATGAAGGTAAATTATATTACCGTGGTCAAGTAATAATTGATAACAGCGAGACTGCTGCATAAGCATTGATATTTATAAAATTATAGAGCTCTCATTTATGAGGGCTTTTTTTATGATGTCGATGAAAATTATGCATGATTGTTACTTTTCTATCAAGTTTATTTCAATCTAATTAATTAGTATATTTACCAGATATTACTTTTAAAAACATATACATGAATTACGGAGAAGAATTTAAAAAATACGCTATAAAAAATCAGGGAATTAATAGCATGTACTATGATAAAATGATCAGTGCTATGTATCCCGTGGGATTGACACCGAACATTATAGAAGAACGTCAGATGAATATTGCTGTTTTCGATGTATTTTCTCGTTTAATGATGGATCGAATCATATTCTTAGGTACAGGTATTGATGATTATGTAGCAAATATTGTACAGGCACAATTACTATTTTTAGAAAGTGTAGATGCTTCTAAAGATATCTCAATTTATATAAATTCACCTGGTGGTGGTGTTTATGCAGGTTTAGGTATTTATGATACCATGCAATTTATAAAACCAGATGTAGCTACTATTTGTACCGGAATGGCTGCGTCTATGGGAGCCGTACTTATGTGTGCTGGTCAAAAAGGAAAGAGATCGGCATTACCTCATTCAAGAGTAATGATTCATCAACCATTAGGTGGTGCGCAAGGACAAGCCTCTGATATTGAAATCACAACACGTGAGATCTTGAAGTTAAAAGATGAATTGTACGAAATTATTGCAAAACACTCGGGTCAAACAAAAGAAAAAGTAAGTGACGATTCTGATAGAGATTATTGGATGAAAGCAGTAGAAGCGAAGAAATATGGTATGATTGACGAAGTTTTGACGAGAGATAAATAATAAAAGGGAGCATATTTAGTTTAATATCCTATATTTAGTAGAAGAATATGGCAAAGAAAGAAGAATTAGAATGTTCGTTTTGTGCACGGAAAAAGCCAGAAACTAACTTATTAATAGCTGGTTTAGATGCACACATATGTGATCGATGTATCGAACAAGCACATGGAATCGTTCTAGAGGAGATTACGGATACGAAAGCTGAAGGACTTTCAGGCGAGCTGATATTAAAAAAACCGCAAGAGATAAAAGCCTTTTTAGATGAGTATATTATTGGTCAGCATCAAGCGAAAAAAGTGATGGCCGTAGCCGTATACAATCACTATAAACGTTTATTGCAAAAACCTTCGAGTAAGGAAGATGATATTGAAATAGAAAAGAGTAATATTATGCTCGTGGGTGAAACGGGTACGGGTAAAACATTATTAGCGCGTACGATTGCTAAAATGCTCAATGTACCTTTTGCCATTGTCGATGCTACTGTATTGACAGAAGCAGGGTATGTGGGTGAAGATGTCGAGACTATTTTAACACGATTATTACAGGCAGCAGATTACAATACACAGAAAGCCGAAAAAGGGATTGTTTTTATTGATGAGATAGATAAAATTGCAAGAAAAAGCGATAACCCTTCTATTACACGTGATGTTTCGGGAGAAGGTGTGCAACAGGCCTTGTTGAAATTGTTAGAAGGTACTGTAGTAAACGTACCGCCAAAAGGAGGTAGAAAGCATCCTGATCAAAAATTTGTGGAAGTCGATACACGTAACATTTTATTTATTGCTGGTGGTGCTTTTGACGGTATTGATAGAGTAATTAGTAAGCGTTTAAATATGCAGGCTGTTGGTTACAGTGCGTCGAAAAATGAAGAACGTGTCGACGAAGACAATTTATTGCAATATATCGTACCAAAAGATTTAAAAGACTTTGGATTGATACCTGAAATTATCGGACGTTTACCAGTATTGACCTATATGAATCCGTTAGATGCGGGTACATTGCGTGCTATCTTAACGGAGCCTAAAAATGCCATCATGAAACAGTATGATAAATTGTTTGGAATGGATGACATTAAATTCGATATTGACGAAAAAGCCTTGAACTATATTGTCGAGAAAGCAGTGGAGTATAAATTAGGAGCACGAGGCTTACGTTCTTTATGCGAAGCTATTTTGACAGATGCGATGTTCGAATTGCCAGGGAGCGATGAAAAAGTATTGAAGGTAACAAAAAAATATGCCGAAGGTAAACTCACAAAATCTACATTGAGTAAGTTAAAAGCGGTATCATAATTTCCCAATGATTTCGAAAACCACCATAGACAACGTTTTTGACACGGCCCGTGTCGAAGAAGTTATCGGTGATTTTGTACAATTAAAGAAAGCAGGTAGTAATTTTAAAGGTTTGAGTCCCTTTGCGGATGAAAAATCGCCCTCATTTATGGTGTCTCCCGTCAAGCAAATCTGGAAAGATTTTAGTACTGGAAAGGGAGGTAACGCCATTTCTTTTTTAATGGAGCATGAGCACTATTCATATCCTGAGGCGATTCGATATCTCGCCAAAAAATACAACATAGAAATTGAGGAAACCGAGCAGTCTGATGAGCAAAAAGAGCAGCAGAATGAGCGGGAAAGTATGTACTTAGTTTCTGAATATGCGCGTAACTATTTTCATGACGTTTTACTAAATACACAAAAAGGAAAAGCCATCGGCTTGTCTTACTTTAAGGAGCGCGGTTTTACCAATGAAACCATAGAAACTTTCGAATTAGGATACGGTCTCGATGATTGGAGTGCCTTTACAGATACTGCGATAAAAAAAGGGTATAAATTAGAGTTCTTAGAGAAAACAGGTCTCACCATTGTAAAAGAAAACAAGCAGTTTGATCGTTTTAGAGGACGGGTATTATTCCCCATTCACAGTATGTCGGGTAGAGTACTGGGTTTTGGCGGACGTATTTTATCAAAAGAGGCAAAGGCAGCTAAATACCTAAATTCTCCAGAAAGTGAAATTTATCATAAGAGCAAAGTACTCTACGGAATCTACCATGCGAAGCAAACCATTGCTAAAGAAGATAACTGTTATTTGGTAGAGGGTTATACAGACGTTATTTCATTTTACCAGACAGGTATTAAGAATGTAGTCGCCTCTTCAGGTACGGCTTTAACATCTGATCAGATACGCCTGGTAAATCGATTGACTCAAAATATTACCGTTTTGTTTGACGGTGATGCCGCCGGTATTAGAGCATCTATTCGCGGTATTGATTTGATCTTAGAACAAGGGATGAATGTGAAGGTGGTCGCTTTTCCTGATGGCGAAGATCCAGATAGTTTCGCTAAAAATCATTCCCTAGAAGAATTACAGTCATATCTGAAGGAGCATTCACAGGATTTCATTCAGTTCAAGGTGTCTTTATTGATGGATGAAGCTCAAAATGATCCGGTGAAAAAGGCAGCGTTGATACGAGATATCGTTGTGAGTATTTCGAAGATTCCGAACAATATTCAACGAGAGATCTATGTGCAAGAGTGTTCTCGCATTATGGATATTTCTGAAAAAGTATTGTTCAGTGAACTTGCGCAACTATCAAAACGAGAACTCCGAGATGCCTCTAAAAAACCTGTACAAAACACAGAAGAACCATCTTTCGAGGTGGTCAAAGGGAAACCTCAAGCATTAAAAAAGGAAGATCAACTGAACCGGTTAGAGAAAAAACTGATCGAAATATTACTGTTGTATGGTGATAGAGAAGTTGATTTTACAGATTTTGTCGAAGTAGAAGATGACGAAGGCAACGTGAAGATTGTAAAAGAAAACTATCAAAATACCGTATCTAAAGAAATTTACCTGCACCTACACGACGATGAAATTGAATTTAGCAATGCTGTTTTTCAGAAAATTTATTATCATATTATTCATCAGCTTAATCAAGATGAAGATGTGAATATTGATACATTCATTAATAGTGAAGACGAAGAAATAGGACAAGCTGTAACCGATATTCTCATGGATGATGAAAAGTATGTGTTGAGCGATTGGCTTCGGAAAGAGATTTACGTCAAAGGAAAAGACAAAAACCTTTCGAAACTTGTGATGGATGCCATTTTGAATTTGCGCCGTATTCTCATCGAACTCAAAATTAAAGAGTTACTCGAAGAAGAACAGCCAGCAGAAGAACGTCAAAGCATGCTCGAAATGATTGTAAATTATACGTCTCTCAAAAAATTACTCTTCGAAAAATTGAATAGGGTGGTCTAAGTTTAAAATTCTGTTGTATAAACCGCTATACTAGTTATGAAAAAGCTGTCATTTTTTATCTTTTTTTCTCTATCTATTTTAAGAGGATTTTCGCAAGGTAAACAACTAATTCATGTTGATGAGAATTATAAGGAAATAAGCTCGTCTGAATTCGAAAGAAGATTAAAATCTAAGTTATTCTATTATACAAAATACACTTCAGATACGATCGATTATAAAAAGCTAAAATTTAGAGAGTTTTTTGGAAATATTGGATTTGAAAAGAAGAAACAGCTAAATGACCTTTTCAAAAAGAAATATCGAATTGATTCAAGTAAAGTTTGGGTAATACATTATTACGATTCGCTGCCAGACACTAAGAAGATGCCCAAAAATACTCTTATAGAAATTAAGTATGCCTCCTCAACTCCCACAGTAAGAAATAAGATGAGTCTTGAAGTTTTTAAAAAAGGTTTAAGAAAAATGAAAGAAAGATATTGGCGGAATAAAAAGGCCAAACTCTATAATTTTTATAATTACAAAAACGAATACCCTATTGCCAAGAGTAAAGTAAAGTGGTACAAAGACGAAAATTTGGTGCTAAAAAAAATGTTCGGACAAGGAGTGGATATGTATGCTACCATAATTCTATTGAAAAATGGAAATTATTATTTCTCTTCAACTGTAAGGCCAAGTACAACTGAAAAACTGTTATTAGATCCTCAAATGTTTGTGAAAATTAGAAATAGTTGGAAACAGCGGTATAAAAAGTTACAAGTTAACCCTTCAACTCCTTCGGAATCTCACAAACCGGAATAGGGTCCATTTTATGTTTATTGGCCTTATTTCGCCAAGTATAGATTTCCATCACGCGTTGTTCTCTACCTTCAAAATCATCAGCAGTTTTGCCTTCATCAGCTCGGTACATCGCCCATTCTAATTCATCATAACTCGCTCCAATTTGATCCTCATCAGTACGAGAATCTCCGAACAGACCATCGGTGGGTTTGGCTACTAAAATAGAAGCGGGCACATTTAAATACTTACCTACAGCATACACTTCTGACTTCATTAAATCTGCAATCGGACTCAAATCAACACCGCCATCTCCATATTTAGTGTAGAATCCAACACCAAAATCCTCAACCTTATTTCCAGTGCCACATACTAAATAGCCGTTAATGCCTGCAAAATAATAAAGTGTAGTCATACGTATACGTGCTCTGGTATTTCCTAGAGATAGATCTACTTTATCTTTATTACCATCTGTTGGAAAGGTGTCTTTTAAGACATCAAAAGCTGCAGTTAAATTTACATTTTCAGAACGTACATTGTCGTAGCGTTCTTTTAACTGGGCAATATGTTCTTTTGCTCTGTTCACTTGATTTTGGCCTTGATGAATAGGCATTTCTAAACATAAAACGTCAAAACCAGTTTCCGCGCAAAGCGAAGAAGTTACCGCCGAATCAATACCTCCAGACACGCCCACAACAAAGCCATTTACATTCGCATTTGTAGCATAATCTTTTAACCATTTAACAATATGTTTTGTAACTTTTTCTGTATGCATTGAGAAACAATTTAGTAGTTTTGCATGTTCCCGCGAAGACGGGAATCTCTTTAACTGAATATAATAGCGAAAATACTAAAAAATCTAAAAGTTGTGAAGTCGATGTATAAATATAATTTACTCTTTTTATGTTTTATAATGTGCTGTTCTTGTGCAAAGGAAAATAAGTTAGCAGTCGATGTTTCAGATGTTGAGGTAGAGCTTCATATTGATCGCTTTGATACGGCCTTTTATAATACGCCGATTGAGGAGCTAGGGCGCTTAAAGCAGACCTACCCACGTTTGTTTCCTGAAGCGACCCCAGATAGTATTTGGGTGGCGAAAATGCAAGATAAGGATGAACAAGAATTATTTGCCGAAACGCAGAAGTTGTATAAGAATTTTGATGCGCAAGAAGAAGAGTTGATTTCCTTATTTAAACATGTAAAATACTATTACGAAGGGTTTCAAGAACCTAGGTTGATTACACTTTTAACAAATGTTGATTATGAAAGAAAGGTAGTGTACGCCGATAGTTTACTATTGGTATCTCTTGATGTTTTTTTAGGCGCTGATAGTCCTATCTATGCCGATTTTCCAGAGTATATTAAGAAAAGTTTTACCAATGAACATATAGCCGTTGCAGTTGCCAGTGAGTTGGCAAAAAGAGAAGTTCCAAGAGCGAATGATAGAACATTTATCGCTAGAATGATCCAAGAAGGGAAGGCCTTATACATGCTAGATGCCTTTTTACCCGAAAAGAGTGACGCTCTAAAAATTGGTTATAGTGAAGCGCAAATAAAATGGGCAGCATTCAATGATGTGGATATTTGGAAGTATTTTATAGAGAGCGAATACCTTTTTAGTACAGATCAAGAGCTATCCCGTCGTTTTATCGAAGATGCTCCATTTTCAAAGTTTTTCTTAGCAAATGACAATGAATCTCCAGGAAAAATAGGGGCGTGGTTTGGGTGGCAAATAGTGAGAGCCTACATGCAACAGAATGAGGTAGAGTTACGAGAAATGCTCAGAACTGATAATACAGAAATTTTTAAAAAATCAAAATATAAACCAACAAAATAGGCGGAGAACCAAATTTTGGAATACAAAATTTGTGTGTATCGCTTATCCTGAAAGACGATAGGATATTCAGGATCTTTGAATAAAAACTAATATATATGGCAGCACATACATCTGAAATTAAATTCACAGTCGAATTAGATGAAAATAAAATACCAGAAAAATTATCATGGGATGCCAAAGATGGTGGAGTAGATAATGAAGATACAAAGGCATTTATGATTTCTGTGTGGGATCCAACTAAAAAGGAAACCTTAAAGATGGATTTATGGACAAAAGACATGCCCTTAGAAGAAATGCAACATTTCTTTCATCAAACGTTACTTTCGATGTCAGATACTTTTTATCGCGCTACAAACGATGAAAAAATGACTGCAACCATGCGTGATTTTTGCGCATATTTTGCTGAAAAATTGGAATTGCTAAAAGAGTAAAGATGGGTTTGGTTTTAGGTGTTCTTGAGAGTGCAATTTTAATAGCATTGTCATTCATACATTTTAACTGGGCTTTTGGAGGTACTTGGGGTTTTGCGAAAGCCTTGCCAACCAATAAAAATGGGGAGCGAGTTCTCAATCCCAAACCAACAGATAGTGCCATTGTGGCCATAGGATTATTGTGCTTTGGATTGTACTACCTGATTAAAATAAAACTGATTTCGATTCCGCTTTATCTATGGATACTTCATTATCTAGGCTGGTTTATTGTTGCTATTTTTTTGCTACGAGCCATTGGAAATTTTAGATACGTCGGATTTTTCAAACGAATTAAAAATACCGAATTCGGAAAATTAGATTCGAAATACTATTCGCCTTTATGCATAGGTATATCCATAATTGCATTGCTCTTGGAACTTATGTAGGGAAGAACTAGACATCCTCTAAATCAACATCATTAATTAATTTAATGATATGATTATAATCCTCTAATTTATGAACAAAGTCTAAGGCAGAGACATCGATGATGAGTGTATTCAAGTTTTGCTCAGTTTTAATAAACCCCGAATAGCCTTGATGTATCTTTTCTAGATATTCACTAGCAATATTTTGCTCATAATCTCTTCCTCTTTTTTGAATGTTATCTAATAAACGCTCTGTATTTTGATATAAATAAACATAAAGATCAGGTTTTGTAATTTCTTTATACATAATATCAAACATACGCCGATACAGTACATACTCTTCTTTGGCGAGGGTTACTTGTGCAAAAATGAGTGACTTGAAAATATAATAATCAGAAACGATAAAATTTTTAAATAAATCAAATTGCGCAAGATCATCAGATAATTGCGAGTATCGATCGGCTAAAAAACTCATTTCTAACGGAAAAGCATAGCGTTCTTTGTCGTTATAGAATTTTGGTAAAAAAGGATTATCCGCAAATCGTTCTAATACCAATTTTGCATTAAAATCATCGCCAATCATTTTTGCCAAGGTCGTTTTACCTGCGCCAATGTTTCCTTCAATAGCGATATAATTATATTTGTCGACCAGTGAAATAGGGCGGTGTATATGTAAGTCGGTTTTTTCGATCTCAGAAGAGTCATTGCAGCTTTGCAAACAAATAAGAATTGTTTTCTTCGCAATTGGATGTTTTACATTGGGTGCAATTTCAGTTAAGGGAACCATCACAAACTTCCGATCTAACATACTCGGATGCGGTACTTTTAAGTTCTCATAAAAAATAATTTCATCATCAAAAAGAAGCACATCGATATCAATGACTCTCGCTTGATATTGACGAGAATCATCGCGTTCTCGACCCATGGTAGTTTCTATATCAAGTACTGTTTGGAGTAACCTTTCGGGAGGTAGATTCGTAGATACTTCGATACAAATATTTAGAAAATCATCGCTTTTAAACCCCCAAGATGCTGTTTTATAGACCGATGAAATTTGTAGTATTCTACCTACTTTTTGAGCAATTTCATCACAGGCTTTTTGCAAATTTGCCAAGGTATTTCCTTGATTAGTGCCCAGAGATAAGTATGTAGTACGTTGAATTTTCATCTTGCAAGAACAAAGAAAATAAAATCAGTGAATAAAAGATTATATTTGCTTCTTTAAATTTATGAACATTTTAAGAAGTTGATTGTAACGGATAGACTTAAAAGAAGACTTATTGAATAAAATAATAAACGAATGACATTTTTAAGAGAATTATTAGCAGTAATACTAGGCGTTTTTATTGCCGGAGGTATTATGTTTTTTATATTTATTGCCATGGTAAGTGCTTCGGCATCTTCTTTTGGTGAGGATGGAGCTGTGGTGGTTAAAAACAACTCTGTTTTAGAATTAAAATTAGAGCAGAGCATCAAAGATGATTACAGTGTAACAGATCCTTTCGCCGATTTTTTCGGAAGTAGTGATGGCGATGTATTGGAAATGCACGAAATTATCAGTGCTATAGAAAATGCAAAGACAGACGATAATATCAAAGGAATTAGTATCAACACGTTGTACGTTAATGCTGGAATTTCACAAACCCAAACGCTTCGTAATAAATTGTTAGAATTTAAAGAGTCTGGTAAATTTGTGGTCGCTTATGCGGATGTGTTTACACAAAAAAATTACTATTTAAGTTCTGTAGCAGATTCGATTTATATGAATCCTGTCGGGGCAGCAGACTTCAAAGGCTTGTCAAGCGAAGTACTCTACTTTAAAGATTTTGAAGATAAATATGGAGTTAAAATGGAAATCATTCGTCATGGTAAGTACAAAAGTGCCGTCGAGCCTTTTTTAACGAACGAGATGAGTGACGCTAATAGAGAACAAATTTCTTCTTTCTTAAATTCTATTTGGAGTGAAATAGTAACAGATATAGGTGAAAGTAGAGGTAAATCAGCCAAGGAGATTAATCAAATTGCTGACGACTTACTCATACGAACACCGGCATTAGCACTTCAGAATAATATGATCGACGGACAACTATATTTCGATCAATACGAAGACAAATTGAAAACCTTAGTAGGGTTAGATTCTGCCGACAGTTTAAACAAAATTACTCTAAATGATTACGTGTCTTCAGGTAAAGGAAGAATGAGATCATCGGCAACTGATAAGATAGCAGTGTTGTATGCACAAGGTAATATTATGTATGGTGAGGGAGATCCTAGCTATATCGGTCAAGGAAAGATGATTGAAGCCTTGAGAAAAATAAGAAAAGATAAAAAAGTAAAAGCGATTGTTTTGCGCGTGAATTCACCGGGGGGTAGTGCCTTGGCATCTGATTTAATTTGGAGAGAATTAGAATTGGCAAAGAAAGAAAAACCTTTGGTAGTATCTATGGGTAATTTAGCAGCTTCAGGAGGATATTATATTGCTTGTAATGCTGATTCTATCGTTGCAGAACCTACAACAATAACTGGTTCTATTGGTGTATTTGGTATGATCCCGAATGCCAACGAGTTTGCCAGTAGAATTGGTATCAATGCAGAACAGGTGGGAACGAATAAACAGTCTGTTGGATATAGTGTTTTCGAGCCAATGTCTGATGATTTTTATAAAGTTACCAAAGAAGGCATTGAAGATACATATACTACTTTTGTGGATAGAGTGGCCACCGGGCGAGGAATGACCGCTGAACAAGTTGATAATATTGCACAAGGTAGAGTTTGGACAGGCGCTGAAGCCTTAGAAAATGGATTGGTAGATAAACTAGGAAGTTTAGAAGATGCTATTGAAATCGCGGCAGAACTTGCCGATATAGAATCCTATAGAACAACAAATTATCCGAGATTTAAAGTTGATTTTCAAGATGCTTTTAGTCCCTTTTCAATTTCTCTAAAAGCCAAAGAAAAATTATTGAAAGAAGAATTGGGTATTGAAAATTACAATATCTATACTAATATGAAGGACTTTATTGATTTAAAAGGAGTTCAAGCGAGAATGCCATATATTCTCGAGATAAAATAATTACTGTATAATGCGCTTCATTTCACTCCGGTATTTTGAAGCGCTTTTTCCAGTAAATTCTTTAAACAATTTGTTGAAGTGCGAAAAGTTGTTAAAGCCGCATTCAAAACAAATATCGGTGATGCTATTTTGACTTTCAGATAATAGCTTCGTCGCGTGAACAACACGATACTCATTCACAAGCTTTGTAAAAGTTTTTCCTGTTGCTTTTTTAAAATACCTGCAAAATGCAGGAACGGTCATACTTACCTTATCGGAAATTTCATCGAGACTGATGTGTTGTTGGAAGTTGCGATTGATATGTTTAAATATCAAATCAATCTTTGCACTATCTTGTGGTTCTGTTTCGAAAGCAAAACCATCGGCATTTAAGATGGTATACTCTTTCGCCAAGGAGAGGTCATGTAGTATTTCTAATAACTTATTGATGCGTTCAAAACCTTCGAGTTTCGCTAAACTTTCTATTTTCGGACCTAAGATTACTTTTGTTTCTGATGGATACAAAATACCTTTTTTCGCTCTTTCAAAGAGAGCTTTGATAGTGCTCATTTCTGGAATGGTAAAAAAAGTTTCTCCTAAAAAATCTGGTTTGAATTGTATAACAGTCTCAGATCCTTTTGCCGTTAAACCATCCGTAAAGCCATTATGAGGAAGATTAGAACCTATTAATATGAGTTGACTATTATTGAAATAAGACAAGTGGTTTCCGATATGTCTTTTCCCTCTTCCTTGGTTTACATATACGAGTTCTATTTCTGGATGAAAGTGCCAAAACATATGACTGTTCTTTCTCTTTTCAGTATGTTGTTTGACCAAAAGAGAACTTCCGAATTCTGGACTTACTTTTTCAAAAGCGGGTTTTCTCTGAACCATTTATTCACAATTTTAGAACAAAGGTACGGCATAAGAAATAATCAACCTATAGTAATTTACCATAATTATATACTATTTTAACCCAAATAACCTGTTAACAATTTCTTAATGTTAATTTTGCATATAAATTAGCCAAAATTGATGTTTTATGACCCCGAGATTGGTGATACTTTTGCCTTGTTTAATAATGTAAACTAATAAATTATGAAAACAACAATTAGAAAAAGTTTAGTGCTTGTAGCGTTATTTGTATCGGCTGCAGTAAGTTACGGAAATGAGATTTCAAGTAACGTAAACAACGGAAAAGGTGTAAGAACAACAGTAACATTTAAAGATGTTAAGAAAGGGTCAATTCTATCTATTAAAGATGTGAATGGTTTGGTATTATATAAAGAGGCAATACAATTAAACGGTAGCTATACAAAGGGATTTGATTTAACGTCATTACCAGATGGTAATTACTATTTCGAAATGGATAAAGATGTAGAAGTAAAAATTATTCCATTTAAAGTGGTGGCCTCTGTAGTTACTTTTAATAAAACCTCAGAAGAAAGTATTTTCAAACCTGTGGTATTTATGAGCAACAATAACTACGTACACGTTTCACAAATGGCCGTTAATAACAAGGTGCTTAGTGTTGAAATTTATGCCGAGAATGGGGATCAGATCTATTCAGAAAAAATTGAAAAAGAAGGAGATGTTTTAGGGAAAATCTATGATTTTTCAACTTCGGCAAAAGGTGTATATACTTTTGTTATGAAAACAAATGGTAGAAGATTCGTACAGAATTTAGATATCAAAAAAAATTATGATCAGTAATTGATTCATAAGTTTAGTTAATTGGTTAAAAAGTGGGCTATTGGCCCACTTTTTTGTACGTTACAAAACTGTAATTGTATTGGTGTTTATCATCTTTTTGATGGTCTTCTCTTTCAATTTCTTTCCATTCGTTCTTGTTTATTTCAGGGAAAAAAGCATCTGCTTCGAGAGCCGCATCTACAAAGGTTAAGTCTAAAAAGTCTGCAAAAACCATAGCTTGTTTGTAAATTTCGGCACCACCTAAAATATATGGATTGTCATCTTCCTTGGCAGCTTCAATGGCTTCTTCTAATGAATGAACAACAAGACAACCTTCGGCTTTATAATCTGAATTACGTGTAATAATGATATTCGTACGATTCGGTAAGGGCCTTCCGAGAGATTCATAGGTTTTTCTACCCATTATAACATGATGGCCTTTTGTTACTTTTTTAAATCTTTTTAAATCGTTTGGCAAATGCCATATAAGATCATTGTCTTTACCTAACTCATTGTTTTTACCAATAGCGGCGATCATGGTTATCATAGGTCTAGACTTTTTTTTTCTGATTCAGGAAGTCTATCATCTGGAGTTATAACTTTATTCTTGATAAGGTTTTTTTCTAATTGTTCAATTTTTTTCGAATGCTTCGTAATAAGTTTTTCAGTTTCTATACGCTCCCAATCTTTACCAAAAAATCGATTTGTGATGAATACATTTACGAAATGTAAGATCCATATAAAAAGCCAAGCCGCCACAGCATATTTAAACCATTCTCCAAATTGTTGACCAACGTTAAAAACGATATTGAGTACAATTAAAAATACAGACCCCACCAAAAACAATAAAAAGTGATAATACAATCGCTTCTTTTGCTTCACTCTTTTACGAGCTTTTTCGTAAACTTCATGTTGTTCTTTAGCTTCCAAAAAGGTTGAATTATAATATGTTAAAAGAAATCGGGAGCATATATCTAACCCCCACAGTTCTCCCTCTATGTTTTCCTGCGATCATTTTCGGAAGTGATTTAACTACCCTAATCCCTTCTTTTTCAGCTTCTTCATGAGGACCTCTTGCTAAAACTTTCTTTGTTTCCCCATTTTTATCAATTAAAAATTGGATGTAAATTTTCTTTTTACCCGGACTCAATTCCAAGGTTCCCATTTTTTTGAGATTGAAATTTTCGGCTACATGCTTTTGGATAGACCTATTGAGACAATTCTTTTTCTCTTGTTTTGTGCCTGAGCAACCAGGAAAAATAGGAACTTCCTCAATTATGGCAAAAGGAACATCCATCACTTCTTGTTCTTCGCTTATTTCTTCGATCATCACTTCTTCAATAACCTCTTCAGGGTTTTGAGCACATATAATCTGGCTAGAAACGAATAAGAAGCATAAAACAGCAATTTTTTTCATGGAATTATTTTTGGTTAAAACGAGCGGTAAAGCTACATATTTTTTAACCATTCTTTAATATACCCTGAAAAGTCTTCGGTTTCTAAAGCGTCATTCACTTCTTCTAAACTGATTTGTTCACTTTCTAATGTGTTGAGTATTGTTTGTATTGCAGATAACCTATTTATATCATCAATCTTTTCAATTCTTTCTAAAATACTTTTTTTTAAATCTCCTTTTTCCATTTCTCGTGTTATTTAAATGATGTAATCAATGACAATTAACTACATCAAAGTTAAAATATTTATCTATTTAACAGCTATTGATGTAAGGTTAGACACAAAAATACTAGTATTTGTTGAATAGTAACTGTTAAAAAAAAGATAAAATGAAATTTTAACAGTACCTTTTTTAGTATTTCTGTTTTTTAACGATAACTTAAATTTTATATTCATAAAAATAACCTAGAGTTCATCTTTAAAGCTTGCTATTGCTGTATTCTTCACTAACTTTATGTCATAATTTTAACTAAAAAAAATATGGCAATTAAGAAACAATATTTAAAAAGTAAACCGGTTTGCAAGGTGACCTTTACGGTACCCGCGAAAGGAGCAAAAAAAGTAGCAGTTATTGGAACCTTTAATAATTGGAATACATCAGCATCAAAACTCAGAAAATTGAAGAATGGTACGTTTAAAGGCACCATAGATCTTGCTAAAGGTGAGAACTACGAGTTTAGATATTTGGTAGATAACGACTATAAAAACGATGAAGAAGCCGATCGCTATATTTGGAATAACTACGCAGGAGCTGAAAATGCCGTTTTAGAATTGTAATTCTAAACGGCAACAATACCCTTTATATGTGGATGCGGATTGTAATCTACTAATGTAAAGTCATCAAAAGTAAAATCTGTGATGTCTTTAATAGCCGGATTTAATACCATTTTTGGTAACGGTCTTGCATCACGCGATAATTGCAATTCTAATTGCTCCAAATGATTATTGTAAATATGGGCATCTCCAAATGTGTGAATAAATTCACCAGGCTCATAACCACATACCTGTGCCATCATTAGAGTAAATAGGGCATAAGATGCAATATTAAAGGGCACACCTAAAAAAATATCGGCGCTACGTTGATATAATTGACACGATAGTTTACCATCCGCAACATAAAATTGAAAAAAGGCATGACAAGGAGGTAAAGCGGCTTTACCATTTGCCACATTCTCACCAAAAGAAACAGAAGTATCTGGTAAAACACTAGGATTCCAGGCAGATACGAGCATTCTTCTACTATTGGGATTGTTTTTTAATGTGGTAATGACTTCCTTTAATTGATCTATCTCATCACTATTCCAATTGCGCCATTGATGGCCGTAAACCGGACCTAAATCACCATTCTCATCGGCCCATTCGTTCCAAATTCTTACACCATTTTCTTGTAAGTATTTTATATTGGTATCACCTTTTATAAACCAAAGTAACTCATGTACAATTGATTTTAGATGTAACTTTTTTGTGGTAACCATAGGGAAACCTTCACTTAAGTCAAAACGCATTTGATAACCAAAAACACTTTTAGTACCAGTACCAGTTCTATCTCCTTTCTCGTTACCGTTTTCTAAAACGTGTTTTACTAAATCTAAATATTGTTTCATTTCGTCAGCATTTTCTAGAAAATAAAAGTAAAAAAAAGCAAGAACTACCAAGAAAATGTGACTTAAAATTATATAAAAGTTATCAACGTAGATTTTTAATTTGGTTAAGAGAAGATTAACAATATTTGAGATTTTATTTATTAACTTGTCCGAAAATAATTGTACATAGACAGTGACATTTAAAAACCCAATACTATTTTTTATTTGCTCCATAGGCGTGTTTAATGGCTTTTTAGCGAGCTTTTATTTCTTGTTTTTTTCTAGACAGAAACGTCCCCAAAATATATTTTTCGGGTTACTTGTATTAATGTTGAGCATCAGAATTGGAAAATCTGTTTATATGATTTTTACAAAAGACGTCGATAGAGAACTAATAATTCCTCAGATCGGATTGTCGGCTTGTTTTTTAATTGGGATATTGCTATTTTATTATTTGAAATCTTCGGTTGAAAATATAAGGATCATACCGAATTCATGGAAAATTCATATTGCCGTACTTTTTTTAGTCGTTCTTATTGTCGGACTTATAAAACCATATGAAACCAACATAGAATTTTGGCACATTTATTTTGTACATTTTATTTATTTCATTTGGGGTATTTATATGTTGTTGTCTGGTTTTGTGCTTAAAGATATCTTCCATAAACTGTTTAGTAAAAGTCAAAAGTGTACAACAGCCGAACTCTGGTTAGTAGCAGTATTTGTAGGAAATGTGTTAATATTTACCGCCTATATGGTTGGTTACTTTTATTTGTATCTAGTCGGAACAATCACATTTTCGGTAGTGTTTTATGGCTTGTTGTTTTTCTTTTTATTCAAGAAAAATAGGAATACTATATTTCAGGATATCCCACAAAAGTATGGCGCTAAAAAAATTGATGAATCCGAAGCAAATTTTTTAATTAAGCAGTTAAATGATTTGATGAAAGATAAAGAGCTCTACAAAAAGTCAGATATAAAATTGCAATTGGTTGCGAAAGATATTCATATTTCTACACACAAATTATCACAATTGTTGAATGATAATCTGGGTAAAAGTTTCGCCTCTTACATAAATGATCATCGTATTGACGAAGCAAAACGCTTATTACAAGAAAATAATCAATATACCTTAGAAGCTATTGGTTACGAAGCTGGATTTTCTTCTAAATCAAGTTTTTACGCTACCTTTAAGAAAGCCGTTGGTAAAACCCCAGCTGAATTTCAAAAACAATTTATGTAAGTCCAGAATCCAAATTTATAATTCTGGACGCCTAAATTATAACTCATCATTTTATTCAGATATCATTTTAAGAGGTTTGTCGAAACTTTAAATCTCGTAATATGAAATATGTAGTATTTGTAGTTGTATGTCTTCTTACAACAACGACGTTCAGTCAAGAATCGGAGTATAACTTAATAGAAAAAACGCTCCAGAATTATATGGATGGAAGCTCTTATAACAAACTTGAAATGTTAGAAAGCGCTTTTGCGGATAATGCCACTTTATACCTTACAAATAGAGAGGGGTTATTTAAACAGTATTCACCGAAAGAATATACTGGTTTTTTCAAAAATGCTACGAGAGGAGAGTTTAACGGACGGTATGCAAAAATTCTAGAGATTGAGGTTACAAAAGATATAGCACGTGCGAAAGTTGAGATTGTTTTTGCAAAAAACAATATGGTCTATATTGATTTATTCTTGTTAAAGAAAATAGAAAACGACTGGAGAATAATTAGCAAAACAGCCACTAGAGTTGATGATCCAGAGCAAAATGCTGTTTTATTTATCGTTTCTAATGCCCATTTCTACGGAAATACAAAGTTATCTACGGGGAATAGTTTTTCGGAACTTGTGCATGCATATAATGTTTTCAAAAAGGCTGGTTATTCTATTGATTTTATGAGCCCTAAAGGAGGTGCGGTACCGTTGTCATATATAGATACTTCTGACGAGTTAATTAAAAAACATCTATATGATAGAGATTTTATGAATGCTTTGAAAAACTCAAAGTCTCCTTCACAAATTAACCCATCAAAGTACAAGGCAATTCAATACATTGGAGGAGGCGCCGCGATGTTTGGGGTTCCTGAAAATAAAGAAATCCAACGGATTGTGATGGATGTCTACGAGAAACATAATGGTATTATTTCATCGGTGTGCCATGGCACAGCAGGGATTGTGAATTTAAAAACCAAAGATGGAAAATATTTGGTTGATGGAAAGAAAGTGAGTGGTTATCCCGATGATTTTGAGAATAAAGAAAAGGCATACTTTAAGACCTTTCCATTTTTGATTAAAAAAACCATTGAAGATAGAGGGGGGAAGTTCTATTTTTCAGATCGTAGTAAATCACATGTTGAGGTTGATGGTAGATTGGTCACCGGACAAAATTTTTTATCATCAGAAGAGGTTTCGTTAAAAATTATAGAATTAATTAATTCAGAAGAGAAATGAAAAAAGGAATCAAATTAGAGTTATTGATAATTTTCCTTTTCTTTTTTAGCAACGATTTATTTTCTCAAACTCCGAATATTAAGTTTGTAGACGCTAAAATTTCGATCGACGGAAAATTTGATGAAGCCGTTTGGAGTGAATTACCAGAGTATACGGGCTTCTATAATCACTTGCCAACAGATGTTGGACTTGCAGAAAATCAAACATCAATAAAATTATTTCATAATGGCGAATATTTATATGTTCGGGCGATCTACAATGATTCTACACCAGAAACACAAGTGAGCTCTTTAAAGCGAGATATTCCCATTGGTTTAAGTGATGGTGTTGTCATGCTTATTGATACTCAAAATCAGGAACAAAATGCCTATTACTTTTCTGTGAATGCTTACGGTACCTTAATCGACGGTTTGGTCGAACGAATTAATGAGGGCTTTGATTTTACCACCAGTTGGAATGCCGTATGGAACGCAAAAACATACATTAATGGAACACAAAAACAGTATGAAATGGCAATTCCATTAAAGGCATTAAATTATACAAAAGGTGATACTGTATTTGGTATTCAATTTTATGTTCGTGATATTAAAAAGAATGCTTGGACGATTTTAACAAATGTGAAACGTAATTATCGATTGTTTGATTTACGTTTTACTAAAAAATTTAATGTCGAGACCTTGCCGAATATGGCAACTTCACGCTTTGCTGTAACGCCTTCGGTCACTACAAATTATGCAAATGACGTTAATGCTAAGAATGATGAAACCAATATAAAGCCTAGTTTGGATGTACAGTACAATGTATCCTCTTCCTTGAAATTAGATGCTACCATCAATCCAGATTTTTCACAAATTGATGTCGATCAACAGGTCACAAATTTGACTCGATTCTCTGTTTTTTTTCCAGAGCGTCGAAATTTCTTTTTAGAGAACAGCGACTTATTTTCAAATCTGGGTGTTGTAGGTGTCAATCCGTTTTACTCGAGAAGAATAGGAGGGGTAAATGATATACAATTCGGACTTAAATTATCTGGAAATGTATCTTCAAAAACAAGAATAGGAGTCCTCAACGTGCAGACTGAAGAGGAAAATGAAATCGCCTCACAAAACTATGGAGTTGTTGTTGCAGAACAGCAGCTGTCCAAAAATTTCTCCACAACGGGTTATATTATTAATAGACAGGAAACCGAAAAATTTAGTTTTCTCAATGATTATAATCGGGTAGCCGGTATCAACTTGAACTATAAGTCAACTAATAATAAATGGATTGGATTACTCAATTATGGGAAAAGTCTCAATGATGGCATTTCTGGAGATAATAACTTTTATAATGCAGGTGTTTGGTTTAATAAGAGAGGATTTAATTGGAATACCTCCATTAGAAGGCTCGAGAAAAATTATATTACTGATGTAGGTTTTACACCAAGACTTTATAACTATGATGCCTTAAATGATGTTGTTGTGAGAGAAGGATATACGCAAACTTCGTCTGGGGTAGAGTACGAAAAATTTTATGAAAAGTCTTCATGGTTAAATTCTATTCGTTTGGTAAATTATGGACTGAATAATTACTTCGATGAAAAAGGAACACTTACACAATCTCAACACTTTTATAATTCGGCTGTATTCTTTAAAAACCTATCGGCTGTTTACTTCGTTGTTAATTATGATTATATCGATTTAAAATATGGATTTGATCCTTTAGGAAACGGAAATTCATTGCAGCCAGATGTGTATCGTTTCGGTACCCTTAAGGTAGGTTATAATTCTGCAAATAATCAAAAATTACGCTATCGCGTGAATGTAAGAAAAGGCAACTATTATAGTGGTAAAAGAACAACAGGCGGGGCCTACTTAAACTATCAGTTGCTACCATTCGCAAATCTCGAAGTATCCTATGACATCAATAAGATTGATTTAGATGAACTGGGAGAAGAAACCTTTCATCTTGCCCGTTTTACAGGAGAAGTTTTTTTTAACAATCGTTTAAATTGGACGACCTATGTGCAATATAATACACAGGCCGATAATTTTAATGTAAATAGTCGCTTGCAATGGGAGTATAAACCTTTATCGTATGTATATCTTGTAGTGTCCGATAATTTCGATCAAGACATAAGACGAAAAAATTGGGGTATTGCGTTCAAGATGAACTACAGATTTGATTTTTAAAATGAAGAGAAAATCTATTTATATAGATAGAGCATTGAGACGTTGCTGGTTATCCTAACAAAAGTATATAACTGTGAAGATGCGCTACTAGCCTATGATCATACCAGCAATCGTCGCTGAAATCAAAGAGGCAATAGACCCTCCAATGAGTGCCTTCATACCAAATTCAGACAAGGTTTTACGTTGTCCGGGAGCTAGCGAACCGATCCCTCCAATTTGAATCCCAATAGAAGCGAAGTTTGCAAAACCACAAAGCATATAGGTGGCCATAATAATAGATTTATTATAGGTCAAATGCGCTGCATTTGCTACATTTTTAAGCTCCGCAAGTTGAATATAGCCTATGAACTCACTAGCCGCTAATTTGATACCTAATAATTGCCCCATGAGCATCATATCTTTAGTAGCAACACCCATTAACCACATAAGAGGCGCAAAAATAGATCCCAATATAAACTCTAATGATAAAGATTCGTAAGAAGAATTCGCAGCAATAATTTCATTAAGAGAGGTAAAATGCCATTCAAAATAATCTATACCATCAAAACCACCAATTCCTCCTAAAATTCCGTTTATCATTGCTATTACCGCTACAAAAACTAAAAGCATGGCACCTACATTCACGGCTAATTTAAGACCTTCTGTTGTACCATTTGCGATAGCATCGAGTATATTGGATCCAATTTTTTCTTGAGATACTTTTACATCGGTATTAACAGCTTCTGTTTGTGGATATAATATTTTAGATATTACAATGGCTCCTGGTGCGGCCATAACAGACGCGGCTAATAAATGTTTTGCAAAAACGAGTTCTAGTCCTTTATCTCCTCCACCTAAAAATCCAATATAGGCAGCTAAAACAGCCCCAGCTACGGTTGCCATACCTCCAATCATTACCAACAGCATTTCTGATCGATTCATTTTCTCTAGGTATGCCTTGATGAGCAGAGGAGCTTCGGTTTGGCCTAGAAAGATATTTCCTGCGACAGACAAACTTTCCATACCAGAAATCCCTAATACTTTGGAAAGTAATATGGCCAATATTTTCACTAATTTTTGAATGATACCGAGATAAAATAAAAGAGAAGTTAAGGCTGAAAAAAAGATAATAGTAGGTAATACTTGAAAAGCAAAAATGTACCCGAAGGTATTCATATCTGCCACTAGCCCCTCAAATAAGAACTTACTTCCAGCTTTTGTATATTCAAGGATTTCAATAAAAACACCTCCAATTAATTCAAATCCTTTCTGTATAAACGATATTTTCAATACTCCTATGGCTATTATTAATTGAAGAGATAAGCCAATAGCTACTTTTTTCCAATCAATAGCCTTTTTGTTACTACTAAATAGAAAAGCAATAAATATCAAAGAAATCATGCCTAAAACACCCCTCCATAATGAGTTGAATGAAAATCCTTGACTAGGAATAATAGCATTGTCATTAGCAAGATGCTCGCTTTGATTTTGCGGAGTAATACTGGTAGCGTCAATAGTATCTCGACTTACATTTTGTATTGCTACAGAATCTAAAGATTCAGTTTGCAGAGAATCTTGGGCATATACGTTAAAAGCAAAAAAAGCAAGAACAATACAAAGTAAATTTCGCATAATGGGCTTGGTAAGGTTGTTATTTTTGACGTTTAGAAATTTCGTCTCTTAATTTGGCTGCCAATTCATAGTCTTCATTGACAACAGCTTCGTCTAATTTGTTATGAAGTTCATCTAAAGAAGTATCTTTAAAGGAGGATTCTTGTGGTGTTGATGATTCAGAAATAGCTTCTTCAACTTCAATATTTGCAATATCTTCGGTCGTATCTTCTTTGGATTTTAAAAATATACCAGCTTTGTCTAGGATATTTTCATAGGTGAAAATAGGGGCATTAAAACGTGTGGCCAAGGCAATAGCATCAGATGTTCTTGCGTCAATAATTTCTTCGATTCGATCACGTTCACAAATTAAACTTGAATAAAAAACACCATCCACTAATTTATGAATGATCACTTGTTTTACTTTGATTTGAAAACGATCAGAGAAGGTTTTAAAAAGGTCATGAGTTAAAGGTCTCGGTGGTTTTATTTCCTTTTCTAAGGCAATAGCTATAGATTGTGCTTCAAAAGCTCCAATAATGATCGGTAGCGTTCTTTCTCCATCTATTTCACTTAAAACCAATGCGTACGCCCCGCTTTGTGTTTGGCTATACGATATTCCTTTTATGTTCAGTCTTACTAAACTCATAGTTCATTCTAAAATGCAAAAGCTATCTAATAAAGGATTTTTTGTCCTAAATTAGACAGCCTTTTGCAGGCACAATTTAATAAATTTTATGAGTTCTGTGCTTTAAAGTCTTTTAATTTTTCAATTAATTGTGGAACCACTTCAAATGCATCTCCTACAATACCATAATCAGCCGCTTTAAAGAATGGTGCTTCTGGATCGGTATTAATAACAACTTTTACCTTAGAGGCGTTGATTCCTGCTAAGTGCTGAATTGCTCCCGAGATTCCAATGGCAATATATAAATTTGAGGCCACCGGTTTTCCGGTTTGCCCAACGTGCTCGCTATGTGGTCTCCAACCTAAATCAGAAACTGGTTTAGAACATGCAGTGGCTGCACCTAATATATCGGCCAATTCTTCCACCATGCCCCAATTCTCAGGGCCTTTTAAGCCACGACCAGCCGAAACAACAACATCTGCATCAGCAATCGTAACTGTGCCACTTGCTTTACTCACACTTTCAGATTTCACACCTATTTCTGGTAGATTCGCACTAAAGCTTTCTGCCGTACCTGACACTGAATTTTCATGTGCACCAAATGAGTTTTTGGCAACACCAACAACTTTTTTGGTAGTAGAAATAACAGTATTATTAAATCCTTTATTTGAGAAAGCCTTGCGTTTCACGGTAAACGGACTTGTACTACTTGGTAAGTCAACAACATTAGATGCATAACCTGCTTCTAAGGCAACAGCTACTAACGAAGCTACGGTTAGCCCATCAACACTAGAGTCAATGATGACAACATCGGCGTTTTGAGCTGCTGCCGCTTGACTAATAATAGCGGCATAAGATTTGGCATTGAAAGAAGTGAGACTTCCTTCTTTTAATTCAAGTACTTTTTCAGCACCGTAGGTATATAATTCTGACGCATCACCACCATTAATCGTGAGTGCAGTCATAGAGCTTCCTAATTGCTCTGCCACTTTTTTTCCGTAAGAAACTACTTCAAAAGCAGTTTTTTTAAATTTTCCTTCCGACGAATCGGCAAAAACTAAAACAGACATATATTTTTTATTTGTATCCTGCGCATATCTTTGGCAGGATCTGTTAAACTTTATCTAAATACTAGAGGGTTTCGAAGCTACTTCGAAACAATTCAGCGTCATTAAATTACTTTGGCTTCGTTGTGTAATAAATTGATCAAATCATCTACATTATCCACTAAACTTACAGCACCTTTTGCCGCTGGCTTTTCAAATGATTGTGATTGTGTAGCTGCCGCTGCTCCAGTTGGCTCTAGTACTTGCAATGGTTTTTTACGTGCCATCATAATACCTCGCATATTCGGAATTCTTAAATCTTTTTCTTCTACAATTCCTTTTTGTCCTGCAACTACCAAAGGCAATGTAGAAGAAACTTTTTCGTCACCACCATCAATTTCTCGTGTTAGTGAGGCTGATGAACCGTCAACTTCAATACCAACACATCCGTTTACGAAGTTAAAATCTACCAAAGAAGCTAACATTCCAGGAACCATTTGACCATTGTAATCGGCTGATTCTTTTCCTGCTAAAACTAAATCGTAACCTCCATTTTTAACAACAGCCGCTAATTCCTTAGCCACAAGAAATCCATCTGTAGGTTCGGCGTTTACACGGATAGCATCATCTGCTCCAATGGCCAATGCTTTTCGCAAGGTAGGCTCTGTTGAAGCATTGCCAACATTGACAACAGTAACAGTAGCACCCTGTTTTTCTTTAAACCACATAGCTCTAGTCAAAGAAAATTCATCATATGGATTGATCACAAATTGAACTCCGTTCGTATCAAATTTCGTATCATTATCCGTGAAATTGATCTTTGAAGTTGTATCAGGAACGTGACTTATACAAACTAATATTTTCATTTTTTATCGTGTTTTTTAAATGTAAAAGCGTTAAATAATTAACTTTGGCGAAGTTACTACATTTTTTTCAATTTACTATGCATGCATAGTATTATTTTATGTTTTTCTGTATGAAATGATCAAAAAAGTGTACATCTTTTAATTTATAACCTCATTTCTGAATACTGACCACTCTCAAAACTAAATGAATAGGATAAAAAAGCATATAAAGTATCTTTTGAAGACCCTAGGGTTATTTCCGCTGGTAGAAATTTTAAATTTCAACTTCGTTCGAATGAGAAACCGCTCAAGTAATCATAAGTTTAAAAAGGAAAATCCTTCTGTTGTGTTGCCTCCTGATTTTTATATGTACGAGACTTTTGCTTTAAATTATGACAAAATATATAAAGGCGGATTGGAAACTTCTAAATGGGTAATTAATCACTTTGAAAAGTATATGACTTTTAAAGATAAGGTCATCCTAGATTGGGGCTGTGGTTCAGGTCGAGTTATACGTCATCTTCCAAATTTAATCGATAAGTCTTCTTCAATTTATGGTACAGATTACAACGAAAAATACGTTAAATGGTGTCGAGAAAATATTCAAAGAGTAACCATCAAACAAAACAGTTTGAGTCCGCCTTTACCATTCGGCACATCATTTTTCGATGCAATTTATGGAATATCTATTTTTACACATTTGTCTAAACAAATGCATTTTGAATGGATGAAAGAACTGGGTCGAGTGATCAAAAACAATGGGGTTGTAATGCTAACAACTCATGGAAATAGCTTTGAAGAAAAGTTATCGAAAAAAGAAAGGCAATTATTCAATGAAGGAGAACTGATCGAACATAGTTATAAAATTGAAGGGAATAGGTTGTACGCGTCTTATCAATCACCACTTTTTTTTAAGGATTTATGTATGGATAATGGATTTGATATTCTTGAACATGTAGCGGGTAAAACTAAGAACAATAAGCCGCAACAAGATGTATGGATCTTGAGAAAAAAATAAGTAACTTTTACTATTAATTTTCTTATTTTTGCTATTCACTAAAAATAAAAAATGAGAACAATTCAATTTAGAGAAGCGGTTTGCGAGGCGATGAGTGAAGAAATGCGCAGAGATGAAAGCATCTATTTGATGGGGGAGGAAGTTGCTGAGTATAATGGTGCTTATAAAGCCTCCAAAGGGATGCTTGATGAGTTTGGTGCGAAGCGAGTGATAGATACACCAATTGCTGAGTTAGGTTTTGCCGGTATTGCTATTGGTTCTACAATGACAGGTAATAGACCTATTGTAGAATATATGACGTTCAATTTTTCCTTAGTAGGAATTGATCAAATTATAAATAATGCGGCTAAGATTCGTCAGATGTCTGGAGGTCAGTTCAAATGTCCAATTGTATTTCGCGGCCCTACAGCTTCTGCAGGTCAGTTGGGAGCGACGCATTCTCAAGCTTTTGAAAATTGGTTTGCAAATACCCCTGGATTAAAAGTGATTGTTCCTTCAAACCCATATGATGCGAAAGGCTTGTTGAAAGCGGCTATTCGTGATGATGATCCTGTGATCTTTATGGAATCAGAACAGATGTATGGCGACAAAGGTGAGGTGCCTGATGGTGAATATATTTTGCCTATCGGAGTGGCCGATATAAAAAGAGAAGGTACTGACGTGACGATTGTATCTTTTGGTAAAATAATAAAAGAAGCCTACAAGGCAGCGGATGAATTGGCAAAAGAAGATATTTCTGCTGAAATTATAGATTTACGTACGGTGAGGCCAATGGATCATGAAGCTATTTTAAACTCCGTGAAGAAAACAAATAGATTGGTTATTTTAGAAGAGGCTTGGCCATTTGCTAGTGTAGCTTCAGAAATTACATACCAAGTACAAGAACAGGCATTCGATTATCTAGATGCTCCAATTCAACGTATTACAACGGCAGATACACCAGCACCATATTCACCAGTGTTATTGGAAGAATGGATACCAAATCATATGGATGTTATAAAAGCAGTTAAATCTGTGTTGTACGTGAAATAAGTTGGCACTAAAATTGCTATATAGATTCCTTTCAAGTTCAACCCTGAAAGGAATTTTTTATTAAAAAAATATGAATAGTAAACTAATAACGCTGGCCCTGATATTCTGTTCTATGATGCTGTCTGCACAAGTAAAAGTAAGCGGTATTGTCATTGACGAATTAAATGAACCCGTACCCTATGCAAATATTGTGTTTAAAGGGTCTACCGTGGGTACTGTTTCAAATGAGAATGGAAAATTCTATCTAGAATCAGATAAAACATATACCGAATTGATTGTTTCTTTTTTAGGTTATGAGACGAAGATTGTCCCATTAAAAGCCCGAAACTTTGATTTAAAGATTGTCTTGGCAGAAGGAGCTCAATTAGATGAGGTGGTGCTCTATTCTGGGAAACAAAAGAAAAAAGGAAATCCGGCTATCGCCATTTTAAGAAAAATTTGGGCCAAAAAAAGACAAAATGGCATCTATTTATATCCGCAATATCAGTATGACAAATATGAAAAGATTGAATTTGATCTCAACAACATTGATGAAAAGTTCAAGAAAAAGAAACTTTTTAAAGGAATGGAGTTCGTTTTTGATCAAATAGATACTTCGAGTGTTACCGGGAAGCCGTACTTACCCATTTTTATCAATGAAGCCATGTATAAAACACATGGTAAAAACAGACCATCCAAGAAATTTAGAGAAGAACTAATTGCCAACAAAAATTCTGGTTTCGAAAGTAATCAAGAACTTATTGAGTTTGTAAAACAGCTCTATGTTGATTACAATATATATGATAACTACCTGAAATTTTTTGATAAGAGTTTTACCAGCCCACTTTCTCGCACCGGTGTTTCAGTGTATAACTATGTGCTAACCGATAGTGCCTTTATCGATAATAAGTGGTGCTATAATATTTTATTTTATCCGAGAAGAAAGAATGAGCTGACCTTTAAAGGAGACTTTTGGGTGAACGATTCGACCTTTGCGGTGAAAGAAATAGAAATGGATGCAACGAAAAGTGCTAATATTAATTGGGTAAAAGAAATTCATATAGAGCAAGAATTCAATGTCTTAAACGATTCGGTCTTTTTATTAAAAAGAGATCACATGATGTCTGATTTTGCCTTCAGAAAGAAAGATGAGTCTAAAGGAGTCTACGGAAGAAGGACCACCTTATTTGATAACTATGAATTTGATAAAGTATTAGAAGATAAATTCTACGCCAAACGCGTAGATGCTTATAAGGAAGAAATCTATAATAGACCCGACGATTTTTGGAATAAAAATCGATTGGAAAAACTGAATGATGATGAAGTGGGAATTTATAAAATGCTCGATACGCTAAAAACGGTACGAAAATTTAAACAACTTTATAGTCTAGGAGCTACCTTGGCCTCAGGATATTGGGAGTTATTTAAAGGTTTTGATTATGGTCCTATTTTCTCAACACTAGGAAGCAATGACGTCGAAGGGACTCGAATTAGAGCAGGAGGAAGAACCTTTTTTACCCAAAATGATACTTGGCGAATTCAGGCGTTCATGGCCTATGGTACCAGAGATAATAAGTTTAAGTATGGGATCGGAGGGAAATGGATGGTAGATAAAAAAAACAGGATCATCTTATCGGGTGGAAATAGAAGAGATGTTGAACAGACCGGTGTGAGTTTAACGACAGCAAATGATGTACTAAATAGAAGCTTTGCTTCCGCGGCTTTTTTTACACGTGGAGAGAATTTTAGACTCACAAATTTAAATTTGACAAATTTTGCTATTGATATTGAACCTGTACGAAATCTAAATTTTAAATTAGGAGCAACGTATAAGACACTTCAAGCTGCAGCGCCAGATTTATTTGATGTTACCTATGTAGATAAAAATGGTATCATTCAATCTGAGGTTAGACAAACGGAAGTTGATTTTGCGATTAATTATACGCCTGGCAGAAAAAATGCGGGCTTTGGTGTGGATCGCGATGTGAGTAATGCTGGACGATACCCTACGCTATATATGAGCTATACAAAAGGACTGAAGGGAGTGTTGAATAGCGATTTTAATTATGATAAGCTACAATTATATTACAGACATAGATTGTTAATGGGTGGGTTTGGTAAATTGAGATATACTTTAGAATTAGGAAAAACTTTCGGTGAAGTACCCTTGTCATTATTGGATGCCGTTCCTGGAAATCAGACACTTTTTAGAGCGCCCAGAACTTTTGATTTATTAGATTATTACGAGTTTATAACAGATGAGTATGCTTCTTTACATCTTGAACATAATTTTAATGGTCGTATTTTTTCAAGAATACCATTATTAAGAAAATTGAATCTGCGGGAAATTGTCGGAGTAAGAGGAATCGTAGGTAACCTGTCGCCTGAAAATATACAATTGAGTACATTCTTACGAGAAGGTAATGCTGGAGCTCCAACAAAACCATACTACGAATACAGTTTTGGGGTAGATAATATATTTAAATTGATACGTATTGACTTTATCTTTCGAGGCAAATATTTAGATATTCCCGGAGCTACCAAATTTGGTGTTAAAGGAGGTATAGGGTTTTTCTTTTAAGACCATTTCCTAAAAATCGAAATACCAGTTAAATAAGTCAGTTCGTAAACCAACGGTGAACCAGGTTGTATTTTGTGTTGAGAAATTACTTGTTTGCGTTGTTGGATCAAAGTTACGTACCGTGAGTCCACCAAAGAATTGAAGGTTTGTCGTTGGGTTCACAACGTAGCCAGCCTGGATATCCCCAATAAAGATGGATGTCTTATTTCCTTGCCCTATTTCATTTCCGGTATCAGCAATTCTTTCGTCATTATTTCTATAAATATCGCCACCAAAGTTCAAGCCATCTTGGTCGAATCCTTTTTCGCCTAAGACTATTTTTGCATTGGCAAACCATCGACCTTTTTTATAGCGAGCTATTCCCACTGTTTCCCAGAAATTACTACCCCATAAATGCCCAACAGGCTGATTGAAATGCCCATAGTTGAGAGTGCTATTTCCAAAATGACTAAAGGTATAAGGCCTTGCTAGGTTAAATTCACCTTGTAGATATAAATTCTCGACTTTAAAGGCGTTAAAATACTTGGCTCCTAACTGAAACGCAAACTTATTCCCCCAATAACCATCTCCATCAAAGAAGCGACCAACGGTCAATTCGTCTAAAACGAACTGCGAATAAGCAGTGATATTATCGGTTAGTTTGTATTTGCCATTCAATCCAATCATGGCGTTACCACCTTCAGACCCCTTGGTAAATTCTACGGCTCTGTAGAATATTACCGGATTGAAAAAACTAACATCAAATCCATTACCGTTATTGCTAGATACAACCGCCTCGAAGAGACCGAGGTTTAAACGCTTATTCACATTCCAGCTTAAGTGATGAATCGCGACATATTTTCGAAAGTTGTTTCCATCAATGCTCACACTCGGACGCACGTCATCTAACCACATCCATATATTAGTATATTTTATTTTCCAAAATTCAGTATTTATTTTGAAAAAAGTATTTGGGGAAGCAACGTCTGATAACATGAACGACCGATACCCATCGCCAATAAAATTTTTTCCATGCCCAAATTGAAAATTAAAAAATTTGTTAGGTGTATATGATAAGTATGCTTCAGCGATGGGATAATCAAAACCACCTTCGGGTAAATTTTTACCTTTACCACGACCTGGAATTATGGCACCCGCTCCAATCGGTGGATTCGCTCTGGCCGACCTATTTATATAATCCGCAAATCTTCCCTGACTTTCATAGAACGTGGTCGAAAAATTGAAATTCTTACCTAAGCCACCTTGAATCTTAAGGGCCCGTGTATTGTTATAGGTAAAAGAGACATCATCTGAATTATCTTTACCGAGTTGTAAATCAAAAGCCGGATCTATGGTAAACCAATAATCCTCTTTTTGAACCGAAAAGAAATGCTCATTCCATATTTTTCTTCCAATAAAGGATGACTTGTTTTTTAAGAGATCAGATTTTAGCGCATTTAAATCTAAATATCGAGCAGCATCCATAAACAAATAAGGCTTAGAAGCTGTATGCGAATTATCGGCCTTATTTAAAGAATAATCCAATTCGACATATGAATTATGTGTAAAAGGAATATTTAATTGACTCTCATGTTCTGGGAAAAGACTCTTTTGAGTATTTGTATTTCCTTGAGCCGCAGTTGACTGAATAGCGACAAAAATGAAAACCAGTAGAATAAAATGCTTCATAAAAATAACTTAGAAGTTTAGTAAAGATTATTGTTTCTGTACGCTGTTGTTTTTTAATACATATTTCTCATTGCTTTCTGGACAAATAGCAATATTATCATCATTGAATTCTAATCGGTGTCCGAATTCACTAATCCAACCAATCTGCTTAGAAGGGTTGCCAACAACTAAGGCATAGGGCAGTACTTCTTTTGTAACTACGCTTCCTGCACCTATAAGGGCGAATTCTCCGATATCATTTCCACATATTATAGTCGCATTGGCGCCAATACTTGCCCCTTTTCTTACAATAGTTTTTTTGTATTCATCTTTTCTTATGACTGCACTTCTTGGGTTGATTACATTTGTAAAAACCATAGAAGGCCCTAAGAAAACATCGTCTTCACACTCAACGCCCGTATAAATAGAAACGTTGTTTTGCACCTTCACATTATTTCCTAGTATAACATCGGGAGAGACCACAACATTTTGTCCTATATTACACTTATTTCCAATTTTACAGTTAGGCATAATATGACTAAAGTGCCATATTTTGGTATGATCACCGATGATGCAATTGTCATCAATTACGGCGGTTTCATGAGCGAAATAATTACGATCCATATAGTTTAGTAGTTAGTGTTATTTTTTTGTTTTTGTAATATCATTTTTGCCGATGAAGTTCCAATTCTAGTGACCCCTAAAGTAATCATTTTTAATGCGTCTTCATAGGTTCGAACTCCGCCTGCGGCTTTTACAGGTAATGGAGCAGCGTTTTTAACCATTAATGCTATAGTTTCAAACGTAGCACCATTTGGTTTATTATCTTTCGTTTTAAAGAATCCGGTAGAGGATTTCACATAAACGCAAGCTGCATGTTTTGGGTCAAAATTAGTCAAAATAGTATCGCGAATGAGTCTTGTTAAGGTAATAATTTGATCATTTGTCAAAGCGGCTACTTCAATAATCCATTTAATTGTTTTTTGAGCATCTCGTACCAATTTGGTACATTCACATATTTCTTTCTTCACCATTTCAATATTTCCCTCTATGAATGCTTGGTAATTGATAACAAAATCCAAATCATCCACATCATGTTGAATGGCTAATTTTGCTTCTTCTAACTTTTGTTGTACTGTATATGTCCCTTCGTGAAAACCAATGACTGTGCCTACTAGGACATCGCTGTTAGCAGTTGAAATCAGCTGTTTCGCCTGTAAAATGAACTTAGGACGAACCATCACAAGTTTGAATCGATGTTCGATGGCTTCTTTCACCAAAATTATAACAGTTTGTAACGTTTTGGTATCGGTGATATTCGCTTGCGCGGAAGTTTTTAAATAGGTACTCTCTAAAAACTCGTTGATTTTCATGGTATTTGTTTCTATCTGGGCACCAAATTAAACAAAAAAAAATCCAGTCACGAGTCTTCGGGACTGGATTTTTATGAATCTTAATAAGTATGAAAGATAATCGGTAAGGTATATTTTACATTTACAGCTCTTTTTCTTTGTTTACCTGGAGTCATCTGCGGGAGTTTTTTAACAACACGTATGGCTTCCTTTTCTAGTTTTTTATGATGAGATCTGGCTTGAATGTCCGTAACTGTTCCCGTTTTATCAACGACAAATTGTACCCATATTTTTTGTTTTCCAGTCAAATCATCTGCGATGCCTGTGTTGAACTTTCTATTAACAAATTTTGAAATTCCATTTGTAAAACATTGTTTAGCCGCTAACTTTTCTAGACCTTCACAACCAGGAAAGATTGGTGCATCTTCGATTTTTTCAAAAATTATATCGTCTACAGGAGGTTCAACAGGTTCGGTATCGTTACCTGGTAATTTACCTATTTGATCATCAATAGACGGTTCGGGATCTTTGTCTATAGGGTCTAAAATAGCTGTTGGTGTTGGTATATCATCGGGTACGATTTCAATGTCTACCAAAGATTTAGAGGGTGTTTTTTGTTCAATAGGTTTTGTTTCCGGTCGCTCAATGGTAAAAATTTTGTCCGGAGCAATTTCTATTTCAGGATCTTCTTGATTTTCAACAGTGAAGTCCAACTTGGTTTTAATACTTTCAAATTCTAAAGCTGTGTACGCGAGAAATAGGGCTAAGACCAAGCCTAGTTGAAGAAAGAGTACTGAACTTTTTTGTAACTTGTCATTTCGGTGTTGTTTTTGTGAATTCATAATATTAATTTAAGACGTTAAAATTATGTTAACAACCACAAGAAACATACCAAAAATCCCAACCGAAAGGTTGGGATTTTAAATCTACTGAACATCGAAGGTAATGGGTAGTACGTATTTAACACCAACAGGTCTATCTCGTTGTCGCGCTGGAGTCATTTTAGGTAATTGTTTAATTACTTTTACAGCTTCTTGTTCTAATCTCTTATGTGGGCCTCGGGCTTGAATGTTGACCACATCACCATTTTGATCAATTTTAAATAGCACATAGAGCTTTTTCTTTCCTTGTACCAGTCCAAGTTCTTGCGCCAAACCAATATTGTATTTCTTACCTACATGCGCTTTAATTTTAGCGATAAAACACTGTTTTTTTTCTTTTTTGCTCCCTTTACATCCTGGATAAATTGGTGCTTCTTCAATGATGGCAAAGGGCACATCTTCAACGACTATTTCTTCTTCAATGACTTCTTCAATATCATCAATTTCTGTAATTTCAATAACTTGATTTTCGTCTGTTTCAGTAGATTCTAATACCGTTTCCTCTATGTCGGTTTTATCTTCGACAATTTCGATTACTTCGGGTGCCGCAGGAGGTGGAGGAGGTGGTTTAACCATTTCTAGTCGCTCTGTAATTGGAATATCTTCTATGAGTTCGTTGTGCGTATTTCCAGCAACTAATTCACTCATTGAGCGCTCTGATACTTTATGTTCGAGCGAAAGGTGAACAACAAGTAATGAAAATACCAACCCTAGTTGAAAGAAGAATTTACTGAAATTTTCAATTTTAACGTTATCATTTTTCTTACTTTCCATAATCATTAGTTTAATTAATGACCTCTAAGCTATATGATACTTGGTAAAAAAAGAATGATATAAATCAGTTCAATAAAGGGGTATAAAATAAAAAACCCAGCGAAGGCTGGGTTTTTTATTTTATTTGTCAGTATATGTTACTCTACATTAAATGATATTGGCAACATGTATGTTACATTCACAGGACGACCACGTTGTTTTCCTGGAATCATTTTCGGTAATAAGTTTACAACACGCTTTGCTTCTTTTTCAAGTCTTGCGTGAGGAGCTCTTGCACCAATAATCTGTATGGTACCAGTTTTTGTAATCTTAAACTGAATAAATATCTTTTTCTTACCTGGTGCTAATCCTAAATCTGTGGCTAAATCGGCATTAAATTTACGCGCAACATGCTTTTGCATCGATTTATTTAAACAGGCTTTTTTCTGTTGTTTTGTTCCTTTACATCCAGGGTATACAGGTACATCTTCAATAATTGCAAAAGGTACATCTTCTGCAACTTCTTCTTCTTCTACAGCTTCTTCAATTTCTTCAATTTCTACAACTTCATCTTCGTCGGTCTCTGTAGACTCTAATACCGTCTCTTCTACCTCTTTCTCATCTTCAACTACTTCTATTTTTTCAGGAGCAGGTGGTGGAGGTGGAGGTGGCTTGATTTGTTCTATACGTTCTGTAATTGGAATGTCTTCCTCGATTTCTTCTTGATTTGTTCCATCACCTAAGTCAGCTAAACTTTTATCAAAGGTTTTGTATTCAATACCTACATAAATAATTAATAAGGCAAGTACCAAACCAAGTTGTAAAAACAACTTTGTGTAGCTTTCTAGATTTGCTTTCGGGTTTTTTTTAACTTCCATCTGTAAAAGAGATTTATTTGTTTGCTAATTTAATAAATAAATAATGATAAAAACAACTTTTTTAAATAGAATCAAACCAGCGGTTTAGTCTAGGAAATAAAATTGTTGCTAAAATTACTCCAATAGAATTCGCCAATATATCATAAATATCAGCTTGTCTATGAGTTGTCATGCTACCTTGCAAAGCCTCAATAATTATGCCATAAGATATCAAAGAGAGCACTAAAATTATTTTATTCTTTCTCTTTTTAGTGAGTGCTTGTGTCGCAAAAAACCAACTTAAGGTGAGAATAAAATACGAAGTGAAATGTACTATTTTATCAAAGTTATTAATACTTATTGAAACTGTTTTCAGGCCTTTTAATGAAATTAGACTGGTTACAGTAATAAAAATAGTGAAGGCAATTGCAATGGCATATGCTCTACGCGCCAATAAGGTTTTTATATCCATCAGCATCTAGAAGTGTATCTATTTCGGTAGTGTCACTAATTTGTATTTTAATCATCCAACCATCACCATAAGGATCGCTATTTACACTTTCAGGACTATCTTCCAGCGCTTCATTGAATTCGATTACTTCTCCTGTCAAGGGCATAAAAAGATCAGAAACTGTTTTCACGGCTTCAACCGAACCAAATACTTCATCTTTATCGACCGTTTCGTCGAGTGTATCTACATCGACATATACGATATCACCCAATTCACTTTGGGCAAATGCGGTAATACCAATGGTCGCTACATCGCCATCAATTTTGATCCATTCATGGTCTTTTGTGTATTTTAAATCAGCTGGAATATTCATAGTACTTTGTTTAGTAATGCGAATTTAATTTTTTTCAGTTAATTTCCAATAGTATATCGTAAACTTATTCCTGCATTGACAGATTTTCTTGGAAAAGTTGTCGAGATCAAGAACTGAGAAGAATTTTGATCATAAAATAAAGAGGCCAACAAATTTTGATTCAAGGCATAGTCGGCGACGAACTTAAAAGAGATTAGTTTTTGTCCGCCCGTAATTTGATTGTTATTGATATCGATAGATCTTATGATTGTCGAATTATTTCGAATACCTAAATCAGCCTTTAAGTTAATGTCTCCTTTAAATGTGGTGGTTACCTCACCCGTTTTCATTTTAAAGCGTACATCTTTGAGTCGATATCCTAAACCAACAATAAATTCGGTTCCTCTTATTTCGGTAAGTGTATTGTTATTAAAATTTAAGTTGAGGGCTTTATCTTTACGGATTTCTGCTCTCAATGAAAAAGAGTTACGCATTTTCATATCGACTTTCACCAAAGGAGAGAATTCTTCTACGAGATTGATACCCGTAAACAATTTTTCTGGCTGTATGTTTCCGTTAAGGTCATTTGGACCACCAAACAATAAGTTATTACTAAAACCAATGATAGAGTAGGTGGCGTTGTATTTATGTTCTATGGTAAAACTTCTAAAGTGCTTTTTAAACCAGGCAAATTTCATGAGCCCTTTATAATTTACACGCCAATTCGGAATCGGAATATCTCTAAACGGGCTCGTTTTTACTTTTTCAGGACTCTGACCCGTATAGGTAGCTAAGAAGGCAGGGAGTAATACTTGGGTACTATTCAAACCATATCCAGAAATTGGCTGCCCGGTTTCATTTGCCAGACGCTGTGCAATAATCGCTCTATTGGCTTTAAATTTTTCGAAGGTAGCATCACCATTACCATCAAATGCATTCTTCAACATAAAAGTACTAATGCTAAAATTACCAACTTCATTGACAGGGAAGTTAGTATCTAATGCATTGCCTGCATCATTTAAAGCTATTTGCTGAGATATATTACTAGCAAAAAGTCTACTCGCTGTTAATTCGATGTTTAAGTTTTTCGCGGGTCTTACTTCTGCACTCAGGTCTAACTTGGTTAGTTTGCGTGTACTGAATGTCTTACTAAAGTCATCATTCGTAAGCAACCAATCATTAGTAATTGCCGTTTGTCTAATGTCACGTTGGCTCCCAAATACAAATCCTAAAGTTGGAGCTAAGCCCCCTCCAAAACGATTTCTTCCTAAAAAGCCGATGTCGGGTATGTAACCAGGTAATATTGTACCGTTGTTTTCGGTATATCCAACTCTAATTTTTTTAACTGAGGTTAAAACGTCAACAAAACTCTGCAGTACTTTTTGGCCTCCAGTTTGTTTTTTCGTATTTCTTCCTACCGGTGCTGGTTTCGCGGCCTTGGCAATCCTCGGTTGAGATGTATCGCTTTTCTTTTTATTGTTCTTCTTCGTTCTTTTTTTCTTTTTTCTTTTCGGCTTTGCTAAATCTAAAAGTCCAATGCGCTTGTAGAATTTTCGCATGTCTAAATCGGCCGATAAAGAATGTGTATTCGCATTTTGAATAGTATTACCTATTTGCTCAACGTAACTCTCAGAAGGTGCTTGCCAATCGAAATCTGCTGTATACTTATAGGTGGCATTTATAAAATCGAAAATTGGTATTTTGTTGATAGGAACCTTATAGTTGGCATCTAACGTCTGATGATAATTATTCGGTCGACCTACCTCAAAGAAATTACTGAAAATAGTTTGATCACTATCTGGGTCAAATTGATCATAAATAAAATTATTCGCTGCTCTAAATGAGAATTGTAATGATTTTGTTAGGTTGTAAGCCACTGTATAATCCCAATCAAACATAAAACGACGTTGTGTCAACACAGGTAAAGCAGGAAGGCTTTCTACTAATGAACGCGACTCTTGTTGATTAAAACTACGCACAATATTAGAATTTACCGAAATTGTAGTCGGCAGCAAGTTGATGTTCAGGTCTTTAATGAATTTCAAATAGCTACTCTTATTTAAAAATTTCCAGTTTTTCAAGGGTTCTAGGGGTAGCGGTTTAAAGCTATGATTATAACTAGCTGAAGCCCTTATGTTTTGATCTAAAAAACGAACAACATTATAGTCTTTATGGAAGGTTTCACTAAATGAATACGATGCAGATACATTTTCAATATCATAAAAGCGTCTCTTCTTTTCATTGTTCGTTCTTTCTTTACGGACATTGATTAAATTGATACTACGTCGTTTGGTGTAGTCTCTAGAATTCTCGCTATTCGGATTAATATCTTGGGCATCTTCAAAAAGTACATCTTGATACTGTGGATCCCATTTAGGATCTTTAAACTCTTCAGAAATACTATAATTCAAAGGTATTTTGATACCTGCTTTTTTCGGAAGTAATTGTCCGAGGTTCACATTGGTCACAATATCGTACTGTTTCACGTCTTCTTGACTTCTTTCTTGGACCCGTTGCTCTAAGCTACCAAAACCGTCAGAATTCGCTCTTGCGGATATAGAAACATCGGCAAAATCGGCAAAATTAGCATCCGCGTTTAACACGGCGGCCCAACCTCCTTTATTGTCAAATTCGGCAACGCGCAATTCATTAAACCAAAGTTCGGCAGTTCTATTGGTGGTTGCATCGTTACGAACACCAATCATAATGGTTCTTAAATTCGATAAATTCGGATTTCCACGCACTCTAATTCGAGCCTCTGGAGCTGAGGAAATACTTGGAAATAATTCATTTGTAGGCGCCGTTGTATTCAAGCGTTCTAATTTCAATTTTCCAAGATCTTTTAACTTAGTGTCAAAATCATTCTTCCAAATACTATCGGCAAGAGTTTGCCCAGATTCGGTAATTTTTAATGGAATTTCTAGCTGATAAAAGTTGTCATCAGTATCACTTCCTAAGCGAATAATAGCGGTTAAATCGTTGTTGTCTGTAGCTGGCAAACCTGGAATACTCTCGGCATGTACAAACATCTTCAATTTGTTAAACATACGCATATCGTAACTAGTATTCTTAAAAACGGCACGTGTTTCACCCGGCTCTAATTCTTTAACTCTCACTAATAGAGATTGCTCATTTTGTTCTTGTATGGTCGTACTACCTTGCAAACGTTCTCTTCGAACACCTGGAGGTAAAACATAGGGAATAGGTTGTTTATTTTCATTCTCTTGAATGTTCACAACACCCACTTCAAAATTTCTATTTTCATCTTCATCCAACTCCGGATCTGCAGGTAGAGGTTCTACTAGTGATCTTGTATAACGTCTCCAATCTCCACGTATCAATTCGAGTTCTCCGAAACGAAGTACTACGGGTATTCTAAATTTTGTAAGATACATTCGCATGAATCGAATTGCATTGAATCCTGATATACCACCAATTGGAGTACCCGTAGTAATCGGAATTCTAAACTGATACCAAGTTGATTGTTGTGTGGCTCCATTCGGTAAGTTTACCGTAACATTTTTTTGATCTACAATGTTATTTTGTCCAACGACTAAATCTGCTGGATTTAAGGAAACCCGATACTGATAGTAACTCTCTACAGCACTCATCGTTTGATCTCGATTGATATCTTCGATATCAGGGAATGATGTTCCAGAAGTAGGGAAAGACTCCGTAGAGTTATTAATTGTTGGTGAGTTCCCTTCGGCGTTATTAAAATTGCGATATCTTGTTAAGATAGACGCATCAATTGCATCTAAGTTGCTCCCTCTAAAGAAATTATAGTTATCGTTAGATGGGTCTGGTCCAAAGTTAGGGAACCTTGTGGCTTCTTCAGCATCAGTTAAGCCGTCAAGACCCACATCTTGATTCGGACGTTCGTCATCCTCTTCCGTAAAGGCATAAATTAAAGATTGATTAATGGGTACATCACCCCATTCAGTTCTATTCACATTAGGAGATAATCCTGTTTCATCCACTTTGACGCCATCTCTGGGCAATCCGTTTTCATACATTCTCCTATTATCTGGCAAAATATCTTCAGAAACATTCCCTAAATTAAAATAGAGTTCACCACCAAAGTCGATTGTCGGGTTAACAGTCGCTTCACCACCTTCTTCAGGAGTAATTGAGTAGTTTTCATAGGGATCCATTAACCAAAACTGAATATACTCTACATTAGCTTGTTGAAAATCTGTAGTGTTCAAAGCACGCATAATTCCTGCCCATTTATCTTCAGGATTGTTGCCATATGTATTACTAAGTACATTTTCGTTAAAGTTATAAGGACCTCTCTCTTTAGGGTAGTATGCTAAATCAAATGTGTTCACAATATTACTTTGAGTAACATCAAGATCCAATTCAGGAAAGAGTTCTTGAAAACCAACACGACGAACTTCAGCTCGTGAAAGTTCAATATCATTAATATTACTTGGTTTCAATGTAGAGCCATAAAAAAGTCGATCGATGGTATACCATGCTAACTTTGAACGTTCTGCTCCCAATCTTAAATTGGCATTATTTGCTCCCGGAACACCTGGGTTTAAATTTCCTGGAACATTCGCATTGGTGAAATCTAAAGTAGGGTCAGTTTGTTTTGTTGGAACACTTGCTAAAAACCATTGTCGTGGTGAGCTAATGTCTAAAGGTATTTGAGAGCCTTCAAAATCATCAACATATGATGCGGCTTTTCCACTCAAATTAATGCCTCGCGGAGATCCTGGTAATAAGTAAGCTGCCTCAGCGCGTAGAGAAAAGTTTGATGTGGCATCAGTATCAATATTAGGAAGCTTATTGACCCATTTTGTGAATTTTGGAACTTCTGTATTGTAGTTTAAATTAAAACCAATGATGGTGTTATTTACGGGTTCGGCACCAAACTGAGGCTTTTGTGTAAAGGGGCGTTCATTTAGATTAACAACCGTTCCGCCGATGGCCAATTGATCATTGAAAATATGTTGCACATCAACCCCCATAAAACTTCGGCGTTGTTGATTGAATCCGTTATTGTTTTCGACAGATACGTTTATAGGTGCATTAGAAGCCACTAGATTTGGATTGATAATCTGTACTGTACCACTTTGGTAATCCACCACATAATCTGATCCTTCTAATAATTCTCGACCTCCTGAAGTCACTGTTACGGAACCTCTTGGCACATTAAAAGCGTTCAATCTAATGCCTCCACTAGATTCTGATTTAAAGTAACCAGATAATGAGTATTTGTCTTTGCTCTGAAAATCATTTTGAGCTTGTGCTTTTGGGAGATCATACAACTCATTAAAAATAAATCGATCATCTGCGGGGTCAGTCAAAATTTGACCCAACTCACCTGTTTCAAGAAGATTGGTGGTTGCAGCACCACTAGATCCAAAAGGTTCGACCGTTGGGAAAATGATATATCCGTCTTGAGAATTGATGGTAACTCCTTCTACAAAGTCAAAATAACCATCACCACCATCTAGAATATTATTGGTTCCGTCAAGTATATCTAAGCGTAATAAATTTAAAAGAGGTTGTTTGCTGACCGAATCGGTATCAATGACAGTCTCTGCATTTTGTAGAAAGTTTACGGGTACTCCGGTCGCATCATCTTGGTATAATACTTCAAGTCGAAAACCATCAGGCTGTAATTGAAATGCTCCGGGCAAGCTATATACATTTTTCATCATCAGATCCCATAAAGGTAGGCTGGTGTCAATGATTTCACTACGCAATAATTTTACCACTAAATTATCGGGAGCTGTTACGCCATCTCCGCTCAATTCACCTACACGAAAGACGTTTTCACCAGGATTACTTGCGTTTGGTCTATTTTCAGTATACTCATAAGCTACCGCTAATACATCACTATCCGCCAAGCGTCTGTTTAACGTTATATAACCAAGTTGCGGATTCAATTCAAAATCAATACCAAGGGTCAATTTTCGTGCATTTTCCAAAATGGAATAATCACTACCTTGTTCATATCCAGCCAAGGCACTATTTACTGTAGATATACTTCTTATAGGGTTCCCGGCTGTTAAAAAAGTACTCAAACTGTTTGTTTCATTCGAAGGATCTTGAGATCCATTGACAGTCACTAAGGCTGGTGCTCCAAGGTTCGTGACATCACCTTCTCCTAAATCGGCTAGGGCCACAATATTTCTAACATCTTCGGTCGTTGAGTTTCGGTTGGTAATCCAAACTTCTACTCTTGTGATATATTTTGAGCTGGTGACCAGTGGTAATTGTTTCAGGGCGTCATTATAACTATCTCTAAATTGCTGAGATAAGAAAAAGTGCCTGTTGTCATCATATTCACTAGCACGTATATTAAATTCTTGTATGGTCGATCCACCTTGAGCTTGCACCGACCTTGTCTGAGACCGCTGTTGCGAAAAGACACCGGTAACTGTAGTTTTACCGAATTGTAATTCTGTTTTTACACCAAATAGATTCTGTGCTCCAGAAATCAAGGAGCTTTGAATAGGCATACTTACATTACCAACTTCAATTTTTCGTATAATATCATCTTCGGTTGGCGTATATTCTAACTTCACCTGATTTTGAAAGTTAAAGGTAGATTGAGTGTCGAAAGCAGCATTTACTTTCAACCTTTTTCCTACTTGAGCATTTAAACTGGCATTTATTTCTTGACCAAAATCAAACGTCCTACTGCGTCTATTACGCTCAGATAATTGTGGATTTTCTACCCGTTGAAATAGGAGTCCCATTTTTACTAAAACAGAACCTTGTGGGTTTACCTCGATTTTATTACCCCCAAAAATATTTTCAAAAAACTCAGACTTTACATAATAAGCAGGGAGTAAGTTCTTTTGAGCTTCTGAAGCATTCTTTTTTCTCCCTCCAACGGCACTTATTTTATCTTTAAAATATTTCAGCATATCACGGGTCAAGCGATATTCTTCATATTCTTTTGCCGTCATGTAAAATGGGTGTTTGATAAAATAATCACCGATTTTTTCTACGAAAATATAATGGCCTTTAACAGGGTCATAAATGACCTCCATGTTCTTGATTTCATTTAAAAAAAGGCCTCCTTTTTGATTGGGTTTAAACGGATAGGGTAATGCCGTTACCGAGTCTATTTTTATGGTATCCTTTTTAACAATCGGTACCTTAGTTGTATCTTTCTTAGCGGCCGTCTTTGGTTTTGGCGGGGGCGGAGGAATTTGAGAATGCGATATTGATGTCGTAAAAAACAACACAAAAAATAAGAGGGAGCTATATGTTCTTAGCATTCTAAATTTCAACAATTACAAGTTTTTAAGTGCTTGTTTAATAATGTTTTCAAGACTTATACTTGGCGATTCTTGAATGATTTTCTGTATCATTTTTTCTACCTGCTTTCGCGTAAACCCAAGAACCTCTAAAGCAGATAACGCTTCTTCTTTCAAGGTATTGTTAGAATTAACAGAATCTTCTTGTAGTTCGTAGGTTTTAAGAATTTTGTCCTTTAAATCAATAATTACTCGTTGTGCAGTTTTAGCACCAATTCCTTTTACAGATTGTATGGTAGGAATGTCTTCTGAAGCGATTGCTTGTTGAATTTGATCTGTTGTCATTGAAGATAACATTGCCCGAGCCGTACTTGGTCCAACACCTGAAACTGAAATAAGTAATTTAAAAATTTCACGTTCGGTTTTGTCGGCAAAACCAAACAATGTGTGTGCATCTTCTCGGATGGATAAGTGCGTGTACAAAATGACAGCTTCACTATCTGGAATCTTTGAAAAAGTGTTCAGTGAAATATGTAAAAAATAACCTACGCCATTACATTCAATAATTGCATAAGTAGGATTTTTTTCAACTAGTTTACCTCGTATGTGAGTAATCATTTGGATTGTAGGTTTAAAATGACCAAAACTACATATATTTTCTGTTGAACAGAACGATAGTGTTGGGAAATAAATACGAAAGTAGTTTTATATCATATTTTAGCGTTAAACCTTTATGATGCAATAATACAAAAACAAAATTAAATTTTAGATTTTTGTTGCGCATCAATAACGGCAACAGCGGTCATATTTACCATTTCATCCACACTTGCGCCAAGCTGAAGAATATGGGCAGGTTTATTTAACCCCATCATTATCGGGCCAATAGACTCGGCATCATACAATTCTTTCATCAATTTGTAAGTAATATTTGCAGAATCTAAATTTGGAAAAATTAACACATTTACTTTTTTATCTACGAGCTTAGAAAAGGGAAACTCCTTTTTTAACATGTCAGGGTTTAAAGCAAAATCTGCCTGCAATTCACCATCAATTACAACATTGGGGAAATTTTCATGAATATCTTTAATGGCTTCCGCTATTTTTGCCGAATGTTCACTATTGGAAGCTCCAAAATTTGAAAAAGATAACATTGCTATGTTCGGTTTGATGTTAAAAAATTTCGCCAAAGAAGCTGTTAATTGTGAAATTTTAGCCAGTTGCTTCGCCGTTGGATCTATATTGATCGTAGTATCAGCTAAAAACATAGGTCCTCGTTTTGTAAGCATCAAATTGGCCGCTGCAATTCTACTCACTCCCTTGGCCATTCCAACCAATTCGAGAATTGGTTTTACTACAGTGGCGTAGTTTCTTGTGTATCCTGTTATAAGGGCATCCGCCTCTTTCTCATTGACCATCATAGCGGCAAAATAATTACGTTGTCGCATCAATTTTTGGGCGTCGAGTAATTTAATACCTTTTCGTTGACGTGATTTCCAGTATTTTTGAGCAAATTTATTTCGTCGATCTTTTTCTTGAGGTGTTTTTGGATCAATAATTTCTACGTCATCATGGAACCCAATTTCGGCTTTCAATTCTAAAATTGTCTCGCGATCTCCCAATAAAATAGGGTGGGCGATTTTCTCATCGTGCACTATTTGAGCGGCTTTCATCACGTCTAAATGATCAGCCTCAGCGAATACTACCTTTTTCGGATTTGTCTTAGCTCTATTATGTAATAAACGCACTACTTTACTTCCTGTTCCGAGTCTTTCCATTAACTCATCACGATAAGCCGTCCAATCTGAAATGGGCTCAGTGGCTACGCCAGATTCCATAGCAGCTTTCGCAATTGCTGGAGGAATTTCATAAATAAGACGAGGGTCAAAAGGTTTCGGAATAATGTATTCCTTTCCAAAGGTCAAATTCACTTCATCATACACAATGTTGACTTGTTCAGGTACTGGGTGTTTTGCTAAATCTGCCAAGGCAAGCACTGCTGCCATTTTCATTTCTTCATTAATGGCGGTGGCTCGAACGTCTAATGCGCCTCTAAAAATAAAAGGAAAACCTAAGACGTTATTGACCTGATTAGGATGGTCTGAGCGCCCGGTAGCCATGATGATATCTTTTCTTGTTTTGATGGCTAAATCATAATTGATTTCTGGTTCTGGGTTGGCCATAGCAAAAACAATTGGATTCTTTGCCATCGATTGTATCATGCCCTCATTGACTATATTTCCTTGAGAAAGACCAATGAAAACATCGGCATCTTTCATGGCTTCTTCCAATGTATTCACGTCTTTTGAAGTTGCAAACTCGGCTTTTTGCGGAGTGAGATGATCTCTATCTTTTCGAATGACTCCTTTACTGTCAGTCATTACAATGTTCTCTATTTGGGCACCTAGTTTTAAATAAAGGCGTGTACAAGAAACGGCCGCCGCTCCAGCACCACTGACTACAATTTGAACTTTTGAGATGTCTTTTTGTGCTATCTCGCATGCATTTTTTAAAGCTGCCGCAGAGATAATGGCAGTGCCATGTTGATCATCATGCATCACAGGAATGTCTAATTCTTCCTTTAATCTACGTTCTATTTCGAAGGCCTCAGGAGCTTTGATATCTTCTAAATTAATCCCACCAAAAGTAGGCGCAATTGCTTTCACAGTTTCAACGAATTTGTCTACATCTGTGGCATCTACTTCTATATCAAACACATCAATGTCAGCGAATATCTTAAACAAGAGCCCTTTTCCTTCCATCACTGGCTTCGACGCCTCCGGACCTATATTTCCTAGGCCCAATACGGCTGTTCCATTAGAAATTACCGCCACTAAATTACCTTTTGAGGTATATTTATAGACATCTTTTTTGTTGTCAGCGATTGCTAAACAAGGTTCTGCAACTCCTGGAGAGTAGGCTAAGGATAAATCTCTTTGAGTAGCATATTTTTTGGTGGGTATTACTTTTATCTTACCGGGAGTTGGTTTTGCATGATAATCTAATGCCTCTTGTTTTTGTTTATTTGTACTCATGAAAATTGATTAGCGTTTGTATTTAATGTAAAATTAGTTAATATTATTAACTAATTTTAATTCTTGGTAGTTTTTTACTTCAAACAGAAAACGAATATATATAAATATTTGCCTTTAAGTGATTATTCTTTTAAGAAATCAATATTTCGTTGGAGTCCAGAGAATTTGGTTCGTTTTACTGCAGATTTCTTAAAGATTTTTTTAAAAACATCCTCTGTAATTTCCTGCCAATCTTTTTTTGTCATTTCTAAAAGATCAGGATGCGGATTGAATAATGGTTCGTTGTGAGATTTGGAAAAGCGATTCCAAGGGCATACGTCTTGACATACATCACAGCCAAACATCCAATCATCAAATTTGCCCTTGACGGATGCTGGAATTTCATTTTTCAATTCAATCGTAAAATAGGAAATACATTTACTCCCATCGACAACATAAGGATCTACAATCGCTTGCGTCGGGCATGCGTCAATACAGGCCGTGCATGAGCCACAATGATCCGTTACAGGAATGTCGTAGTCTAAATCTAGATCAATAATTAATTCTGCAAGAAAGTAAAAAGAACCTACTTGTTGCGTCAATAAATTACTATGCTTCCCTATCCAACCTAAACCACTTTTGGCCGCCCAGGCTTTTTCTAAGATCGGTGCCGAATCTACGAAAGCACGTCCGTGTACCTCACCAATTTCTTCTTGGATGAAACTCAATAAACTTTTTAGTTTGTCTTTGATGACAAAATGATAATCTGTACCATACGCATATTTTGACAGTTTATAGCTATTAGTTGTTTGCTCCTGGCTTGGGAAATAATTGTAAAGGAGTGAAATAACAGATGTTGAACCTTCCACTAATTTGGTAGGATCAAGACGCTTGTCGAAGTAATTTTCCATATACTGCATTTCACCATGACTACTTGCTTTAAGCCATTTTTCTAAGCGTGGAGCCTCCTCTTCCAGAAATTCTGCTTTTGAAATACCACATGACAAAAAACCGAGGCGTGCTGCTTCAGTTTTAATAAGGGAAGTATAGTCGTTTTTAGTATGCAATAAAACTCATATTTTCTTGTAAAAGTACGATTATCTTTTGTTAAATATTATCGAAACATCCACGGGCTTTAACGTAATTAACGGATTTAATCGCACCTCTTTTTGAGTTGTGCTTAGATGGTATCTTTTGGCAATATAGGAGACGGTCAAGACCATTTCATAAATCGCAAAACCAAGTCCAATACACATACGTGGACCAGCACCAAAAGGGTAGTAGTGACCCGTAGTTTTCTTTTTATTTTCACCTAAAAAACGTTCAGGAACAAATTCATTCGGACGTTCCCAATAGTCGGGATGGCGATGCAATTCGTAAAAAGAAACCCCTATTAAGGTGTTTTTCTTAATATGAAAATCCCCAACTGAATCATCATCGTAATTTTCACGATCGGTAATCCAAGCCGGAGGGTACAAACGCATGGCTTCATCAATACAAGCTCTTGTATAAATCAACTTTCCTATGCGTTCAATTGGGTGCTGAGCTTCACTTTCTACTCGCACAGTTTCTTCATAAACTTTGGTGTAAATTTCGGGGTGCTTGGCTAACAAAAACAAGGTAAATGTTAGGGCATTGGCAGTGGTTTCATGGCCCGCAACGAATAGAATCGATATCTCATCAATTAATTGCTCCATAGACATGGCTTTCCCGGTATCTTCATACCGTGTTGCCAATAACATATCTAATAAGTCATCATGATTTGCTTGAGACCGCTGACGTTCTTCAATAATGTTCCTAAGAATAGAACGACTTTCTTCCGAAAGGGTTTTGTGATGCTTTACTTGTCCACTTAACTTAAACCACCAGCCCTTATGGGGAAGACGAACTTCTTTGACTAGGAAAACCTGAATCTGTTCAATTATTTTTTGCAAGCGGGAGAGCGTTTCGTTGTGTGTTGATTCGCTGAATAATGAATTGGCAATAACGTTGAAAGCAACTGTATTCATCACAGGAAACACCGAAATAAGCTTGTCTGTTTCAATATGGTCTAGGTTTGCATGAATGGTAGTTTGCATCAAACCTATGAGTTGTTCCATTTTGTGTTTGTGAAAGGCAGGTTGAATTAATCTACGTTGTTTTAACCATTGTTCACCATTAGAGGTTAATAACCCAAAACCTAAGTACTTTGTTAGGTACTTAGTTTGAATCTTTGATTTGAAATAATTTTTATGGTGTTTTTGTAAAATATGTTTCACAATTAAAGGATCTCTTGTCAACATAATTTTTCTACTCCATCCTAATGAAACCGAAAAGGAATCACCATATTTTTCGAAACTCTTTTTGTGAAACGGAATGGGGTTTTTACGAATGGTTTCGGCATTCAAAAAGAAAGTGATAAGGGGCAAAGATTTAGGATATTTGTACTTCGTCATTTGATTTTCGTGCTATCTATGCGCTCAGTCTGATATTCGAATCTGAGTATTTATGGTCTTGGAATTAACTAAAACAATCCACCTTGAACCCCACCTTTAAGCTTCCCTAAATGCTTATATGCTGCTTCTGTCACTTCTCTGCCTCGTGGGGTACGTATGATAAAACCTTGCTGAATTAAAAAGGGTTCGTATACTTCTTCAATCGTTTCAGAACTTTCGCTCACTGCTGTTGCAAGGGTGGTTATTCCTACGGGGCCGCCTTTAAACTTGTCGATAATAGTATTCAATATTTTATTGTCCATTTCATCAAGACCATGCGCATCCACATTCAATGCTTTTAGAGCAAATTTGGCTATGGCAATATCAATATGTCCATCACCTTTTATTTGTGCAAAATCGCGTACTCTTCTCAACAGGGCGTTGGCAATTCTTGGGGTGCCACGACTCCGACCAGCAATTTCAATGGCAGCTTCCATAGAAATCGGAACATGTAAGATGTTCGCACTGCGTTGAACAATGGTCGTAAGAAGCTCTGTTTTATAATATTCTAATCGACTACTAATGCCGAAACGTGCACGCATCGGAGCGGTTAATAGTCCTGAACGCGTAGTAGCACCAATAAGTGTAAAAGGTTCTAAATTTATTTGAACAGTTCTGGCATTCGGGCCAGATTCTATCATGATGTCAATTTTATAGTCTTCCATAGCCGAGTAGAGATACTCTTCAACAATCGGGCTCAAACGGTGAATTTCATCAATGAATAATACATCGCGCTCTCCGAGATTTGTCAATAATCCGGCAAGGTCACCAGGCTTATCTAATACAGGTCCAGAGGTTACTTTGATACCTGCTTTTAATTCATTCGCAAGGATATGCGCTAAGGTAGTTTTACCAAGACCAGGAGGGCCATGAAACAAGGTGTGATCTAAGGCTTCGTCGCGCTGATTTGCAGCCTCAACGAATATTTTTAGATTTTCCAACGTTTGATCTTGACCGGTAAAATCACTAAACGTTAATGGTCTCAACTTCTTCTCTAGATCTAACTCCTCATGAGATAAATCTTCATTAGAAGGGTTTAAATTTTCATTCATAAAAACAAAGATAAAACAAAAAGCATTCTCTTGGGTGAGAATGCTCTTTATTATATAATACGTTGCTCTGGGTTGTTAATTTCGTACCTTGGCATTGACTCTAATCGCACCAGGAAAACCTTCTTTTATTTCTACTAAAGCTCTGGCAGCTTCTAATTTTGTTTTATAAGATCCTACCCAAACTTTCCAATCGGGAGACTTAAATTTTAGTTCAGAGGTGATATCTGGAAATACACTATTGAACTTTTCTTTTAATTGTATCGCACCTTGCTCAGAACCATAAAACAACTGAATTTTATAGCCATTGATATAATCATGATTTTTATTGTATGCTCTTTTTTTGGCAATAAGTGCCTTTATACTTTGGTTGCTTTGAACTTTAATAGTTCCCTCTTCGTTTTGTGCAGCCAAATTCTGACAACAAACAAAGGCAATAATTAGGAAGCAGATGTTCTTTAAATGTGTTAACTTTCTCATTATGAATATTAATATTGGCAAATTTAAAATTTTGTTTTTATCATTTTACAAAAAAGCCTTATTTAGAATAATTATAAATTACATTTAACATTATTTTTAGATTTTCTATAATGTATATAAATGCTATTTTTGTGCAATCTTAAAAACTTGGCATTGTTATGTCTTGTTAGTTAAGAAAAAATCATACCAAAAAGACAGAAATATATTCTACCATATGAAAAGTGTGAATCAACACAATCGATTTTTAAGATTATTCCTATCAAGTCTTACATTTATTTTACTTTTTACAGCGCAGCTTTCGGCACAAGAAATTGACTCGACCCAGGTTCGAACGGGTAAGAAAATTTTCAATGCTAATTGTGCTTCTTGTCACATGTTGAACAAGAAGTTTACAGGGCCTGCATTAGGAAAGGTAGAAGAGAGAAGAACAAATGAATGGTTAAAAGCCTGGATCAAAGACAATGCAGCGCTAAGAGCAACTGGCGATGCTGATGCAATTGCCATTTTTAACGAGTATAACGGGTCTGTGATGACGGCGTTCCCTCAATTGTCTGATAGTGATATTGATGCAATTTTAGCATATACAACGCATGGCGACATTGATAAAAAAGTCATTCCTGTTCCAGAAGGCGGAGAAGTAGTGACGAAAGAGCCATCAACGGCTTGGATGTCTTACGTCGTTTTAGCAGTATTGATATTGTTGGTATTGTGGATTTATCTGAAAAGTGATAATCAATTTTTAAAACTAGTGGCAACCATAGCATTGCTGTTAACAGTTGCTTACTTTGGGTATCAGGCTATGATGGGTGTTGGTCTAGATGAAGGCTATCAGCCAATTCAGCCGATTGCATTTTCTCACAAGATTCATGCTGGTGAGAATAAAGTAGATTGTCAGTATTGTCATTCTTCTGCAAAACACTCTAAGCATTCTGGGATCCCTTCATTAAATGTATGTATGAACTGTCACAAGAGTATTGCTGAAGTTGCTGAGACAACGCAGGTGATGATTGGAGAAGAGAAATTAGGAAAGGCAGAGTTAGATTTAGAGATCAAGAAATTATACGATGCCATAGGATGGGATGCGGATAATTTTGCATACAAAGAAAATTACGAGCAAAAACCAGTAAAATGGGTACGTATACATAATTTGCCAGATTTTGCATATTTCAATCATTCACAGCATGTTACGGCAGGCGGTATCAAATGCCAGAAATGTCACGGTCCTGTAGAGGAAATGGATGAATTGTATCAATATTCGCCATTAACAATGGGTTGGTGTATTGATTGTCACAAAGAAACTCAGGTTGATTTAAAAGGTAACGAGTATTATGCAAAAATACACGAGCAGTTATCTAAGAAATACGGTATTGAAAAGGTAACGGTTGCTCAAATGGGTGGTATGGAATGTGGTAAATGTCACTACTAATCATCTACAAAGAATTATAATTAAAGAATTAGACGCAAGTCAAATATAAATAGTCAATTTAATATGGCATCAAACAAGAAATACTGGAAAAGTGTTGAAGAGCTAAACGAAAATAGTTCTATTGTTGAAAAGCTCGAGCAAAATGAATTTGCTTCAGATATTCCAACAGATCAATTTCTTGGAGATAAAGAGGCCTTAGCTTCTTCTGAAACATCACGTAGAGATTTCTTAAAATATGTTGGATTCACCACAGCGGCGGCTTCGTTAGCTGCTTGTGAAGGACCAGTAATTAAATCTATTCCTTATATAGTAAAGCCCGATGATATGGTACCAGGTGTGCCAGATTATTATGCCTCTTCTATTGCGGATGGATATGATTTTGCGAACATTTTAATTAAAGTTCGTGAAGGCCGTCCTATTAAAATTGAACCAAATAAACTAGCGAAAGTAAGTGGAGGCACGAATGCCAGAGTTCAGGCATCTGTCTTAAATTTATATGATAATAATCGTTTAAAAGGACCAAAGGTTAAAGGTGCTGATAGCGATTGGGCAACACTCGACAAAGAAGTAGGTGCTGCACTAAATGCAATGAAAGGAAGTGATAAGTCAATTGTTTTTATGACAGGAACAATGGCCAGCCCTTCGGCGCAAAAGTTAATTCAAGACTTTACAACTTTATATCCAAATGCTACACATATAACATATGATGCTATTTCTGAATCAGCAGCCTTAGATGCTTTCGAAGCTATGTATGGTGAAAGAGCATTGCCTGATTATGATTTTAGTAAGTCAGATGTTATCATTTCTGTAGGAGCAGATTTCTTAGGAGATTGGCAAGGTGGTAACTTCGAAGTAGGTTACGCGAAGAGTAGAGTGCCTCATCATGGTAAGATGTCTCGACATATCCAGTTTGAGTCGAATATGACATTGACAGGTGCGAATGCAGATAAGCGATATATGATGAAGTCGGCAGACCAGGCACAAACATTGGTGGCTATCTATAATGCGATTACCAATGGTACGAAGCCGGCAAACGAAGGCGTTGCAAAAGCTGTTTCTCAATTGAAAGCTGCAGGAAGTAAAGGTGTGGTCGTAACTGGAATACAAGATAAAAATGCGCAATTAGTAGCGTTAGCTATTAATAAAGCACTTAAAAGTGCCGCGGTCGATGTAACGGCACCGAAATATGTGAGAAGTGGTAGTGATGCCAAAGTCTCTCAATTAATAAATGATATGAAAGCAGGTAAAGTAGGTGCTTTAATTACCTACAATACGAATCCTGCCTATACCTTATATAATGGTGCTGAATTTGCTGAAGCACAAAAAAATGTATTGTCGGTAGCCTTTACCATGAAAGAAGATGAGACGGCTACAAATGCACAGTATGTCGCTGCAACACCTCATTATTTAGAGTCTTGGGGAGATGTAAACATGAAGAAAGGACACTACAGTTTGGTGCAGCCAACAATTAGACCTTTATTTAATACACGTCAGTTTGAAGATTCAGTGTTGAAATGGATGGGCAGTAGTCAATCATACCATGATTATATCAAAGCGAATTGGACAGCAAATGTATTAAATGGCAATTCTTGGAATCAAGCGTTGCATGATGGTATATATAGTAAGAGTGTTGCTTCTGTAACAGTTGAAGAAAAGAATGGTGAACCTAATGAATTACTTTACAGTGCACCAACAGCTAATATTGCTGCGGCAGTTTCCGCATTAGCGAAAGCAACAGCATCAGAAGACTTAGAATTAGCATTATATACGAAGACAGGATTAGGTGATGGTCAAATGGCAAACAACCCATGGTTGCAAGAATTGCCAGATCCTATCACTAGAACTTCTTGGGATAATTATATCACCATGTCTAGAGTAGATGCCGAAGCATATGGTATCGAAAATGTGACTGTTTCTAATGGTGCCTTAGATGGTAGCCTAGTAAATGTAACAGTAAACGGTGTTACGGTAGAAAATGTTCCTGTATATATTCAGCCAGGTCAGACTCCTGGTGTTATTGGTTTAGCTTTAGGATATGGTAGACAAGTTGGTGTTAGTGATAATATGAAGGTAGGTGTAAATGCGTATCCTTTATATCAAAACTTTAATACGGCGCAGTCTGTGAGTATCGAAAAAGTAGCCGGTAACCATGAGTTTGCATGTATTCAATTGCAACATACCTTAATGGGTAGAGATGAAATTATCCGAGAAACAACCTTAGATGATTTTATCAATAAACCAAAACATGATTGGAATCCAGCACCACACGTGCAAATGGATCACCAAAATGTAGCCTTAGAAAAAGTAGATCTTTGGGAGAAATTTGATGACAGTATCGGTCCTAAATTTAACCTATCAATTGATCTAGCAGGATGTACTGGCTGTGGAGCATGTGTTGTGGCGTGTCATGCAGAAAACAATGTGCCCGTAGTCGGTAAAGAAGAAATTAGAAAAAGTAGAGATATGCACTGGTTGCGTATCGATAGATATTATAGCTCTGATATGACAGAAGAGCGAGGGAAAGAAGAAGGTATTTTTGGTAGTGGTTCATATTTTGAAGCGCAAACACATCCTTCTGATAATCCTGAAGTTACCTTTCAACCAGTGATGTGCCAGCATTGTAACCATGCTCCTTGTGAGACTGTGTGTCCGGTAGCAGCAACATCACACGGACGTCAAGGTCAGAATCAAATGGCTTATAACCGTTGCGTTGGTACACGTTATTGCGCAAATAACTGTCCGTATAAAGTACGTCGATTCAACTGGTTCAAGTATTTTGATAATGATGAGTTTGATTACAACTTAAATAATGACTTAGGTCGAATGGTATTAAACCCAGATGTGGTAGTACGTTCTCGTGGTGTAATGGAGAAATGTTCAATGTGTATTCAAATGACACAAGCAACAATCTTGAAAGCGAAGAGAGAAGGTAGACCACCTGCAAAAGATGAATTCCAAGTGGCTTGTGCAAATGCATGTAGTACTGGAGCGATGCAGTTTGGTGATATCAATAATAAAGAGAATACAGTTGCACATTTAAAAGAAGACGATAGAACTTTCCATTTATTGGATTTTGTGGGTACACAACCTAATGTGTTCTATCAATTAGATGTAAGAAATAGAAAAGAAGCATAATAATAATAAAGAATTAGATATAATTATGGGTCATTACGAAGCGCCTATTAGAGAAGCCATCATTACAGGTGATAAATCGTATCACGATATTACTGTAGATGTTGCTGCTCCTATTGAAGGTAAAGCCAATAAAAAATGGTGGATTGCCTTCATCATTTCATTAGTTGCATTTCTATGGGGAGTTGGAGCCATTGCTTATACAATAGGTACAGGTATTGGTGTTTGGGGTTTGAACAATAGAATTAACTGGGCTTGGGATATTACCAACTTTGTATGGTGGGTAGGTATCGGTCATGCCGGAACCTTAATCTCAGCAGTACTATTGTTGTTCCGTCAAAAATGGAGAATGGGTATTAACCGTTCTGCCGAAGCAATGACCATCTTTGCGGTAGTACAAGCAGGATTATTTCCATTGATTCACATGGGTCGAATCTGGGATGGTTTTTATGTATTGCCAATTCCGAATCAATTAGGTTCTTTATGGGTGAACTTTAACTCACCATTATTATGGGATGTATTTGCGATCTCAACATATCTCTCGGTATCATTGGTGTTCTGGTGGACTGGTTTGTTACCTGATTTCGCCATGATTCGTGATAGAGCAACAAAACCTTTTCAGAAAAAAATATATAGCTTAGTAAGTTTCGGATGGAGCGGAAAAGCAAAAGATTGGCAACGTTTTGAAGAAGTGTCTTTGGTACTTGCTGGTTTAGCAACACCCTTAGTATTATCTGTACACACGATTGTATCTTTTGACTTTGCGACGTCGGTAATACCAGGATGGCACAGTACAGTGTATCCTCCATATTTCGTTGCGGGTGCGGTATTCTCAGGTTTCGCCATGGTACAAACTTTACTCTTAATTATGCGTAAAGTATCAAATTTAGAGTATTATATTACCAGAGTTCATATCGAGAATATGAATAAAGTAATCTTAGTAACAGGTGGTATTGTAACCGTTGCGTATTTGTCAGAATTATTTGTAGGATGGTATACAGGAAGTAGTTATGAAGACTTTGTGTACTTATCAGTCGGTGCCGCTACAGGACCATATTGGTGGGCATTTTGGTCATTGATTATTTGTAACTCAGTGATTCCACAGTTATTCTGGATTAAAAAAATTAGACAAAATTACATTTGGACCTTTATCATCTCAATATTTATCAATATTGGTATGTGGTTCGAACGTTTTGATATTATTGTAATTAACTTAAGTAGAGGACATCTACCATCATCTTGGACGATGTTTTCACCAACATTCGTAGACATTGGTATTTTCATCGGAACACTTGGTTTCTTCTTTGTATTGTTCTTATTATATGCTAGAACGTTCCCGGTAATTGCACAGGCAGAGGTAAAATCAATCTTGAAATCTACAGGTGATAATTATAAACGAGCAAGAGAAGGTGGAGATCCTGTTGAAAAAACAATCGCTGAAGTTGTTGAGCAAAAAGTTGAAGCACAGACAGTAGCTCCAGCTGAGGAAATCATTGCTGATACCGATGATAAAGCAGCGCAAACGAGCAATTTATTAGATAGTTTAGGAGCTTTTGATCCTAACACACAACAAGCTGATGATCTTAAGAAAGTAAAAGGAATTGGTCCAGTTATGGAAAAAACCTTAAACCAAATAGGAATTTATACGTTTGCTCAAGTGAGTAAAATGACCAAAAAAGAATATGATCTGTTAGATTCAATTACTGGTTCTTTCCCTGGAAGAGCAGAAAGAGATGATTGGGCAGGTCAAGCTAACAAACTTAAATCGTAATTATGAGTTCGAAAGTAATACATGCTTTATACGATGACGATGATGTGCTATTAAAAGCCGTTAAAGAGGTAAAAGCGGCACACCATCATATAGAAGAGATTTATACACCTTTTCCGGTGCACGGATTAGATAAAGCCATGGGTCTTGAACCAACAAGATTGGGAATTACCGCATTTATGTATGGTTTAACAGGTTTAGGTTTCGCCGTTTGGTTTTTGAATTTTATTATGATTCAAGACTGGCCTCAAAATATTGGGGGAAAACCAAGTTTTAGTTTTGCCGAGAATATGCCCGCATTTGTGCCGGTAATGTTTGAAATGACGGTATTTTTTGCAGCGCATTTGATGGTAATTACTTTCTACATGCGTAGTAAGATTTGGCCATTTAGAGAGGCTGAAAATCCAGATCCAAGAACAACTGATGACCATTTTTTAATGGAAGTAGCTGTAGATGGTGATGCAGATCAATTAGCTTCATTATTAAAAGGAACTGGAGCAGTAGAAATTAATGTTAAAGAAAAGCACTAATAGAAGATATATGAAAAGCGTTGTTAAAATAATAACAGTACTTGTAGTAGTTGTAGCCTTGTCATCTTGTCAAGATAAAAGGTCAAGACAAGTACAATACATGGCCGATACTGATATGTATACGCCTGTGGGTTATGAAACATATGGTGAGTCTACCATAGGTGCCGATAGTATATCAGCTAGATTACCTGTTGCAGGAACAATTGCAAGGGGAAATGTACCGTATGATTACCCTGATACACCTAATGCATTATTAGTGGCAAAAGATTCGTTGTTTTCACCGATAAAAGTGATGGCTCCGAACGATTCTATTCGTAGAGTCTCTAAGGCTAATTTAGAACAAGGTAAATATTTATATGGTATTTACTGTGTGGCTTGTCATGGTACGAAAGGTGACGGTCAAGGACCGTTGGTGATGAATGAAAAATTCTTAGGGGTACCGAATTATAAAGATAGAGATATTACAGAAGGTAGTATTTATCATGTATTGATGTATGGTAAAGGAATTATGGGGTCACACTCATCTCAATTGAGCGCTACCGAAAGATGGCAAGTAGTGCATCATGTTGAGAAATTAAGAACTGATTTATTAAAATAAGCGTTTACACGGAATATTATAGATATGTACACATTTTCAAGTAGATTAAAAACCACAGCGATTGCATTCATGATTATTGGTGCACTCGGTATAGCATATGGTTTTATCACTGCACCAAGCACAATTGAGGATTTAAAAGAGCAGATGCTTCATGCTGAGGACGGTCATGGTGCAGCAACCGCTTCACACGATGCTGTTGCAGCTAATCATGATACCGATGCCGGACATGCAAATGAAGAGCATACCAAAGAAGCATTGCATACAGCGAATGATGGAGCGGCACATGGTGATGAAGATGCACACGGAGTTTCAGAAGAGGAACACCTACAACATTCATTAGATCAAGCGAAGAACAGACCATGGGCAGCAATATATATTGCTATGTTATTCTTTTTACTCTTAAGTGTATGTGCGTTTGTTTACTATTGTATCCAAAGAGCATCTACAGCAGGATGGTCTCCGGTGTTATTTAGAGTGATGGAAGGTGTATCTGCGTATATCGTACCAGGTTCGATTATTGTATTAGTGTTTTTAATTGCCTCTTCGGTTGGCCATGCAAATCATATGTTCGCTTGGATGTATACAAGTGTAGATCCAACAGCTGCCAATTATGATTATGCAATGGAAACAAAAGGATGGTGGTTAAACATTCCGTTTTGGTTGATTAGAGCAGTAATCTATGTATTAATATGGATTGGATTTAAACATTTCATAATTAAAAATTCAAGGTTACAAGATGAAGCGACTGATTTGAAACATTATAATAAAAACTTTACGCTTTCAGTAGTGTTCTTAGTAGTGTTTTTAGTGACAGAATTGTTTATGGCTTTTGACTGGTTAATGGCCATCGATCATCACTGGTTTAGCCAATTGTATTCATTCTATGTTTTTGCAAGTATGTTTGTATCTGGTATTACAGTGATTACTTTTGTGACAATTTATTTGAGAGCAAAAGGCTTTTTACCAAATGTAAACGATTACCATATTCACGATTTAGGAAAGTATATGTTCGCGTTTAGTATTTTTTGGACCTACCTTTTCTTTGCACAGTTTATGTTACAGTGGTATGCGAATATCCCAGAAGAAACGGCTTATTTTTACCCAAGATTGATCGGAAACTATCAGCCTTTATTTATAGGTATGATTGTAATGAATTTTGCATTTCCAATATTAGTATTGATGAATAGTGATTATAAGAAAGTGCCATGGTTTGTGGTAATTGCTGGTTTGGTAATTCTTGCCGGACATTATTTAGACTTGTTCTTAATGGTATCTCCGGGTACTGTAGGTAATGATTGGCATTTTGGATTACCTGAGATGGGTGGTATTCTTTTCTTTGCAGGATTATTTATATATGTGGTGTTTAATGCATTGACAAAAGCACCGTTGCATCCGAAAGGAAACCCACTAATAAAAGAGAGTGAAATTTTTCATCATTAAAAAGAAATTATATCAAGTATAACAAATGAAGGCATTATTTTATATTATCATAGGTGTAGCTCTAATGGTTGTTTGTTGGCAATTAGTAAAATTGTTAGGATTAACTAAAAAAGAGGATCAAACTGCAACACCAAAAGAAAATGACATTAACGGGAAGCTCATGCTTGTCTTAATGACATTTATATACGTGCTAATGGTATTGAGTTTGTGGGGCACAAGAGAGGTATTATTACCACAATTAGGAGCTTCCGCAGAAGCAGAGCATATTGATATATTGTTTAAATATTCGATGGCCCTCATACTTGTTGTGCAATTTATACTGCAGGCTTTAATCTTCTGGTTCACCTTTAAATACAGAGGTACCGAAGGTAGAAAAGCATACTTTTTTGCAGATAGTCATAAGTTAGAAATGTGGTGGACAATTACGCCAGCGGTTGTACTAGCTGGAATGATTATTTATGGATTGTGGACTTGGAACCAAGTAATGGACGCTTCTGATGTTGAAGATCCATTAATTATAGAGTTATATGCGCAACAGTTCAATTGGAATGCTCGTTACGCAGGTGAAGATAATACCTTAGGTAATGGTAACGTTCGCTTTATAAAAGGAGCCAATGTTATGGGAGTTGATATGACCGATAAAAATGCGGCTGATGATATCCCTGTAGTAGCAGATCCAGTTTCTTTTGTAAAAGAATTACACTTACCAAAAGGGAGAACAGTCATTTTTAAATTGCGTTCTCAAGATGTCTTACACTCAGCATATATGCCTCATTTTAGAGCGCAAATGAATTGTGTACCTGGTATGGTAACACAAATTAAAATGACACCTACAGTAACAACAGCAGAAATGCGCGAAAATGCCGATACAAAGAAGAAATTCGAAAATATCAATATCTTAAGAAAGGCACAAGGGAAAGAAGAAGTAGAATTCGACTATATACTTTTGTGTAATAAGATTTGTGGAGCATCACATTACAATATGCAATTAAAGATCGTTGTAGAAGAAGAAGCTGATTTTAACGCATGGTTGAAAAAGCAAAAAACGCTTGCTGAAAGTTTATAATAATTAAAAGAATAAAATAAAATAATAGATATGTCAGATCATCATCATAAAGAAACCTTTGTAACAAAGTATATCTTTAGTCAAGATCACAAAATGATTGCCAAGCAGTATTTAATTACTGGGATGATTATGGGAGTTATTGGAATTTTCATGTCAATGCTATTTCGTTTACAATTAGCATATCCTGGAGAGTCATTCGGAATTATTGAAGCTTTCCTTGGAGAAGGTGGCGAAGGAGGCGTAATGACTCCTGATATGTATTTAGCCTTGGTGACAATACATGGTACTATTATGGTATTCTTTGTATTGACAGCTGGTTTGAGTGGTACGTTTAGTAACCTATTAATTCCATTGCAAATTGGTGCCCGTGATATGGCATCAGGCTTTTTGAACATGCTTTCTTATTGGATGTTCTTCTTATCTAGTGTAGTGATGGTATTATCATTATTTGTAACGACAGGACCAGCATCAGCAGGTTGGACGATCTATCCACCGTTAAGTGCCTTACCGCAAGCAATGCCAGGTTCTGGTGCAGGGATGACCTTATGGTTAGTATCGATGGCAATTTTTATTGCTTCGTCATTACTAGGATCTTTGAATTACATCGTAACCGTTTTAAACTTGCGTACAAAGGGTATGAAAATGACAAGATTGCCGTTAACAATTTGGGCATTCTTTATCACAGCAATAATCGGTGTGATCTCATTTCCTGTATTATTGTCTGCAGCACTATTATTGATTTTTGATAGAAGTTTTGGTACCTCGTTTTACTTGTCGGATATTTTTATTGCCGGAGAAGTATTGCATTACAAAGGAGGATCTCCAATTTTATTTGAACACTTATTCTGGTTCCTAGGACACCCAGAAGTATATATTATCTTATTACCAGCATTAGGATTGACATCTGAAGTGATCGCGACAAATGCTCGTAAACCGATTTTTGGATATCGTGCCATGATTGCATCAATTATTGCGATTGCATTCTTATCGACTATTGTTTGGGGTCACCATATGTTTGTGACAGGTATGAATCCGTTCTTAGGGTCTGTATTTACATTTACAACCCTTTTAATTGCGATTCCATCTGCGGTAAAAGCCTTTAATTATATCACCACCCTCTGGCGTGGAAACCTGCAGCTCAACCCCGCCATGATGTTTTCTATTGGATTGGTATCAACATTTATAACAGGTGGTTTGACAGGTTTAATCTTAGGAGATAGTGCCTTAGATATCAATGTGCATGATACTATGTTTGTGGTTGCACACTTCCACTTAGTAATGGGTGTATCGGCGATTTTCGGAATGTTTGCCGGTGTCTATCACTGGTTCCCGAAGATGTATGGTCGAATGATGAATAAAGATTTAGGATACCTACATTTTTGGTTAACAGCAATCTCAGCATACGGAGTATTTTTCCCGATGCACTTTACAGGATTAGCCGGATTACCTCGTAGATATTATAACAATACTGCATTTCCAATGTTTGACGATTTATTAGCAATTAATGAGGTGATTACTATTTTCGCCTTAATTGGTGGTTTTGCTCAATTGATATTCTTGGCGAATTTCTTTATTAGTATTAAGAAAGGACCAGTATCTCCTCAAAATCCATGGAAATCAAATACCTTAGAATGGACAGCACCTGTAGAACATATGCACGGAAACTGGCCAGGAGAAATTCCTCATGTTGAACGTTGGCCTTACGATTATAGTAAGACAGACGAAAACGGAGAACTATGGGGAGGACAAGATTTCACACCGCAAAATGTTCCGATCCGAGAAGGAGAAGAAGTTTTTTAAATGCATAGTAAATAGACACAAGACAGCCTCAATTTTTGAGGCTGTTTTTTTTACGCTATTTCGCTTTGAGGTTTTTACTATATTTGAGAAAAAGTAACCCCTATTCAATGCGCCTTCTAAAAAAAATACTCCTAGTACTTCTTGCCATCATTATTCTATTCTTAATTTTTGGATTCTTTTTTACCCGAAGTTTAAAACCAACGTACGATGGTGAACTAAAACTGGCGAACCTCCAAAACGAAGTCAATATCTTTTACGATGATTATGGAGTGCCTCATATATATGCACAAAATGAACTTGATGCACGACGTGCTTTAGGCTATGCGCATGCACAGGATAGATTGTGGCAAATGGAATTGATTCGTAGAATTGCGGCGGGTAGATTGTCTGAAGTTTTTGGTGAAAAATTAGTTCGAAATGATAAATTCTTTTCTAGTTTAGGGATTGAAGAAGCCGCCGAAAAAACTATTAAAAATTTAGATCGTACCAGCAAGGCATACCAATTGGCCGTGGCCTATTTAGATGGCGTTAATCAATATATTAAAAATGGTCCAACACCCATAGAGTTTTATTTGGTTGGCCTAAGCAAAGAAGAATATACCTTAAAGGATATCTATAATGTGATTGGCTATATGGGCTTTAGTTTCGCCATCGCACATAAAACCGAGCCCGTTCTAACCGAAATAAAGGAGAAACTAGGGGCTGATTATTTGCGAGAACTGGATATCCCAATCGAAGGTCAAACCCTGATTAAAAATGAGAAAAATGCCATTCTTGAAAGTCGTTTAGCAGAGGCGGTGGCTGAGGTATACGAAGCATTGCCAATTTCCCCTTTCATCGGAAGTAATAGTTGGGTCTTGGGTCCCGAAAAAACAAAAAATGGGAAGGTGATTTTTGCCAACGATCCACATATTGGTTTTTCACAACCTTCTGTTTGGTATCAATCGCATATTGTAACACCAGATTACGAAATGTATGGTTATAATTTGGCCTTAACACCTTTTCCTTTGTTAGGACATAATAGAAACTATGCTTATGGTTTAACGATGTTCGCTAATGACGATGTCGACTTTTATTTTGAGGAGAACAATCCCTCGAACGAAGCAGAATATTTGACACCCGAAGGCCCAAAATCTTATGAAATAATCAAAAAAAATATCAAGGTAAAAGATGGTGCGACCGTATCATATGATCTAAGAGTAAGTCAGCATGGCCCGATTGTTAATGATATGATTGAACAAATCAATGATGAACGCCCCATCGCCATGGATTGGGTATACACCAATTTTGAAAACAGAATGCTAGATGTGTCCTATCAAATGTCGCATGCTAAAAACCTATCTGAATTCAAAGAAGCTGCAAGCTTGATTCATGCTCCTGGATTAAATGTGATGTACGGCGATGCCGAAAACAATATTGCCTGGTTTGCTTCTGCCAAACTTCACAAGTTTAAAAATGAGGTAAATCCTAAGTTGATTTTAAAAGGGAATAGTAATGATGATGAAAAAGAATATTTAGATTTTGAAGAGAACCCTCAGGCAATTAACCCAGCATGGAAGTATGTCTACTCTGCAAATAATCAACCAGATTCGATTGCAGGTATTTTATATCCGGGGTATTATCAACCAAAAGATAGAGCTACGCGGATTGTTAATTTATTAGAGGCGAAAAATGACTTTACAAAACAAGATGTTATGAGAATGATCAATGATGTGACGAGCGCAACGACGCCCGACATTATCAGAGACATTCTTACCGGGGTTAGCGATGTCGATTTTTCTGATAAAGAAAACAAGGCATTAGATCTTTTAAAAGCCTGGGATGGCAATTACAATCTAGAAAGTGTCGCTCCTACAATTTACAATCGTGTGCTGTATGAGTTCTTGGTCAATACCTATAAAGATGAACTAGGAGATACATTTAAGATATTTCTCAATACCTCGCACCAAAAAAAGACGACCCCAGCACAGATTGCGAGAGATAGCTCAGTATGGTGGGATGATATCTCGACCGAAGATATAACCGAAACGAGGCAGTTCATTTTAAGTAAGTCGATCCGCGGAGCGGTCGCATTTTTAGAAAATCAATTAGGTGAAGATATGAAGAGTTGGACATGGAACAGAGTGCATACCATAGAACACAATCATGCGATGGGTAGTGTAGCATCTTTGCGGAAGTATTTTAATGTTGGACCATATGAAGTGAATGGAGGTAAAGAAGTCATTAACAATTTAGCATTTAGTTTAAATGGCAGTGGTTATTATAAAGTGACTTCGGGTCCATCCACACGACGTGTGATTGATTTTTCTGAAGTTGAGGGTAGTATGAGTATTTTACCTACGGGTCAGTCGGGTAATCCGTTGAGTCCTCATTACAACGATCAAGCGCAAAAATTTGTCGATGGGGAGTTTGTACCGATGCTATTAAATAAGGGAACGATTGAGCAATCTGAAAACAGATTGGTATTAAAACCTAATAATTAAATGAAAAAGATACAAACCATAAGCATTGCGATCCTATGTATGCAATTTAGCTTTGCACAGGAAGTCTCCTTTTTTAATGCTGATGGCGCATTTTCTATAGGTACACTGGCCAACCGTACCGCATCCATCACTCTTTTCGATATTGATCAAGATGGAGATTTAGATGCCCTTGTTGCTAATGGGCGACATTGGGCACAACAAAATTATATCTATTACAATGGCGGTAAAGGCGGTTTTAAAGTCGCACAACGTGTTGGACAACTCATGGATGCTTCATATGCCATAAAAAGTGCCGATTTCAATAAAGATGGTTTTATGGATATTGCCGTTGCTAACGATAATATAGATAATATGATCTACTTTGGTAGAGCGGACAACACCTTTTCAAAAGGGATTTCCTTTGGTTCTAAATCACCATCAAGAAATTTAGAAATTGCCGATATTGACAATGATGGAGACGTCGATTTGATCTTGTCTAATCGCAAGGCCACAAATGAAATCTGTCTCAATGATGGAAAAGGTAATTTTGAAAAAATAGTAACCTTCGGGAATGCCGTTGACCAAACAATTCAAACCAAAGCAGTTGATTTCAATAAAGATGGCCATTTAGATTTGGTGACGGCAGAAAGACGAAGTGAAAATAAGATTCATCTCAATGATGGAAAATTAAATTTTTCTAAAGTAATAGTGTTTGGTAAAGAAACGGATGAAACGAGATCGGTTGATATTGGCGATTTTAACAAGGATGGATTTTTAGATATCGTAACTGGAAATTTAAAAGCAACGAATAGCATTTATTTTGGCGACAAAGAACTAACATTCGATAAGATTTTCGAATTCACTACACAACGAAGAACTGCATCTGTAAAGATAGCAGACTTTAATAATGACGGTTATTTAGATATTGTAGAAGGGAATTCTGGCGATAGAAACTATGTTTTCTTAGGTAGTAAGAAAGGATCCTTTACCGAAATCGGATTGCGAGAAGATTTAAAGGAGAATACCTATAATATAGAGATAGGAGATTTGAATGGTGATGGCCTTCCAGATATAGTTGAATCGAATTCTGGCGCTTGGAATCTATACTATAGAACTAGAAAAAAATAAGAACATATCGAAAGTGTCGAACAAAGACCGATGCGAGCGTTATTTAGAAAGAGGGGAGGGTTCAATCAGAACCAACATACAATGATTCAGAAAATATACCCAAAATATTTAACTTGATGCGCTACACGTTGGTATAAATTTCTTCAAAAGGCACTCTAAAACGATCACCATACACACCTTCGGGTTTGCGAATACCACAACTGATAACCATATTTATTTCAGCACCTAGAGGTAAGTTTAATAAACGTTTAATGCGCCAAGTATCGGTACCTTCCATAGGGCAGGTGTCATATCCAATAGCGGCCATACTCAACATAAAGTTTTGAGCGGCAAGTGCCGCGCTCTTATGAGCCACCACGCGAATGTCTTGTTTGCGTACTTCTCTGTATGTAGGTTTGAAAATTCCTAAAACAAGAATCATTAAATATTTTAGATAACCGAAAAGACCTAAAAAGTCGCTATAAGCAAAGGGCATTAGTTTTCCATAATAAGCTCTCGCTACTTTTTCTCGACTCGATTGTTTTGCTTTCGGAGTTCCTTTACCGTAAACCGCATCAACATAGCCTAAATTTGCTCGTTGACGCTTTCTCCATTGATCTTTGCGCACCGTAACAACCACAAATTGCTCGGCTGTTTTAGCGGTATTCTGATCTAAACATAAAGGGATCATTTTCTTTTTAATATTCTCAGAAGTGATATGATGAAACTCCCATAACTGCATATTACTGCTATTTGGAGCCAATGAAGCTAGCACGATGCATTCTTTTACTTTGACAGGATCTATTGGTTTTTCAGGGTCATAAATTCGTACCGATCGCCTGTAATGAACAGCTTCTGAAACGCTTTTTTCGTGTGTCATATTTTTTGAAGAATTAATGCTGAAAGGTAGCTATTTTAGCATTCATATACTTAAACCATAACGGAGGAATCAAACAGAACAACATCATACCTGGATATCCAGTAGGCATCTGCGGACTTTCAGGTAGTGACTTTAATACCTGATAATGTTTACTACCGTTATAGTGATGATCAGAATGTCGTGATAAATTAAATAAAACCAATCTTCCAATAATATGATCTGAATTCCATGAGTGTGTATGTCGAACACGCTCATATCGACCGTGTTCGTTCTTGGTTCGCAACAGGCCATAATGCTCAATATAATTAACCGTTTGTAATAACAAAATTCCAATAATAGCGGCGCCAATAAAACTTAGTAAAACGGTTAATCCGAAAAAGTAAAAAACAATAAATAACAGTAAGATATTCGCTATGGTATACTTCACCATTTTGTTATACAGAGAAAACACACCTTTTCCAATTTCATGCATACGTTTATTTTCCAACTGCCAGGCTTCGAGATAACTCGAAAAATGAGATCGAAACCAGAAAATATATAATATTTCATTTTTACGGGCGGTTGCTGCATCGTTTGGGGTAGCTACGTTAAAATGATGACCTCCATTGTGATAAGGTAAAAAATGAGTATTCAAAGAAGTAAGTAGCATCAATTCACCTAAAAACTGATCTGTTGTATTGAGACGATGTCCTAATTCATGACCAAGATTGATGCCTAAAACACCACACATAATGCCCGTAGATGATATTCTACCAATTCGTTCAACGACTGTTAAGGGTTCCTGCATCGAATAAAAAAAGAAAATAAGCATACCTATTTGAACGGGTACGGCGGCATATAATATCCAATTATACAATTTGTTTTCTTTCTCAAATTTAGCAGTTTCTTTATCAAAATTGCTCGCATCTGGTTTGAAGAATAATTCTAACAACGGAACCAATCCGAAGAATAGCAATAGAGGTAAAAATGTATAAATGCCCTTAGAGGTTAACGAAATATAGGTTACAATGGGTAAAGAATAGACCAATAAATATTTAATTCTTTTGAGCATATGTCAATCATTTTTCATCTTAAAAATACAAAAAAACGAGATGAATTTTGAATTTCAAAAAGAATTACTAATATTTGTTTAACAAATGAAGAATAGTTTTTTAAATATCGTTGTCATTAAGAGTGTGATTATTTCACCATAGAGAAGGACGGTATCTAGAATTGAATAAATAATTTAAAGCCTTCCTAAGTATTTAGGAAGGCTTTTTTAGTTCCAATAAACATGAAAAACATCATAGTCATTATCAAAAGTATTGAGGTTATCATTTCTGTAAAGATTTGATATAGGATTTGTGTTTATAAAAACGAAAACCTGTATCAAATGCGATACAGGTTTTTTTGTGACTTAAAATTATAGGCATGAGTATAGTAATATTTAAAATTTTAAAACAATGATTATCAGTAGATTGATTTAAAATAAGGGTCTGTGAATTTAACCTTAAAATAGAGAGGTGAATCTATGAAGAATCACAAAAAATTAAATTCGAGTAATAATTGAGAAAATTAGTTAATGAAGTTAAATAAATATAGCAAAACAGTTACACAAGATCCTACACAACCAGCGGCTCAAGCAATGTTGCATGGTATCGGATTAACCACCGAAGATTTTAATAAGCCTATGATCGGTATTGCAAGTACAGGTTATGAGGGAAACCCTTGTAATATGCATTTAAATGATCTGGCTAAATTAGTCAAGCAAGGAACGAAAAATGAGGATATCATCGGTCTAATTTTTAACACCATTGGTGTGAGTGATGGAATTTCTATGGGGACTCCTGGCATGCGATATTCACTGCCTTCAAGAGACATTATTGCTGATTCTATGGAAACAGTAGTGCAAGCGATGAGTTATGATGGTCTGGTGACCGTCGTTGGTTGTGACAAGAATATGCCCGGCGCCTTAATGGCGATGATTCGATTAGATCGACCTTCTATTTTGGTGTATGGAGGTACCATAGATTCGGGATGTCATAACGGAAAAAAATTAGATGTGGTCTCTGCCTTTGAAGCCTGGGGAAGCAAAGTTGCTGGAACCATGGGCGAAGAAGAATATCAACATATTGTAGAAAAAGCGATTCCAGGAGCTGGCGCCTGTGGGGGAATGTATACTGCTAATACCATGGCTTCGGCTATTGAGGCTTTAGGAATGGCCTTACCATACAATTCTTCAAATCCGGCCACCGGAAAAGAAAAAGAACAAGAAGCGATACGTGCAGGAGAAGCGATGCGTCTTTTACTCGAAAAGGATATAAAACCCTCTGATATTATCACGCGCAAATCTTTAGAAAATGCCGTTCGTTTGGTAACGATTTTGGGAGGCTCTACAAATGCAGTCTTACATTTCTTGGCCATTGCGCGGGCTGCACAGATAGATTTTACCCTAGCTGATTTTCAAAAAATAAGCGATAACACGCCGTTTTTGGCTGATTTAAAACCGAGTGGTCAATATTTGATGGAAGACGTGCATGCCGTTGGAGGGATTCCAGCAGTATTAAAATATTTATTGAAGAAAGGATTGTTGCATGGAGATTGTTTGACCGTTACCGGGAAAAGCCTAGCTGAAAATTTATTAGACGCTGAAGATCTTTCACAGGGTCAAGATGTGATAAAGCCTATCGAGAATCCGATTAAGATTTCTGGGCATTTGCGAATGCTCTATGGGAACTTAGCACAGGAGGGAAGCGTGGCAAAAATTACAGGTAAGGAAGGACTGAAATTTTCTGGAAAAGCAAAAGTTTTTGATAGTGAATATGATGCCAACGATGGTATAGGAGATGGTAAAGTCGAAAAAGGGGATGTCGTTGTTATTAGATATGAAGGGCCAAAAGGAGGCCCCGGAATGCCCGAAATGTTGAAACCTACAGCTGCCATCATGGGTGCCGGTTTAGGTAAAGATGTGGCGCTTATTACTGATGGTAGATTTTCTGGTGGAACGCACGGGTTTGTGGTAGGTCATATCACCCCAGAGGCGCAAGAAGGTGGTGCCATTGCATTGGTAAAAGATGGTGATATAATTACCATTGATGCAGAAAAAAATGCCATTGTCCTAGAAGTGAGCGATGAGGAATTGACACAGCGCAAAAAACAATGGAAAGCCCCCAATTTAAAATTTAAAAGAGGAGTCTTATATAAATATGCAAGAACAGTTTCATCAGCATCTCAAGGATGTGTAACTGATGAATTCTAGTTTCCACGAAAGTAGGAATCTCATAAAAAGAACAATTATTATGGAGACACAAACAGTAGTAGCTTCAAAAGCAACAACAAGTAAGACAGTACATATTTCTGGTGCTGAAGCGGTGATAAAATGCTTATTAGAAGAAGGAGTAGATTTAATTTATGGATATCCGGGTGGAGCAATCATGCCCATTTATGATGAATTATATAAGTATCAAGATAAATTACAACATGTGCTCACGCGTCATGAACAAGGTGCAACACATTCTGCACAAGGTTTTGCCAGAGTAACGGGTAAAGTTGGGGTTGCCATGGCAACTTCCGGACCAGGAGCAACAAATTTAATAACAGGAATCGCTGATGCTCAGATAGATTCGACACCAATGGTGTGTATTACAGGCCAAGTATGGAAACACTTGTTAGGGTCTGATGCATTTCAAGAAACTGATATTGTAGGCATTTCTACACCTGTGACAAAATGGAATTATCAAGTAACCGACGCCGCCGAAATACCTGAAGTGATGGCCAAAGCATTTTATATTGCGCGTTCGGGTAGACCAGGGCCAGTGCTGATTGATATTACGAAAAATGCACAGGTTGAGACCTTCGATTTTGAATATAAAAAATGTACTTCTGTGCGGAGCTATAAGGCAAAACCAACGGTTAATGTAGCACAATTAAAGGCTGCTGCCGAATTGATTAATGGAGCCAAGAAGCCCCTAATTGTTTTCGGACAGGGCGTTATTTTGGGCGAAGCAGAAAGCGAATTTAAAGCCTTGATTGAAAAAGCAGGGATTCCTTCAGCATGGACCATTTTAGGCTTGTCGGCATTACCAACTGAGCATCCGCTCAATGTTGGAATGGTAGGAATGCACGGAAATTATAGTCCGAATAAGTTAACCAATGAGTGCGATGTGCTTATCGCCATTGGAATGCGCTTTGATGATCGCGTAACGGGAAATCTAGATTCATATGCAAAACAAGCCAAAGTAATTCACTTTGAAATAGACCCTGCCGAAGTCGATAAAAACGTAAAAACAGATGTAGCCGTTTTAGGAGATGTGAAAGATACCTTGACGGAAATACTCCCAATGATAGACGAGAACGCTCATACCGATTGGCATCAAGAATTTAAAGATTATGATAAAATTGAATACGAGAAGGTCATTAAAGATGATTTGTATCCATCGAAAGATGGGTTGACCATGGGAGAAGTCTTGAAAGAGATTAACAATGCCTCGAAAGGAGATGCTGTTATTGTTTCTGATGTTGGACAACATCAGATGGTCGCCTGTAGATATGCAAAGTTCAATCAGTCTAAAAGTAATGTGACTTCAGGTGGCTTAGGTACTATGGGCTTTGCCTTACCAGCCGCTATTGGCGCAAAAATGGGTGTGCCGCAAAGAGAAGTGGTTGCCATTATTGGAGATGGAGGTTATCAAATGACCATTCAAGAGTTAGGAACTATTTTTCAAACCAAGGTGTCGGTAAAAATTGTAGTGTTAAATAATGAATTTTTAGGAATGGTGCGTCAATGGCAACAATTATTCTTTGACAAAAGATATGCTTCTACAGAACTTATCAATCCTGATTTTATTACCATTGCGAAAGGGTATCATATCGAAGCTAAGAAAGTGACAAAGAGAGAAGATTTAGCGGGGGCTGTTCAAGAAATGATGGCTTCGAAAGATGCATATTTCTTAGAAGTAACTGTAGAAAAAGAAGATAATGTATTTCCGATGATTCCGTCTGGAGCATCGGTATCTGATATCAGATTAAGTTAAAAATTATGGAAGAAGAAAGAACATATACGATTTCGGTTTATACCGAGAATAATATTGGCTTACTAAATAGATTATCAGCCATTTTTCTAAAACGTCATATTAATATTGAAAGTATGACAGTGAGTAAGTCAGAAATTGAGGACGTTCACAGATTTACTTTTGTGGTAAATATTTCAGAAACACAAGCACGAAAAATTATTGGTCAAATAGAGAAACAAATAGAAGTTATCAGGGCTTTTTATCATACTGATGATGAAGTGATATACCAAGAGTCGGCGCTATTTAAAATTTCAACTAAACATTTGTATGATGAAGAGATTCAAGACAAATTAAAGTTCAGAAGAGCCAATATCATTACCATAACTGAGCACTATTTCGTGATTGAATCTTCGGGCTCGAAAGACGAAATAGACAAATTATACGAAAGATTAAAACCGTATGGTTTGATGCAGTTTGTGCGCTCAGGTCGGATTGCAATTACGCGCCCTAAAATGGCCATTTCAGAACTGTTACAAGAATTCAACTAATTTTAAGAATAGAAATAAAATAAAAATGACAAATTACTTTAATACCCTTTCATTAAGAGATAAATTAACTGAATTAGGTAAGTGTAGATTTATGGAATCTTCGGAGTTCGAAGATGGTGTAAATGCTTTGAAAAATAAAAAAATTGTAATTGTAGGTTGCGGAGCACAAGGTTTGAACCAAGGCTTAAATATGAGAGATTCGGGTCTTGATATTTCCTATGCGCTAAGAGCCCAAGCAATTGCTGAAAAACGAGCCTCTTTTCAAAATGCTACGGATAATAACTTTACGGTTGGTACCTATGAAGAATTGATCCCAACGGCAGATCTTGTGTTGAACTTAACACCAGATAAACAACATACGAATGTGGTGAACGCGGTAATGCCGTTAATGAAACAAGGCGCAACATTATCGTATTCTCATGGTTTCAATATTGTAGAAGAAGGTATGCAGGTACGCGAAGATTTAACTGTGATTATGGTAGCACCTAAATGCCCGGGTTCTGAAGTACGTGAAGAATACAAAAGAGGATTTGGAGTACCTACATTAATTGCTGTGCATCCAGAGAATGATCCCGAAAATAAAGGCTGGGCACAGGCAAAAGCATATGCCGTTGCTACTGGCGGGCATAGAGCGGGTGTGTTGGCTTCGTCATTCATTGCCGAAGTAAAATCTGATTTAATGGGGGAGCAAACTATTTTATGCGGAGTATTGCAGACTGGAGCGATTTTATCATTTGATAAGATGGTAGAAAAAGGTATCGAACCTGGATATGCTGCCAAACTTATTCAATATGGTTGGGAAACAATTACCGAAGCTTTAAAGCATGGAGGTATCACCAATATGATGGATAGGTTATCTAATCCAGCAAAAGTAAAAGCCTTCGAAATTTCAGAAGAATTAAAAGATATTATGCGTCCATTATTTCAAAAACACATGGACGATATCATGTCTGGCCATTTTTCAAAAACAATGATGGAAGATTGGGCAAATGATGACAAGAATCTCTTAGCATGGAGAGCCGCAACAGGCGAAACAGCTTTTGAAAAAACTCAGGTGACTTCTCAAGAAATAAGCGAGCAAGAATATTTTGATCATGGAGTTTTATTAGTCGCTTTTGTCAGAGCAGGCGTTGAGTTGGCCTTCGAAACGATGACAGAATCTGGAATTATCGAAGAATCGGCATATTATGAATCTCTTCATGAAACACCGTTGATTGCAAACACCATAGCACGTAAGAAACTATTTGAAATGAATAGAGTAATTTCTGATACTGCCGAATATGGTTGTTACTTGTTTGATCATGCTTGTAAACCATTGCTACAAGATTTTATGAAAACGGTAGATACCAATATAATTGGAAAAACATTTAGTGATTCTAATCAGGTGGATAATCAGCAGTTAATAGCGATAAATGCTACAATAAGAAACCATTCTGTTGAAAAAGTAGGAGCTGTATTAAGGGCATCTATGACTGCGATGAAACAAATCTAATGAACGTTAAAACAATATATAATCCAGAATTGGTTGATATTAGGAATGCCGTAATTGCATTAAAAGATGTGGTTACGGTAACTCCTTTGATGCCAAATTATAATTACTCAAATACGTTTGCCTCTAATGTCTTATTAAAAAGAGAAGATCTCCAGCAAGTGCGCTCATATAAAATTCGAGGTGCTTATAATAAGATGAGTTCATTAACAGCTGAACAACTTGACAAAGGAATTGTATGTGCAAGTGCTGGAAATCATGCGCAAGGCGTGGCTTTTGCTTGCCAAAAATTAAAAATTCAAGGTACTATTTTCATGCCGGCTCCAACGCCGAATCAAAAGATAGAACAAGTGCGCATGTTTGGAGGAAGCTATGTTACTATTGAACTAATTGGAGATACATTTGACGATGCCTATAATGCGGCAAAATCTGAATGTGACCGTTTGTCTAAAACCTTTGTACATCCATTTGATGATAAAAAAATAATTGAAGGACAAGCGACGGTAGGTTTAGAAATATTGGAACAAAGTAATGAGAAGATAGATTATGTGTTTGTACCCGTAGGTGGAGGGGGTTTGGCAGCTGGTCTGTCGAGTGTGTTCAAGATAATGTCTCCAGACACTAAGATTATAGGGGTAGAACCCGATGGCGCTCCTTCTATGAAAATGGCTTTAGAGAAAAATAAAACGGTGAGATTGGAGACCATTGAGAAATTCATCGATGGAGCTGCTGTGCAACAAGTAGGGGAATTAACTTTTGATATTTGCAAAGGAAACCTGAGTGATATGGTGACAGTCGCCGAAGGAAAAGTGTGTCAGACCATCTTGGATTTATACAATAGAGATGCTATAGTAGTGGAACCAGCGGGAGCACTGACTTTAGCGGCCTTAGATCAATATGCCGATGAAATCAAAGGTAAAAACGTAGTTTGTATTATTAGTGGAAGTAATAATGACATTACACGAACAGCCGAAATAAAAGAGCGAGCCTTACTACATGCCGATTTAAAACATTATTTTATCATTCGCTTTCCACAAAGAGCCGGTGCGCTGAAGGAATTTGTCGCCGATATTTTAGGCCCTAATGACGATATCACGCATTTTGAATACACCAAAAAGTCAAGTAGAGAAGATGCACCAGCAGTGGTCGGTATTGAACTGAAACATCAAGGAGACTTAGAACCTTTGATGGCAAGAATGAAAGAAAGAAACTTCTTTGGCGACTATTTGAACAATAAGCCTGATTTATTTCAATTCCTAGTTTAATTATGCGAACTTTGTATTGGAAAATTATATAAGAATACAGAATGACAACTACAGATACAATCCCTCAAAATTTACAATTAGATACACCGTTACATCAAGATAGTTACTTAATAAATAACGAATTGGTGCAATGGAAAGGTGATATGGCCAATGTATATTCGCCTATTCTAACACCAAATGCCAACGGAGAAATGGAACAGACCTTTTTAGGAACCGTTCCTAACTTAGAAGAAAAGCAAGCGTTAGAAGCACTTGATGCTGCTTGTAAAGCCTATGACAAAGGACAAGGTGTTTGGCCTACAATGAAAGTCGCTGATAGAATCAGACATATGGAGGCTTTTGTTGAAAAAATGAAAACCAAACGTGATGAGGTTGTAAAATACTTGGTATGGGAGATTTGTAAAACGGTTGCCGATGCTGAAAAAGAATTTGATCGAACAATAGACTATATCTACGATACCATTGAAGACTATAAAAATATGGATCGTGATAGCGCTCGTTTTGAAAAAAATGGAGGAATTCATGCACATATCCGTAGAGGTCCACTAGGTGTTGTTTTATGTTTAGGCCCATATAATTATCCATTAAATGAAACATTCTGTTTGTTGATTCCAGCATTGATCATGGGAAATACGACGGTATTTAAACCTGCAAAACATGGAGTGTTGTTAATCTCACCCTTGTTAGAAATTTTTAAAGAGAGTTTTCCAAAAGGCGTCGTGAATGTTGTCTACGGTAGAGGGCGTGTAGTAGCCTCACCTATTATGAAATCTGGAAAAGTAGATGTGCTGGCCTTAATTGGTCATAGCTCTTCTGCAAATGCCTTACAAAGTCTACATCCTAAATCGAATAGATTACGATTGGTGTTAGGTTTAGAAGCTAAGAATCCAGCCATTATCTTACCAGATGCCGATATTGATTTGGCGGTAAGTGAATGTATTGCAGGAACTTTGTCGTACAACGGACAGCGATGTACAGCACTGAAAATTATCTATGTACATGAGGATATTGCGGATGAATTCAATAAACGATATATCGAACAAGTAGATGCTCTAAAATTTGGAAATCCCTGGGAAAAAGGAGTGAAGCTAACACCGTTACCTGAGCCAGGGAAGGTAGAGTATATTCAAGAACTTATTGACGATGCCACTTCTAAAGGAGCGAAAGTAATCAATGCCAAAGGCGGAGAATTATTAGACAATTTTATATTTCCTGCGGTATTGTATCCGGTTTCAAAAGATATGAAAGTCTACGAAGAAGAACAGTTTGGCCCAGTGGTACCTATCAGATCTTTTACAAATATAGATGACCCTTTAGACGATATAGCCGATTCAAATTATGGTCAACAAGTGAGTATTTTTGGAAAAGACGTAGAGCAATTGTCACGATTGATAGATACCTTGGTGAATCTTGTTTGTCGAGTGAACTTAAATAGTTCTTGTCAGAGAGGTCCAGATGTTTTTCCGTTTACCGGGAGAAAAGATTCGGCCGTTTCGACGTTAAGTGTGCATGATGCTTTACGAAGTTTTTCTATAAGAACATTTATTGCTTCAAAAGACAACGAATATAATAATAACATTTTAGAAGATCTGTTGAAGTCAAAGAAATCAAATTTTGTAAGTACTGATTATATTCTTTAAGTATTTGTACATGAGTCTGCTGTGAGGTAATCTCAGAAAAAGAAGCTAAAAATGTATTTTTTAAAATAAAAGTATTTGTTTACTGATAAATTCATAATTCGGATTAAAAAAGAGGAGCTTTTGGTTATTTATAAAAAATAATTACATAATTTTGCCCTATGAATACTTCAAAAAATAAAAGACATTTCACAATACCCAGTTCGCCCGAGCGCTTGCGCCGCCGCTAATCCTATAGCATTAAACGAACCGATTACGTCATTTTATTTTTTAACACATGTATACAGAAACTCCCATATTATTTGATCCAACTCTAGTTATTGTTCTCAATAACACTGATGTGGTACGCCGCTTTTTACCACGTCGCCCGTAAGGGTGCTTCTATATTATAGAACTTAGGTGTGTCCGGTTCTCCTTTTAAAATTTAATTTTTAATATCTTTAAATAAAAAATACAACTATGGAAATTGTTATTGCAAATAGTTCGCATAGTAAATATGCAGCTACTATTTGCGAAACTATTGCAGAATCTGCCAAAGTACGAGGTACAGGTATTGCGAAGCGAAGCCCTGAATATGTCATAACAAAAATGGAAAAAGGCAACGCTATTATTGCCTTAGATGGGGATACTTTTGCCGGATTTTGCTATATCGAAGCATGGAATAATGGGAAATCAGTAGCGAATTCTGGTTTGATAGTGCATCCTAACTATAGAGGTAAAGGTTTAGCTAAAAAGATCAAACAAAGAGTTTTTGAACATTCAAGAGCGAAGTTTCCAAATGCAAATGTCATAAGTATTACCACGGGGTTAGCCGTTATGAAATTGAACAGTAATTTAGGTTATAAGCCTGTTCCTTTTTCTGAACTGACAGAAGATGAGTCGTTTTGGAATGGTTGTCAAACGTGTAAGAATTATGATATTCTCCTCAGAACACAGAAAAAAATGTGTTTATGTACAGGCATGCGATATGACCCTGATGCAGAACAAGATGTTGAAAATGAGATAGCTAAGAAGAGTATATTTAATAAATTAAAAGATTTTATCTCAAAAAAAGAAAAGAAATGAAGAAGCTAGTATTAGCATACAGTGGAGGTTTAGATACATCGTATTGTGCAGTACACCTTTCAAAAGACAAAGGTTTTGAAGTGCATGCCGTTAGTGTGAACACTGGGGGTTTTGATCAAAATGAAATTGATAGTATTGAAGCAAAGGCCTACAAAATGGGTGTTACTAATTATACAAATATTGATGCAGTGACTACCTTTTATGATAAGGTTGTAAAGTATCTTATTTATGGCAACGTCTTAAAAAATAATACATATCCGTTATCGGTGAGTGCCGAACGAATTGTACAGGCTATAGAAGTCATAAACTATGCACGAAGCATTAATGCCGAATACATTGCGCACGGTAGTACAGGCGCCGGAAATGACCAGGTACGATTTGATATGATTTTTCAAACATTGGCTCCAACCATCCAAATTATTACGCCGATAAGAGATCAGAAGCTCTCGAGGGAAGAAGAAATTGAATATCTCGTGAAAAATGGAGTAGATATGTCTTGGCAAAAAGCAAAGTATTCTATCAATAAGGGACTCTGGGGAACAAGTGTTGGGGGAGATGAGACCTTAACGTCTGATATGCCATTACCAGAAACAGCCTATCCATCACAACTGTCAAAAGAAGGGGAAGAGAAAGTAGTGCTGACATTTGAGAAAGGAGAGTTTGTTGGACTCAATGGAGAGAAGAATAATCCTCAAAAAAATATAGAACTGTTGAATCATATCGCGTCTGCGTATGCTATAGGTAGAGATATTCATGTAGGAGATACAATTGTTGGAATCAAAGGAAGGGTTGGCTTCGAAGCTGCAGCGTCCTTAATCATAATCAAAGCGCATCATCTACTAGAGAAACACACACTCACAAAATGGCAATTGCAGCATAAGGAATACTTGGCAAGTTTTTATGGAATGCATTTGCATGAGGGACAATATTTAGATCCTGTAATGCGAAACATTGAGGCTTTTTTAGAAAGTAGTCAGGAGCAAGTTTCAGGCGATGTGACCGTGAGCCTCAAACCATACCATTTTACACTCGACGGGATTAAATCTAAACACGATTTAATGAATGCCAAGTTCGGTAGTTATGGAGAGATGAACAAGGGGTGGAGTGCAGATGAGGCCAAAGGATTTATAAAAATTCTTGGAAATCAAAATAAAATATATCAACAAGTAAATACCAAATAAATGATACAAGTTGGAATCATTGGAGGCGCAGGTTATACAGCCGGCGAATTAATCAGACTGCTATTGAATCATCGAAAAGCAGCAATTAAATTTGTCTATAGCACCTCAAATGCTGGAAATAAAATAAATAGCGTACATCAGGACTTAATTGGATCTACCGAGATGCTATTTACGGATACTATTGAGCAAGATATTGATGTACTGTTTTTATGTTTAGGACATGGAAATTCGAAAGCTTTTTTAGAAGGTCATATGGTTTTAGAGCATACTAAAATTATTGATTTGAGTAATGATTTTAGATTGGAGAAAGACCAATTGTTTAATGGTAAGACGTTTATTTATGGATTACCTGAATTACAAAAAGAAACGATAAAAACTGCCCAATACATAGCGAATCCGGGATGTTTTGCAACGGCAATTCAATTGGCTTTACTGCCTTTGGCAAAATCAAATTTAATTCAAGAAGCAGTGCATATCAATGCGGTCACCGGAGCTACAGGTGCAGGTACTTCATTGTCTAAAACAACGCATTTCACCTGGAGAGATAATAATTTTTCTTATTACAAACCCTTTAAACATCAGCATTTAGATGAAATCAATCAATCACTAAGTCAGTTGCAAGAAACTAGTGTTTCTGAACTTTATTTTATGCCAAACCGAGGAAATTTTTCGAGAGGTATTTTTGCAACGGCATATACTAATTTTAAAGGGACGCTGAAAGAAGCAAACGAACTGTATAATTCCTATTATAAAGATGCTGCTTTTACATTTGTATCTGATGGTGAATTACATTTAAAGCAGGTCGTGAATACCAATAAATGTTTGATTCATCTGCACAAACACAAGAACACATTGCTGATAACGAGTTGTATTGATAATTTGTTGAAGGGTGCCTCTGGGCAGGCCATTCAAAATATGAATTTACTATTTGGTTTCGCAGAAGCAGAAGGACTAAATTTAAAAGCGAACTTTTTTTAAGTCTTGATGAGTTAACCAACATACAATTCAAAAAATAGAAGAAATATTATGAAAATCGCAATTATAGGAGCGGGAAACTTAGGAATGGCAATCGCTAAAGGATTAATCACTACAGATGCTATTACAAGTTTATACTTGACGAAAAGGACGATAGGAAAAATTAACACTTTTGAAGATCATAAGGATGTTATTTTAACAAGTAATAATGAGGAGGCTGTAAAGAATTCAGATATACTCATCTTTGCTGTTCAGCCCAGACATTTTGAGGCCATTTTACACGAAATACAACCAATTTTAACTGATAAGCATGTACTGATCTCTACGATTACAGGCTATTCAATAGCTAAGATAGAGGCCATAGTAGGTCAAGATCAATTTGTAATTAGAGCCATGCCAAATACTGCTATTGCTGTAGGCAAATCTATGACCTGTATATGCAGCAATGAAATGGGAAAAAAGCGTATAAAAATAGCCGAAGCAATATTTAACCGCTTAGGAAATTCAATGGCAATTCCTGAAACACAAATGCAAGCGGCTACGGTTGTTTGTGCAAGCGGTATTGCTTTTTGGATGCGCCTCATACGTGCGACCACCCAAGCGGCAATTCAGTTAGGATTTGATGCCAAGGAGGCACAAGAATTGGCAATGCATACTTCTGAAGGAGCGGCCAGTTTATTGATTGCTTCAGGGAACCATCCCGAACAAGAAATAGATAAAGTGACAACACCGAGAGGCTGTACGATTGAAGGATTAAATGAAATGGAGCACAAAGGGCTGAGTTCTTCATTGATTCAAGGTATGGTGTCTTCGTTTCAAAAAATTAATTCGATTAAAACAGAACAGTTATGAGTTTGTTTGATGTATATCCACTATTTGATGTGACTCCAGTAAAGGGGGAAGATGTATTTATATATGATGAAAATGGCACCAAATACCTTGATCTCTACGGAGGGCATGCAGTTATTTCAATCGGGCATTCGCATCCAACCTATGTTAAAAATATAAGCGAGCAAGTTGGTAAGCTTGGCTTTTATAGTAATTCTATTCAGAACCCATTACAACGTGAATTATCAACAAAATTAGAATCTATTTCTGGATGTGACGGTTATCAGCTGTTTTTATGTAATTCTGGTGCTGAGGCTAATGAGAACGCCTTAAAATTGGCCTCTTTTCATACGCAAAAAAAGAAAGTTATAGCCTTTAAGAATTCATTTCACGGTAGAACCTCGGCAGCAGTAGCTGCTACGGATAATCTAAAAATTATCGCTCCAATAAATGCGCAGCAAGAAGTAGATTTTTTTGAATTGGGAGATTTAACTGGAGTAGAAAATTCTTTAAAAGGAGGAGATGTTTGTGCCATCATCGTTGAATGTATTCAAGGCGTTGGTGGGTTAGATGAAGTTGAAACAGGATTCTATAAGGGTTTAGAACGTTTAGCACGTACATATAACGCACTTCTAATTGCAGATGAAGTACAATCGGGTTTTGGCCGAACGGGTGACTTTTTTGCTTTTCAAAAACACGAGATACGGCCCCATATTATTTCAATTGCTAAAGGGATGGGTAATGGTTTTCCGATTGGAGGTATCTTGATACATCCTACCATAGAAGCTTCATTTGGTATGTTGGGTACCACTTTTGGGGGAAACCATTTAGCGTGTATGGCGTCGCTAGCGGTGTTGGATGTTTTAGAACAAGAGCATCTTATGGAAAATGCGAAAGCTGTATCTACTTACTTTATTGAACAAACGAAAAGTTTACCCAAATTTAAGAATCTAAAAGGACGAGGTTTAATGTTGGGTTTAGAGTTTGATTTTCCGGTAAGTGAGTTGAGAAAGAAACTCATTCATAAACATCGAATTTTTACAGGGAGTGCAAAGAACCCCAATTTGTTAAGAATATTACCGCCGCTAACTGTGCAAACAGCACATATCGATTTGCTCTTTGAAGCTTTAAAAGAAGAATTATGAAAAAGTATACGGACATATATGATATTTCAAATCTCGATGAAACAGTTCAGCAAGCTATTGAATTAAAGAAAGCACCATTTTCATTTAAAGAATTGGGAAAGAACAAAACCTTAATAATGTTATTCTTTAATGCCAGCCTAAGAACCAGATTGAGCACTGAAAAAGCAGCTAAAAATTTGGGGATGGAAGTAATGGTATTAAATGTGAATGATACTTGGAATCTAGAATTTGAAGATGGAGCTGTAATGAATTTTGATACCACTGAGCATATTAAAGATGCTGCTCAGGTGATTTCTCAATATGCTGATGTTATTGCAGTGAGAGCATTTCCTAGTTTAACTGACAAAAGAAAAGATGAATCTGAATGGATTCTCAATAGTTTTATCAACTATGCTAGTGTGCCAATTATAAATATGGAAAGTGCTACAGGACATCCCTTGCAGGCGTTGACTGATGCCATTACCATTGAGGAATTGAAAACTAAAAAAAGACCCAAAGTTGTATTGTCCTGGGCACCACATCCAAAGGCATTGCCGCATGCCGTGGCGAATTCATTTGTTCAGATGATGCAGCAATCAGATGTAGACTTTTCGATTACACATCCGGAAGGATATGAGTTGAACTCAGATATTACAAAAGATACACCCATATTCTACGATCAGTTTGAAGGGTTGAAAGATGCCGATTTTGTATATGTAAAAAATTGGAGTAACTACGAGAATTATGGAAAGGTATTGTGCGAGGATACGAATTGGATGATCACTAAGGAGAAATTAACCGCGGCTAAATTTATGCATTGTTTGCCGGTTCGGAGAAATGTTGTTGTTGAAGATGCCGTATTAGATAGTGAGAATTCTGTGGTCATTTCACAAGCAAGCAATAGAACATATGCGGCACAAGTTGTATTAAAACATCTGTTAAAAGAGCTTCAGTTATGAAAACAGTAAAAGTGATAAAAATTGGAGGTAATATTATTGACGATGAACTAGCATTAGATTCTTTTTTACGTGATTTTGCTAAGATTAAAGCTCCAAAAATTCTTGTGCATGGAGGAGGGAAATCAGCTTCCAAACTCATGGAAAAAATGAATGTTGAGGTTAAGATGACAAATGGTCGACGTATCACAGACGCACCTACATTAGATATAGTTACTATGGTGTATGCCGGAAAAATCAATAAAAATATCACCGCAAAATTACAAGCAAATAAGTGCAATGCGATAGGGTTTTCTGGAGTAGACGCTAATACAATTGTATCCACAAAAAGACCAATAGGAGCGGTTGATTTTGGTTTTGTAGGAGATGTGTCAAAAGTAAATACTAGCATTTTGTCATTGTTATTAGAACACTCTATTACACCTGTGTTTTGTGCCATAACACATGATGAAAAAGGACAATTATTAAATACCAACGCCGATACAATTGCCTCCGAACTGGCAGGAGCATTTGCGAAACAATACATCACAGAATTATATTACTGTTTTGAAAAAAATGGGGTGCTGTTAGATGTCAATGATGATGATTCGGTTATTCAACGCATTGATACTAAGAATTATCAAAAACTAATTGATGAACTGATCATTCATGACGGAATGTTACCAAAATTGATCAATTGTTTTAATGCAATTAAAAAGAATGTATCTAAGGTTTGCATTGGAAAGCCAAGTATGCTTTTCGATACCAATAGTAAATTCACTACAATACAGAAATAATGGTAGAAAAAATTACACAAAGTGCAATTGATTTACTGAAAAAATTAATTGAAACACCTTCCTTTTCTTCCGAAGAGGACCAAACGGCTATGCATATTGAAAGTTGGTTGAGTTCTTACGATATTCCGTGGAAACGAGAAAATAACAATATCTGGGCGGTTAACAAGTATTTCGATGAGCAGAAGCCGACCTTATTATTAAACTCACATCACGATACTGTAAAACCAAATAATGGATATTCAAAAGACCCGTTTAAAGCGACAGTTGAAGGAGGTAGATTATATGGTCTAGGAAGTAACGATGCAGGCGGATGTTTGGTGTCACTCATGGCTACATTTGTGTATTTTTATGGAAGGGAGGATTTAAAGTACAACATGGTACTCGTGGCCTCAGCAGAAGAAGAAAGTAGTGGAGATAACGGATTGAATAGCATGCTTTCAGTGATTCCGGATATAGATGTTGCGATTGTTGGAGAACCTACATTAATGCACCTGGCTGTAGCCGAAAAAGGATTGGTGGTTTTTGATGCGCTGGTAAAAGGCACCCCAAGCCATGCCGCACATCCAAATGATAATAATCCAATTTATAAACTGATTGACGTCTTAAAATGGTTTGATGATTTTTCTTTTGAAAAGAAATCAGAAGCACTAGGCGCAGTGAAAATGACTGTAACACAGGTCAACGCTGGGAAACAACATAATGCAGTGCCCTCTGAAGTAAGCATGGTTATTGATGTGCGAGTGAATGACTGTTATAGTAACCAAGAAATCGCCGATATTTTGATTCTTAGTTCGCCTTGCGATTCGATGGTTCCTAGAGGATTATCACTGAATTCATCTTCTATACCAGTTGATCATGCATTGGTGCAAGCTGGACTAGCTATAGGACGTAAAACGTATGGATCTCCAACCTTATCAGATCAGTCGGTACTAAGTTGTCCTTCTCTAAAATTAGGCCCTGGTGATAGTACAAGGTCACATTCGGCCGATGAATTTATTTATATAAACGAAATTGAGGAAGGTATCAGTATATATATTGAACTATTGGAAAAAGTAGTGTAATCTACATTTTAAGAATAAAAATTTGAGAAAATGAAACTCTGGGATAAAGGTATTAGCATTGATAAAAAAATAGAACAATTCACTGTTGGAAATGACCGAGAACTGGATATGGATATTGCGGCTTATGACGTGCAAGCTTCTTTGGCACATGCCAAAATGTTAGCCAAAATTCAAATCATTACCGATGAAGAGTTGGCACAACTGGAAGATGGACTAAAGATGCTTAAACAACAGATTGACGAGGGTACATTTTCTATTGAATCTCAGTTTGAAGATGTGCACTCTAAAATAGAATTTGAACTCACGAAAACATATGGGGAGGTAGGTAAAAAAATACATACAGCTCGATCAAGAAATGATCAAGTGTTGGTAGCCCTACAATTATATTACAAAGACAATTTAACGATGGTAAACGATAAAGTTAAATTGTTATTTGACACATTAGTCAGTTTGGCGGAAACTCATAAAGAGCAACTATTGCCCGGTTATACGCATTTGCAGGTGGCGATGCCTTCCTCTTTTGGATTGTGGTTTTCTTCCTACGCAGAACTGCTAATAGACGATGTGTATTTATTAGAAGCTGCTTTAAAAATAATTGATCAAAATCCATTAGGGTCAGCAGCAGGATATGGTAGTTCATTTCCAATTGATAGAGAATTTACGACGAAGGAATTAGGTTTTTCAACATTAAAATATAACGTTGTGGCTGCCCAGATGGGTAGAGGTAAAAATGAACGTACTATTGCGGCAGTATTAGGAGGTTTGTGTAGTACCTTATCCAGATTTGCTATGGATATATGTTTGTATATGAGTCAGAATTTTGACTTTATTTCATTTCCCGATGAACTGACGACCGGTAGTAGTATCATGCCTCATAAGAAAAACCCAGATGTGTTCGAACTGATTCGAGGAAAGTGTAATAAAATTCAAGCACTGCAAACAGAAATGATGTTGATTACAAATAATTTGCCGAGCGGCTATCATCGAGATTTTCAGTTGTTAAAAGAAAACATGATGAATGCTATTTCGGAAGTAAAAGATGTCTTAGATATTTTTAACTATGCTATTCAACAGATCATTGTGAAAAAAATCGACTTGAATGATGAAAAGTACAAGTATTTGTTTACAGTTGATAACATAAACACAAAAGTGGAAGAAGGGATGTCTTTTAGAGAGGCATACCAGCAAGTAGGAAATAACGTTATGAACGGTACGTATATCCCAGATACTACGAAAAGACATACTCATATTGGAAGTATCCATAATTTGTCTTTGGATAAGATACGTGCGAAGTTTCCTGAAACTTGATTTTTTGAATAAAAAATCATAAATTTAACAATGTTTACGACTCTAAGTCAGCCAGATATAAGCTTTTTAGAAGGAATACTCAATCATGTTAATGATCCAGTTTTTGTAAAAGATGAAGATCATAAATTTGTAATGCTAAATGACGCTTCGTGCGATTTTTTTGGTCTTGAAAGAAAGGACGTATTAGGAAAAACAGATTTTGATATTTTTCCTGAAAGTGAGGCGAATGTTTATAGATTAAAAGATATCGCGGTTCTAACTTCTGGTCAAGGAAATGTAAATGTTGAAAATTTTACAGATTCCTTGGGAAATAAGTTTATCATATCAACCAAGAAATCTTTATATAAAACTTCGAATGGTGACAAATTTTTAGTGGTTATCATAAGAGATATTTCAGAGCTAAAAAAGACAGAGAAGCTATTACTCGACTCGATAGATAAATTGGCCGAATTTGCATATGCCGCATCGCATGATCTCAAAGTACCTTTGAATACCATAAACTTTTTAATTGGCCTTATTGAAAAGGATCAGAGTACAAGTTTGTCTGATAAAAGTAGATCGTATTTAGATTATATAAAATCTGCTTCCTCCGCCGCAGACGATCTTATTAGTGGTCTACTTGAGTACGCAACGGTTGACAATAATGGTTGCAAATTAGAGGAAGTCGATTTAAATGAGACCATTAATGATGTAGAAACAAATATGTATGCTTCAATTTTAAGCAATGGTGTTTCTTTAAAGTTTGATAAACTACCAGTAATTAAGGCGAATAAAGTTAGAATATATCAATTGTTCCAAAATTTGTTATCAAACGCCGTTAAATTTAGAAAAAGTGATGTAGATCCTAAAATTAATATAACGTACAAAAGGAAAGGTAGTAATCATTTGATTTCTGTTGAAGATAACGGTATAGGAATTGTTGAATCAGATATAGATAAGATTTTTAAAATATTTGTAAAGCTAAATCCCTCAGAACAATATAAGGGTTCTGGTATTGGTCTTACTATATGCCAAACTATTGTGAATAATTTAGGTGGGGCTATCAAAGTAGAATCTATGTTACACGTTGGCTCAAAGTTTATTATTACAGTACCGGTACAAGTATAATTGGAAGCCTTTTGTATAGTATTAAATAAGGGTATTTAGTTTCCTTCTAGCCATTTCTTAAAACTTGCTACTTTTTCTCTACTTACAACAATTTCTTTTTCTAATCGAACATGTGGGGTGATTTTTAACCGACTATTTGAATAGACGATCACATCGTTGATTGCATTAATATGAACAATAAATGTTCGATTGACACGATAAAATAATTTGGTGTCTAACAACGTTACCAATTTTTCTAAATTATACTCAACAATAAATTTCTTTCGTTCATTGGTTACTAAAAAAACGGTTCTTCCTTCGGCATAAAATAAGGATATGTCGCTTGTATTTATGGCATGAATATGATTCCCTAGACGCACTAAAAAGCGATCTTTTACTTTTTTTTCTGAAACGACTTTGGCAACATTCTCAACAGCTTGGTTAATACCATACGTCGCTTGTAATTTTTCATGTTTGTGAAGTGCCTTAGAAAGATCCGTAAAGGTCACAGGTTTTAAAATATAATCTACACTATTTACTTTGAAGGCATCAATGGCATATTCATCAAAGGCGGTGATAAAAATAACAGGTTTTTCAATGGTTATTTGGCTAAAAATTTCAAAGCTTAATCCGTCGGACAATTGAATATCCATAAAGATGAGATCATAAGAATTCTGAGGGTTTCCAAACCATTCGACTGCACTAGAAATACTAGGGAGTTTTGCAACAATTTCAAAGGTTGGATCATATTTCAATAAGTAACGTTCGAGTTTCTCTATGGCAGGAGTCTCATCTTCAATAAGAACAATTTTCATGACGTAGGTGCTATTTCAAGTTTAGGGATACTTATAATTCTTTCTTTGTCTTTCGTTGAGATTGCGAGCCGTTCATTACTATATACTTGATAGGCTTTGTCAATTTTAGACAGCTTTTGAGGCGATAATTCATCATTTACTTTATCCACTGCAAGGTATTTTAATCGTGTGGTATTGTTTTGCTCTTCCAATAATAGGCTTAATTCCGTTCTTTCAGATCGTATGGAACTTCTCATGATCTGCTCGACAATGAAAAGCAAACTATTCGGTACAACTAAAGACGAAGTGGTTATTTTTGTATGTAAAATGAGCTTTCGATGCGGTAGATAATTAAGGAGCTTTACAAATTCTCGTAGGCTTTCAAGTTCTTCATCAATCGAGACGAGTTCTCGATTTTTAGTTGATAAAATGTATCGGTATACGCGTCCCATACAATCTAAAAAGTCATCTGTTTTATCTTTGTCTTGATGGAGTAGAATAATAAGAGCATCTAAGCTTTCGAAAAGTAATTTGGCATTGATGGTCGTCTCAAAGTCAAGAAAATCATCTTCAACATTTTGTTTTAATAGCAATTCGTAAGCTAATTTTTTTGTGTTTACCCGATGCAAATATTGATGACTGACATAGAGCGAAATATAAATCAAACAAATACTTGAAAAGATACTATTAAAGACCCATAATTCTTCACTGTTGGGCGAGAAACCTAGTACGTATTTGAAATACAAGATCATAGCTGCACTCACAACGATAACACAGAGTGTTAGGGATGCCAATATCTGAAAAATCAATGTGGATAGTTCGGACTTTGTAAGTTTATACTTTTGAAACATCCAAAGCAAAAAAATAGATAGCTCTTGAATGAGATATGAAAGACCGATACAAACGTATAGTTCTTGACCTAGGAACTGCTCTTGCAATTGATCGGTGTTATTGTTTATTAATAGAATGAGTAAATAAACAATAACGCCTATTACGACAGGACTCAAAATACGAAATAAAGGATGATATATAAATAGTTTTTTCATATCATAACAGGTAGTTTAACACTGAAATTCAAACCGTGATCAACAATTATTTCTTTGTTAATCAATAGCTTATATCGTTCTTTAATATTCGTTAAACCAATATTGAATGATTCAATTTTTTTGGGAGCGGAGGTAAGATTATTTTCAACACAAATGTAATCATCGACTGTTTTAATAATTATAGACAAGGGATTTTCAGCAGTCAATTCATTATGTTTAATGGCATTTTCTACCAGCATTTGCAAGGTCAAAGGTGGAATCATACTTTTTTGATGAGTTTCCGAAATGTCTACAGTCCAATGAATCTTGTTTTTAAATCGTATATCTAGCAAGTATTGATACGAAGCAATAATATCGAGCTCTTTAGCAAGTGGTACAAGCTTTTCGTGATAACTATTGAGGGTGAATTGATAAATATTGGCAAGTCGCCGAATATAATGTTCAGCTTTTACGGTGTCTTCAAATACTAAAGACGAAATTGTGTTTAAATTATTGAATAAAAAATGAGGACTTATTTGTGATTTTAAGGCTTTTAACTGTAGTTCAATTTGAGTTCTTTCTTGTTGTACTGTTTCAATTTGTAATGTTACAAACGAATGGTATGAATACAAAGCAAAATAGATAAGTGTATATATAATTGACAAGATAAATAAGAGTATCGAAAGATTTATAAGAGTTTGCTTGTAGATACTAAAAAAATCAGGTTCTAGAATAAAGAACTCATTGTACATATAAAAAAGCCCTAATACTACAAACAAAGAAATAACGAAACTAGAGACAATTCCTATGGCCAATCGATTCGGCATTTGATTTTTCCATGGGATAAGCTGATCTAATTTTAATGTCACAACGTATACTATATATCCTACAAAGACTCCACAAAACGCTGCTGCGGATACACCACCAATGGAAATCGTTTGATCGACCTTTTCCCCATTTAATAGAAGGTAATAGTAGATCAATATACCCAAAAGGATTCCAATAAAACATATGAGAAAATGTTTTTTCACGCCTTGATGGTTTAGAATTCGTTGATAGAGTTGTTGCATAAAGCCAAGGTACTTAATCTTCTTAACTTAGAGAAGAATAATTACCAATTGGCATCTTGGTTAATTTATGGCTTTGATAGCTTTTCCATAGTAGCTATCCGAACTGATTGATTTTGCCGTATTTTTATAAGCTTGTTTTACTTTAGCTGATCCACGATTCACTGAGTTCGAAAAAGCTAACAATGTTTCAGATAAGTAATGATCTGAACGTATAGTGGTTGCAGCATTTAAAGTGACGACTAACTGATCATCTGAAAGACGTTGTTTTGCTAATTTTTTAAAAATAGTTGTAGTGTAATGATCAGATGATATATTTTTGTCAACTAAGTCAAGTAAACTGCTCAAAGAACTTGTTTTACCGTCAAATTTAGAATCCAATAATTTCTTGATAACTTCAGTAGCATAATGGTCCGACTTTACGTCTTCTAGAGTAGTCATATATGCAGTATAGGCATCACTTGGCAAGCTCTTTTTATTGATTACTTTTTTAAGAACTTCTGTTTTATAATGATCGGATCTTATGTCTTTAGAAAGCTCAATAATTCTCATAGTATTTTTCGAGTTTAGTGTTCTATTATCCATGATTTCCTTTAAAATCTGTGTTAGATAATGATCTGATCTAACATCTTTAGAAATTTCCAATAAGCTACCCATTTGCTCATCATTGATGTCGCCATCATTAATTACTTTCTTTAAAACATTGGTCACGTAATGATCAGACTGTATACTTTTTGCTGCTTGAATGTAGGCGGCTATGGTCTTGTCGTTTGCTAAAAAAGCTTTTTGATTCTCTTGGAGAATCCCCGACAAATAGTGATCTGAATTGATTTCTACTCCGGCCTTTTTGATGGTAGAGACCAACTCGGTATTACTTAAATTATTTCTAAGCAATAGTTTAAAGTAGGTCGATTTTACAAAATCACTTTTAAGGTTCGTGATCTCCGTTAGAACACTTGAGGCACCTCCTTTAGTATAGAAACGTTTTACTCTAGATTCAGCACCGATCGTAGTAGTACGAACAACCTCAGGTAAAATTTCGGCTAACCATACTTTTCCTTCGCTAGCATAATTCTTTTCGCTTCGACCTACGTAATAACTTTTTGTCAATTGACCATTGCCATTAGCTTCAATTACGATACGCCTTTTACTACCAAAAGAAGATTTTCTAATTTCGATATAACCATTGTTTGAGACCCCAATAATATCTTTATCATCATTAGAAATTGTGATATCTCCTTTGTACTCTATGTCAAAATTGTTCGTCTTACTTTTATATTTTACTCTTGTGCTTCCATCGGCATCTTTATCTGAATGATAAGAGAATGATACACTTTTAGTTTTGGTCTTTGAAGTTTGTGCCCAACTAGTTGTCGAACTTATAATACAGAAGGTTAGAAAAATACATGTTAGTATATGTTTCGATGCTTTTTTTACGGATAACATAATTTTTAAGTTTTAAATACAGGTCAAATATATTGGGCCTTTCTTTTTTATAAAAATGAAATGTAATGAACTCTACAATTTATGTAATGAATTGTATGTATACATCAAATAGTAAGTATTTTGTGATACAAAAAATGATTATTTTAACGTGGATGACTATCACAGAATTGAACTTTCTCCAAATTATTATAAATTAGTAAAGTATTTTAAACAGTTTAAGCTAAGTACAGATGAAACATAAAGGTGCCATTGAGATTCGTCAAACACTTGAAAAAGTGGCAGCCCTATTTTCTGATCCTGATAATTTGAAAGAGTATCAAGATGGATTTGTAGGAAAAGAAATAGTGAGTGGTGATCCCGGTAAGGAGGGAACCATTTCTAAAATGATCTACAAACATGGAAAGCACGATATGGTTCTAACAGAGACCATTACTAAAAATGAACTTCCACATTCATTCGAAGCTCATTATCATCATAAGCATATGGATAATACAATGAAATGCAATTTTGTTGCTATTGATGATCATACCACCAGATATGAGTTTGAGTATGAATATACCCGTATCGATTGGATCATGCCTAAATTGATGGCCTTGTTATTTCCGAGTATGTATCGTAAACCAGCAGAGAAATGGTTGAGGCAATTTAAAGAGTTTGCAGAAAAACAGTAGAGATATTGATAGAATGATTGAGAAGATTGATCACCGAAATCCAGTGTTAGCTGAAGAAGTCTATAGTATCTTTCAAGTGTCTTATGCCGTTGAAGCGAAATTGCTAAATGCAGTCGACTTTCCTCCATTAAAGAGAAGTGTTACTGATTTTCTAGCGAGCAATACTGAGTTTTATGGTTGTTGGTGTGAGCAAGAAATGACCGGAGTTATAGAAATAAAAAGAGAAGAGGGGAGCATTCATATTCAAAGTTTAGTGGTTGCTCCCACATTTTTTAGACAAGGAATTGCGAGTAAATTATTAGCCTTCGTTTTTACAATGTTTCAAGCCATGATATATACTGTAGAAACAGGCGTAGGTAATCTTCCAGCAACCACCTTGTATAAGAAGTTTGGATTCAAAGAAGTAAAACAATGGAACACCGATCATGGTGTAAGGAAGGTCAAATTTAGAAGAGAAGTATGTTTAGAAAATTGATGAATTTTCCTTCGAGTAGTTCATAAAAAAGAGCACTACAAGAGTGCTCTTTATATACCCGAGGTTCATATTCATTATCTAATTACTAATTCAAATAATCAATTAAATAATTGTAGATTGTCCAATATGAATGTTTTGAAAATTTATATTGGTATCTTCAGGGTATTCGATATAGTCGGCGATAAAATCGCCCACCTTGCTGGTTGTTACATTTTCATATTCTGTATTAATATCTGGGGTCGAAATTTTCAGTTTTAATGATTTCTCAACACCACTGCGAATTAATGCAGCTTCATCAAATAGTTCAAAGTGTTCTAAGAGCATGGCAGCTGATAATATAGAAGCGATAGGATTTGCAATGCCCTTACCCGTCGCTTGGGGATATGATCCATGTATAGGTTCGAATAAAGCAAATTTATCACCTATAGAAGCAGAAGCAAGAAGCCCAATAGAGCCTCCAATAACACTGGCTTCATCAGAAATAATATCTCCAAACATATTCTCGGTTAAAATAACATCAAACTGACTTGGATTTAAAATCATCTGCATAGCTGCATTATCAACGAATAAAAAATCAAGTTCTACATCGGTATATGTTTTACCAATCTCTGTCACTACTTTACGCCACAAACGAGAGCTTTCTAATACATTGGCTTTATCTACCAATGTTAGCTTTTTTCTGCGTGTTTGCGCCGCTTTAAAGGCTAAATGGGCAATACGTTCAATTTCATGTTTAGAATATTCACATAAATCAGAAGCAGTAGCACCATCTTTACTTAATTTTTTTTCTCCAAAATAAATACCACCTGTAAGTTCACGGTAAATACTAATATCTGTACCTTTTATAATTTCCTTTTTTAATGGAGATTTATCCAGAAGTGTTTCATAAGCCTTTACCGGGCGGATATTAGCATAGAGACCCAGTGATTTACGTAATTTTAACAAGCCTTGTTCTGGACGTACCTTAGCGGACGGATCATTGTCATATTTTGGATGACCAATAGATCCGAATAATACCGCATCTGAATTACCACATATATCTAATGTTTCGTCTGGTAACGGATTTCCTGTTTTATCAATGGCAACGGCGCCAACTAATGCTTCTTTATATAAAAAGGTATGATCAAATTTATGAGCAATTGCATCTAGTACTTTTTTTGATTGCTCTGTAACTTCTGGCCCAATGCCATCTCCTGATAATACTGCGATTTCTAACTTCATGATTTCTAAAATTGGTGTTCTTGTTCGTACGCTACTATTTTATCTTTGTTGCTTAATAAATAATCTATATCATCATATCCATTCAATAGACATAGTTTTTTATAGGTATCTATTTCGAATTTTTCTACTATCACATTTCCGACAATTTGCAATACTTGATTTTGTAAATCTATATCGATCTGTGTCTCTGGGTTTTCTTTAATCAATTGCAAGAGCGTCTTTAAACAGTCTTCTGATACTTGTACTGGTAAAATGCCATTATTGAGGGCGTTGCCTTTAAAAATATCTGCAAAAAAACTACTAATAATAACTTTGAATCCGTAACCGGCCAATGCCCAAGCTGCATGCTCACGACTAGAGCCACATCCAAAATTATTGCCAGCAACTAAAATACTGCCATTATACATGGTGTTGTTCAAAACAAAATTGGTATTAATACTGCCATCTTTATGGTAACGCCAATCCCTAAAAACATTATCTCCAAAACCTTGTTTGTTAGTCGCCTTTAAAAAGCGTGCAGGTATTATTTGATCTGTATCAACATTTTCTGTTGGTAATGGGATAGCAGTCGATATGAGTCGTTCAAATTTTTCCATTTATACTAATTCTAATGTAGAGGGTTCTTCCAATACGTTGATAATTTTTCCAGCTACTGCTGTGGAGGCGGCAACTAAAGGGCTCGCTAAAATCGTTCGCGCTCCTTGTCCTTGACGTCCTTCAAAATTTCGATTAGAAGTAGACACGCAATATTCACCTTCGGGTATTTTATCATCGTTCATCGCCAAACATGCCGAGCAACCTGGTTGTCGCAATTTGAATCCAGCAGCTATAAAAATTGTTTCTAAACCTTCTTCTTTAATTTGTTTTGCTACTTGTTGTGAACCCGGCACTAACCAAGCATGAACATTTGGGGCTTTTTGCTTGCCTTTGACGTAGTTTGCCGCTACTCTGAAATCTTCAATTCGAGAATTCGTGCAGCTCCCAATAAAGACATAATTAATAGGTTTGTTTAAAAGCTTTTCGCCCTTCTGAAAATTCATATACGCTAGTGATTTTTCGAAAGAGGCATCGTCTAATGAAGGAATAGCTTCTGATATTTTGATACCCATACCTGGATTTGTACCATAAGTAATCATGGGTTCAATGTCGGCTGCATCAAATGAATATTCTAAATCAAAAACAGCATCTTGATCTGTCTTTAATGTTTTCCAATACGCTACTTTTTTGTCAAAATCGGCTCCTTTTGGGGCAAATTTCCTGCCTTTTACGTACTCAAAAGTTGTTTCATCAGGTGCGATCATACCGCCTCGAGCACCCATTTCGATACTCATATTACAAACGGTCATACGTCCTTCCATAGACATTTCTTCGAAAACATTTCCTGCGTATTCACAGAAATAACCGGTACCAGAATTTGTGCCTAGTTTCGCGATTATATATAAAATAACATCCTTAGGAAGTACACCTTTTTTCAATTTCCCGTGTACATTTACCCTCAGTTTTTTTGGTTTATTCATCAATAAACATTGACTCGCAAAAACTTGTGCTACTTGACTGGTACCAATACCAAAAGCAATGGTGCCAAAAGCACCATGAGTAGAAGTGTGACTGTCACCACAAACAATAGTCATTCCTGGCTGTGTTATGCCTAATTCTGGACCAATGACATGCACGATTCCGTTGTATTCATGTCCCAAACCATATAATTCAATATTATTTCTAGAGCAATTTTCTGTGAGCTGTTTTAGTTGATTTCTAGAGAGCGTATCTTTTACCGGAAGATGTTGATCAACTGTTGGGGTATTGTGATCGGCAGTGGCAACAATTTGTTGAGGTCGGAATATAGGAATAGTACGTTCTGATAATTCATTAAATGCTTGCGGACTCGTAACTTCATGAATTAAATGTTTGTCAATATATACAATCTGTGGTCCATCTTTAATGGTATCGACGACATGCTTGTCCCAAACTTTATCAAATAAGGTCTTTGCCATTTATGCTAATATTGAATTTGTACTAACACATAATTTCATGATTTCATGAATATCTTCATCCACGACTTCTTTCTTTCTATCGGCATAGGTTAAAAACATGGTATATACTTCATCTAATTGATCTTTTGAAAGCTCATAACCTATCTTTTTAGATCTATATGCCAATGCTGCTCTACCACTTCGTGCTGTTAAAACGATCGCCGAATCAGTAACGCCCACATCTTTCGGGTCAATAATTTCATAAGTCTCGCGATGTTTGATAACACCATCTTGATGAATTCCAGAACTATGAGCAAATGCATTGTCACCTACAATCGCTTTGTTAGGTTGCACCACCATTCCCATATTTTCCGAAACCATTTTACTTGTACTAAATAGAAGTTGTGTGTTAATATTTGTATCTAAATTTAAATATGGATGTTGCTTTAAGATCATGACAACTTCTTCTAGCGAAGTGTTGCCAGCGCGCTCTCCAATACCGTTAATAGTACATTCTATTTGTCTGGCTCCGTTGATAACGCCCGAAATAGAATTTGCAGTGGCTAGGCCTAAGTCATTGTGGCAATGACAGGATAGCACCGCTTTTTCGATGCCTTTTACATTTTCTTTTAAGTATTTTATTTTACGTCCATATTCCTCGGGTAAACAGTAACCTGTTGTATCTGGAATGTTTAGCACGGTAGCACCCGCTTTTATTACCTCTTCACAAACTTTGGCTAAATATTCGTCATCTGTTCTACCTGCATCTTCGGCAAAGAACTCCACATCTTCAACAAATGTTTTGGCATATTTCACCGCACTTACAGCACGTTCGATAATGACCTCTCGACTTGTTTTAAATTTATGAAAGATATGAGAATCAGAAGTGCCTATGCCCGTATGAATTCTTGGTCTCTTGGCGTAAGTTAATGCTTGAGCAGCAACCTCAATGTCTTTTTTTACCGCTCTCGTTAGTCCACAAACAGTTGCATTTTTTACAACCTTTGAAATTTCAACAACAGAGTTGAAATCTCCTGGACTAGAAATTGGAAAGCCCGCTTCTATAATGTCAACGCCAAGTTGATCAAGCCGTTTCGCAATGACTAATTTTTGCTCAGTATTTAATTTACAACCGGGTACCTGCTCACCATCGCGCAAGGTAGTATCGAATATTTGAACTTTATCTGTACTCATTATTTTAGAAATATATTTCTTTATTGTTATACGAATTTATATTTTGGTTTTATCTAAGCGAAAAATCAACAAGCTTTAATTACAATGTTTAAATGAGATTTCAGCAATCTATAATTCTGATTGTTAGATTTTTAAATGTCAAATACATACAATGATTAATACTCAAAAAGATAATTTATTTGTACTGGTAAAATCACTTTCGAAGTCAGAAAAGCGTCAATTTAAACTTTATGTAGGGAGATTAGGGGTAAATACTGATTCAAAATTTTTAGCATTATTTAATTTATTGGATAAATTATCAACCTATAATGAAACCGAAATTTTAAAAAGTAATATTGTAAAAAAAGCACAGCTTTCTAATTTGAAGGCGCATTTGTATAAACAGATATTAATTAGCTTACGGTTAAACCCATCGCATCAAAATATAAGGATACAAATTAGAGAGCAGTTAGACTTTGCAACTATTTTATATCATAAAGGGCTATATAAGCAAAGCTTAAAGATTTTGGACAAGGCCAAGAGTGTTGCCATCGATCATGAAGAGAAAAATATTGCCTATGAAATTGTAGAACTCGAAAAATTGATAGAATCTCAATATATCACACGAAGTATTAGTGGTAGGGCAGATGAATTAACGATTCAGGCTAAACAGTTGAGTATGGAGAATGTAGTGGCTAGTAAACTTTCGAATTTATCCTTACAACTCTACGGGATCTTGTTGAAGACCGGGTATGTCAAGAATGATGAAGAGTACAAGATAATTACCAATTATTTTAATGATAAACTACCCAAGTTTAGTATTGAGAATCTTGGATTTAGAGAAAAGCTGTGGTTGTACAAATCTTATCTCTGGTATAGTTTTTTAGTGCAAGATTTTTTATCGAGTTATAAGTATGCCAAGAAGTGGGTGGATCTATTTTACGAGAACAAAGCCATGATAAATCTAAATCCTGTATTTTTTTTAAAAGGAAATCATTATTTATTGGAGGCGCTGTTTTTTGCAAAGCACTATACAAAGTTCAAGCAAACACTACATCGTTTAGAAACTATTATTCACATGCAGGACTTTCCAAAAGATGATAACATCGAAGCCCTGAGTTTCTTGTATATCTATAATAACAAGCTAAACCTACATTTTTTAGAAGGTACTTTTGCGGAGGGGATACCCCTTGTCGATGAAATTTCAGAAGGAATTAAAATATATAAGAATCGTATCGATGAACATCATATTATGCTTTTTTATTATAAGATAGCGAGCTTATATTTCGGGGCTGGAGATCATAAAAAATGTATTGAATTTTTAGAAAGAATTATTGGAAATCGCTCCTTAAAAATGCGAGAGGATTTAATGTGTTTTTCTAGAATATTGAGTTTGATTGCGCATTATGAATCTGGTCTTGACTATCATTTAGACATTCAGTTAAAGAGCACCTATAAGTTCCTTATTAAAATGGACGACCTGCATGAGGTTCAGAAAGATATGATTCATTTTTTAAAGGGCTTAGGGGATATTTATCCACATGAAATAAAAAAGGAGTTCATTAAATTATATGAGAAACTAAAGGTTTACGAGGATGACCCATACGAGCGTCGATCTTTTTTGTATTTGGATATTTTATCGTGGTTAGAAAGTAAGATTCAAAATAAACCAGTGGCAGAAATTATCCAGGAGAAGTTCAAAATGTTAAAACACTAAATCTAGTTACAGTTTTTCCAGAGAATATCTTCTTTTTCAGTTGGAGCGGTAACACTTATTTTTTCTTTAGTAACAGGATGTGTAAATTCAATTTTTCGAGCATGTAGGTGAATACCTCCGTTTTTATTGCTTCTGCTAAAGCCATATTTTAAGTCTCCTTTTATTGGGCATCCTATCGCTGCTAGTTGCGCGCGTATTTGATGATGTCTCCCAGTTTCTAAGTCGATCTCTAAAAGAATATATGTTTCTAATTCTTTAATGATTTTATAATGTAGAATTGCCTTTTTAGATCCATCTGTTGGCTTAACAAATGTTGTAGATTTATTGTTTTTTGGATTCTTTTTTAGGTAATGCACTAAGGTGTCTTGAGGCTTGGAGGGTTTGTTTTTTACAAGAGCCCAATAGGTTTTTTTTAGTTGTTTCTCCCGAAGCATTTTGTTCAGTCGCTCTAGGGCTTTTGAGGTTCGTGCAAAAACAATAACTCCACTGGTAGGCCTATCCAATCTATGTACTACGCCTAGAAATACCTTTCCAGGTTTATTATATTTTTTTTTAAGATAGTCCTTTACAATTTCGCTTAACGGAGTATCACCGGTTTTATCTCCTTGAGAAATATCTCCAACCCGTTTATTGACAATGATAATATGATTGTCTTCATACAGTATTTCTAAGTCAGATGCTGATGAAGCCATTAGAAATTCTTGTTTATATTGTCGATAAAACTCAAGACATCATTGCGACCACTTTTGTTCGACGCTGAAGTGACGAAGTGAGGAGGCATTTCTTCCCATGTTTTTAGCAATTCTTTTTTATAAATGTCTAGATTTTTGTTGAGATTGCTGTGATTAAGTTTGTCAGATTTGGTAAAAATAATACAGAATGGAATCTCATTTTCCCCTAAAAAACGCATGAATTCAACATCTATTTTTTGTGGCGCATGTCTAACATCTACTAACACAAAACTACAAACAAGTTGCTGTCTTTTTAGAAAGTACTCAGTAATAAATTCTTGAAAAGCTTCGCGTTTAGTTTTAGAAATTTGTGCATATCCATAGCCTGGTAAATCAACGAGAAACCAATTGTCATTTATTTTGAAGTGATTGATGAGTTGCGTTTTTCCAGGTTTCCCAGAAATTTTCGCAAGACTTTTTCTGCCTGTCAACATATTGATTAATGAAGACTTGCCAACGTTTGACCTTCCAATAAAAGCATATTCTGGTAATTGTTCCTTCGGGCATTTCTGAACATCAGTGTTGCTAATGACGAATTCGGCCGATTTAATTTGCATCGGTTATAGATTTTCTTTGTTGAGCCAGTCTTCTAGTAATTCGTTAAATTTTTCTGGATGCTCCATCATAGGAGCATGGCCACATTTATCTATCCAATACAAGCTCGCATTTGGCAATAATTTATTGAATTCCTCGGCGACATCAGGAGGAGTGACAGAATCATTTTTTCCCCAAATAAGACATGCAGGCATGTTCATATCAGGTAAATCTCCAGCCATATTATGGCGGATAGCACTTTTGGCGATAGATAGTGTGCGAATTAATTTCGTACGATCATTTACTGAATCATAAACATCATCTACGATTTCTTTTGTGGCTATTTCAGGATCATAAAAGACATCCTGTGCTTTTTTCTTTATATACTCATAATCACCACGCTTGGGATAACTTTCTCCCATCGCACTTTCATATAATCCAGAACTGCCAGTTAACACCAAACCTTTTACTTCTAGTGGATTGTGTTTTGTATAATACAACGCAATATGACCACCTAATGAGTTGCCCAAAAGCAAGTAGTTTTTTAGGCCTTTATGCTTCACAAATTTCTTTACAAACTTCGATAAATTTTTAACATTCGTTTGCAGAATAGGTAAAGAATAAACGGGTAATTCGGGCATTAGAACCTGATAACCTCTCTTTGAAAAATAATCAAAAACCCCATCAAAATTACTGAGGTTTCCCATTAAGCCATGTAAAATAATAATGGGTGTTCCCTCGCCAGCTTCTAAGTAGCTAAAGTCACCTTCTGTTTTGTAATTATCTCCCATGAATTGGTTTTGGTTTAGTGCAAGTCACAAAAGTAACCATTTTGGTTCAAAATACAGTTTTTCTTTAAAATTCCACAATCTTTTTTTTCTAAAGAAAAACACCCCACTACAAAACATTGTTAATCAACACAATAAATGCGGAATTGGAAAGTTATTAACAAAGTGGTAAAAAATGGTAAAAAGTGGTAAAATTGAGTATATTTGTCATTAAAATAGCCTCATTGCAAGAATAAAGTGGTAAATCTAATTGGAACATACGAGTGTAAAGCAGACATCAAGGGAAGGTTGATGATGCCTTCTCCTGTGAAAAAGCAGCTGGCTGCCGTTTTGCAAGATGGTTTTGTACTCAAGCGTGCTGTTTTTCAGCCATGCTTAGAGTTATATCCAATAAGCGAGTGGAATATTTTGATGCAAAAAGTGAATAAGCTGAATCGCTTTGTAAAAAAGAACAATGACTTCATAAGACGCTTTACTGCGGGAGTGAAAGTTATTGAGTTGGATGCTTCTGGAAGATTATTAATACCAAAAGACCTGCATTCTTTTGCGGGAATTTCTAAAGAAGTGGTGCTGTCTTCGGCAGTAAATATTATTGAAGTTTGGGATAAAAAACGCTACGAAAAAGCAATCGATGAAGCGGCTGTAGACTTTGCAGAATTAGCTGAAGATGTGATGGGTGGCGATAATATAATGGATGATGAGTTATCATAATCCAGTTTTGCTCTTTGAAAGTATTGATGGTTTAGAGATTGATCCGAGTGGGGTGTATGTTGATGTAACATTTGGTGGTGGAGGTCATTCGCGTGAGATCCTGAAGCGTTTGGGGGTGCATGGAAAATTGTTCGCCTTTGATCAGGATGTCGATGCTTTAGATAATGCTATTGACGATGATCGTTTTGTGTTGATCAATGAGAATTTCAGATACTTAAAACGGTATTTGAGATTTCATGGGGTTAGAGAGGTAGACGGAATTTTAGGTGATCTGGGGGTGTCTTCACATCAGTTTGATGTCGCCGAAAGAGGATTTTCCACACGTTTTGATGCTGAATTAGATATGAGAATGAATCAGGATGGAGCGATTTCAGCATATACCATTATCAATACGTATGGAGAGAAAGAGTTAAGTAACATCTTGTTTTTGTACGGTGAATTGAGGAATGCGAGAGCGATAGCAAAACAGATTGTTAAGGCGCGCAGTGAGGGAACAATTAAGACAAGTTTTGAACTGAAGGCGGCGTTGAAGCAATTTTTGCCAGCTAGCAAGGAACATAAAATTTTGGCTCAAATTTTTCAAGCGATTCGGATAGAAGTAAATGAAGAATTAGAGGCTTTAAAAGAATTTTTAGTGCAGTCAAAAGAGGTGTTAAAAAAAGGAGGGAAGTTGAGCGTAATCTCGTATCACTCTCTCGAAGATAGGCTGGTGAAACGCTTTATGCGAAACGGATTGTTTGAAGGAGAGGCAGAAAAAGATTTTTACGGAAATGTGGAGCTTCCATTTAAAAAAGGAAAGCTCATTACTCCATCAGCCGAAGAGATAAAGAATAACAATAGAGCACGAAGTGCAAAGCTCCGTGTGGCAACGAAATTATAATGGCAAAAGTAAAGCAGCAAGTCTATGATGTATTAAAAGGGAAGTTCTTGGTGGACGAAGATGCTCCAAAGAATTGGAGGCTGCTAATCTTCTTAGCTGTTTTGGCACTCATTATGATTGCGAGCTCGCATAGTATCGATAAGAAAGTTCAAAAAATTGCACAACTCAATAAAGAAAGGCGAGAGCTGAGATCACAATTCGTTGCAACACGTTCAGATCTGATGAAGCTAAAAATGGAATCATCAATCACGAAAAAATTAGAGGAAAAAGGATTGCTTGTATCAAAGAATCCACCACAAAAAATCAAAGTTATAAACTAAGCATCATTGGCAACCGAAAAGAAGAACATATTAAACAAACTCTATATACTTTCTGGATGTATGTTCTTGTTTGCTTTGGCGATAATATACAAAGTAATTGACATTCAGTTTGTTAAGGGTAATTTTTATCGACAGAAGGCCGAAGAGGGCACTATTAGAGACTTTGAAATTCCAGCAAACAGAGGTAATGTATACACCGTAGATGGCAGTTTATTAGCGACTTCCGTCTCGAAGTTCGATGTTTTTATGGATCCTGTAACGGTGTCTAGTGAAGATTTGGAAGAAGGGTTGAAAGGCTTGAGTGAATCGCTTTCTAGAATGCTGGGGGTGCAAGCACCGGCCTATTACGAAAATAGAATACGTAAAGCGAGAAAAGAAAATATGAGATATCTGCCAATAGCAAAAAATTTAAGCTATACGCAGTATCAAAAAATGCGAAAATTTCCGATTTTCAAATTAGGGACGTATCGAGGAGGCTTAATTAATGAACAACGTACGGTGAGAGAGCATCCAATTGGTAAGATCGCTGAGCGCTATATAGGTTATGATGATTATAGAGGTCGTGTTGGAATTGAAGGCAATTTTCATGAATTTTTAAAGGGTAAGAACGGTAAAAGGCTCAAGCAAAAAATAGCAAAAGGACAATGGAAACCGTTGAATGATAATAATGAGGTAGAGCCCATTGATGGAAAAGATATCTACACTACCATCGATTTGAACGTACAAGATATTGCGCATCATGCTTTGCTCGAGCAGCTAGAGAAATACAGTGCAGATCACGGTACTGTGGTAGTCATGGAAACAGAAACGGGTGAGGTAAAAGCGATATCAAACTTAGGGAGAAATAAAGAAGGTAAGTATTATGAACGATTGAATTATGCTGTTGGTGAATCTCATGAGCCAGGATCTACATTTAAGCTCATGAGTATGATTGTTGCTTTAGAAGATAAAGTAGTAGATACCGCGGATGTCATTGATACAGAAGACGGAACTTTTAAGGTGTATGATAGAACCGTGCGTGATTCTCGTAAGGGAGGGTATGGTAAAATATCCGCAGCAAGAGTTTTTGAAGTTTCTTCGAATGTGGGGATTGTAAAAGTTATTGAAGAGAATTACAGAAATAATCCCAAAAAGTTTATACAAGGGTTGCAAAAAATGGGGGTTGGTGAAAAGCTAAATGTACCCATTAAAGGAGAGGGTAATCCTATTATTCCAGATCCTACAAATAAAAAACAATGGTACGGCACCTCCTTGGCATGGATGACGCATGGTTACGGGGTGCAAATGACACCGTTGCAAACCTTGGCAATTTATAATGCCATTGCAAATGACGGAGTATTGGTGAAACCAAGATTCATTAAAGAAGTTCGTACACAAGATAAGGTAATTGAAAGGTTTGATAAAGAAATTATCAATGACAAAATATGTTCACAGTCAACCATCGATAAGTTAAAAGTAATGATGGAAAACGTTGTGAAAAGAGGTACTGCCGAGAATATCTATGATAAGAACTACTCTATGGCAGGTAAAACAGGTACATGTCAAACCGATTATTGGATTAAAGGAGGTACACAGTATATCTCTTCTTTTGTAGGGTACTTTCCTGCAACAAAACCTAAGTATTCATGTATTGTAGTTATTCATAAGCCCAACAAAAGAATTGGCTATTACGGTAACGTCGTGGCGGCTCCTGTGTTTAAAAAAATTGCTCAAAAGATTTATACGGATACCCCATTGCTTGAGGAGGTGAATCAATCTGATTTGGCCTATGAGAATGTTGAAGCTAGCTATGAGAAATACAATACCCTTTCAAACAAAGAACATGTCACAGTGCCAAATGTAAAAAATATGCCAGGCATGGATGCAATTGCTTTGTTAGAGTATTTAGGATTGCGTGTAGAATCAGATGGTACTGGATTGGTAAAGACGCAATCGATAAAGTCGGGTAAGAAAATAGAGAAAGGAAAAATTATCAAACTTAAAATGTCATAAGCGATTCGTGAAAAACTTAAAAGACATATTGTATAAAGTTCCTGTGGAAGCCGTATTTGGTAGTACAGATATTGACATTAGCACTCTTGAATTTGATTCTCGAAAAGTACAGCAAGATAGTTTGTTTGTGGCCATTAAAGGAACTGTTAGTGATGGTCATGCCTATATCTCTGATGTCATTAAAAATGGAGCAAGGGTAATCATCTGTCAGGAAATACCACACGTCAAAGAGTTGAATGTGACTTATGTACAAGTTCAGAATTCAAATGAGGCATTGGCCATCATTGCTTCTAATTTTTATGGTAATCCATCTAGTAAGCTGAAGCTTATTGGTGTGACGGGTACCAATGGAAAGACCACCATAGCCAGTCTCTTATATAGTTTGTTTAAAAAAGCAGGATTCAAAGTTGGCTTGCTTTCTACGGTAAAAGTACTGGTAGATGACAAAGAGTTCGCTGCTACGCATACAACACCTGATTCCATAACGATTAATAAATTTTTGAGCGATATGGTGGTAGAGGGTGTGGTTTTTTGCTTTATGGAAGTGAGCTCGCATGGTATTGATCAAATGCGATCTGAAGGTCTCGATTTTGATGGAGGTATTTTCACAAACCTCTCTCATGACCATCTCGATTATCATGCTTCATTTGCCGAGTATAGAGATGTGAAAAAATCGTTCTTTGATAAGCTGCCGAAAACAGCATTTGCTTTGGTAAATATCGACGATAAGAACGGAGGTGTAATGCTTCAAAATACAAAAGCGAAGAAAGTTACCTATGCGCTAAAAACAGTCGCTGATTACAAGGCGAAGATATTAGAGAATCAATTGAACGGACTCTTATTGAACATTAATAACAATGAAGTTTGGACACGTTTAATTGGCAATTTTAATGCCTACAATTTGCTGGCAATTTATGCGACTGCTGATTTGTTGGGTATAGATACTTTAGAGAGTTTACGATTATTAAGTGAGTTAGAAAGTGTAAGTGGGCGCTTTGAATACATGGTTTCCGAGAAGGGTATTACGGCTATAGTTGATTACGCACATACACCAGATGCATTAAAAAATGTGCTCGAAACCATCAATACAATTAGAACTTTTAATGAAAAAGTAATTACCGTTGTGGGTTGTGGAGGTGATCGCGACAAAACGAAGCGACCAAAAATGGCGCATATTGCTTCGGAACTATCCGATCAAGCAATTTTCACTTCAGACAATCCAAGAACCGAAGATCCGGCAACTATTATTGCGGATATGGAGGCGGGAGTTGAACCACAAAATTTTAAGAAAACACTATCAATTGTTGATAGAAAACAAGCAATAAAAACAGCAAGTCAATTAGCTGATACGGGAGATATCGTGCTGATCGCTGGTAAGGGACATGAAACATATCAAGAGGTGAATGGAGTTAAAACCGACTTTGATGATTATAAAATAGTAACCACCATTTTAAAAGAATTAGAAAAGTAACCACACTGAACTATGTTATATTATTTGTTTGAATTTTTAGAAAAACACTATGAACTGACAGGAGCCGGGCTGTTTCAATACATCTCATTTCGATCTGCGTTGGCCTTTGTGTTTTCACTATTGTTCTCTACCATTTTTGGGAGAAGGATCATCGATAAATTACGAAGCTTGCAAATAGGTGAGTCTGTTAGAGATTTAGGGCTTGAAGGGCAAAAAGAAAAGGCAGGTACGCCCACCATGGGTGGTATTATCATCATTTTGGCTACGGTCATACCCGTGTTGTTGATGGCCAAGCTCGATAATATTTACATCATTATTTTACTAGTGACCACCTTATGGATGGGACTGATAGGTTTTTTAGACGATTATATTAAAGTCTTTAAAAAAGATAAAGATGGTCTCAAGGGAAGGTTTAAAATTTTGGGTCAGGTAAGTCTAGGAATTTTCGTGGGTTGCATGCTTTATTTTTCGCCGCAAGTGGTGATAAAAGAGAAAGTTGAAACGGCACAAGTTGAGCAGGTAGGATTGCCTACCAACAATGTGTCTGAGCTTTTTGGAGAAGAAGAAAAATCGTTGAAGACCACCATTCCTTTTGTAAAAAACAATGAGTTCGATTATTCAGTATTTGTAACATGGTTAGGTGAAGACTTCAAACAGTACAGTTGGATAATTTTTGTTTTTATCGTGGTGTTCATCATTACGGGAGTTTCAAACGGAGCCAATTTGACAGACGGTATAGATGGATTGGCGGCAGGTTCATCGGCAATAATTGTGATGGCCTTAGGTGTCTTCGCATGGATTTCTGGTAATATCATTTTTGCCAATTATTTGAACGTAATGTATATACCGTACTCCGGCGAAATGACCATTTTCATTAGTGCTTTTGTAGGTGGTTTGGTAGGGTTTTTATGGTACAATACCTATCCTGCTCAAGTGTTTATGGGTGATACGGGTAGCTTAACTATTGGAGGTATCATAGCAGTGCTTGCGATCTCGGTAAGAAAGGAGTTTTTGTTGCCAATTCTTGCAGGAATTTTCTTCGCTGAGACCTTATCAGTGATGTTACAAGTGAGTTATTTCAAATACACCCGAAAAAAGTATGGAGAAGGTAGACGTATTTTTTTAATGTCACCATTACATCATCATTTTCAAAAGAAGGGATACCACGAGAGTAAGATCGTTGCTAGATTTTGGATTATCGGAATCATGTTAGCGGTATTATCAATCATAACATTAAAAGTGAGATAGAAAATGAAAATAGCTGTATTAGGAGCGGGAGAAAGTGGCGTAGGAACAGCAATATTGGCAAAGCAGAAAGGATATGAAGTGTTTGTTTCCGATAAGGGAATGATAGCCAAAAAATACAAGGAAGTTCTTTTACATAATGATATTGTTTTCGAAGAAGGGAAACATACGATGGCTAAAATAATCGATGCAGATGTGGTGATGAAAAGCCCGGGAATTCCCGACAAGGTGCAGTTGATTCAAGATTTGATAAAAAGTGGTGTTTCCGTTATTTCTGAGATCGAATTTGCCAGCAAATTTACCGATGCAACCATTATAGGAATTACAGGAAGCAACGGTAAGACTACAACAACTCTCTTGACGCATCATGTGCTAAAAAATGCACAGTTAGATGTTGGAGTTGCAGGAAATGTTGGAGACAGTTTTGCCTTGCAAGTGGCTCAAGAGAATCATAAAAATTATGTGCTCGAGCTGAGTAGTTTTCAACTCGATGGTATTAAAGATTTTGCGCCACACATTGCAATTATTACCAATATATCTCCTGATCATTTAGATCGCTATGATTATAAGTTTGAGAATTATATCGAATCAAAATTTAGGATAACAATGAATCAAACCGAAGATGATTATTTGATTTATGACGGAGATGATAAAGTGATAACAACCTGGTTAGAAAACAATAAAACGAAAGCAACACTGTTGCCTTTTTCTCTAAAAAACAAAATGGATAAAGGCGCTTATAAAGATAACAACTACATAATAATACAAACCAATACAAACAAGTTCACAATGAGTATTAAAACGCTAGCATTACAAGGATCACACAACACAAAGAATGCCATGGCATCGTCTATGGTTTCACAATTATTAAAGGTTAGGAATGAGACCTTGAGAGAGAGTCTTGAAGACTTTGAAAGTGTTGAACACCGATTAGAATCAGTTTTAAAAATAAATGGAGTTCAATATATTAATGATTCAAAAGCAACAAATGTAAACGCTACATTTTATGCTTTAGATAGTATGAAGTCTGATACCATCTGGATTGTTGGTGGAGTCGATAAAGGAAATGACTATAGTGATTTGTTACCCTTAGTTCATGAAAAGGTGAAAGCTATTATCTGTTTAGGTGTTGATAATAGTAAAATCAAAGATGCTTTTGGAAACGTTGTAGATTTTATTATCGAGACGCAAGGAGCAGAAGAAGCTGTAAAAGTTGCCTATAAGCTCGCCAATAAAGGTGATGCGGTTTTACTTTCGCCCGCCTGCGCAAGTTTTGATCTTTTCGAAAATTATGAAGACAGAGGAAGACAATTTAAAGAAGCAGTTAGACTATTGTAAATGACAAAAATCCTCAAAAATATAAAAGGTGATCGCACCATTTGGGCTATTGTTGCTTTACTAGCAATATTTTCCTTTTTGCCGGTGTACAGTGCTAGTACCAATTTAGTCTATGTTGTTGAAAATGGTACGACGTCTGGTCACTTATTAAAGCATGCTATGCTCTTAATTTTGGGGTTTGTAATTATTTATGCTACGCATAAAATTCCGTATAGATATTTTAGTGGTTTATCAGTGTTATTAATTCCGGTAGTTGTTGTGCTACTGATCTATACCTTGATGCAAGGTAAAACAATAAGTGGAGTGAACGCAAGTCGATGGATACGCATTCCGTTTGTAGGTATTGGTTTTCAAACGTCCACGTTGGCTGGTGTTATCATTATGATGTATGTAGCGCGATATCTGGCAAAGCATAAAGAAAAAGTAATTACTTTTAAGAAGAGTCTTATTCAGTTGTGGTTACCCGTAGGATTAGTGTTGATTTTTATTTTACCTGCGAATTTTTCTACGACCGCTATAATTTTCGCCACAGTGTTAATGTTGACTTTCCTTGGCGGATATCCATTAAAATATTTGGTATCTATTATAGGAATCGGAATCTTAGGACTGGCACTTTTTGTATTGGTTGCAAAAGCTTTTCCTGATACCTCTCTAGGAAGTAGAATCAATACATGGGAAGGTAGAATCAAAAATTTTGCACAACCTAATGAAGAAGCAAACTATCAAGCCGATAAAGCAAAAATCGCCATTGCTTCAGGAGAAATTCAGGGTAAAGGTCCTGGTAAAAGTGTACAGAAGAACTTTCTGCCGCAGTCTTCTTCTGACTTTATTTTTGCCATTATTGCAGAAGAATTTGGGTTGATTGGGGCGTTCTCTCTTTTAATTTTATATCTCGGTTTACTCTTTAGGATGGTCATTGTAGCAAATAAAACAGAGACTATTTTTGGCACTCTTTTAGTCTTAGGAGTGGGTATTCCTATTATTTTTCAAGCCTTTATTAATATGGCAGTAGCCGTCGGACTTTTTCCAGTAACGGGGCAGCCATTGCCGCTGATAAGTGCCGGAGGTACTTCGATCTGGATGACCTGTTTTGCTATTGGTATTGTCTTAAGTGTTAGCGCCAATCGAGAAATAGAGCTCAATAAAAAAATAGACGATGATAACCCTTTAAAAATCTTACATGAAGCAATCGGTTAACATATTGGTGAGTGGTGGAGGTACAGGAGGACATATCTATCCTGCAATCGCGATTGCAAATGAAATAAAACAGCGCTACCCGAAGGCTAATTTTCTATTTGTTGGAGCTAAAGATCGGATGGAAATGGAAAAAGTACCACAGGCAGGTTATGAAATAAAAGGACTATGGATTACTGGAATTCAGCGAAAATTGACCATGAAAAATCTGTTATTCCCATTTAAATTGCTCAGCAGTTTATGGAATGCACGAAAGATTATAAAAAAATTCAATCCAGATGTAGTAATAGGAACGGGAGGGTTTGCTTCTGGACCAACATTGCAAATGGCAAATAGAAAAAAAATACCCACGGTTGTGCAAGAGCAAAATTCTTATCCGGGTATTACGAATAAATTATTAGCAAAAAAAGCAACGACTATATGTGTTGCTTACGATGGATTAGAGCGATTTTTTCCAAAAGAAAAAATTGTGAAAACAGGAAATCCAGTACGTCAAGATTTGTTGCAAAATGCAACTGGGAATGACGCCGAGGCGAAAGAGTTTTTTAAGTTGGATACTGATAAAAAAACGGTGTTAGTACTAGGTGGTAGTTTGGGGGCCAGAGCTATTAATAGACTAATTGAAGGTCAGCTAGATTGGTTTGAAGAGAATGAAGTGCAGTTAATTTGGCAAACGGGTAAATTATATGTTGAAGAGTATAAAAAGTATGATGGGAAGAATGTGCAGGTGCATGCTTTTTTAAATAATATGAATTTTGCGTATAAAGTTGCAGATATCATTGTGAGTAGAGCAGGAGCGAGTTCAATTTCTGAATTATGCATCGTGAGTAAGCCTGTTATTTTCATTCCGTCTCCCAATGTCGCGGAAGATCATCAAACAAAAAATGCCATGGCGGTTGTTTCTAAAGATGCTGCTATTTTATGTAAGGAAAATGAGCTCGATACATTTCAAGAAAAATTGGAGAAGCTCATAAAAAGTGACGAAAAACAAGTGGCATTAAGTAAAAATATGAAGCAGTTGGCTTTGCCAAATGCGACTAAAGATATCGTAAACGAAATCGAGAAATTAATACAGTGAATTTAAATACCATACATAACATCTACTTTGTCGGAATCGGAGGTATCGGTATGAGCGCTTTAGCACGTTACTTTCATTCAAACAACTACAACGTAGCTGGATATGACAAGGTCATGTCACCAGTAACAACTGGATTGTCTGAATTAGGAATTGCGATTTTCTTTGACGATGCTATTGATGTAATACCAAATGAGTTTCTAGATAAAGAAAATTCAATCATTGTCTATACACCAGCGGTGCCAAGTGATCATTCACAATTAATGCATTTCAAAAACAAGCAATTCAAGATATATAAAAGGGCTGAGATTTTAGGAGAAATTACGAAGAATACATATTGCTTTGCTGTCGCCGGAACCCACGGTAAAACCACAACTTCGACCATTTTAGGCCATATTTTAAAAGAAACTGGCGTAAATGCAACCTCATTTTTAGGAGGAATTTCAGAGAATTACAACTCAAATCTGATTCTAGGAGGAGATGATATTAGTGTTGTAGAAGCCGATGAATTTGATCGATCATTTTTACAATTATCTCCAAACATGGCTTGTATTACTTCAATGGATGCCGATCATTTAGATATTTATGGTGCTTCCGATGCTCTAGAACAATCCTTTCAGGAATTTGCAACTAAAGTAAGTGATACCCTTTTTGTAAAAAAAGGATTACCCCTCTCAGGAATCACGTATGGTATTGAAGAAGGAGCTGATTATAATGCCCAAAACATAGCTATCAAAGATGGTACGTACTTCTTTGATGTAAAGACACCTTCAGAAATAGTAAAAAACATAGAATTAAACCTTTCTGGAAGACATAATGTGCTAAATACTGTAGTTGCTTTGGCAATGGCGAATCAATATGGAGTTACGCTCCCTGCTATTGCCAAAGCTTTAAAATCATTTAAAGGAATTAAAAGACGTTTTAATTTTAAAATTAAGACTGAAGAGTTGGTTTTAATCGATGATTATGCACATCACCCTACCGAAATAAATGCAGTTGCCGAAGCGGTTCGAGAATTGTACCCTACGAAAAAAGTAATGGCAATTTTTCAACCTCATTTATTCAGTAGAACTCAAGATTTTATTGATGACTTTGCCAGGAGCCTGGCTAAGTTCGATGAATTAATGTTGCTAGATATATATCCAGCCAGAGAAGCACCTATTGAAGGGGTTACTTCTGGCTGGTTATTGAGCAAAGTAAATTTGACAAATAAAAAATTACTGAATAAAGCTGATTTGATGACAGAGGTGCCAAAGTCACAAGCCACAATTATCGTCATGATCGGTGCTGGAGATATCGGTGAATTAGTAGATCCATTAACAAAAAAACTCTTAGAAAAGACGATATGAAAAAGTACTATACATTCATAAAAGGATTGTTATTTGTGGGAGTTGTGCTCTTTCTTTTTGGCTTTGCTACTCATCGAAATAAGCTGAAAGCAATTGACAAAATTGACTTGAAATTTACCAATGGAGATAACCTTTTTATCGATTACAAAACGGTTAATAAATTGTTAATACAAAATTATGGAGAACTTAAAAGTCAGCGAAAAGAAAACATAATTTTGAGGAGGTTGGAGCAGACCTTGATATCTAATGATATGATAGAAGATGCTGATGTATTTCTAACGATAGAAGGTACGATTGGAGCCACGATTAAACAAAGAACACCAATCGCGAGAGTTAATGATGAAGGAGTTGCTTACTATTTGGATAGTAATGGAGATAAAATGCCCTTATCTTCAAGTTACTCGGCGAGAGTGCCTTTGTTGAGTGGTTTAAGAAGTAGTAATGCTGAACAAGGTTATAAAATGGCTCATCTTATTTTTAAAGATTCCTTTTTGCGAAAGCAAATCATCGGAATCCAAATAAATAAAAAGGACGAATTTTCGCTAAGCACTCGAGTAGGAAATCAAAAAATTGAATTTGGAAAGCTTAATAATATTGACGTTAAGTTTAAAAAACTAAAAGCTTTTTATCAAAAAGCATTAAAAGATAAAACACTAGAGAAATACCAAACCATAAACTTGGTTTACAATAAACAAGTTGTGTGTACTAAAAAATAAGATAATGGAACACGAAAAAATAGCAGTTGGTTTAGATATTGGTACGACAAAAATTATCGCCATGATTGGTAAAGCCAATGAATATGGTAAGATAGAAGTACTGGGTATCGGAAAAGCCAAGAGTATGGGTGTTCACAGAGGTGTGGTCAATAATATCACACAAACAATTCAATCTATTCAGCAAGCTGTAGAAGAAGCAGAGAGTGTTTCGAACCATAAGATTCAAGATGTTGTAGTAGGTATCGCTGGTCAGCATATTCGTAGTCTTCATCACAGTGATTATATTACGAGACCTAATTCCGAAAAGGTAATTGATGATGCTGATATAGAAAAGTTAATCAATCAAGTACATAAATTGGTGATGTTGCCAGGTGAGGAGATTATTCATGTGCTTCCGCAGGATTATAAAGTAGATGGTCAAGCTGAAATCAAAGCACCCAAAGGAATGTACGGAGGAAGGCTTGAAGCAAATTTTCATGTAGTAGTTGGACAGGTTTCGTCTATTCGAAATATTGGTAGATGTATCAAAAGTGCTGGCTTAGAACTTTCTAATATTACCTTAGAACCATTGGCCTCAGCCGACGCTGTTTTGAGTCAAGAAGAGAAGGAGGCAGGTGTTGCTTTGATTGATATAGGTGGTGGTACAACAGATCTCGCCATTTTCAAAGATGGTATTATCCGTCACACCGCCGTTATTCCTTTCGGAGGTAATGTTATTACAGAAGATATTAAAGAAGGCTGTTCTATTATTGAAAAACAGGCTGAATTATTAAAAACACGATTTGGTTCGGCATGGCCAGGAGAAAATAAAGAAAATGAAATCGTTTCTATTCCTGGTTTACGAGGTAGAGAACCAAAGGAAATTACCCTTAAAAATTTATCGAAAATAATTCACGCACGAGTTGTAGAGATCATTGAGCAGGTATATCTAGAGATTAAAAACTACGGACACGAAGAAACGAAGAAAAAATTAATCGCTGGTATTGTATTGACAGGAGGAGGTGCTGAGTTGAAACATATCAAGCAATTGGTAGAATACATTACAGGCATGGACACGCGAATAGGGTATCCTAATGAACATTTATCGGGTAGTTCGGATGTTGAGATGTCAAGTCCATCTTTTGCAACCGCTGTTGGTCTATTAATGAAAGGTCTGAGCCAAAGAACGAAAGAATCAATGGAAACTGAAGATGTTGATGTCACAGCGTCCAATGAATATAAAAAAGAAAAAAAATCAACCCCGAAAACGATGATTGATAGAAAGTCAATTTTTGAAAAATGGGCTGATAAGTTTAGAGAATTTTTAGATAACGCAGAGTAGAGAATCCCAAAAAAAGAAAAAATTATGAGTACAGAGTTTGAAAACCTTTCATTCGACTTACCAAAACATCAGTCAAACGTAATTAAAGTCATCGGTGTTGGTGGCGGCGGTAGTAATGCCGTAAACCACATGTATCAACGCGGAATCACTGGTGTTGATTTTGTGGTGTGTAACACTGATGCACAGGCGTTACAAAATAGTCCAGTTGCCACTAAGATTCAGTTAGGAGTTTCCTTAACGGAAGGATTAGGAGCTGGAGCGAATCCTGATGTTGGTGAACAAGCGGCAATGGAGAGTATGGAGGAGATAAAAACCATGTTGTCACCACGATCTAAAATGGTATTTATTACTGTTGGTATGGGCGGTGGTACAGGCACTGGAGCTGCGCCAGTAATTGCCAAAATTGCAAAGGAAATGGATTTATTGACTGTTGGGATTGTCACCATACCATTTTCTTTCGAAGGTAAAATGCGTAATGATCAGGCACAAAGAGGTATTGAAAAATTACGTGAGCATATAGATTCTCTAGTGGTAATCAATAATAATAAGCTAAGAGAAGTATATGGTAATTTAGGATTCAAAGCTGGCTTTTCAAAAGCTGACGAAGTATTATCGACTGCAGCATCTGGTATTGCAGAGGTTATAACGCATCATTATACACAAAACATTGATTTAAAAGATGCGAAAACGGTGTTGTCTAATAGTGGTACAGCTATTATGGGATCGGCAACGGCCTCAGGAACGAATAGAGCACAAGAGGCTATTACCGAAGCTTTAGATTCACCATTGTTAAATGACAATAGAATTACAGGCGCTAAAAATGTATTGTTATTAATCGTTTCGGGTACGACTGAAATTACCATCGATGAAATTGGTGAGATCAACGACTATATTCAAAGCGAGGCCAAGAGCAATGTGGATATCATTATGGGAGTTGGTGAAGATGATACCTTAGGAGAAGCTATCGCTGTAACGGTGATCGCAACAGGATTCAATATGGAACAACAATTAGAGATTAGTGCTACCCAATCTAAAAAGGTAGTACATACGTTGGTCGATGAACCGGCAAAAGCTATTGATCGTCCTGTAAAAGAAGTAAAACCTGTCAGTAATGTGATCAAACACACCTTAGAGGATATTGAAGAAGAAGTGCCTTCTAATTTAACAGCAACTACAGAGTTCGTTAAGAATATTGAGGTCGTGTATGATGAAGTGTTGCCCGAAGACATAAACGATTTTATTATTACCCCTGTGGCCACGAATGAGGCGATAGAAGAAGAACAAGAAGATGAAGAAAATCAAATCACATTGACGTTTGATTTACCATTGACGCCTAGAAAGGAAGAAGATACAACAGAGATCACAACACATGAGTTGATTTCGAAGATTGACGAAATTAAGGTGGTAGATCCGGTTCAAATCAAGGCAGAACATACAGATGATGGAAAGATTGTATATGGTTTGGAAGATTTTATGACGAAGGAATCTGAGATTGTAAATGAGGCTCCTAAAAAGGAGTTAGAAGACGAGGAGTTACAGTTTGGTTTACGTGTAGAACAAGAAGATAAACAGCCGGTTAAAGCCGAATCTGATGAAGACATTTCGCCGTTGAATCTTACCATTGCTGAATTAGAGAAGAAAGCAGATGATAGAAGACAAAAAATGAAAGAATTCAATTATAAGTTTGTCAATAGAATGAATAAAAATATTGAAGAGATTGAGAACCAACCTGCATATAAACGTATGGGTGTAGATTTAGAGGAAGTAGAGCCCTCGTCTGAAGTGTCATCTACAAATCAGTCTAGAACAACTTTAGATACAGACGATAACAACGATATACAGTTGCGTTCTAACAATTCATTTTTACATGACAATGTAGATTAACCCTATTTAGTTTTTGTTTGTTTAAACCCAAATTTGCTACTAGCAGGTTTGGGTTTTTAGTTGTTTTAGATATCGTATAAAATGAATTTCTCACATGGTTCTTTTTAGTATCTTTGTGTTCGTTAAAAAAATAAACATGGGTTTACAAGATGAAATAATGATAGCTATGAAAACAGCTATGAAGGCGAAAGATCAGGTTGCTTTAACGGCGCTGAGAGCAGTGAAATCAGCTATACTATTGGCGCAAACTGAAAGTGGTGCTAAGAGTGATTTAACGGAGGAGCAAGAATTAAAAATATTGCAAAAATTGGTAAAGCAACGTAAGGATAGTGCTGCCATTTTTGAAGAGCAGGATAGGAAAGATTTGGCAGAACCCGAGTTGAGTGAGGCTGAAGTCATTGAGCAATTTTTACCAGAGGCTTTATCAGAAGAAGAAATAGAAAAAGTGGTGGTTACGACTATTGAGTCGATAGGCGCCAGTGGTATGAAAGATATGGGTAAAGTAATGGGTATTGTTTCCAAAGAATTGGCTGGTCAGGCCGACGGTAAAACCATTTCTACATTAGTGAAGAAAAATTTAATGTAAGGATATAATATTGGCCCCGTAGTTCAACTGAATAGAATACTGGATTTCGGCTCCAGCGGTTGCAGGTTTGAATCCTGCCGGGGTCACGAATAAATAAAAAAACCAAGAAGAAATCAAGCTCGCTTGAATTTCAAGTCTTGGTTTTTTTATTTTCAAAGCGTAGCTCAAAGGATGTCGCAGGCAATCCTTGAGGGCGAAGCTTTGATGACTCTATATTGAGCGCAGAATAAGGGATGCCGCAGGCAATCCTTGAGGGCGAAGCTTTGATGACTCTATATTGAGCGTAGCGCAAAGGGTGCAGAAGGCTACTATAATCAATCCATAAATCTTTTGAATCCAACAATACTTATGACTTCGTATACAAGAGGTTATCTTCTTTAAAGAATTAAATTACTGGTAAATAGCAATTTATATGATAATACACGTTATATAATGAGTATCTTTAGCATCTAAGGTCACTTACACGCCATGTATGAACTGTTTAAATTGTGGGTAAAAGGTAAATATATTACCGAAAGCACATTGTATCCGTTGGAACTCAGTGCGCTTCACCGTGGCTTAATAACGCGACATTTTACTTTTTATAAGTTGCTTTCAGAAGGTGATAAAAGACGTTTTGAGCATCGTGTTAAAAAGTTCATTGATAACCATGAATTTGTAGGAAGAGACGGTGTAAAAGTGACTGAAAAGATGAGAATACTCATTTCTTCTACAGCGATTATGCTAACCTTTGGTATGAGTCGTTACTTATTATCTGAATTTGATACCATTATTATCTATCCTAAGAATTATTTTTCGCAGGTTACCAAACAACGACATAAAGGAGAGACAAATCCTAAATATAGAACGATCGTTTTTTCATGGGATGACTTTATGGAAGGTATTAAAGTAGAAAATGACAATTTGAACTTAGGAATTCACGAGTTGACACATGCGTTGCACTTTACATTTAAAAGAAGAAAAAGTGTAACGGCCATTAATTTTATGAAGCGGTTTAAGCAGTTGCTCCATATTCTGAAGGATAGAAAGCTACAGCGCAAGATTGTTGCATCGGGATATTTAAGAGCCTATGGATTTAGAAATGAATATGAATTCTTGGCGGTATTGGTTGAACACTTTTTTGAAACACCAGAAGAGTTTAACGAGAAACTTCCAGAAGTGTATAAGATGGTTCGGTTGATGTTAAATCTGGATACCTTGAAAATGACTGCTAGAGCACCACATAGCGCGATGTCACCTAAATAACATAATGAGTCCGCCCAAAGCGGTTACCACAAGAATAAAGCGTCTATAATTTACATTAGAGATTAGTTTTACAATGGCAACACCAATAAAAAAACTAACAAGTAATATGGGTACTAGCACAGCATTGAGCGCAAGTGTTTCTACGGTAATGGTTTTCCAAACAAAGAAATGAAAGGGTAATTTGAAAATATTGATGATAAAGAATAACCAAGCGGCTGTGCCTATGAATTCATTTTTAGGTAAGCGCACTGCAAGAAAATAGATATTTGAAATCGGCCCGGCTAAATTCCCGATCATGGTGGTAAATCCTGCTAAAAATCCTGCAACGCTCGAAAATAACTTACTTTTAGGGATGGTGTCTGATTTTCGTTGTTCGGAGTACACCATAATAATTACCGATACAATAATGATGATTGCCATCAATTTCTTAAACAATCCTTCAGAAATATCGTGACCTATCCAAACCCCAATCAGCACCCCAACAATCATCCAAGGTAATAATTTGAAGATATAGGTCCAATTAGCATGTCTATTATAATAGATGACCGCACATATATCGGCACCTATTAATAAGGGCAATAAGATACCCGTCGATGCTTTTTCACCAAATACGAAGGCCAGTGCAACAACAATGATGATACCGATACCTTTGATGCCCGATTTGGAAATACCTAGTAAAAAGGTAGCAAAAGAAATGACCACCCAGTGTAATATTGATAAATTAAAAGACGCGAGTATTTCGGTATAATTCAATAGGTATGTTCTAGTGTATTTATTTTATAGAAAAGCGGCATCCTTAGGCTCCCACAATTCTATTTTGTTTCCGTCAAGGTCTACAATCCAACCAAACTTACCATAATCAAATTCCTGTATGTCACCAACAATAGTCACACCTTCTTTTTTCAACTCATCTAATAGTTCAACTAGGTTTTCAACGCGATAATTGAACATAAAATCTTTTGGAGATGGCTTAAAGTGGTCTGAATCTTTCTTAAACGGGCTCCATTGTGTTGAACAATCATTACCTTCTTTATCTTTCCACCAAAAGGTGCATCCCCAGTCGTCGGTGTTAAAACCAAGATGATTTTTGTACCAATCTTTAGTGGCTTTTGGGTCTTCTGTTTTGAAGAATAATCCGCCGATTCCTGTAACTCTTTTTTTCATATCTATTATTTTTTTAATACTTTTTCATAGGTTGCAATCCATTGATCAGCCGTCATTTTGGTTACAAGTTCTCCAATAAGTTCGTAGGGAATTTCATCGATTTTTTTAAATCGAATACAACTTTTTCCCATATCCAATTTGCGTTTACAATGTTTTGGATATTCACTTACAAACCATTCTAATAGTTTGTTATCAGCATAGATACCGCTGTGGTAGAGGTTTATTGAATTCTTTTGAGACGCCACATTCATGAAAGGTAGTGGTAGTTTAGGATCACAATGATAGCCATCGGGATATTTAGAATGAGGAACATAATATCCAATCATTTTATAATTAATCCCTTCTTCAAAACCTTTAGGAAGGTTTTCTGAAATTGTCTTTCTGAGCTTTTTAATAGCATCTTTTCTATCTGCTGGTATTTGGTCGATATAATCATCAACACTGGTCGCTTCGTATTGCATAATAAAGTAGGTTAAGAAGGTTTTTTAGATAAAACGAGTGATGAAATTAATGAAATTATTAATCCAATCATAAATACGGTTAAAAACATGAGTGAAAAATTCATGAACGGTTGTGCAAATAGATCTTTTTCCTCTTCCATTTTCTTTAATTTGGCTTGTAATTCATCTCCTGATAAGGTTTTGCTTACTTGCTCAACAGAATAGTCATAATACTTAGTCATGAATTCGGGATCGATGTATTCGACATAAATAACATTATAGAGGCCAAATGTTACAGAGGCAAACAACGAAATTAGTAATCCAATAGCCAGTCCTTTCCCAAAAGAAATGAGACCGTTATTTTCGCGATCTCTAAAATGTTTAATACCAAAAAAAACAAAGGAAAGCGAAATAATAATACTAACATACCCATAAATTTCTTGGGTACTGAAATCAAGATTTTTGAGTGCCAATCCACTAATCAAGAACAAACCAAAAATGCTTAGAGCACTCCAAATTCCATAACGTAAAACTGTGTTTTTCATCTTTAATTAATTTAAGTTGCCACAAATGTAGCGCTGGCGACGATAATTTTACTCATACTAAAGTACCAAAATTCTACTACTTTAGTCTTAAAACGATCAAAATGGGAGTAATTTTAGTTCCTTTGATATTTGTATGGCTTGAGTTCTCCTTTTCGCATTAAGTTTTACCAGGAGATTAGAAACATGTGTTTTAATAGTACTTTCAGAAACAAATAATTTAGTAGCTATTTCTTGATTGGACAACCCCTTCGCAATTTCGCATAATACTTCATATTCACGATTGCTAATATTTAGTTCTTTGATCTTGTTATGATTCACTTTATGAGGTTGATCAGAATCTTTATGTAAGCTTCGTTTATTGATATAAATGCCTATAAAAAAGAAGACAATTGCAATGACCGCGATAATTAGTTCGATTGAAGTATCACCCGAAAGATAGGTGCGTTTGCTAATTTCGAAGAGTATGAGTAGGGCTACAATTAAAAGTCCAAAAACAAGAATTGTTCTTTTCATTGTAGCAAGTTAACAAAATTTTGCTTTTACTTTATCTACAATGGTTTGTGCTAACTTTTCCTTGCTTTCAATCGTCCAACCGGCAACATGAGGTGATAAAAGTACCTTGTCAGATTCAATTAAATATTGAAAGGCATCTGGTACATTATTATCGGTAAATAAATTCTCAAAGGATGATTTTTCATATTCGAGAACATCCAGTCCAGCACCTATTATTTTTCCACTTTTAATGGCATTAACTAAATCTTCAGTAACAACGCTTTTCCCTCTTGCTGTATTGATAAGCCAAAATGGTTTGGAAAAACTATGTATAAAATTAGTATTCACCATATTAGTTGTTAACTTAGTTTGTGGAGTATGCAAACTGAGAACATCAGCTTTCTGTTGGAGTTCTTCAAGAGTAACTTGCTCGCAGTTTTCATCACCTACATTGTCTTTAATATCATAACAGAGTACTTCAACGTCAAACCCTCTTAATTTTTTTGCAAAGGCTTTGCCCATGTTACCGTAACCAATTAAGCCAACAGTTTTGCCGTCGAGTTCTAAACCTCTATTATCTTCTCTTAACCATTTTCCTTGACGGACTTGCCTGTCTGCTTTATGTAGTTTGTTAAATAATGAAAGAAGCATCCCTAGGGCGTGTTCACCAACAGCATTTCGATTTCCCTCTGGAGCTGCGATTAAATGAATACCTTTTGCTCTGGCGTATTCGGTATCTATGTTTTCTAAACCAGCTCCAACACGGCCAATAAACTTTAGATGTACTGCTTTGTCCAGAAATATTTTATCGATAGAGAAACGACTTCTGATAATTAGACCATCATATTGGTCAATTTTACTCTCAATATCTTGCTTAGAGGAGGTATAATCATCATCGCATTGATATCCCAAATTTTCTAAGCCTTTTTGTAGTAAGGGGTGGTTGGTATCTAATAAAAGTACTTTCATATAATAGTGGAAAACAAAATACCCAAAGTTAGGAAACTTTGGGTATTTTAATCTTTATTTTCTACAATCCTGTTCACACAGGAATAATATAGTTTGCGTAATTATGCATTCAAGGCTTCTTTTTGAATTAATTTGACTCGCTTTGCTCGTCTAATTATGCATTCAAGGCTTCTTTTTGAATTAATTTGACTCGCTTTGCTCGTCTAATTATGCATTCAAGGCTTCAGCTCCACCAACAATTTCCAAAATTTCATTGGTAATAGCCGCTTGACGAGCTTTATTATATTGTAATAATAAATCATCACGTAACTCAGTGGCGTTATCTGTTGCCTTATGCATAGCAGTCATACGTGCGCCGTGTTCAGAAGCGAAAGAATCTCTTAATGACTTATACAATTGAGTCTTCAACGATTTAGGAATCAATCCTTGTACAATTTTTACTTTCTCAGGTTCAAAGATGTAATCTAAACTTACATTTGCATCTTTTTCAGCTGCTACAATTGGTAAGAATTGCTCTACTTCCGTAATTTGAGTCGCCGCATTTTTAAACTTATTATAGACAACGGTAATTTCATCATAAGTACCCTCGGCAAATAAATCCATTAACTCTTGTGCAATATTGGCAACATTGTTAAAAGTTAGATCATCAAAGATGGTACTCTTGTTTTCAACAACAGTATATGTTTTAGATAAAAGATCATTTCCTTTTTTACCAATAGCATAAATATCAACGTCTTTTCCGTTATAACGACTTTCGATCGTTTCGATTGTCTTTTTAGTAACCGATGAATTAAATCCACCACAAAGACCTCTATTCGAAGTTACCACCACAACTAAGACCTTGTTTATCTCTTTTTGAGTAGCATATACGCCACCAGATTCTCCATCTAATGTTGCGCTCAAATTCTGTAATAACTCAGTTAACTTATTTGAGTATGGACGCATAGCAGTAATTGCATCTTGTGCTTTTTTCAACTTAGCAGCAGATACCATTTTCATGGCGCTGGTAATCTGCATCGTCGATCCAATCGATGTAATTCTGTTACGTATTTCTTTTAAGTTTGCCATATTCTTTTAGTACTAGTACTATAAATTATATTATGCGTATTTCGCTGAAATTTCTTTTGCAGCACTTTCAACAGCCGCTATAGCTTCATCAGTTAATTTACCGCTTTTTAAGGTATCTAACGTATCTCTATGCTTCGCGTTTAAATAAGCCAAGAAATCTTTTTCAAACTCTTTTACTTTTTCTACCGGTACATCTTTCAATAAGTTTTTAGAACCAGCATAAATAATCGCTACTTGATCTTCAACAGTAAACGGATCATTTTGAGCTTGTTTTAAAATCTCAACATTACGCTTACCTTTCTCAATTACATTCATTGTAGCAGCATCTAAATCAGAACCAAACTTTGCAAACGCTTCTAATTCACGGTATTGTGCTTGATCTAATTTTAATGTACCAGATACTTTTTTCATTGATTTAATCTGCGCGTTACCACCTACACGGGATACCGAAATACCCACGTTAATTGCTGGACGTACCCCAGAGTTAAATAAATCAGATTCTAAGAATATTTGTCCGTCAGTAATCGAAATTACGTTTGTTGGAATATATGCAGAAACGTCACCCGCTTGTGTTTCAATAATTGGCAATGCTGTTAATGAACCACCACCTTTGATCATACCTTTTAAAGAATCAGGTACATCATTCATTTGTGCAGCAATTTTATCATTGTTGATCACTTTAGCAGAACGCTCTAATAATCTTGAGTGTAAATAGAATACATCACCAGGATAGGCCTCACGTCCTGGAGGTCTTCTTAATAATAAAGATACCTCACGGTAGGCAACTGCTTGTTTTGATAAATCATCATAAATAATCAAGGCAGGTCTACCAGTATCTCTGAAGTACTCACCAATTGCTGCTCCAGCAAACGGTGCATATACTTGCATGGCAGCAGGATCAGAGGCATTCGCCGCAACAATAGTTGTATACGCTAAGGCACCTTTTTCTTCTAACATGTTTGCAATACCGGCTACTGTAGATCCTTTTTGACCTATGGCAACATAGATACAATATACGGGCTCGCCAGCATCATAAAATTCTTTTTGATTCAAAATGGTATCAATAGCTACCGTTGATTTTCCGGTTTGACGGTCACCAATGATAAGCTCACGTTGACCTCTACCTACAGGAATCATGGCATCGATAGATTTAATACCCGTTTGTAATGGTTCAGTAACTGGCTCACGATAAATTACACCAGGAGCTTTTCGCTCTAATGGCATTTCATAAGTTTCTCCTTGGATAGGGCCTTTACCATCAATAGGTTCTCCCAATGTATTTACTACACGGCCAACAATACCTTCTCCAATTCTTAATGAAGCAATACGCTCAGTACGTTTCACTGTAGATCCTTCTTTAATAGCAGAAGAGTATCCTAATAACACTACCCCAACATTGTCTTCTTCAAGGTTCAATACGATACCTTCTAAGCCATCTTCGAATTGTACAAGCTCACCGTAACCTACGTTTGCTAAACCGTAAACACGTGCAATACCATCACCTACTTGTAATACTGTTCCAACTTCGTTTAAAGACGCTTTTCCGTCAAATCCTAAAAGTTGTTCCTTTAAAATCGCTGATACTTCAGCTGGTTTTATTGTTGCCATTTATTTAATTTTTAATTAAGTCTGTTAGATTATCTACAGCTTTTAATTAGTTTTTACTTGTTGTTATAATTTAGGTACGTATAAGTTATCATCAAACTGTCTACGTAAATCATTCATTTCTCCAGAAATGCTAGCATCAAATTGTTTGTCGCCAACACGTAATATAAAACCACCGATAATTGATGGGTCAATAATATTCTCGATTGTCACTTTCTTTCCTACAATATTTTTAACTTTTAATAGAATTTTCTCCTTTAAGTCATCCGTTAAGGGTACAGCAGAAGTAACAATGGCTGCCTGTGTTCCTTTATGGAAATCGTATATGATTGTATACTGCGCCGCAACTTCGGCCAACATTGACAATCTTTTATTTTCTATTAATTGATGAATTAAACCCTTAGATATATTGTTAATCGATGTGCCAAAAATTGCTAATAGAGTTTTCTCTTTTGTTTCTAATTTTACAACTGGACTACTAAGAACAACTTGTAATTCTTTCGAATCATCGATAGTACTAGCGATCAATTGCATATTGTAATTTACTTCATCTGCTTTGTTTTGATCTATTGCTAGACTTAACACTGCTTTTGCATATCGTATGGCTGCTCTTGTTTGTAGTTTCATTTTATTAGCAATCTATATGATTAGTTCAATTCTATATCGCCTAACATTTTTTCCACTAATGCTACTTGCTTATCTTTATTCGAAAGCTCATCTTTCATTACTTTTTCAGCAATATTAATGGATAGATCGGCTACTTGATTTTTCAAATCGGTTATAGCGGCCAATTTTTCATTTTGAATAGTGGTCTTCGCCTGCTCAATTAGTTTTGTAGCTTGCGCCTTAGCCTCCTCTTTGGCTTCAGATATCATTGTTTCTTTAATCTCACGAGCATCTTTAATCATTGCATCTCTCTCAGCACGCGCTTCTTTTAAAATCTTATCATTGTCAGATTTTAAATTTTCCATTTCTTTACGGGCATTATCCGCTTCAGACAGGGCGTTTTTAATTCCTGCTTCTCTTTCATTAACCGCATTTAAAATCGGTTTCCATGCAAATTTCCTAAGTAAAAAGAATAAGGCTAAAAATAATAATGTTTGCCAAAAAAATAAGCCTATCGAAAAATCTTCTAATAATTTCATAATATGTATTCTATCTGTTTAACTTTAATGTAAAGTAAAGTTGCAACCAACCGTTACAACTTCACTTTTCATATTTTTAGGTTTATACTGCGAATAATGCAGCAAATCCAATACCTTCAATAAGTGCAGCTGCAATAAGCATAGCTGTTTGGATTTTACCATAAGATTCTGGCTGACGCGCGATCGCTTCCATAGCTTGACCACCGATTCTACCAATACCGATACCAACACCGATAACTACTAAACCTGCTCCAATAAAATTTAAGCCTTCCATAAAAAATATATTTATTAAAATTAAAAATTCAACTTAATACACATCAATATTAATGTGCATGTGCTTCTTCATGATGGTCATGCTCTTCTGCTGCAAAACCAAAATATAAAGCTGATAACATTGTAAATATATATGCTTGTAACAATGCTACTAATACTTCAATTAAAGAGATGGCAAAGGCCAATCCGAATGATAACGGACTACCGATCCAACTCTTAAAAATGAACATTAAACCAATCAAACTCATCAATACAATATGACCTGCTTGCATATTTGCATACAAACGAATTAATAATGAGAATGGCTTAATGAAAATCCCTAATATTTCAATAGGAATTAATATGATATATAAAGGAACCTTACCATACCAAGGCATAGAATCTCCTAAAGGATCAAAGATATGCTTCCAGTAATCTTTTGTTCCTGTAAAATTTGTAATTAAAAAAGTTAACAAGGCCAAAGCTGTAGTTACGGCGATGTTTCCAGTAACATTTACACCAAGTGGTGTCAATCCGAAAATATTTAAAAACCATATAAAAAAGAATACAGTTAATAGAAACGGCATGTACTTCATGTATTTTTTTTCGCCAATATTCGGAATGGCAATATCGTCTCTTATATAAAGAACGATTGGTTCAAAAAAGCGACCTGCACCTTTCGCAATGCTTCCGTTGGCAGCATATGATTTAGCTAAACTCTTAAATAAGAAAAACATTAACAAACCAGTAATAAGAATCATTACCACACCTTTAGTAATAGAAAAATCTAATGGCTTTACATTTGTAGGATGTTGTTCTTCATTATAATTGATGGTGCCTTCAGCATCCGTCTTATATATTTTGTTATGGTATAACTTGTAGTGATTACCATCAACTTCAGCAACCGTTTCACCATGATGAAATTTAGATGATGAAAATACTTTTAAACCATTGTCCCAAAGAATTACAGGCAATGGAGCTCCAACATATTTGTGCTCACCGGCGTCATTCGTGTATGAAAATAAACTGAAATCATAAGAGTCCTTTAAGTGATGTTGGATATACTCTTTAATTTCACTTTTTTTATCTCCTTTCGGAGCGTCATCTTTTGCGTAAGAAGTAAATGACGTTAAAAGTAATAATAAGGCAATAGTTTGTATCGTAATTTTTCTTTGCATCTCACTCAGTTAATAGTGTCCTAAAAATCGGTGCAAATGTATGGCTTTATATGTGAAATAAAAACAATTTTTTTGTTTTATTTCACGACTACTTTTTTCGACTAAAAAAAGAAGTTATTATTTCATTTTATTGAGCAATTTAGCTAGGCTATTTGTTTCGAAAAATAGGCATAAAAGGTAAGGAACAAAAAATGCGGCAAACTCATAGGATGAGATCTCACCATCTTGTTTATACGATTTGTGAAAGAGTAAGAAAAATAGGGCGAATTTGAAAAAACTCCCCGCAATAAACAAAAATCCCAATTTATCTTTGTAAGTATCTTTAAAATAATACAATACACCAAATATTGCAATAGCCATGGCCGTATTGAAAACATAAGAAAGGACTATTTTATTCTCAAATAGAGGTGCTTCAATGTAGTTTAATATCAATAGATGAAAACCAAACACAACGGCCAATAAGATGATGATTTGAACCGTAAAACGCAAAAAAATATGCTTCATTAATAGTTGATTCTTTTAAGTAATTTGATCATTGAAAAGATTGATATTCCGACCCCAGCTAATGTACAAATGATAAGGTATAATTTGTCGCCATTATTATAGTGTGCATCTAACCACTTTCCCAGTTTTACAAACAGATAAATTGTAATACCCATTTGTAAGCCAATTCCAGATAGGATAGCAGCGTTTTTAAGCTGTTTTTTCGGCTTTTGGTTGCTCATTCTTTAAGGCTTTTACAGATCCTTTCATGCTACATGAGGCATTAAAAGTAGCGCCAGGTTCTACAGAAAGTTTGTCAAGCACAACTTCTCCAGAAATATTGGCTGTAGATTTTAACGATAAGAGCTGATCTACCATGAGATTACCAGAAAATTTACCTTCAACATCGGCATTTGTACATTCTATATTACCATCAACAGATCCTTCTCGGCCAATGACAACGCGACCTTTGGTTTTGATAGTACCTTTTACATTACCATCAATTCTAAAGTCTCCTTCTGATTTGATATCACCTACAAAAGAGGTGTCTTTTCCTATAATATTTCTTGCTAGTACTTGGCTTGGGCCTGATTTTTTTTCAGAAAACATAATTTTTTGTTTTAAAATTTAACTCCGTTTCAATTCTCTCAATTCTTTTTCAGTGGGGGAGTATTCATATTTTCTTTTTCCGTAGCGTCCAATTTAATGGTTTTGCCAGAGGCCGAACCATCGATGTCGCTTAGTAATTTAATAGCATGCTTACCTTCGACCGTATTTGGATAGCTCAAAGCTACAAAATCTATCGCTTTTTTAAAAGCTTCTATCCCTTTAGTTTGTTTAATAGCATATGCTTTTAATAATTCAAACTTTGGAATAATAGGTAAATCTTTAAATTGTTGAACCGCCTTTTCTGCTCTCAAATACACTTCCTCATAATGTTGAAAATCATATCTGCAATAGATTTCATTATACACATCTTCGGGTGTTTTTATTTTACTATCAAATGCCAGCACTTCATCCGGATTCAATATAATAGTTGCATATCGAGAATCTGGATAGTTGGTAACGACTTCTTCTTTATATTTATTGCTCTTTTCGACATCAAAATTTGCATAAATTTTGTGTAAATGGTACTTGATAGGAAGAATCAAGTTCTCTTTAGGGGAAAGCGTTAGCAATGTCTCTAAACGATCAGCTGCCAATTGATATTCTTTAAATTGTTCTTTATAGATCAATCCTAGTTGGTAATAGGCATCGTTTCGCAACACTCCAATACTGTCAATAGCGGCTTGTTCTTTTGGGATGCCACCTAAATAATAATCGAGATCGAATTTTTTGCTCTCATCAATAGGAATTTTTGTTTCGGCTAGTGGATTGTCTACGCCAGAAGTATTGGTAACCAACGTTAGTTTTTCTGACAACCTCCAATTATCTTCTAAGGTTCGATTACCCCAAACTCTTTTAAATTCTTGTGCTCCAAAACCGGCTACGCTAACATTATAAAAGTAAAAAGAACCACCAGTATCTACGTTGTCATTACTCGAGCCTAAATCTCCAAAACCGGAGTTCTGTATAGCCGTTTCTTCTTTTTTCTTGGCTTCTTCAGCCTCAATTTTTAATTGATCGATGTATTTTTGATAGTAAGCGGTTTGTTCTTCTTCACTCATCGCAGCAATCGTTAAAATGCTATCACCGACCTGGGCAATGCCCTCAAAAAGAATCACTTCATCTAAGCTTTTGCGGACTCTCGTCAAGCGTCTAATACGTTTGGTATTTCTATTGTTTGCCAGTTGAAGCACACTATCGTAATAAGCACCCGCTAATTTAAAATTTGCCTTTTCAAAATTAATACCACCTAATGCTTCGTAAGATAACTCTTGTTGAAATGGTTTGGCATCATTTGTTCTGATCGAGTTGTTTAAATTTTCAATGGCGAGGTCTACGCTATCATTTTCTATTTCTATTAGTGCCTTTTGGTAATAGAGTTCGTCAAGATACGGACGATTATCCCGATCTTTAATAAGCTTATTTAATGTTTTAAACACTAATTCGGTACTATCAGTACTACCGTAATTTTTAGCACGATCTATTTGTGCATGAATTTTATATCTGTACGGCGCTTTTCTAAAATTAATGAGCTGTTCAAAGGCAATATTAGATGAATCAATATTCTGCTGCTCTCTATACAGTTGCCCTAGAATAAATAAGTTTCTGGCTTTCAATTTCTTATTCACAGAATAGAGAACGGCCTTATTTAAATTTTTGATAATGGCTTCTGTACTATCCAAAGATTCATACACCATAGCTTTTGTGGTATAGGCATTTTCAATAATTTCTAGCGGTAGGGTGTCATCTTTCAGCAGAATGTCTAGTGTTTCTATGGCTAGTTTTTCATTTTGCAAGCGAACAAGGGTTTTAGCTTGCCAAATTTTAGTTTCATCGCGCAAATCTAGATCGGTGTAGTTTCCTAAAATGAAATTAAAGGCCTCTAAGGCAGGAACAAAACGTTGTTGATAATATCGTGTTTTTCCTAATAAGAGGTAGGCGTCGTCAATTTGCTTATTGCGCTCGATGTTCGCAATTTTCATCGAATGCTTTTGAATTGCTTTGATGGCTTTTTGTTCTGCTTTTTCGAAGCCTTCTAACGCTTCTTCTTCATCTTCTTTTTTCTCTTTTGGGGCTTCATCGATGGTAATTTCCTGCTCAACAATTTTTAATGGCTCTATCGGTAAACGAACCCAAAAGTTATCATTGTAGCGATCATCAATTTGCTGTTTTTCTTGATCAAAGGCTACTTGACCATTGTACAAGACATTGTATTTCGTTGTCACAGAATGAAAACTACGATTTACCATGCTGTTTTTTGTGGTAGAACAAGCCACCACAAGCATTAAAATGCTCGTAAGAAATAAAGCGCCGAGAATTCCTTTTTTCAAAATGAGATAGTATCTGATATTCTAACTTAAATCCCTATTATTTATTGCAAATAGAAGCGTAAAAGTACAAATATTTACAGATGAAATTTATGCTTTCTCTAAAAGTTTGAATTCTGGATACTGTTTTGTGTAAATTTCTTCGAGTTTCGACGGAACAACTTTGATCAGTATATAGAGCAAAACACTTAGGAGAACTAAGGTCGTGGCAATCATTAGTTGGACAGTCGTTGTGAACTCAAATGATTTTTCTATCAAGATAATTTGTACGAACACATGTGTGATGTGGAAGTAACCTCCAAGGGTCGAGTTGATGCTGTCAAATAACCATTTTTTACCTGTTGTTTTTTTTCTTTTTTTTAAGTGTAGAACTCTCTTACCAACCACAATAAAAGGGATGATTGTATATACAATAAGGTAGCTCGTAAGAAATAGGTTTTTATTCGAAACAACATCGAGAATAAGATAGAAAACCGCTATCAAAAAAAAGATAAGCATTATTTTTGGGAGTCTAAAGTATGCTTTAAAGACTTCCCAAGCATGCTTCCAGTATTGTTTCGTAAGTTGTCGTTGTTTTTTTTCGACAATTTTACTAAATCCGAAAATACCAAATTTCTTAAATGATTTGCCCCGTGCTTGTATATAAGATAAGTCGGGTTCTTCTTTCCATAGTTCTTCAATATCATTGGCGAGATGATCTACCAGTTCTGTTTGAACGTCATAAAATTCAACCTGACGACTTTCAACAAAATTATAAAGATTGTGTATTTGCCCTGACGTTAGCTGCATGGTTAGATTAATTTGGGTTTTACAATAGTTTGCATCGTTTTGATAAACTCTTCAAGTTCTGCTAGTCGATTCACCGTTTCTTTGGTACCTTGCTCAGTAAGTTTGTAATATTTACGAAGCCTATTTCCTATATTCACAATTTCGACGTCGAGTAAGCCTTCGGCTTCTAATTTATGCAACGCAGGATATAAGGCGCCTTCGGTTATTTTAAGTTCACCTTTAGTGAGTTCGCGTACGCATTGTGTTATTTCATAACCATACATTTTGTCATGATCTTCTAATAACTTTAAGATAATAGTTTGAAGAGAGCCCTTGTATAATTTTTGATTTGCCATATAACAAATATACATAATTTTCTTATGCATAAGAAAATTATGTATATAATTTTTTAAACTATTGTTTAAGTTTACAGAAAAATGAAGGGATTAAAGCCTTGACTGTAGAATCAAATCGCAAAATAGCTTTCCAATTCTTGCAAGGTCTGAGATGAAGTTTCGATATCCTTTACCACAAGACCTTTATCTAATACAACGATGCGCTCACATACCTCTGTAACATGGTTTAAATCATGACTCGAAACAAGTAATGTTACATCATGATCGTCTGTTAGCGTTTTTAGCAGTTGTTTTAATCGAATTTGTGTTGTGGGATCAAGATTGGCAAAAGGTTCATCTAAAACGACAACACTTGGATTGCCCATCATTGCAGCAACAATACCCGCTTTTTTCTGATTACCTTTAGAAAGATCTCTGAGGTATTTTTTCTTCCCAATAATCTCATCATTAAAAAGCTCATTGAATTGTTGTAAATAAGTGTCAACATCAGCGGTATTCATACCTCTTAGATCTCCGATAAAGTAAAAATATTCTTCAGGAGTTAGGTATCCAATTAGAAAACTTTCATCTATAAAAGACCCCGTAAATGATTTCCACTCTTCGCTCTCGTTTACAATAATATTATTGTTTTTTATATGTCCGGTAGTCGGTCTTATAAGATCCAATAGAATATTAAAATAAGTCGTTTTACCAGCACCATTATTTCCAACAAGACCAAAACTCTGGCCTTTCGGAATGTCAAGTGACTCTATATTTAGCACCTCTGTCTGTCCGTATTTTTTTGAAATATTACTCGAAATTATCATGATTTGTTGTGTTAAGGTTTTGGTTAAGATTTTTGATCGAACGCGTGAATCATCGCATATTTGTCCTTAATATATTTCTTCTCGATTAGAGTCATAAAGTAATTTTTGAAAAGTATACCAAGTACACCTACCAGAGCAATGGCAATAATGCCTGCGTTAAATCCTATGAACTTATCGAAAATATAGAAGAGTAACATAGGAATTCCCATAATAGGAAGTATGATTAAAAATTGTGTTGCACTCGTTCCTTGCATATTTGAAAAACCACCTTTGTCGAGGTCTATTCTCTTTCTGTTAAAGGAACCGGCATACAAAAGAAATAAAGAATTGAAACCAATATTGAAAACTGCTCCTGCTGTTATCATTAAGAAAATATCAAATCCAAAATAGATATAAGGAATGCTTAAGAAATACAAGATCGCGGTCATAGCGACCATCAAAAACCACTTACTTTCTAAAAATTTTCGGTAGCGAATGTTTTGACTCATCAACATTTTATAGTGCGCACTATCCCATGCTGGTATAAACTGACCATAATTTAAAGCGAATCCGCCAGTCACAAATAACGATGCGAAAATCAAAAATGCCGGCATTTTCTCTGCGTAAATCGGATTGGTGTAAAAAATCAATCCGTAAAGTAAAAAGAGAAATGACATTAAAAAGACGGTCTTCGTGCGCTTATTGCGCCAAATTAAGCGAATATCGTTTTTAATAAATGGAGCGGCATCACCTAGACGATCTGCCCATGATAGATCAACAGAGGTAGCCTCCTCAACTTTCTGTGAAACAGCATCATCTAAATATACTTTGTCTTTTAAAAGTTTAAAATTGAAATAATATAAAGTAATAGCCAACACCAACGGGATGGAGGCTAAATAAGGGCTAGCCACAACACTATCGAATATACGTTGACTGTAAATCGTAATATCAAAAAACTCAAAACTTTGTAGCGCAATCAGGCCGGCGGTTAGCGTAGCAATAATCCAAAAAGCAATATTGTTTTTATTGATCAAAAAGTTCAAGAAATTGGTTGCTTGTATAATAAAGAGCATCGAAAAGAACCATCCCAAAACGCTCACAATGTCATAACCTTCTTTTATCAGCACTACTGAAAAGGGGATGTAAAAAAACAATGACATAAAATTAAAAAAGGAAAATGCAGATTTACCGAGAACAAAATGTACTAAAGCCTGTTTTTTAATGGGTAAAATGAGCATCGGTTTTATGTTCATAATAGGTAATTTTTGCATGAGATATCTAAATATCAAATCACCAAGAATGGCAAAAACCAAATAAGAATTAACAATCTGCAAGGGGTCTTGCTCTGGGAATTCCTTTTTCATATAATAGTAACCGAAAATACCAAGGGAAAGAAAAGAGACTATAAAATACAGGGCGAAAAAAGCCATTAGAATTTTTAGTGCAATGCCTTTTCCCCAATAAGATGAACGGAAGTATTGCTTCCACTCGAGTTTGAGAAAGTGTAAAATCATATTGAGTTGTTTGATGTTATAGGTAGAGAGATTCCTTTTTTTGTTACAATTTAGGTGAAAAAAATAAACGGGTATGACTACTGGAAAGGTATTGAAAACTTTTAAAATGACAATGTTTCTAGTTGAACTAAGCTTGAATAGTGTTATTTTTACTCAGCATAATTTTTTAAGATCAGCCGTAATCTAACATGAGTAAAGAAGCACTTTTAGAAGCAATTATAGTTGGGTATCGAAACCTAATAAAAGAGAAGTATGCGTTCAAAACGTTGAAGAGAAGAAACGACATTCCGAAAGTCTACACAGAGGAAATGTCTCTAAAAATCAAGAATTACTTCTTAAACTATTCGTATCCCGAACCAAAGAAAAGAGCAGCATTAAATGAAGCGTTTCAAAGCCTCGATCTTTATCTAAAGAATCCAGAGAAGTTAATGCGTTTGGTGGTAGATTCAGTCAGTATAGTTTTTAAATATGGGAAGCATTTGCCAAAAATATTAGGTGCAGGAATCAAAGCGCTAAAAGCGTTTAGACGAGCTAGTAAATTGGAGGAAGCCTTGCTTTCTGCAGCGTTAGATTCGAAAAAAGAGGCTCCTTTTTCAGAGGATGATATTAATGAATTCTTGAACGAACTTTCAAAAGAACAACTCAATTCTTATGTAAAAAGCATCTACAACTTGTTCGAGATCTTATGTGATACAACACTCATGTCGAAGATTAAAACAATATTAGCACTGCTGATTCAAAAAATGAAAGACCGACCTGATGTATATACTGATCAGGATGTTAAGGGATTAGCAATAGGTCAGGAAATTATCGTTGAAGCCGATAGGATATTCAATGAATTGTCAGTAAAAGAAGGAAAAGAAGTTTTCGAGTTCATTATTAAAATGGAAAAGGAAGTACTTCATATCACCTAGAAATGACTAATAAACAAACGCTCCAAACTCACTTGTTATGGTAAGTTTTTTCTTGTCGGAAGCTTCAACGCGTCCTACGATTTGAGCATCAACATCAAAGCTTTTAGAAATGTCAATGATATCTTGCGCGATTTCTTGAGGTACATAGAGTTCCATTCTGTGGCCACAATTAAAGACTTGATACATTTCTTTCCAATCTGTATTGGATTGTTCTTGTATCAATTTGAAGAGCGGCGGAATCTCAAATAAATTATCTTTGATAATATGCAAGTTATCTACAAAGTGTAAAATTTTCGTTTGAGCACCTCCACTACAGTGTACCATTCCATGAATATCTTTTGGCGTGTATTTAGAGAGGATTTTTTTGATAATCGGAGCATAGGTTCTTGTAGGTGATAAGACGAGTTTACCAGCATCGATAGGAGCGTCATCTATCGCATCCGTGAGTTTTACTTTCCCAGAATATACCAACTCATCTGGAACCGCTGCGTCAAAACTTTCTGGATATTTCTTGGCCAAGTACTTTTCAAAAACATCATGACGTGCAGAAGTTAAACCATTACTTCCCATACCGCCATTGTACTCAGTTTCATACGTGGCTTGTCCAAAAGAAGACAATCCAACTATAACATCTCCAGGCTTAATATTGGCATTGTCTACAACATCACTGCGCTTCATACGAGCAGTTACAGTAGAATCTACAATAATCGTTCTTACCAAGTCACCTACATCAGCAGTTTCTCCACCAGTAGAATGGATAGTAACACCAAATTTTTTGAGGTCGCTTAACAATTCTTCGGAGCCATTTATAAGTGCTGACAAGACTTCACCGGGAATTAAATTTTTATTTCTACCAATGGTAGAAGACAATAAAATGTTATCGGTCGCTCCGATACACAGCAAATCATCGATATTCATAATCAACGCATCTTGGGCAATCCCCTTCCAAACCGAAATATCACCAGTTTCTTTCCAATACATATAGGCTAAAGAAGATTTCGTGCCAGCGCCATCCGCATGCATTACAATGCAATAGTCTTCGTCATTCGTTAAGTAGTCGGGTACAATCTTACAAAATGCCTTAGGAAATAAGCCTTTATCAATGTTTTTGATGGCATTATGCACATCTTCTTTAGCGGCAGAAACACCTCGTAATTTGTAACGATCATCGGCTGAATTGCTCATAGTATTATTTTGACAGATAGACTTTCTTTTTGTTATAATCGATAATGGCTTTACACTTTTCTAAAATGTCGGCGCCAATAATGCCATTTACTGGCTTCGCGTTTTGTTTGACCATGGCATTGTTAATATGCTCTAAATCTAACAAAACCAAATCGACATTTGGGATTCTAAAATTACCAAAAGTGAGTGTATTATCTTTCGATAACTGTGTTTCAATTTCGGTTGTGCCTGCACCCGCAGCTTTATGTTCAGAAGCTTCCGTTGTTAAATCAAACAGCGCAACTTCTTCAAACCCAACGCATGAATTTGAAGCGCCAGTATCTAGAATAAATCGACCTTTTGTGCCATTTATGCCTGCTTTTATTTCAAAATGATTGGTCTTTGTTTTTTTTAACTTCACCGCATAATAGTTGCGATCTGTTAAGTATTTTTTTAGGCCCATAGGTTAAATGACAGACTTAAATTGATCTAAGAAACGTACATCATTTTCAAAAAGCATTCTAATATCAGGAATTTGATATAACAACATGGCGATCCGTTCTATCCCCATGCCAAATGCGAATCCGCTATAAGTTTCTGGATCGATCTTACAGTTTTGCAAGACGTTAGGGTCTACCATTCCACAGCCCATAATTTCTAACCAACCTGTTCCTTTGGTGATTCTATAATCCGTTTCGGTTTTTAAGCCCCAATAAATATCAACTTCGGCACTTGGTTCGGTAAAAGGAAAGTAAGAAGGTCGTAAACGAATCTTAGATTTCCCAAACATTTCTTTGGTGAAATACAGCAAGGTTTGCTTCAAATCAGCAAAAGAAACATCAGTATCAATGTAAAGCCCTTCCACTTGATGAAAAATACAATGTGATCGAGCCGAAATATCTTCATTTCGAAATACTCTTCCAGGAGATATGGTTCGTATTGGAGGTGTATTGTTTTCCATGTAACGAACCTGTACCGATGAGGTATGCGTGCGTAATAACATGTCTGGATTCTTTTCAATAAAGAAAGTATCCTGCATATCTCTTGCTGGATGGTATTCTGGTAGATTTAATGCGGTAAAGTTATGCCAGTCATCTTCTATCTCAGCACCTTCAGATACCGTAAATCCTATACGTGAAAACACATCAATAATTTGATTCTTCACGATAGATATCGGATGACGAGCACCGAGCTCGATGGGCTCAGAAGGTCTGGTCAAATCTCCATAGATGCCTTTTTCTTCTGTCGAGTTTTCGATGGCTTCGTTGAGCTCTGTAACTTTGTCGGTTGCAGCATTCTTTAAGTTATTTAATGCCTGACCAAAATCTTTACGCATGGCTGCATCGACATTTTTGAACTCGTTAAATAAATCCTTTAATAAACCTTTACTTCCTAAATATTTAATTCTAAAAGCTTCAACTTCTTCTTTCGAAGTTGCTGAAAAGGTTTTTACATCACCAATAAGTTCTTTAACTTTATCTAACATCTATGAATTAAATTAAGCGACAAATTTACATTTTTTTGTTTAGAATTTCGATTGTTTTTGTAAGATGCTACAATGTTTTGAGACTCCTATAATTCAAACGTTTTCGTTGCTTGTATAAATTAAGACAAATAAACTATTTTTTTAAATTATTGTATTATGAATTTAGCTACATTTGCATTCATAATCTGATAAAAAACACTATAAATAACAACATTAAATTATGGAATCGAAAATAAATGCTTTCATGGACTTGGTGAAAAAACGTAACAACCATGAGCCAGAGTTTCTACAGGCAGTACAGGAAGTTGCTGAAACTGTAATACCTTATATCGTAAAGAATGAGATATATCATGGTAAGAATATTTTATTAAGAATGGTGGAGCCTGAGCGTTTGATTTCGTTCAGAGTAAACTGGGTAGATGATAGTGGTGAGATTCAGGTGAATAGAGGTTATCGTATTCAGATGAATTCGGCGATCGGACCATACAAAGGCGGTTTGCGTTTTCACCCAACGGTAAATGCGAGTATCTTAAAATTCTTAGCCTTCGAACAAGTATTTAAAAACTCATTAACAACTCTACCAATGGGTGGAGGTAAAGGGGGTTCAGATTTTGATCCGAAAGGAAAATCGGATAACGAAGTAATGCGATTTTGTCATGCTTTTATGGCTGAATTGTTTAGACATATTGGTCCGAATACAGATGTGCCTGCTGGTGATATTGGTGTTGGAGGAAGAGAGATAGGTTTTATGTTCGGTGCCTACAAAAAACTGAGAAACGAATTTACAGGTGTATTAACTGGTAAAGGAGCATCTTGGGGTGGATCTTTAATTAGACCTGAAGCAACGGGTTATGGAGATGTGTATTTTGCAGAAAATATGTTGAAAACTAGAGGAGATTCTTTTGAAGGAAAAACTGTTGTGGTTTCAGGTTCTGGAAATGTGGCGCAGTACGCAACCGAAAAAGCAACAGAATTAGGAGCGAAAGTAGTGACCATGTCTGATTCGTCAGGATATATCTATGATGCTGATGGAATCGATGCAGAAAAGCTAGCTTTTGTAATGGATTTAAAGAACGTAAGACGTGGTAGAATTCACGAATATGCAGAAAAATATCCTAGTGCAAAATTCTTTAAAGGTGAGAGACCTTGGGGTGTGAAATGTGATGTAGCATTACCATGTGCAACTCAAAATGAGTTGAATGGTGAAGAGGCAAAAGCATTGGTTGCAAACGGATGTATGTGTGTTGCCGAAGGTGCAAATATGCCTTCAACTCCAGAAGCGATTCATGAGTTTCAAAAAGCAAATATTTTATTTGCGCCTGGAAAGGCATCGAATGCAGGAGGTGTGGCAACGTCTGGTTTAGAAATGAGTCAAAATTCATTGCGTTTAAGTTGGTCTAGAAAAGAAGTAGATGATCGATTAAAAGATATCATGGAAGATATTCACGATTCTTGTGTGAAATACGGAACAAAAGAAGATGGTACTGTAGATTATATTACAGGAGCCAATATTGCTGGTTTTGTAAAAGTTGCTGATGCGATGTTAGCACAAGGTGTGATTTAATTTTAGATACCTTATAATAATAGAGATAGAGAAGCGTACCATTTGGTGCGCTTTTTTTATGAGATCACCCTAAATGATATTAGATTTAGTTATGTATTTTTGAGTGTGGAACTCAAACCCCCATATCGAAAAATAATTCATGTTGATATGGATGCTTTTTATGCTTCTGTAGCCCAACTTGATGATCCTAGCTTACGCGGAAAACCAATCGTTGTTGGGGGTGGCGGTGAGCGTGGGGTGGTGTCTGCAGCAAGTTATGAAGCACGAAAGTTTGGGGTGCGTTCGGCAATGAGCGGTGTGTTAGCCAAAAAAAAATGTCCACATTTAATTTTTGTGAAGTCAGATTTTAAGCGTTACAATGAAATTTCGAAAGCAGTACGGAATATATTCTATGAATATACTGACTTAGTGGAGCCGCTATCACTCGATGAAGCCTATCTCGATGTTACCGAAAATAAGAAAGGAAATCCTTCCGCAACTTTATTAGCTACCGAAATTCGAGAGCGTATTTATGAAAAGGTAGAATTAAGGGCTTCGGCTGGTATATCTATCAATAAATTTGTGGCTAAGATTGCCTCAGATATCAACAAACCCAATGGTCAAAAAACGATTCCACCTGAAGAGGTGATCTCATTTTTAGAAGGATTGGATATAGCGAAGTTTTATGGCGTTGGAAAAGTCACCGCGGCAAAAATGTATAATTTGGGAATTTTCAATGGAGTTGACCTTAAGCATAAATCATTAGATTTTCTAACCGAACATTTTAAAAAATCTGGAGGATATTACTATAACATCGTAAGAGGGATACACCATAGTGAGGTAAAACCAGATAGAATTCGTAAGTCTATTGCAGCCGAAAGAACTTTTATGGACAATCTAACTTCTGAAGTTTTTATGTTAGAAAAACTAAATGATATAGCCGAAGAGTTAGAAAGGCGTCTAAAGAAATCGAAGATTTCAGGAAAAACCGTAACTTTAAAAATAAAATATAGTGACTTTACAACACAAACTCGTAGTAAGACGTTGCCATATTTTGTTACAGATAAGGCCTTGTTACTAGAAACGGTTAAGAAACTATTGTATCAAGATAAGATGCAAAATTCTGTTCGACTCTTAGGTATTTCGGTGACGAATTTGAATACAAATACGAAGAAAAAGGAGAAAGTAATTGACGTACAACTAAAATTAGAGTTTTAGAAGATTTAATTTTCAAAAAAGAGCCATTTTCATCTAAATTTAGCACGGTTTTTGTTAATCATTAAGTAGATAATAAACATATTATGAGGAATTTACTAGTTGCGTTCGTTTTTGGTAGTTTGTTAATTGTGAGTTGTGGCACTCAAAATAAGGTATCCGCTTCGGCTGATGCTCTAGAAGAAGAGCAGCCAGTGACCATAGCTAATGATAGTTTAGAATATGAAATTACCATTTTAGATATTGGTTTTAATAGATATTTAAACACTATCGCTCTCCCTATGTCATTTTATTCGAATGATTATTTAAGGACTCGAAACAATGTGTATGTCATTGAGTGGAACAATCGTGTTAGAAACCCATCAAGATTTGATTATAATATTTATGAAAATATTATTGACTACCAATCCCATATAGATTATGGGCTCGAGGTGAATTATAAACTGTTTTGGTATTTCCAATTTGCCCAGCGAAAGTATAATATGCGCTTAGGGAGCTTCAGAGTTAGAGGTGGTTAAAATAAAAAGCCTCAATCTGAAATTTCAGAATTGAGGCTTTCGCAATTTGAATTAGTGTATTGTACTAGAAGGCAAATCGTTGTGGGCCTCCTCTTCGTATTTCTTCATTAGAACTCATTTCGAACTGATCGAAGTTTTCTCTAAATGCATTCGACAACTTAAATGCCATTTTATAGTAGGCTTCATCGTCATTCCATGTGGCTCTTGGACTTAAAACTTCTGTCGGTACACCTGGGCATTCTCGAGGTTGTGCAACACCAAAAACCGAATGAATATGGTAATTTTCATAACAATACGGACCAAGATCACCATTGATGGCTGCATTGATCATAGCACGTGTGTATTTTAATTTCATACGTGTTCCTACGCCGTAAGGACCTCCAGTCCAACCTGTATTCACCAACCAAACATTTACGTTAGCATCTTTCATTTTTTTGCTCAGCATTTCAGCATATTTTGCAGGATGCAAGGGCATAAAAGGAGCGCCAAAACATGCAGAGAAGCTTGGTTGAGGTTCTGTAACACCAGCCTCAGTACCCGCCACTTTCGCGGTATATCCAGAGATAAAATGGTAAGCCGCTTGATTGGGTAACAATCTAGAAATAGGAGGCAATACACCAAAAGCATCAGCTGTTAAGAAAAATATATTTTTAGGATTCTTAGCTAAAGAGGGCTGTTGAATATTGTCTATATGATGTATCGGATAGCTAACGCGTGTATTTTGCGTGATAGAAGTGTCACCAAAATCTACTTCGTTACTCCCATTCTTAAAGATTACATTTTCTAATAAGGCACCTGGACGTATGGCATTAAAGATATCTGGCTCGTTTTCTGCCGAAAGGTCAATTACTTTTGCATAACAGCCGCCTTCAAAATTAAAAATAGTATTGTCTTTAGTCCACCCATGTTCGTCATCACCAATGAGTCGTCGACTTGGATCTGCAGAAAGCGTTGTCTTTCCTGTTCCAGAAAGGCCAAAGAAAATAGCCGTTTCGCCATTTTCACCAACATTTGCCGAGCAATGCATCGGTAAAGTCTCTTTAAAAACGGGTAAAATAAAATTCAAAGCAGAGAAAATACCTTTTTTCATTTCTCCGGTATATCCTGTACCACCAATCAAAGCAATCTTACGAGTAAAATCTAAAATTGCAAAATTATGTTGACGAGTTCCATCAATGGCTGCATCTGCCATGAAGCCTGGAGCATTCACGATGGTCCACTCAGGAGTGAAATCTTGAAGTTCATCAGCGGTTGGTCTTAAAAACATATTATAAGCAAACATATTTGACCAAGGCAGTTCATTAATAACTCTAATATTGAGCTTAAATTTTTCGTCCGCGCAAGCATAAGCATCCCTTACATATAGCTCTTTGTTTGAAAGATAATCGGTTACTTTAGTGTACAGTTTTTGAAATTTATCTGAGTCGAAAGGAATATTGATATCTCCCCACCAAATTTTATCTTTTGTAATATCATCTTTCACAATGAATCGATCTTTTGGAGATCGTCCAGTAAACTCACCAGTATTGATGGCCAAAGCGCCTGAATCTGATAGTTTTCCTAGATTTTGTTCTAGCGTGATTTTTGTTAAAGTTTCGGGGGATAGATTCCAATGCGCTGAGGCATTTTTTATTCCGTAATTTTCTAAAGAATTTTTTACGGTTTTTGTGCTATTTTCCATTATTGTGTTAATTACAAATAGGGTTCAAAAATAAGCATTATTTCTTAACTCAAACGTTTGAGATGGATTTTTTACAATTTATTTTTTTACAAATGCTCGCAACATAATCGCCCATCCGATCATAAAAGAAATTCCGCCTAACGGTGTCACAAACCAAATAGATTTTGCGGGTATGTCACCAATGGTAATCAGATAAATAGATCCCGAAAATAGTAGAATTCCACCGAAAAAAAATAGACTAATGATACGCTTAACTTTTACCGAAAAATTAGCATAAGTATTCACAAATAGCAACACAATAACATGATACATTTGATAACGTACAGCTGTTTCAAAGCTTTGTAGACTATCAACAGTCAATTTTTCTTTTAATAAGTGAGCCCCAAAGGCTCCCAAGAGGATTGTGATAATTCCTAAGGCGGCTGTTATAGATAGATTCTGTTTCATATGTTGTAATTTGACAGTAAAAATAATACTAACAAGAGAATTAATGTTTTATATTTAAAAAAAAATGAAGCAATGAGTCATCAGAGTTTGAAAACTGTTTTTATTTCGACTTTCATTCATGAAGTACATTTGGCAAAATCAAAATTAGAAAGCAAAGGTATTCGAAGCTTTTTGATCGATGAACATTTAAATGCCACCATCGGAACTGCCTTTATAGAAGGTTATAAACTGCAGGTTGATGCCAAAGATTTTGAAGACGCACGTACCATTTTAAGTTTGTACAAAACTTAACTTGACTTTTTGAACTTTTACTTCCGCAAATTTTATACTTTCGTTTTTATAATTTGAAATCTATTTATGAGAAAAGTTTTAGTGATTGGCGCTGGGCGTTCTTCTTCTTCTTTGATTACCTATTTGCTAGATAAGTCAAAAGCTGAAAATCTACAGATTATCGTTGGTGATGTTTCTTTAGAAGCCGCTCAAGAGCGTGTTGATAAACATATAAACGGTGTTGCTATGGAGCTCGATGTTTTTGATGAAGATGCGAGAACAGCGGCGGTAAAATCGGCTGATATTGTGGTGTCTATGCTGCCTGCCAGATTTCATATAGAGGTGGCTAAAGATTGTATTACTTACCATAAACATATGGTCACAGCATCTTATATTTCAAAGGAAATGCAAGCCTTAGATGAAGAAGCGAAAGCGAAAGGTTTGGTCTTTATGAATGAAATTGGTGTAGACCCTGGGATCGATCACATGAGTGCTATGCAAGTGATTGATAGGATTAATGAACATGATGCGAAAATGTTATTATTTGAATCGTTTACCGGAGGGTTAGTAGCGCCAGAAAGTGATAATAATTTATGGAATTACAAGTTTACTTGGAACCCAAGAAATGTGGTGTTGGCAGGTCAGGGTGGAGCTGCTATGTTTATTCAAGAAGGTACCTATAAATATATTCCGTATCATAAACTGTTTAGAAGAACCGAATTTTTAACGGTTAATGGCAGTGGTAAATTTGAGGCTTATGCTAATAGAGATTCCTTAAAATACAGAAGTATTTATGGATTGGATGATATTCCTACAATGTATAGAGGTACCATCCGTAAAATAGGATTTTCAAGGGCATGGAATGTTTTTGTACAATTAGGGATGACCGACGACAGCTATACCATCGAAAACTCTGAGCACATGAGTTATCGCGATTTCACCAACTTATTTTTAGCTTATAGTCCAAGTGATTCGGTCGAATTGAAACTACGTTCTTATTTAAAAATAGATCAAGATGATGTTATGTGGGAGAAGTTATTGGAGCTTGATATATTCAATGCAACAAAAAAGATAGGGTTGGTCAATGCCACCCCAGCCAAAATGCTTCAGAAGATGTTGATGGATAGTTGGACGTTGCAAGAAGATGATAAGGATATGATCGTTATGCAACATAAGTTTGGTTATGAGTATAAAGGGGAAACAAAACAAATAGAATCGAGTTTGGTAGTGATAGGAGACGATCAAACGTATACAGCAATGGCGAAAACTGTAGGGCTACCTGTGGCCATTGCAACTCTAAAAATTTTGAATGGTGAAATAAAAACGCCAGGTGTTCAACTACCAATTACAAAAGAGGTGTATGAACCTATTTTAAAGGAGTTGGAGGAGTACGGAATTAAATTTGAAGAAAAACAAGTACCATACTTAGGGTACAACCCAAATAATGTCAATGGCTAAAAAAGAATTAATATACGGATGTATGGGATTAGGTGGTAATTGGGATGATTCACCAATTACTTCCAAAGATAGGGAGGTTGCAGAAAAAGCTGTTGAAGCAGCATTGGATGCGGGAATTACTTATTTTGACCATGCAGATATTTATACACTTGGTAAAGCTGAACGTGTTTTTGGTGAACTGTTGAAGCACAATGCGGGTCTCAGAAGTAAAATTACCATACAATCTAAGGCTGGAATTTGTATTCGAAAAGGAGCAAGTTCGAATATTTATAACAATAGTAAAGATTATTTAATACAACAAGTAGAGGAAATTTTGCATCGCTTGCAACTAAATTATTTGGATGTATTTATGGTGCATCGTCCGGATCCTTTGATGCATCCGGCAGAAGTCGCCGACGCTTTTAGAACCTTAAAGAACGAGGGTAAGGTTAAAGAATTTGGAGTCAGTAATATGTCGATACATCAGATAAGGGCGATACAAAAACATTGTGATGATCCTTTGGTTGCCAATCAAATAGAATTGAGCTTAGCGCATTCATTGCCGGTAGATTCTGGAGTACTGGTAAACAGAGAGAATAGACAAGGTTTTAATGGTGTAGAAGGGCTTATAACATATATGCAAGAACATCAAATGGCTATTCAAGCCTATAGTGCTCTTGCAGGGGGTAGGTATACTGGCAATTTGAACACAAGGAGTGAGGAGGACAAGCAAACCATCGATTTATTACGTCAAACAGCAGATAGGTATGAAACGACTCCATCTTCTATTTTATTAGCTTGGTTATTTCAATTGCCCGGAACGGTGCAACCAATTATCGGTACAACCAACCCCGATAGAATAAGGACATGTAAAGACGCTGTCAATATTGAATTAACGAGAGAAGATTGGTATAATTTATGGATAGCCGCGAGGGGCGAAAGTATTCCTTAATTTTTTTTTCGAAATAGGTAGTGATTTTGGTTGGTTAATTTTTAACTGTATATTTAACTACAACTAAATCAAAAGCATGACTTCAACCGCCGGGATTATCTTAGCCATATCTTTAATGATTATAATGTTTGGTTTAGGATTGTCGCTCACTACACAAGATTTTAAACGCATTTTTTTATATCCAAAAGCTATTTTAGTCGGCCTTACAAGTCAAATAGTTCTATTGCCAGTAATTGCGTACGGTGTTGCAATTTATTTTGATAGTTCACCAATCATTGCAGTTGGTATCATGTTATTAGCGGCATGTCCGGGTGGAGCAACATCAAACTTAGTCACATTTTTGGCAAAAGGAGATTTGGCGCTATCCATATCACTTACAGCGTTTGCAAGTATCTTATCTTTCATTACGATACCACTTATATTACAATTCGCATTGAATACCTTTTTAAATGATGATCAGGTGATTGTCTTGGATACTTTTTCAATTATCAAACAAATGTTTGTGATTATTATTATCCCAGTAAGTTTAGGAATGCTTGTAAATACAAGAGCGACGAAGTTTGCTAGAAGTATGGACAAAGCGGTAAAAATTGCTTCAACAATAATTTTTGTATTGGTGATGATAGGCCTAATATATGCCTTAAGAGCTGTTTTTTTCGATTATCTCAAACAAGCAGGTTTACCTGTGATAATGCTGAATATCGCAACCATGTTAGTGGGTCTAATATTGGCATTGACATTTAGATTACCAAAGAATCAAATCGTTTGTATTTCAATAGAATCGGGCATTCAAAATGGAACCTTGGCGATCACCATTGCTACCTTAACCTTAAATAATGCAGAGTTTGCCGTAGTGCCTGCGGTCTATGGTTTATTGATGTATCTCACGGGTACAATAGCGGTAGTATTAGGAAGGTCATTTATCAAAAACACCAATCAAACAACCACAGTTTAGCGGTTACATTTTGAGGTAAAAATCCTGCACTAAATCTACATAGTCTTTAGTGTATTGATGTCTTGCAGTTTCAATAATTAATGTGGTAATTTCTGGTTCGCTTTCGCGGAAACTGAATGTCAAGAGACTGCGTTTCGTCGCAGAAGCGGCATGTCCTTTTACGCGACAAATACGCGTTGGATGCAAATTGACCTTCTTAGCTATTGCCATGAATGGTTGCTCTTCTTTGAATGGAATAATTACAGAAAAAAGACCTTCTTGAGATAACAATTGAGAAACAGACAATAGAAGTGTTTCAAAAGACATCGAAGAGGTAAAGCGTGCTCTATTCCTCTCTTCGTTATCAGATTCGAAGTCATCAGTATAAAATGGTGGATTACTAACAATCAAATCGTAGGTATCATCAATTTCCTCGGTGAATAATGCTAATGAAGCGTGATAACAAAAGAGTCGATCTCCCCAATGCGAGTTTTCGAAATTTTCAACGGCTTGCTCGTGGGCATTATCATCAATTTCTAGAGCATCTATGGTTTCTGCATCCGTGCGTTGCGCTAATTGTAAGGCGATCACACCAGTACCTGTGCCAATATCTAAAATCGAGTTTGGTTCATGATGAGTGGGTGTCCAAGCTCCTAGTAATACCCCATCAGTACCAATTTTCATCGCGCATTTGTCTTGATTGACAGTAAACTCTTTAAAAATAAACGGTTTATTACTCATTATTGAGATACATTTCGATCAATCCTTCAGGTGTTTCAACGAGGACTGTTTTATTTTTACGATCTACCTTCTTGATGAAATCGTCGATCATAGGAATCAGAATTTCAATATTTCCCTTTTTAACTTCAAATAAAGGTTGTGCAGTAGAATCATTGATGCCTACTATGGTGCCAACATTGCCATGATTAGTATCCGCTAAGGTAAATCCAATAACTTCGTGATAATAGAACTTATTTCCTTCCAGTTTTGGAAGCAAGTTTAATGGCAGGTAGACATCTAATTTCAATAAAACATTAGCATCATTTTCAGAGTCAACGTCTTCAAATTTTACGCGCAATTGATTGCCCTTTTGTAACAAGCTACGCTCTATGAAAAAAGGCACTAAGTTACTGCCCATTTCAATAAAAATCGCATCCATATTCGCATATAACTCAGGTTCATCTGTATCTAGTTTGATGACAAGTTCTCCTCTGAAACTATATTTTGTTACAATCTTACCGAGATAAAAACAATCTTTTTTTTGCATCTGTCTTTGAAATAAAAAACCTGACAATTCTCATTGTCAGGTTCAATTTATAATAAAAAAATAAATTTTTATTCTTCTTCGTTAGAAACTTCAGCATCGGCAGCAGCTTCTACAGCTTCTTCAGCAGGAGCCTCAACAGCTACAGCTTTACGAGCTTCATTTACTTCTTTTTCGGCAGCTAAAATTTTTGCATCTGCATCGGCTTTAGCTTTTGATAAGCCCTCCACTTTCGCTGCAACTTTACCAGTCTTTTCTTCTAACCAAGCATTAAATTTCTCTTCTGCTTGCTCTTCAGTTAAAGCACCTTTACGTACTCCACCAGCTAAATGATTTTTTAACATCGCACCTTTATAAGATAAAATTGCTTTCGCAGTATCTGTAGGTTGTGCTCCGTTTTGTAACCATTTTACAGCACCATCAACATCTAAATCGATTGTTGCCGGATTTGTGTTAGGGTTGTACGTACCTAATTTTTCTAATAATTTACCATCTCTTTTTACACGTGAATCTGCGGCTACGATCCAATAAAATGGTTTTCCTTTTTTACCGTGTCTTTGTAATCTAATTTTTACTGACATTCTTTGTTAATTTTTAAGGTACACGACCTTGGTTATTAATAGTTCCTAATATCTCGTATTAAGTGGGCGCAAATATAGGAAGTTTTTTGAATATAAAACACTAATAATCTAATATTTATATATCGGACAAAGATGGTCAAAATAGCTTGACTCATAGTATAGTAAAAATTGCCGATATTTGCTTAAAATTTTTGCTTATGAATGTTCTTGGTATCATCCCTGCGCGCTATGGTTCAACTCGACTTGAAGGAAAGCCTTTATTGGATATTTGCGGGAAACCGATGATACAATTGGTCTATGAGCAAGCCAAAAAAATACTAGAACATGTGGTGATTGCAACTGATGATGAACGTATTGTGAAAGCAGTAAAAGATTTTGGTGGTGATGTAGTTATGACTTCACCAGATCATAATACAGGTACCAATAGATGTTTAGAAGCCTATCGTGTATACAAGAAACGGCGTGATGTAAAATTTGATATCGTCGTAAACATTCAAGGTGATGAACCGCTTTTAGACCCAGAACAGATTCGTTTGCTTATCTCATGTTTTGATAAACGAACGACCAGAATGGCAACCTTGGTGATACCCGTGAAAGAAACAGAAAACGTCGTCGAAAATGATGGAGTCTTCGTTACTTTTGATAAAATGAAGAATGCTTTATATTTTAGTCGTTCAGTGATCCCATATGTGCGTGATGCCGATAAAAGTGAATGGCAGAAGAAGCATACTTTTTATAAGCATATAGGAATGTATGCATTTAAACCTCAATCATTAGTTGCTTTTGCAAGCTTACAGCAAACTTCATTGGAAGTTGCTGAATCGCTAGAGCAAAATCGATGGCTAGAAAATGGTAAGAAAATAACAATTGAAATTACGGATACTAAGACCATTGGTGTTGACACCCAAGCCGATTTAGAAAAAGTTCGAAAGATAGTGCTATCCAAACAAAAATGACTTTCTTAAAGTTATAAACGATTTTCGATTTTTGTTAATAAAAACAGGTCTTATCTCGGTTTAAAAGAGCACTAAATAAGTACTTTTAAAGTTCCTAATTTTAGCAGCAATGTACCTCATATTTGACACGGAAACTACAGGTTTACCCAAAAGCTGGAACGCACCAATAACGGATACCAATAATTGGCCTCGTTGTGTTCAGATTGCTTGGCAATTACATGATAAATATGGAGCCCTTGTAGAGCATCAAGATTTTTTAATCAAGCCTGAAGGTTTCAATATTCCCTATGATTCTGAGCAAATTCATGGTATTTCTACTCAGCTAGCTCAAGAAAAAGGAGAAGACTTAGCAACGGTACTTGACTTGTTCAATGAAGCGTTGGCAAAGACAGATTTTGTGGTTGGCCAAAATGTAGGTTTCGATTTGAATATTATGGGCTGCGAATATTACCGTGCTGGTACCGAAACGAAACTAAATGATCTTCCTGTTTTAGACACCTGTACTGAAAAGACAGCGCAACTATGTCAGTTACCAGGTGGACGGGGTGGACGGTTTAAATTGCCGACCTTAACAGAATTGCATGAGCATCTGTTTAAAGTCCCGTTTGCAGAAGCACATAATGCGACGGCCGATGTAGAGGCAACGACACGTTGCTTCTTAGAATTGATTCGTCAAAGGGTCTATACCAAAGAAGAGCTAGATGTCAACGAAGAGCACTTCAAAAATTTTGAGGCTGAGAATCCTCAAGAAATACAATTAATTGGTTTAACGCATACCAATCTCAAAAAAGAAAGTGCGAAACTCAAAAAGAAAGTTTCAGAGACCGTTGGCACAAACATCACTCATGTTTCTAGTGATGATTTAGCTAAAGCGCAGTTCTCGCATTTACATAACCATTCGCAATTTTCGATTTTACAATCGACATCGAGCATCCCAAATTTGGTAAAAGCCGCTGTCGATTATAACATGCCCGCTGTAGCCTTAACTGATACAGGCAATATGATGGGAGCTTTTAACTTTGTGAAAGAAGTTTTAAAGTATAATAAAGACAGTGAAACTCCTATTAAACCAATTGTTGGATGTGAATTCAATGTCTGCGAAGACCATCAAAATAAATCGTCGAAAGACAATGGATATCAAATTGTATTACTCGCCAAGAATAAAAAAGGGTATTACAATCTCGCAAAAATGGCTTCGATAGCTTATATCGATGGTTTCTATTATGTTCCGAGAATTGATAAAAAGATTATTGAGCAGTATAAAGAGGATATCATCGCTTTAAGCGGAAATATTTACGGAGAAATACCAAGTAAAATTTTAAATGTTGGCGAGAAACAAGCAGAAGAAGCTTTGCTTTGGTGGAAAGAAACTTTTAAAGATGATTTCTACTTAGAGTTAAATGATCACAAGCAAGAAAATGAGCAACATGTGAATACTACCATCGTGCAGTTTTCGAAAGATCATGATGTGAAACTAGTAGCGGCCAATAATACCTTCTATATTAACAGAGAAGATGCAGAGTCGCATGATATTTTGTTATGCGTTAAGGAAGGTGAAAAAATAGCAACACCCAAAGGTAGAGGTAGAGGGTTTCGATATGGCTTAGAGAACGAAGAGTATTATTTTAAGAGCCAGGAAGAAATGAAAACCTTATTTCAGCATATTCCGGAAGCGATACTTAATATTCAAGAAATCGTTGATAAAATTGAGCCTTTTACCTTGGCGAGAGATGTGTTATTACCCAAGTTTGAGATCCCAGAGCAATTTGTACATATCGAAGATGAAGAAGATGGTGGAAAGCGCGGTGAGAATGCGTATTTAAAACACTTAACCTATGAAGGAGCCAAGGATCGCTATGGTGAACTAAATGAAGAAACCATTGAGCGGTTAGATTTTGAATTGAGTGTCATTGAAAATACAGGTTATCCTGGTTATTTTTTGATTGTTCAAGATTTTATAGCGAAGGCTAGAGAAATGGATGTTTCCGTTGGACCAGGTCGTGGTTCGGCGGCAGGTTCGGTAGTGGCGTATTGTTTACAAATTACCAATATTGATCCAATTAAATACGACCTGCTTTTCGAGCGTTTCTTAAATCCAGATCGTGTGTCATTACCCGATATTGATATTGATTTTGATGATGAAGGACGTCAGCGAGTAATCGATTATGTAATTGATAAATATGGAGCAAACCAGGTAGCGCAAATTATTACCTATGGTACCATGGCGGCCAAGTCTTCGATTCGAGATACTTCTCGTGTGCTCGATTTACCATTGCATGATGCTGACAGAATTGCGAAGTTAATTCCGAATACGAAACTTAAAACTATTTTTGGCGAAGATGCTAAGAGCATTGCTAAGATCAAAGAACTCCGAAAAGACGAAATACTCAATGTAAATGAGTTGCGTAATTTGGCAGAAGGACAAGGGCCAGAAGCCTCGATGATTCGTCAAGCTGTAGCACTAGAAGGTTCGGTACGAAATACAGGTACACATGCCTGTGGTGTTATCATTACACCAGAGGATATTACCAATTTGATTCCGGTGGCAACCGCAAAAGACTCAGATCTATATGTCACTCAGTTTGATAATAATGTCGTAGAGGACGCAGGGTTACTGAAAATGGATTTCTTGGGTTTAAAAACCTTAACGCTTATTAAAGATACGGTCAAGATTGTTAAAGCCTTGCACGATGTTGACTTAGAGCCAGATTCCTTTCCGCTCGACGATACAAAAACGTATGAGCTCTTTCAACGTGGAGAAACGGTTGGTATTTTTCAGTATGAATCTCCAGGAATGCAGAAGCATATGAAGCATTTAAAGCCGACTGAGTTTGCCGATTTGATTGCCATGAATGCCTTGTATCGACCGGGACCTATGGAATATATTCCGCTTTTTATTCAGCGTAAACACGGAATCGAAGCGATCGAGTATGACCTTCCAGAAATGGAAGAATACCTAAAGGAAACCTATGGAGTAACGGTATATCAAGAGCAAGTGATGTTGCTCTCACAGAAGTTAGCAGGGTTTACCAAAGGTGAAGCCGATGTACTGAGAAAGGCCATGGGGAAAAAGATCTTTGCGCTACTAGAGAAATTAAAACCAAAATTTATTGAAGGTGGTAAGGGCAATGGTCATCCCGAAGAAACCTTAGAAAAAATATGGAAAGACTGGGAAGCCTTTGCTGCCTATGCCTTTAACAAATCGCACTCGACTTGTTATGCGTATATCGCTTATCAGACAGCTTATTTGAAGGCACATTATCCGGCAGAGTACATGGCGGCAGTGCTGTCAAATAATATGAATGATATCAAATCTGTTTCTTTCTTTATGGATGAATGTAAACGTGCGGGTATCGAAGTATTGGGACCAGATATCAACGAATCATTTTACAAGTTTGCTGTAAATAAAGAAGGTGCGATTCGCTTCGGGATGGGTGCTATTAAGGGAGTAGGGGCGAATGCCGTTGCTGCCATTATTGCAGAGCGTAAAGAAAATGGAAATTATAAATCTATTTTTGATGTGACAAAGCGTGTAGATCTGCGTGCTGCTAATAAAAAAGCCTTTGATGGATTGATCTTGGCTGGTGGTTTCGATTCTTTTACAGGAACAAGTAGAGCCCAGTATTATGAGTTGGATGACCGCGGACAAACATTTATTGAAAAAGCAATTCGTTTTGGAAATAAATACCAAGAGAATAAGAATTCTGCACAAATTTCAATGTTCGGCGAAGCTTCAGAAGTACAATTCGATGAACCGATAATCCCAGAATGTGAACCTTGGGGAATTATGGAGAAATTATCGAAAGAAAAGGAGGTAATTGGGATATATATATCAGGACATCCACTCGATGATTATAAGGTAGAAATGAAATATTTTTGTAATGCTCCAGTAAGTGCTTTCTCGAATAACGAAGATATTCTTAATAAAGATTTAACTATTGGAGGTATTGTGACCGATGTGCAACATCGCATTTCTAAAAATGGAAAAGGTTGGGCAGCTTTTACTATAGAAGATTATTCAGAAGCACATGAATTTAGAATATTTAGTGAAGATTACTTGAAATTCAAACATTTCTTGATCCCTAATTCGTTCTTGTACATTCGAATCTCAGTACGACCGGGATGGAGAGAAGGAGATGTGCGTATTCAATTCAATCATATACAAATGCTTCAGGACGTGCTAGAAGCGCAGGCGAAAAAAATAACGTTACAGTTAAATATTAATGATATTGACGAAAAAAGAATTGATGTTTTAGAAGGCATTATCAAAGAACATGAAGGCAAAGATTTACTCAATTTTGTGGTGTATGATGTTGAAGATAGAATGCAATTAAATATGCCAAGCCGTAGTTCAAAGGTGAAGATTTCGCAAGAATTATTGACTACCTTAGATACCCAGCAATTAAAATATAAATTGAACTAAACGCTAATATGATAGGTGACCTTAGTCTATACAATTCGATTCATAATTCACATGTTAAAATAAGCAAGGGCGAATTGGTTAGTTTCCAAAAATTTGGTAGAGAGTTTATGCACCAAAAAGGTGACAAAGGTTGGAGAAATACAGATACAGAAATGTTTCCTGTAATTGGTCCTTTGAAACGCAACGATTACCATATTTTGACTCCAAATGGTGATGCAATTCAAGATCAACATGGGTTGTTAAGAGAGCTTGATTATGAGCTGCTCGAGCATACCGAAACCACTGCGGTGTACGAAAAAGTATATGCAAAAAACAGGAAGGTAACGAACTCGAAGTACCCCGATAAATCGACGGTAAAAGAAGTGTTTTGGCCGTATGATTTTAGATTTGTAAAAAGATTTGAATTGAGTGGAGGTGTACTAAAAATAGCATTTGAAATTGAAGCCTCACCAGGTATGCCTTTTATGTTGGGATACCATCCTGCTTTTAAAATTTCTCAAGATAGTATTGTTCAAAGTGATAGCGGAAAAGAAATAAGGTTAGATCATATTATGGTTACAGGCGCAGATGCCTATCCTGTATTGATGTCAAGTAACTTATCGTTGATACATACTGATAATTATGCTGTTGCTATCTCGACTGAGGGATTTAATAATTTTATGCTATGGACAGAAGTAGATAGCATGCTTTGTATTGAACCGATAACGCAATTTCCTGATGTAATTAAGCAGCAATATGCTCAAGCGAATATGAGTCTCGCTAGCGGAAAAGATATGTTTAGCATAACAATAGATCCTGTAAAGAATTAAAACAAAAAAGGCCCATCAATATTGATGGGCCTTTTAAAAAAAATCGCATGCTGTATATTAGATAACTTTTACGTTTACTGCGTTTAATCCTTTTCTTCCTTCTGCTAAATCGAATTCAACTTCATCGCCTTCGCGTACTTCGTCGATTAATCCAGAAATGTGAACGAAATGTTCTTTGTTCGAACCTTCTTCGGTGATGAATCCAAATCCTTTGGCATCGTTGAAGAACTTTACTGTTCCTTTACTCATTTATTTGTAATTTAATTAATAATTACTTTGTAATAGTCAAGAAGCGTGCCAAGAAATGACAATTACGGTGGTTGTCACCCTGAATTCGTTTCAGGATCTCATTATTTTCTGTATTCCTGCCTTTGCAGGAATGACAAAGCCTTAATCGATCAACTCTGATTCAAGTATTTTAGAATACCTTTTTTCAAAATCCATATCCTCCCTTTTCAGTATTAGTCTGTCTTTCTTAATGTTGAAAACAATATAAAAATGCCCGAACATTTCGTTCATTTTAAGTATATATTTTCGATTTCTATATAAGAGCTGTGGTTACGGGTCATGAGGTAGGTTCATTCTGGAGTTTTCCCTGTTCGCAAATATTTCTTTATAACTCCCTTTACCATTTTTCTCCAATTGAAATTCAATTTCTGTCAATTTGAATTTTTCAATTGAATCAAAAAATATGATATCTGACAGATCCTGTATTTTTTTACCTTTTTTGAATGAACCTATGTATGTCCATTTTCCCGTCAATAATTGAGAATGTTTTTCAATCTTTTTTAACTGTTTTTTTGTTGGGACATGCTGACTCAAAACTGTTAGACTTAGCATGATCGAGATGATACATAGTATATTTTTCATTTTAAGGATGTATAATGTCCGATAATCTTATAGTTGAATAAACAATCTTCGAGTACTTGTCCGGCGCCAATATTATGCACAATTAAATGCCGTTTGCCATCGCTAGATTTTTTATTGACAACAATACCTATATGTGTTAGCCCACCACCTAAATTCCAGGCAACAACATCTCCCGGCAGATAGTCTTTTGCATTCTTGGTAATGGCTTTCGAAACCCCTTTTCGCTTAAAATAAGTCATGAGATTAGGAACTCTTCGATGGTCAATATTTTTATCAGTCGTTTTGAGTCCCCAGATTTTCGGATACTTACTAAAGTTTACTTTCATATCCTCATGCACTTCTTTTTGCAAGTCAATGCCTACTTTTCGATACGCTCGAATGATCACATCTGTACAGACTCCTTTATCACTGGGTACATCTCCATTCGGATATTTGATAGAAAAATAGCTTGGGTCATAGGTGACTTGTTGTTTGGTCAAACTCAACGCGGCATCATTAAGTGTTATTTGCTCTGTCACAGTTTGACCGTAGCTAATGCCAAACGATACAAATAATAAAATAAAAATGAATTTTTTCATGTTTTTTAATTATTAATGCTAAACTCCATATAAATTGGTAAATGATCTGAACCTGTATATCTCAATACATTCCGGTGCATAACATGTATTTTTTCACTGACTAAAAAGTGATCTAAGGTAGTTTTGAGTAACTTAAAATTCGCAGGCCAAGTGGTAAGTTGTCCAAAGCCATTTCTAGAATCTTTTAATTCCGTTTCTTTTATGAAGTTTCTAAAATGTGTTGAATAGGAAGAGGTATTTAAATCTCCGGCCACAATTAAATTGGGTTCAAATTGATTTCTTTTTTTTCCAATCGTTTCAAGATGTGAATTTCTCAATTCGAAATTTTGTTGACCTAGCGGGGGTTGGGGATGTGTAGCCAAAATTGTTACTTTCTTTCCGTTGATTTCCATATCTGATCTGACGGACGGAACACCACTTTGATCAAAATTTAAAACGATATTTTTCGAGGCTATTTTGCTAAAATAACCAATTCCGAAAGGATCATTTCTTACAACTTTTTTTTGATATTCATAGTTACTTATTGTCTGTGACAATAATGCATCCCATTTCGAATTATATTCTAACAAAACCAGTATATCTGGATTCGTATCGCTAATAAGTTCAATTACTTTATCAGATTGATTATTGTTAGTTAGTAAGTTGATACTTAAAATTGAGGTGCCTTTTCCTTTCACAATTTCTCCAAATCTATTTGGGAAGTATAAGCTATACATGAACGACAGGTTCCAGATTGTCATGATGAATAGAAGAGTGCCAATAGTCTTGTTTTTCTTGCTTAAAATATTCGTAACAAATAATAAAATAGAGGTAATAATTAGTTGAAATTTAAAGCTAGCTAATACATCAATGAACCAAATATTGGGGAACAAACTTGGTAATATAGATGTCAATAGTAGCAGTGCTGTACCCATTTTGAGTAACAAAACAATAGATTTTTTCATGCTCAGGTATTAATTGCCAACTTTAACTCTCACACCTTCACTATGACTTGAAAATTCAGGGGCATACATACTTTGAATGGTCGTGATACCATTTGAGAAATCACCTTTATTGTTGACACGTAAATCATATTCAAATACATATACGCCTTTTGGTAAATAGTCAAAGAAGAAGTTTGTAGCAGCGTCTTTAGTACTTTCATAATAACCTAAGCCATCTTGCCATTTATATCGTGAAAGTACGTTTATGGGCTCAAAACCTGCTGCACGCATGTCTTTCATATGAACAAATTCCATGGCTCGATCTACTTTTAGTTCAATACGAACGCGCACCAAATCACCTAGTTTCAAATTACTTGATGATGTAATTTCTGAAAGTTCTTCTCCTTTATCTGTATTTGTTTTTAGAAAGAGTTTCTTTTGTAGTTTCAACGGAGTTTCAGCCGAGGTAATCTTGTCTAAATCTTCGAAATATTGCCAATACAAGGCGCCCCAAGCAATACCTGCCGATTTTTTAGAAAGTTGCACTTCGGCGAGTTTCGGTGTGATTTCTGAACCATTCCATGACGTTTTAAAATACCCCGTACCAGCCTCTACTTTTGAATCTTCTAATTGCAAGGGGTCAATGACTTTATCACCCATGGTGATACCAACAAAATCTGTCACTTCGAGCCAATCAGTACCTTGTAATAATAGCGCATAAACGGCCTCTGTAGTGGCCTTGGTTGTTTTCCATCTATTAGTTTGTTTGTTTTTTAGTAACCATACCTTGAGCTCATCAACCACCTTTACGTCTCCCTCGATTTCACTAAATGCTTCGATTAATAAGGCATGCGTTTCAATAGGGGCCTGATACCAATACCAGCTAGCCGTATTATTTTTCCAGTACATACCTAGTTCTTCATTGCTAATGGCATTTTCTTTTAACGAAGCAATAATGTTTGAAGCTAGTGAATTGTCATTTCTCTTGGCAATTAAAGCTATCATTCCTTTCGTATAGAGATTGTATTGCTGCCAAAATTTATAAGCTTGATTCGTATAGTAGTTCATGGCAGTCTGTGTATTGTCATTAATAGCAATATCTTTATAAAAACTGCGCATATATAAATAATGAATCTGAAAATGACTGGTATGATTTCGTTTCCAAAATGCAGCTTCTTTTTTTCTTCCTTGTGCTTTTGTTTTGGCGCTTTCGCGGATACGTTTTGCTTCTCGCTCCAGTTTGCGATAATCTTCTAAGATTTCGGTATCTAAAAACTTTACTGCTTTGTTGAGCATTGATTGCTCGACATCTTTAGAAGCAACGCCTAGTTTTTTCAAATGACCAAATCCTGAAGCAATATGTTGTGTGATATATCTGTTTGGATACCTCGAACCTTTAAACCAAGGGAAGCCACCGTTGCTCATTTGCATTTGACCCAATTTACGAGATGCCGATTGTAATTCGTTTTGCATTTTATTCAAATCAAATAAGAGCGCGATTCGCTTTTTTTGTTCAGTTTCAGATTGTGCATCACGTAACCAAGGTGTTTCTTGAATAATCATAGACTTTAATTCTTGGTTTTTCTCAAGATTACTCAGTAGTGCGTCGGTTGACGCCCATTGATTAAACACTTCTTGAATTCTCGGATTCGAATTCGCAATATGACTAGCCAAAGCATTCGCATAATAGCGTGAAAATGTTTGCTCGGCGCACTCATACGGATATTCCATTAAATAAGGCAACGCTTGCACCGCATACCAAGCTGGGTTTGAAGTGACCTCAAGTGTTAGTTTGTGATTTTTACGGGTAGCTGAGGTTGTGTTTTTCAACTTATCTAAGGTGAATGTTTTCGTTTGATTCGAGCGCAACCACATCGGTAAGGTTTCAGTCACTAACATCCTATTCGATAATACGGGTAAGGCATTCTCTTCACCATCGGTGAAATCGGCAGCTTTGGCTACGATTCTGTATTTTACAGCTTGTACATCGTCTGGTATTTGCAAGGTCCAATTGACATTGGCATTGCCTTTGGCGTCAATTGTGAAACTTTTCTGATTAGAGGCATTACCAAGCTTCGCATCTATCGGTTTATCTGTTAAGGCATCGAACAATTGTAGTTCGCTTATTCCACTCAAGCTTTTACCTGTTAGATTTGCAATTTTAGAAGAGAAAGTAATTTCATCGCCTTCACGTAAAAAACGTGGCGGATTTGGCAATACCATCAACTCTTTTTGAGTTACCGTTGTAAGTTGCTTGGTCGAGGAAGCCATGTCTTCGGTATGCGCCAACAGTTGCAGTTTCCATTTGGTCAAGCTCTCAGGCACCGTAAAATTAAAACTCACATTGCCTTCAGTATCTGTTTTGAGATGAGGATAGAAAAAGGCAGTTTCTTGTAAGTTTTTACGCGCAACGATGCCTTTTAAAGGAGTTTTTGTGACTTCTTTATTGCTCGTAGAATCATTTTGCTCCATTGCAAAATCTCCCTCTGTAGCTTCTTCTTCAGCATCAAGAACTGCTATTCCTGAAGCCTTACCTTGGATCATTTGTGGCGCAGCACTTCTTTCCAATTTTTTACTTTTTCTAGAAATTCCATAACCAGTAACGACAACTTCATCTAAATGAGCACCCTCTTTCATAGAAATATTATAGATGTTATTGGTGCCAACGGTAACATTAATAGATTCCATTCCCACAAAACTAAATACTAACACATCTCCTTTTTTCGCCGCAATTTTATAGTTACCATCAAAATCTGTTTCGGTTCCTGTTGTCGTACCTTTTATAAGCACGCTCACTCCAGGTAAAGGACCCTCTTCATCACTGACTCTACCGAATATGAAACCTAAAGGTTTTGATATATCATTCGCAGAACTGATACCTTCAGGAAAATCTATTTTGTGTTCATATCTGATTTTTTGTAAGTACTGTCTATTTCTCCAACGATTCGTTAAACTAAATCCAAACCAATTCAATTGATCATAAAATTGTGCAGAAAAACTAGCATATGAATTGCCTATCTGGCGCACATTAAAATTTGCATTCCCAAAACTACGCCCTGCATTACTGCGATTATAAGAATAGTAATAATGGTAACCTACTGGGTAAAAATTCCAATTATGCGGTCTAAACTGATCTAAAGAAGCATCATACATCGATGCCAAGAGTTCAGCAGCTATTTTATCGCTTTTTGTGCCTTTCAATTTAAAACTCCAAGTTTCATTTTGACCCGGTTGAAGTTTGTCTCTAAAGGTAGAGGTTTCAATCTCTAAGTCATCCTTAGGATAGGGCACGCTAATATTGATGGAGCCATTTTGAAAAGCATTGAAATTCACCAATTGATAATGAATGACGAAGCCACCCTCATCTCTTTTTTTAACAGGAATTGTGAGCGTTTTGATGTTCTTTGACAAGTGAACGATGTGTGTACTCACAATGGCATAATTCTTTTCAACAGTCACGGTCGCCGTCAAATCTTCTGAAGCTGAACCTAGCTTTAGCCTTACAAAATCATCGGGTTTATATGAGTATTTGTCAGTTTTAATAAAAAACAATTGGTTGTCTGCTATCGATTTATCCCTTTCAGAAAAGGCTTCGAAGCGTTGCTCATCCTTCACTTTTTGTCCGAATTTATCTTTACATTCGAGTAGGGCGATATAGTTTCCTGATGTCCACTTTCTAATGCTTTTGAGCTTTATAGTAGTAGATTTCTTCGTGTCGAATGCTGTCTCATAAACTAAGTCTCCTTTTTCCCAATTGTTGATGTCACCTTCATTCTGGTAGGCATCATGTGGGAAGAGTTTGGTAAACTCATCTTTCGAAAATGTTTTATAGTCAGGAGCGGGCCATGGCCTTGCACGCAAGACATGTTGAGGAGCCTTTAATTTATATATTTTCAACGTACCTTTAGTTGGTACAAATTCCCCATTTAAGTTGTTTGTAGTGACCTCTATAGTATGGTCTTTTTTTGACTTATCTAACCTATTCGAAATATTTAATGAGGCATCCAACGCATGGTAACCAACCTTTACAATAGTTTCGGTACTTCTGGTTTCTCCGTTGATATCAGTAACATCGGCTAGTACTTTATAATTAAAGATAGGTTGTGTTGTTGGTTTTATCTTATTGTCGGCTAAGGCTTTGAATATTATTTTAAAATTACCGTCACTATCGGTCATCGTCTCACCATGTGTAATTTCTTGACTATCAGAAGAGATACTTTGTCTATAATGCCAATACCATCGCGGGTATTGCGCTGTACGAAATACGCGATATGTTACCTTGGCATCTGTGATCATACTTCCGGCGAAAGCCTTGGCAAACCCATGCACGGTAATACTATCATTGAGTTTATAGGTGTCAGTTATTGGCTTAAATTCGCTTTCAAACTTAGGGCGTTTGTATTCTTCTACAGAAAAGTTTACACTCCCATTCAATCTTTTTGATAATATACGTTTCGCATTGGCATGAATACTAAAATTACCAGTTAAGCCAGTATTTGGCAAGATAAACTCACCACTAAAAGAACCAAATTCGTTGGTTTGCAAGTCTAGTGTTTTTACATCTTGATAGTTCACATCTTTTAAGGTAACTTTTATGGTTCTATCGGCAATAGCACTCGATTTATTGGCTTTCATAGAAACGGCTATTCCTTTAAAATAAACGGTTTGACCGGGTCTATAGATACTGCGATCAGTAAACAAAAAGGCCCGAACATTCGTGCTATTGTTTTTACGCGGTTTGTACAATTCGTTTAAATAATAATCACCAAAAATTGCCTTATCCTTTTTATATGAAACGGTCGCAACAACATTACTATGTCGTGCATTTACTTTAAATTCAGCCTGCCCTTTTGTGTTGGTAGTCAGTGTATTTTCATAAAATTTATTGTAGCGACCAACATTGTAATTTTTTAAATAAATAGTGGCACCAGCCATTGGGGCACCGGAGTTTCTATCTACCACTTGATACAAATAGCTGTCGGAAGTACGGTTTTCAATTAAAGCGATATTCGTCGCTTGAATAAAACTATAGGCAAAGGTGTGTTCATCTGTAAAGCTTTGATCTGTTGAGGCGAAAACCATATAACTTCCCTGCGGTAATTCAGGGAGCAATACTTCTGTTGTATGTTGTTGATAATCTTGTTCGTCTTTGAGTTTTGTATCCCAACTTTTAATCACCTTTAGTTTTTTGGTAAAAGCAATTCTTGCTGAATCGCTATAGATTTCACCAAATGCTTTTTGTTGCGTTTTATTGATCTTTAAGACTTTAAAAAAAAGTTGATCCGTGTTTTTATAGGTCACTAAGAGTCGAGAAGGGGTATTGAATGATACAAACTTTTCAGTAGAAATCTGTAAATTTTTATTCAGAATTTCATGTCGTAAACTATTGCATTTTTGAGCTCCGGTCGAATTGGGAAATTGCACTATTGCGGCATCACATATAGCCAGGGCCTCTTTGCGCTTCCAGCGATGCTCTTCACTTTTTAAAGGAATATATGTATTAGCTTGTTCATTAAGTAATGATGCAATGCGAAAGTCAATTTCGCTAACTATTTCATTCGATTGATAGTTCCTTTTTAATATGTTGAGCGTTTCAAGATAGATGACCTCTTTATCGTCAAAAATGGCATTACTCTTTACAAAATCTAAACGATCTAAGGTGACATTCACTAAAGCCGTTGGATCTGTATCTCTACTATGAAATACAAATAAGTTTTTATAGATGCGAAGTGCATGCAATTGTTGTGAGAGACTATCTTTAGGGTCTGATAGCTGCATGGTAACGGTAAAGATGTCATTTTTGCGCAACAGATTGGGGTTGCTGATTTCAAATTTGTAAGCAGGTCGCTTAAGATTACGTTCATCAGTCTTGTAAAAACCGATGGCGCGATGTGCTAAAAAATCATAGAGCGTTGGTCTAAACTTTTTTGAATTTTCTTGACGCGTTAAAATGTCATTATATAGCTTTAAATCAGTTTGCTGTAATGTTAAAGCGTTCGTTAAGGATGCTTGGTAGTGTTGATGCGTTTCTTCAAAAATGGTTTGTAAATCCCAGGTGCGAAAATCGGTGGAGTCGATTTTCTGTGTGGTATTCGTTCGATTATAAAAACGCCATCTATTTTGTTGAAAATATTGCCAATATAAATCGGCTAAGATACTTTCTAAGATATTATTCGTGGGGAAACTAGTCGCTGCGATTTCTTTTTTAAGCTCTTGAACAATTTTCAACTGCGCATTTTCTTCTAGGGTTAAGGCAAATTTCGATTTGTATAATAAGGTCTTAACGAGTTGAGGATGATTTTTTGTACGCTTTGCTTTTTTGTAAATTTTTTCAACTTCTGCTAAGGCAGATTTTGGGAGGCTTTTTAGTTCAAATTGTTCTACAATTTTCCATTGATCTTCACAAGCATCATACCCATCTTGTTGGGCATGAACACCAATTGAAAACAAAAAAATACCAACTAAAATTGAACTAACTTTTCTCATAAAACTATTTTATATAACTCAAACTTAATGCCAACAAGACCATTATAACAAGAGCAAATGAGCAAATGAGCTCCTTTTGAGCGTGAAGTGTTCATTTGATTGAGTTTGGCATTTAAAGATATTAATATTGAATTGCATTTTTGTATTTTTACGGCTCTAATTTTTGTAAATGAACATACATTTTATTGCCATTGGTGGTGCTGCCATGCATAATCTTGCATTGGCCTTATTTCAAAAAGGATATCATATAACAGGTAGTGATGATACTATTCATGACCCTTCAAAGTCACGTTTGGCGGCGAAGGGATTACTTCCTGATGAATTTGGATGGTTTCCAGAGAAAATAACAACCGATATAGATGCTGTCATCCTAGGAATGCATGCAAAAGCTGATAATCCAGAATTGTTAAAAGCACAAGAATTAGGCTTGACAATATATTCCTACCCTGAGTTTTTATATGAGCAGTCAAAAGACAAAACGAGAGTCGTTATTGGGGGGTCTCATGGTAAAACATCGATTACTTCTATGATTTTACATGTGTTGCATTATCATGACAGAGAAGTCGATTATATGGTGGGAGCACAGTTAGAAGGTTTTGATACCATGGTGCACTTAACTCCTGATAATGAATTTATTATTTTGGAGGGTGATGAATATTTGAGTTCCCCCATAGATAGGCGTCCGAAATTTCATTTATACAAACCCAATATTGCTTTGTTAAGTGGTATTGCTTGGGATCATATCAATGTATTTCCAACTTTTGAAAATTATGTAGAGCAGTTTAGCATTTTTACAGATTCATTAACCCATGGTGGTATTATGGTGTATAATGAGGAGGATAATGAGGTAAAGAAGGTTGTAGAAGATAGCGCGAATGCCATAAAAAAATATCCCTATCAAACTCCTGATTATACGATTGAAGATGGAACCACTTTTTTAGATACATCTGATGGTAAATTACCTTTAGAGATTTTCGGAAAACACAACCTACAAAATTTGGCCGGCGCAAAATGGATCTGTCAACATGTTGGGGTAGATGAGGATGATTTTTATGAAGCAATAGCTACTTTTAAAGGAGCGAGTAAACGTCTAGAGAAGATCGTAGAAAGCAAGTCAACAGTAATTTTTAAGGATTTCGCCCATTCTCCTAGTAAAGTACAAGCAACAACGAATGCAGTAAAAGAACAATATGGAAATAGAACAGTGTTGGCTTGTTTGGAGTTACATACATATAGTAGTTTAAATGCTGAGTTTTTAAAAGAATATAAAGGAGCCTTAGACGCGGCCGATAAAGCCGTCGTTTTCTATTCGCCGCATGCTGTCGAAATTAAAAAATTGGAGAAAGTTTCAGAGCAGCAAATTGCCCATGCTTTCGAGCGCGACGATTTGATTATCTATACAGATCCTTCTAAATTTAAGGAGTTCCTATTTTCGCAACGTTTGGAAAATTTGGCTGTCTTATTGATGAGTTCAGGTAATTACGGCGGACTGGATTTTGAGGAAGTGAAGAATTTGGTTTAATTATTATTCCTGCAAAGACAGGAATCTAGATTCAATTTAATTCCTTTCAGAAATAAAATGTTTTACCAGCTCACACCAGCACCACCACCGCTAGAGCTGCCACCACCAAAACTAGAAGAACCACTACTAGAACTACCACCGCCAAAACTAGAACTAGAGGAGGAGCCAGAAGAAGATGTATGTTGCACTAATTGTGGTATAATTTCAATCTTCTCCTCTTTATAGTGACAATTACGACAATCATAGTATATTTTACGTTCACCGCTTCGATTATAATTCGCTGATTTCAGAACTACCGTTTTTGATTTTCCAAAAGTCTTATAATCACATTCTTGACAATGACTGTATTTTCTGCTCGACCCTTCATATTCTAGAACTAAAATATCACTTTCATCATCAGTTACCCAAACGTCATATCGAATAGCCTCTATGCTTTCTTCTAGTATTTGGGCTCTTTCTAAAAATGCATTTTCTGCCCATTCATCTTTTATAAACAATTGTTTTCCGTTGATACTACTAAATCTTGGTGCGTAGCGATATCTTTTTAATCTCTTTTTTATGAGTTTGTTAAAATAAACCAATGGAATCGGAAAAAGGAATAGCAAGCAACCAACTTTTAACTTCTTTAAGCGATGGTATTTATCGTAATAATCATCTTTTGAGCGCTCAATATCATAAGCTACTCCATAGTAACCAATAAAAAATAAGGAACAAATAATGGCATAAATTCCAAGAATATAAAACAGTACTACAGGAATACCTTTCTTGTTAGAAGGAGGATGATTAATTTTGTTAGAATATATTTCGGCAATGGCATCTGGGTCATTGAGAAACAGCTGCACTTTTTTTACTGCTGATATGAGTCCCTTTCCATAATTTCCTTCTCTAAAATTAGGAATGATTTCACTCGTGCCGATTCGATAGCAAACAACATCTGTCAAAATAGGTTGTAATCCATCACCAGTTTCAAATTCGGTGCGCCGTTGATCCATGACGGTTAAGATGAGCAAACCATTATCGGTATCCGCTTGGCCAATACCCCATTCTTTAAATAGATCTACGGCAAAATTCTTGGGAATTTCATCACCAATACTGGGAAGCATCACCACAGCAATTTGGGCTGAGGATTTTTTCTCCATAGCCCAAATAATACTATTGAGTTCTTGTTCTTCGGAAGCCGAAATATAATCGTTAGGGTCAGAAATATATCCTGTTCCGCCATTCTTTTTAGGGTTGGTAACTTCTTTAACAGTGTAACTGTCCTGAGATTTTCCATAAGTGGGTCCAATAAAGAATTCTTTAGATGAGCGAAGATTATTCTCAGTATCTAGTTCTTGGATAGCATCCTTGATACTATCAACAAGTTTTTGTTGATGTTTTTCCTGAAGCTCAGAATTTACAGGGTTCTCTTGTGCGTTTATCGACTGATAGAACCCAACGACTAAGCAAATGGAAACAAGGCATACTTTAAAAAAAGAAGTCACTGGATAACACATGAGTATGACTTAATCTTCGCTAACTTTTAATACTAATTTCCCTAATTTTTCTCCTGAAAAAAGACGTAGAAATGTTTCGTAAAAGTTCTCAATGCCTTCATACACATCTTCTTTAGATTTTAGTTTACCCTGAGCCATCCATTGCCCCATTTGCATCGCGGCTTTTTGATAATCTTTAGCGTGATCAAACACAACCATCCCTTTCATAGAAGCACGATTTACGAGGAGTGCTAAATAATTTGAAGGGCCTTTAATTGCGGTTTTATTATTGTATTGCGAAATAGCACCGCAGATAACAATTCTGGCGCGCATGGCCAATCTAGTTAAGGCTAAATCTAAAATTTCACCACCTACATTGTCAAAATAAACATCAATTCCTTTCGGAAAATATTCTTTGAGTTTACTGGCAATATTATCATTTTTATAGTCGATAGCACCGTCAAAACCGAGTGTATCAACTAAATATTTACACTTATCGGCACCGCCAGCAATTCCGATAACGGTACAGTTTTTAATTTTTGCAATTTGACCAACGATACTTCCTACGGCACCCGCGGCTCCAGACACCAATACAGTATCACCTTCTTTTAATTCACCAACTTCTAAAATGCCAAAATAAGCAGTCATACCGGGCATTCCTAAAGCACCTGTATAGGTCGGTAAAGGGGCCAAGGTTGGGTCTACTTTATGCCAGCCCTTACCATCGGTGACAGTATACTGCTGTACACCTGGATTTCCATAAACGTGGTCACCAATATTAAAATGTGGGTTGTTAGAGGTGATGACTTTTCCAACACCACCTGCTCTCATAACTTCATTTATTTGTACTGGAGCTATATACGATTTGGCATCATTTAACCAACCTCTCATAGCAGGATCTAATGAGATGTATTCACATTGCACTAAGATTTCTCCATCCTTTGGTGTTGGTGTTGCAGTTTCTACAAGCTTCCATGTATCTTTTTCTGGTAATCCAATAGGTCGTTTTTGTAATAATAATTGTTTGTTTACTGTCATTGTATGTTTTTTATAATCCAAATTGTCTTAAATGATGATCTAGATGTTTGTATTGCATTTGGCCCCATTGTTCATTTGTGAAATATCCAAAACCAGGATGAGGGTCCCATGTGGCTTTTTCTCGTTGTGCATTGAGTTGACTCATTAATTCTTTTAAAACAGTTTTCTCAGCATCAAAATTTTTGTCTTCTTTTACTCTCAAAGCTTTAGCTGTTGGCAGGTTTTTTGACCAAGGCTTGTCATTATATAAAGACTTTTTAAAAAATACTTTTGCGAGCCAGTTTGGTTTCATTCCATAATGATTGATACCAAGCATAATATTAAGAGGCCCTTGACAATGATGAAGCATTTGGGCGGCGTCCATTTTGCCCCATGCTCTTGGCGTATCTGCAACTAAATTTTCTAATCGATTTTCTATTTCCGCGAAAGCGTCACTGTTAAAAAGAGATTTCATTTTAAAATAAAAATTGGTTGCCTTGTAAAAATAAGGAGAATTATTCGTCTTATTAAAAGAATTTTAATTTTAAATCTCTCAAATGAAACAAAATCGAATCCTTTTAACGGCCTGGCTAGTGTTCACTGTTTTTATATATGCATTTAGTGTAGATGAAGAACCTAATACGGAGCCGTTTGTGGTGGTAGAATTATATACTTCTCAGGGTTGTAGTAGTTGTCCTAGGGCAGATAAGGTGTTGGAACAAATTTCGGAAACATATAAAGGTAAAAATGTATTTGCCTTAGGATTTCATGTAGATTACTGGGATCGACTCGGTTGGAAAGATACCTTTAGTAAACATGAATATTCACAGCGTCAGTATGCTTACGGACAAAGATTTAAGAATGCATCGGTGTATACACCACAAATGATTGTAAATGGATCTGCCGAATTTAATGGTGGAAATGCATCAAAAGCCTTTAGTTTGATCAATCGGGGTCTCAAGGCAAAAGCAGTTGCGACCCTTGAGGGAAAAATAACCGAATCAGAAACTCAATTGCCAATAACATATGCAATTTCCGAAGTGCTTTATGATAAGTATTCGATACATGCTGCACTGATAAAAAACAAAGAAAAAGTAAGTATTAAAAGAGGTGAAAACTCAAATAAACAGATTGTGTATCACAATATTGTTCTTGATCTTACAACCACAAACGCTCTTAAGAAAGGGAAGATTGTTTTAAAAAAGCCTAAAGATTATGATCACGAAAACTATACAGTGCTGTTGTTCTTACAAGAAAAAAATAATGGCCCTATTATTAGCGCTAAAAGAGTAAATCACTCTTGATAGCCAAAACGTCGTAGTTGATTTTTATTGTTTCGCCAATCTTTGTTGACTTTAACATATAATTCTAGGTGTATCTTCTTTTGAAAGAATTTTTCTAAGTCTTTTCTGGCTTCTGTTCCTACGCGTTTTAGTGCACTTCCCTTGTGACCAATAATAATACCTTTTTGAGAGTCGCGTTCTACCATGATTACCGAACGAATTTTGATAATTTTAGTTTCCTCAAAAAATTCTTCGGTATCAATTTCTACCGAATATGGAATCTCCTTTTTGTAGTGCATTAATATCTTTTCACGGATGGCTTCATTAACGAAAAAGCGTTCTGGTTTGTCGGTCAATTGATCCTTTGGGTAAAATGCAGGCGATTCAGGAAGTAATTCGACAATTTTTTCAAAGATGGTTTGGACATTAAAATTTTCAAGAGCCGAAATAGGATAGACTAAGGCATTTGGTACTTTTTCTTGCCAATAACTCATTTTGTCGTCTACAACTTCTTGTGATGATTTATCAATTTTATTGATCAGTAATAATACGGGAACTTTGGTATTCGTTATTTTATGAAAAAAGGCCTCATCTTTCAAAGCGGTTTCGCCCGGTTCGACCATATAAATTAATATGTCAGCATCTTCGAAAGCTGATTTTACAAAATCCATCATAGATTCTTGCAACTCATAAGCAGGCTTAATAATACCCGGGGTATCAGAAAATAAGATTTGAAAATCATCACCATTTACAATACCTAGAATACGGTGTCGAGTGGTTTGTGCCTTTGAGGTAATGATCGAAAGTCGCTCCCCAACGAAGGCGTTCATTAGTGTTGATTTTCCAACATTAGGGTTTCCAATAATGTTTACATAACCAGCTTTGTGCTTCATAAAATACATTTAAAGCACAAAAATAGGTTTAATTTAAGGCAAAGCCTAAGAATAAATAAAATATCACGGTGAGCACACCACCAATGATAGCATAAGGAAATTGAGTTTTTACATGATCAATATGATCACTTGCTGATGCCATAGATGAAATAATTGAGGTATCGGAAATTGGAGAGCAGTGGTCACCAAAAATACCACCACCCAAAGTGGCTGCAACAACTAACGGCAAATTCGCTTCATGAATAGTTGCCATAGGAATAGAAATGGCTAACATAATGGCAAAGGTTCCCCAGGAAGTTCCTGTTGAAAACGCCATAAACGAACTAATGAGAAAGACAACAGCGGGCAAAAACTGCGGGGAGAGCCAATCTTTAGACCATGTAGCCACAAATTCTCCCGTGCCTAAGGCTTTACAAGCGTCACCAATCGCAAACGCAAGTAACATAAGTAGGGCTAACGGCATCAATTCACTGATACCTTTTAGGGTGATATCTACCATTTCTTTGGTACGAATAATGCCTTGTATTTTATACAAAATAAAAGAGACGATCAAGGCAGTTACCACGGCATATAACACAGCCGAAGATCCAGATCCATTTTCAATTGCTAAGAACAAGTGATTTGAAAAAGAATTATATGTTTCTACTTGATCCCATCCGGTGTAAGCGAGATACATGGGCATAGAAAACACCATGGTTGCCAAAGGTAGAATCATATTGATCGCTTTCGCGGAAATACCTTTTTTGGGTTCAAAAGAGGTCACGGCATCTGATAACATCGGTTTTGATCCTTCATTCATGAGTTGACCTGTTTCTCGAGTTCGTTTTTCGGCTTTCGCCATCAATCCGATATCTTTCTTAGAAAAAATGGTAAATGCTAAGATAAGAAGTGCCAAAATGGGGTAGAAGTTATATGCTATTGAAGAAATTAATAATCCAAAAGAATTTTCTATTCCATGACTTGCCAAAATCCCTATAATAAAAGCGCCCCAAGCGTTAAACGGAATTAAAATGGAAGTAGGCGAGGAGCTAGAATCTGCAATATAGGCTAGCTTTTCCCTCGGTATTTTTAGTTTATCAAATACAGGTCTGAAAATGGTGCCTACGGTCAAGGAACTAATAGTCGTTTCGACGAATAATGAGATACCGGTTAGTAAGGCTAAAAACTGTATAATAACGCGGCTGTATCCTGTTTCCTTTTTTTCGAAATACTGAATAATTTTATTCAATCTTAAAATAAAACCCTCTACACCACGAGAATATTGAATGAGTAATAGTAGAGCACCTACTAGTGCACTGAAAATAATAGTTCTGGTGTTTCCCGCATCTTTAAATACATTCACCATGGCCTCAAGTGTAGCCAAAGTGCCGGTGAAAAAATTCCAGTCGTTGATGATAAGCCAGGAAAACCAAATCCCGAAAACCAACGAAATATATACTTGTTTGGTTCTTAATGCCAATATAATGGCTAATACTGGAGGTAAAATAGAAAGGAATCCGTAGTCAGGCATAGTTATTCGTTAAATAATTCGTCGGGATGTATCAATGCGTTTAAAGAATCCTTAAACGCATCTGGCAAGATACTTAATCCGTACAAATAAGAAGCATTCATCCAACCAAAACCTTCTCTAGTAATATATTCAAAGTCGGTACCCACATTTCCATATTCGGCAAAAACCTTGTGTGTTGCTGTAACGACATCGTATTTTTCAGGGATGGTACCATTATAATCTACCGCGTTTTTTGTGATCATCCAGAGCCAACGATAGATCAATTCATGTGCTTCTTTTGTGAAATTATAATTTAATAGACCTTTCCAGATCATCATTTGATGAGGCGCCCATCCATTTGGGAAGTCCCATTGACGTGCAGGTCTATCCTTAGAGATTTCGCCTCGAGAAGCTTCTGTACAACCTGCAATCCCTCCTAAACATGTTAATTTTGGTAGGTTGGTGATTACCAGTTTTTTTGCCGTTTCTTGATCTGCCAAAGAAGCCCATAACGGAATTAATGAAGTGGCCGCTACAAACGGAATCTGCTTCTTTTCAACAATATCATAGTCATAAAAAATCTGATCAGTTTCATTCCACAGAAATTGATGCATGAGCTTTTTTCGTTGAGCGGCCTTCTTGTTCCAGTAGGCAGTATGATATGTTTTTCCGGTATTCGAAGTATAAGAATCATCAAAATATGTCTTGATGAGGTGCTCAAAATCTTTTTCATACTTATATAAGAACGCATTGAGCTCAACACTATTCAAATGAGCACATCTGTTCTCCAATCTGTATGAGGTATCATGTCCGTTTTCTCGAACACTTCGGTCATGAATGAAATAGGTGTCAAGCTCGGTATTTCGTAGTTCACGTTTAAAGTAGGCTTTTTCATAAGCTTCAATTGACATATCAGCCGCAACCGCATACGGTTTTAAAAGAGCATCGTAGTGACCTTCTTCAACTTCTGGAGGCAGCCCAATACCTTCGGCTAAATAACGGTTTAATCCATTTTTCGTGAGACGTTTATCTTGAACCATCCAAACAGTTTCATATTCTTTGATTGCTGTTGCCAAATGACTTTGTAGCCAGTCTAGATTCGTTCCTTTTACCTTTTGTTCAAAAACTTCACGTATCAAAGAGCTATAAAAAGGGGGTTGTGTTCGAGTTAAGTAATAAGTTCTATTAGCGTTCAAAATTTTACCATAATGTTCAATTTCATATTGAAAATTATCGGCCATGGATTTTGCCAGTTCCTTTTTCGGGCCTAATAACAACCCAATAGACTCGAAATAACTATCCCATCCATACATTTCATTAAATCTACCTCCAGGTACCACAAAAGGAGCACCTTTTAACTCTCCTTCCATCACTTGCAATTTTAAGGCTAATATTCCTGGCTTGTTATTAATGCTTAACACATAATTAGGCGTAATTTCTTTGGGTAATTTGACAACTTCTAAATGTGGTATAGACTCTTCTAGAGTTTTATAATAGTCAAAGGCTTGGATATCACCAAAAGGCACATAGATTCGCTGTGTTGTTGAAGAGGATTTTTCATCAGTTAGAATTTGATGTAAGCCCTCTTTATCAATGGTTCTTGTCAATCCATCCCAATAATAATCTTCGATCATACGTTTGAATCGATCAATGGGTTTTTCAAAAATATTATTGGTCTCTATATAAACCTCATTTTTTTCCTTAGAGCGAATGAGCTCTTGTAATAAGTTTGAAAGATGGTAGGTGCCTTCAATCATAACCTCTTCTTTCGTTCCGTTAAGATCTTTCAGTAGGTATTTTTGAGGACCATTGTCTTCAACGGTGATTCTTTTATCCCTATCTGTATCTTCCTGTTTCAGGAGTGTCGTTAGGGTCTCTTCAATATCAAGCTTTAATCGCATTTTTTCTATTAAAAAGTTGGAGTGAAATTAATAATAAGGCCATAGGTATGAGTGAAAAATAAAAGGCAGTTTGACCATCAAATTTTTCAAAAACGGTTCCGGTAATAATAGATCCTGTGGTTCCGCCTAAGGCAGAAAAAACAACAATTAATCCAGACATTGAACCATGCATATGTTTAGGTAATGATGTTAAAATCACTGAGTTTATGGCCGGATAAATAGGCGCTAAAAATACACCCATTACTGGTAAAAGATATGCCGCAAATGGAGCGTTTAACCATGTCGTGTTTTCACTAACAATGATGTTCTTGGTCAACGGTAGAACAACAACAACGATCAAGGCACAAAGAATGATGCAAAAAGAAACAACGTATATCCAATGAATTTTTTTCAATACAAAGCCTGCCGCGAAGCGCCCAATGGCGAATGCACCGGCTAGAATGGCTCCCGCTTGTAGTCCCATACTTGCAGGCACTTTGAGTATGTCTGTGTAAAAAGTAGGTGTCCAAGTTTGAAAGCTTTGTTCGATGAGTACGAAGAGAAATACACTTACCACAAAGATTAATACCAGTGGTAAAATAATCATTTTTAGCATTTCTAAAAAATCTTCAGAAGCGGATCTTCCCTCAATTGTTGCCTCACTTTCATCTAATTTAGTCGAAAGTAGTAGAAAAAAAGCAATAGCACTTAAGGCCCCTAAAATCCAATAGATGTTTAACCAAAAAGTTGATTTTGGATTTGCGTCATCAACGAAAAAGCTAAATAAAAGGTTACCTAGTAAAACCGCCACCATAAAAGTGCCTTCTAAAGTGCTCATAAAACTAGCATGCTCCTTATCTGAATTTGTAATTAAGCCGATCGTTGCAAATACACTCACTTTTATGAGGGCGAAAGAAATTCCCACTACAAAAAATTGCAACTTAAAAAACCAAAAGTCATTAGCGAAAGGCATGACAAAAGTTGTAATGGTTACAAGAAATAATGCGATAAGCATTGCCTTTTTATAGCCTAACTTAGGCAAAAAAGACGCGACCAAAAATGAAACAATGGCAATAGGTAAATCTTTAAAACCTTCAAGGACACTTGCAGCCGATTTAGAGACTTCAAAATTTCGTTGCACTTGCAGAATAACTGCGCCTACACTATTTAATAAAATGGCAAAAACGAAATAGTTGATATACAATGATAATTTAATGCCGATGCTTTTCATTTATTTGAGTTTTGAAATCTAAAGTTAAAGAAATGTCACAATTGATATGGAGCTAAATTATGGAAAAATAGTATTCGAATTCAGTTGAAAAATAGTTAGATGTCAACTATAACGATTTCGTAAAAAAACAATACAATTGTTAAAATAAATGTAATTTATATCCCGTAATTATGCTTTATTTTTAATTAATTTGTTTCATATATTACTAAATTGAATGTCATGATTTATAAAAATATAATGAGATTGGGAGGTTTACTGATCTTATTCGTACTTCTAAATTCATGCATAAAAAATGGGAAAAAAGAAATGAATTTTGATGCTGAAAAATCAGATGTTTTAGTTACGAATTTTAAGGAACAGTTTAGACCGCAATTTCATTTCACACCTCAAGAGAAATGGATGAATGATCCAAATGGATTGGTTTATCACAATGGTATATATCACTTATTTTATCAATATTATCCCGAAGACATTGTCTGGGGACCAATGCACTGGGGGCATGCAACAAGTAAAGATTTAATTTCTTGGAAGCACAAACCAATTGCATTATTTCCGGATGAACATGGATTGATTTTTTCGGGAAGTGCGGTTGTAGATGTACAAAATAGTTCTGGATTTGGAACCAAGGATAACCCACCTTTGGTGGCTATTTTCACCTACCATTTAATGGCTGGTGAGAAAGCTGGAAGGAATGATTTTCAAACTCAAGGTATTGCCTACAGTTTAGACAATGGAGATACTTGGACAAAATATGATGGAAATCCTGTTATTGGAAATGAAGGGATTAAGGATTTTAGAGATCCCAAGGTTTTTTGGCATGATGAAACAAACCAATGGATTATGGTACTCGTTGCTGGGGATCATGCTAAGATCTATAACTCGTCAGATTTAAAATCATGGAATCACCTGAGTGATTTCGGAAAAGATAAGGGTGCACATGGTGGTGTTTGGGAATGCCCAGATTTATTCAAACTAAAAGTTGAAGGAACTCAAGAAGAAAAATGGGTGTTGTTAATTAGCATTAACCCAGGAGCACCGAATGGAGGTTCAGGAACCCAATATTTTGTTGGTAATTTTGACGGAACAACATTTACATCCGATCATGATGATGAAAAATGGATTGACCATGGTACCGACAATTATGCAGGAGTAACCTATAACAATACGCCGAATGAGGAACGAATTTTTATTGGGTGGATGAGTAACTGGAATTACGCCAGAAATACACCTACAGAGAAATGGCGCAGCGCAATGACTTTGCCAAGAGAGCTAACCTTGCATAAAGATGGCGAATTTAACTATTTGAAGAATTACCCTATTTCGGCTTTTGACAAACAATTAGAAAAACTTGAGAACACACCTAATACGAAGAATGAAAAAATCATTCTTGAGAATCTTGAGGTTAATCAAATGGATATATCATTTGAGGTTCCTCTAGATGAAGACCTTGAGATTCAAATGAAAAATGATGGAAATGAGGTTTTAACATTTCAGATTGATGCTGAGAAAAATGAAATGATGTTAGATCGAACGGAATCAGGAATCGTAGATTTTGAGAAAAGTTTTGGAGCATCAATTCATAAGCAAGTATATGTTCCTAAAAAGGAGTCGGTTGAAATTAGAATTATTCTTGATCATTCTTCGGTAGAGGTTTTTGTTGATAAAGGACGTTATGTTTTTACAGATCAGATTTTTCCAACCAAACATTATAATGCCCTGATGATAACTCCTAAGAAAATCGATCAGGTTCACAATTTTGCAATTAAATCAGTACGACCTATTTGGTAAACTAATAACTATATAACTATGAAAGGAAATGTTGGTACTTGGTCAATAACAGTGGCATTAGCAGGTTTTTTATTCGGTTTTGATACAGTCGTTATTTCTGGAGCGAATAAACCATTGCAGGAGCTATGGCAAACATCACCTCTTTTTCATGGTACATTTATTATGTCAATGGCCCTTTGGGGAACCGTGTTAGGGTCTTTGCTCGGTGGTATCCCAACAAAACGTATTGGACGTAAGAAAACCTTATTTTGGATTGGCGTTTTATTTTTTGTGTCGGCAATAGGATGTGCTTTTGCCCAAGACCCCTATTCATTTTCGGCATTCCGCTTTATTGGAGGTGTTGGTGTTGGTGTAAGCTCTGTGGCTGCACCAATTTACATTTCTGAAATAACATCTCCAGAAAGACGAGGGCGCTTGGTGGCGTTGTATCAATTCTGTTTGGTATTCGGAATTATGATTGCTTTTATTAGTAATTGGGCTTTAAAAGGTGTAGGCGGCATGAACGATTGGCGTTGGATGTTGGGTATTGAAGCCTTGCCAGCATTAGCATATACGTTGATGGTCATGAAAGTGCCAAATAGCCCGAGATGGCTAATTTTACAAAAAAGAGACGACGAATCCGCACTGTCCATTTTAGCTATTATTTATAAGAATATGGAGGTAGCAAAAGCAAAAGTATCAGAGATAAAACAATATATAAGTGAATCTAATAGCGACGATAAGTTGTTTCAAAAAAAATACAATCGCGTACTTTGGTTAGGATTTTTGATCGCATTTTTTAATCAATTATCTGGAATAAATTTTGTCTTGTACTACGCGCCACAAATACTAGAGCAAGCCGGACTCGGAGGCTCAGATTCATTATTAAATTCGATAGCAATTGGAATTGTAAATCTCATTTTTACCCTTATTGGAGTTCGCTTAATAGATAAGCTCGGACGACGCCAGCTGATGATCATTGGCTCGATTGGTTATATTTTTAGTTTGATTATGGTTGGTTTGTGTTTTCAGTTAGATTTAAGTCCGACGCTCCTCATTACATTCATATGCTTATTTGTAGCCTCACATGCGATTGGTCAAGGCGCGGTTATTTGGGTGTTCATATCTGAAATTTTCCCGAATCGAGTGCGTTCTTATGGACAAAGTTGGGGAACAGGCACCCACTGGGTCTTTGCCGCCATTATTACCTTAGTAACTCCATTTTTCATTGACGACGAAGAAGGAATTTTTAGAAATAATTTAGAAGTTATTTATTATTTCTTTGCCGGGATGATGGTGTTGCAATTGTTATGGGTATTCTTTAAAATGCCCGAGACTAAAGGTGTTTCTCTAGAAGATTTAGAGAAAGAGTTGATTGAAGAACAGTCTTAAGATGAAAGTTACTTGTTTTGGAGAAATATTATGGGATGTTTTCCCAAGCGAAAAAAAAATAGGAGGAGCTCCTTTGAATGTTGCCTTGCGATTACATTCTTTTGGTGTTGAAACGACCGTTATAAGTGCCATCGGAGATGATCAGGATGGCAAAGCTGCTATAGAGTATCTAGACAGGCGTCAATTGGATACGATACATATTCAAATCAATAAAACCAACAAAACAGGATGTGTCAATGTGTTATTAGATAGTCAAGGTTCGGCAACCTATGAAATAGAAAGGCCCGTTGCTTGGGATTTTATTGAGCTTACCGAAGAAGCTATCAGCAATGTGAAGACATCGGATGCTTTTATTTTTGGAAGTTTGGTGGGTAGAAATGAAACATCCAAAAATACCCTACTTCAATTAATCGAACATGCTAAATTAAGTGTGTTTGATGTGAATTTAAGACCACCATATTATTCAATTGATCTGTTAGTTGAATTAATGAACAAATCAGATGTTATAAAATGTAATGACGACGAAATTATCGAAATTACCTCCAGTTTAGGATTTAAGAATGGTGCGTTAGAAGAACGAGTACATTTTTTATCTGAAAAAACAAGCACCAATACCATATGTGTAACTAAAGGTGGTGAAGGAGCATTATTATTTCATAACAATCAATTCTTCAGAAATACTGGATATCACGTAACGGTTGCCGATACCGTTGGTGCCGGGGATTCCTTTTTAGCTTCATTGGTTTTCAAATTACTGTTTAAGGATAATATTCAGGAAGCTTTAGACTTCGCAACTGCTGTAGGTTCCTTAGTGGCCAGTAAAAATGGGGCAAATCCATCTGTATCACTAAATGATATTTTGGGCATACAAGAAAACCAAGGTTAAACAATCTTTTTTTTATCGATATTCGAAATCGTTTTCGTTTAAAAGTTATTAACACGAAACCGTTTTCGTGTGTTGAATGAATGTGAATGAAAAGTTAAATTATCATATCTTCACCTTTGAATAATTGTGAATTCTTGAATTTTGAGATGCGAAAAATGTGTTTAGCATAATTTTTCAATAGAATAAATTTGATAATACTATTTTGTTAGTACTCTCAATTTTAGGAGCACAATAGAAACACTTAACTAATTTAAATAATTATGAAATTCAATTTACTTAAACAATTAATGTTTTTTGGTATTATGCTATGCAGTAGCGTAATGCTTGCGCAAACAGTAACTGGTACGGTAACAAGTAACGATGGCCCATTGCCAGGTGTTAGTGTTATTGTAAAAGGTACTAGTAATGGAGCGAGTACAGATTTCGATGGAAAGTATTCTATCGATAATGTAGCTTCAGATGCTGTTTTGGTGTTTAGCTCTATTGGCTATACCACTAAAGAAGTGCCAGTAAACGGACAATCTACAGTCGATGTAAAGCTAGAGGAAGATGCTCAAGCTTTAGATGAAGTTGTAGTTGTTGGTTATGGTTCAACAACAAGAAAAGAAGTAACCACAGCCGTAACAAGTGTTGGTGAAGAAGACTTTAACAAAGGTGTGATTGCTGACGCAACACAACTACTACAAGGTAAAGTTGCTGGTTTGACTATCTATAATAAAGGTGGTAACCCAAATTCAAATGCAACGATTCGTTTAAGAGGTATTTCTACCGTTGGTGGTAATACGGAGCCATTAGTTGTGATTGATGGAGTTCTTGGTCAATCATTGAGTAATGTAGACCCAAGTGATATCGAGAATATTACAGTATTAAAAGATGGTTCAGCTGCAGCGATCTACGGAACACGTGGATCAAGTGGTGTGATTTTAGTAACTACCAAATCAGGTAAGAATGGGCAACCATTTAACGTAAGTTATAACGGTCAATTTTCTGTAGCATCTATTGGGAATCAAATAGATGTGATGGACAGAGCGACATTCTTAGCTACCGGAGGTACTGACTTAGGCGCTGATACTGATTGGATAGATGAGGTTACGCGTAATGCGGTGTCTAAAGTACACAATATTGCTGCTGTTGGAGGTACTGAGTCTGCGAATTATCGTGTGTCAGCTAACTTTAGAGATACTGAAGGTATCTTAATAGGATCTGGTTTTGACCAGTTTAACGTCAGAACAAAGTTATCAGGTAAAATGTTAAATGATAAGTTGAAGATTGACTTCAATTCTTCATTAACACAGCGTGATAGTGATTTTGGTTTCAATGAGGCCTTACGTTATGCAGTATTGTATAACCCTACTGCTCCAATCTTAGGTGCAGATGCTCCTTTTGCATTCAATGCAGATCAATTTGGAGGGTTCTTTGAAACCTTAGGTTTATTTGATAGTTTCAACCCTGTTTCAATAGCGAAGCAGAATAAAAACTATGGTACTAGAAATATTTTAAATTATAGCTTAGACTTTAGATATTCTTTTACGGATGACTTATCAGCTAATTTGAGTTTTGGTGAGCAAAACGAAAAGAATACAAATAGACAATATTATCCTGTAACTTCTTTCTTTAGAGGTAATGCAGTAAGTCCGTTTAGAAAAGGTAGAGCAGATTTCTTTACAAACGAAATAAGAAATAAGACATTAGAATTGTTTGCTACATATAACAAATCAATCAGTGATAATTTCATTTTGAAAGTAACTGGTGGTTACTCTTGGCAAGAAACAGATTACAATGAGTACTTTTTACAATTAGGAGATTTTCCTCCAGGAGTGAATTTTGACTTCAGTGATAATATAGAAGTGTCTCAAGATTTATTAGAAGCAGGGCGTGTTGTGGCTAATAGTGGACGAAATGATGATGATAGAATTATCGCATTCTTCGCAAGAGCAAATGCCACTATTAATGACGCTATCTATTTAAACGCCTCTATTAGACGAGAAGGGTCTAGTAGATTTGGTGAAGATGAACAATGGGGTATTTTCCCTGCGGCTGCGATTGGTGCAGATTTAAATAAGTTTTTAGATTTAGATAACGTGAACTTGTTAAAAGCAAGATTAGGTTATGGTGTAACGGGAGCGATTCCTCCAGGTGTAGGATTGTCTCAAACAACCTTTGGTGTGACTAATGGAAGTAATGGATTTGGTTCTTCGAGTACTGGATTAGGAAGCAGAAAAGCAAACCCTGCATTGAAATGGGAAGAGAAAAGAGAATTGAACTTAGGTTTCGAATTTGAAACAGATCGTCTATCTGCTACCTTAGATTTGTATAATAGAGATATCGTAGATTTCATTACAAATGTAAATATTGATGCTGCTGCGAATGATGGATTTACTAGTCAGTTCCAAAATGGAGGTGAATTGAATACAAAAGGTATCGAATTGAGTTTAAATTATGATATCGTTAAAAACGACAAACTTACATATAACTCGGGTATTATCTTTTCTAGTTATAAAACTATCTTAGAGAAGAATACAGGTGGAGATAGAACGACTGCAAACTTAGGTGCGCCGGGACAGAATAGTACAAATGTGATTTTAGTAAGAGAAGGAGAAGAAGTTGGACAAATCTGGGGACCTGTTTTCTCTGGAGATGTTGATGCGAATGGAACACCAATTTTAGTGGATGTGAATGGTGATGGTAATTTAGTAACAGATCAAGGTAGTGCGTTGAATGATGATGTAGATTTTAAAGTATTAGGAAAAGGTATTCCAGACTTTGAATTGAGTTGGACACACTCATTGACTTATGGAAATTGGGACGCTAATGTATTATTCAGAGGTGCTTTTGGTCATAGCTTAGTGAACGCATTCCGTGCTTTTTATGAGCCTAGAATTGGATCTCAATCATCATATAACTTTATCAACACAAGTTTAGCTAGAAACGATATTAGAACGGCTCAATTTAGTTCTTACTATGTTGAGAAAGCAGACTTTGTAAGATTAGACAACTTATCTATTGGATATAATTTTGATGTAAATAATGACTATATTAAGAACATAAGAGTATCTTTAACCGGTCAAAATTTGTTTACAATTACAGATTATACTGGAGCTGATCCAGAGCCAGCATTACAAGATTTTGGCGCTGTGGATAATGGTGGCAACTTAGGTCAAGCAAATGTACTGGCACCTGGAGTTGATAGACGTTATAATTATTTTGCGTCTAGAGTAATTACTTTAGGATTAAATATTAACTTTTAATTAAAACAGAATAAAATGAATCGTTTTATAAAATTAACATTCGTATGTAGTATGCTTTTTACAGCATATTCATGTACTGATCTAGACGAAGTCTTAGAAGACGAGTTAACAACTGAGTTTTCAGATGATGGCGTGGTTGTAATAGAAGGCGCGACTGACGGAGGGATATTGCCTTCAGGTACGTTAACTCCTGCGTATAATAGACTTAGAAATGGGTCTGCAGGTCATGGAAGTTATTATTCTGCACAAGAAGTTTCTTCTGACGAAATGGCCTTAGGTCAAAAGGGAGGTGACTGGTTTGATGGTGGTATTTGGTTAAGAATGCATCGTCATACATTTGATTCTTCAAATGGAACTTTCAATAATATTTGGAATGATGCTTATGGAGGTATTGGTGAGGTGAATTTAGCCCTTTCGGGATCATTATCACCAAGTGAAGAAGCGCAAGCAAAGACCTTAAGAGCTTTCTTTTATTGGAGATTATTGGATAACTTCGGTAGAGTAAAAATAATTACAACTGCTGGTGGTGATGCGCCACAAGCTACAAGTCAGCAAGTTTTTGACTTCGTAGAAAGTGAGCTATTAGGGGTGTTAGGTATTGGAGCTGTGACGAGTAGTTTAGACTTATCTGGAAGTGCTTTAGGTACGGCAGCAGAACCATATATTGTAGGTCAATATGCTGCATTAGGTTTATTAGCTAAATTGTATTTAAATGCAGAAGTGTATACAGGTACAGCGCGTTATCAAGAAGCTGATTGGGCTGCGACGTATATCATTGATAATGGTCCTTACCAATTATGTGCTGACGGTTGTACTGTGCAAAATCTTGCCAAAAGACCAGCAGTTGCTTCTGATCCAGATAATTTAGAAGGATATGCAGCGGTATTTGCACCTAACAATCAATTCAATCCTGAAATGATTTGGTCGATTCGTTATGATGCGGTAAGTGCAACGGGAATGAACTTTTCTCAAATGAACTTTCACTACAGCACGCAGTTAACATATGCCTTAGATCAACAGCCATGGAATGGTTATCAGGTAGTTGAAGAATTCTATAATAGTTATGAAGCAAACGACAAAAGAAAAACGGCGAACTTCTTAGTAGGTCCTCAGTTAGACTTTGGAGGTAATGCATTACTTGATTTTGCGGCTGACGATCCAGATCTTCAACTAAATTATACACCTGCTATTAATGAGTTAGAGCCTAACTCATTAAGAGAGAGTGGAGCACGTGCTGCAAAATTTAGCTTCCAATTATTCGGGAGACAAGAAATGAATAATGATTATCCTATTTTTAGATTAGGTCAGGTTCATTTGTTACGTGCCGAAGCAAGATCAAGAGCAGCAGGTGACTGGAGTTTATCATTACCTGATGTGAATGCTTTAAGAGATAGAGCTGGAGTTGCTGCATTGTCATCAATTGACGCTGCTGGTTTCTTAGCAGAAAGAGGTAGAGAAATGTTTCAAGAGTCTTCTCGTAGAACAGACCAAATTCGTTTTGGAACGTTCGATGATTCATGGTGGGAAAAAACAAATTCTGATGCATTTAGATCAGTATTTCCAATTCCACAGGCTCAGATTGACGCTTCTTCAGGAAGTTTAACTCAGAATCCTGGTTACTAATAATTTGAATTAGATTTTTTTATATTTGAAGGGTTGTTCTCAAGAGCAGCCCTTTTTTATATGACATATGTTAATGAAGTATTTTTTGCCTCTTATTTTTATACTTATTATCTCATGCGCTGAGAAGTCGGTTCAAGAAAAGTCACGATTTGTTTTAAAGGGTGCAGACATAGGTGTGTCGTTTGAAAACACACTTACCTATGATGAGACCTTTAATCCTTACGTCTATCGCAATTTTTACAATGGCGGGGGTGTAGCTATCGGTGATATTAATAATGATGGTTTAGAAGATATTTACTTCACTGGAAACCTAGTTGACAATAAATTATTCTTAAACAAAGGCAATTGGCAATTTGAAGATATCACAATGAAAGCAAAGGTAGCATGTCCAAATGTTTGGTCTACTGGAGCAACATTTGTTGATGTGAATGGAGATGGTCTTTTAGACCTGTATGTCTGTAAATCAGGGAAACCAGGCGGTGAAAATAGACATAATGAATTATTTATAAATAATGGAGATCTTACCTTCACGGAATCATCAAAAGAATATGGACTGGATATTACGGGGTTGTCAGTACATTCGGCATTTTTCGATTATGATAAAGATGGGGATTTAGACGCCTATATTTTGAACAATTCTATTCGATCTGTAGGAGCTTTTGATTTGATTAAAGATCAACGAGAGATTCCAGACTCCTCGGGTAGCGGTAACAGATTTATGAGAAATGATGATGGAAGGTTTATCGATGTGAGCCAAGAAGTTGGGATCTACTCTAGTAAGATTGGTTTTGGATTGGGGATTACCTTAGGCGATTTTAATGATGATAACTATACAGATATATTTATTTCTAATGACTTTTTCGAACGAGATTATCTCTATATCAATAATACTAAAGGAGCTTTTAACGAACAATTAGAAGAGTTTTTTACATCTACCTCTATGGGAGCAATGGGAGCAGATTTAGCAGATCTTGACAACGATCTGCGCACAGATTTAATGGTGACCGAAATGTTGCCTCAAACAGATGAAAGACAAAAGACAAAGACAGTTTTCGAATCTTGGGATAAACAACAATTAGCGAAAAAACAGGGCTACTACAATCAATTTTCAAGAAATACATTACAGCGAAATTTAGGAGATGGCACATTTATCGAATTAGGTAGACAAGCAGATGTGTCGGCCACAGAATGGAGCTGGAGCGCCTTACTATTTGATATGGATAATGATGGTTTGAAGGATATATATATCACAAATGGAATCTACAAAGATCTATTAGATAGAGATTATCTTACATATGAAGCGAATGATGAATCTATAAGAAATAGAATCAATAGTAGTGAAAAAGAAGTGTTGAAAAAACTCATAGATGCAATGCCTTCGAAAGCTGTATCTAATGCTGCTTTTCACAATCAAGGAAACTTTAATTTTAAGAATGAAAATAGACCTTGGGGCTTAGATCAACCAAGTTTTAGCAATGGTGCCGCTTATGCAGATTTAGATAATGATGGAGATTTAGATATTGTCGTGAACAACGTTAATATGCCTTCGTTTGTTTATGAGAATAGAACAGACACATTAACTCATAGGAGTGTTTCATTGAACTTAGTCGATGCTGAAAAGAGTCCAGTGACTGCCAAAGCAATTATAACATACGGTGATCAAAAGAAGGCATATGCAGAGAATTATAATTCAAGAGGATTTCAAAGTAGTGTAACTAATAAGATCCATTTTGGTGTTGGAAATGCACAGGTTATAGACTCCATATATATTACCTGGCCCGATGGGACAACAACAATTAAAACGCAACTTTCTTCTAACAAAACATATACTATCGTTAAAGAAAAAGGAAGTGATAATAAGCAGATAAAATTCGAAAATTATGCTGAAAAACTTCTAATAGAAGAAACAAATCCTCCATTCAAATTTCAGCATAAAGAGAATAATTACATCGATTTTAATAAAGAACGCTTATTGACACAAATGTATAGCAATGAAGGACCAGCCCTTGCTGCAAATGATATAAATAACGATGGAATCGTTGATTTTTTCCTCGGTGGAGCGAAAAATCAATCCGGAAGACTATACATGTCAAATGGAAATACCCATAATGAGCTACTTTCTCCTTTTATAAATGAGATAAATGCAGAAGATACTGATGCGGTTTTTTTCGATGGCGATAATGATGGTGATCTAGATTTATATGTATGCCATGGAGGCCGTGCGTATTCTCAATATTCAATTGATCTAAATGATACGTATTATGAAAATAGAGAGAATACCTTTGTCAAATCTAATGACTCACCAAAATTTTCGAAAACGATAAGTACCTCAGTTGTAAAACCTGTCGATTATGATAACGATGGGGATATAGATTTATTCGTTGGTGAACGTTATAAGACCAATATCTATGGGCAACCAGGATCGGGTTATCTATTAGAAAATGATGGAAAAGGTAACTTTACGCCCGCAACAATAAACGTTTTTGAAAACATAGGAATGATTACTGGTGCTTCTTGGGTAGATATAAATAAAGATGGTTGGCAAGATCTTATAGTTGCAGGAGAATGGATGTCGCTGAAGGTATTTATAAATAAGCAAGCAAAATTCATTGATGCATCGAGCTCATATAACCTAGATGATACAGTGGGGTTGTGGTCTTCGCTGAAAGTCGTTGACATCGATAATGATGGAGATCAAGATATGATCGCAGGAAACATCGGTAGAAACAATTTTCTTTCGGAAAACATGAGAATGTATGTACATGATTTTGACGGAAATGGTTTTAAAGAACAAATCATATGTAAAAAAGGGACAGATGGATATTATCCAATCATTGATAAAGATGAACTCATATCGCAATTACCTTCACTAAAAAAGAAGCTACTTTACTATAAAGACTATGCAAAAGCAACGATGAGTTCTATTTTTTCAGAAGACATCTTAAATCAAGCCTATACTGTTGATTTAAAGATGTTAAATAGTGTCATTTTTTTTAATGAAAATAATACATTTACAGCTCAGATTTTACCAGATGAGGTACAGTATGCACCGATCTATGCGATAACGACTGAAGATATAAACGATGATGGTCATCTTGATGTATTCTTTGGCGGAAATCAATATTTGGTAAAGCCCAAATTTGGACCGTATGACGGCTCCCTAGGTTGGGGTATTTATGGGCCGCATAGCGCTGAAACGAAACAAACAGATGTTTTTTCACTCGGTATAGGTGGACAAATAAGAAAAATGAAATGGATTAAGCATAACAATAATAAACTATTAATTACGGCGATAAATAATGAAAATACAGGTTTCTATAGGATTAAAAAGTAGTGTTAAGATTTTGATAGCGCTTCTTTTTATGACGCAAGTCAGTTGTGAAAAATCTGAGTATACTAGACTTGTGGAGCGTGAAATGGATAAGAATATTGTGAATGATTCTCTTATTTTCGGGATGAAATTTGGACAGACTAGAAAATTATTTTTTGATCAATGTTGGAAACTAAATAATCAGAAGATAATCAACCAAGGATCCTCCAATAAATTTGTAGAATATAAGCTTCCAATAAAGGAAGGGGATACGACGAGAAATGCGATAACGATGCTCTTTTATGGTATCTTTAATAAGCAAAAGATAATGACCGGAATGGATATGAGGTTCCATTATGTGGGATGGTCGCTATGGAATAAGTCATTACAATCAGACAAATTAGTTCCAGAAGTAAAAGATAGCCTGAAATCTTGGTTTCCCGGAAACGATTTTATAATTGTACCAGCCAAAAAAACGAAAGGAGAAATACATGTGAAGGTTGACGGAAATCGACGTATCGTAATAGAACCTTTAAAAGATAGTAGAGAAGTAGATGTTCGAATTGATGATTTAAGATATCTACTTGATAAGTCAAAATGATGAAAGAAATAGGAATGAATTATACGAAATTAATAGGAGGCTTATGCGCGCTGTTAGTATGGTCATGTACAACTGTGGATGCACCGCCTACGGCAAAAACATTTGAGTTACTGGATGCATCGATTACCGGAATCGATTTTTCGAACAACTTGACCTATGACAACGATTTTAATGTATATAAATACCGTAATTTTTACAACGGTGGAGGTGTTGCCATTGGAGACATAAATAATGATGGCTTGCCAGATATTTATTTTACATCGAATCAGAATGAGAATAAACTATATTTAAATAAAGGTAATTTTCAATTCGAAGATATTAGTATAGCGGCCAAAGTGGTCGGAACGAGACCATGGTCTACAGGTGTGACTATGGTTGATATCAATGCCGATGGTTATTTAGATATTTATGTGTGCAACTCAGGTGACCTTAAGGGAGAGAATAAGCAAAATGAGCTCTTTATTAATAATGGAGATTTAACGTTTACTGAGATGGCAGCCGATTACAATCTCGGTGATAAAGGCTTCTCTACACATGCCTCTTTTTTCGATTATGATAAAGATGGCGATTTAGACGCTTATATTCTTAATAATTCATACCAAGCCATTGGAAGTTTTGATTTAAGAAGAAATGAACGACCAAAACGAGATCTCTTAGGCGGAGATAAATTGATGGAGAATATAGACGGAAAGTTTGTCGATGTGAGTGAAAAGGCAGGTATTTACGGTAGTGTCGTGGGTTTTGGTTTAGGAGTAACGGTGGGTGATGTTAATAACGATGGTTGGGAAGATATTTATGTTTCTAACGATTTTTTCGAAAGAGACTATCTCTACATAAATAATCAGAACGGTACATTTGCTGAGCAGTTAGAAGATCAAATCACGGCAACAAGTGGAGCATCTATGGGTGCTGATATGGCAGATATTAACAACGATGGTTATAATGATATCTTTATTACCGAAATGCTTCCTTCAGAATATGAACGCCTCAAAACGGTGACTACCTTCGAAGATTGGAATAAGTACAAGCTAAAGGTTAATAGTGGATATCATCATCAATTTACACGAAATACCTTTCAACTCAACAATACAAATAACTCGTTTAGTGAAATTGGTAGATTAAGCGGGGTAGAAGCTTCTGATTGGAGCTGGGGAGCGCTTATTTTTGATATGGATAATGACGGTAATAAAGACCTGTTTATTTCTAATGGAATCTATAGAGATTTAACAAATCAAGATTATCTGCAATACGTTTCTAATGAAGAAGTATTAAAATCAATCACTTCAAAGAATGCGGTTGACTATAAAAGACTGATAGAAATTATTCCTTCAAATAAATTAAAAAACCATGCCTATAAAAACTTGGGCGGGTTAAACTTTGAAAACTTTAATGACTCTGGTTTACAAACAGAAAGCTTCTCAAATGGTGCTGCGTATGGAGATTTAGATAATGATGGCGACTTAGATTTAGTTGTGAATAATTTAAATATGAAATCTTTTGTCTATAAGAACACAACTATGGATGCTGGCGAAGGGAGCTATATTAAATTTGTACTGAAGGGAGAAAAGGAAAACACGAATGCGATTGGTTCAAAAATAACGATTGATACAGAAAATTATACCATAGAAAATCAACCAACGCGTGGGTTTCAATCAAGTGTAGACCCAAGGCCCAATTTCGGATTGAAGACGAAGGATTCAATTTCGATAACAGTTACGTGGCCTTCAGGGAAAGTGACAGCATTAAAAAATGTGAAGACCAATCAAACGCTCACATTGCGTGAAAGTGAGGCGAAAAGGATCGAGGAGATACAAGAAGTTAGTAATACTACTTTGTTCACAATGGCAAATGAAGCTATCGACTTCGAACATAAAGAGAATAATTTTGTTGATTTTCATCGAGACAGATTATTACATCATATGTGCAGTACAGAAGGCCCCAAAGTGTCGATGGGTGATTTGAATAACGATGGCATTTCAGATGTATTTATCGGCGGCTCTAAAGGAAATGCACCAAGTGTGTTGTTTGGAGATGCAACACATACCTTGCTGAATTCAAAAACCACAGATTTTGATAAGAATGTCAATTCTGAGGATGCTGCCAGTCTACTATTTGATGCAGATAATGATGGAGATTTAGACGTATATGTGTGTAGCGGAGGTGTTGAGTTTTCACAGTACTCTACTGATTTTATAGATCGATTATACTTCAATGATGGAAAAGGAAATTTAACCTTATCGGATCAAAAATTACCAACTAAAACCGCTGTGCATAGCACGTCTACAGTCATCTCGTCAGATATTGATAATGACGGCGATTTAGATTTGTTTGTAGGAGAACGTATTATTCCGTTAAAATATGGAACCCCGTGCTCGGGATTTATATTGCAGAATGATGGGAAAGGCAACTTTACCGATGTGACAAAAGATCTGGCCTCAGAATTAGAAGGTATTGGCATGATTACCGATGCCTTGTTTACCGATTTAGACGGCGATGGAGATGAAGATCTCATGGTGGTGGGTGAGTTTATGGGAATTGAAATATTTGTAAATGACCAAGGGAAGTTTGTCAAAAAAGAAAGTGAAACTTCCAACCTCAAAGGCTGGTGGAACACCATCCATAAAGCTGATTTAGACAATGATGGAGATCTAGATTTTATTGTGGGTAATCACGGACAAAATAGTCGATTTAAAGCAAGTAAAGAACAGCCAATAACCTTATTTTCAAAAGATTTTGATAAGAATGGTTTTATCGATCCGGTATTAGCATTTAGAGCAAATGATGGTAAAGATTATCCATACGCACTGCGACATAATCTCATAGATCAGATGAAAGGCCTGAAAAAGAGGTTTCCAGATTATGAGTCATTTAAGAATGCCAGTATTCGTAATATTTTTACCGAAGATGAATTAAAAGAAGCCAATCTATTACAAACAACAACGCTGTCTTCCCTTATCTTGATAAATGAAGGTGATTTTAAGTTTAACGTTCAATTGTTACCTGTAGAAGCCCAGATTTCGAATATCTATGCCATTACAACGAATGATTTTGATAATGATGGAGATCAAGACATTGTCATGGGAGGTAATTTGTACAACGTAAAGCCAGAGGTAGGTCGATATGATGCCAGTTATGGGGTGTATCTAGAAAATATGGGAGACCTAAAATTTAAAGCTCGCAAAGATGGAAATGGCTTTTCAGTAAAAGGCGAGGTGAGAGATATGATTATACATAACGATCAGCTCATAGTGGCGAGAAACAGTGATTCGCTGGCAATATTTAAATACAAAAAGAAATGAGATATGTAGTTGGTATTGTGATCGTTCTGTTGCTATTTGGGTGTGCCCAAAAGGAAGAAATTGTAGTTGAAAGAGCACCTATCTTTTTTGAATCTGTTGACTCGGAAATAACAGGACTCGATTTTTCGAACGATTTGTATTATCAAGATGATCTTAACATTATTGAATATCTATACTATTACAACGGTGGTGGTGTGGCAATTGGCGATATAAACAATGACGGCTTGGATGATATTTATTTGACAGCAAATCAGACTTCCGATAAGTTATATCTCAACTTAGGTAATCTAAAGTTTAAAGACATCACAGTAGAAGCGGCAATTCAGACAGATAGTACATGGTCTACGGGTGTCACCATGGAAGATGTGAATAATGATGGTCTTTTAGATATCTACGTTTCAAAAGTTGGAAATTATAAAAGTCTAAAAGCACACAATCTCTTATATATAAATCAAGGAAATAATAGCTTTACAGAATCTTCTAAATCCTACGGAATAGATTTTTCAGGTTTTTCGACGCAAGCGTCATTTTTAGATTATGACAATGATGGTGATGTCGATATGTATTTGATGAATCACGCAGTGCATACACCTAGAAGCTATGGAGATATAAGAAAAAGAGCAACCGCGGATGGTTTATCGGGTGATCGATTTTATGAGAATAAACTGAGTGAAGGTCAAGCAAAATTTGTGAATGTTACGGAGGCATCAGGTATTTATAATAGCGCCTTGGGTTACGGATTGGCAATTACGACTGCTGATATCAATAATGACGGTTTTCTTGATATCTATGTTGGAAATGATTTTCATGAAAATGATTATTTATATATCAATCAGGGTAATAAAACCTTTAAAGAATCGAGTGCAGATTACTTAAGCCATAACGCAAGATTTACTATGGGTGTCGATATTGCAGATGTCAATAACGATCAACAACAGGATATTTTCACCCTCGACATGATGCCTTTTGACCATGAGGTTTTTCTTAAATCTGGAGGTGAAGATTCGGATAAAGTAAGTGCGATTAAGAAAAACTTCGGATTTCAAACGCAATATGCAAGAAACACGTTTCAATTAAACAAGGATTTTTCTTCTTTTACAGATGTTGCGCTGATGACTGAAACACATGCAACCGATTGGAGTTGGTCAACCCTAATTCAAGACTATGACAATGATGGTTTTAATGATATTTATGTGACGAATGGGATTTATAAACGGCCCAATGATTTGAATTATATCAATTACATCAGCAATATTAATTTTGCGAAATATGATCAAACAAAACAAGCGAAACTAAAACGTCAATTAATAGATGAAATGCCCACTATCAATATCCCAAATGTGGTTTTTCGTAATAAAGGAAACTTAGAATTTGACAGGTATTCAAAAAAATCTGGCTTAAAACCTTCCTATTCTAATGGTGCGGCTTATAGTGACTTAGATAATGATGGAGATTTAGACTTGGTCATCAACAATATCAACCAAAAAGCAAGTATTTTAGAAAATAAAAGCAATTCGAAAGAAGAGAATAGCTTTGTGTCGTTTACAATAAAAGGTGATACTGTTCTCAAAAACCCGAACGGTACAAAATTAATGTTGTATGTAGATAACAAAGTGTTCTTCAAAGAATTGATCGTCACAAAAGGCTTCCAATCGTCATCTTCACATAAAGTGCATTTCGGATTGGGAAGTGCTACGAAAATTGACTCTTTAAAATTGATTTGGCTAGATGGTAAAGAACAATTAAACACCGCCTTAACTGTCAATGAACATCATGTTATTCATAGAGGTAATGACTTGAAAGAGATAACTAAAATTGGAATTACAGGGAAGAATGAAAGTCTAACAGTTTTTCCGTTTCGACATCTTGAAAATAGTTTTTTAGACTATGAGAGAGAGCCATTGATGCCAGAGAAACTATCAAGAGAAGGCCCCGCTTCAGTGGCCGCTGATTTTAATGGAGACGGCTTAAAGGATCTCTACATTGGTGGTGCGAGATATCAATCTCCTTCATTTTACATTCAGCAAAAAGATGGTACCTATAAAATCAATAAAGAAAGTGATTTTAATAAAGATATTCTCTACGAAGATGTGGATGTGACAGCTTTTGATATTGAGAATGATGGCGATTTAGATTTGTATGTAATGAGCGGCGGAAATGAAAAGGTTGAAGGCGGAGGTCATCTTGAAGATAGAATATATATCAATGATGGGAACGCTAATTTTACGCGCTTAAAAGCACCTTTAGTGAGAACGAATGGTGGAAGTGTTTCAGCAGGAGATTTTGATAACAACGGATCTGACGATCTCTTTATCGGAAATAGATCAATGCCAGGTGGCTATGGATTATCACCCTTTAGTTACATTTTAAAAAGTAACGGCGCTGGTCAATTTAATATCGTTAAAAAGAGTCGACTTGGTATGGTTACAGATAGTCAATGGGCCGATATTAATAATGATAACTTATTAGACTTAGTCGTGGTAGGTGACTGGATGCCAATTACAGTGCTGATCAACCAAGGAGATTCGACATTCGTCAATGACACAAAAAAATATGGTTTAGAAAATTCTCATGGTATGTGGAATACCGTTGACGTCATAGATATCGATAACAACGGTCAAAAAGATATCATTGCTGGTAATGCCGGACTTAATTTTAAATGGAAAGCTTCGAAAGAGTTTCCTGTTAAATTATATCTTGATGATTATGACAAGAATGGAAATGTAGACCCCATTATATTTTATGATTTTTTCGGTAACAATGTGCCTTTTGCTTCTAAAGATAAACTAGTTGGTCAGTTGCCATCGTTGAAAAAGAAGTTTTTGAGTTATGAGAAGTTTGCCACCATTAAAAATATTAAAGACCTTACCGGAAAACAAGAAGAAGATATCTTAGAAGTAAGAAAAATAGTTGAATTGCGATCGATGCTATACTTAAATATAGGTGAAGACACCAAAGCGATCGCCTTGCCTAAAGAAGCTCAGATGAGTACTATTGAAGATTTTCATATTGAACAGAGCGAAGATCAAACTCAACTGTTTTTCGTAGGAAATTATTTAGACTACACGACAGAGTTGGGTGAAAGTAGTGGTAATTCAGGTGGTGTTTTAGAGTTCAGTAAAGGAACTATTCAATTTTATAAGAAGCTACCAATACCAGAAAGATTAAATGCCCGACAACTGGTAAAATTGAACAATGATCAGTATTTGGTCATTGCTAATGACGATAAATCATACACATTTAAATTAGAGGATAAAAACAATAGAAAATGAGAAGAATAATGAAAAGAGTTTGTTTTAGTGCAGTGATCGGTATACTGCTGCTGTTAAGCAGTTGTAAAGAGAATACGGCTTATAAAGATCAGTTAAAAGATCCAGCATTGTTTCAAGCTGCCATGAAAAAGCTAACCGATGTGATCGTATACGATATTTTTTCACCACCAGTAGCTTCAAGGGTTTACATGTATCCAAGTGTGGCTTCCTATGCTGTGATACAGAAAGCATATCCAGAGAAATACAATAGTTTAGTTGGGCAGCTATCGGGTTTCGAAGCGGTGCCTGAACCTACTGATGAGGATATTGATTTGCATCTGGCTTCATTTCACGCCTTCACTGTAGTGGGAAAACAATTAATCTTTTCTGAAGATAGAATTACCGAATTTCAAGAGAAAACCTACGATAGTTTGCAAAAAAGTGGATTGCCAAAGCGAGTATTAAATGCTTCTAAGACTTATGGTAATGAAGTTGCACAGCATATTTTGAAATGGTCAAAAGGTGATTTGTACGATCAAACAAGAACCTATCCTAAATATACAATTCAAGAAGAGGATAAATATTGGAAACCAACACCTCCAGATTATATGGATGGTATCGAACCACATTGGAATAAGATAAGAACCTTGGTCTTAAAATCGGCCGATCAGTTTCCTCCTGTTGCGCCCTTAGAGTTTGACCTTACCAAAGGAAGTGAATTTCAAAAACAACTAATGGAAGTATACGCGAAAGGAAGAGGAGAAGATGAGGAAAGTAAGGAAATTGCCAGTTTTTGGGATTGCAACCCCTATGTGTCTCATCATAAAGGACACGCCATGTTTGCTACCAAGAAAATTACACCTGGTGGGCATTGGATTGGAATTACAAACATAGCCACAACAGAAAATAAGAGTACCTATGATGAAACAATAAACGCCTACACCAATGTGAGTATCGCTCTTTTTGATGCTTTCATTAGTTGTTGGGATGAAAAATGGCGGAGTCTTGTGGTGCGACCAGAAACGTTGATAAACCAATATATTGACGAAGAATGGGTGCCGTTATTACAGACGCCACCGTTTCCTGAGTATACCAGTGGGCATTCAGTGATTTCAAGAGCTGCTGCGGTTACCTTGACAAATCTTTATGGAGATGATTTTGCTTTTGATGATACGACGGAGCTCGAATATGGCTTACCTGTAAGAAGTTTTAAATCTTTTATTCACGCATCTGAAGAAGCTGCAATTTCACGCTTGTATGGTGGAATTCACTATATGATGGCCATTGATGCCGGCGTATCTCAAGGACAGAAGGTCGGTGATTTTATTAGTAGTAATTTAAAGACATTAAAATAGTCATGTAATTTTTTAAGATAAAAATAAACCCTATGCAAACGAAACCACGATTATCCTTTTGGCAAATTTTTAATATGAATGTTGGATTTCTCGGAATTCAATATAGTTTTGGTTTGCAGCAAACGGCCATTAATCCTATCTTTTTATATTTGGGTGCACCAGAAGATATGCTGCCAATATTGAATATTGCAGGTCCGGTGACTGGCCTAATCGTACAACCTATAATTGGTGCGATGTCAGACAAAACTTGGTCATCACGATGGGGGAGACGTAAACCTTATTTTTTAATTGGAGCATTATTGGGAAGTTTATGCCTATTCGTATTTCCACATAGTCCCGTTCTTTGGTTTGCTGTTGGATTATTATGGATATTAGATGTTGGAAACAATATGGCTATGGAACCCTACAGAGCTTTTGTTGGAGATAAACTACCCGAAAAACAATTGAGTTTGGGGTATCAAATGCAAAGTTTGTTTGTCGGCGCTGGTATTCTTTTGGCTAATGGATCTATTGTGTTATTTCAATACTGGTTTGGAGGAGAATCTGTCGAAGAAACTGGAACCATTCCACAATGGCTCTACTATTCCTTTTATATTGGCGCATTTCTATCTTTAACTACAATTTTATATTCTGTTTTTAAAACGCCTGAAATACCACCTTCTGATGAAGAGTTAGATGAAATAAATAAAATTAAAGGATTGTCTTTGAGTAAGCGAATGTTAAAACCTTTTACAGAAATTGCCGAAGCAATAAAAGATATGCCAAAGTTCATGTGGAAAATTGGTGCAGTATATCTCTTTCAATGGTATGCTTTGTTTATTTATTGGCAGTTTACAACACCACTTTTTAAATTAACCCTAGGATACTCAACATCTGAAGCGGCGTCACAAGCGGCAAAAATGAGTTTGACTTATAATACCGTGACAATGATAGTAGCTCTTGCCTTAGTACCTTTAACCCTTCGTTTTGGTGGCAAAAAAATCTATGCACTTAGCTTGGTTGGCACTGCCATAGCATTATTTGCAATACCATATATTACAGATCCAACTATGGTGCTCATACCGATGGTTTTATTTGGTATCGGGTGGGCAGCTATGATGGGGATACCATATACTATGGTATCTAAGATTGTACCGCAAGATAGAAGAGGTGTCTATATGGGAATTTTGAATATGATGATTGTAATTCCAATGTTCATTCAAACCTTAACTTTTGGACCGATCTATAAATATATACTTGGCGGGAATGCGATAAATGCCATGTTATTTGCAGGAGTATTTTTTACTATTGCTGGTCTCTTAGCGTATCGATTAAATGTGAAAACAGCAAATGAAGTTGAGATAAAATAGGTTAGAGAATACCTTCAAGTCGAATATGTTGCAGTAACATGATCGTCTTACCATCTTTGATGTCACCACTTTTTATCATGTCAAGTGCTCTATCTATATAGAGTTCTAAGACTTCAATTTCTTCTTGTTCATCTTCCAAGCCACCACCATCGCTTGTTTTCATATGATCTTCATACTCAGCAATGAAAAAATGCAGAATTTCAGTAACTGAACCAGGTGACATATACGATTCGAACACTTTGGTAACATGCGATAGTTTATAGCCCGTTTCTTCCTGTGTTTCTTTTTTGATACAATCTTCTGGATTGTCCTCGTCTAAAAGCCCGGCGCAGGTCTCAATGAGCATTCCTGTTTCATTTCCATTAATATAGGTAGGAGCCCTGAACTGTTTCGTAAGTATCACCGTTTGTTGCTTTTTATTATACAGCAAAATGGTAGCACCATTTCCTCTGTCATATGCTTCACGGTGATGCTGTGTCCAAACGCCCTCTTTTGTTAAATAATCGTAGGTTAATTTCTTTAGTGTATACCAGTTATTTGATAGCACCTCGGTGGTTAAGTTTTTTATGTTTTCGTTCTTCATATGTTCTTATAATTCTCGCACCCAAATATTGCGATAACTAACCCCACTATTGTCATTATGATCTTGTAATTTTAAAGGCCCTTTGCCATGCGGATTGTTTTTAGGGACTCCAATATATTCGGTGGTTCCATAAATAACAACATGGTCTTGTATGAGCACCCCATTATGCAGTACAGTAACTGTTGCTGATTTTGTTTTACGACCAATGCTGTCAAACGTTGGCGCATGATATATGATATCATATGTTTGCCATTCTCCAGAAGGTTTGGAGGCATTCACCAAGGGGATATGTTGCTTGTAGATAGAACCTGCCTGTCCGTTAGCATAGGTTGTATTGTCATAATTATCAAGTACCTGAACTTCGTATAACCCTTGAAAAAACACACCACTATTGGCCCTATTTTGTCCGTTAGCTCTTGGTGCAGCCGGATTTCTCCATTCAATATGTAATTGGATATCACCAAATTCTTGTTTCGTTTGAATGTCGCCTGTCCCATTTTTTACCGTCATACTCCCATCCTTATTAAGCGTCCATTTTGCCGCTAACGAATCACGCGTGCTGACCCACTGATTTAAATTGGTACCGTCAAACAACACAATGGCATCAGATGGCGCAGCATTATGTTTACCAGTTGTTACCTTGGCAGGAATAGGCTCATGAACTTCCGTTGTTGCTGGTTTGGTATAGTCTTTTTTTTGAGCATGAACCAAACTAACCGTTGCGCAAAATAAAACGATCGTTAGAAGCTGTCTTTTTCTCATCATTACAACTCTTTAATTTTAATATTTTTATACCATACCTTATCAGAATGATCTTGTAATCCGATATGTCCAGTGCGATACTCCGCAAAACCTTCCCAATCTTTGAATTTAGAATTTGCAACCATCTTATCCCATGCTTCTCCATGCACAGGAAAGGTCATTACTTCGGTGCCATTCATTGATACTTTACCAACATTCATTTCATGATTGATTTCCAGAACACACAGATTCCATTCTCCCGCTGGCTTTATGTGTTCATCGGGGCAGGCAATCATATCATATAACGATCCAGCTTTATGTGTGCCATTAGCAACTTTAGCATCTGCATGTAAGGCATTATCAAGTACCTGAATTTCAGCACCCGTTTGATAGGCCTCAGGAAACTTTTCATCTTCATGAACGCCCCAAAAGATACCGCTATTACCACCTTCAGATATTTTCCATTCTAAAGACAATACAAAATTGGTAAACTTTTGTTTTGAGATGATATTTTTGCCTCCTTTGTCACCTGGGGTAAAAGCCATAGAACCGTCATCTTCGATCGTCCATTCTTTATAAATACTATCCGCTAAATAACCACGCCAATTATCTAATGAGCTGCCATCGTAAAGCGCTATCCATTCAGCTTCTTTTTGAGCACTTTCCTCCGTAGTACTTTCAATTTCTCCAGTCGAGGCTGTATCCTTTTTATCTTTCTTGCAGGCCGCAAGAATTAACAGTGAGCATAGAATAAGTGTTATTTTTTTCATGGTTCGTTTTTTAAATACCTAATATTTTTTTTAATTGTTCTTTGTCTACTTCCGCGCCAGCGAAATCATCGAAAGCTTTTTCGGTAGCTTCTATAATATGATTTTGAATGAATTGTGCACCTTCACGGGCTCCTTGTTCAGGGCTTTTGATACAGCATTCCCATTCCATTACTGCCCAGAGGTCACAGCCATATTGCGTCAATTTTGAAAAAATGGTTTTAAAGTCAATCTGTCCGTCACCAGGTGAGCGATATCTACCAGCTCTATCACCCCAATCATTATAACCTCCAAAAGCACCTTTTTTTCCAGTAGGATTGAATTCTGAATCCTTTACGTGAAAAGATTTGATAAACTCATGATAATGATCGATATACTCAATATAGTCTAATTGCTGTAATACAAAATGAGATGGATCGTATAAAATATTGACACGTTTATGATTGCCTGTGGCCTTTAAAAAACGTTCAAAAGTATCTCCGTCATGGATATCCTCACCTGGATGTACTTCATAACATACATCGACACCTTGTTCATCGAAATGATTTAAAATGGGTAACCATCTTTTGGCAAGTTCCTCGAATCCCATTTCTACAAGACCAGGAGGCCGTTGTGGCCAAGGATGCCAAGTATGCCAAAGTAAGGCACCAGAAAAAGTTGCATGTACATTCAATCCTAAATGCTTACTCGCAGTCGCGGCATTTTTTACGGTTTGTACAGCCCATTCTGTACGTGCCTTCGGATTTCCTTTACAATTGTCTGGAGCAAAATTGTCAAACATTAAGTCGTAGGCTGGATTTACAGCGACTAATTGTCCTTGGAGATGTGTAGAAAGCTCTGTAATTTCTAATCCGTAAGAATTAATTTTACCTTTTAGTTCATCACAATAAACTTTACTTTCGGCAGCAAGATCTAAATCAATTAATCTTGATTCCCATGTAGGTATTTGAATACCTTTATATCCCAGATCGCTTGCCCATTTGCAAAGCCCACTTAGTGAATTGAAAGGGGCTTTATCATCCATAAATTGCGCCAAAAATACGGCTGGTCCTTTAATAGTTTTCATACTATAACATATTATGTCGTTAAATTTCTATTGATTCTTTTTAAGAATTTAATCCTATATTTATAGGAACAAATTCACTGTCAACTGCATCCTCATGTAGGACTCTAAAGATAGAAAGAACATAAGAATTAAAAAAATATATCATGGGTCAAGAAATAGAATATGACGCAATCGTTGTAGGTACTGGAATAAGCGGAGGTTGGGCCGCCAAAGAGCTTTGCGAGAAGGGATTGAAAACACTTGTATTGGAAAGAGGGCCTATGGTTGAGCACGTCACAGATTATAAAACCATGAATGATGATCCATGGGATTATCCTTTACGGGGAGAATTGTCAAAAGAAGATTTAGAGAAGTATCATGTACAGAAGAGACTAGGGTGGGCGCCGAAAGAAGATTGTAAACATTTTTTTGTCAATGACTTGGAGCATCCTTATGTCGAAACCAAGCGCTTTGATTGGATCCGAGGTTATCAAGTTGGAGGACGTTCATTGACTTGGGGAAGACAGAGTTATCGCTGGAGTGATCTTGATTTTGAAGCGAATAAAAAGGAAAATATCGGTGTAGACTGGCCTTTACGATATAAAGATATAGCACCGTGGTATGATAAAGTTGAAGAATATATTGGAGTGAGCGGAGAGTCTTTAGGATTAACACAATTGCCTGATGGAAAATTTTTGCCTCCTATGGAATTACATTGCCCAGAAGAAGACCTGAAAAAAGCAATGGCTGACAAATTTGACGATGAACGTGTGTTAACTATCGGGAGAGTAGCACATATTACAGGTAATACTTCCGATAAGGAAGGTAGAGGGCCCTGTCAATACAGAAATAGATGTTGGAGAGGCTGTCCTTATGGAGCCTATTTTAGCAGTAATTCATCGACGTTGCCAGCTGCGGAGCGTACTGGTAATATGACCTTGCGACCAAATTCAATAGTATATGAAGTGGTATATGATGATACAGAAAAAAAAGCCACAGGTGTGCGCATTATAGATGCTAAAACAAAAGAAAAAATAACCTTTAAAGGAACAATTGTTTTCTTGTGCGCATCAGCGATGGCCTCGGTAGGTATCTTATTGCAATCGAAATCTGAACGATTTCCGAATGGTTTGGGAAATGATTCAGATGCACTAGGTCGTGGTATCATGGATCATCATTACAAATTGGGTGCCTTTGCGAAAGTAGAGGGGCATTTAGAACGCTATACGAAAGGGAGAAGACCCAACGGATTTTATATTCCTCGTTTTGTCAATTTAGATGAACAAACAAAAAAAGAGGGGTATGTGAGAGGTTTCGGATATCAAGGAGGAGCAAGTCGACATGATTGGTCAGAATCGATTGCTGAAATGGGATATGGCGAGAAGTTAAGAGATGCTGTTTTAAAACCTGGCGGATGGCAAATTGGAGTTACTGGTTTTGGAGAATTTTTACCTTATGATGATAATAGAGTTACCTTAAGTCCTGATAAAACAGATCAATGGGGTTTACCTCAATTAGCTTTTGATGTTGAGCTGAAAGAAAATGAATATAATATGCGGGCCGATATCAAGAAGGAGATAGTTGCGATGTTTGAGGCGGCTGGTTTCAAAAATGTACAGGCCTATGAGGAGACGCATGGTCCTGGATTAGGTATTCACGAGATGGGAGGTGCAAGAATGGGGCACGATCCAAAGACTTCAGTCGTAAATAGAAACAATCAAATTCATGCTGTGCCAAACGTCTATGTAACCGATGGCGCCTTTATGTCATCTTCGAGTTGTGTAAATCCATCTTTGACCTATATGGCATTTACAGCAAGAGCCGCGAATCATGCAGCTACAGAATTTAAAAAAGGCACATTTTCTTAAAAAAATATGCCTTTTTTATATATTGAATAATCTGGTTAGTCTAGTTCGACCCAAGTATTACCAGCCTTGTGAGAAGCTACTGTACTCTCTATAAAATTGAGTCCTCTAACGCCATCGACAATGGTTGGAAATTCACCATCGTTGTAGTCTTCACCGCGTATGGCGCGTGCAACACCTAAGTATATATTAGCCATCGAATCAAAAATTCCTTCTGGATGTCCAGCAGGTAATTTGGTACCATCTAACGATAATTTTGAATTATAAGCATGCCCTGGTTTATAAACTTGCGTAGGTGCTGTATCGCTCATTTTATATAAGAAGTTCGGACGTTCTTGCTCCCATCTAAAGGATCCTTTTTCTCCATAAATAGCAATGGCTAATCCATTTTCTTCACCTGTAGCAACTTGACTTGCACGAATAACACCTTTAACATGTTCGCCCATTCTAATCAACGTGGTACCATCGACATCCATTTTATTGTCTTCATAGAGATAATTAAAATCACATAAAATAGATTTGATTTGTAGTCCTGTGGTATATTCAATCAAATTAAATGCATGAACGCCAATATCACCAATACAGGAGCTAATTCCTGCTTTCGCAGGATCTAATCTCCAAACTGTAGAGCGTTTTTCTTTGTCGTGAATGATTTCATTAATCCAACCTTGATAATAGCGGGCATCTACTTTATGGATTTTTCCAAGAGCACCTTCTTTGATCATTTCTCGCATTTGACGCACCATTGGATATCCTGTATAGGTATGCGTTACAGCAAAAACGGTTCCAGCCTTTTGATGCGCTTCTTGCAGTATTTTGGCTTCTTCATAAGTCGTGGTCATTGGTTTTTCACAGATCACATGAAATCCATTGTCCAATAACTTTTTGGCCATAGGAAAGTGCAAAAAGTTGGGTGTCAAAATAGAACAAACTTGAATACGTTCTTCCTTGGGCAATTTCATTTCTTCTTCAACAAACGTGTCAAAGTCTTTGTAAATTCGATTGGTCGGCACATCGATCTCTTTTGCAAAGTTCATGTTCTGTTCAAAATCTGGATTAAAAACAGCGCCTGTTATTTGATAGTTATCGTTGATATGCGACGCGACGCGATGTAATACTCCTATTAACGAGTCTCCACCACCACCTAAAATTCCGAGTCTAATTTTTTTTGGCATTTCTATATCTTATTATTCTTTATATTCTATTTTTTCATCTTTAAAGAGTACTGCAAATATTACGAGTACGGCAGCGGCAAAAATCGCTGGAAATACCCATATATCTTGCCAGCTATGTAAGCCTTCATCGATTAAATTTTTATCTACGATTTGTCCAGCTACCCAAAACCCAACAAGCATACCTACCCCATAGGTCGCTAACGTTATAAGTCCTTGAGCGGCACTTTTTACTTTTTCTCCCGCTTTAGAATCGGTATATATTTGCCCTGAAACAAAGAAGAAATCATAACATATACCGTGTAAAGCAATACCCACAACAAGCATAAAAAATAAATCACCTCCATTTCCATATGCAAATAATAGATATCTAATTCCCCAGGCTAACATACCCACTAAAATAGTTTTCTTAAATCCATATTTCTTGAAGAAAAATGGCAATAAAAGCATAAAGAGCACTTCAGACATTTGACCTACTGAGGCCCATGCTGTAGAGTTTTCAACTTTATATTCGGTTAAGAATGGACTAATATTCTGATAATAAAAAGCCAATGGTATACAAATCAATACGGAGGACAAGAAAAAGATTAAAAAGTTTCTGTCTTTCAACAACTTCAAAGCATCGAGGCCTAAAATATCAGAGATCCCTACTTTTTCACCTTTGGCAACGCTTGGAGGTGTTTTAGGTAGTGTAAAACTAAATACACCAAGGATGGCAGAGGCTATTGCCACCATTAAAAAAGTATTTGATAACATTCCTTTTCCTATATTTTCAATAGAATCCCATTTAAAAACAAAACTAATGATGAGTCCTGCAAGTATCCAACCAATGGTTCCGAATACACGCACAAAAGGAAATTGCTTTGCCGGATCATTCATTTGGTTAAATGATACAGAATTAACCAATGCTAATGTTGGCATGTAGGTAATCATATAGCCCAAGACATAAGGGTAAAAGGTACTAAACTCAGTTGTTTGTGACATTAAATACATGAGGCCCGCACCTACTAGGTGAAGTACACCCAATATTTTTTCCGCATTAAAAAAGCGATCGGCAATCAATCCAATGATAAAAGGAGCAATAATGGCGCCCCATGATTGAGTAGAATAGGCCATCGCGGTTTCTGCACCACTAGCACTTAGGTTATTGCCCAAAAAAGATCCCATTGTCACAAACCAGCCTCCCCAAATAAAAAATTCGAGAAACATCATAAAGGATAATTGAAATTGTGTTGATTTTTTCATCAGTTAAGTAGTTAGGGTTAGTTTAATTTTTTAGATGCACTTAATAACAAGTTTTTCGTAGCTAAAACACCTTCTTTTTCTCCTAGCACATCTCCTTCATATTCAACGCCGATAAATCCTGAAAAACCGGCATCTTTTACGATTTGTAACATTTTTACATAATCGATCTCTGTTTCATTTCCATCAGCATCGAAATTATGTGATTTAGCACTCACACCTTTCGCGAACGGCATCAATTCTTTAGTGCCTTTATAAATATCATACTGTTCGATACAATTACCGCCCCATCGCTCACCACTGTCTCTTTTTACGCAGAAGTTACCAAAATCAGGTAGGGTGCCACAATTTGGTAAGTTAATTGCTTTCATGACTTCAACAACTTTCGCGGCATCAGATGATAGCCCGCCATGATTTTCAACAATAACATTGATGTTTTTTGTCGCTGCATATTCAGCTAGACGTCCCATACCGTCTACAGAATTATCATGCCATACTTTTGGATCTTTTTCGGCATCACCACCGAACAAGTTCACGCGAACCGAAGAACAACCTAAAGTTGCCGCCGCATCAACCCACATAGAATGTCTTCGAATAGCTTCATCTCGTTCAGCTTTATCACTTACCGACAAATCACCTTCATGGTCTATCATAATCAACACATTTTGAACGCCATATTCATCACTTCTCTTTTTAAGTTCGATGACAAGACTATCTAAGCTTGCTTGTTCATTTCCTTCTTCTAAAGGATATAATTGGCTCACATATTCAATACCTTCAAACCCTAACTCTTTGGCTTTCTTAGCGAAATCTAAATTTGATAGTGTTTTATCATCTCGAATCGCTTTATGGAATGACCATTGTGCTAAGGATAGTTTAAAAAAAGGTGCTGTAGTTTCGTTAGCGGGCTTCATTTTTTCTTCACTTTTTTTTACTTCTTTACATGCTATTATGAATGTTGAAACGGTTAGTAATAGAACTAAGATTCGGGTACTAATATTGGTGTTAGTCTTCATTGAAATTTAAAAATTTAATTTTTTTTTAAAGTTAGTTTTACTTTTAGAGAAATTAAATGGGTTCACTAAAAAATATACTACATCGTTTTCGTTGTGATAAACACTGCCGTTCGCTTAAATCACTATTTAATAAATCCATTATAAAAGGTGATAAATTTTAATTTTAACATAGAAATATGATGTAAATATTATAAATTTATGGATTAAATGAAAGATTAAAACAGAATAATTTAATACAAAATACCCAATGAATACAGAACAAGCATATGATGCGATAGTCATCGGTACTGGAATTAGTGGAGGATGGGCCGCAAAAGAACTTTGCGAAAAAGGTCTCAAGACATTAGTTCTAGAAAGAGGACGAATGGTCAAGCATATAGAGGATTATCCAACAATGAATGATGATCCTTGGGATCTTGAGTTGAGAGGTCAAACTACACAAGACGAGAAAGCTACACAAGAGAAACAAGCTAGAACAGGATATACAACAAGGGCCACAAGTAGACATTGGTTCGTGAATGATTTGAAGCATCCTTATAATGAAACAAAACGCTTTGATTGGATGAGAGGTTACCATGTAGGTGGGCGCTCAATTATGTGGGGAAGGCACTGTTATCGCTTGAGTGATTTAGATTTTGAAGCTAATAAAAAAGATGGTCATGGTGTCGATTGGCCCATTCGCTATAAAGATATTGCGCCTTGGTATGATAAAGTGGAAGAATATATTGGTTTAAGCGGAGAAGCTATGGGCTTACCTCATTTACCAGATGGTAAATTCTTACCTCCAATAGAAATGAACTGTGTAGAAACGCACTTAAAGGAGAGTATGCTAAAGAATTATACTGACCGCGTACTAACCGTTGGAAGAATTGCACACATTACCACAGGTGATAAACAATTTGAAGGTAGAGGTAAATGTCAATTTAGAAACCGATGTATTCGTGGCTGTCCTTTTGGAGGTTATTTTAGTAGTAATTCATCAACCTTACCTGCTGCTGAGCGCACGAAAAATATGACCTTAAGGCCGAACTCTATTGTGCATGAAATTATCTACGATGATACTCAAAAATTGGCTACAGGAGTTAAAGTTATTGATGCCGAAACAAAAGAGAAGTTAGTATTTAATGCAAAGATTATATTTTGTTGTGCATCAGCAATTCCTACGGCTTCCATTTTGTTGCAATCGAAGTCTGAAAGATTTCCTAATGGTTTAGGAAATGACTCAGGGGAACTTGGTCATAATATTATGGACCACCATTTAGGTGCTGGAGCAACAGGGAAAACAAATGAATTTAAAGACAGATACTATAAAGGTAGACGTCCAGGGGGATTGTACTTACCTAGATTTAGAAATTTAGGAGATAAAGCAACTGAGAAGAAAGAATTTATCAGAGGGTATGGTTATCAAGGAGGTGCAGGCAGAGGTGATATTTCTGAACTTGTCGCTGAAGCTGGGTACGGAGAACAATTAACTAAGAGTATTTTAGAACCAGGAAGTTGGAGTATTACCCTTTTTGGATTTGGAGAATGTTTACCGTATCACGATAATAAAATGACCTTAGATTATGAAAAATTAGATGAATGGGGCTTGCCTACGATTACCTTTGACGCCGAATGGAAAGAAAACGAATACGAAATGCGTAAAGACATGATCTCTGAAGCAGTTGATATGTTAGAAAAAGGTGGTTTTACAGATATTGAAACCATTGATCGTGTTGAGGCACCGGGAATTGGAATACATGAAATGGGTACAGCTCGTATGGGACGAGATCCAAAAACGTCGGTGTTAAATGAGCACAATCAAATTCATACGGTACCGAATGTATATGTAACTGATGGCGCTTGTATGACTTCTGCAGGATGTACAAATCCTTCGATTACCTATATGGCATTGACGGCGAGAGCAGCTGATCATGCAGCAAAACAATTTGAAAAAATGAAACAAGCTTAAGTTATGGATAGAAGAAAAGCACTAAAAGGGTTAGGGTTATCAATGGGTTTTATGGTAGCCACACCAACCATTATCGGAATGCTTCAAAGTTGTAAAAACGATGCAGAAAAAGTAGCGCCATGGGTGCCATTATTCTTTACTGCTGATGAAGCGACCGTGGTTAAAAGTTTGACGGATTTAATTTTGCCAAAATCTGGTGATTTACCTGGAGCGAGTGATGTGAACGTAACAGAATTTCTCGATTTGGTATCCGCAAAGGTAAGTACTAAGGAAGATCAGGCAGAATATAGAGCAGGAATTGGAGCTGTAATCAACGCCCTGGGGAAACCAGTTGCAGAGGTTTCAACCGAAGACTATGATGCGCTGTTATCGAAGTACTTAAAAGCGAGTAAAGAAGAAATGAAAAGTTATGGCGAAAGCGAAGACCCTGTATTTGCAACACTTATGAATTTACGCGGAAGCTCGATTTGGGCCTATAAGACGAGTGAAAAAGTTGGAAAAGAAGTATTGGCATATGATCCCGTTCCTGGTGAACAAAAAGGATGTATTTCTGTAGAAGAAGCAACTGGTAAATGGGGAGGTAGAGCCTGGTCATTATAAAGAGTTTAAAACATGTCATGAGATATTTTAATATGTGTATGCTTATTGCGATTGCTTCAGTAATGATGCATTGTAAGCAGCACGAAAATGTCAATAAAAAAGAAGTTGAACCCATTTCAGAAGAATGGGTTCAACTGTTTAATGGTAAAGATCTGGATGATTGGATTGTTAAGATCAATGGGCATCCATTGCATACAAATATTCACAATACTTTTAGCGTAGAAGATAGCATCATTAAAGTATCCTATGATGGTTATGAAACGTTTGATAATGCTTTTGGACACTTATTCTATAAAAAACCATTTACCAATTATCGCTTAAAGTTGCAATACCGATTTGTAGGTGAGCAAATAACAGGAGGTGAAGGTTGGGCCACCAAAAACAGTGGAGTGATGCTCCACGCTCAAGCACCTGAAACTATGGAGTTGAATCAAGCTTTTCCAATTTGCTTAGAAGCTCAATTCTTAGGAGGACTTGAAGAAGGGTTCGAAAGACCTTCAGGAAATCTATGTACGCCAGGAACGCATGTGGTTATGAAAGATTCATTAGTGACCGACCATTGTATAAATTCGACGTCAGAGACAGTTTATAACGAAGATTGGGTAAACGTTGAACTCCTTGTGCTGAACGATTCACTGATTTCACATATGATCAATGGAAAAGAGGTGATACGTTATTCTAAAGCGGTATATGGAGGTGAATTTTTAACCGAGACAGAAGAATGGCAATCAAAAGTAGGAAAACCGTTGAGTTCTGGATATATTGCATTGCAAAGTGAGAGTCATCCTGTAGAGTTTAAAAATATAGCGTTGTTAGAATTAAAAGACATTAAATAATTCTTAGATGAAGCGAAGAAATTTTATAAAGAAAACGGTGGCTGCAGGTGCTGCAGCAACAGTAACCACGAAAATGTTTTCAACAGTGCAAGAAACAGTAAATGTCTCAAGTAGTTTAGAATTTAAATTAAATTTCGCTCCACATGAGGGTATGTTTAAGCATTTAGGAGGAAATGACATTTTAGACCAATTAGATTTTATAGCAAGTCAAGGTTTTAAAGCTTTTGAAGATAATGAAATGCGCAATCGCCCCGTCGACTTGCAGCTAAAAATGGCAAAAAGAATGCAAGATAAAGGTATCGAAATGGGTGTTTTTGTTGCGCATAAGATTCATTGGTTAACGCCTAATCTTGCAAGTGGAAACCTTGAAAAAAGAAAAGAATTTTTAAATGATATCAAAAACGCTGTTGAGGTCGCTAAAAGAGTCAAAGCAAAATGGATGACCGTTGTGCCCGGACATCTCGATTTAAATCAAAATATGGCTTATCAAACAGCGCATGTGGTTGAAACATTAAAACAGGCCTCCGCGATTTTGGAGCCGCATAAACTTACCATGGTATTAGAGCCCTTGAATTTTAGAGACCATCCGGGGTTGTTTTTAACAGAATCGCCACAGGCATATCAAATCTGTAAGGCGGTCAACTCACCAGCGTGCAAAATTTTATTCGATATTTATCATCAGCAAATTCAAGAAGGAAATCTGATTCCGAACATCGAAAAATGCTGGGATGAGATTGCTTATTTTCAAATCGGTGATAATCCGGGAAGAAAAGAACCAACAACCGGTGAGATAAATTATAAAAATGTATTTAAATATATCCATTCTAAAGGCTTTAAAGGAATTCTCGGAATGGAACACGGTAATGCTATCGATGGTAAAAAAGGAGAGGAAGCCGTATTAAACGCGTATAAAATGAGTTCAAATTTTTAATAACTAGATATGAGTGCAAATTACAAACCAAGTAGACGTTCATTTATTAAAAAATCTGCCGTAGCTTTTGCAGGAATAAGTATTGTTCCAAGGCATGTGTTAGGGCAAGGATATATTCCGCCAAGCGATCAATTAAATATTGGAGTGATTGGTGGTGGAGGCAAAGGGTATGGAGATGCCGTGAATGCCTGGAATAAAGGCGCTTCTAATATAACCGCCATTTGTGATGTTGATTGGGGGATGGCATCTAGAGCGTTTAAAAAGTTTCCTAAGGCGAAAAAGTTTAAGGATTTTCGAAAAATGCTAGATCAAGTAAAAGATATAGACGCGGTTACGATTTCTACACCAGATCATACGCATGCGGTTGCCGCTATGGCAGCAATGAAATTAGGGAAGCATGTCTATGTTCAAAAACCGCTAACACATAGTATTCATGAAGCTCGCGTATTGACCGAAGCTGCTAGAAAATATAAATCTGTAAGTCAGATGGGTAATCAAGGCGCTTCCGGTCCTGGTGTACAACAAATGATAACATGGTTCGATGAAGGTAAAATAGGAAAAGTGAGTACAGCGCATGTATGGACAAACAGACCCGTATGGCCACAAGGTATAGCGACACCCACCGATAAGCCTAAAATGAAAGATGGGTTGGATTGGGATTCTTGGGTCGGACCAGCACAAATGGTAGATTACCATCCATTGTATCACCCTTTCGCTTGGAGAGGTTGGTGGAATTTTGGTACCGGTGCTTTAGGGGATATGGGATGTCATTTAATAGATCCGCCATTTAGAGTACTAGGGTTGGGATATCCTACAGAAGTTGAAAGTAGTGTAGGAGCTATTTTCACTAAAAATTGGACGCCAGAATATTTACCTGAGTCATGTCCTTCTTCTTCTAGAACACAATTGAAATTTCCAGCAACAAAGAAGAATCCTACTGAATTAACAATGACATGGACAGATGGTGGTTTGCGTCCGTTTCATCCAGATCTTATTCCTGCAGATCACCCAATCGGTGATGAGAACAGCGCGAATGGTGTGATCATGATAGGAGAAAAAGGTATCATGACCTGTGGTACTTATGGTGCAAATCCGAAAATTTATTTTAATGACGGTACTATCTTAGTGGCTGATTTGAAAGAACGAAAAAATGCATTACCCGAGCATGGCCATCAGGCATCATGGGTAGAGGCGTGCAAAGAAGGCTTTGGTAAAAGTAAACATAAAGCGTTGACATCATCTTTTGATTTCGCAGGACCTTTAACAGAGTCTATCTTAATGGGTAATTTGGCGATTAGAAGTTATATGCTTCGAGAATCAGGATCTCGTGGTGGTCATCAGTATCCCGGTAGAAAAAAATTATTATGGGATGGTATAAATATGAAAATTACAAATTTCGAAAAAGCTAACCAATTTGTAAAAAGGGAATATAGAAAAGGCTGGTCTTTATAAATTATGTTACATAAATTTTAAGATGCGTTGTAATCTTTTGTACTTTGGTAGTGTAATTTGAATCAAAGTTTACACTCATAACTAATTATGAAATCTAAGTTAACCATCAAGGATATTGCGAAAGAATTGGGAGTTTCCATCTCAACGGTATCTAAGGCCCTAAAAGATAGTAATGAGATTAGTGTTGAAACCCGCGAAAGAATTAAAGCTTTTGCCAAATTTCATAATTATAAACCTAACAGTCTAGCCTTAAAGTTAAGAAGTCAAAAAACATTGACAATTGGAGTTGTGTTTCCAGCAATCGTACACTACTTTTTTTCTACGGTGCTTAGAGGTATCGATGAGTATGCGAATGAACGCGGCTACAATGTGATGGTTTGTATTTCGAATACGACCTATGAAAAAGAAAAGTTAAGTATAGACACTCTCATTGAAGGTAGTGTAGATGGTATCTTATTATCCTTATCTAATGGTACAGAGAAAAGGGGCGATTTTAGTCATATTGACAAATTATTAGAAGAAAAGATTCCGTTAGTATTATTCGACAGTGTTGCTGAGCGTATTAATTGTGATAAGGTAACGATTGATGATGAATTGGGGGCTTTGAAGGCCACAGAATACCTCATAGAAACTGGGTGTAAAAAAATAGCCTTGATAACCAACCCCGATTTTGTTACTATAGGATTGCTTAGAACCAAAGGCTATATAAAAGCACTACATAAACATAATATTGTCGTTGATGAGCGCCTCATAGTCGAGATTGATGAAGAAAAGGATATGAAGTCTCAAATAGAGGTATTATTTGAAAATGAAGATAATTATCCAGATGGTGTTCTTGCAATTAATGGAGAAATTTATGCGAGTACAGCGATGCAGGTTGCTAAAAATAAAGGACTTGAAGTGCCAAGTGATATAAGTATTATAACTTTTACGGATGGTTTAATTTCTAAGCACACTTCGCCTCCGTTAACAGCATTAGTACAACATGGCTACGAAATGGGCAAACAAGCGGTTGAATTACTCATTGATCGTATAGAAAGCAAGGAAGAAGAATTTCAATTTCAAAAGAAAGTAATTTCTACCAAATTAAAAATTAGAGAATCTACGAGAAAATTAACCTAATAAGCTAGACGAATAGTACTATCGATCTTACTTATTGTTTTATAATTTTCTTGGTTAACGTACCTAAATCAGCTTCAATTTTCACGATATATATGGCGGTACTCAATTCAGAAATATCATAAGAACTATTTTCTACAAAATTCCCTTGAAATACTTTTGCCAATCGTCCGGTTACGTCATAAACAGAAACTTTTGATGCCGCGGTGTTCAAATTGAATGTGTTCTTTACGGGATTTGGACTCAATGAGACAATATTCTGTAAGAAGTCGTCATTTGTAGATAATGTTACCTGAGAAGTGGTAAAGACTTTAAACTCGCCAGGTTCTAAACTGATATTGGCATTTGTATTCGTAACATTTATCGCTTGATTGTTATTTGAAAAATCATACCAGGTACCTTGTTGCTGAAAATCTGGATCAATGCTCTGCGTTGTAACACCAAAATTTCCAATAACAGTAATGTGCTTAATACTTGGACTGGCTGCATCATCTGTTAAATGAATTTTTTTAAGGCCATTTGCGTTGGCAACATCCAGCGTGAAATTATCAGTTTTGAAGATAGGTTCTTGCTTTTTCAGTTTGATAAGTTTTGACCAGGAGTCATACAGATCTTTTCTATCTGATTCCGTAAAGTAATTCCATAAAATGGGTTTGTTGCCGGTTCTGCCATTTTGATCGATGCTAATATCATACCCGAGTTCGCCAAACTGCCAAATCATCTTTGGTCCGGGAATGGTAAAGTAGAAAGCTCCGGCAAGCTCTTGTCTGTCTAAAGCAGTTGCTTCATTTCTAACAGAATAACTGCCACTCGAATTGCCGAAAGACTTGTTTTTAAACATAAGACGTTCTTCATCATGACTTTCCATATAACTTATATTGGCCGGTACTGTCCACCCTCTGTTTTTATAAGAGACACTAGAAAAATTAGTGTCTGTATATCCCATGGTGGCTTCGTTATAATTGTAGTTATGATTTCCCCAAACCATAATACCTTTTCCTTCAGACAATCGATAATTAACCCATTCTGTTTCTTCAGTATTTGTTCCTAAATGTTCAAAAATGACATAAAAGTCGGGATCAGAAGTCCATTGATAGTCTGCATATTCTTTAAGAATACCCACTCGGTCTCCCTGAAAAGCATTCGTACAGGCCTCATCATTACTTGTGCAATTTTGTGTAAATCCTTTGGTGAGATCCCATCTAAAACCATCTATCTTATATTCATCTATCCAGTATTGAACCGTGCGTTTCACATAATCTTGTGTGGCTTGCCTGCTATGATTAAAGTCGTTAAAAACACTATACGAGTGCGTGGCTGTTTGATTGAAAAACGGACTGTCTGCACTCGCTTGTCCATTGTATCCTCCACCGTCAGTATTCCACAATCTATAAAAAGGATGTTGCCCAGAGGCATGATTGTATACCACATCTAAAATGACGGCAATACCTCTTTTATGACACTCATCAATGAGCTGTTTAAAGGCTGTCGGGGTGCCATAATATTTATCAAGAGCCATATGAAAAGACGGATTATAACCCCAAGACTCATTACCGTCAAATTCGCTTACAGGCATCAATTCAATTGCATTAATCCCTAAATCTTGCAAATAATCTAATCTATTTTTTACAGCGTCAAAGCTGTGCAAAGCATCAAAGTCTCTAATAAGTAACTCATAAATGACTAAATCGGTCTTCGCCGGAGGTTGAAAATTAGTGGTTTCCCAATTATAGGCCGCATCACCAGTTCTCAATAATGTGACTGCATGATTTGTACTACCTGTTGGGTAAGCTGGCAAATTGGGATAAGTCGTTGGATTGATAAATTGATCATTAGATTCACTCAATACAGTGGTAGAATAAGGATCCGCTATCTTGATAGTACCGTCAACTAAATATTGATATGTATAGTTGGTTTGCGGTGTTAATCCAGTTAGTTCTATCCAAAAACGATCTCTAGCACTATCTTTTTTTAACAAATAGTTAGTATCATCACGTTGCCAGTTATTAAAGTTACCAATCAAATTTACGAAGTCTTTGTTTGGTGCGTACAAAACAAGCGTGGCTTTCGTATTGTCACTTTGATCAAAATTGAGTCCGTCAAGCATTCCTGCGGGCACTGGAGCCTCCGTTACTGTTGGAATGTCTGGAGCAGTGGTGGTTCCAACTTCGACTAAATTGTCTTGTGATTTTTTATCACCGTCGCCATTTTTGGCCTTGACTAAAAAACCAATTCTTCCGATCCCTGTGGCATTATAAAAAGTGGTGGGTGTTAGTTTTATCGAGTACGTATCATCCCCATTATCCGTTAATTTTTGTGCCTCATTTGAATTTTGCCATGTTCCATTTGTTGGAGAATCCCCTACAAAAACATCATTAGTATTATAATACCAAGCCCATAGATACACGTCGGTTACGCCCCATGTTGATAGGTTGATGTTTGACACCGTAATGGTAATCTCATCATCCTCATCAAAACTAACGGGTTCAACAGTAAACGTAACGTTTTGCTGCTGTGCAATAAGATTGCTAGAGATACATAAAAGTAGGAGTACTAGTTTTTTCATAATTTCAGATGTTTGTATTTGACGGACAATTGAAAAATTCTGATTCAAAAGAAATGTATAATCCTACATTCAAAATATGCCCTCACTTCTACAGTAAAAGTAGGTCTATATCTATTGATTCGCAACGTCAAAATTCCGAAAAGGGACACTATACCGATTTCGTGTTGAAAAAAAGAATTGGATAACCTCGTAATTCTATTCAATAAGTATAATTTAGTTATCTCTTAAATATGCAATCGCTTTATGGAAAAAAAGAAACTGAATTTTTGGCAGATATGGAATATGAGTTTCGGATTTTTAGGTATACAATTTGGGTTTGCCTTACAAGGTGGATTTATGTCACGCATATTTCAAACATTAGGAGCTGATAAGGATGCAATTCCATTGCTATGGATTGCAGCTCCATTAACAGGTCTGTTGGTTCAGCCTATTATTGGCTATATGAGTGATCGAACATGGAGCAAAAAATGGGGGAGGCGTCGACCTTATTTTTTAATAGGAGCAGTACTAAGCTCCTTGGCCTTATTTTTCGTTCCACATTCTCCGGCACTTTGGGTGGCAGCAGGATTTCTTTGGGTGCTCGATGCATCTATTAATATATCTATGGAACCCTTTAGAGCACTGGTTGCAGATAAATTATCTGACGCGCAACGATCTTACGGCTTTGTGGTGCAAACACTCATAATCGGTATCGGTACTTGGGTGGCGAGTAATTTGCCATGGATGGTATCACAAATGGGGGTCAGTAATTCGGCGGCATCGGGTGTGGTTCCAATGTCGGTTAAAGTAGCTTTTGCCATCGGAGCATTTGTTTTCTTAGTGAGTATATTATATACAGTTTTCACGACTTCAGAATATCCGCCAGAAGATATGGAGGAATTTGCCAGAGAAAAAGCAAAGAAAAATCAGTTTATTCCTGATATCTTAAATAATATCGGAAACATGCCGTTAACTATGAAAAAACTAGGGCTAATTCAGTTTTTTTCATGGTTTGCCTTTTTTACCATGTGGAGTTTGGCAAATCCGGCCCTTACAGAACACGTGTATAAAACACCCGCTCCGGTAGAATCTGCATATGACATGCAAAATGCAGCAGAACTGGCAACATATAATATGGCAAACACTGCCTTCCAGGAATCTTCAAATTTGGTCGGTTCTGCCATGGGAGTTTATGGCTTGTCTTCAATGGTTTTTGCACTAGTTTTGACATTTTATACATCGAGAAGAAGAATCAACAGAAAATTCGTGCACATGCTTTCCTTAATATTGGGAGGTATCGGATTTCTGGCGATGTATTACGCTAACCCAGAAAATTTGAAATTTTGCTTTGTATTAATTGGTTTCGCTTGGGGTAGTATTTTATCGATGCCATATGCAATGCTATCGAGTTCGGTAGATCCAAAAAAGATGGGAGTAATTATGGGTATATTTAATATGTTCATCGTAATTCCGCAAATTATAGCTGCCTTAGGAGGTATCAATTTTGTAGCTGGGATGTTTGGAGAGGAAGCAATTAATGCTATGACTGTGGCCGGTATTAGTTTAATTCTTGCCGGATTAAGTAATTTTCTAATTACCAATAAGAATGCAATAAGTTATCAACCAGAAATAGAAATGAATGAATAAAAAAGGATTTATATTTGACCTAGACGGCGTAATCGTCGACACTGCGAAATATCACTTTTTGGCATGGCGCAAGTTGGCAAACACCATTGGTGTCGATTTTACAGAAGTTCAAAATGAGCAATTAAAAGGAGTAAGCCGTGTACGGTCACTTCAAAAAATTTTAGCTTGGGGTAAAAAGTCGATTTCCGAAGAACAATTTGCTCAATTGATGGGCATGAAGAATGAAGATTATTTGAGTTATATCGATGGGATGGGCCAAGATGAGATTTTACCTGATGTTTCTAGAATATTAGATTGTTTGATAGAAAAAAATCAACCAATTTCTCTAGGTTCAGCAAGTAAGAACGCACGCATAATATTAGAAAAAGTTGCGCTCAGAGATAAATTTGATGCGATCGTAGATGGAAATGATGTGTCTAATGCGAAACCCGATCCCGAAGTGTTTTTGATGGCCGCAAAATCTTTAAACATAGCGGCTGACAAATGTGTCGTATTCGAAGATTCTGTGGCGGGTGTAGAAGCAGCTAATGTTGCAGATATGATTTCCATAGGTATTGGAGATGCAGAAATTTTACACGAAGCCGATTATGTTTTTAATGATTTTACCGAGATTTCAACGCAATTTATAGAAGAATTAATAAATAAAAAATAAGTCGCTAATTTTAACCGTGACAATAAGATAATAATGAATCAAGATTATATACAACCAGATGATTGGTCAATTATAGAAGAAGGTTTCGACACCAACCGTGTGCGTTCGTCAGAGAGCCTTTTTAGTATAGGAAACGGTGCTATGGGGCACCGTGCAAATTTTGAAGAACACTATTCAGGTCCCACTTTCCAAGGGAGCTATATCGCAGGAGTGTATTATCCTGATAAAACCAGAGTGGGTTGGTGGAAAAATGGATATCCAGAATATTTCGCAAAAGTATTAAATGCACCAAATTGGATTGGCATCAACATCAACATCGATGATGAAAGTTTAGATTTATACACTGCTAAGAATGTGAGTCAATTTCGACGAGAATTGAATATGCAAGAAGGTTGGTTATCAAGAAGCTTTATCGCAACGCTTCAAAATGATGTACAAATTAAAGTAGAAACAAAACGTTTTTTAAGTTTAGAATACGATGAACTCGGTGCTATCAATTATGCTATAACATTATTAAATAGAGATGCCAAGATCACTTTTGAACCATATTTAGATGGCGGTATTACCAATGAAGATACCAATTGGGATGATCAGTTTTGGGAAACACTAGAGGTGAGTAATGATGGTCACCAAGCATTCATCAGATCCAAAACAATGAAGACAGATTTTCATACCTGTACCTATATGGAATCTGAACTCTTTTTAGATGACACTAAAATAAATGTGCATCCACAAAAAAATGAAACTGCCACTTTCATCTCTTTTTCTTACGAACAAGAGGTAAAAAAAGGAACGACTTATTCTATTCAAAAATATGGAGGTTATACCGTAGATCGTAATCATGACAAGTCTGATTTGAGAGCAGTTGCCCAACGTAATTTAGCAACCGCCAAAGAACTTGGATTTGCCACAATGCTCGAAGGACAAAGAGGAGCATGGGCTAAGATCTGGGACATGGCCGATATTACCATTGAGGGTGATTTAAAGGCACAGCAAGGAATTCGTTTCAATATTATGCAGTTGAATCATACCTATTTAGGGAAGGATGCCCGATTGAATATTGGACCAAAAGGGTTTACTGGTGAGAAATACGGAGGCAGCACTTATTGGGACACTGAAGCCTATTGTATTCCGTTTTACATGGCTACAAAAGATCAAAAAGTAGCACGAAATTTATTAGCGTATCGGTATAATCATTTAGACAAAGCGATCGAAAACGCCGAAAAGTTAGGGTTTAGTAACGGAGCCGCATTGTATCCAATGGTGACCATGAACGGAGAAGAATGCCATAATGAGTGGGAAATTACTTTCGAAGAAATTCACAGAAATGGCGCAATTTCTTTTGCCATTTATAACTATCATCGCTTTACAGGAGATTATAGTTATATTCCCGAAAAGGGACTGGAAGTACTCATAGGGATAGCACGTTTTTGGCATCAACGCGCTACGTATTCTGAAGCAAAGAAGCAGTTTGTTATCTTAGGTGTAACGGGTCCGAATGAATATGAAAACAATGTAAACAATAACTTTTACACGAATTATATAGCACAATGGTGTATTCGATATGCCATTGAAAATATTGACAAAGTAAAAGCTGAATATAGCGATGATTATAGCAGAATCATGACTAAGGTTAACCTATCTGACGAGGAGCTGCAGGAATGGCAACAAGTTGCTGATAACATGTACTTTCCATATTCAGATACACATAAGGTATATCTGCAGCAAGATGGGTTCTTGGATAAAGAATTAGTTTCTGTAGCGAACCTTGAAGCATCGCAACGCCCGATAAATCAAAAATGGTCCTGGGATCGTATATTGCGCTCACCATATATCAAGCAAGCAGATACCCTTCAAGGATTCTATTTTTTCGAAGACCAATTTAGTTTAGAAGAATTAGAAAGACATTTTGATTTTTACGAACCACTGACCGTTCATGAAAGTTCATTGTCACCTTGTGTTCATAGCATTCAAGCCGCAAAACTAGATAGAATGGAGCAGGCCTATACCTTCTATTTACAAACGTCTAGATTGGATCTAGATGACTATAATCATGAAGTAGAGGAAGGGCTACACATTACGTCGATGGCAGGTACATGGATGAGTATTGTTGAAGGTTTTGGAGGTATGAGAGTTAAAGAAAATACCTTGTCATTCGAACCTAAAATTCCTAAACAATGGAAAGCATATTCGTTTAAAATTAATTTTAGGAATCAGATCATAAAAGTAAATGTGAATCAAAATGAAACGCATTTTGAACTAGAAGGTAATCAGGAATTAGATATTTGGATTAATAAACGTAAAATTACGATAGCACCAAACACGTTGGTGACAGTGTAATTCATAGTAAAATAATTTTGTATGTGTAAAAAAACGCTATTGTCATTTATAATGGTACTCACCATAATCGCCTGTAAAAAACAAGAAAAAGAACAGGTAACGAAGAAGGCAATCGTAACGAATATGATTCAACCAACAACGGTTTCGGAAGTGACATTAGCGAGCGGTGAATTAAAGCGTATTGATAGCTTTCCTTCGAAATATATCACACCAAGGCCCATAGATGTTTGGTTGCCCGATGGCTATTCGAATCAAAAAAAATATAAGGTGTTGTATATGCATGATGGTCAAAACTTATTTGATGCAAATACTACATGGAATAATCAGGAATGGAAAGCAGATGAATGGATTACAGAATTGCTAGAGAAAGACAGCATTCATGAGCTTATTTTGGTCGGAATTCATAATATTCCGAAAATTAGATTTTTCGATTTATTTCCCGAAAAGGCATTCGATTACCTTTCCGAAAAGGTAAAAGATTCGCTCTTAGAAAATGGGAAGAAACAAGAGGTTGTAGTCACCATGGATACTTTTAAAGGAGACGAATATTTACAATTTCTCGTTGAAGAATTGAAACCTTATATCGATAGTACCTACGCAACAAAATCGGCGCGTGAAGATACCTTTATCGGGGGCTCTAGTATGGGCGGATTAATGTCGATGTATGCCCTGTGCGAATATCCAGAAGTGTTTGCCGGTGCTGCCTGTGTTTCAACACATTGGTCAGGAATGAATCCTACGACCTACAAAAACCCGGTTGCAAAGTCAATTTTGGCCTATATGGAAGCAAATCTACCATCGCCCTCCGATCATAAATTTTATTTTGACTATGGTACAGAAACGTTGGATGCTTTTTACCCGAAGTATCTCACTGATGTAGATCGCATATTCGATAAAAAGGGATATAACAGTCAAAATTATATGAACCTTGAATTTGAAGGGGCCGATCATTCTGAAAATTCATGGAATAGAAGATTCGATATCCCATTGACTTTTTTACTTAAAAAATAAATTAAAACTAATGAAAAATATCTTACTCGTACTATGTGTGTTCATTATCACACTTGGATGTTCTCAACAAAAAGAACCAATAAAAGAAAAGCCTAAAGCACCCTTTACATGGAAAGCGGCAAACATCTATTTTTTGTTAACCGATAGATTCAATAATGGAGATACTTCGAATGATACAAACTTTAATAGAACCAAAGAAACTGCCACATTAAGAGGTTTCAAAGGAGGTGATATTAAAGGGATCACGCAAAAGATTAACGAAGGTTATTTTACCGATTTAGGAATCAATGCAATCTGGATGACACCTATTGTAGAACAGATACATGATGGCACTGATGAAGGCACTGGAGTGACCTACGGTTTTCATGGGTATTGGACAAGCGATTGGACTACCTTAGATCCAAACTTTGGCACAAAAGAAGATTTGAAAAATTTGGTGGAAACCGCCCATAAAAATGGGATAAGAATTTTATTAGATGCCGTAATCAATCATACTGGGCCCGTAACTGATATTGATACCGTATGGCCCGCTGAATGGGTACGTACAGAACCACAATGTACCTATGATAACTATGCGAATACTACGGCATGTACGCTTGTTAAGAATCTTCCAGATATCAAAACAGAAAGTGATGAGGGCGTTGAATTGCCACCACAGTTGGTAGAAAAATGGAAGTCAGAAGGGAGGTATGAGTCAGAAGTAGCCGAATTAGAGACTTTTTTCAAAAGAACCGGCTATCCGAGAGCCCCAAGGTTCTATATCATGAAATGGCTAACCGACTATATTTCTGAATTTGGTATTGATGGATATCGTGTAGATACCGTTAAGCACACCGAAGAGTCTGTATGGCAAGAGTTTCGTAAAGAATGTGATTACGCTTTCGCGGAATGGAAGAAGAGCAATGTCGATGAAGTGCTAGATGATACGCATTTTTACTTGGTGGGAGAAGTATATAATTACCACGTGCAAAGTGGGAGAAATTATGATTTCGGAGATAAGGTAGTCGATTATTTTACGGACAGCTTTGACGCCTTGATCAATTTCAATTTAAAATATGATAATGGCCGTTCTTTAGAAGAAACCTATGCAGAGTATGATAGCATTTTAAACAATGGCTTGAAAGGACATAGTACTTTGAATTACCTCACTTCTCATGATGATGGGCAACCATTTGATAAAGCCAGAGAGAAACCTTATGAAACAGCTACGCGATTGTTGTTAGCACCAGGAGCATCACAAGTGTATTATGGTGATGAATTGGCCCGAACATTGATCGTTGAAGGTACTGAAGGAGATGCTACGTTACGTTCTTTTATGGATTGGGAGGCCGCTCAAAATAATGATGAAACGAAAAAAATATTAGCGCATTGGCAGAAATTAGGGAAGTTTAGATCAAGCCATCCGGCAATTGGTGCGGGTAGACATGAAAAAATAACGGAAGACGAGGGGTATATTTTCTCTAGAGTCTTTTCTAAAGATGATTTTACGGATACCGTGGTTGTCGGCTTGAATATGACGAAAGGAGAAAAAGTAATTGACGTGAGCTCAAAGTTCGAAGATGGAATTGAGTTACATGATGCTTATGCTGATGTGAGCGCGACAGTGAAGGGTGGCAAAGTACGCATAGATTCTCCCTCAGAAATTGTTTTATTAGAGAGAAAATAAATGAACATGAAAAAAATACTAATTATTGGTACTGCTATTTTGATGTTGGCGGCATGTAAGGAAGAGCAAAAAGATATAAAAAAGGAGGAAAGAGAACAAACGAATATTGCTCCCGTATCCGATCAAACAATAGCGGGTTCGGTAATTTACGAAGCAAATATTCGCCAATACTCGCCAGAAGGTACTTTTGCTGCGTTTACGAACGACATTCCAGTATTGAAAGAATTGGGTGTTAAAGTCATTTGGGTCATGCCTATCAATCCTATTTCTAAAATTAAAAGAAAGGCAACGGGTGATACCTTTACCAGTGAAATTGAAGATGAAGAAGAACGTAAAAAGTATTTAGGAAGCTATTATTCTGTATCTGATTATAAGGCGATAAACCCTGAATTTGGTACGTTACAAGATTTTAAAACCTTGGTCAATACGGCACATGAGAACGATATATATGTGATTATTGATTGGGTGCCCAATCATACAGGTTGGGACCACCCATGGATTACTGCGCATCCTGAATTCTATACGCAAAATGAAAAAGGAGAAATTATAGATCCTGCGAATCCGAGTACAGGTGAATCTTGGGGGTGGACGGATACTGCCGACCTTAACTATGACAATCAAGAGATGCGCAAAACTATGATTGCCGATATGAAGTATTGGGTAGAAGAGGTTGATATTGATGGGTTTCGAATGGATGTAGCGCATCAAGTACCTCCAGCTTTTTTTGATGAAGCTATAAAGGAAATGAAGACGGTGAAGCCCGTTTTTATGTTGGCCGAGGCAGAACAAGCTGACTTAATGGAGAACGGTTTTGATATGCATTACGCTTGGGAAGGACATCATTTATTGAATAGAATTGCCAAAGGAACATCTAGCATCAAAGACTTAGATGCCTATATCGCGAAACAGGATAGTATTCTTGAAGCTCATGAGATTAATATGAATTTTATTACCAATCATGATGAGAATTCATGGGCAGGTACACTCGGCGAACGTATGCCTAATAACAAAAAAATATTTACCGCCTTGATCTATATGCTGCCGGGCATGCCATTGGTGTATAGCGGACAAGAATATGATCTAGATCATCGATTGAAATTCTTTGAAAAAGACTCTATTCCTAAATCAAAAGGTGCCTATTTTGAACTCTTAAAAAAACTAGGGGCATTGAAAAATAACAACGAAGCCCTTGGAGTGGGCAAACATGTTGGAGCCTATAAAAGAATTGCCTCAAATAACGATGCTGTTTTTTCATTTGAAAGAAGTAGAGGTGATGCTTCGGTTATTTTCATTGGTAATTTTTCTGGTGAATCTAAAAAAGTTAAGACCAATATTTCTGGTAACTATACCAATTACTTGTCGGGTGAATCGGAAGCGTTGGAAGATGCCAAAGCAATTGAACTTGATGCTTGGCAGTATCAGATATATATAAAAGACTAGTAAAAAAGGCGCTGCAAACTGCAGCGCCTTTTTTGTTGGATATTCAAGAGTAGAGTATATTTCAACAGTAATAGTTCCTAGATATATTGATTAATAATATTTTCAAATAATTCTTGCTTACCGCTTCGAAGTTGTAATTCACCGTTCTCAAGAGCTATGTTATACAAATCAGTAAGGTCTAACGTACCGTTTTCAAAATCTTTTCCTTTACCTGAATCAAAAGAACTATATCGTTCTTTTCTTAGTTTTTGATAGGGAGATGAGTTTATAATGTTGCCAGCAATTAATAGGGCTCTTGCGAAGGTGTCAGCTCCTCCAATATGCGCATGAAAAACATCGTCAATATCGGTAGAATTTCTCCTTATTTTGGCGTCAAAATTAATCCCGCCCCCTTGTAAGCCACCAGCGTTTAAAAAAACGAGCATTGCTTCAGTGGTCTCTCGAATGTTGATTGGAAATTGATCAGTGTCCCACCCATTTTGATAGTCCCCACGGTTTGCGTCAATACTCCCGAGCATTCCGGCATTGGCAGCTACCGTAAGTTCGTGCTGCATGGTATGTTGCGCGAGTGTCGCATGATTTACTTCAATATTTAGTTTAAAATCTTTGTCTAAGCCATGTTCTTTCAAAAAACCGATGGCAGTAGCCGCATCAAAATCATATTGATGTTTCATAGGTTCCATTGGTTTGGGCTCAATAAAGAAAGTGCCTTTAAAACCTTGGCCTCGTGCATAATCTCTCGCCACAGTTAAAAATTGTGCCATATGCTCTAATTCTCGATTCATATCGGTATTTAATAAAGACATATAACCTTCACGACCTCCCCAGAAAACATAGTTCTCTCCGTCTAAGGCCATGGTAGCATCCAACGCTAATTTTATTTGACCCCCAGCTCGAGCGAGTACGTTAAAATCAGGGTTTGTCGCTGCGCCGTTCATATAACGAGGATTCGAAAAACAGTTGGCTGTTCCCCATAGCAATTTAATACCCGAAGCCGCTTTTTTCTGTTTTATATAGTCGACAATAGTCGCTAAGCGTTTCTCAGATTCAGCAAATGTGGGTGCTTCTTGTATTAAGTCAAAGTCATGAAAACAGAAGTAGTCGAAGCCCATTTTACTTATAAATTCAAAGGCAGCATCGGCTTTATCTTTCGCTGCTTGCAGCGGATCTGAAGACACATCCCAAGGAAATTTTTGCGTACCTGGTCCGAAAGGATCCGATCCTTGTCCACAGAAGGTATGCCAATAGGCAATGGCAAATTTAAAATGTTCGCGCATTGTTTTCCCAGCGACAACCTGATCAGCATTGTAATATTTAAATGCTAGGGGATTATCTGAAGTTTTTCCTTCATAAGGTATTTGACCAATTCCTTTGTAATATTCTTTGTCACCTATTAGTACCATTGTTGTTTGTTTTTAGCAATGGTAATTTAAAAAATATTGGGGAATTATAGGATGTTTCTTTTGGACTTTAAAGCTTCATCCATAAAAAAACCAGATACATTGGTATCTGGTTTGTAGTAGTGGGAACTGGATTATCTCGCTCTGCTCGTTGGACCAAATAGGGGAGCTTGTACAAAGAGAATCAGAAGCGCTTCGCACAGCTGTATTTTTTATTTCCTTCACTTACTCAAACAAGTTCGGCAAGTTTAGTCCATAAAAAAACCAGAAGCATTGCTTCTGGTTATCTTTGTAGCGGGAACTGGACTCGAACCAGTGACCTTCGGGTTATGAGCCCGACGAGCTACCTGCTGCTCTATCCCGCGATGTGGACGGCAAAGGTACGTATATTTAATAGTAAAAAGCAAACTTTTTTAAAAAAAGAAAGCCAAACACGCAATGTGTTTGACTCTCAGTAATTTGAATTAGTCTAATTTAAATACTATCCGTTCATCGAAATAATAAATTCTTCATTATTTTTCGAGAACTTAATTTTTTCGCTGATAAATTCCATCGCTTCGATTGGATTCATATCGGCTAAATATTTACGCATTACCCACATGCGCTGTACCGTTTTGGCGTCGAGTAATAAATCATCTCTACGCGTACTTGATTTTACAAGATCTACAGCTGGGTAAATTCTTCTATTCGCGATATTTCTATCTAATTGAAGTTCCATATTACCAGTTCCTTTAAATTCTTCGAAGATCACTTCGTCCATTTTAGAACCTGTATCCGTTAAGGCAGTAGCAATAATGGTTAAAGAACCACCATTTTCAATTTTACGAGCTGCTCCAAAGAAACGTTTTGGTTTATGCAAAGCATTGGCATCAATACCACCTGATAAAATCTTACCCGATGCAGGAGCCACTGTATTATAAGCTCTTGCTAAACGTGTAATAGAATCTAACAATACCACAACATCATGACCGCATTCTACTAAGCGTTTCGCTTTTTCTAATACAATATTAGCGACACGTACATGCTTCTCTGCAGGTTCGTCAAACGTAGAAGCAACTACTTCACCTTTTACATTACGTTGCATATCTGTAACCTCTTCAGGTCTTTCATCAATCAATAATACAATTTGATATACTTCAGGATGATTAGCGGCAATGGCATTGGCAATGTCTTTTAATAACATTGTTTTACCCGTTTTTGGCTGCGATACAATCATACCTCTTTGTCCTTTTCCTATAGGAGAAAACAAATCGATAATTCTCGTAGAAGTAGAACTTCCTTTTTCTGCTAAATTGAATTTTTCATTCGGAAAAAGTGGTGTTAAATGCTCAAACGCTACACGATCTCTCACAATACTCGGATTCAACCCATTGATCAAAGACACTCGAATTAATGGAAAGTATTTTTCACCCTCTTTTGGAGGTCTTACAATACCGCGAACGGTATCACCAGTTTTCAATCCGAATAATTTTATTTGAGATTGAGAGACATAAATATCATCAGGTGATGATAAATAATTATAATCAGATGAGCGTAAAAAGCCATACCCATCTTGCATGATTTCTAATACACCTTCACTTTCTATAATTCCGTCGAATTCAAAGTCAGGATCACGATACTTTCCGTGACGCTTAGCATTGTTACCTCTTTCGCCGTTACGCTGCTTGTTCTGTTGAGGATGTTGTCTTTTGTCTTTTTGATCTCTGTTCTCTCTTTTTTGCGGATGAGTCGGTCCTTCTTTTTTATCTTGAGCTTGTTTTTTCTCAGGAGTATGTTGTCTTTCTTTAGGTTGATTTTTTTGCTGAGGTTTTGGTGTTTCAATAGGCTCAGTTGTCGCAGCAACCTTCGTGTCTTTTTGTTTTTCAACAGGAGCTTTTACCTCTGTAGGCGCTTTTACCTCAGGAGTTGCTTTTGATTCTGCGTGGGGTTTTGCAATTCTCTTTCGTTGAGGACGCGGTTTAGAACGTGGTTTTTGTTCTCTTTCAATTGGCTTGGTAGCCTGTACGTCTAGTATTTGATATACTAGATCTAGTTTTTTTAATTGACGATATTTAGGTACGCCAATTTTTTCAGCAATTTCCTGTAACTCAGGAAGCTTTTTTTCTTTTAGTGCTTCGATTTCAAACATTCGAATGTTAATGATATTAGTTAATAAGAATTATCCTTTTATGGTTTTTGACAAGGATTAAATAAACTATTAGATTTGAGTTGTTTAAGACGTATTATATAGAAGTTATACTTATAATACAGTGCAATTATACAAATTTATTTTAATATATAAACTTTATCTGTTAAAAAGATTAATGTACTTTTGCATTCTTAAAAGAAAATAATGATCCAAAGAATTCAAACATTATATTTAATACTTGCCTGCGTTTTAGCTGGCGGTTTGATATTTGCGTTCTCATTGTGGAAGGAAAATGAAACGATTATATATGCGTTAGATTTACTTTCATCAGAACATACTATACTAATGGTAGTGCCGTTTTCTTTTATAGGTTCAGCAGTGCTGTCATTGATTACGATTTTTTTGTTTAAAAATCGAAAGTTGCAGTTTGTGCTGAATAGATTAAATATTTTGATAAACCTTATTTTATTAGGAGTATTGATATATTATTTACTAATGCTACCTGGAGAGACTAAAATCTCTGAGAAGGGTATTGGAGTTTTTATACCCTTTGTTGTTGTTTTATTGTTGGTTTTAGCAAATAAAGCGATACATAAAGATGAAAACCTCGTAAAATCTGTAGATAGGTTGAGATAGTTCTAACATCTTAGTTATATTTGTGTGAAAGCTGCTTTTTTAAAGCAGCTTTTTTTGTTTTTAAAGAAGTAGGTATAGGTATAAAAAAGCAAAAAGACCTTGAGTTATCAAGGTCTTTTAAAATTTCTGCAAAACTCACGGTTTCCCATGATTTTCAAAAATACCCAGTCTCTCTATTGACTGATACTCGGTTTTGCAATACATTTGGAGTATTAATCGTCGCTAAACATTTATAATACACTCCTTAGTAATAAGGGGAGAAAGGAAGGGGAGAAAGGGGAGAAGTAAAACAGTTAAGAAAACTTAACATTTCAATAGAGCTTCTCTCCTTACTATAATAGGAGTTTCCTATTCTCAGGTGCTAAGTTAGCAATTTATTGAGTATCTACAATTTTTAGCAGTTTTTTTTTCGATGATTTTGATAAAATGTAAAAACTTCATAATCAGTATATTACATACTTATTAACAATATTTATCAACAAAAAACACAACTTATTAACAATTTTTACCTTTATTTGTAGTGGTAAGAAAGTCAAAACTAGTGGTTTCTGGGTAGTAACTAGTGGTTTTCAGGGATTTTTAAAAACACCCGTTTTCGCTATTGTTTTGTGCACACCTTACCTAGTACTTTTGATTCGTAGAATTTGGTGAATCAAAAGTTTACTAAATAACTCGAATTTTAATAACTCCTAAATCCCCTAAATCATGAGAAAAGCTCTACTAGCTGTGTGCGCTGTATTGTTATTGGCTTCATTTGCCAACGATACTAGTAACAAAACAATTTTAAAAGACATTGATGGAACTCTATTACAATCATATGTGGTTGTAGATAATGACGCCAAGTCAGTAACCTTTACTACTGATGCGAATACTACGGTATCGTCTTCAGTTATAGATGGTGAATTCAAAATATTTTTAATCGAAAACGGTACGTCGGGAACTACTGTTTCACATACATTAGAACTTGAAGAGATGAGAGCCTTAAGTTTTGATCACTATTTCGAAACAAGTTATGATGTAGCTTCTGGTGACGATATGATGGCTACATCAAGAATAATAGCGAAAAGACCTGTATTAATCGATGAAAAGCCATAGTAAGCTTTGAACGTTAATTGAGGGAACTTAATCGAAATTTAATAATTATTCAGAATCCGAGACAACATTGTTTCGGATTTTTTAATTTTTACCAATATTTTATACAATATATGTAGTACTTTAGTGTTAATACACGTAGAACCCTTTGTGTATAGAATTTTATGGAAGAATTGATTGATAATAAGATTACGGTGCATATTGCAGATGACCATCAGATTTTGATTGATGGAGTGATGGCGGTATTGGATTTAGAAGAAGATATTGAAGTGGTGGGCTACTCTTTAGATGGGAGCCAGGTAATCGATTGGTTTAGTGAACACAGTTCCGATGTGTTGGTGTTGGATATCAATATGCCCAAGTTAGATGGTATTGGGGTGTTAAAAGAGTTTGCCAATTATGATGATGTACCTCAAGTGGTGATTTTATCGAGTTATGATGACATTAAATTAGTCAAAGAAGTGCTCGGGATGGGGGCTAAGGGGTTTGTACCTAAAAAATCGGCTGGAGAACATATTGTCAAGGCTATCCGTAAGGTCTATAATGACGAACAGTACTTTAGCGACGAGATCAAAGAGAAGATGATGAAGACCTTAATGAGTAAACCCTTAAAATCGGCCGATGATAATAATATTGAAGGAGTTCTAATTAGTTCGTTGACCCGTCGAGAATATCAAATTTTAAAATTGATTGCACAACAATATACTACCAAAGAAATTAGTGAGACCTTACATATTAGTGATAGTACCGTAGAGACTCACCGTAAGAATTTGATTAAAAAAACCAATGTAAAAAATAGTGTTGGCTTGGCAATTTTTGCTATGCGTAATGAAATTATCTAATTTTCTCACGCTTAAAAATCCCTATATGAATAATCAACCCTTATTGACGCTTTGTTGTTTATTTTTACTTCTAAGTGGCGTTTTTAAACTAAACGGACAAAGCGAACAGTTAGCAAAACATATTGAGGGAAAACTGGTCACAATTAATAAGGTTATTGCTGAAAAGGACTATGTTTTGGCTCTCTCAAAATTGACAGATTTAGAAAATTATGAGGAATATATTTCAGTTGATGAAAATAGACTATTTGTCAATTTGAAAAAGGGTGAAGCATACTATAATATTCAGAATGAAGAAAAGGCGATGGAGTTGTTATTAGAAGGGTTGGACGATTTAGAGTCATTAAATTTACCTCAATTAAAAATCAAATATTCTAATTATTTAGGAGAAATTTTTAGAGATTCTAAGGACTACACAAGATCTATTGACTATTATAAAAAGGCATTTTACACCTCAAGTAAGGTAAAAGATACATTAGAATTGCTTAAGTCAAATTTGGCCATTGGATTGACATTTAAGATGGCTAAGCAAATAGATTCGGCAGTTTCGTATTATAAAAACGTAATTAACCTTCAAAAAGTTAATAACATTAATGGTAAGACAATTTCTAGGGCCTATAATAACCTGAGCAATATTGCAAATGATGATGATGATCTTGAATTGGCCGAAGAATATATTAATAAATCTATAGACATTAAGAAATTACAGAAAGACACATTAGGGGCTGCTATCGGATTAATTAATTTGAGCAGTATACTTTATAAAAAGAAAGATTTCTTAACGGTTAGAAACAATTATTTAGAGGCCTATGAGGCTATAAAAAACTTTGATGCCAAAAAAATTAGAATCTTAAGAATAAGAGAAAGTTTACTCTATAACCTAGCTTATGTAAATGATGAATTAAAGGATTTTGAAAAGGCCTTTAGGTATTTAGAACAAGCCACTAATTTAACGGATAGTTTGTCAGAAGTAAGTGCAGCAAAGAATATTTCTGAAATAGAAGCTAAATACAACGTAGCTGAAGCGGCAAGTAATGCTGAAAAAGAAAAATCGAAACGTCAGCGTGCGCAGTTCTTTTCATATGCCACCATTTTTGCCTTTATTTCGATGTTGGTGGTAGGCTATATCTTTTATCGAAACTACCGTTTAAAACAAGAGCGCGAAGTAGACAAATTGGCCAGTGATGCCCAAATTAAAATCATTAATGCTACTATCGATGCTAAAGAAAAAGAACGGAAATCGATTGCAGAGATCTTACACGATAGCGTCAGTGCCCTCTTATCGTCGGCCAACCTGCATTTACAAGCAACCAAAGCCCAACTGAAAACAGGCTATCCTCAAGAAATCACCAAAGCGCAAACTATTGTAAACGAAGCTTCAGTAAAAATTAGAGATTTGTCACATGAACTGATTTCCTCCGTTTTATTAAAATTTGGATTGGCCTTCGCCGTACATGATATGTGTCAAAAATACTCGAATTCAGAAATTTCTTTATTCAGTGATGATGACGGTGTGAAACGGTACGAGCAAGATTTTGAAATTAAGATTCACAGTATTATCGAAGAACTGGTGAATAATATTTTAAAACATAGTAAAGCGAAAAATGCCACGATTATGTTAGCGCACCGAGAGAATAATATGTTGAGCATTCGAATGAATGATGATGGTATTGGTTTTGATGCAAAAAAAGCAAAAACAAAAGGTGGTTTAGGGCTGAGTCATATCGATGCCCGTATCACCGTGATGAAAGGTGTATTTAATATTGTTTCTTCTAAGAATAATGGTACGAGTATCTTTATTTTAGTACCCATAGTACCAAGAGCTTAACCTCGTTTGCCGATTTCAATAACCTCCAACTCCTTAATTTCTTTTTGGTCGATAACGAATCGCAGCATAGTGCGAATACTATGAAACCCGTGTTTGCCTGCCGCTCCAGGGTTCATATGTAGCAAGTTTAGTTTTTTATCGGGCATTACTTTCAAAATATGTGAATGTCCCGAAATAAAAATATCTGGTGGGTTTCTATGCAATTTCTCTCTTGTCCGTTGATTGTATTTATATGGATAACCTCCTATATGGGTCATATAAACAGAGACCTTCTCAACGATAAACTCATTATCCAGTGGAAATTCTGCTCGAATACTGGCATTATCAATATTTCCATAGACAGCTCTAAACGGTTTTAGAGCTTTAATAGCATCACTCACCTTAAGGTCACCAATGTCACCAGCATGCCATACTTCATCTGCTTGCTTGACAAATTTCAAAATTTGATTATCAATATAACTATGTGTGTCCGACAGCAATAAAATACGTACCAAACTTAACTTTTTAATTTATCTTTGTAGTCCGTAAAAATAGCACTTCTTGAGATACTTTATTGAACTTTCTTACAACGGTAAAAATTATCATGGTTGGCAAATTCAGCCAAATGCTAGTTCGGTACAAGAAGTTATTCAAAAAGCACTCTCTACCTTACTTAGAAAAGAAGTATCTATTATGGGTGCCGGTAGAACTGATGCAGGAGTTCATGCGAGTCAAATGTTTGCGCATTTCGATGTTGATACCCATATAGATGTGACCGAATTAATGAACAGAATGAATGCTTTTTTACCTCAGGATATAGTCATCATTGCTATTTTTTTAACAGAGGATGAGGCGCATACAAGGTTCGATGCTGTGAGTAGAAGCTACGAGTATAGAATATGGCTGGGCAGGAATCCTTTTTTGATCGATACTACCTGGCAAGTTTATCAGCAGCAATTAGATATTGAAAAAATGAATGAATCAGCGCAATTGTTGTTAAATTATAGTAATTTTAAATGCTTTTCGAAGTCTAAAACTGATGTCAAAACCTATAATTGTAAGATAACAAAAGCGGTTTGGCGGTTGGATGGTAGTTCATTGGTGTTTCACATTACTGCTGATCGTTTTTTGCGTAATATGGTACGGGCAATTGTTGGTACTTTAGTGGAAGTTGGGCTGGGTAAAAAGTCGAAAGAAGATGTTGTGACTATTATAGAAAGTCAGGATAGAACAAAAGCTGGTGTTTCGGTACCTGCACAAGGATTGTTTTTAGCGAAAGTGGCGTATCCAACAACGATAGTAAAAAATAGATAATTAAATGTCTGAAAAAGTAACAGGTAAAGTTTTTGATATAAAATTGTTCAAGCGTTTATTGGGCTATATACGGGTATATCGTATCAACTTTTTAATTGCTTTGATTTCGGTAATAGCAGGAGCCGTTCTTGCCATTGTAAATCCAGGATTACTTATTGATATCATAGATGTTTACATTCGAGATGAAAATTCTGAGGCCTTAGTAACAACGGTTTCCATCATGTTAGGCGTGTTGTTCCTGAAGGTGATTTTTCAGTTCTTGTTTATATACTTTGCCAATTGGTTGGGACAACATATAATAAAAGATATTCGTTCAGAATTGTTTGAACATATGTTGCGTTTTAAAATGCAGTATTTTAACACCACACCCGTGGGGAAATTGGTTACGAGATCAGTTTCTGATATTGAAACCATCGCCAGTATTTTTGGTCAGGGTCTTTTTATGATTGTAAGTGATTTATTGACCATGCTCGTAGTGATGGGCTTTATGTTATTTAAAAATTGGCAATTAGCGCTTATTGCATTTACGGTATTACCCATATTAATTTACGCAACAAAGATTTTTCAAAAGGCAATGAAGGCTGCTTTTAATGACGTGAGAAATGAAGTTTCTAACTTAAACACCTTTGTGCAAGAGCGTATCGTTGGTATGAAGATAGTTCAGTTGTTTACGCGTGAAAAGATTGAGTATGACGCCTTCAAATCCATTAATAACAAGCACAAAAAGGCATGGGTAAAAGCAATTTGGTATAATTCAATCTTTTTTCCAATCGCCGAAATATTTCCTCAGATTGCCATTGGTTTTATTGTGTGGTATGGAGGTTTGAGTGTGCTTTCGAATAGTGTTTCTGCAACACCTGGTGAGATTATTGCCTTTATAATGCTGTGCCAGTTGTTATTTAGACCCTTACGTCAAATAGCAGATAAGTTCAATACGCTTCAAATGGGTATGGTAGCGGCCGATAGAGTTTTTAAAATTTTAGATGAGAAGGAAGAAGAGGTAGATGATGGAGAGCTTGTGGTAGCAGCCGTTGAAGGCAATATTACATTCAAGAACGTTCATTTTAGTTATATCAAAGATGAGCCGGTTTTAAAAGGAGTTTCTTTTGATGTTAAACAAGGAGAAACAATTGCTGTTGTGGGTGCTACGGGAGCCGGAAAATCAACTATTATTAATTTATTGAATCGCTTTTATGACATTGATAGTGGTGATATTTTAATCGATTCTGTTGCTGTAGATGACTATAAGTTAAGTTCATTACGAGCTAATATTGCTGTCGTGTTACAAGATGTGTTTTTGTTTTCTGATACCATTTATAATAATATAACCCTCAATGACCCAGCTATTTCTTTGGAGCAGGTTGAAGAAGCTGCCAAGATCATAGGCGTACATGATTTTATTATGAGTTTACCCGAAGGGTACCATTATAACGTAAAAGAACGTGGTGTTATGTTGTCTGCTGGGCAACGTCAATTGATCTCTTTTTTAAGAGCGTATGTAAGTGATCCGGCTATTTTAGTTTTAGATGAAGCTACGTCCTCGATAGATTCACAATCAGAGAAATTAATTCAGGAAGCCACCAATAAAATTACCAAGGGAAGAACGTCTATTGTGATTGCGCATAGGTTGGCGACCATCAAGAAAGCGGATAGAATTATTGTGATGGAAAAGGGTGAAATTGTAGAACAAGGAACACATAAAGAGTTGCTGAAACAAAAAGGATATTATAGCAAATTATACGAGATTCAATTTGCAACCGCCTTGGCGAGCTAATACTAGGCTAGATCTTCTTTGATAATTTCAATAAGTCGATCGGTATCGTCAAATAAGATAAACTCTCCATTTTTTACATATGATAATTGCCCTGTTTCTTCTGAAACGATGAGGGCAACAGCATCAGACTTCATGGTGATACTTAACCCAGCGCGATGTCTTAGACCAAATCTTCCTGGAATATTGAGCTTGTCTTCTACAGGCAGAATCACACGAGTTGCGGTAATAATATTATCTTCGATGATAATGGCTCCGTCGTGCAATGGACTGTTTTTATAAAAGATACTTTTTAAAAGAGGGATGTTGATCTCAGCGTTCATTTTATCACCCGTATGCTTCACAAAATCTAAACTATTATTTCGTTCTATTACAAGCAAGGCCCCGGTTTTAGTTTTACCCATCTCAACACAAGAATTCACAATGCTTTCCACATCAGTTATTGTACTATTATCATCTGATTTTAAGAACTTCAAATTTTTTAAAAACCCTTTCTTAGAAGCAAAATTAGTCGAACCAACCATGAGAAGGAATTTTCGAATTTCTTGCTGAAATACAATGATCATTGCAATAAATCCTACCCCGAGAAATTTTCCTAAAATATCACTCAAGAGTTCCATTTGTAACACTTCGGTCAGTTTCCAAATAAGATAAATAATGGCAATACCTAAGAAAATATTAATGGCGACCGTACCTCGTATTAGACGATATACGTAATAGAGGAGTAGGGCAACCAACACAATATCTAGAACGTCTAGAATTCGAAAGTCTAAAAAATCGAGTGCATCCAAGCTTTTGGTTTTTGTAAAAATACTAATTATTTATAGTTTTTTGCAAGAACCAATTTTTAGTTTTTAAGATACTTATAAAACTTATTTAATAGGTTCATTATCAAATATTAGTACTGGGTATTTAGTATGAATGTTTTCAATTTTTGTCTTTAGTACTGTATTCTTTTTATCTTTTTTGTAATCGGCAATCAGTTCTCTATATGTCATTCCGTAAAGAGAAACTGCCAATTTAGAACGTAGTTCTGCGTAAGCATTATTAATTTCGTTATGGGTTGCAATATAGATGCCGTATGATGTACTTCTGCTACTTTCTAAGGCAACAACTGCTTTGGCGGGATGGTCAGAAGAATTGACATCTTTTTTGCCATTACACCAATCACAAGAGTTTCCATTTTGGTCTGTGGAAGCACCATTATCTATAAAATCAATTACGAATTGTTTTAGTGCCTTTAGAGGAACAATCTGCTCGCCTTCAAGTTGGATTTCATTATCAGCGTTAAGCGTTATTTCCAACACATTTTTATCGTTGACCTCAGAAATACCAGTATCTTCTTTCGACAACATTTTTTGAATACCAATTTCACTATCCAATGTAGTGGTTACCAAAAAGAAAATCAGTAGTAAAAAGGCAATATCTGCCATTGATCCTGCATTAATTTCGGGAGTGTTTCGATTGCTCATAGTAGAAAAGTTTTAAGGTGAGCTAACACATCCACAAAAACGATGCCGAGTACCACTTAATTTCTAGAAGCTTCGACAATTTTTATGGTTTCTATAGCCTCTTTTACATCATGTACGCGAAGTATAGAAGCTCCATTAAATATGGCAATGGTATTAGCAACAGTTGTGGCGTTTAGTGCTTCTTTAGGTGTTATATCTAACAATTTATAGAGCATCGATTTTCTAGATAATCCGGCCAAAATGGGTAGCTCTAATGCCTTAAATAAATGAAGGTTTTGAAGCAATTCATAATTTTGTTCAAGCGATTTTCCGAAGCCAAAGCCAACATCTAAGATAATATCGTTCACTTGTAAGGCTCTTAATTGCTGTACTTTTTCAGAAAAATAAAAGATAATATCCTTTACAAGATTGTCATAGTGTGTGTTGTTTTGCATGTTCTGTGGTGTGCCACGCATATGCATCAAAATATAAGGTACTTGCAATTCTGCGACCGTCGAAAATAACATCGGGTCCATGCTGCCACCAGAAATATCATTGATCATACAAGCTCCTGAAGTTATGCATTCTTTGGCTACCTTGCTTCGAAAAGTATCAATCGAGATCAAAATTTCGGGAAATTCTTCGACCAATGTCTTGACAATAGGTAGTATTCTTTGTAATTCCTCATCTTCACCGATGTGAGATGCATTAGGTCGTGATGAATAGGCGCCGATATCAATAAAAGTAGCACCTTCGAGCAACATTTTTTCTACCTGAGAGACCGCGATGCTTATATCTTTATATTTTCCCCCGTCATAAAAAGAATCGGGTGTAATGTTCAAGATGCCCATGACTTTAGGACTAGACAAATCAATAAGGGTACCTTTACAATTGATATGTGACATAACTACTTGTTTAAGAGCTTTTTTGTGAAATAATTAACAACCTATTTAATCTTTTTTTTTGTAAATTTGAGTATTCTTCTCATAACTCCTATTTGAGAGAATGATGTTTAGCGACATATAATACTAAAGGCTACTACTCAGTAGCCTTTTTTTTATTTTGACGCTACTGTATTCACCACCTTTGATACCCTAGGAGCTTTGTAATTGTCCATCATTTTAATCAGTTCTTCGACAGAATCGTTAACAAATAGCATATCTCTATTTAATTGTTTTAAAAATCCCTCTTTCACCATGATATCCAATTGTCTTAAGGTGTGATCAAAATAGCCATTTGTATTCAAAATTCCTACAGGTTTTCCTTCAATACCTAGTTGTCCTAAAGTAAGTGCTTCGAACAGTTCATCTAAGGTGCCAAAACCTCCAGCCAAGGCAATATATCCATCTACTAATTTGCTTATCTTGACTTTTCGTTTTGACATTTTTCTGGTCACCACCATTTTGGTAATCTTGGTGTGAGCAACTTCCTCATGCTTTAATAAATCAGGAATCACCCCAATGACTTCACCCTGACTTTCCATGACTGCATCTGCAATCGTGCCCATAATGCCAATTTTTCCACCTCCGTATACAAGACCAATGTGCTGTTTGGCCAAAAAGTGACCTAGTTTTTTAGCTTCTTCAGCATATATAGGGTTAAAACCAATACTTGATCCACAAAAAACAGCGACTCTTTTCATTCTTTTCTAATGATTTAATAGTTGATAGGATGCTGGTAAAAATACACATTTACCTAAGAATATGTGGTTTGTTTTTTATAAATTCGTTCAATAAAATAGATGTACTAAATGCAAAAAACTACAGAGCAATATGATTCTATTATTGCTAAATGTCGAGATCTTTTTATTAATAAAATGAAAGATTATGGTAGCGCATGGCGTATTTTACGCTTACCTTCTTTAACAGACCAAATTTTTATAAAAGCACAGCGCATTCGTCAGTTGCAGGAGAATGAAACGCGTAAAGTAGATGAGGATGAAATTCCAGAATTTATTGGCATTATTAATTATTCACTTATGGCTTTGATACAGTTAGAAAAAGGCGTTGTTGAACAGCCAGATTTGAGTGTACAAGAAGCAACTGAATTATACGATAAGCATATTGAATTGACTCAAAAATTGATGTTGGATAAGAATCATGATTATGGAGAAGCTTGGCGCGATATGCGGGTAAATTCCTTAACGGATTTAATTTTGCAGAAGCTGTTGCGAGTGAAGCAAATTGAGGATAATAAAGGAAAGACCTTGGTCTCAGAAGGAATCGACGCGAATTATCAAGACATGATTAATTATGCCGTATTTGCTTTAATTTTAATGAAAGAAAACTCATAATATGAAATTTGTTGTACAGATCGCTAGAATCTTTGTAGCCATTACTTTTATTTTTTCCGGTTTTGTAAAGGTCGTAGACCCTTTAGGTTCTGCATATAAATTCCAGGAATATTTTGGTGCAGACGTATTGAACTTAGAATTTTTAATTCCGTTTGCCTTACCATTTTCTATTGTATTGATTATTGCCGAAATAATGTTGGGAATCATGCTGCTTATCGGCTTTAAACCAAAGTTTACAGTTTGGAGCTTAGCGATACTCACCTTAGTTTTTTTATTCTTGACATGGTATTCAGCCTATTATAATAAAGTGACGGATTGTGGTTGTTTTGGTGATGCTATTACCTTAACACCTTGGGAAACTTTTTATAAAAATATTATACTCATTATACTGATTGCTTTGTTATTGATAAAGGTCGATATGATAAAGCCAATTTTTGGCGCAAAACTAACTAAGGGCTTGACTTTTGCCAGTCTTTTTGCTTTTCTTTTCATCACCTATCATGTGCTGGAGCACTTACCTATTATTGATTTTAGAGCCTATGCCGTGGGTAAAAATATACCCGAAGGCATGATCTACCCAGAGAATGCGAAAAAGTCGGTTTATAAAGATACATGGATTTATAAGGTAAATGGAGAGGACAACGAATATACAACTGAAGAAAAACCATGGGAAATAGAAGGAGCAACCTTTGTAGATAGAAAGACAAAATTGATCGAGAAAGGATATGAGCCACCTATCCATGATTTTTCTATGGAGAAAGATGACGTAGATTTTACCGACTTGTTAATGCAAAAAGAAAGATTGATGCTTGTTGTTATGTACAATTTACAAAAAGTAGATAAAGAAGCTTTGACAAATATGAAAGGGATTATTACCGAAGCTAAGGAAAAAGGATTTGATGTGTATGCGTTTTCATCATCATCACTAAGTGCTTATGAAAGCTTGAAAAAGGAATTTGATTTAGATATAGAATTGTTGTTCTGTGATGAAACTACATTGAAAACGATTATTAGAGCGAATCCTGGTATTGTTACTCTTAATAAAGGAACGATTGTAGGCAAATGGAACGCGGCTGATTATAAAAAAGTAATACTTCATTAAACTCTAGATGACAATGAAACAATTGGTACTGGTTTTTATTGGTGGAGGTTTTGGAAGTATCGCACGTTACGTCTTGTCAAAATATTTTAATAGTGAGGTTACCGGAATTCCTTACGGTACTTTTATGGCCAATGTATTGGGAAGTGTACTGATAGGTATTATTTTGGGGTTTGCTGCCAAAAATGAAACCTTGAATAGTAGCCAAACACTCTTATTGGCCACGGGTTTTTGCGGTGGATTTACTACGTTTTCCACCTTTGCTTATGAGAATCATATGTTTTTAAAATCAGGAGACTTTATGAATTTTTTCTTGTACACAATCGGTAGTTTTATTTTAGGTTTTGCCGCTGTGTTTTTAGGAATGTTTTTAGTAAGACTTGCCTGATAGATAATACTGCTTACCTAGCAAAACGATACTCGAATTTGTCAGTGATAATAGACCCGTCAGAGGCAATATTTTGATTAATAATAAATCTATTACCGGTAATGACTATTGATCCGTATTCAACGTCATCAATAAATAGAAAATCGTCGTTGGCTATGGTTTGAATAGAGTAGTCGTAAGTGCCCGGATCTAAAGCGTCAGATACTCCTGCCGTATTATGCTCAACTATCAACGTAGCATTGACCTCATTAAAAGTCCAATTAATTTGATTTTGTGAATAAACCATATTGCTACCTGCCACCCCGCCAATAGCTTGAATTAAACTCCATTTCGCGCTCGTTTGAGTTGGAGGTTGTGAATCAGAGTCTATTGAGCAATTGACGAAAACTAAAGATAACAGAATAAATGCGATTTTTCTCATTTTGGTATTTTTTAAAGAGATGAATGAATTTAGAAATGGTTGCGAATATACATCGATAATTATTGATAAGTTTTAGAAGAATCGGCAACTAAACGATGAATTTCCTTCAATTCTTCTGCAGTTAAATCACGCCATTCACCAATAGGTATATCTAATGAAACATTCATGATTCGTATACGCTTTAATTCTCTCACATGGTAGCCAAGATGCTCCGACATTCTTCGTATTTGTCTGTTCAAACCTTGAGTTAAAATGATTCTGAATTTGACGACTCCAATTTGTTCAACAAAACACTTACGTGTAATGGTATCTAAAATAGGCACGCCATTACTCATTTGTTCCACAAATTTTTTGGTTATCGGTTTGTCTACAGTAACAATATATTCTTTTTCATGATTGTTTCGGGCCCTAAGAATTTTATTGACAATATCGCCATCATTGGTTAAGAAAATTAAACCTTCACTAGGTTTATCCAATCGACCAATAGGAAATATTCTTGTTGGATAATTTATAAAATCAATGATATTGTCTTTTTCAACTCTTGTGTCGGTTGTACAAACAATACCAACGGGTTTATTAAAAGCGATGTATACAGGCTCGTCTTTTGGAGCCGATATTAACTCACCATCAACACGAACTTCATCATTGGCACTAATCTTGGTTCCCATTTCTGGTACTTTCCCATTTATGGTAACACGCTTCTGTTCGATCAATTTATCAGCCGCTCTTCTTGAGCAATAACCGACTTCGCTGAGGTATTTATTAATACGTGTAAGTTGATTTTCTTTCAATTGTTTTCTTTTTAAACTTTATTTGTGCTCCCAGTTAGAGGGGTCGTCACTTTCATTTGGAGAAAGCCCTAATATATCTCCTTTTGTAGTGACTCCAAGTCCAAGTACCATTCTATTTACATAGTTAAAATAACTAGCTACCTGATTGATTTCAAGTATTTGACCTTCCGAAAAACCGGCTGTCTTTAGTTTTTCTATATCACGCTGCGTAATGCTTTCTATAGCTAAGGTGAGCGCTTTCGCATATTTTAGACCTTCAAAATAACGTTCATCGAAATAATTATGAAGGGTTTCGGTGTGCACCGCTTCCATAAACTTATGGGCTTTTGTATCATCATTCAAGAGTCTCTTGAGTCCTTCAAAATGATGTCGAATGCAATAATCACAGGTGTTTAAAGAACTCACATAAATACCAATAGACTCTAAATACCATTTGGGTAAGGTATTATTTGAATTATGTAAGACACTTTTGTACAAGGTCATATGTCCAAGCAAAGAGTGCGGACGAAGGCTATGTATTGAAAGTACATTATCGATCGTATTGTTCGGACCTTTTACGCGGTTGTAAATTTTTTTGAGTTGAGGATCAGCATCCTCATAATTAATTGTTTGTATCCAACTCATAGAAATAGTATATTTTCGTTCGGGCTGAATTTAACTCTTTATAAATTTCTTTGAATACAATCGATTGTTAATTTTGAATCTGATCGTGTATACACCTGCATTCAGATGGCTAATAGGAATACCATTTTTGTCGATTCTGATATATTCTTGTAATTTACCCAGAACATCAAAAACTTGAACTTCTTCGATTAGGTCATTGCTATCATTTTTTATAAAAATTGTTTCTGACGCCGGGTTTGGGTATAAGAGTAACGCATTTGACAGCTCAGAATCTTCGATACCCAAAGTGGTTCCAGAAATGCTCACATTGAATTTTTCTTCAATCCTCTCATTCAATCCATTATTCAATTTTCTTTGTTTAAGTAGTCCTTTGGTAACAGATGTGTTCTCAAACCGAATAGCTCCAACTTTTAGTACAAATTCCTTATCGATATAATAAGTTAGGTCTTTAGTCAAGAATAGTTTGTTATTGATAATTTCAAAATCTTCATTTGTAATTTCATTTCCATCATCATCTACGAAGAAGTACTTAATAGTAAAATCTGCCCCAGCGTTCGAACTAAATGTAGCTGCCAAGAGTTTGCCATCTTCTTCTGTAATATTATCGAGATAATTTAAGGTAATTACTGTGTTTGTTAAGCAGGTACTATCATAGTTCAATACGGGGTTATTTTTTATGTAATAATATGGATCTATACCCGATTGAGATTGAACAATTTCACTTAATGAACAAATATTTAGATTAGAGAGCAAATTGTTTTGACTAACATAAATGTAATCATTTATGGAAATTAATGCAGGTAAATCTACCACCTCTAAGGAATGATTATTACTAAAATAAACATATCCGTTGATAGTTTCTAGTAGAGGAAATTCAATCGACTGAATGTTTAAGTTGTTATTGAAATAAACATCTCCATTTATAGTTGTCAAATTGGTGAATACTAGTCTTGTTGGTCCTGTAAAACTTGTATTGGAATAAGAAATTCCATCAAGAGTTGTATCTGTTATTTCAATAATGTTTGTCGTTTCATTTTGTATATCTTCAATATTAATGATGAAATCCTTCCCTAATTTTTCTCCATAATTATTCCGTACCCATATTTTAACTTGATATTCATTCGTGGCTTCGAAATCAAAAGATGCGTTGGCAATTAATTGATTGTCTACAATTTTAAAGAAATCATTTGCATATTCTTCTCCTTGATCATTGATGACATCATTCAAGTCAAAATAAAATGTGAGATTTTCATTTGATGGACTTCCAGTTAAGTTACCAATCAAAGCATCGGTATTTTGGTTCTCGAGAATAGAATTAGCATCTATTGATATATCGGTTGGAGGGTTTGTCCCCCAACATGGTTGTATCGCGTCTACGGCGGACGTATTATCACCAATAGAATAGTAAGGGATGTTAGCTTCGTCCATTGGAAGAATTTGCTTTAGGTTACATATGTCTAATGCTTCTAGAGCTGTATTTCCTCTGGCATATACATAGTTATGTACGGTTTCGAGCGCAATTAAATTGATGGTTTTTAAAGATAAGTTTCGATCAAAATACACATGACTTCCCGTAGAATTTAACATCGGAACCTGAATATCTTCAATACTATTGTTTTGATAAAAGGAGAAACTACCTTCAATCGTAACTAATTTAGGGAACTCTACGACCACTAAATTTGATGTTTCAGAAAAATTCACCGAACCATTAACCGAAATAAGGTTTGTGAAAATTAATTTTGTAGGTTCATCAAAACTAGTGTTAAAATAGGATATATTGTCAAGAACGCTATCGTCGATTTCTATAATATTAATATTTTCATTAGATACGTCCAAGATGTTTATGGTAAAATCTTTTCCAAATTTCTCGCCAAAGTTGTTACGCACCCAAATTTTAATATGATATACGTTCTTAGCTTCAAAGTCAAATGAGAAATTGGAGCGCAGCTGATTACCTACAATTTTAAAAGAATTATTTGAGTATTCTTCTCCCTGATCATTGATAACGTCATTTAAATCAAAGTAAAAAGTGACATTTTCATTCGAAGGAATCTCAGTTAGATTTCCGATCAATGAATTCGTTGTTTCGTTTTCATTTAGTGAGTTGTTATCTAAAGTAATATCAGTAGGAACTATTGATTCCCAACATGGCTGTGCGGTATCTACTAGTGCGGTATTATTACTAATAGAATAGTACGGCTCATCAAATTCGTCTTGCGGAAGTATTTCTTTAAGATTGCATATATCGAATATTTCAAGGGAAGTGTTTCCTCCAGCATACACGTAATTATATACCGATTCAAGACTATTCAAGTTTATAGTTTTTAAAGATAAATTTTGATGAAAATATAGGTATCCCTGTATGGATTTTAATAGCGGAAAATCTACGTTTTCCAGGTCGCCATTTTGATGGAATGATAGGCTATTAAATTCACCAGATTCGAAGTTGCCAGTAATTGTTTCTAGTACGGGAAATTCAACAGCAACCAGATTGGTTGTATTCGAAAAACTAATATTACCACTAATGGTTGTTAAGTTTGTAAAAACTAGTTTTGTTGGTTCATCATAACTCGTATTAGCATAAGATATTCTATCTAATGTTGTATCAGTGACCTCAACAACATTAACGGTTGTTTGAGTCGAAGGGAAAAAGTAATTATTATTGGCACCAATTATTTGAAACAAAAAAAGGCACGAAATTGAAAGTAATATTTTTTTCATAGCTGAGATTTGGCTGACAAATATATTAATTATTAAAATGGCAATTTTTGTACATCTACATTTCCGCCTGATAACATCAAGCCAATTTTCTTATTAGTGAATTGCGATTTTGATTTTAATACGGCGGCAAGTGCCGTTGCGCTTGAAGGTTCAACAATTATTTTCATGCGCTCAAAAATAAGCAACATAGCTTCAGATATTTCCTCTTCGGTGACTCTGATAATTTCAGAAACATGATGCTTAATGATATTAAATGTAATATCACCTAAGGAAGTTTTTAAACCATCGGCAATTGTATTTGTAGTACTATTGTGAACAATTTCACCAGCTTTTAAAGATCGATAAGCGTCATCAACTTCGAAAGGCTCCGCTCCAATTATTTTACAATTAGGGGCGAAACTCAAAGCACTTAGGGCAGTACCAGAAATCAAACCACCACCACCGACAGGTACAATAATATAGTCGAGATCAGGATATACTTCTAAAAGCTCCTTTCCAGCGGAAGCATTACCTAAAACAACATTGAAATCATTAAAAGGATGCACAAAGGAAGCGCCTTTTTCTTCTTGAATTTTCTTAGCAGTAAGTTCTCGAGCTTCGAGTGTTGGTGCACATTCTGTAATTTCACCTCCATAGCCCTTTACCGCTCGTTTCTTTACTTCGGGAGCGTTGCTAGGCATAACAATGTATGCTTTTATACCTAGACTTTTAGCTGCTAGTGCTAAGGCTTGGGCAAAATTACCTGATGAATGGGTAACAACACCTTTTCTTTTTTGAGCATCACTCAATTGCAAGATAGCATTGGTAGCACCACGCATTTTAAAAGCACCCATTTTTTGAAAGTTTTCACATTTAAAAAAAAGTTCAGCTCCCGTAATATGATTAAGTGCACTCGAGGTGAGCACTGGGGTGTTATGCGTATAACTCCCTATTCTATGAGCACTTTCAATAATGTCTTCTTTTATATTCATTTACTTGAAGGCTTTAACTCCTGCTTTGATGGCAACTGTTAGATGATTTTCTCTTGGCGGAATCGGACAGGAATATTTATCGTTGTAGGCACAATATGGATTGTACGCTTTGTTGAAGTCTAATTCAATCATGCCATCCTTAGGTGGTTTTACGTCTAAATATCTACCGCCTCCATAAGATTCATCTCCACAGGTTTTATCGACAAATGGAACGAAAAGATAGTCTTTATATTCCGGTTTATCTAAGAGCTCTTGATCTTGATATACACGCAATGCATAGCTTTTTCCATTTAAATTGAATGTTGCAATTCCATATGTTTTATAAAGTGAAATTCGATCTGTTGTCGTTTGCATCTGAAATACCTTTGGATCTTTTTGAAGTTCAAACGTTGCTCGAATTCTATAGTTAGAATCAATTGGGAAAAAATCTAAGGAAGAAAATTTTTTGAAATCTTTTTTTGTTAAAATCGTTGTGTTCTTGTCAGCAAACTTGATATTTTCTTCATAACGATGCTTTCTAATTTCCTGAATATATGAGCTCGTTACTGATGATTGCGCACAACCTATCAAAGGAATTAATAATAGTATACATAGATATTTCGCCATAAAAAGAAAATAAATATCAAAGATAGTGAATACTATAGTTTTTAATAAAATTAATTTCGTAGGTTTGATGTATTAAAATAAAACAATAATGTATACCACGATTTGTACTGTCCAGATTAAGCTGTCGTTTAGAACGACGAGTTCGGGTATACATGTGTTGTGATTATATAGAAATAGAAAATAACAATATAAATTGAACCCGGCTTTTAGCCGGGTTTTTTAGTTTTATGCTATGGTAAAAAAAACCTTAAACTTATATAAAGATTCATTCGCTGGATTGTCAACGGATATATGGTGGTTGGCGTTCGTTACTTTTATAAATCGGGCTGGCACGATGATAGTGCCATTTCTATCTATTTATCTTGGAGATTATTTAGAATTATCCCTTTCTAGTGTGGGATGGATTATGGCAAGCTATAGTCTAGGTTCTACAGTTGGTTCTATACTAGGAGGCAAATTAACCGATAGAGTTGGTTATTATATGGTGATGTTTTGGAGTCTGTTATATACAGGTTTCTTATTTATTGGTTTGCAGTATATCACTACTTTTGAAGGTTTTATAGTTGGTATTTTTATTACAATGATTGTTGCTGATGCCTTTAGACCTGCACTTTTTGTGTCACTGAATGCCTACAGTAAACCCGAAAACCAAACGAGATCACTTACGCTTTTACGATTGGCTATTAATTTGGGTGTTTCCTTTGGGCCAGCTATTGGCGGATTGATTATTGCTACTATTGGTTTTAATGGGTTGTTTTGGATAGATGGTGTTACTTGTATAGTTGCGATTGCTCTGTTTCGATTTTTGTTGAAAAATAAGCCTTTTGAGAGGAAGGAACTTGTAGAAACGGAAGACAAAAGAACATCCATTTTTAAAGATAGGCCCTATATACTTTTCTTAGGAATTGTTTTTTTAATGGCATTTGTATTTTGGCAATTTATTGTGACATTACCCTTGTTTTATAAAAATATATATGCATTAAGTGAACTTCAAATAGGGTTGTTGATATCACTAAATGGAGGTATCATCTTTTTAACAGAAATGCCATTGATACATAAGCTAGAAGAATCATCAAGGAATAAAATTCAAATTATTGCTTTTTCGTTAGGATTGTTTGGACTCAGTTTCTTGGTGTTAAATTTAACGAATTGGATAGGTATACTTGTTATTGGGATGATTTTGATTACGGTAGCCGAAATGTTGGCCTTTCCTTACACGAATAGGTTCGCAATGACGAGAGCCATCAAAGGAAAAGAGGGGGCATACATGGCTGCTTATACAACAGCATTCGCCATTGCCACAACGTTTAGTGGAAAAATAAGTCTCGAAGTCATTGATAGATTCGGTTTTGAGACGAATTGGTATGTCATGGTTGTATTGAGTGTAATTGCGGTGATATTGGCTTATATATTAAAAAAGAAGGTTGCTAATTAAAATTTGTCTTTGGTCAATTCAATAAACCGCTCGTCGTTTTTTAGACTTTGAAAGATCACGTTAGTTTTCAAAGCATTCATATTTGTGTATCCATTGTCAATTAGCCTTTCTAAATAATCTAAAGCTTTGGATTTCTCATTGATACCAAGAAAATTTTCTATTTGCTTAAAATAGGGTAATGGATATTTGGGGTACACAAGAATGCAAATATCATAACAAAAAATTTTCTGTTCTATGGTGGAAACTTTAGGACCAACATTTACAGTTTCAATAGCTATTGCAAAGACACTGTAAAGTAGTCGTTTCAACATTTTTTTCTTATTAAATGTCGCTGATGTTTCTTCTTTTTTGAGTTTTTTAATTTCCGATTTCCACCATTTAAAATTTATGTTCTTAGTAATAAGATCTTTTCTAAATCTCATTACGAACATGTTTCTGAGATTGTCTTCTCTGTCAAAAATGGACTTTAATTCTTTTTTCTCTTTTCTTACAGACTTATTTTTATGTAGTCGATCTATGGTGGTGGTTATACTATCTAACTCAAAATAAGGATCAAAGTTTTTAATAATTCTTTGATAGTCGTCAATAGCATATAACAGCTTCTCATTTTCCTCTAGCTTTTTCGCTCTTGTGTGGTAGTCGATATAAGTGGTTTCAATTTTAGTTTTATCTGTCGGAACTAGCCCTTTTCGATAAGCTTCTAATTCTAACCAATCGAACGCTATTAAAACTTGCTCTTGGGTAGGCCATTTATGATTCATTTCATAGACGAATAATTCATTAGAAACTTTAAACTTAGATATATAGTTTCTAGCCTTATGCATTTCAAGTAAATTCATATCTTCATCTCCTACAATGGCTGCATATGAAAAATCCATGGCATCAGGAAAACCAATTTGATATGATGAAAACCCAGCACCACAAGCGATAACACCTTGAATTTGTTTGGTCAAAACGGCTATTGTCGAAGCTAATCGAGCGCCACCAGAAAATCCTGCAGTATATATTCTTTTAGGATTGATGCTAAATTGAGAAAATACTTTTTCAAACAAACGATTGGCAATTTCAATGTTTTTTTCAAATGATCCATTTTTAGAACTATTTGAGCAAACTAAAATATAACCATACTTTTCCGCAGCTTTAATGAAAGGGTGAATGCCAATCTTACCTCTAGCTACCGGATCGAAAATAAATACAATGGGCGATAATTCTGTATTGACGAAATCACTTGGTAAATATAATGCATATGATTCATCAGATTCTTTACTTATTTGTATTGAATCTATAATTTTTCCTCTATGAAAAGTAGTTTCTTGGCATAAAATTGACTGACCGTAACAAAGAAGAAATATGTAAATGCATTTTTTTAACATCTAGATAATTTCATGTATTAATCATTGTGAGTCTCTACTTCAAAACCGAAAATTCAATAGATGATGACGTAAACACCGTATGTGTTTGTGTTTTGAAATCGTCTTCAGTAGCCTTAAAAATATTGTCTACATACGTTTGAGGATTCAAATCAATAAGTGGGAACCAAGTACTTTGAACTTGTACTTGTAGTTTATGTCCTTTTTTAATGGTGTGATATACATCTTGTAATTTTATATTGACATCTGTTTGTTTATTCGGAACGAAAGGTTCGGGATTTGAAAAACTGTTTCTAAATTTACCACGCATCACTTCACTGCGCACCATTAAATGATAATTACTCATTTTTAGATGGTCTTGCATGCCTTCTTTTTGTTCTTCTGCATCTGCAGGGTGCACATCTATGATTTTTACAATCCAGTCGGCATCTGTACCGGTAGTCGCTACTTTAAGCTTTGCCATGATATCTCCGGCTAAGGTTAAGTCTTCGTCCAATACATCGGTCTCAAAAACCAATACGTCAGGTCTACGGGCGGCAAACCGTTGATCATCTGTCATATATTTTCTCGGGGTAAAAACTGTTTTAATATCTTCAGAGTAGGGCACTGGACGTTTCAAATCACTAATAAACTTTAAGCCAGTGGTATTTTGTGCTTTCGCGGTTAAATTTTGATCACTAGATAAGTACATAGCCTGTCTAGTGACATTCTCTGGAGGCCAGCTATCATAGGTTTTCCAATCTTTCTTACCAGAATCATAGACATAAGCTTCCGGAAGACCAGAATTTTTATCTCCTGTCCCTTTTAAGAAATGGTTAAAGAATTTGGTTTCAATGTCTTGTTGAAAGAATTCTGAAATTGAATCCCCAAAATAGTAGTTACCTACAATGTTTTTGCCTCTACTGCGAGCCCAAGCACCATGATCCCAAGGACCAAAAACTACTGTATTGTAATTGCTGGGGTTGTATTTTTCTATGTTCTTATAAGTTTCGAGAGGACCATATAAATCTTCGGCATCGAACCATCCACCTACAATCATGGTAGCCACCGATGGTTTGATATCTTTAAGGTGTTGGATAATTCCTTTGCTCTGCCAAACACTGTCATAATTTGGATGCTCTTTTAGTTCATTCCAAAAAAAGTCATCCGTCATATCATCTTTTTTGAGTCCAGGGTTATCTAATGTTTCGTACTCAAAGTATTTGTTCAAATTGCTCAATGGGCCAGCATCTAAAAAGAATTGATATTGATCTTTCGTTTTGATATCAGGTAATTTGTACCAAGCGGTATCAGTTGGAGCATCTTTTTGTGTGCCGAACAAAGCAGTTGCTCTAAAATAGCTCAATAGGTAAGCGCCATTATGATGAAAATCATCAAAGTAAAAATCTCCAATACAAGCTTGCGGAGAAGCCGCTTTTAAGGCAGGATGGGCGTCGAGTGTTGAATAGGTGGCATAAAACCCTGGATATGAAATTCCCCAGGTACCAACGTTGCCATTATTATTTTCAACGTTTTTTACCAGCCAATCGATCGTGTCATAAGTGTCGGAGCTTTCATCTATATCAGTATTCGACTTTTTGTTTGGGATGTAGGCTCGCATGTTATCATAGGTTCCTTCACTCATCCAACGCCCACGAACATCTTGATATACGATGATATTCCCTTCTTTCATTAAATGTACATTTGGTCCAATTCTTTCACGAAATTTTCCTTCCCCATAAGGTCGAGAGCTATAGGGAGTACGCATCATCAGAATTGGGTATTCTTTGCTTTTATCTTTAGGCGAATAAATGGTGGTGTGTAATTTGATACCATCTCGCATTTCAATAGCAACCTCTTGTTTGTCGTAGTTGTCTTTTACATAGGTGTCGGGTTTTTCCTCGCCAAGTAATTTCGTAGTTGTTTTTTTACATTGAACAAAACTGATACTTACAAGTAAAAATAGAGTGATTCTAATAATTGATTTCATTTTAACAAGATTGGGGTTAGTGTTTTCTATGGGTAAAGCTACTCAAAATTAGGACAACGAAAAAGCCGCTGATTGCTCAGCGGCTTTGTACGTTCTGTAATCTTAAAGAAAAGTTCTTTTGAACTCATAGGGCATGCGCTATAGGAGCGAGCGAAATCGACCCCAGTTTCCGTAGATCAAGGCAATCGTTAATAGGGTTACTAATGCAGCTGGACCAGATCCGGCAAGGTCATACTTGACATGAAAAATTAAAAAGTTTGCCGCCAATGCTGAGGTCAAGACCAAAGCAAATCCAACCCATTTATTGGTTAATAATAAGAATCCTGCTAGAATCTCCAGAACACCCAATATTGGAAAATATCCCGCTTTACCTAAAGCTCCTAAAAATTCGGCTGCTTCTCCAGTAACTTCAGGGTCTGGCAAGAAATGTGCAAACTTGTTTAGTCCGAAAACAATCAGGACTATGGCCAAAATGATCCGTAAGATCATCGATACTTTTCTGCTCATAAATGATAAATATTAAGTTAGTAATTAATTGATTTGATGCACAATTTACCAAATTCTTACAAAATGAGTTAGTTATGTCAATTATAGCGACTAAATTAGCGTCAATATGACATGAGAAAATGTGGAATAATTATTGACATTAAACAGATAAAAGAATATTTATGACAACATTGTTAACCAAAGAAACTTTTCTAGAAAAAGTTTTTAATTATGAAGAGAATAAGGAATGGAAATATGAAGGAGATATTCCTTGCATCATTGATTTTTATGCCGATTGGTGTGGTCCGTGTAAGGCGTTAGCTCCGGTTTTAGAACAGTTAAGTGAGGAATATGATGGAAAAATCCATATTTATAAAGTAGATACTGAAGCCGAACAAGAATTATCTGCTGCTTTTGCTATCAGAAGCATCCCATCGATGCTGTTTTGTCCTCCTAATAATGAGCAACCTCAAATGGCAAATGGAGCTTTGCCAAAGCATCAACTTGAACAAATTATTGAAGATGTGTTAAAAGTGAAAAAGTCTGAATCATAATTCAGACTTTTTTATCATTTGTAACCTTCAAATTAAGACACTACCTTATTTGAAATTAGCTTGTTAGCTACTAAATATTCGGCAATTTGAACCGCATTTGTAGCAGCTCCTTTTCGTAGATTGTCAGAAACGATCCACATGTTTAAGGTATTAGGTTGCGATAAATCTCGACGTATCCTACCCACGAAAACATCATCTTTACCTTCTGCATATATAGGCATTGGATAGGTATTGGTATCGGTATTATCTTGGACAGTAACACCATCTGTTTCACTTAATAATTTACGCACTTCCGATACATCGAATTCATTTTCAAACTCAATATTCACACTTTCGCTATGTCCTCCAACCACAGGAATTCTAACAGCAGTCGCAGTGATAGCAATAGCACGATCATCTAAAATTTTTTGTGTTTCACGAACCAATTTTAATTCTTCTTTTGTGTAACCATTGCTTTCAAAAACATCGCAATGTGGAATCGCATTTCTATGGATAGGATAGTGATATGCCATTTCTCCTTTTTTATTATCATATTCATTTTCTAACTGCTGTACCGCTTTTACACCCGTACCAGTAATCGATTGATAGGTAGAGATTACCAATCGTTTAATACCATATTTTTTATGTAATGGTGCTAAGGCCATGACCATTTGTATGGTCGAACAATTCGGATTAGCAATAATACGGTCACGCTCTGTTAATGAGGCAGCATTTATTTCTGGAACGATCAGTTTTTTTGTGGCATCCATCCGCCAAGCAGAAGAATTGTCGATCACGATCGTACCGACTTCAGCAAATTTAGGAGCCCATTCTAAAGAAGTGCCACCACCAGCCGAAAACAGCGCCACATCCAGGTGCATGTCTACAGCCGTTTGTAATCCTACAACGGTATATTCATCTCCTTTATACACCACTTTTTTACCAATGGATCTTTCAGAAGCTACAGGAATTAATTCTGTAATAGGAAAATTTCTACGCTCTAAGGTTTCTAACATTACCTGACCAACCATTCCGGTGGCGCCAACAACAGCAACTCTCATGAATTTGATTTTAATATTGTGTCTACAAAGGTTAAAAAAAATCTGCTAGATAAAAACGTCAATCGCTGTAAAATGTGCAGAAAGTTGAATTTTTATCAAATTCTAGTAAAATGTTGTAATTTTTGATAAATCATTAGGTAAAAGCTTTATTTTTGTGGCATTAAAAAATATTCTTTTAACTTAAAATTGGTATAGCATGCAACTGTACAATACATTAAGCGCAAAAGAAAGAGCCTTGTTAATCGAAGAAGCTGGAAAGCAACGATTGACCTTATCTTTCTATCAATATGCCCATATCGGGAATCCACAATTATTTAGAAACTTTTTATTTCTTGCTTGGAACGAACTCGACATCTTAGGTAGAATATACGTCGCGCACGAAGGCATCAACGGACAATTATCTGTGCCTGCTGAGAATTTTGACGAATTGAAAGCACATATTGATAGTATATCATTTCTTGAAAATGTGCGACTAAATATTGCGGTTGAACAAGATAATATGTCATTTCTGAAGCTTAAAGTAAAGGTGCGTAAAAAGATTGTTGCTGACGGATTGGTTGACGAAACTTTTGACGTTACGAATAAAGGTGTTCATTTAAAAGCAGAGGAGTTCAATAGGATGTTGGAAGATCCTAACACGATTTGTGTTGATATGCGAAATCATTACGAAAGTGAGATTGGACATTTCGAAGGGGCTGTTACGCCAGATGTTGATACCTTTAGAGATTCATTAGATATTATTGAAGAAGATCTAAAGGATTATAAAGATGATAAGAATTTATTGATGTATTGTACTGGAGGAATTCGTTGCGAAAAAGCCAGCGCTTATTATAAGCATAAGGGCTTTAAAAATGTTTTTCAGTTAGAAGGAGGTATTATTGAATATGTTCGTCAAGTAAAAAGTGAGAGTTTAGAGAATAAATTTATCGGAAAGAATTTCGTGTTCGATCATAGAAGAGGTGAGCGTATTTCTGATGATGTCATTGCCCAATGTCATCAATGTGGAGAAGCCTGCGATACCCATGTAAATTGCGAAAATGAAGCCTGTCATCTCTTATTTATTCAATGTGAATCTTGTCGTGATAAAATGCAGGGTTGTTGCTCTACCGACTGCCAGGAGGTTTACAATTTACCATTTGAAGAACAAAAAGCGCTCCGTAAAGGAACTCATAACAGCAATAAAATTTTTAAAAAAGGGCGTTCGGCCGTTTTAAAGTATAAGAAATAACCTAATGTAAGGCAAAGGCAATGATGGCAAAGGAAGCAATGACGATAATAATTCCCAAAGCCACAACCCATACTTTCTTGTAGTAAATTTTATGGAGATAAATATCTTTTCTATAACTCCAAACCATAATCGCGGCAAAGACGATGATAAAGAATAAAGCAAATAATTTCTGACCGCTACTAAACATATATTGGTTATATTTATCACGGCAAAAATAGTCATTTTTGTGGATTAAAATTCAATATATGAGTAAGAATGCAATAGTTTTCGGAGCTACTTCCGGTATGGGAAAGGAACTCGCTAAGTTATTAGTAAATGATGGCTATAAAGTGATGATCACTGGCAGACGTGTAGAACGTTTAGAAGAAATTAAAAAAGAGAATGCCGAAGGATATGTAGTACAACAACACGACATTACTGATCTCCAAGCAACCGAAGAACTGTTTCAAAAATTACCAACAATTTTCGATAGTATAGACCTGATGGTGCATAATGCCGGTATTGCAACACCGAATTATAAATTAGATTGGGAAAATGGAGGGCCAACTGTGTATACAAATGTAGTTGGAGCCACACGGGTTTATCATTTGGCCTATAATTATTTTGTGGCGCAAGGTCATGGTCATTTAGTAGGAGTGACGTCTGTTGCTTCATTAAGAGGAAATAGACAAGTGCCAGAATATCACGCATCGAAAGCTTACCAAGCAAGTTACTTAGAGTCCTTGTATATGAAGTCTTTGCGGACCAAAAAAGCCAACATTAATGTTACTGAGATTGTTCCCGGTTTCGTAGATACCGACATTATCATGGGAAAAACATTCTGGATGGCTTCTGTAGAAAAGGCGACGCAACAGATGTATACCGCAATCAAACGTAAAAAAAGAAGAGCATATATCACCAAACGTTGGCGTGTGGTTGGAGCTGTATTAAAAGCGGTCTCTCCAAAAATGTATATGAAATTGATGTAATAAAACGTAGTTAACGAATGAAAAAAAAGATTAAAGCAGTAAAGAAATTTCACAAAGCTTTCGGGATAGGCTATCAAAAAGAACCTGTAGCCAAATTAGATGACAACAAATTAAAATTGCGTTTCGACTTGATGCAAGAAGAAAACGAAGAGTATTTAGAAGCCGCTAAAAATGACGACTTAGTAGAGGTTGCAGATGCCTTAGGCGATATGCTCTATATTTTATGCGGTACTATTATTGAGCATGGTATGCAGGATAAAATTTCAACAGTATTTAATGAAATTCAACGCAGTAATATGAGTAAACTCGGAGAAGACGGCAAACCCATTTATAGAGAAGATGGTAAAGTAATGAAAGGCCCAAATTACTTTAAACCGAAAATAGCCGAAATCTTGAATAAATAGCAAATGACCAAAATAAAAATTTTAATAACAAGTGTCGGATCATTAGTAGGTAAAAACTTATTGGATGTACTCGATTACGAGACCTTTAATAGAAGACATTTGATCTATTTAATTGGTGTAAATAGCTTGAATGCTAGTGCGAATAATTTCAGATGTGATAAATTCTATGAAGTTCCGAATACTTCTAGCGAGGCATTCGAGACTAAAATGATAGATATCATTAAAAAAGAAGAGCCAGACTTAATATTAAGCGGCCGCGATATAGACACGAAAATAGTCTCAGAAATAGTCGGGAATAATCCTAATTTAAAATGTGTGATTCCTTACGGTAATCTTCGTTCATTGAGTTTCGGATTAGACAAATGGAAAACATGGGAATTTTCAGAGAAACATAATTTACCTTTTGCCAGTACTTTTGTAATGCATAAATCGGGCGGTGTGAAGGAACTGGAAGCATTCGTTGAAGAGCATGGGTTTCCATTAATTGCAAAGCCAATTGAAGGGTTTGCTTCCCAAGGTGTTTTTTTTCTCAGGAATTTAGAACAAGTGCTGGATGTGGCGAACTATGACGACTATATGATTCAAGAATATTTGGGTGATCCAAATGCTATGGATGACTATTTTAAACAAATGGATGGTCCAACACCTTTATTTGCCCATGCCCCAGATGTCTATCATCACACCTGTCATACCCTTATTGAACCCGATGGAAGAATTAACGAAATTTTCATTACCAAAAATAACCATCAAAATGGTGCTACCGTATCGATTCAGAGAGTTAAGAACCTTGAATTAGAGAAAATAGGATTGAAATTCGCTAAAGCTTACATCCGAGAGGGTGGTTGTGGACCATTTGGTGTGCAATTTAGACAAGATAAGAATGGCGCCTATAAAGCACAAGAAATAAACTTAAGGATGAACGGAAATACCTTCCCGAGATTACAAATGGGACAAGATGATCTTGGAATTATAATAAAAAGCTTTTTGCCAGACAAGGATTTTCCGATCTATGAAACACATGACTCAAGTGAGGAGATTCAAATTTCTAAATCATTAGAATGCAGAATCATTTATACTGCTGATATAAATACAATTGACGAGACAGGTTTCTGGAATAAAGAAATAAACTAGTACAAATAAAAAAGGCGCTCAGATGAGCGCCTTTTTTATTATTTAACTTGATATCGCCATCCAAAAGGATCTTCGGCGCGGTTATATTGAATATCGGTTATGCGCTTTTTAAAACGAACGGCATAACTGTTTTCAATCGTGGGTAAATCATAATCTTTGTCTTGGAAGCCAAACCCCGCTATGGGTGATACAACAGCTGCTGTACCGGCACCAAACATTTCTTTAAGCGTACCATTATTAGAGGCTTCGACAAGCTCTTTCACCGAAATCTTACGTATTTCAACAGGAATACCTTCTTCTTCTGCAATAGCGATGATACTTTTACGCGTAATACCATCTAATATTCTGTCACTTGTTGGACATGTGAGTAAGGTATCACCAATTCTTACAAATACATTCATTGCTCCAGCTTCTTCAATATACTCATGAGTATTATCATCGGTCCAAATTACTTGTTGATAACCTTTGGCCTTTGCCAACTGTGTAGGATAAAACTGACCGGCATAATTTCCACCAGCCTTTGCAAAACCAACTCCGCCATTTGCCGAACGTGAGTAATTTTGCTCTATTAGAACTTTCACCTCTCCACCAAAATACGCTCCTGAAGGTGAACACGCAATCACGAACTTATATTCATCAGCAGGAGAGGCATGGAAACCGTTTCCAGTTGCCAGTACAAACGGGCGAATATACATAGAGCTTCCTGGTGTCTTGGGAATCCAGTTACTCTCTACTTTTAACAGTGTTTTCAAGCCTTCCATAAAATAGTCTTCAGGAAACTCAGGCATTGACAACCTTTTAGCAGAAATGTTGATTCGTTTTTGATTATCTAACGGTCTAAACAACCATATCTGATCTTCATTATCCTTATATGCTTTCATACCTTCAAATATCGACTGTCCATAATGGAAGATTTTCGCTGAAGGATCTAAACTGATGTTTTGATAAGGAACAACCTGTGGTTGTTGCCATTTTCCATCTTTGTAATCACAAACAAACATGTGATCGGTAGTTACCTGACCAAAAGGTAAATTATCAAAGTCCACCTCAGAAATCTTAGATGTTGAAGCTTTTTTGACAGTTATTTTTGTTGATATATCCACACTCATAATTATACATATTTGAAAGTGCAAAAGTACATATTTTAAAGCTTATATAATAACTTGAAAGTTTTTAATTATGATTTTAAACTATATTTATTAATTCTGTTAAATTTCATAATAATCTTTAAGGAATATGCTCCTTGAACCAACAATATGTTATTTTATTTAACTAGTAGAATTTAAATAAAGTTATAACTTTGTGAGTGTATAAAATAAAAATAATGAGATGAAAAAAATAGGCTTTATATTAATCTGTCTGGTAACGGTATTTGCGTGCAAAAAAGAAAAGGAAAATACTATAGATATTAAGAAAGAATCAATCGCATACGCTTCCTTTGGTGAAAAAATATCTGATGAAAATGTAGTTTCAAAAGAGATGGCTGCAAAAGAGTTTAATAATTTGAAAGAAGGTGATACCATAAATATGAAATTTGCATCTACCATAAATGAAGTATGTAAGAAAAAAGGCTGCTGGATGAAATTAGATTTGGGAGATCAACAAGAATCTATGGTACGGTTTAAAGACTATGGTTTTTTTGTTCCGCTTGATGCGGATTCTAAAGAAGTGATTGTAAACGGTAGAGCTTTTGTGACAAAAATACCCGTAAAAGAACTACAGCATTATGCTAAGGATAGTGGTAAATCGGAAGAAGAAATTGCGGCTATTACTGAACCTGAGTTCACCTTCGCTTTTGAAGCAGATGGAGTGTTAATGAAAAATGAATGAAAAGGATAAGCTATATATTGGTCGTTGCTCTTTTGGCGTTTTCTTGTGGTGAAAGTAAAAAGGAAAGTAAAATTACGAAAGAGCCCATTATGTACGAATCTTCAGAAATGGCTTTATTAATGCGTAGCATGTATGAATTTAATAAGGCGAACAAAGTTCGAATTTTGAAGAAGGATAGTTTGTTATGGTTTCCAGAAAATTTTATAAAAATTCATACGGCGATTTTAACAGATCCGAATGATCGTGACAAAGAATTTGATAGTTTGTCTACAGAATTTTTGAGTGCTCAAAAAGCCACATTATTATCCGATAAAGATTCTGTAAAGTATCATTTTAATACATCCATTAATTTATGTATTGCCTGTCATGAGACCAGATGCACTGGTCCAATACCAAAAATTAAGAAACTACTTATCCAATAGTTTGAAACGTGAAATTATTATAACTTCAGATGGATCTACTACAATTCATCTACCTGATTGGAATGAACAATACCATTCTAAACACGGGGCTATACAAGAGGCTTATCATGTCTTTATAAAAAACGGATTGTATCCGTCTAAAGAGCTCAAGAGTCTCAACATCCTTGAGATCGGTTTTGGTACTGGACTCAATTGTTTGATTACATTTTTGGAGGCCAAAAAAATAGAATTGACGGTGAATTATACAGGGGTAGAGGCATATCCAGTGAAAGAGGAAGAAATCCATAAATTGAACTATGTACAGGAGCTAGATGCGGATGAACTTTTAGATGATTTTAACAAGATGCATAGAACTAAATGGAATAAGAAATTTCATTTGAGCCCACAATTTTCGTTATTAAAACGTGAACAGTGTTTTGATCAAATTGAAGATACAAATAGTTTCCATTTGATTTATTTTGATGCTTTTGGTGCGAGAGTGCAACCAGAGTTATGGACGGTAAGTATATTTCAAAAAATGTATAATGCATTGCAAGAAAAAGGTATTTTGGTGACCTATGCTGCAAAAGGGAGTGTACGACGTGCCATGCAAGAAGTCGGGTTTAGAGTAGAAAGATTACCTGGCCCACCAGGTAAAAGGGAAATGCTACGCGCGACGAAAATATCTAATTTATAAAGCATCAGAGCAGTTGCATTTAGAATTTATTTTTACGAATTCTTTGAAATAATTAGTATTGTTATTGTAACCGATTTGAAGTTGCTGTAGTCATATGTATAAATGAGACAACCAAAAGACCAAATTTATATTGATAAAGTATTACAAGGTGATGCGGCATCGTTTAGCTATCTTGTAGAACAATACAAGGATATGGCATATACGGTGGCAATAAAAATTGTAAGAAATGCCGAAGATGCAGAGGAAGTTGCACAAGATAGTTTCGTGAAGGCCTTTCAGCAGTTAAAAACCTTTCAGGGGAAATCTAAATTTTCTACTTGGTTGTATACAATTGTATATAGAACGGCGATATCGAAAACCAGGAAGAAGAAAGTTGAAACGACCAATATTGACGAGTTTGTCATAGACAATTACTCAACGGGTGGTTCATTTTCACAAATAGAAGAACTAAAAAAAGAAGAACAACAGAAATACATTAAGGCCGCCATTGATAAATTGCCAGAGTTAGATGCCCTATTAGTAACCCTGTTTTATGTAAATGATAATAGCTTAGATGAAATAGAAAAAATTACAGGTTATTCTAAAACAAATGTGAAGGTAAGACTGTTTAGAGCGCGAAAAAAATTATACAAGTCATTAGAACTTTTTCTAGATAAAGAATTGAAAACTATTTTGTAGTATGAACAAGGGAAAGAAAGAACATATAAAAAAGATGTTAAATCAGGTTGGTGTAGAAAAAGCACCGGTAGATTTTACACAACAGGTAATGCAAGATATTTTTGTTTCGACAAGTGAAGAAGGCTTGAAAGATGAGAAATTAGCTACTTTACTAAAAGAGCCTAATTTAGAAATACCGTCGACTATGTTCGTTTCAAATGTTATGAAAGATATAGAGATGCAACGCAACCTCGAATATAAACCATTAATTAGTAAAAAGGGATGGCTCTTGATAGGTGGTTTTTTCGTTGGAATGTTGGTATTTGTGTTTTTTAAAGATGCTCCACAAGAACCGTCAGCAGTGTTGACTAAACTTCTACCTTATTTGGAGGAAGCGAAAAATAGATTGGACGTTTCCTATAGTCCAAAAGGAGGCTTCAGCGCTCCTGAGCTTTCACCGATTTTAGCCATCAGTCTTTTCTGTTTGAGTAGTATGCTCATATTTGAGACGATTCTCAAAAGGAGACTTTTCACCTAGCTTTTATCAAAATAATTCATTTAGGGTCTAGTTTTAAGGTATTTTTTTAAATCACAATCTTGGCATATAATAATTAGATGCTCCTTTAATTTCATTTTTATTTGTAAATTTGACCTCAGTAAAATCTTCGCCTCCCCTTTTTTACGAACCATATTGTAAAAAAACGAATCGCAAGGTTTATCAAATTAATTGTTAGGAATTCTTTAGAAGTACCTTGTACCTTGTATATTGTTATGCTTCTATAAAAATGTATGTTATGAGAAAATATTTAGCGATGATGTTGTTATGTTGTGCAACATTTCTTACCGCTCAAACTACACCCGGTAAACATAGTGTGAAACTGTTAGATGTGAATACGAAAGAGGCTGATTTTGGAGTTGCCTTTTTAGGGAAAGATAAAATTGTATTTGCTTCTCCTAGTGACAAAGTAACTATTATCAAGCGTGTTTGGCGTGAAAATGGCCAAGCATATCTCGATTTATATATGGGAGACGTTGATAGTTTAGGCGGGATCATAAATAAAAGAAAATTAGAGGGAGAAGCGAATAGAAAATTACATGAAGCCTCCTTGGTGTTTACCAAAGATTTAAAAACAGTTTATTTCAGTGCCAATAATTATAACGAAAAGGAAAAGTCGATACGAGGAAAAAAGGGATTTGATAATATTCAATTGTACAAAGCATCGGTAAACAAAGAAGGTTTATGGTCAAATATTACGAAATTACCCTTCAATAGTGACGATTTCCAATCTGGATTACCGTCATTAAATGTTGATGAGACAAAATTGTATTTTGTCTCTGATAGAGAAGGAGGGTTTGGTAAGACCGATATTTATGTAGTCGATATACGAAATGATGGAACCTACGGTGATCCGGTAAATTTAGGTCCAAAGATCAATACTGAAGAAAGAGAAATGTTTCCTTTTATGAGTGATGATAATATATTATATTTTTCATCGACAGGCCATGCTGGTTATGGAAATTTAGACGTTTTCGCAAGTAAGATATTCGACAATACGGTGTCGACCCCATTGAATTTAGAGGCTCCAATTAATAGCCCAAAGGATGATTTTGCTTATATTTTAAAAGAAGAATTACAAAAAGGATATTTTTCTTCGAACAGAGCAGACGGAAAAGGCGACGACGATATTTATTATTTTAGTGAAGATGATGAGTTATTTATAGAATGTCTACAAACGGTTTCAGGCGTTGTAAAGGATAAGGAAACACAAGCCTTGATGCCGGGCACGATTGTACAAGTTTTAGATATGGACGGAAATCAACTACAGATTACTGCAGCTTCGGAAGAAGACGCGTCATTCAGTTTTAAACTACCCTGTAATACCGACTATCAGTTAGTAGCAATGAGCGATGGTTATCTTAAACTAGAAACTCCAGTAAAAACAGTTAATGATTTAGAGGCTCCTGACTTAGTTCAAGATCTTGAAATGGCTCAGGATTTCATCATGGTAGGAGACGAATTGTTAGTGAATATCAACGTTATTTACTTTGACCTTGATAAATATAATATTCGTCCGGATGCGGCGGCAGAACTCGATAGAGTAGTAGAGGTCATGACAAAATATCCTGAATTAAAAATCATGGCGAGTTCGCATACTGATTCGAGAGCCGAGGAAGGTTACAACATGAAGTTATCTGAGAAAAGAGCGAAAGCTTCGTTAGATTATATTGTGTCTAAAGGCATTGATGCGACGAGAATTACAAGTCAAGGATTTGGAGAATCGCAACTGGTAAATGATTGTAATGATGATAAAGTGTGTACAGAAGAACAGCATCAGCTAAATAGAAGAACAAACTTTAAAGTTGTTGAACAAATAAGAATACGAGAAACAAGTAAGCCATAATACTCGGTAACATACTATATAAAAGCTTTAGTGATTCGCTAAAGCTTTTTTAATAGCTATAGTTTTCTTAAAAAAATGAATTGTACCCTGACATAATAAATATATTTAAGATATTCGTATCATCTTTGTAATGAATAGGTATAAATATCGCCTAAAGGTTACATATTTAAAGCATATAGAATAGATGAAGAAAATACTAGTTACATTACTTTTTTTAGTTGTTAGTCTTGTTAGCTCTTCACAAATTTTTGAGCCAATAAAGTGGGCTACGTCTATTGAGAAAATATCAGATTCTGAATTCGATCTAATAACAACAGCAATATTAGATGAAGGATGGCATTTATATGGTCAGTTTATCGATGATGGGGGGCCGATTCCGACTTCCTTTAATTTTGAAAAAGTAGATGATGCTTACCAATTAATAGGTAAGGTGACCGAAGGAGAAGGACATGAAGGTTTTGACAAGGTGTTCGAAATGGATATTAAATATTTTGAAAAGGAAGCTGTATTTAAGCAGAGAATCAAATTATTGAAATCTGGTAAAGCGACGATTAGTGGTGTGATAGAGTATATGGTTTGCGACGATACTACTTGTTTGCCACCAACAGAAGAGGATATTAGTTTTAATGTCGAAGGAAAGGCAGGTGAAAAGGATGCAGATACAAGTGTAGAAAATCCAAAAAAAGATGATAGCTCCAAAATTGAAGGATCTAAACCTGAGTCAAATAAAAAGAATAATAAGAGCCTTTTAACAATTTTTATTATTGCTTTTTTCTCTGGATTTGCTGCACTACTAACGCCTTGTGTTTTTCCTATGATTCCAATGACCGTAAGCTTTTTTACAAAGCAAAGTAAAAACAAGGCAGCCGGAATTAGAAATGCTTTAATTTATGGTTTATCTATTGTAATTATTTATGTTTTTTTAGGATGGATAATAAGCTCAATTTTTGGCGCGGATGCTTTAAATGCTTTATCTACAAATGTTTGGTTTAATATAATTTTCTTCCTTTTATTAGTTGTTTTTGCAATATCATTCTTAGGTGCTTTTGAAATAGTTTTGCCGAGTTCATGGGGCACAAAGGTGGATGCACAAGCAGATAGAGGAGGTGTGATAGGGATATTTTTTATGGCCTTGGCCTTGGCAATAGTATCTTTTTCTTGCACTGGGCCTATTGTAGGAACCTTATTGGTAGAAGCAGCTGTTGGTGGAGGAAATATTGGCCCCATTATAGGAATGCTGGGCTTTTCATTAGCAATTGCGTTGCCCTTTGCATTGTTTGCTGCCTTTCCGGGATGGTTAAATTCATTGCCTAAATCTGGCGGATGGTTAAATACGGTTAAAGTTGTTTTAGGATTTTTAGAGCTGGCTTTGGCGTTCAAATTCTTATCTAATGCCGATTTAGTTTTGCAATTGCATTGGTTAGAAAGGGAAGTTTTTCTTGCGATTTGGATCGCAATTTTTGGAACTTTAGCCTTGTATTTATTTGGAAAAATCCAATTGCCGCATGACTCACCGTTAAAACATATTTCAGTTAGTAGATTAATTTTTGGGTTATTGGTGTTGTCATTTACCGTTTATCTGATACCGGGCCTTTGGGGCGCGCCACTAAAATTAATAAGCGGTTTTCCACCACCAATGCAATATAGTGAATCGCCTTATGGTGTAGGTTATACCAAAATAGGGAGTGGCGGAATTAAAGAGAAACTTCCAGATGGAGCGAAGAACGGACCGCATGATATTGTAGCGTTTTTAGATTATGAAAAAGGTATGGCATATGCCAAAACAGCAAACAAGCCAGTACTTTTGGATTTTACAGGACATGCGTGTGTAAATTGCCGTAAAATGGAGGAAAGAGTTTGGTCAGATCCGAAGGTATTAGAGGTGTTAAAGAATGATATTGTGTTAATTTCATTATATGTAGACGATAAAAGGTCGTTGCCAGAAAGCGAACAATATGTATCAGAAACGACAGGAAAGAAAATCAAGAGTATTGGTAATAAATGGAGTGATTTTCAAATTAAGAAATATAAGGCGAATGCCCAACCCTATTATGTGCTACTTGATCACAATGGTGATAATTTAAACGAATACTCGGCATATGATCCTGATATTGATAGTTATTTTGCTTGGTTAAAGGAAGGTATAGGTAATTTTAAAAGCGAATAAATAATATAAAATAGTTTACATAATATCTACTAAAAGAATTACTTTGGTTAATTTTACTAAAGTAATTTTTTTAATAAAATTAAAATTAGTTAACTTTGTTAACTAATTTTCTGTAGAAGTTAACTTATTTATAATGAACTTGATAGTGAAAAATAACCTCAAAAAGTATTCAAATGAAGAAGCTTCAACGAATTTAGAAGCATATTTCCAACAATTCAGACAGCATATTATTGGTGATGATCATCAGTTTGATTCGTTGAACGGTGTTCAAAATTTAACCTATGCTGATTGGATAGCTAGTGGTCGTTTATATCGACCCATTGAGGAAATTTTAACTACGAAAATTGGCCCGATGGTGGCTAATACACACTCTTTTTCTAGCGAAACAGGTAAAGCGTCAACGTATGCATACAAGCATGCTCGTGAGCTCATAAAGCAGCATGTAAATGCAAATGAAAATGATGTTTTGGTAACTTCTGGCACAGGGTTTACCGGTGTTTTATCCAGATTACAACGTGTCATGGGTTTACGATATCCAGATGCTGTGAAGGATAAGATTGACATTCCTGCAAAAGAAAGACCCGTGGTGTTTATTTCACATATGGAACACCATTCAAATCATGTTCCGTGGATGGAAACGATAGCAGACGTTGTTATTTTGGAATGCGATGAGCATAAATTGGTATGTCCGAAAGAATTGCAAAAGGCCTTAGATAGGTATAAAGATAGAGCACTTAAAATTGGCTCATTTACAGCATGCTCTAATGTAACGGGAATCATTACACCGTATCAGAAATTAGCAAAGGTTATGCATCAAAATGGGGGTATTTGTATTATGGATTTCGCCGCATCGGCACCCTATGTAAAAATAGATATGCATCCTGAAGATCCCGAAGCCCGATTGGATGCCGTATTATTCTCTCCTCATAAATTTTTAGGTGGTCCGGGTACATGTGGAGTATTGGTGTTTAATGAAAAATTATACAACACCAGCTGTCCTGATGTTCCTGGTGGGGGCAATGTGAAATGGACAAATCCATGGGGTGAATTTGGTTATTATGATGATATTGAAACAAAAGAAGATGGCGGTACACCTGGGTTTTTACAAGTGATGCGAGCGGCGTTGGCGATGCAACTAAAAGATAAAATGGGTGTCGAGAATATTGCTAAAAGAGAAGAAGAATTACTGGCGCTCTGTTTTGAGAAGTTAAAGGAGGTGCCCGGTTTATTTATCCTTGGGTATAACGATGAGCCGCGTATCGGATGCGTTTCCTTTGGCGTAGAAGGCATTCATTATAACTTAATTGTGCGATTGTTGAATGACCGCTTTGGAATTCAATCTCGCGGTGGATGGTCCTGCGCAAGTACCTATAGTCATCATTTATTTGATCTATGTGAAGATACCTCTAAAAAAATTACCACCGGAATTATAACAAAAGATTTAACGAGCAAACCAGGTTGGGTGCGTCTATCTTTACATCCAATTACCACGAATGCGGAGGTGTTATTCATATGTGATGCCATTAGACAGATCGTTGATAACATTGATGAATGGAAGCAGCCATACACTTACAATTCACAAAGTAATGAGTTCGAAACGAAAGAAGGCGATGAAAGTGTCATTGCGAATGTAAAAGAGTGGTTTCACCTTTAAAATTTCTATAGCAAATACAGCGTATACTGTCAGAACTATTTGGATAGTTAATAAATATGTATATATTTGGTAAACCAAACTGGTAAACCAATTTTAATTATTTATGAATTATCGCCCTTTTTTACTCTACATGTTACTCTGCTGTTGTCTTTATTCTTGTAAGGACGTGCAAGAGCGCACTAATCTAGTCCAAAACATAGAAGAACTCAATGAAGCCATAAAAAATGCAAAAGCGGGCGACGAAATTGTGCTGAAAAATGGTGTTTGGAAAGATGTCGAAATTAAGTTTCGCGGTGAAGGCTCAAAAGAAAATCCGATTGTTTTAAGAGCTGAAACTGCTGGCAAAGTATCTATTGAAGGTCAATCCTACTTAAAATTTGGAGGATCGTATTTAGTGGTAGAAGGCTTATACTTCAAAAATGGATATTCCCCATCAAATGCAGTCATAGATTTTAAAATAAATCATAAGGATGCCCCAGACGAAATATCAAATAATTGTAAGGTTACTAATTGTGTGATCGAGGATTTTAATAAACCAAAACGCGATAAGAGTGATTTGTGGGTTCAGTTCTGGGGTAGAAATAATGAATTGAGCAATTCTTATATCTCCGGAAAAACCAATAGAGGGCCAACTGTTAGAGTCAGTATTGCCGGGATAGAAAGTATCAATAATTACCATCAAATTGTAAATAATCATTTCGGACCAAGGCCCGTTAAGGGCGGACCTAGTGGAGAAACGATTCAATTAGGAGATAGCTATACATCGATGTCTCCAAGCCATACGATGGTCGCCAATAATTTATTTGAAGAATGTAATGGTGAGGTTGAAGTCATTTCTAGTAAAACGAATTTTAACGTGTTTAAAAATAACGTGTTTTATAAGAGCGAGGGATCTTTAGTTACTCGACATGGAAATTATGTGACCATAGATGGAAATTATTTTATTGGTGACGGTGTGAATGAAAATTATGGTGGAATTCGGATTATTAACACGGGGCATTGGGTTGTCAATAACTATTTCTACGGTCTAAAAGGAAAGAGCTTTAGAAGTCCCTTAGCGGTAATGAATGGCATACCCAAGTCACCACTAAACCGCTACAATCAGGTAACAGATGTTGTTGTTGCGTATAATACCTATGTAAATTGCAGTGCGCCCTGGCAATTCGGAGTAGGAACAAATATTGCGCAAGCTGATGTATTGCCAAAGTCTGAAATACGTTCAGCAAGGGCGATTAGAACGACAGTTGCGAATAATTTAATTTACAATGAAAAAGGATTAGAAACTATTGTGGTTGAAAATGATAAGGCCGACGGTGTTATGTTTAAAAATAATGTGATCAATAATCAGAGTGTAGCTTTTAACAATTTTAATAAGGGTATTATGGAAGCGCCGTTAGAATTGAAAAAAGTGTCTGACATTATCTTACTTCCTGTTGGAATTCCTTCCGAAATAGAAGCTTATGAAGGATTTGATTTTAATACGATTGAGAATGATCTATTTGGAACATCCAGAAAAGACAGCAAAAGTATTGGTGCTGTTATTGAGGCTGATACCTCCATTCCAGATATATTAGATAAATCAAAGTATGGAACAACCTGGTACTCGAATGAAGTAGAACCTAAAGAGCCGATAACACATAAAGTTAGCAATGTTGGAGAGTTTCAAGATAAAATTAATGGAGCGAATAATGGCGACATTATTGCATTAGATGGGCCTTTGTTCAAGTTGAATACATCTCTAATTATAAATAAAGAGTTAACGATCACATCATCTTATGATGGTAAGGCGGAGATTGTTTATGAAGGAGATGAAAACACGGCATTATTTTCTTTAGAGCCCTATGGAAAATTAAAAATTGAAAAAGTCATTTTAAAGGGTAACACCACAAACTATGCTTTTGCTAGTTTAAAAGAAAACATGTCGAATCATTTTGGGTTGATTGTATTAAATACAGAAATAAGTAACTTCAATTATGTTTTGAAGGCATACAAAGAATCATTTGCTGAACGTATCACCTTTGAAAATACATCAATTTCGAATTGTGAAAACGGGATAGAATTATCTGAAGAAACCAATGATAAGGGTGATTATAATACAGAATATCTAACCGTAAGAAATTGTAGCTTCAATAACGTAAAAGAAAATGTGATCGATTATTATAGAGGAGGTTATGATGAGTCTACCATTGGTGGGAACCTGTTGGTTACCAACAGTACATTTACCAATTGTGGAGCAAAAGAAAAAAACAAAACGTTATTAAATCATAGAGGAATTATAAACGTACATATTTCAAAGAATATATTTAAAGATAATCCTGTTCAATTTGTTTCAATTTTATGGGGTGCAAAGAATAATGTAGCCTCTGAAAATGACATAATGAATTCTGGAAAGATAAAAACCGAAGAAAATTTGAAGCTTAAATTGATGTATTAGAAATTATGGCTAAAAAAGTAATAACATTTGGTGAAGTAATGATGAGATTATCACCACCTGGTTATGAGAAATTTTCACAGGCTTCTTCATTTGAGCTTGTTTACGGTGGCGGCGAAGCTAACGTTGCTATTTCATGTGCCTATTTAGGTATGAAAGCAGCGCATGTCACTCGTTTTCCTGATAATGCCTTAGGTAAAGCGGCAACCCAATTTTTGCGTAAACATTGGCTAAGTACAGAACATATTATTTATGGTGATAATATGATGGGGAAGTATTTTCTTGAAAAAGGTGCAGTACACCGGTCGAGTGAGGTCATTTATGAAAGAGAGGGATCTTCTTTCTCATTGATTAAACCTTCAATGGTTGATTGGAAAGACGTACTTAAAGACGCCGATTGGTTTCACTGGACAGGTATTACCCCTGCCATTTCGCAAGGGGCAGCTAGTTGTTGTTTGGATGCGATAAAAACAGCAAACGAATTAGGAATAACGGTTTCGGGAGATATTAATTCGCGGAGTAACATGTGGAAATATGGCAAAACCATGCAGGAAATTATTCCTGATTTAGTACAAAATACCAATGTTGTGATAACGAGCAGTCGCGGTATCCGTGAGATGTTTAATTTGGGGAATTCTGATGACAAATTTCAGGATTTAGCTAAACAGTTGATCAACGTATATCCTAAGGTAAAAAAAGTAATTAAGAAAACCCGAAGAATTATGAGTGCTTCTCATCACCAAATTCAAGGAAAATTGTGGAACGGGCAAAAATATATTAAAACCGATATGTTGAATATTACGCACATTATAGACCGAGTTGGTACAGGTGATGCCTTTGCTGCGGGCCTAATTTATGGGTTATTGCATTATGATGATGAACAGGCTTTGGATTTCGCCTCGGCTGCCTGTGCCTTGAAACATACAGTTCCTGGTGATGTAAATATAGTGTCTTTGGAAAATGTACGAAGCTTATTAGAAGGAAATACTTCTGGCGCAATAAAAAGGTAGTTTGAAAAGGGCTATTCGATATAAGGAGTTAAAGCTTTAAATTCAATAGAATAAAAAATGAACTAATATGAATACTAGAACTATTAATTCGGGGTTCTCAATTTTTTTTATGATTGGTATTGTATTGGCGATATTCAGTTGTACAGATAAAACTAAAAAGTCTAATAAAGAAGATTCGAAAGTAACAGTGTATCCAAGCGATGTATTACCTTTTATGGATAAATGGAAAATTTTGTTGGGAGATGGAACGCACAAAGACGATTTAATAGATTATGAAAAAGATAATTTCTTTTACGTAAAAAATGATGGAACTACGAATTGGGTAGTATACAAAACTCCAAATTCTGGGATTACTTCGCGCACTTCGAGCAATACAAGAACAGAATTAGGACAAAAAACACATTGGATTCCCGAAACCGGTGGCAAGTTAACCGGTACATTAAAAGTTCAGCATGTCTCAACTACTGGAGATGCAACTGCAGCCTCTTCCTTTTCTGTAGTTATTGGACAAATTCATAGCGACGAAGGTCATGAAAATGAACCGCTAAAAATTTACTATAAAAAATTCCCAGGTCATACCAAAGGTTCTGTATTTTGGAATTATGAAATTAATACAAAAGGAGACAATATTGGAAGATTTGATTATTCGACAGCAGTTTGGGGGTATGATTTTTCGATGGTAGGAACAAGTCCAACTACATATCCTGATGAACCGCCAAACGGTATAGCATTGGGAGAAGAGTTTAGTTACGAAGTGCATGTGGATAAAGGGATAATGTATTTGACTTTTACTAGCGAAAATCATAAAACAGTTCAGTTCACAAAGAGCTTAGTAACATCTGAATTTGCAACAAAAGAAGATATTCCAGAACAAGTAATAAAAGTATATGCCAATAGAGAAAAAGGAGGAGGTGTTGAGCGCGAATCTGCATATGCTGGTGAAAAGAATTACTTCAAACAAGGATGTTATAATCAGGCTAATGGAAAATCAACGAAGTCAGAAACGTATAATGGAGATATAGCAAAGCAATATGCGAATGGCAGTTATGCGGAGGTTTGGTTTAGAAAAGCATCCCTAGAAGAAAGTACAAAACCTATCCATTAAGAGTTAACCTTATACCCTAATAACATGAAAGCAACGCCAACCAATACATCCTTACTTAAGAAAGTTGTTGCTTTAATAGTAAGTTTTGGACCCGGTATTTTCGCTATTGGATATACCATTGGCACGGGCAGTGTAACCTCGATGATTGTCGCAGGAAGCAAATTCAATATGGAATTGCTTTGGGTACTATTGTTAAGCTGTCTTTTTTCGGGAATTTTAATGTTTGCTTATGGAAATTATGCACTTATTTCTGGTGAAACAGCGCTTTACGGATTTAAAAAGCATCTAAAGTTTGGTAAAGCATTGGCCATATTAGTGATTATAGGAATTACATTTGGACAATGGAATTCTCTTATGGGAATTTTAGGAATTTCATCGAATATTATTTTTGAAATACTCGCATTAAATTTTGAAGGACTTCATTCATATGAATACCTATCTGTTTTGATAATTGCGATTACCATCATTGTTACTTTTTATTTATTAATGTTGGTAGGAAAGTATACTTTTTTCGAAAAGATCCTTATCATATTCGTTACATTAATGGGTTTTTCGTTTCTGCTCTCTTTGTTTTTTGTTCAGCCACTTCCCATAGATGTGGTAAAAGGATTAATACCTTCAATACCAGAAGTGCCAGGAGGTAAAATGCTAGTTGCCGCATTTGTTGGAACTACCATGGCCGCTGCAACGTTTTTGTCCCGTCCATTATTTGTCAAAGGAAAAGGATGGACCATAAAGAACTTAGATCAACAAAAAAAAGATGCAATTACTGCGGCTATTTTAATATTCATAATAAGTGCTACGATTATGGCAGTCGCTTCTGGTGCATTATTTTATCAAGATAAAGAAGTTACGCACGTATTAGACATGGCGAATACCTTAGAACCAGTTGCAGGCAAATGGGCAGTTACTATTTTCTTTTTTGGAGCATTAAGTGCTGGTTTGTCTTCTATCTTTCCCTGTTTATTGATTGCACCACTGTTGGTGGCAGATTATCAATCAGGAACAATAGATACGAATTCGCGTCAGTTTAGAATTATAACAGCCGTTGCATGTTTGGTGGCATTAATTGGGCCAGCGTTTGGAGCGAATCCTATCGAGATTCAAATTCTGTCCCAGGTATTTAATGTGTTCGTATTGCCCATTGTAATTTTGGGAATCATACTTATGCTAAGCAATAAAAAGGTGATGAAAGATTACAAAACAAATGTTAGTGTATACATTGGCATGTTTGCGGCCTTGTTCTTTTCTTTGGTGATTTCCTATAACGGAATTATAGCCTTGTTAGATTACTTTTAATAATAATGAATTGTTAGAAATGAATAAAAAATTCAACACATCTCTGTTTGTAGTTCTTGGAACTTTCTTTGTAGTATGTAGCTGTTCAAATGTTGATAAAAAATCAGTTAAAAAAGGAGAGCAAAAAACTCTATACGCAAGCGATGTTATGCCATTTTTCGATAATTGGAATTTAATTTTAGGAGATGGTTCGAATGCTGGTATTGCAACTAATTTTGAACATAAAGATTTCTTTTACACTGTAAATGATGGTAAAGAAGATTGGGTAGTTTATAAGGCGCCAAATGCAGGAGATACTCATGGTACTTCAAATAATTGTAGAACCGAATTAGCTCAAGTCAAAAAATGGTATCCAACAACGGCTAATGATAAATTAGGAGCTACGCTTAAAATAATGAACGTATCGTCAACGGGAGATGCTCGAGTTGCCGCTTCATACTCAGTAGTCATTGGTCAAATTCATAGTGCCGATGGGCATGAAAACGAACCACTTAAAATATTTTACAAGAAGTTTCCTGGTCATACAAAAGGTTCCATTTTTTGGCATTATGAAATCAACACGGCAGGTGCCGACAATTCAGGGAGGTGGGATTACTCAACGGCGGTTTGGGGTTATGATTTTTCGACAGTTGGTACAGGAGAAAACACCTATCCAGAAGAGCCTAAAGATGGTATTGCTTTAGGAGAAGAATTGAGGTACGAAATTGAAGTTAAAGAAGGTATGATGAACTTGAAATTCATAAGTGAAGGACATGAGACGAAATCATTTACGAAAAACTTAATCAAATCTGAGTATGCAACCAAAGAGGATATTCCTCAACAAACGCAAGAATTGTTTGTGCCTATTGGGCAAGACGGAATAGAACGCAAAAATGCATATGCCAATGAAGGTCTTTTTTTTAAGCTAGGTTCGTATAATCAAACCAATGGAAAATCTCCTACCATAAATAAAAATTGGTGTTCTCGTGCCGAAACACATGGGGGTGATATTAAAAAGCAATACGCCGATGGAAACTATGCTGAGGTTTGGTTTAAAGCAGCAAGTATATCTGTAAGTGATGCCGCAGTCTCTAATGAAGGCTATTTTACTAAAAATGATTAAATCAATTAATTGAAGAGCAATATGAATAACCAACATAAATTATCGGGTAAGAGAGTATTGATCACTGCAGGTGCTCAAGGTATTGGAGAAGCAATTACGAAGCATTTTATTGATGTTGGAGCACATGTAGCTATCCATTATTTTTCTAGCGTAGATACTGCAAAGAAATTGATGGAATACGCAATAGAAAAAGGGCAAAAATCGGTAACGATAAAAGCGGATTTAACAAATGAAGCGGAAGCAAATGTATTGGTTGAAAGAACCATAGAAGCGTTTGGAGGATTAGATATTCTAATTAACAATGCAGGTTCACTTGTGGCAAGAAAAATGCTAGAGGAAATGGATACAGAATTCTGGCACAAAGTAATGGACATAAATTTGACCTCGATGATGTTCGTCACCAGAGCAGCGGCTCCATATCTTGCGAAAAATGAGCATAGCGGTATCGTTAATTTGGCTTCACTTGCAGGAAGAAAAGGAGGTCATCCCGGATCTCTCGCTTACGCTACCAGTAAAGGTGCGATCTTAACCTATACGAGAGCCCTATCCACAGAATTAGGGGCTCAAGGAACTCGTGTGAATGCAGTAGCACCAGGTCTTATTCTCGGCACTTTGTTTCATAACACCCACACAACGAAAGCATCTGCTGATGCAACAGTAGCTAGTATTCCTATTCAGCGCGCAGGTAACGCTGATGACGTTGCGCGTGCAGTGCTCTATCTCGCATCAGAATATGATGGTTTTATTACAGGTGCCACATTAGATATCAATGGAGGCGTTTACAATATGTAAATTGTAACGAAAATACATGGCAGTGTCAATTATATTAAAATAAATTGTATATTGGTAAACCAATTTGGTAAACCAATTTAATACATGAAAAATCGAACAAGTTTTTCTATTCTACTTATAGCGTTGTTGCTGTTGCCGATGTCTTGTAAAAACGAACACAATACGTCACCAAAAGAGTCTTCTGATGCTTCTATATCTCAATCGCATCCTAAACTAATTTTGACGACAAAAGGGGTGAAAGATATTAGAGCCCAATTAGGAAGCATTCCGATTTTCGATCAAACGTTAGAAAAAGTTAAAGCCGAAGTTGATGCAGAAATAGCCAATGGTATTGAAGTCCCAATTCCAAAAGATTATTCGGGTGGTTATACACATGCGAGGCATAAACAAAATTGGTTTATACTACAAAAGGCAGGTGTATTGTATCAAATTTTAGATGATGAAAAGTATGCCGAGTACGTCAAAGACATGCTAATGCAGTATGAGGCACTTTATAAAACGTTACCATTGCATCCAAAGACGCGGTCCTATGCGAGAGGTAAATTGTTTTGGCAATGTTTAAACGATGCTAATTGGTTGGTATATGTGAGTCAGGCATACGATTGTATTTATAATTATTTATCCGAAGAAGAGCGCGACAAATTAGAAACCAATTTGTTTAGACCATTTGCAGATCATATTTCAATAGATAGTCCGCAATTCTACCAACGCGTTCACAACCATAGTACCTGGGGGAATGCAGCAGTTGGTATGATTGGTTTAGTTATGGATGACCAAGAATTAATTGATAGAGCGCTCTACGGAATTAAAGGTCTAAACTTAGATAAAAACAAAAAAGATGATGATGGAGGGTTCTTAAATAAAGATGGGAAAGCAGGTTTCTTAGCTAATATTGAAGAACCGTTTTCGCCTGATGGTTATTATAATGAAGGGCCTTATTATCAGCGTTATGCGGGCTATCCTTTTTTAATTTTTGCAGAGGGATTACATAACGTAAAACCTGACCTGAAAATTTTTGAATATAAGAATGGGGTACTGCTAAAATCGATAAATGCACTCTTAAACCTATCAGATGCTGATGGCGATTTTTTTCCGCTTAACGATGGTCAAAAAGGAATGTCTTACTATACAAGTGCGTTGGTCACAGCTGTAGATATCTCTTATAAGTTTGGAGGTGAAAATCCAGGCCTCTTGAGTATTGCAGAAAAACAAAACAGTGTATTGTTAGACGATACTGGTTTAGCCGTAGCGCTTGGTATAAAAAATGGAAAATCAATTGCCTATGATAAAAAATCCATCAATTTATCTGATGGACCAAACGGAAAACAAGGTGGTATTGGTATTATGCGAAATAATGACTTGGAGCTTGTTTTCAAATACGCTGCGCAAGGTTCAAGCCACGGCCATTATGATAAGCTGTCATATTCATTATACGAAAGAGGTGAAGAAATCATTCAAGATTACGGATTGGCACGTTTTGTAAATATCGAACAAAAAGGTGGTGGCAATTATTTAAAGGAAAATAAAACATGGGCAAAACAAACAATTGCTCATAATACAGTAACTCAAAATGAAAACTCTCATTTTAATGGCAATTATGAAATAGGAAGTAAGTACCATTCAGACCTACATTATTTTTCTTCAGAAAATAAAAATATTCAAGTTGTAAGTGGAAAAGAAGAAAACGCCTACCCAGGAACAAATATGCTGCGAACAATGGCCTTAGTAAAAGATGAGGATTTTGAAAATCCATATCTGCTAGATATTATGAGGGTGACTTCTACGGCGGTAAATCAATACGATTTTCCGTATTACTATTTTGGTCAAATAATACAAACAAATTTTGAATACAAAACTCCTCAACTCTTAAAACCACTAGGAAAGAAAAATGGGTATCAGCACTTATTTGTGGAGGCATCTGCTAATATCTCAAATGCCAATAGTAAATTTTCTTGGCTCAATAATAGAAAGTTCTATACCCTAACTACGATTACGAGTAATAATGACAAGATATTCTTTACCAGAATTGGTGCAAATGATCCAGAATTTAATCTTCGTCGTGACCCGTCATTGTTATTAAGGCGAAATGCAAAAAACACCACGTTCGTTTCGATAATCGAAGCGCATGGCAGTTATAGCCCTGTTACAGAATCTGCTACAAATTCAAAAAGTAGTATCAAAGTATTGAATATAGTCTACGATACAAAAGATTATACAGCAATTTCGGTTGAAAATGTAAAGGGTAAAACCAAACTATTTATAACTGCAAATAAGAACGCTTCCGCGGAAGCGAAGCATAGAGTAGAAATTAATGGTAAGAATTATGAGTGGTCAGGTTCTTATTATTTTAAATAAATTAATCATAAATAAACGAAAAAAATGAATCGATTTAGTGAAAAGTACATTGTCGCAAAAGATATAGAATGGGAAGTACTTGGCGGAGGAGTGTCAAGAAAGTTCTTAGGTTATGATAATCAAATTATGATGGTGAAAGTGAAATTTGAAAAAGGAGCGTTGGGTGCCCCACATCAACATTTTCATACCCAAGCTACCTATTGTGTTTCAGGGAAATTTGAATTTGAAATTAATGGGGAAAAGAAAATCGTAGAAGCGGGCGATGGCGTATATATTGAACCTAATTTAATGCATAGTGCAATTTGCCTAGAAGAGGGGATGCTAATTGACACTTTTAGCCCAGTAAGAGAAGATTTCTTAAGTGGAGGAGAGGTGTCTTATTTCGGAGATAAGTCATAGAGAAAACATCTGCTTATTGTGCGAATGTACTGTATTCATGCATCGCGGATTTCATAGGGGCATTTGTATAGAATAACGAGTACTACTAAATGTATTTGATCTTAGATATAGCGAGCTTAATCAGATAGTATATAGCCCATTACAGAAAATAAGACTCAAACACTAGCAGATGTTCGTTTTAACATGAAAAACTTACATTTTATTTTTTATTTAACAAAATAATAACATATATTTGGAAAACCAATTTGGTTTACCAATTTGGAAAACCAATTTAAACTAAACTAAATCAAATACTTAACATGAAAACTGCACGATATTTTATGACAATAAATAGCCCTTAAAACGAAAAAAAAGGATAGGTGCACGCCTATCCTTTCACAAAATTACTTCTTGTTGGAGGGAAGTAACATCTAAATACATGTAATCAATTACTAAAACATGATTTCTACAAAAATACAAAAATCTGTTGATTTAAGTAGAATTTAGAGCGTTAGTAATTCGAAAATTAAATGAGTCCAATTACTCATTTTAAATACTTAACCAGAGTATTTTCAAACTAAGCATATGAACATAACAAAATCAATTATGAATTTAAAAACTAAACTGGCGATGATTACGCTATTACTCGTTAATAGTTTATTATTTGCCCAAGGTAGTTACACGGTGACGGGAACGATAACATCAGCCGCTGATCAATCTCCTATTCCTGGAGTAACTGTACTTATAAAGGGTTCCTCTAAAGGAACATCTACTGACTTTGATGGAAAGTTTTCTATTGAAGTGAAAAGTGGAGATGTGTTGCAATTTTCCTCTATTGGATATGCAACTCAAAGTGTAACCATTACAAATCAAACAAGTATTAATCTAAGTCTAGCAGAAGATGCAAACACTCTTGAAGAGGTTGTTGTTGTTGGTTATGGTACGCAAAAGAAATCACATTTAACAGGGTCAATTTCTAAAGTGGTCAACGAAAAGCTTGACCAAATTTCAGTAGCCAGGGTAGATGATGCCTTAGTGGGTCAAGTATCGGGTGTGAATATTGCTGCTACAGAAGGTGAAGCTGGTTCGGCACCTACAATTCGTATAAGAGGGGTAGGTTCTATTACTGGTGATGCAAGTCCGCTAATCGTTGTTGACGGTGTCGTGGTGGATGCAGACTTTTTAAGTGCCTTAGATATGAATGATGTTGCGTCATTTGAAGTACTAAAAGATGCGGCTTCTGGTGCCATTTTCGGTTCTAGAGGTGGTAATGGTGTAATCATGATTACTACGAAAGATGGAAAAGCTGGAGGCGTAAAATTCTCGTATAATATGTTAACAGGTTACAAGACAGCCAGACAAAGTGATGATTACTATTTTAGTGTTGCCGAAACTGCAGCTGCTGAGCAAGCGGCAACAGGAACTATTTCTGATAGAACAAGAGTGAAGCAGTTAATTGGTGTAGATCAAGATTGGCAAGATATTATTTTCGATGGTGGAGTTATTACAAACCACTCATTTGCAGCGAGAGGAGGAAGCGATAAATTTAAATTTAGTACAAATCTAAATTACTTACATGATGAAGGGGTGTTGTTAACAGATGATTTTAAAAAGTATAGCTTCAAAGCAAAATTCGATGTGAAACTTTCGAAGAGACTTTCTGTTGGGTTGTCGTTAACACCTTCGTATACCAACAGAAGAAGGTTCGATGGTTCGACGCATGACATTTTAAGACAAACACCATGGTTACCTCTTTACTTAGATGAAAATACTATTCAATTTGTAAATAGACAAAGAGATGGTGGTAGATATGCAAATGCTCAAGTTGGAGATTATGCGATACAACGTATGTTTGATGATTTCGATTTAGCAACGATGCAGCCAATTGCTTCTGGAGGTACAGATATTAGTAATACATCTAATACGAATCCAGGTGCTAAAGTACTTGAAAGAAATAGAAGAGAATTTAGATTTAAACTATTTGGTAGTTTTTATGCTAAATATAAAATAACTGACAATTTAAGTTTTAGAGCAGCTTTCTCTGGAGATCAGCAAAGTCGAAGAGGAACGAGATATCAAGGTGTGCTTTCAAACAGAAATGGCGCAAGTGCTTCAAGACTAGATAGTACAAGACAACGTTCATATCACTGGGTGTCTGATAATGTATTATCATATGCTAAAGAGATTAATAAGCATGAGATAAATGCAGTAGTTGGTATGTCAGCTGAAAAGAATAGGTTAGAATTCAGTACCATTCAGGGAAGTGAATTTGACGATGATTCTCAGCCATATCTTTTTGCTGCTGATCGAATCACTAATCGTCAAAGATTTGAATTTGAAAACACATTATTATCGTTTTTTGGTAGGTTGAACTACGCATATGATGACAAATATTTAATGTCGATCAGTTATAGACGAGATGGTAGTTCGGTCTTCGGTCCTAACAACAAATACGGTAATTTTGCCGCAGGTTCTGTAGGATGGAATGTGCATAACGAAGACTTTTTATCAGATAGTGAACTAATTAATAGATTAAAGTTTAGAGTAAGTTATGGTGTTACTGGAAACAATGCTTTTAGAACTTCTGGAGGATCTTTAGTTGATAATTTCCCATATTTATCTTTATTAGATAACCAACAAGCTTCCGCAGCAATTGATGGAAATTTAACGGCAGCGGTTGATGCATTGAATATTGCAAATCCAGATTTGAAATGGGAGCGCTCTATAGAATTTAACCCGGGTGTTGATTTTTCTTTATTTAATAATTTCCTTTCTGGTTCTGTTGACTATTATGTGAGAACAAGTGATCAGTTATTATTAGATAATCCTATTTCTTCGACAACTGGTTTTACAAATGCATTAGTAAATATTGGAAAGGTTGAGAATGCAGGTATCGAAGTAGAATTGCGTACTAGAAATATTACCAACGAAAACTTTAAATGGTCTTCTACCTTAATTGCTTCTAGAAATGAAAACGAATTAGTAGATTTTGCTGATTCTAATGGTCAAATTCAAAATGTTGATTCTAAAAGAGCTGCAGAATGGATCAATCTTGAAGGAAACCCAATATCATCTTATTATGGTTGGGTTGTAGACAGAGATATACCTTTAGAGTTTATCAACGATCCTTATCATCCAGTGGGAGGTGAAGCGCAAGATGTGTATGTAAAAGATTTAAATGGTGATGGTATCATTGATGATGATGACAAAACTATTTTAGGAAATCCATATCCAGATTTAGTTTGGAGTTTGTCAAATGATTTTAAATACAAGAATTTCGATTTAAGTTTTATGGTACAAGGAAGTCATGGAGCCGAAATTAGAAATATGGGTGATCAATATCTATTCAATCAATTTAATAGTTCTCAAGATTTTAATACGAGCACAACTCCAGATCAAGCATTTATCAGACAAAAGATCTTTACAAATGATATCATTCAAGATGCATCTTATATCGCGCTTCGTAATGTGAATTTAGGATATAATTTTGGTGAGAATACATTAACTAAATTGAAAATGTCAAGTGCGAGAGTGTATTTGGCGGCGCAGAACTTACTGTATTTAACTGCAGATGGGTACACTGGATTTAATCCGGAGTCTATAAATAATACGAGTGCAACTACGTATGGATATCAAAGAGCAGGTTCGCCTGTATTCAGCACGGTGTCTGTCGGAATTAATGTTGGATTTTAAGAAATACTATTAACAATAAAGAGAAAATATTATGAAACAAATAAAATTTTTAGCATTCCTATTATTGGTAATGTTTGTTTCTTCTTGTGAAGACACATATTTATCGCCAGAGTTGGTGTCTGCAGAAAACGGAGATTCGTTTTTTGCTGGAGACGAAGAGTTAGAAGCGGCGGCCGTTAATATGTATAATGAAATACAAGGTGTAAATGCCTTAAAGATTACAAATAATAACTTAAATCATGCAGTGCAGGTTGAGTTTTATCTAACAGAAATGCGCAGCGATAATACGCGAACAAAGAGTAGTGAAGGAGAGGCTGCGCAGTTTGAAAGCTTTAATATAGAGTCAACGAACGGTATTGTCGATGATTATTATAGAAGTTACTATAATATCATTTACTCGGCTAACTTAGTGCTGGCAAATCTAGGAACGGCGTCACCTGCAGCAGCAGCTAAATTTGAAGCCGAAGCGAAATTCGTAAGAGCTTATGCTTATTTTAACTTAGTACGTCTTTTTGGAGACATTCCTTTAGTAGAAGGTTTGATAAGCCCATCTGATGCCGATATTTCTTATACAAGAGTAGCACAAGCAACGGTTTATAATCTAATTGTAAGTGATTTAACGACTGCGGTAGCTGGTTTAGATGATGCTTCTAAAAATAGAGCGTCAAAAGCGGCAGCCGAAGGTTTATTGGCCAAGGTACATTTAACGTTGGGTAATTATACAGATGCACAGGTATTATTAGAATCTATTATGAGCCCGGCAAGAGGTTTTGCATTAGAAGCCGATTTTACAGACGTTTTTTATAACGAAGGTAACGATGAGGTAATCTTCGCAGTAGGTTATATAGCAAGTGATAATCAAAATAGCCAAAATTTCTCGGCAGAATGGTTAAATGCAGTAGGAAGAACAAGTGGAGTAAACTATGTAACTGCAGATGCGAGAGCAGCGCTGGATGCCTTTGGAGGAAATAGAATTGGATATAGAGAAGATTCGGGTCAGGCTGGTCAATTTCAAGTGGTAAAATATTTGCCAGATGGAGATACTGATTTAGGAATACCAGTAACATCTTCGGATCCTACTTCTGCAGGAAATGATTGGATTGTATTGAGATATGCTGATGTATTACTAATGCATGTAGAGGCAATCTTAGGAGGCGGAACATCAACGTCTAGCTCGAATGCATTAACATCTTTCAATTTGGTGAGAAATAGAGCCGGTCTAGCAGATGATGCTGACGGTGAAATTACGATGCAAGAATTGTTGGATGAGAGAAGAGTAGAATTGGCCTTCGAAAACCAACGTTGGTTCGATTTAGGTCGCTTCGGAGTTGCTCAAGACGTTTTATCAGCGTTTTCAACTGCCAATGGACTTGGATTTAGCGCAACGGATCTTTTATTACCTATTCCTCAACGAGAAATAAACTTGAGTAATGGTGCCTTAACGCAAAATCCAGGTTACTAAACATATCATTAATTAAAAGAAATAATTATGAATAATTATATGAAATATAAAAGACGAATTAAAACGAGTTTATTGCTTTTTAGTGCAATGATCGTATCGATCTCAATAGTCTCTTGTGACTATGAATTTGACTTGCCAGAAGCAGGCTCTATTGCAGATGCAACACCGCCGAGTGCTGATTTCGCTGCTACGCAAGGAGCGGGAGATGCCTGGGAAACATATACGTTCGCCAATTTATCTAAAAGTGCAACAACATATGCATGGGATTTTGGTGATGGAAACACTTCCTCAGATTTAGATGGAATAAATACCTATCCAGGTGAAGGTACTTTTACAGTTACTTTAACAGCATCTGATGCTAATGGAGTGGTGAGTACTATTTCACAAACAATTGAGGTAGTAGAACCAGAGGAAGCTGATGTTCCAGATCCTGTTATTATAAACGGTGATTTTACAAAGTTACCTAAATCATCAGGCTCTGATTGTGCTTGTTCAGGATGGATTAACAAGAGTATTGGAGACCAAGGAGAATCTAGTTCAGGTAATGGTGGTTCAGACAACGTTATTAAGTTTGATAATAATGAGCCAGATCACGCTTATCAAGAGTTTGAAGTATCTCCAAATGCCGATTATACAATCGAAATAGTTACCTCTTTTAAAAGTTTAGAAGCAGGTGGTCCTGCGAGTATGCTTGAACTAAGAGTGTTAGCAGGAACAGGTTATGATAGTGGTTATTCTCCAACATATTACACAAATACAGCAGATTTTCCTCAAGACGGGTATGGATATTCATCGATTGCTCAAGTGGAAGACGCAGCTAATAATTTGTTAGTGGAGGTTCAAAATAATCCAAACGATGACGGTTATATCACGTATACCTATACATTTAATGCAGGCGCTAATACAAGTGTTGCTTTATTTATTAGAGGTATTGGAGGACCTGCAACCGGTGGCGGTGGTGGTGACTTTGGGTACAATAGTGGAGCCGAAGAAATACGAGCCGATTCTGTAATAATTACAGCGATCAATTAATCTAGTTTAGAATGAATAACTTCCGTAAAGATTTATTAATAGTGGTACTAACAATATTTCTATCTGTCAACGCTACTGCTCAACAAACGAACAGTGGCGTTGCAGAATCGGATGTGAAAATTGAAAAAAAGAAGAAAAAGAAGCAGAAAAAAAAGAAATATAAGATTCCTAAAATAGATCTAAGTCATTGGAAAGTTACGGTGCCTGTGAATAAAGAAAATGGGAAACCATTGGAGGTGAGCCCTCCCGAAATTGCAAACTACGCCACAAATGAAGCATTAAAACCTTATATGTATAATGATTCTACAAAGGCGGGTGGATTGGTTTTTTATGCATATCCAACAAACTCCACAACGGCCAATACAAAGTATTCTAGATCGGAGTTGAGAGAACAAATGGAGCCAGGTGATAATAATGTCAATTGGACTTTCGCTCAAGGCGGAAATATGAAAGGTAAACTTTCTGTTGAAGAGGTTTCGAAAGATAAAAATGGTAAATATCACAAGGTTATTGTGATGCAAATTCATGGTCGACTAACGAATGAACAACGAGATTTAATAGGAGCTAAAGACAACAATGCACCACCTATGTTAAAAATATACTGGCAAGACGGTAAAATACGTGTAAAGACGAAAGTTTTAAAAATGACACAACTTGAGGGTGCTACTTTATTACATGAAGCAGCATGGGGTAATGACAAAGGATTTACTTTTGAACAAGAAGTGGGTCACAGGAAATTTACCTTAGAAGTAAAAGTTTCAAAAGGAAAAATGGTGGTAGTATTGAATAATAACGAATTCAAAGTATATAAGAATATCCACATGGAAAAATGGGGAATTTTTGAGAATTATTTCAAAGCTGGAAATTATTTTCAGTCGAGAGATGAAGGATCATTTGCGAAGGTCAAATTTTATGAACTATCAGTGAAACATTAGAATGTTAACCTTAACGACATATAAAATACGATTTTTTAATTCACTTTTGATAGGTGCATTTTTACTGATAGCAATGAGCTGTCAAGATAAAAATGATGATCCATCAGTGGAAGAAATTATTGAGGAAGAACCAACAGAAGTAACGTTTAAACTTCCGAATATAGATTTAAATAATTGGAAAGTAACGCTGCCAATTGGTCGTCCTACAGAAGTAAAACCACCAGAGATATTGAATTATGCTACAAATGAAACCTTAAAACCCTTCATGTATAATGATTCAATAAATGGAGCCTTGGTTTTTTATACATATCCAGGGGCGTCAACAGCAAATTCTTCATATTCAAGAACCGAATTGAGAGAACAGATGGTACCGGGAAGCAATACTACCAATTGGACATTCGCTCAAGGCGGAAATATGAAAGGGACACTTGAAATGGATGAAATATCAAGAGATAATGATGGAGACTACCACCGCACGATGGTTATGCAAATACATGGCAGATTGACAAATGAACAACGCGATTTAATTGGCGAAGATGATAATAATGCGCCGCCAGTCTTGAAAGTGTATTGGCAAGATGAAAAGGTAAGAGTCGTAACAAAAGCATTAAAGGATATTTCGGTTTCTGATACAGAGATGTTGAAGACCAGCGCGTGGAAAGATGGAGAAAGTCATACCTTTTCTGAAAACGTCGGTTTTGAAAAATTTACGGTAGAAGTAAAAGTTACTGAAGGAAGAATAGAGGTGATTCTGAACGAAAATATGTCAAAAGTATTTGACGGTATTCATATGGAAAAGTGGGGAGTGTTTGAAAATTATTTCAAGGCCGGTAATTATTTGCAAACGAAAGATGAAGGTTCTTTCGCGAGCGTAAAATATTATGATTTAACGGTTAGCCATTAGGCTAATACGTTTATAAATAAAAGTAGTTTGAATTAGTTAGTTTCTTATTGAGTTTTACTGGTTGATTTTCACCAGTAAAGCTCAGTAATTCAAGAAATGAAGTAAAACTTTAAAGAGTAGTTTTTTTATCTTTAAGTTTTTGACTAAATTTAATATATAAACCAAGTTAACCAATCATTGGTGCTTATTACACAAATAGATGAAGTTAGAAATACTTACGAAAAATGATAACCTATCGGTTCAAAACTCTATCATATCAAAGATCAGAGATTTGATAAATTATAAAAATCTGGAGCCAGGAGATAAGTTACCTTCGGAGAGGATGCTATCTGAGAAGTTTGAAGTGACGCGAAGTACTGTGAGAGAGGCGATTCAAAAATTAGAGTTTTATGGTTTGCTAAAGTCAATCCCACAGAGCGGGACCTTTGTAGCAAATATTGGTGTAATCGCCATGAATGGAATGATTGAAGATATTCTAAGACTTGAAGATCCTGATTTTAAATCGCTGGTTGAAACCCGTATTTTATTAGAATTGAAAACGGTTAAATTGGCAGCCATTAGACGAACAGAGGATGATTTGAGGCACCTAAAGCAAACGTTAGATGCCTATGAGAATAAAGTATTAAACGGAGAAGATGCTGTGCAAGAAGATTTATTATTTCACCTAGCCATTGCGAAAGCTAGTGGTAATAGTACCATGAATACGTTTATGCTAACGATCACTCCAGAAATTATTACAAATTTTGAAAAATATCATGTTTGTGATAAAGGTCAGGCAACCTTAGGGATACAAGAGCACAAAGATATTTATGAGGCAATTAAGGCGCAAGACCCAAAATTGGCGAAAGCAAAAATGAAAATTCATTTCAATATATTATACCAGTATTGTTATAATATATAATTAGAAGATACTTGAAGATAGAATTGCACGCTTCTATATTCATACATAATAAGGAGGGAATATATAACTAGAATAGTAATCAACGTGATTCTACATAGTTAGAATTATCATAGCAGATCAAGTTCATTGTTACCAAAGCAATGCGATTATACTATATAATTGTGATAGAAACGTATTGCATATTTTGAACGATAATTTAAATTAATTAAGTTTAATAATTACAAATCATGAAGACTAAAGGATTAAGATGGTGGGTCGTAGGACTAGTGGCACTTGCTGCAGTGATAAATTACATAGATAGGCAGGCTTTTGGTGCGTTATGGCCAGATATCGCTAAGGAGTTATTTCCTGATATGGACTCTGATGGTACCAAGGCAATATATGGAACCATATCTGCCGTATTTATCCTCTCGTATGCTGCCGGTCAAACAATATTTGGAAAGATATTTGACTGGATCGGTACTCGAATTGGATTTGCATTATCAATAGGAATTTGGTCTATTGCTACCATGTTGCATGCATTTGCAAAAGGTATGTTGAGCTTCTCAATCTTTAGATCAATCCTAGGAATCGCTGAAGCTGGTAACTGGCCAGGGGCCGCGAAGGCCAATGCTGAGTGGTTTCCAACCAAAGAAAGAGCTTTTGCGCAAGGTATATTCAATTCTGGAGCAGCTGTGGGTGGAATCGTAGCCTATCCCATAATCGGACTTCTTTCTGTATATCTTTCATGGCAGGCAATATTTGTTTGTGTTGGTTTAATTGGTTTTTTATGGTTATTACCATGGATGTACATCGTGAAATCTCCACCAGAAAAGCATCCTTGGTTATCTGAAGACGAAAAAAAATACATTTTGTCTGGACAACAAAATCAAGATATTGATGGAGATGGAAATTATGATGAAGGGTATAATCCTAGTACTGGCAAATTACTCAAACACAAAGAGAGTTGGGGCGTGATCATCGCCTCGGCGGCAATTGATCCTATTTGGTGGTTATTCATCGTGTGGATTCCTATATATCTAAATGAGGTATTCGGGTTGGATGTAAAAGAAATTGCATTCTCAGCATGGGTACCCTATGTAGGAGCGATGTTAGGAGCGTGGTTTGGTGGACTTTTAGCTCAAAATAGATTGAGTTCTGGATGGTCAGTGAATAAAACACGAAAAATGGTCATTACCCTGGGTTGTTTCATTATGATTCCTTGTTTTTTCTTACTAAAAGCACCGGGATCTGCGATGAATGCAGTATTGATAATGGCAGTGCTACTATTTGGTTTTCAAACAGCAATCGGTAATGTGCAAACAATGCCAAGTGATATGTTTAGCGGGAAAATAGTGGGCACACTTTCTGGATTTGCAGGAACCGCAGCCAAATTAGGAGCTTTCGGACTTACAGCTTTGATTCCTTTACTTACGAAAGGTGGAAACTATACGCCTGCATTTATAATCGGTGGAGCATTGGCAATTATAGCATTGCTGGCCGTTTGGATATTATGTCCGAAAATCGAACCCTTACAACCAAAAACAAAATAAAGTGTATAGAGATGTATAATCTCTTAAATATAATAGAATAAAGATCAAAAATTAAAAAGCAAAAATATGAGTACAATAAATGGAAAAGTAGCTATAGTTACTGGAGCGACAGGAGGTATCGGTTTCCAGGTAGCAAAGAGATTGGGAAAAGATGGATATACCGTGATCTTAAACGGAATCCAAGATGAAGAAGGCGCTCAACGAGTTGCAGAACTCACGAAAGAAGGTATTACGGCAGAATATGTTGGTTTTGATGTTACAGATGAAGAAGCGGTAACTAAAAGTATCAATACTATTGGAGAAAAGTATGGCAAGATTGATGTGCTTGTGAATAATGCAGGTGGTTTAGGAGGTAGATCTCGCTTTGAAGAGATGACCACTGAATTTTACCGTTTCGTAATGGCGCTAAACCTTGATTCAACATTTTTTGCTTCAAGAGCTGCCATTCCTTTCCTAAAGAAAAGCGATAATGCTTCAATTATCAATTATACGTCTAATGCTGGTTGGAATGCTGGTGGACCGGGAGCAGGAATCTACGGAACATCCAAAGCAGGAGTACATGCAATTACCCGAGCTCTAGCAAAAGATTTGGCAGAATACGGAATTAGAGTAAATGCAGTATCTCCTGGTACTATCGATACCGATTTTCATAAACAAATTAAATCAACAAAACCAGAAGTGTTTGCCTCTTGGGCAAATAATATCATGTTAGGAAGATTAGGACAACCAGAAGATGTAGCTGGAGTTGTTTCTTTCTTAGCAAGTAAAGACGCTGCCTTTATTACAGCTGAAACGATTCAAGTTGGAGGTGGTCAAGCGCTGGGTATCTAGAATTGAATATTCTGATTAAGTTAAAATAGAATTAATAAAATAAATTTTTTAGATGAAAAAAGTGGTAACTTTTGGAGAGATCATGCTACGATTAGCACCTCCTGGGTTTTTAAGATTTTCTCAAACAAATAGCTTCGATGTAATATATGGTGGTGGAGAATCGAATGTTGCTGTTTCTTTAGCAAATTATGGTGTACCCGTAGATTTTGTAACACGCTTACCAAAAAATGATATTGGTGCTTGCGCCATGATGGAAATGCGTAAAAGAGGCGTAGGCGTTGATAAAATAGTATATGGAGGAGATCGTTTAGGTATTTATTTCTTAGAAACAGGTGCGGTGAGCAGAGGAAGTAAAGTAGTCTATGATAGAGCACACTCAGCTATTGCAGAAATTGAATCTGGGATGATTGATTGGGACAGTGTTTTTGAAGGTGTAGAATGGTTTCACTGGACAGGCATTACACCGGCAATTTCACAAGGAGCGGCCGATGTTTGCTTAGAAGCTGTAAAGGCAGCCAGAGCAAAAGGAATTACCGTTTCGACCGATTTGAACTATAGAGCTAAATTATGGAACTATGGTGGAGACCGAGAAAAAATAATGACCGAATTAACCTCTTATTGTGATATTATTTTAGGTAACGAAGAAGATGCAGAAAAGCATTTCGGAATTCATCCAGAAGGTTTAGATGTGCATAAGCATGGTCACGATGTAAAGGCAGAAGCGTTTTTATCGGTTTGTAAGCAAATGATGAAAAAGTTTCCAAACGCAAAAAAGGTAATTACAACCTTAAGAGGATCTATTTCAGCATCACACAATACATGGGCTGGCGTATTATTCGACGGCGAGAAAATGTATGAAACGCGTCAGTATCAGATAACCGATATCGTAGATAGAGTAGGTGGCGGAGATTCATTCATGGGAGGTCTTATTTATGGCTTGTTAAAATATCCAGAAGATGATCAGAACGCACTCGATTTTGCAGTCGCTGCTTCTTGCTTGAAACATACCATTAAAGGTGATGCGAACTTAATGACAGTAGCAGAAGTAGAAAAGTTAATGGGAGGAGATGCCTCGGGAAGAGTAGCACGATAAAAAGTTTAGTTGTTGAATCGTTAAATTTGTTTAGCAAGTTTAGCGATTTAACAGTTTACATATCAACAATAATAGAATGGCACAATATACACGATTAGAAGTAGCAGCAGTAATGAAGGAACAAGGAATGGTTCCGTTATTTTATCACCCTGATATTGAATTGGGTAAAAAAATATTAAAAGCATGTTATGATGGTGGAGCACGACTCCTAGAATTCACCGCCAGAGGTGATTTTGCGTATGAAGTATTTTTAGAATTAAACAAATACGCTATTAAAGAATTGCCAGGAATGATCATGGGTGTTGGTTCTATCACCGATGGTGCGGCGGCTTCCTTTTTTATGCAGATGGGAGCTAATTTTATCGTGACACCGTCACTTAGAGAAGATATTGCCATCGTATGTAATCGACGTAAAGTGCTGTGGTCACCAGGATGCGGTTCATTGACAGAAATTAACAAGGCTGAAGAACTTGGATGTGAAATCGTAAAACTATTTCCAGGGTCTACCTATGGCCCCGGATTTGTAAAGGCTATCAAAGGTCCTCAACCGTGGACAAGTGTAATGCCAACCGGAGGCGTAAGTACAGATGAAGCCAACTTGAAAGGGTGGTTCGATGCCGGTGTAACCTGTGTAGGTATGGGATCCAAATTAATAAGTAAAGAAATTCTGGCAAATGAAGATTATGCAGGTTTAGAAAAGCTTGTAAAGAATACGCTATCAGTTATAAAAGAAATTAGAAAATAGCAGGTTTATTTACTGTAGTGTTTTTCTGGTAATTTCCTCAATTTTTCGGCGGCTTGTTCTGCCGTAATATCCCGTTGCGGATTGGCAAACATTTCATAACCAACCATGAATTTTTTTACAGTCGCTGATCGCAATAGTGGTGGGTAAAAAGACATATGAAAGTGCCAGGCAGGATGTGCTGTTTCATCGGTAGGACTCTGATGAATTCCAGAAGAATATGGGAACGATGTTTCGAACAGATTGTCGTATTTAACGGTAAGTTTTTTTAGTATTTCCGCGAAAGCACTTTTTTCAACACTTTTTAATCCAGTTATGTTTTTAATATGCCTTTTAGGTGCAATCATTGCTTCATACGGCCAAACAGCCCAATATGGAACCAGAGCAACGAAATAGTCATTTTCTATGATGATACGCTCGTTTATAATTATTTCTTGACGAATATAATCGCCTAAAAGACTTCTATTCGTTTTTGCCCAGTACTCTTGTTGTTTAGTGCTCTTTTTTTGAACTTCCTGTGGGATCGTACTTTGCGCCCATATTTGTCCGTGAGGATGTGGATTACTGCACCCCATAATGTCACCTTTATTCTCAAATATCTGAACATGATTTATAGTGGGTAAGCTACCGAGTTCAACGTATTCTTTTTGCCATAATGAAATAACATCAACAATGGCTTCAGCTTCCATTAATGGAAGCGTTAAAGAATGATTAGGTGAAAAACAAATTACTTTACAAATACCAATTTCAGAAGTTGCTTTTAACAAACCATTATCGATTTTTGAAGAAAGAGTATCAGGCATCAAAGCCGCAAAATCATTTTCGAAAGCATAGGTCTTTTTATAGGCAGGGGTTTGTATGCGGTTAGCACGTGTGTTTCCAGGGCATAGGTAGCAATTTGGATCATGAGATGGTAGAACAGCATTGGTCACTTTTTCTGTTTTACCTTGCCACGGACGTTTAGTTCTATGCGGTGAAACTAAAACCCATTCACCCGTTAAAATATTATAACGTCTATGGGGATTATCATTAAAATATTCCATCATTTAATATGTTTGAAAAGAAGTTCCATTACTAGGTTTCACCAGTATAGGGCTTAATTCTATGTTGAAATTTTCTTTATACGCTCTTGAAACATCTTGAACATATGTTGTGATTACATCCTTATGAATTAGATTTATTGTACAACCTCCAAAGCCACCGCCCATCATTCTAGATCCTAAAACAGTATCATAACGCTTCGAAAAATCAACCAAAAAGTCTAGTTCATCACAGCTAACGTTATATTCATTTCGTAAACCCTTATGCGAAGCATACATTAATTCGCCAAAGGCCGATAGTCTTCCCGTCTTTAATGCATCAGCTGCTGCAAGTACTCTTTGGTTTTCATGAAGAACATACGAACATCTTTGATAAACTATTGAACTCATTTCGTCCTTAAATTCATTTAAAATGGATAGGTTGGCACTTCTTAAAGAGTCAATTTCTGAATATTTCGACTGTATGATTTGTACCCCAATTTCGCATTCTTTTCTTCTAGTATTATATTCACTAGTAGACAAACTATGAGATACATTTGTGTTGAGTAATAAGAGTTCATAAGGGTCTATTTGTAAAGGTACGAGTTGGTAATTCAACGTTTTACAATCTAAAAGAAGGGCATGATTTGCCTCACTCATGACAGAGGCAAACTGATCCATAATTCCACATTTGGTACCAACAAATGAATGCTCTGCATCTCTAGACAACTCAATAAGACAGCGCTTAGATAATTGCAAATCGAAGAGTTTGTTTAGTGCAAAGGCCAGACCGCATTCTAAGGCTGCAGACGAACTGATACCAGCTCCAATAGGTAATTTACTTTCAATAATACAATCGAAGCCTTTAATTTTTGAAGTATGCTTTTGTAATTCATACACAACTCCAAGAATATAATTCTCCCATTCTGTATCGCTTTTTTTTACAGAGGTTAAGAACACTTGTAAGAAAGAATCATACGTCTTACTGTAAATATTACAAACGTTGTCCTCTCCATTTTTCTTTAAGTGAAAATATATATTTTTATCAATAGCGGTAGGTAGAACGTATCCAGCGTTGTAATCGGTATGTTCACCTATTAAATTTACTCTTCCCGGTGATGTGACACTAATTTCAGGTTTAAAATTTGCAACAAGTTGTTCATTCCGAGTGGATAATTTTATGATAGATGTTTTGAAATCCAATAGCTATTTTATATTAAAATGTTAACTTTAGGGTCCATTAAGAAAAAGTAGAAAGACGTCGTTATTCTCGATGAAATTGTTGCCAAATATAATAAATGTATTTTATACATTAATTATATTTTAAATAAAATTACGAATAGTAAGATGTCTACACTAAAACCGAATATATGACTACAGATTGGGAAAAAGATTGGTATAAGGAGCATGATAAAATGTATGTCGCTACCGACTGTATCATTTTTGGATTTGATAAAGGAATTCTAAAGCTATTAGTTTTTAAAAGGAGGGTTGCTCCTCAAAAGGGTGCATATTCTTTAATAGGAAGTTTTGTGCAACTTAAAGAAAGTGTTACCGAAGCTGCCAAACGTGTATTAACTGAAATTACCGGTTTAGAAAATGTCTTTATGGAGGAACTAAGAACGTATAATCTTGCCGAAAGAGACCCAGGTTATCGTTGTATATCAGTAGCACAATATGCTCTAATTTCAATAGATGCTCAAGATAAAGAATTGGTAGAGTCACATGGAGCAGAATGGCATGATATTAGACAGCTGCCAGCGTTAGTTCTAGACCACAATGATATGGTGAATGACGCTTTAAAGCGGCTTAGAGAAAAGGCAAGTTATCAACCAGTAGGATTTGAACTATTGCCTGACAAGTTTACCATTCCGCAATTACAACAATTGTATGAAGCCATTTATCAGAAAGAAATTGATCCTCGTAATTTTAGAAAGAAAATAATGTCATTTGATATTCTAACAAGGTTAGATGAAAAGGATAAATCAACAAGTAAACGAGGAGCATATTTGTATAGTTTTAATTCTAGACAGAAGTTGAACTTTAATACTAAATTCAATATTTAAAATTCTCCAGTTTCTAGGTTTTTATCTATTTTTCACTAATTTGCGTTCACCAAAATAGATCAACTCCCAGGTTTTGCTAATAGAAAAAATAAAAGAACTTACCCAATATAATTCGCTTTCTAAACATGAGCAATTAGTCAATGGAGTTCTAGAATCCATAGATGAGGGTTTTTTGAAAACAGGAGATAAATTACCCTCCATTAATGTAATGGTAGAAGAGTTAGGGTTCGCCCGCAAGACGATAGTTAGGGCTTATGAAGCATTAAAAGAAAGAGGACTCGTGGAGTCTAAAAAGTTGAAAGGATATTATATTGTAAGTCAAGAAACAAAAGTGACCATGAAGGTTGCTTTACTTCTTTTTGCTTTTCAAAGTTTCCAGAAAGAGTTTTACAATACCTTTAGAAAAGAATTGGGTAAACGATTTCAAATTGATGTCTATTTTCATCATAACAATGTTGCAATTTTTGAGACAATTGTGACTAATATTCGAGGTAAGTATGGTAAGTATGTCATTGCACCTGTTCAAAATCAGAAAGTAATACCCTTGTTAAAAAGAATTGCACCTCAAAAACTGCTAATTATCGATAGGTATATTAAAATGCCTCAAGCATATTCTTTTATCTCTCAAGAGTTTGAAAAAAAAACCTACGAGAAATTAGTCGAATTGTTACCAGAAATAAGTCGATACAAAAAGTTCATTTTGTTCTTTAGAGACGACGCCGATTATCCAGTCGGAATACTCCATGCTTTTCAGAAATTTATTGATAATCATAATATTAATGGCGTTGTTGAGAAAAAATATAAAAAAGGAATGTTAAAAAAGAAGCATTCTTATTTTTTTATTAGCGATACTTTCTTGTGGGAGTTTTTAAAAGACTGTCGAAATGCCGAATACAAAGTGGGTAAAGATGTCGGGATATTGTCTCACAATGACAATGTCGTTAAAGAATTTATTTTTGGAGGAATCACAACTATCTCCATTGATTTTAAAGAAATGGCAATGACTGCTGCACTTCATATTAAAGAGGGGAGTACTATCCAACTCATTGTTCCTTCCAATTTGATTAAGCGAAATTCTATTTAATCCTTCAGTTGCTGTTTTGAATTTGATGGTTCTCGACGTCAATCGTTGTACGTTTTCAAACCCAACAAAATGAAGGAAATGTATTTTTTTGACTACAATTTTATTTAATATATGTAATTTTTACATTTATTTTTTGGATATCTCAATTTTTGTTTTAATTTTGTTTAGTAGCATAGTGTATCATAGCATACATTTTAGGCTTTTTTAAACTAACACTAACTATTTAAAACAATCAACTTAATTATTTATCTTATGTTAAAAAAAGTATGTAAACAACTAATCGTTTTTGCATTAATACTGGCGAGTCACAGTGTTGTTGCACAAACGGTGACCGTTTCTGGTACGGTATCAGAAGCGAGTGGCCCTTTACCGGGGGTAAATGTGGTTGTAAAAGGAACTGATAACGGTACAAGTACCGATTTTGATGGTAATTATACCCTGAACAATGTAGATGCTAATGCAACGTTAGTGTTCAGTTTTGTGGGCTATATTACAAAGGAAGTACCCCTAAATGGTCAGACAACTTTAAACGTTATCCTAGATAGTGATTCGCAAGCGTTAGATGAGGTTGTAGTTGTAGGGTATGGTTCACAAAATAAGCGTGATATCACCGGGGCAGTATCGTCCATAAAAGGAGCAGCAATAAAACAAGTTGTTGCAAGTAATCCCACAATTGCATTACAGGGAAAAATTACGGGGGTACAAGTAGAAAGTTTTGGAGGGCAACCTGGAGGTCCAGCGAACGTATTTATTAGAGGGATTAGCTCACTTACGAATTCATTTCCTTTATATATCGTTGATGGAATGATTGTAAATGATTTGTATTATTTGAATTCGAAAGATTTTAAAAATATTCAAGTATTAAAAGATGCCGCTTCTGCCGCGATCTATGGTTCGAGAGCAGCAAATGGTGTAGTAATTGTTACAACCGATAGAGGTACAACAGATACGTCACCAAAAGTGACCTTAGATATTAGAGCTGGTGTAGATACGCCGAGTAAAACCCTAGATTATTTGAACGGACCGCAGTTCGAACAGTATAGAAATCAATTAGAACAAAACGATGGTACAGGCTTCGTGTTTCCTAACACAGGAGTGAGTACTGATTGGCAAGACCTCTCTTTAAATAATGGGGCTATCGAAGATTATGGATTTTCAGTTTCTGGCGGTGGAGAAAGTTCTTCTTATTTATTTTCATCAAATTACTTTAAACAAGATGGAATATTAGTCGGATCTGGCTTTGAGAAATTTAATATACGCTTAAATAGTAAATTTAATATTGGTAAAGTGAAAATAGAAGAATCTTTATCATTAGCACAAACTAAATTGCAAACAAATGATTGGTTTGGTTTTGAAGGTTCTACAGCGCCCATATTAAGGTTTAATGTACCCGAAAATGAAGGTGGTTTTGAGGCCCCTGAATTTAGTGTTCATAATTTTGGAGGTATCAATAAATATGCTTTGGCCACATTAGAGGATAACTTATTAACTTCTCGAAATGTTTTAGGTAGTTTGAGCGCGAGTTATGAAATTATAGAAGGCCTGACAGGGAAGGTTAATGTTGGAATTGATTATGTGAATCAATACTATTCATTATTTCGACCTACTTATTTTATGAGTAATTCTGATGCGCTAAATAATTTAAACGAGTTAAACGATCTCACAGAAACACGTTCTGAAACCATCTCAACCATTATGGATGGAACCTTAACGTATAAAAAATCTTTTGGTAAGAATAACATTCAAGCTTTAATAGGTGTTTCAAGACAAGATATTGATGGTAATGCATTATCGACGACAGTTAATGGATTGCCTTCGAATGATATAAGAAATGTGGGAGCGGCTGATGCTTCAAACGTAGTTGCTACAGGTGGACAGCGTACGATAAGTGGATTATTATCTTATTTCGGAAATATTAATTATAAATATGATGATAAATATTTACTAACAGCGTCTATGCGTCGTGACGCATCTTCTAAATTTAGAGATGGAAATCGTGTGGGATATTTCCCATCATTGTCCGTAGGTTGGAGAGTAAGTAATGAAGATTTTTGGAATGAAGATGGGGTAGTGAATACACTTAAAATAAGAGCTGGATATGGTGAACTAGGGTCTCAGAATATTTCCGATTATGCATATCAATCAGTATTCGGACTAACCTCTAATACGGCCTTTGGTGAACAACAAGATTTCGCCTTCGGATATGCCTTAACACAATTAGTAGATGAAGACATTAAATGGGAAGTTTCTAAAACGCTGAATGTTGGTATCGATGCTACCTTGCTAAACAATAAGTTATCATTGACTGCCGACTATTTTAACAAAGATGTAGAAGATGTATTGGTAGCGGTAAGTATTCCTTCTTCGAGCGGTACTAGTTTACCAGTTATCCAAAATGCAGGTAACATAAATAATAGAGGATTTGAGCTAGGTTTGAATTATACCGATTCTCCGAGCGAAAACTTTAATTATAGTATAGGGTTGAATTTGGCAACAGTTAAGAATGAATTAACATCGTTACCAAATCCTATTATTGGCCCAGGAGTAGATGAGGATGGTAGAACAGTGAATCGCTTTATCGAAGGACAGCCTCTCGGAGTATTTTTCGGATACACTATCTTAGGAGTCTATCCCGATCAGGCATCTATAGATAATGATCCAAATACAGTGAATGATCCTGTAAGAAGATCTTTAGTACAACCAGGAGATTTTCAAAGAGCCGATATTAATGGAGATGGCATGGTAACGGTAGATGACCAGTCGGTTATTGGAGATCCAACACCAGACTTTACGTATGGTATTAACTTCGCCGGAAATTATAAGAACTTAGATTTCAGCTTATTTTTCCAAGGGGTTCAAGGGAATGAAATTTGGAATCAGAATAAGTTTTTTAATACTTTTTGGTCTGACGACAATAAGTTAGTGGATGTGCTAAGAGCTTGGACTCCAACAAATACAATAACTGATGTGCCTAGAGCAACTACGAGTGATGCAGGTGGTAATAGAGCAGCATCGACTTATTTCGTAGAAGATGGTTCTTATTTAAGATTAAAAACTGTTGAGATTGGTTATACTTTTAATGAAAAATTAGCTGTTGATTGGATTGGTTCAGCTCGAGTATATTTAAATGCTCAGAACCTCTTCGTTATAACAGATTATTCAGGTTATGATCCTGATGTAGCTTCTACATCTGGTGGACGTTCGCCTCGCGGCTTAAATCCAATATTGGGTCGTGGTATAGATGCAAGGGCATATCCTAATGCCAGAACATTTACTGTAGGATTACAATTGGGCTTTTAATAAAAATTAATTTAATGAAGATTATGAAAACTAATTTAAAAATTACAAACTATTTAGTTGCAGTCTTATTGCTTTTTACGGTAAGTTGCAGTGAAGGTTTTCTGAACCAAGTAAATCCAAATTCGATTGGTTCAGAATCATTTTGGCAAGATGCCGATGATGCTAAATTGGCTGTGAATGGTATGTTTCATCCAATTGCCAATACATTCTTTTGGGGACGAATTGTACATACAGGAGCTATTTTACGTTCAGATGAATTCAATATTCGCCCATTCGATACAAATACCGCGATGTCTACTTTTCAAGGTGGCCCGGGAACAGCTAGATGGGCTTTAGAACCATATCAAGAATTATATAAAGTAATACTGAGAGCTAATTTAATATTAGAAAATGTAAATGAAACCAATGTTTCTAACCAGACTGAAAGAGATGGGTTTTTAGGACAAGCTTATTTCTGTAGAGGATTTGCTTATTGGTACTTAGCCGCGCTCTACGGAAATACTCCGTTGGTTTTAGAATCAGCTCCAGATGATTTATTTCCCGCTGCATCGACGCAAAGCGAGCTTTGGGCACAATCAATTGCCGATTTTACAGAAGCCGCAAATAGGTTACCTTCTTCATGGAGTAGTGGTGATTTAGGAAGACCTACAAAAGGTTCTGCTACAGCCTTTAGAGGTAAAACGCATTTGTACTTAAAAAATTGGGCCGACGCAGAGACAGATTTTAAAGCAGTAACAACTATGGGATATTCATTGCTTCCCGCAGCGCAATACGGTGATAATTTTGGAATTAATAATGAGAATAATGTAGAATCAGTATTCGAAATCCAATACAAAGGCGATCCAGAAAACTGGGTATGGGGAGTAGATGTTTCGGGTTCTGGGACCTTAGCTAATTATGTGATCGATTATTCACCACCAGAACATTCATTAGATCAAGGACATTATATGAATCCATGGGTAAAAGACTTATTTGAAGCCAATGGAGATGTGGTAAGACGTAACGAAAGTATTGCTTATGACTACCCTGGAGCTACAGGTTATGGTGGTGTTCCTTTTTTGACAGATTTTGCAGGAGAGATTAGTGTTGCTGGCGCCGAAGGAGTAGAGCCAATTTTTACAAAGAAATATTCAGGAATGGATAATGGTGTAAGAGCAGATGTCCCTGCTAGTGGTATTGATACTGGCAATAATTGGAGATTAATTAGATATTCTGATGTATTGTTAATGTTGGCAGAAGCGCAAAATGAGCAAGGCAAAACGGGAGAAGCTGAAGGAAATATAAATTTAGTAAGAACAAGAGCCGGAATAAGTACCTACAGTGGTTTGTCTCAAGATCAAATGAGAACCGCTATTATAGAAGAACGTACCTTAGAATTAGTAGGAGAATCACATAGATTTTTTGATCTCGTAAGATGGGGACTGGCAGATGACTATTTAGGTGCGACATCGTTGCATGGAACACATCCTAAGTCATTAAGTAATGGAGGTGTTTTTGTATCAGGTAAACATGAGCTCGTTTGGATACCACAACCAGAAATCGATGCAAATTCTAATTTGCAGCAAAACCCTGGTTATTAATTTGAGTTAACTTTGTTTTCATATGTTTAAATTAGGAGCCAAGTAGTCGTAAAAGACTACTTGGTTTTTTCAATTTCTTTCGATCAGATAATGTCAAAACTATGTACCCTATATATTTTGTGTATTCTTTTGTTTGCTTCTTGTGCTAAGAAGCAAAATACACTTTTTAAATATGTCGATTCAAAAGATTCGGGAATTACCTTTTCTAACACTATTATCGAAAACGATTCTATTAATGTAATAGAATTTCAATATTCTTATAATGGTGGAGGTGTAGGAATTGGTGATTTTAATAATGATGGATTACAAGACATGGTGTTTACCGGTAATCAAGTTTCGTCAAAAATTTATCTAAACAAAGGAGATTTAACATTTGAAGACATAAGTGAAAAGTCAAACTTTGAAACAAATGTATGGGTCACGGGAGTTTCGGTAGTAGATATAAATAATGACCAACTCGAAGATATTTACTTAAGTGTTGGTGGATTCAACTGCAATAATAATAATTGTAACAATTTACTTTTTATAAATAAAGGAGTGAATGGCAAAGGTATTCCTCAGTTTGAAGAACGTGCTGCTGCCTATAATTTAGATGATGGCTTATACGCTCAGCAAACACTTTTTTTTGACTATGATCTTGACGGAGATCTAGACGCATATATCGTTCATAATGGAGAAAGTACACGATCTAAGAATGCATTAATTCCAAAAAAATATCAACCGAATCATATTCAAGACGTTTTGTTGAGAAATGATGTTGTTGAAGGTGTTAATCACCCCAAATTTACAGACGTGTCTATAGATCTAGGCATTACACATCGTGGGTTTGGATTAGGTATCGCGTTAAACGATTTTAACCGTGATGGTTTGCCAGATTTATATATTTCTAATGATTTTATTACGGATGATCTTTTGTATATAAATCAAGGCATAGACACTATATTAAAGACGCATAATGGGTTTAAAGAAATGAGTCAGCAATGGATGCCGCATCAATCTTTTAATGCGATGGGGGTCGACGTTGCCGATATAAACAACGATGCCCTACCCGATGTACTGGTGTTAGATATGCTTCCTCAAGATTATACACGCCAAAAATCAATGTTAGGAACTACAAATTATGATAAATACTTGTTATCACAAAGAAACAACTATGCCTCACAATATATCCGAAATACACTTCAATTGAATAATGGTTTTATTGATTCGCAACCTCTAAAGACAAGTGAAGTAGGTTATATGTCTGGCATTGCTAGTACTGATTGGAGTTGGGCTCCTTTGATAGCCGATTTTGATAATGATGGGAACAAAGATATTTATATAACAAATGGATATGTAAAAGATATCACAGATTTAGATTTTGTAAGTTATTCAAACAATAATAGCATTTTTGGTACCGATGAGACACGTAAAGCATCAGTGAAGAAAAATCTTCAAAAAGTAAGCGGTGTTAAGTTGAGCAATTTCTTTTACAAAAATACCGAGCGTTCCTATTTTGAAGATGTATCGGATAGTTGGATATCAGAAAAAAAATCATTTTCAAATGGAGCTGTCTTCGCAGATTTAGATAATGATGGTGATTTAGATATTGTTGTAAATAATATTAACGATGAAGCATCGATTATCGAAAATCAAACAGAGCGTGTTAAAAGAGCGAACTATGTAAGAATTCAACTAAAAGGAGGGCAACAAAACAGCAGGGCTATTGGTGCTAAAGTCACACTTTGGGAAGGTGGTCGACAGCAGCAGCAATATCAATCGGTCGTAAGGGGTTATTTATCATCTGTAGAACCTATTTTGCATTTCGGACTGGAATCTGATCGAATAGATTCTTTGGAAGTTAGTTGGCCTAACACTAGTGTATCCAAGCTTTATAATGTTGAGGTAAATCAACATCTAATTGTTGATAGTAAATTGATAGAGCGTTTAGAAAGAAGTGACATTATTTTACCTACGAAAATATTCAATGTAGATACTACAACCATAGCATTAACACACCAAGAGAATGGTGGTCATGATTATGTATTTCAGCATTTGTTAATGCGTCAGTACAACAAATTTGGACCCTGTGTTACTGCGGCAAATGTAGATGGAGAGCCTGGTGATGAACTATTTTTTGGAGGAAGTAAAGATGCGCCTGCGTTAATTTTAAGTCAAGATGAAGAAGGGGTGTATAAGGTCATGCAAAAGTTAGAAAGTGCTCCCGAAAATACTGACGCTGTTTTTGTCGATATCGATAATGATAATGATTTAGATCTTTATATAGCGAACGGAGGCACAGAATTCAAATTGGCTTCGTCTATTTATCAAGATCAACTCTATTTAAACGATGGTACTGGTAGATTCACTATAGCCGCAGATGCTCTTCCAAAAGTTTTCGAAACGACTGCTTGTATCAAACCTAACGATTTTGACAAAGATGGAGACATTGATTTTTTCGTTGGCAGTAGAATAGTAAAAGGCAAATACCCAACGGCTCCAAATAGTCAATTATTACGAAATAATTCTGGTAGGTTTGAAGCACTTGAAAATGACCAATTACTAAGATCAGGTATGATTACTGATGCTCTTTGGAAAGATATTGATGGTGATGATTGGGATGATCTCATCATAGTTGGTGAATGGATGCCTATCACGATTTTTAAGAACAATAGAGGTAAATTAGAAAAAATGGATGCTCGTTGGATGAATGAAAGTAACGAGGATATAAAAGTTTCAGGTTGGTGGAATTCAATTGAGGCGGGAGATTTTGACAATGATGGAGATATTGATTTTATTGTAGGTAATCAAGGATTGAATGGTTTTGTTTTACCAAAAGAAGGGAAACCAGTATATATTTATAACAAAGATTTTGATAACAACGGAAGTATAGACCCGGTTCTTGCTCAATATTTTAAGACTAAAAACGGTTATGAGCTATTGCCTGTGCATACACGTGATGATATTATGAAACAATTGGTAAAATTGAAAGATACCTATGTGACATATGCGTCTTTTTCCAAGGCAAATTTTAAAAATTTATTAAAAATTACAGACTTAGAGAAGAGTACATTGAGGGCCGATACATTTGCAAGCAGCTACATAGAAAATATTGGAAATGGTACCTTTAAAGTTGTTGCATTACCCGACGAATGTCAAGTTGCTCCAATTAATGATATGCTAGTGAAAGATATTAATAATGATGGGTTTCTGGATGTATTGTTAGTTGGTAATGATTTTACTGCAGAAACAAACTATGGAAAATATGATGCGCTTATGGGTATTTATTTAAAGGGAAGTGATCAAGGTTTTAAGGCGATAACGAGCAAAGAATCTGGATTTTACGTACCTGGTCAATCACATCATATAATTGAAATAAGAACCCGAAATAACAATAATAAAGTGCTTGTAAGCCAAAATAATGATAAGGTAATGATGTTTAGCATCAATAAAAATTAAGATGATGATAGATACTAAAATAGTACAGCAGTTGAATGAAATATTAATTACAGGCGTACCTGCCAAAATGGATGCTTCTTTAACAAAGATTCATGATGAAAATGAGATCAAAATTTACAATTTTAAGTTAACTGCAAATGAATATATAGATGTGGAACCTATTACTTTACAATGGAAGATTCCTGCTTACAATGTCAAAGGTGTTTGGAAACCAACAAGTGATTTTTCTAAACGAATTCAGGCCGATTGGGAGCTAGATCATATCGAGTCTAGAATTTCAATAGATGCACCTGTGATTGCGCTTTTCGGTAATAATGACGAAAACGTGTTGAGCTTTGCCTGCTCCGACGTAATCGAAAAACTTGAACTAAATGCTCGAATAAGAGAAGAAGATGATTGTTATTACTGCCACATTACTTTTTTTACTGAGAAAAGACCTAAAATAAAAGAATATAATGTTCAACTAAGAATAGATACAGGAAAAAAACACTTCTCATCTGCTTTAAAAGAAACGGCACTATGGTGGGCAGGTTTTACCAGTTTAAAACCCGCTTATGTACCCAAAATCGCGAAAACACCTTTGTATTCTACCTGGTATCAGTTTCATCAAGAGCTAGATGCGAATGAGCTTATCGAAGAATGTAGAATAGCTAAAAAACTCGGATATGAATCCATTATTATTGATGATGGTTGGCAAACAAATGATTCGAATAGAGGGTATGATTATACCGGTGATTGGACGCCAGAAAGGCTAACAAATCCAAGAGAATTTGTGAGTTCAATTCATAATATAGGTATGAAAGTAGGTTTTTGGTATGCTGTACCTTTTTGCGGAAAAAAATCAAAAGCCTTTCGAAGATTTAAGGGTAAATTCTTAACAGAAAATCATCGCTGGGCACCTGTTTTTGATCCAAGATTTCCTGAGGTACGGGCCTATCTGATAACAATTTATAAAAAAGCCTTATTAGAATGGAAATTAGACGGTTTTAAATTAGACTTTATCGATGATTTTAAACTGTATCCAGATACAATAGTTTCTAGAACTGATGGGAGAGATTATATTTCTATAAATGAAGCGGTAGATCGTTTGATGACCGATATTATTGATACCCTACGCGCAATAAATCCAGAAGTTTTTATTGAATTTAGACAAAAGTACACGGGTCCGGCAATGAGAAAATATGGGAATATGTTTCGTGCTTTCGATTGTCCGGGCGACGCCACGATGAATAGAGTTAGAATTGCAGATATTACAATGTTGGCAGGTGATACTGCTGTACATTCTGATATGATCACTTGGCATAAAAATGAGAAATTAGAAGTTGCGGCATTGCAAATGGTCAATACCTTATTTGGAGTACCTCAAATTTCGGTAAAACTAAAAGAACTGCCTAAAGATCACCTAGAAATGGTGTCTTTCTATACATCGTATTGGAACCAACGCAACGACGTTTTAACTGATGGTGAGTTTATTCCAAGTAAACCATTAGCAAATTATCCTATTCAGCAAGTCTCTAAAAATGATACCCTTATAATTGGATTGTATGATGAATATATAGTACATTTGGAACAAGCACATAAAAATATTGATATTTTAAATGCTCAATTAGCCACTAGTATGATTATAAAAGTGGCTAAAAATATGGGCTTATATCAATGTGAAATATATGATTGTAAAGGCAATCTTACGAGCCAAAATGAATTGACCTTAAGTGGGTTAGTTGAAATTGAAGTGCCTGCTTGTGGAATTGTACAACTAACTCAAATTTAACAATTTATGGATTCAGTATCTATCATTTCATTCGTCGGTTTCACCTTATTAGTAGGTTTTGTAGCGTGGTATAAAACTAGAGGAACCGATGAAAGTACAGCTGATGGTTATTACCTTGGCGGAAGAAGCCTTGGAGCGATTACTATTGCAGGTTCTCTCTTACTTACGAATCTTTCAGCCGAACAAATTGTCGGCTTGAATGGTCAATCTTTTACAGAAGGTGTTTTGGTAATGGCTTGGGAAACATTAGCGGCTATTGCCATGGTATTAACAGCGATTTTGTTGTTACCTAAGTACATGCGTTCGGGTATAACCACCATACCAGAATTCATACAAGGTAGATTTGATGTTCAAACCAAAACAATTCTTTCGATCCTGTTTTTAATAGCATTTGGTATTGTCTTATTACCTACGATTCTATATTCAGGGTCTCTAGCCTTTAGTACTATGTTTGATTTGCCCACACTCTTGGGCATGTCTGAATCGGCTGTTATTTGGTTATGTGTTTGGAGTATAGGAGCGATTGGTATTGTCTATGCCATCTTTGGAGGGTTAAAAGCTGTTGCTGTTTCCGATTTAATTAATGCCATAGGTTTATTGATTGGCGGGTTGTTAATTCCAATTTTTGGTTTAATGATGATTGGTGATGGGAGTATAAGTGATGGCTTAAGTACACTTTGGAATAACAATTCAGAAAAATTCAATGTAAAAGGAGATGTTACCTCATCAATTCCTTTTGGTACGATATTTACAGGAATGATGATCGCACAAATGTATTATTGGGGTACTAATCAAGCAATTTTACAACGTGTTTTTGGAGCTAAGAGTTTAAGAGATGGGCAAAAAGGAATGATGTTAGCTGCTTTTGTGAAGTTTTTAATACCCGTTATTGTTGTGTTGCCAGGGATCATTGCATGGCATATATTTGACGGAAGCTTAGAAAATGCCGATCAAGCATATCCTGCTTTAGTCCGTAAAGTGTTGAGACCAGAATTCACAGGTTTCTTTGCAGCGGTGCTATTTGGTGCTGTATTGAGTTCTTTTAATAGTTTATTAAATAGTAGTGCAACCCTGTTTGGTTTTGATTTATACAAAGAATATTTCAAGAAGGATGCCGGTGAAAAACAAACGGTAAAAGCAGGGAAAATTTTCGGTCTATTTCTTGCGATTATTTCTATGAGCATTGCGCCGTTTATCGCCAATGCGCCAGATGGATTATTCTCATATATCCAACAAGCATTAGGGAGCTTAAGTGTACCAATATTGGCAGTTGTTGTTATTGGTATTCTTTCTAAACGAGTGCCAGCTTTAGGAGCAAAGATTGCGCTAATCGGAGGTGTAATCATGTACTTGATTAGCCTACTAATCTTAAACCCTTACTTTGTTGAAAGCGCCTTAGAAAAAGCGGGGATTAAAGGATCTTCATTTTTGAAAACTCTCGATAAAGAAGAAAAAGCTAGCTATTTTAGTGAAATAGGGGTGACGGATATTCCTGCGCATTTAGATAGAATTAGTCTCATTGAGGCCGAAGCATATCCACATTTCTTGCATATTATGGGAATTTTATTTGTGGTAAATATTATAATTATGTTGGTGATTGGAAAGCTATATCCTAAGAAAGATGTGTATGTTCCTGTGGTAACCGAAGAGATAGATACCACACCTTGGAAATATGCCAAGATAATTGGAATTGTGATTACCATACTCGTTTTAAGTACTTATTTCATTTTTTAAACCGTTGTACCATTCATGAGTCGAAAATATGTTATTGCCTTTGATCAAGGAACTACCAGTACACGTGCAATTGTATTCAATTTAAAAGGAGAAATTGTAGCAGTTTCTCAAAAGGAACTGACACAGCATTACCCAAAATCGGGTTGGGTTGAACATGATGCTAATGAAATTTTCAATGACCAAAAGGAAGCATTTGAAAACGTCATGAAGGATGCGAAAATTTCGGCAAATGATGTGGCGGCCATTGGGATTACCAATCAAAGAGAAACCACTGTTGTCTGGGATAAAGAAACGGGTGAACCCATCCATAAAGCGATTGTATGGTTGGATAAACGTACTACCGCTATCTGTGATGAGCTAAAATCGCAAGGATTAGAAGATTATGTTCGAGAGTATACGGGTTTAGTTATCGACTCTTACTTCTCAGGAACTAAACTTAAATGGATGTTAGATCATGTAGATGGGGCAAGAGCGAAAGCGGCTAAAGGGCAATTATTATTTGGTACTATAGATAGTTGGCTTATCTATAAATTTACGAATGGAGAAAAGCACGTAACCGATCATACAAATGCATCGCGTACGATGTTGTATAATATCAAAGATCTCTGTTGGGATGATAAGATGCTACAAACCATGGGTATTCCTAGATCTATGATGCCTAAAGTACAAAACTCTTCTTCAGATTTTGGTTTTGTAACGTATCAAAAGAAACAAATTCCAATTTATGGCGTAGCTGGTGATCAACAAGCATCACTATTTGGACAAGGCGGCCATAAAGCAGGAATGGCGAAAAACACCTACGGTACGGGTTGTTTTTTATTACTAAACACAGGTAAAAAACATGTGGTCTCTAAAAACGGACTCTTAACCACATTGACATGTAGTTTAGATAATGAAAACATAAAATATGCACTTGAGGGGAGTGTTTTTGTAGGAGGAGCATCCATACAATGGTTACGTGATCAGATGCAATTGATTAACAAAGCATCCGAAACCGAGGCTATTTGTAATGAAATTCCGCCTTTGAAAGATCTGTATGTGGTACCAGCTTTTGCCGGATTGGGGGCACCTTACTGGGATGCAAATGCAAAGGGTGCGATATATGGATTAACCTTAGATAGTGGTAAGAAGCATATCATAAAAGCGACCATAGAAGCACTGGCATATCAAACGAAAGATGTATTAGACGCTATGATTGAAGATAGTGGCAAACAAATGATTACTTTAAAAGTTGATGGAGGTGCTTCTGCTAATAATTACCTCATGCAATTTCAATCTGACATCCTCAATGTTGATGTTGATAGACCAAAAATGCTCGAAGTAACAGCCTTAGGGGCTGCTCTACTGGCCGGTATAAAAGCAGGAGTTTGGACCAAAGAAGATATTGATGCCGTTAGAGAGGTAGATACCATTTTTGAACCAAAAATGGATCGAAAAATGCGAAAGCAGAAGTATAAAGGATGGTTAAAGGCAATCGATAGAACAAAAACGTCGACATCAAAGAAAAAAGAACGGGCACAGCGTTTTTCGATTCTGGATAGAGAAAAACAATTGAATAAGTTAGCCTCAACTAAATATGATTTAATAATTATTGGTGGAGGTGTTACAGGAGCTGGTATTGCATTAGATGCAGCCTCGAGAGGCTTAAAAACGTGTTTGGTAGAAAAGAATGACTTTGCCTCTGGTACTAGCAATAAATCTACAAAATTAATTCACGGAGGCTTGCGTTACTTAAAGCAGATGGAGATTGGTTTGGTAAAAGAATCGGGAACTGAAAGAGCCATCGTACACAAATTAGCACCGCATTTAGTGGTTCCGGAGAAAATGCTGTTGCCATTAATTGAGGGAGGTAACTATGGTAAAATGTTAACTTCAATTGGTCTAAAAGTATATGATATTTTGGCTAATGTTGAAGGTGATGACCGCAGAAAAATGTTAGATACAAAAGAGACAATCCTCAAAGAGCCCTTGTTAGATGAGACTTCGTTGCTTGGTGGAGGTTATTATGCTGAGTATCGCACAGATGACGCCCGTTTAACAATTGAACTTTTGAAAAAAGCTACAGAATTTGGCGCAACGGTCATCAACTATTGTGAGATGGAGGAGTTCGTATATAATACTGAACGAAAGATTCAGAGTGTGAATTGTGTTGATCATAATACTGGAATAAAAGTAAATATAACAGCGAGAAACTTTGTATCTGCCGCTGGGCCTTGGGTAGACTTATTGCGCACGAAAGATGCGTCTATGAATCATAAAAGATTGCATTTAACGAAGGGTGTTCATATCGTATTTCCTGCTGAAAAATTACCCATAAAACAATCTGTTTATTTTGATGTTGACGATGGCCGTATGATATTCGCTATTCCCAGAGGACGAGTCACTTATGTAGGTACAACAGATACGAATTATAAAGGTAATCTAGATAGAGTAGTAGCCACAAAAGATGATGTGAATTATTTATTAGACGCGGTCAACAAAACTTTTCCGACGGTAAAGGCGACTATAAATGATGTGGAATCTAATTGGGCAGGTTTAAGGCCCCTAATTCATGAAGATAAAAAGGATCCCTCAGAATTGTCCCGAAAGGATGAGACTTTTGTTTCTGAAAGTGGACTGATTTCCATTGCTGGAGGAAAATTGACAGGATACCGGAAAATGGCGCATCGAGTAATTGAGGTAGTGCTAAAATCAATGAGCGCTAAACGTAGATCAAAATTTAAGAAGACAGATACCGAAAAAATAGCATTGACTTCGCAACCGATGCAAACAGTAAAAGAAGTTAGTGCCTATCAAAAAGAGCTTGAAAATAGGCTAAAGGTTGCAGGTGTTACTGATACATATGATGCTTGGTATTTAACGACTACCTATGGAAAGCAAGCCGATATAGTGTTGAATAAGGCTGATTTTTTCGCCAATGAAACAATGGAAGAAAGATTAATACGCGCTGAGTTATGGTATTGTGTACATCACGAAATGACAAATAGTTTAGCAGATTTCTTTGTACGTCGTACAGGTCGTCTTTATTTTAATATTGCTAGTGTAACGAAATTTAAAGACTTAGTTATTAGTGATATGGTTGAATATCTCGACTGGGATGATTCACGTATTGCTGAAGAAAAAGAGATGCTGTCAATTCTACTGCAGGATGCTACGCACTATTATGATGAAGAATTAAGTTAATTCAAACGTATAAATAAACTAAAAAGAGGCCTATAATGGCCTCTTTTTAGTCAAAATAAAATCGTAGTTATAGCTTTAAAATGTTTTTGTAGATGATTTTAGAATTTTCATCTGTAATCTTCACGTAATACATGCCTGATGTAAATCTTGATGTATTTATTGAATGATTCTCATTACTTTCTTTCTTTAAATCTTTTTTATAAACTAACCTCCCATTTTGGTCAAAAACTTGAACCATAAAACTCGATTTTAAATTTGGAGTAATGGATAGATTATTTTCGAAAGGATTCGGATAAGCGATATATTCTTTCTCAACATTTGTCGATTCTGAAATTCCTTGAATGGCATCGGCTTCTTCACTATACGTAGCGACTTTCATTTCAGGCACGTCAAGTGGTAATCCGTCAAGTAGCGCAATGAAAACATCGGTGCCTGTATTATGAGCTAAGTTTATAGTTTCTGGATTATCAAATTGAGCATCTTCAATATAAGATCCGCTAATATAAACCGAACCGTTTGCGGCTTCTGAAGCATGTTCAATGATGAATTTCTTGCCTAAGGTCTTAGACCAAACCTCATTTAGGTTGATGTCAATCTTCTTAATAGTTCGATTGTTACCACCTCTCACAAGCATTGAACCATCATCAGGGTTTGTCTCAAATATTTCTAATTTAGTGAAAGACAAACTATCCGTTTCATTCAAGTTAGCATCTAATTTATAGATATCGTTTTTACGTTTCTTGAATAATGTTGACTGATTATATATGAGTTCAGTTGGGATGACCGAACCATTTTGACCTATCAATTTTGCTTGAGTATAAGAATTATCTCTAGTATCATAGGAAATCAACCATTCTCCATTTTTGTGAGATTGACCGTCATTTAAATTTATGGTGGCTTTTTCTGTAAAGAGGCCTTCGTCTCTAGAAGTAACTGTAAAGTAAAGTTTGTTTGCGTCACCAACTATTTTTGCAGGAAATGTGACAAGATCGGTACCACCAGTCGTATTTCTAGCCCATTTATAATTTAATAATTCAATAACATTTATGAGCGTTCCCGAGTTATCAAATCGAGCAAGATTATACGTTTTATTGAAAACCGTGCTATCTTGTGCGAAATTCTGAGTTGCACTTTTTGTCCAAGTTCTACCAGTACTTCCTACAATAGAAAAGTCTTGATATGAAGAAGTAGGAAATAAAAGCAGCGTTTGTTCGCTGGTCGCGTCCTCAATTAAAGTTTCATTAATATTAACAGTTGTAATTTCAAAATCAAGTGCATTGTTACTATTATATTTGCTTAGTTTAAAACTTTTATTAGGGTTTCCATTGAGGTCTGTACTTGCAACCATGAGTGTATCCCAAGCAAAAACATTTTCTTCTATATTAATAGGAGTTGCATATGGTATTTGCTGCATCTGAGAGCTTAAAACATCATTTGTACTGCTATATTCAGCAATAAAACCATCGCCTAGCCCTGGAAGATTATCTTCATTATCAGCACCAATAATTCCGAATACAGTAACTCCTGAATTTGTGGCTTTTATTTTTGTGATAGTATCATTTGCATATGATGTATTATAAACCTTTAATAGCTTCATGGTAGATGCAAAAACGGGAGGAACAGTTTGAGGTAGTTGTTTTATGGCATTTGCAGGATTCAAATCAATATTTTGATCTACAAAATTAGAACTAGTACCTTTTATATCCGGATCGTCAATCGTACCCAAAAAACCAGTAGAACTGACACTATATATTTTATTATCAATACCAAGTTGAAGACCGAAGATTGTATTAGGTCCACTGTATAAAGTATTTAAAAAACTTCCCATTCCGACGTTTTTGAAATCAATCTGTTGTAAGGAATTCCCAAAAGAATTTACACTAGAGAAATATAATAAATTACTATTCGGAGAAAATTCTACTCCGTTACCGTATAAATAATCTCCTAATAGGAAAGAAGAATTTTTCGAAGAAAATAAGCCACTGACACTATCGAAACTAAATGTGAAGAGACCAGTAACTACATTCGATTCTCCATTGTTTAAGAAGGTATTGTGCACCAAAGCAAGAACTTTTCCATCTGATGAAAATTTCATTTGACCACCAGTATTAATGTTATCTTGCGTATTAAATGAGAAAAGAGATTCTGCAATAAGGTTAATTCCCGAAGTGTTTATTTTGAATGAATAAAGAGTGTCATATTTTAGAACATCGTCACTCGTGGCAAATGAAACAAGCCAATATGAATCTTCCTCAGGATTTTTGATTACTGTTAATTTCTCGCTAGCATTCTCTTCCATAAATAAAACATTTTTTCGTGTTTTATCTACGTCGCCAAGTCCACCATCAGCAACCATACTTACTATAGTGTAATAGAGACCGGTTTGTCCCATGGTATTACCACGATTTGTGATAATATAATACTCGTCGTTATTTGACGGGTTTGGAACGATAATTACAGATTGACTCATTGAAGTATCACAAAATAGACCAAAACCATTTGGCATAATTTGATTATTACTGTTCCATACATCAGAACCATTTGTATAAAAAAGAAGGTTCCCAGAAGCATCACTGACCGATGCTGAGCTTCCATTCGCTATTATCGCACTGTTGGTTAAAACAGTTGGCGGTAAGGTTCCGTCATTAAAGTTCAAGGCAGCTTGATTGCCGAAATACCAATTCGTATTTTGAAGTTGAGCATTTGAAATTGCTATTAATCCGATCGATAAAATAAGGGTTAATAGATTTTTAAGTGTAATAATTTTTTTCATAAACAAATAGCATTTAGATTAATATTATTCTAAAGTTAACCATGTGTTTTATAAATAGAGGGATGGGAAACCTCGTATTTATTACGGCAAAACCGCTCGATTAAAATACGTTCTAGTTATTGTATAATGTTGTTGTTTATGACAAGTTAAAAAACATAAAAGAGACTTGGAGAGGTCTCTTTTATGCACTAAAAAATAATTATAATTGCTATGAAAATTATCTAATAGTTTAGGTTACCTCCACCTAACGATTCGTTGTATGATATACAAATAAATACGTGAGGAAAGTTTAAGATCATTAGGTATGAAGGTAATTAATGTTAATGCTGTATTACTGTGGCAATCATATTTTTCTTTTGTAAAGGTTTAGATATTTTTACCGATGTTAATATTGATTCAATTGAGGGGGTAAATTCGTTCGATACGATGTGTAAATTTTCATTTTTTTCACCATATACAGCATGGTCAATTAATATAATAGCGTTCTCTCTTATCATAAGATATCTCGATGTTATTCTTCTCTGATTAGAACTACGGGATAGGTTTATCTCTTCATACGAAACAACATCTATTAATTCATTATTTATTACTTTCTTTTTCATCACAACATTAAAACTATTTTTCGGAATAGAATTCAATATTGTTTTATCTGAAAAGGAAGAAACGGAATGTGTATTTTCAAATTTATGAATAGCTATTATTTGCTCTCCTAAACCTTCATTATTTCTGAACATTTTTAAAATGGACGGCGAGGAGCCTTCAATTTCCTTCCAGTTACTCGGGATGTTGATACTAAACTTAATTTTGTCGTTTTGTGTGTAGTTTTCTACTTGATAGAGAATAGTAGAGCTGAGAGTCGCTAGCCCCATTTGTTGATGTTTTATTAAAGTCTCATGGACAGGTGATTCAATAAAACCATTTGCTCTGTGTTTTACTCTTTGTATATAATTAACTGACTCTTTAAGGGTCATTTTATTAGAATTGAAATAAGACTGTAGGTTGTTATTTATATCTGAGAGATATTTTTCAAAGTTATCTCCATAGATTTTCTTGACTTTTAGTTGAATGTCTTTTTGAGCAATTCCATATTTTTTGGCAAACTTTAATTCTACAAGTTTACATGCATCGCTTTGCTCAGGATAGTTTGACGAAATATATTTGAGTGTTTCTGCTTGATTATGTAAGTAGTTAAATGTAATTAGAGTTGCTAGTTCCTCTTTTTTAGTCATTTGAGAAAAGCAAGAAAAGGATAAGAAATAAAGGAGTAATAACAGCTTATTCATAGATTCTTAAAAATGCCTAGCAACGATTTTAATTAAACTTTTACGATAGTTAAAATTAACTAGAAATATATTGCAAAACTTGTCAATAAACCGCAATTTTTTGGTGTAATAACCGTAAGTGTTAGTGAGTTTACCACATTAATTTAGAAGCCTAAATTAAATGCTATGAATTTTAAATATACAATTATCGATAGTGAAAAGTCTGTAGTGGATAAATTAAAAGAAAAGTTCAAAATATTTTCTGATTTTATATGTGTTGGAACTTCCTTTTGCTTTCAAGAATCGATGAATTTAATCTTACAGCATGCACCTGATGTGGTATTTGTGAATGTAGACAGTAAAGATGACAAAGGATGTTCTGACGCTATTAATTTTGTAAATGAACTCAATAAATATGTTATGGAATTACCAAAGTTCGTTGCAATATCGTCAACAAAAAACTACGCTTATGACTGCTTAAAAAATGACTTTTTTGATTATCTGTTAAATCCAATTAATGAATTTGAGTTACGAAAATCAGTGGCAAAACTCAATAAAAGAATAGATTTAAATGAACTCAATAAACTATGCTTAAGATCTTATAAAGACTTTAGATTTATTGAAATAGACGAAATACTTTTTTTGAAGGCTGATAATAATGCCACCGACTTTTTTATGAATGATGATAGCACGGTAAGTGCTTACAAAACATTAAAATCGTTTGAATCAATTTTACCAAAAAACTTCATAAGAATTCATAATAGCTATATAATTAATAGTGACTACGTTTCTAGAATTCATTTTGGAAAATCGAAGTGCAATATTAAAAATTGCTCGTATGTAATACCATTTTCAAGGTCTTATAAAAGTAATGTTACCCATTTGGAAAAATCACTTTCGAAAGGTGCTCTTAGTTCCTTAAATTAAGCTGTCATATACCATTGACTCTCATTTTAATGACAACCACTCATATATACGGTACATCTACTAAAACACTGTAAATATGTTAGTTAGATGTATTTTTCTGTCTTAAGTTTGAATTGAAATTGAAGCTTCACTTTTAGCATAATAGGTTGTTTTTCTAGTACGCTACTTATATATGCATTCCTTCTATATTCTATTGACGAGTAGCGATGTAGAGATTAATTTCAAGTACTCACTTATTAACACTTAAATCAAATAAACATGAAAAATTTACGAAATATCTGTGCCATTCTTTTAGTATCATTATGCTTTTACGCCTGCGACTCTGATGTGACAATTGACGACCCTCAAAATGAGACAATCGAAGAGATTCATATGAAAACGGGAGAGGAAGGTAACGAAGGAGAAGATAGGCCAGATGGCGATTAAATCATTTATCTTTTAAACAAAGAACTACCTATTTCGGGTGGTTCTTTGTTTAAATATTATAACTTTGGAATCGCTAAACTTACATGATTGAATTTTTTACTCCTACATATTTATTTAATTTTTGAGCTCATTTTTTTTAATGCTAGTTGTGTTGCCGATATTACAATTCAGCATAGCACAGATAGTGTTGAAATATGCTTAAGTAATGCTAAAAATTCGAACCTTGATCTCGCGACTCGGAAAGATTTTTTAAAAGAAGCATATCGATTAACTCTTGAAGAAGATATAGATTCGATAAGAAATAAATATTTACTTAAAATTTCATTTAGGTATTATGTACTAAGAGATTCATTAAACTTTAGACGCGTCAATAAAGAATCAACTGAGCTATCTCAAAAGTTGAATGATTCATTAAATTTGGCGGCCAATTTATGGGATTTAGGCAGGTTTTATTCTAGAAATGGAATTAAGGATAGTGCTTATTATGTTTACTCTAGAGCTCAAAAATTGTATCAAGGTTTAAAGAATGATAATTTTGAAGGACGAATGCTACTTGAAATGGCAATTATGCAATCGGATGTGAAAGATTTTACTGGGAGTGAAATAACAACAATTAGGGCTATATCCAAGTTAAAACCGCTAAAAGAATATGGATCTTTATATCGCTGTTATAATAATTTAGCGATTAATTTTAATAATTTAGAAGAGTACGATGACGCCATTTCAAATCATCAAATAGCGCTAGAATATCAAAAACAAATTAAAAGAAAGAATACATTCAAAGAAAATACGCTAAATAATATTGGAGTTGTTTACAAAAATAAAGGAGATTACCACAATGCCATTGAATATTATCGTCTTGCCTTAAAAACAATTGATTTAAAAAACACGAATATTAAGCTTTATGCTACGTTAATTGATAACTTGGCATATAGCGAATTTAAAATAGACGACCTTTCCGATACTGAGGAGCGGCTGTATGAGTCTTTAAGAATAAGAGACAGTATTAATGACTATATGGGTATTGCAATGAATAAATTGCATTTAGCAGAATATTTTGTGCATACTAAAGATTCTGCGAAAGCCAAGCAATATGCACTAGAAGTTAGTGAGTTATCAGAAAGAACTCAAAACTATCGAGAACTATTTCCATCATTATTGCTATTGTCAAAATTAGATGCTAAAAACAGCGCGAATTATATAGATAAATATATACTAATAAACGATAGTCTAAAGAAACAGGAGAGAACAATACGCAATAAATTTGCAAGAATTCAATTTCAAACTGATGAGTTTATTGTTAAAAATAAAAGGTTGAGTCGACAAAACGAATCGATACTGATCGTATCTATCTTGACTATTTTGTTTGGAGTTTTGTTGTACATTATAAGATCCCAGCGAGTAAGAAATAAAAATCTTTTACTGGAGAAAGAGCAACAAAAGGCCAATGAAGATATTTATAATTTGATGATTGCACAGCAAAATAAACTCGATGAAGGAAGTAAGATTGAGAAAAAACGAATATCCGAAGAGTTACATGACGGTATACTTGGAAAACTTTTTGGGACGAGACTTATTTTGAGTAATTTGAATGCAGACTCTAATGCGGATGCTGTACAAAAACGAGAAAAATACATTAATGATCTTCAAGAAATCGAAGAAGAGATAAGAGATATTTCTCATGAGTTGAATAACGAATCAAACATTGCAAATGCCAATATTGGATATGAAACATTAATTGAAACATTATTATTAGATCAAAGTGCAATAACCTATTTCAATTTTGAGTTTAAAAATGATAAGAATATTCTTTGGAAAGAAAAAGAAGGACAATTAAAAATGAACTTATATCGAATCATACAAGAAGCAACTCAAAACATTAATAAATACGCGCAAGCGAAAAATGTGTTCGTTGAATTTCGTATTAAAAACGATCAGTTAATCCTAGAAATAAAAGATGATGGAGTAGGATTTAATAAATTGTCTAAAACCAATGGTATTGGATTACAGAATATTAAATCTCGTGCGGAAAAATTTGATGGATCTGTCGAAATAATTTCAGATTTCAATAGAGGTACTTCTATAAAAATTACTATTCCTAATAAGTAATTTTATTCTTCAAATTTTTATCTCAAAAATTTTGATTAAATAATTTTTTCTAACTTTATCGGGTCGCTATAAAACATTTATAAAGTTTCTCCCTATGAAAAATAACCTGAAATTATTGATTGTTGATGATCATCCAATGATTGTTGAAGCATATAAAAATATGTTATCTTCTCAAAGTTTTAGTCATTATGATTTTATCATTGATACAGCTCATGATTGTGATACAGCGATAGATAAATTAAAACTTGCCGCCAAGAAAGAACCTTACGACATGTTGTTTTCGGATATTAAGTTACCAGCAGCGTCAGATGGAGAAATTATTTCTGGAGAAGGGCTTGCGGTTTATGCGAAAAAATTACTTCCTAAATTAAAAGTGGTAATCCTTACAATGTTTAATGAGAATCATAGAATTCACAATATCTTGAAAACTGTAAATCCTGACGGCTTACTAATTAAAAATGATCTTACGCCAGATGAATTCTTAATAGCTTTTAATACGATTGTTAATGATCCTCCATATTATAGCAATACCGTGACTAAGTTTTTTAGAAATCAAACCATGAATTTTGGTGAAACTTTGTTAGACGAGATAAACAGAAAAATTATTTATCATCTATCCAAAGGAGTAAAAACAAAAAATTTGGTGAACTACATCAACCTTTCTTTGAGTGCTATAGAAAAAAGGAAAATCCAAATCAAAAATATCCTCGAACTCGAGAAGGCAAATGATGAAGATATCATTGGGGAAGCACGAAAAAGAGGTTTTATTTGAAATAATTTGAAGATAAATCTTTGCTATATTTCTTCCATTTTCTTTCAATACTTTTATCTTGTTGAATGACAATTTATAGGGTTATACCGTAATTAATATGCGTAAAAACCTCCATTACTTATATCATCTTGTTCCTATTTTTGAGTTAATCAATAAAACCTCGAGACTTACCAAGTAAGTACATCTAAACAGATATTCTGGGTATTTTAACGAAAACTGACACTATTTTTTGAAAAAAGTACTTCGACAACACGATATTAGTATACCTAAGAGTTCAAATGACCATTTCTAACGATGAATGAAATAGTTGCTTCGATTAATCGCAATAACCTTCACTGAGCTTTATAGTATCTTTAAGAAATGAAATCAACTTTTAGTTTTTGATGAAGCAATCAACCAGTAAATATTTAGTTTCTGCATTACTCATAGGTTTGATGTTTCACGGAACTTCAATATTTTTCACATTGGAAAGTACGTATGATGCATTGATTCATTTATTTTTTGCGGATCACTACACTGAAAGTTGGTTTGAACCTTGGAATTTTAAATGGTATACGGGATTCACAGTAATGAGTTATCCGCCACTGGTGCATCAGGTGATTGCTCTTTTCTCATTCATTGGTGGACTAAAATTTGGATTATTTTCTGTTGCTATTATTGCGATAGTTGTATTCATAACAGGTGTTTATAGATTTTCATTATTAATATCTTCAAGTCGGAAGATAGCAGGTTATGCAGCCGTTTTAGCTGTTTTCTCATCATCTTTTGCCGAAACATTACACTTATTTGGCCAACTGCCAAGTATTATTGGAATCTCTATTCTAATGCATGCGTTACCTGAAGTTTATCTATGGCTCAAACAAGGAAAACTAAAATATCTTTTTACTTCCTTATCTCTAATTGCCGTAACCGTTTGTTCACATCATGTTACTCCTATTTTTGGAATGGTATTCTTTATTTTCCCTTTAATAGGAATGGTCATTATGGATGCTTCTTCTGAGCAGGTAGGATCTTATAAAAAAGTAACCTTTATATTATTTCTAGAAACCTTTAAAAAGTTGTTTAAAAGAATTGTTGGTTTCGGAATAATCTCATTAGTCATTATTATAGTGTGTATTTTACCTTACTGGATTAATACAAAGAATAATCCAATAACTCAAGTACCGATACCACATGGCTCTAGAGATAATTTTATTGAAATCGCATCTTCTGGGTTGGTATTTTTTTTAATACCATGGGGTATCTTACTGATATTGTTACCCTATATATTTTATCGTTATTTTAGTAAAAGATATTTATTTTTTGGAATCTCGATAACTATATTATTTGTGTTAGGTTCTGGAGGAACTACACCAATTCCTAAACTTTTTTTAGGTGAAAATGCCTTTAATATACTGACTTTAGATCGCTTTACACTTTGGGCTTCTATATTGGCCTTGCCTCTTTTTGGAGAATTCGTTTTTAGGATGATAGAAGGAGATCTAAAGGTTTTAATTGTGAATCAATTTGGAAAAATTTATTATCGATTATTTGGAAGTTTTTTAGGTATGCTTCTTTTGTTTATGACCGTTTTTACCCTAACGCTCAGTCATTTTAGGCCTTCACAGCCTCAACCTATTAAAATGCTACCCATTGTAAACTTTCTCAATCAAGATGAACATGATCAATGGCGATATTTAACCTTAGGTTTTGGAGATCAAATGGCATGGCTCTCTGCACAAACAAAAGCAATGACTGTAGACGGTAATTATCATTCGGCTAGACAATTGCCCGAGTTGACTACTAAGGCTATAGAACGATTAGAAAATTCAAAATTTAAAGGAATTGAAGGTATCGGATCTCTTCAGCAGTTTTTGACAGTCCCAGAAAAGTATAATTTGAAGTACATATTCTCGAATGATAAATTTTATGATCCTATATTATATTTCTGTGGTTGGCAACGATTACGTCAATTAGAGAATGGTATAATGGTATGGGAACGACTTAATATCCCACCTGTGTCTTCAATACTGCCAAAGAATGATATTGCTACTTGGCAAAAAGTAATGTGGGGTATTATTCCTTTATTGACCATTTTAATAGCCATTTTGCTCAATGTTCCAAGGAAGTTGATACGCGCCTTGAAACAAAAAACACCACAACCAGCAGTTTATTTAAATTTTAAAAATCAACCTCCAAGTTTTTTTAAAACCATATGGAATGTCACTCATGTTTGGAGTTTTGTTTTAATGGCGATAACCCTTTTTTCAATTCACACTATTTATCTTAATAGTGATGCGCATAGAACACCAAAAAATGCCCTTCTCGCATATTATGATGCTATAGATTTTAAAAATTTTGAAAAGGCGTTCACCTTAATAGATAAAAGTGACGATTTATCTCTTTCTCAATACATGCTAGAAATATCAGTATCAGATGGATTATTGAGCTCATACGCCAAACTAGATGCCATAGAATGTGAAGTCAAACCAATCAACGATACATTGGCGAGTGCGATCGTAAAAACAGAATGGATTACACCCTTAGAAAAAATTAATAAAACATTTCTAAAATCATTAATTAAAAGAGAAAACAAATGGTTTATTAAACAACACAAAATAGATGCGGATTTACCGCCGGATCAATTGTATTCTCAGAATACTTCAGTATATGTAAACCATGGAAGAAGAAGAATAACAACAGAACAAACACATCATGAAGATTTGTTAAAACAACCTGTTGTTGAAATACTTTCTGCAAAGTTGATAAAAAAGGGAACGCAATATGCGATCATTGGCGAAGTGCAAAATGTAGATAATGTGCCTGCTGATGTTATTTTACAGGGTTCTTTATATGCTGACGACGATACAGAATTGGCCACATATAATGCCAAGTATCATGTAAAACATAAACTAATGCCAAAGGAAACGTCAAGCTTTAAAATTAATTTCGAAGGAATTGCATGGTCAGATATCAATGATGATATACCCACCACTTTTGACCCAGATGAATTTACATCAATGGATTTTGTCAAAAACCCTACGAAATTTAACTTGCAGATTACAGGAAATGTTTCAGGTGAAGATCTATACAAAAATCTTAATGTGAGTCGAATTGAATTTAATGAGTATGGGATCTCGGGCACCTTGTTCAATTCTGGTGTGCAAGAAGTTACCGTACCCCAATTACTTTTTACTTATTATAATGAAGACAAGGAAATAATTTGGGTAGATCATAAATTCGTTGAAGAAGGAATACGCCAACAAAGAAAGCGTGATTTTCAGTACAATTTCCCTTTAAATAATATGATCAAAATCGTTTCAACAGATATGTCAAATTGTTTAGTTAATGGCCTACCTAACGACGCTATTTCTGACAAAGTAGTACCAAATAGAATAAAGAATCATTCAAAAGATCAATTGCAGCAAATCGATCATAAAGCATATAGTTACTTAAAAATTGAAATCAATAGTTTTATTGGTAATATAGATTAATGATAAAAAAACATACATATCCGTTTCTAATTTTACTAGTGCTAGCGTCATCTTTTACCTTAATTCAAGAGAAAAAGGTAGATGAGGTTAAGCTGATAACTTCAAAGGCAACATTCATCGCTGGAGACGAAATTAGATTAACTTTTTCCTCGACCTATAAAAGTATACCTAATTTATATTTTTCAAATAGTTATGGTTCGAGTGTATCTCTGCCCACGAAAAAGGAAAACCTATTAACATATGATCTTACTAATGACCTAAATAATAAATCAGGACATGTAAATTGGAAATTGATATTCGATAAAGAAAAAAGCATTAAGGGTTCGTTTTTTATAAAACCTCATGCAGAGATTAGCGAAATAGAATCATATCTCGGTCCGAATACTATCCAAGCGGGTGAGAAAGATTTTGCTATGATGGTGTTGCTATTACATGATGAGTATGGCAATCCTCCACCAGATAGTACCAATGCGATTTTCAAAAGTCAATTTTTAGATGATATATCTACAGCCAAGGTAAGCTCTTCGAATCTAATTTGTTATAAGAATTTCTACACAAAGAACAAAGCTGGTAGGGTACTAGTTACTTCAGAAAGTGCTACTACTTTTTCAAAAGAATATACGATTGACATCTTGCCAAATGTACCAGCTAATTTCACAATTGAAGCAAAAAGAGATCATAGCTTTGCAGATGGTAACCAATTAACAGAGTTTTCGACTTCCATCATAAGAGACGAATTTGATAATGTTGTAAGTGATGGAACCTATGTGAATTTTTTTATTAGAAACAAAAATGATGATATACTAAAAACTTCGGGAGTTACTATACGTGGTGTTGCCGTTGGAAGTATAATTCATCCTGATCATCCTGAACAATGGAAAGTAAAAGCCTACATCCCAGGAATGGCCGAAAGTAATGAAGTAAATCTAGAATACAAGAGGGCTATTAAAGAATTTCAATTGATGTTTGATAAAGAATCTAGTACGCTAGAAGTTCAAGGGTTAATGAGTTTTATGAATCAGTTTATTCCTGACGGACAGCGCGTAGAGCTAGTACTGAGAAAAGATAAAATTTTAATAAACGAATTTCAAGAGACCACAAGAAACGGCCAGGCTGCATTTAGTTTACATGATCAATTACTTTCAAAAGGTACATACACGTTTGAAGTAAGTGTGTCGGGTTTAACCAAAAAAATACATCATATAAATTTATGATTAACTTAAATAAAAATATAATTAGGGGACTATTAATTTTGACATTCATAGTCATAAATGCCTTCCTCATTTTCGGAATAGGTAGTGTTTTTGAATATTTAAATACTGGAGCTGATAGAAGTAGTATGCTGCATTTAGAACTACAAAGCGCATCAAATTACACGCCTTCCATGTCATGGTCTAATGAAATAAATAAAGGAAGGGTTATAGACAAACAATCATTACAAACCATAGAAAAGGACTACTTAAAAGCATGGTATGTGAAACATATTGCCTATAAGAATAACAACCCATTAGGTATTGAAGATTATTATACAGAAAGTGCTCGTAAAAACATTTTCAATTTTATCGAAACAAATGAGAATAAGAATGTATCAATTGAAGCTACAACATTAGCACATAATCCAACATTAGAATTTTTTAGTGAAGACGGTCAACTTGCTGTTCTTACAGATTCTGACGTTTCTGAATACAAAAAAGTTTATAAAAATGATGAGCTGATAAATGAGTTTTACGAGACATCAACTTATAAAATAGTGCTTTTACTCGAGGATGGATTTTGGCGTATTCGACATTTGTTAAAAACGGAAACAGTTATAGAAGATACAATTCAGAACACAAATCAAATTGCACTGAATGAGTATCAAATAAAAGGAATAAATTATTATCCGCAAGCTACACCATGGAATACTTTTGGAGAAGAATTTGATCCGTTGATTATCGCTAAAGATTTCGATATCATAAAGAAAGCAAAGCTCAATACGATTCGAATTTTTGTGCAATATAATGACTTCGGAAAAGGGGAGGTGGAACCTGAGAAAATAGAAAAATTAAAAGTTCTTCTTGATTTAGCTCAAAGCAAAGAGTTAAAAGTAATTGTAACCTTATTTGATTTTTATGGAGATTATTCGGTGCTTGATTGGACAATTAATTTAAAACATTTGGAAACGATTGTTTCATCTTTTAAAGACCATGAAGCTATTCTCGCTTGGGATGTGAAAAATGAACCTGATTTAGACTTTGAGTCAAGATCAAAATCAGCTGTTATGGCTTGGTTAAACGCGATGATAGAGGGTATAAAAAAAATTGATAATAAGCATGCCGTTACAATAGGATGGGCAAAACATAAAAATGCGTATCTCTTAAAAGAAAAGACGGATTTGATTTCATTTCACTATTATGAAGATATTGATGCTCTTGAAGATGTATATTTAAATATGCGAAAGGAGTTAGTTGACAAGCCTATTTTATTGGGAGAGTTTGGCTATTCGTCATATGGTGGGTTTTGGAAACCCTTTGCAGGATCTAAGAATAAACAATTGAAGTTTCACAAAAAGGTGCAAAATATTTTAAAAAAGAATAAAATTCATTTTATGTCATGGACATTATATGATTATAAAAACGTTCCAAAAGATGTAGTTGGAAACCTACCATGGAGAAGAAGTTTACAAAAAAAGTTTGGTTTTGTTGATGTGAATGGTAAACCGAAACCGTCGTTTGAATATATCTCTTATTAAGGTTTAAGAGATACTTTTGAATTCGGCCATATATAAATCAGTAATATGACTCATTGGTAGCGAGGTTGCTGCTTGATAATTAATTTTTCCAAGATTTCTTCTATAGGTATCATTGGTTAGGATATTTTCGATTCCAATGGCTAAACTATCAACACTGTTTGGTTCAAAGAATTCACCTTCATATCCTTCGTCTTTAACCAAAAGCGCTAAATCACCCAAGTTGGGCATTACGACAGCCTTACCATAACTCCCAGCTTGATGCAGTACCCCAGAACTTCCAGTAGTGGAGGTATATGGAAAAACAACAACAGCACTTTCTTGAAAAATTCGAGCGACATCACTTTCTTCTACATAACCTGTAAAATGTAATTGCGGTACATCTATATATTCTTTTTTTACTTGTTCTAAATACCCTGGAACATTGGGATTATCTGTGCCAGCAATAACGATTTCAATATCTAATCCAGTTTTCTTGCGTGTTTTTTCTACCGCTTCAATTAATATTTCAACTTTTTTATACGTTCCGAATTTACCAAATGTCATGACTTTCAAAGGTCCAGGAATTAAACCATATGAAGGTTCTTCGGGAATTTCGAAAGTTCCGTGAGGAATATTAACAACATTTGTGACATTGTATTTTTCTTTTAATATCTCAACATACTTAGGCATGGTTAGCGCAACAGTATCAGCTTTTAAAATAAATTTTGTTAGCATAGTACCTATTGAATTATAGATCTTTTGCAGTACCTTATTACTCGTGAAACCAGCAGTATTCAAATCTACTTGTTCTAAGATGTTATGGAGTAATACAATATTGGGTATTCTTTTTATTTTACAGATCCATGGTAGTAATAGACCCAATGATGCAGGAATTTTTTTATCTCCAAATTTCATGAATTGTAAATTGAAGAGTACTGCATCGGGTTTAGTTTGATTTATAGCCTTTGTAACACTCACGATATTTTTATAACTGTTAAAATTCCAACATTCTTTAACAGTTATTTTACAACCTTTTTCGGTGAATGAAATATCTTTCTTACCAACGGTGACATCGGTGAGTAATATAATTTCAGACACTTCATGTTTTTGTCTGAAGTATTTTACTAAATGATATGCATATTCATTTAACGTGACCTTACTAGGTGGATACGCGGTTACTAGGGCTAATCTCATAACTATTTTTTATATTTTTTTTGTTCTTGCATATTGTTTTTAAAAAAATAGATCAATTGTACTGCTAGAAGTACTAACATTGCGATGATTTGCATATGAACTACTTGTTCTAAATTTGCGTGAAATATAATGATCAATATTATTTGGGTCATTCCTAAAATTCCTGAAAGAATCACAGGAACATACTTGCCTAATGATAAATAGTAATAGGCGAAAATGTTCGATATTGCAAACAGAGAGGTAGCAATAGCGTATTTATATAATAGCGGAGCCATTGACGTATAGCTACCACCAAAAAGTAAGGCAATAATTGTTTCCGGAAAGACAAAGCACGCCATAACTATAATCACAGAAATTGCAGTAATGTATCCTATATATTTAAACAATATAGATGTGGTTTCTTTACCTTCTTTTTTTAATGAAACGACTGTCGGTAAGAGTAACATTACGAACATCCAGGCAATAAAATAAACAACACGTCCGATGAGTGCTAATGAAGCATAAAGTCCTGCATCAAATGAGTTGAAATAGTGTTTCACCATTAAAATATCACTATTGTTAATTATAATTTGGGTGAATTCATAAAAGGCCGTCAATATGAAGAAATTTCTAACCTCAATTTTTTCAGTTTTTTTAAGAACTATCGTAGACTTACGTAGAATATTCTTAAGCTCAAATGGGAAGAGACCAAACAAAAATGATATAAGAATCCCAATAGCAACAGCAATAGATGATTGAATGTTTAAATAATACAATATAGCTAGAGTGATTAGTAATCGACTCAGCATTTCAGTTTGATAGGTAATTGAAAGCGACTTGTATTCTTTTTTACCTTGATACATACCCCTGTTTACACTCATTATGAAATAAAAAGGCACTCCTAGGCCAAAAACAACAAACATCTTGCTAGAAATCGTGTTGAATAAGCTTTGTAGTTGGGCTGAAAATAGAATAACCAAAACTCCGAAAACGATTCCCGTAATGGCCCCTGATTTATACATACGTACAATAAAACTATTGAAGGAGGCTGGTTCCAGTAGCACCGAGAACTTTGCCGTAACAAGTTGAAAAGTCATGGCTAAAAATGATAAGACTAAAAGAAAAGTAACGAGCACAGCCGCGTCAGCAAATTGTGCCGGTCCGAGAATTCTTCCCAAAATCAAATTGTACACATAATTACCGCCATTAACAAGTAAGACACTAATCATAAAGAATTTCTCAGGAGAGATTCTTCTAGTTTTGATTTTGGAGAGTAAATGCATTATCAATAATTTATTTTCTACCTGTAGTGCACAGCAATTTGAGCTAGTTGCCCAACAATTTTAATAGAATCCTTCATTGAAAGTTTAGAACCATCGGCATGAATCCATTTTTTTAAAGGCTGCTCGCAGATCATAGAAATAGCCTCCTCTTTACCGTATTTAATTCTCATACGTTTGAAAATTTCAACGTCGAAAATCCAGCGTGTGATAAACTTTTCTTTAAAAATGTCAGTAACGATATCTCGACGCATAATTTTTGCCCCGCATTGTGTATCATTAAAACTCATTCCGAGTATCTTACGGATAATAATGTTGATTGTTTTACTAATTATTTTTCGTGCGGATTCCTTCGTGATATTGGCACCCATTCTTGACATTCGAGATCCACTAACAATCTTAAATTCAGAGGTGCTGATCGTTTTTACTAAATCATCAAAATCTTTGAAGTCTGTTGATAAATCTGCATCTAAAAAACCTATAAAATCTAACTGTTGATCCTTTACTAAATTGAGCATTCCTTGTCGTACAGCTTCACCCTTACCACCGTTGACTTTACAATTATAAATACTAACATAATCTTCTCTCCCTTCTCTTAATTTTTCTAAAACCTCTAAAGTATTATCCTTGCTACCATCATTTACAAAACAAAGATGGTATCCTAAATTGCTATCTATAAAATCAATAAATTCTTTGCTCAAAAGTCGTTCTTCCTCATTATAACAGGGTATTACAACGCCTACACAATTTTCTTGAAGCATTTTAGTCTTGAACTTATCTTTAGAACTTTGAAAGTTTGGATTTTTTGGAGCGCCAATAATTCGTTTTACACGGGCAGCTATTTCATTGAGACTAACCGGTTTTTTCATATAATCATCGGCACCTAAGTGGAAACCACAAACGATAATATCTTCGCGTGTATTACCAGACATAACTAAAATTGGAACATCGGATTTTTTTACTTCCCGTATAATCTTAACAACATCTAAACCAGACATACCGTCCATATTTATATCTACGATAATTAAATCTGGTTTATAAGTATCAAATAGTTTAACTCCTTCTAATCCGTTCTGAGCGGTCTTCACATTGTATCCCAAATCACCTAGGTGTTTTTCGAGTGACAGCGTGATAAGTTGTTGATCATCTATTGCTAATATTTTCATATCTATTGTTTTTAACAAACGCTTTTATTAATAGTAATTTGAATCTCTTGTAAAATAATTACAATGCGAATCATAGTTACCAACGGATGTTTCTTGTTAATAATACATTACAAGCCTGATAATATTTGCGGTTTAATCACGTATTTTTTACTGATAAACCGTAAATGAAGTGTGCGATATGTTATGCGGTAAAATTTGAGCTTTCAACTCTTCGCAACTGATTGAATTGTAATCCTGTAATACAAAGACGTTGATTCATACATGAAATCTGATCGTATAATTCTTCAAGAACTTTGATGCCTGAAGTATCAATTTTTTTAATATCTCGAATATTCAAGATGATATTAGGCCCTAAATCAATGGTATAGCTAAAATGGCTTTTTAAGTGAGATAATGTTGCCTTTGTCAAATTACCTTTTAAATAGAAGACTTCTTTGATTCTTTTAATTTCTAATTCCATAACTTTTTTTTTAAATTCTTTTTCTTTTTCTCACTCCAAAATTGCAAAGTTATTGATGATTTGATGCCATTCTTTCGATAGAACAACCATTACTGTCGATGAATGATTCCATTTATATACTTAACTTGCCATAATCAAATTCGTCGCTATGAAGAATCAATTTATTTTATGGATTTCGCTCTTGTATGTTATTAGTTTAAATGCTCAAGACATGAAAAAAGGGTTTAACTATTTAGAAACGGGAGCATATGCTGAGGCTGAGTCTTATTTTTCTAAAATTCTCATCGAATATCCGAATAACAAAACTGCTAATCTTTGTTATGGTAGAGCAGTAGGCCTTAACGGAAATTCTAAAAAGGCTGTAGCTATTTTTACAAACTTACTAGATATACATCCGAATGATTATGAAATAAAATTAAACTATGCTGAATCTTTATTATGGAATAAAGAGTATGCAAAAGCAAAACCCTTTTACAAAGCTTTAATTGTTGAGAATTCTCAAAGTTTTCCAGCTTTGCTAGGATACGCAAATACCTTATCTAATTTAAAAGAGTATGACACAGCATTAGAATATGTAGATAAAGCTTTAAAAGTTTCTCCAGGAAACAATAACGCCTTGGTATCTAAGAAATATATTCGTTTAGGGTATGCGAATAAGTATTTGATGAAGCAAAACTATTCGGAGGCGATAAAAATTTTAAATGATAATTTAAAAGAGTTTAAAAATGATAAAGAAAGTTTACTGAGCTTGTCGAATGTATATATAAATTCGAATGAATTAGAAGAAGCTGAAAAAACCTACAAATTGCTGGCAGATTCGAATCAGGGTAATGTCTTATCACTTAATGGGTTGGCTTTGGTGAGTCATATGCAAGGTAAGGAGAACGAGGCCTTAGACCTGAGCAAACAAGCCTATCAACAAATCAATGACATAGCTGATAAGAGTTTAATCAATCAAACGAAAGAGCGCTATGCTCAAGCCTTGATTTGGAATAAGAAGTATGCCGCTGCGAAAACGTTAATTGATGAACTTAATAGTGAACATCCAAACGAAAATTGGGCTTTAGCATTAAGAGCTACGTTGAATATTTATAAAGGTAACTTCAAAAAAAGTATCCAAGATTATGAAAGTATTCTAAAGAATGACCCATCATCTTTTGATGGTAATTTAGGTAAGGCCAATGCCTTAAAGGCTACAGGTGCTTATCAAGAAGCTTACACTGGAGCAGAGAAAACCTTGACGTATCATGACAATCAAAAAGATGTTGTACAATTTATAAAACAACTTGAGAAGAACTTTTCACCTTTTGCAGAGCATAAAGTTGCCTATAGCTTTGATAATGGCGATAACTCAGCATGGTCATTGACTAATGGTATTGAATACCCCATATCAACAAAATTGACGCTGTTAGGTAATTATATATATCGAACAACTAGAAATTCAAATTCTAAAAACAAAGCTACTGCCAATACTTTTAATGTTGGATTTTCTTATCAATTACTACCAGCAGTTTCATTCAAAGGTCAAGCGGGTTTAAGCAATGCCAATTCTGAACTAAATGATTTTAGTCGATTTTTATCTGATTTGTCTTTTAAAATAAAGCCCTTTAAATTGCAAGACTTAGAAATTGGTTATAAGAGAACAATAGAAAGTTTTAATGCCGATCTATTGGCGCGAGAAATAGTACAGGATAATTTTTATGCAAATTATAATGTTAGTTCTAATTTTAACCTTGGGTGGTTCACACAGTATTATTTTACTTCTCAAAATGATGATAATACCCGTAACTTGCTATTTACTTCGTTGTATTATAACATTTTAAGTAAACCAATTTTAAAAGCGGGTGTAAATTATCAATATATATCTTTTAAGAATCAGGTACCGACTATCTATTTTAGTCCTGAAAAGTTTAATGCTGTTGAAATTTTTGTAGATCTACTGAAAGATGAAAATGCTGTAAAAGAATCTAATTGGTTTTATGGATTAAATTTAGCGACAGGTTACCAGTTTATAGATAATACTGAAAGGCAAAGTACCTATAGAATCCAAGGAAAATTAGGATATAAATTTAAAGGTGGAGGTTTACTAAACTTCTATGGAACAAATAGTAATATAGCCTCAGTTACCGCGGCCGGATTTAAATATACCGAGCTGGGTATTCGTTTTAAATGGTATCTCCCAACAAAGCGCAATGTCTTCAAGAAATAAGAGCAATAGCTTTCCTTGCTTTTAGTTTAATAACCTATTTAAAAGATTCAACACAACTTTATGTTTGACAGGCAAGATAAAAGCTAACTTCTATTATTTATAGATAGAAGATCTTTATCTATATCAGATTCATATCTAATTAAGTAAAGGTTACTACATACTTTAAGAAGTCACTATTGCCTTTACTAGAGCGTACCTTCTATTTTGAAGTTAACTAACAGGGCAATTTGAATATAAGGTAGACGTGTTCTAATTGGTACAACTGTGGGGGCGTTCAATAGAAGAGGAGTATAGAGAATCTTAGCTAAGATTCTCTATACTCCTCTTCTATTACTCTGCACTTGATCTTTCTTTTTGCAACAAGCGCGCCTGCGAAATTTTTTTCTAGGACATGAATATGTATGTCTATTCTATGAGTAACTTCATGGTGTCATAGCTGTGAAATGGACTTCCTATTTTACAGAAATATAGACCCGATGTCAACAAGTCACGATCAATAACTACTTCGTTTATACCTGTAACAACATCAAAATTTAACTGTTTCACCAATTTTCCAGTCACATTATAGATGAATAAGTTCGCTATATGATTTTTAGTTGCTGTAAAAGTAATGGTAGCACTCTTCGACATTGGATTTGGGAATAACGTTGGATTTATCGTCGCTAAAGTTTCGCTTTCTGTTGAAAGGGTTTTGTTTACAGAAAAACTTAAATCTTTGATGGATAAGTTTTTAGTCTCTAAAGTTCCGTCGGCTGATTTCATTGTGAATACAATTGAAACTATATCATTTAATTGGAGCTCATTCAACGCAGAAGAGGTGAAACTCTCTAGCGCTATCTCATGATTTTGAAAATTAGTATCTAAAGAAATTGTTGCCTTAAACTGATCCTCCCAACTTGAAATGCTTTTTTTAATGATTCTAATCTCCAACTGTCCCGTTCCTTTTGTCGTTAATTTTAAGTTTGAATAATTAGAGAGGTCAACTGCTTTGAATCTTGGTGTTAAGGCACGATAAACCGAAACGTATTCTTTTGTATCTGCAGTGATCGAAACATTTCTCTCTATTGGAAAATCTGACGCATCTCTAGAGCTAACATCTTTCCCAATTTTATAATTTTTCACGACTGTACTTTTGGCAGCATCATCTATTCCCCATGGTCCGTCAGACATGAACAAATCATCTGGAGTTGAAATACCATCACCTATCCTAAACCCAATATCGAACAAGTTACCAGTTTCTAATGTCAAGGTACTAATGTATTTTTTTTCTAGATCTATAGTAGCGCTAACATACTCAATTGTGCTTGTTTCGGTATCTCTGATACCGGCGTCAAAAACGATTTCTCTCGTGCCATTTGTATTTACAACCTCTAGTTCGAGTCCACCTTTTACATAGTTACCTTTTTTTACAAAAACTGTAGGTGGTTTAGATAAATTATACTCAGTAATTGGATTCTGAACTTGTAATAATTCAAGAACGTTACTTCCTAAAAGTAATAAATCATCTATTGAGTTCGACCAGATTTGGAAATTATAAAATTGCTGATTTGAACTATATTTATCAAGATTCCAGTGGCTTTCAATAGAAAACTCTTTCTCTGAATTGATTTTTTTCGCAGAAAAGCTCAAGACATATTCGATAGAATTATCCGTATTTTTTATTATTGACTTAATAAAACTTTGTCCGTTTATCTCAATAGTCGATACAGAAATTAATTCGGCCCCCAAGAGTCGATCACAAATATATTTGGTATGCTCATATACGCCTTTATCGGTTTTTAATGCTAGAATCGAAGCAACAATGTTGCCGTTATTCATATAGTCAACCGAGTATAAATCTGTTGCGTTTGTAATGTTTAATAAATCTAATGGAGAGGATTCAACAATATAATCTTCATTAAGGAGTCCAATAGGAATAAAATCCTTTATTTTAATATTCGTACTAGTTGATTTTTTCGCGTAACTATCTGTTTTTCTTAGCTTCTTGGCTGTTTTTTCGTCAAATTTGTAATTGGTTTTGATACGGTTGAAATTTCTTTTGTTTATTTGATCTGAGAGCCTGTTATTGCTTTCTAAACCGCCACTATTTCCACCACTAGTAGGGGCTTCAATTACTGGACACGAAGATACTCCAGAACACGACGGGTCATCACAATCTACAAGACCATCACCATCATCATCAACACCATTATTGCAGTTTTCTTGTGGAACGGGTGCAGTAGGACACCTGGCACCATCATTACTTGAACTCGATGGTCCAAAGGCAAAGATATTGGCAGATATAGGGTTTGATTCATTTATATCTTGTACATTATTTATTCTGTATACTGTTCCAGTTTGATTTGCGGATACGTAAAAGCTTCCGGTAACGTCAAAATAAACTGCTCCGTATGTGTAGTTTAAACCAGATAGTACTGGTACTTCACCTAAACTTTCTGCGATACCCGTATCTGCATTAATTCGATATAAAAGATTCGTATTTTTTTCGACCGTATATAAATTACCATCAACAGCATTAAATGCCCAATCATGAATACTAATATTTTTAGATAATGTTTCTGTAGATATGTAGTTTCCGTAATTCGCTGAATCTGGATTTAAATCTATTTTATAATAAGTAGTTCCTCCTCCTTTGAGATAGTAAATACCATGAGCATTTATACCCCCAACATATCTATTATTAGTTGGAAGTTCATCAATATAAAAGGTAGTTGTTTCAAAGTTTTTACCAATTCGTACAATAGTCTTTGCTGGACTCGAAAGGGAACCCCAAATAAAACCGTCTGCCGGATTATAGGCAGCAGCGTTTATGTTACCAGTAGTAACGTCAGTGGCAACTACATAAGAATTACCAGATGCTAAATCTATTGCGTAGACATCATTATATTGAAATAAGTAAGCGTTATAATCGCAATTAAAAGGAAGTTCCTGAGCTCCTGTGCTTAGGCCGAATAAAACTATCGCTGTTTTGATAATTTTCTTTGAGATGTTTGTGAAATATTCTTTCATAACTCTTTTTTTTGACAAATTTATCGGCTTATTGAGTGTGAGTTAGATCAAAATAGATAAGGATGCCACCTCTATAGATGAATGGTAATTCGGAGTCGATGAGTAGAAAAGTTAGTTGTTTTGCAAATGGAACTCTATTAAAAATGAAACGGAATGTTATGTCATAAGGTCTTACTTATCCTTTGTCATAACACTCCCTTAGAGGTAAACCTTTAAAAAAAGTATCCTAAATTGTTAGCTTTAATTAACTTTTCAGGGTAGATTGTTAAAAAAGAGGTGCGGGTTAAACTCATATTTAACACGTATTCGCACCTCTTTATACTCCCCAGTATATTATTCAATTTGATCTATTTTTAAAGTTTGAATACAATTAAAATTGATCTTTACGATTGTTTGATATTGATACTCAAAGATACGATCGAAATAAGATCGAATGGGAAGGTCTTCGTTAATTAACTGCTTTATATAGATAAATGAAAGAATCGAAAAGATAATTGAATTCGAGGGCAAGAAAGAGTGAGTATTTAAAACGAAAAAAGCGAAGAAATTATTGGTTATTTCTTATAATAAGTTAAGTCGTCGCATCAATTCAGGTTTATTCGAACGACTAACTGGAATAACATCTTTTTTAATGAGTACACTATTATCTTCGATATCTATAATTTGTTTAATATTAATGATATACGATCTATGAACCTTTAAAAACAATGAAGGGGGTAATTTTTCTTCAACTTTCTTCAATGTCGAATGAACAATATAGTTATCGTTATCTGTCTTTATCAAGATATAATCACCTTTCGCTTCGATCAAATAAATACTAGTCATGTCAATTTTAATCAAACGTCTATCTATATTAACATAGAGTTCATCTTCAATAGTTGATTTTTGACTATCTGAAATGCCCGAAGTGCTTTGTTTGATTGCCGATGATGTCGCTTTTCGTATGGCCTTCTCGAAACGAGGTGGTAGAATTGGTTTTATTAGATAATCTACAATACATTCATATTCAAAAGCTGCTATTGCGAAATTGGGATCTGAAGTTGTTAATATGATTCTAGGTGGATTCTTTAATGTTTGAATAAAGTCAAAACCGTTAAAGCTAGGCATATGTATATCGAGAAAAATTAGATCAACTTGGTGTTGATTCAAAAATTTAATGGCCTCTATTGCATTTGGAAATTCATTAAGAACGGTTAAACCTTCTTTAGTGCTGCATAACCTATTAATTATGGCTCTAGCTGTTTTTTCGTCATCAATAATAATACAATTCATAAATATTCACTATAAACGTTCAATATAATTGGTCAAGTTTTGTAGGATACCATCAAATTCTTCCGAAAGAGTAATGTCATCATTTCGCAGATTATTTTCAAATGCCTCGGCAGTTTTATAACCTTTCTCAAGCCCTAGCATATTAATTTTGTGTCTTAATTTATGTACACTATTCGCTGCTAGTTTGAAATTTTTCCCCTCAAAATTTTCATAATAAACTTTCTTTTCTTCTGGAAATTCTTCTTTCAAAATAGCGATGATTTTTCTCTCAAAGGGGATGTCTCCTCCTGAAAGTTCCTGTAAATATGAAATGTTTGGATGCTCCATTAACTATTTTTTTAAACTAAAGTAAAAGGTAGTACCAATATTGGGTTCACTGGTCAGCCAGATTTTACCACTATGTAGATCAACAATTTTTTTGACAATGGATAGCCCAATTCCTGTAGAATCTTTGTTGTTGTTTAATGAATGAAAAATCTTGAATATTTTTGCGTGAAATTTCTCGTCAATTCCGATACCATTATCTTTAATTGAAAACTCATAGTACTCGTCTTTTTCGTAAACATCAATCTCGATGAGACCCTTTTCTTTATCAATGAACTTAGCGGCATTGCTGATAAAGTTTTGAAAGACCTGTTGTAATTTGGTTTGGTCGCCTTTAATGATAGGAAGGGTATTTAATATTTTCACTTCAATGTGATCGGGGATATATAGAATCTTCAATAGATCTTGCACCAATTTATTTGTATCAACATCGACGTTATCTGTAGTCTCTGCTCCTAAGCTTGAATAGGCCAGCACATCCGAAATCAAATGCTCCATTTTATCTAAGGTTGTTTCGATATGGTTAAAATTCTGAAGACTAGTTTCATCAAATTTTGCCAAATTATCTTCCTTTAGCCAACTTACCAGAGCATTAATACTTCTTAAAGGTGATTTTAGATCATGAGAAACAATATGCGCATACTCATGAAGTTCATCGTTACTTTTCTCCAGTTTTAGCAATAATTCTTCTTTTTGAAGTTCTAATGCTTTATTATTCGTAATATCTAAGTGAATACCAATAGAACCTATTACTTCGCCATTTATATCATAATTAGGAGCGCCACTAACCAACCAATGTTTTGTTTCTCCTGATTTATTTTTGATTTCAATTTCATAAGAACTCGGTTCGCCCATTTTACGTTTCGAATTCTCATTTTTGAGTTTGTCTTTATGTACACCTTTCAGAAAGATTTCATGTCCTTTTTTACCGAGTAATTCGGCTTCAGAATAACCAGACATTTCAATAAAACTTTGATTTATCATTAATATTTCATCTTCGGTATTTACTTCTACCAAACCTAAATTCATATTAGCTATGATACTACTATATTTTTGCCTTTGAGCTTCTAAACTTTTCCTGTAAGTTCTATTCAGAGTTACATCTTTATAAGTCCATAGATGACCACGATACACATTATCTTTTATTATAGGTGTAAAATTACGCTCCAAAACTGTTCCATTTTTCATGGTTAATTCGTCTTCTAAAACAGTCTCCTTTTTTTCTAGAATTTCATTAATCGTTTTCACGAAGACATCTTTATTTTCAAAAAGGCCCTTACTTTTTTCAACCGTATCCAAGCAATCCTCTCCTTTAAGTAGTTCGGGTTCAATAGAAATATCAAATAAATCGCAAAACTTTTTATTCGTAAGAACTATTCTGCCATGTTCATCTTCCAACAAAACACCACTATCTAGGTTCGTAATAAGAGATGCCAATCTACTTTCAGATTTAATGAGACGTTCTGCAGATGCTTTTTGAGCCGAAATATCACGTACAATTCCTTGTGCCAAAATAGGTTTTCTGTTTTTATCATAAACCATACTAGCATTGATATGTGCCCATTTTAAATTTCCAGACTTGGTATTTATTCTGGCTTCATAATTTTTAAAAACCCCTTTCCTTTGTAATTCTTTAAAAGAGTTCATCGCATATTGATAGTCTTCTTTGTATATAAGATCTACGACATTTAGAGATTCCTTTTCTACATCAAAACCAAATAAAGTAACTGCTGCTTCGTTAAATTTAATAATGTTTCCAGCCAAATCCATTACTACATACGCATCGACTATGTTTTCGAAAATGCCTTGAAGTTGAGAAGATTTCTCATCTAATAATTGTTCTAACCTTTTAGATGTATCATATAAGGCTCTAGACTTGTCTTCAAGAATAGTTTCGGCTGCATTTCGTGCTGCTTTTTCTCTCTGCAGAGCACGCTTTAATATGTCAATTTGTTTTTGACTCATTTATTCTTATTCACGATAAACCTTACCTCCGTGCCATCTTCTTTTATTTTTTCTAATTCTATTTTCGCGGTACTATTAAAGTGCTCAAACGTTTTATTCATTAAACCTAGACCAAAATGGTGCATAGCTCTACTAGACTTATAAATCATTATTAAAGAGTTTGGAGTTTTCTCTACGATTTCAAAAGTTGGTAATTCGGCATCCGGATATATTTTTCTTACTTCTACATGGATATGATCTTCTATAGACGAGAGCATTTCTATTGGATCGGAATACGTGGCTAACAAACCTGGGTAACTATCTTCTAAAACACTAAAGAAATGTTCGGCATATACCAATAATAAATCATCTATTGAAATTTGTGTATTCGCACTTAAGTGCTGCAATAGTTGAAGCATTTCAGAAAATTTATATGTCCCAATTGACGTATATATTCCATTCGACTCTAAATTGGATTTGTTGAGAATATCATCAACCATTTCCAAGCCAAACTTCTTTTCAACTAAATCCAAAAACTCTGTAAATATTATTCCTTTCATTTGTTTACTTTTAATTCATTTATGCTCCAATACTCCAATAATTTCTCAATTTTGGATGCGTATTCTTCAAATCTTAATGGTTTTAAAACGTATCCAGCAATTCCAAGTTTATAACATTCTATCAAATCTCTTTGATTGTTCGAAGTTGTAAGCATTATCGCAGGAATATAACTCAGTACTTCATCTTTCTTCAAAATACTTAGAAATTCAATTCCGTTAATTCTTGGCATATTCAGGTCTAAAAGAATGATATCGGGAAGTGTATCTTTCTCATTTAAAATTTGAAGCGCATCTTCACCATTTTTAGCTTCAATAATAGTATGATAAAGTCCTAACTTTGAAATCACTCGATTTAACTTCATGACTTCAATTTGATCATCTTCAATTAATAATATGTTCATATATAGTTTTTACTTATAACGTTTAAAGAAATTGAGACCAAAGTATTTAAAAAATGATGAAGACAAGATTACATTCTTTGATCTGTGCTTTCAAATCGTTAGAATGCTGATAAATATAGACGAATGGTATAGCACGAATTTGATATAATTGATAATTAATAGAACATAAAGATACTCAATTTGAGTAAACATATGTACTAGAAAACCACCATATGATGGTGGTAAAACCATAAATTTATTGCCAGTATTTTAGGTGGCAGGGAGCGAATTATACCTAATGCGTTATAATTCTTTAAATACCTTTTCTAATAAGTTTTTTGTAGCTTTTATACCTTCATCTTCAGAGAGCTCTTTTCCCTCATACTCAATACCTACATAACCTTTAAATCCTGAAGCTTTTACGATTTTCATAATTTTTAAGAAATCCGAATTCATCTCATTTCCATCCGAATCGAAAACATGCGATTTAGCACTCACGCCTTTAGCAAATGGCATTAAATCTTTCATTCCTTCATAACGATCATATTCGTTCGCACAACCGTCTTCGCTTCTCTCAATACAGAAATTACCAAAGTCAGGTAAGGTACCTACATTATCCATATTAACACTTTTCATAACCCCAGCGAGCCATTTCCCATCAGAAGAATACCCTCCATGATTTTCGACGATAATATTGATACCTTTTGAGGCACCATATGCTCCTAATTTTTTTAAGCCGTCTATTGCATTTTTAGCAACTTCTTCGGCAGTTCCTTTTCCCGCAGCATTTACGCGTATAGAATGCGCACCTAAGAGTTTTGCAATATCCACCCAGGCGTGATGATTGTCAACAGCAGCCTGACGTGCCTTATCATCTGCATTTCCTAAATCGCCAAGGGCATCACACATAATGAGTCCTACAGAAACTCCCGCATCATCACATCTTTGTTTGAATGCAGTCCAATAATCTAGGTCTTTGGCTTTGCTAAAGTAGAAGGTGTTCACTAGTTCTATAGAATTGACACCGTATCCTGCTGCAATTTTCGGAAAGTCATCAGGATTTAGTTTGCCTTGCAACAAAGAGTCTGGATTTGTCATTAACATTTTTCCAAACCATTGCCAATCATTCTTTAATTCTCCAAAAAACGATTTATGAAGTGACCATTGTGCCAATGAAATTTGATAATCTGGAGTAGCTTCAGCCATAGAAGTAGAATCTATAGCGGCTGTATCTTTAGTCACGTTTTTGGCATCATTTTTACAAGACATAGTAAAAATTAGTATTGCTAACGCTGCAAAAACTTTTGAAAAAAGGAATTTAGATTTCATAATTATAAAATTGAAAGAGTTTGTAACTGATATGAAGTAAAGATATAAAATATAGTGAGATATATAATACGTATGATAGAGACCCAGATATAAATAGATATGCTAAACAAAAAAATCCAGTCATAATGACTGGATTTGTGTTTTGCTCCCCCTCTTGGGCTCGAACCGGACCGAGTGTTAAGAATACATCCAGTGGATGTATTTAACGAAGGTGCCAGCTGGCGCGCAGACTTGGGAGAGCCCTATATGTACTAAACAAAAAAATCCAGTCGCAATGACTGGATTTATATTTTGCTCCCCCTCTTGGGCTCGAACCAAGGACCCTCTGATTAACAGTCAGATGCTCTAACCAACTGAGCTAAGGAGGAGTTTAGAAAACACTATTTGGTGTTTTGCGAGTGCAAATATAATCGTTTTTATAATTTCTACAAGCTTTATAATTTTTTTTTTTAATCAAGTTGAATAAATAATAATTCCTACTTTTTTGCGATTAATATTAACGCAATTAATTGTATTTTTGTTAAATTAAATTTTAAACTACCAATCACAAGACATATAATGGATAGGTTTTCGTTTTTAAACGCTGCACATACAGGCTTTATCGCCGATTTATACGAAAAATATTTAGTAAATCCAGATGCGGTTGAACCGAGCTGGAGAAGTTTTTTTCAAGGATATGATTTAGCGAATGCTAACTATTCGCTAAACGGTGAAGAAACTACAGACGGTATAGAAGTGCCTGCGCACGTTCATAAGGAGTTTCAGGTCATTGAATTAATTAATGGTTATCGATCGAGAGGGCACTTGTTTACAAAAACAAATCCTGTACGTGAACGTAGAAGTTATGAGCCTTCATTGGCCTTAGAAAATTTTGGCCTGGCAAACGATGATTTGGATATTGTGTTCAACGCTGGTGAAATTTTAGGTATTGGAAGTCAGTCTCTTCGGGAAATTGTGCGACATGTTGAAGCTATTTATTGCGATTCGATAGGCGTTGAATATATGTATATTCGAGAGCCAAAGGAGATCAAATGGTGGCAGAATCGATTGAATGAAAACGACAATCATCCAAATTTCTCTTCAGACAAGAAAAAATACATCCTGTCGAAGTTAAATCAAGCGGTAACATTCGAGCAGTTTCTACAAACAAAATATGTAGGGCAAAAGCGATTTTCATTAGAAGGTGGTGAAGCCTTGATTCCTGCCATTAGTAATGTGCTATATAAGGCTGTTAACGAATTTGATTTGGAAGAATGTGTCCTTGGAATGGCACATAGAGGACGTTTAAGCACCCTCATCAATGTGTTTAGAAAATCACCAAGAGATTTGTTTAGCGAATTTGAGGGTAAAGATTTTGAAGATGATGAAATTGATGGTGATGTAAAATACCATTTAGGTTTGACCCTAGATAAAACCTATCAAAATGGTAAGAATATAAAAATGAATTTGTGCCCAAATCCGTCACATTTAGAAACAGTAGATGCTGTAGTGGAGGGAATTACGCGCGCGAAAATTGATAAGCACTATGACGGTAATTCTTCAAAAGTAGTTCCGATTTTAGTGCATGGTGATGCGGCAATCGCCGGACAAGGAGTTGTATATGAGGTGATTCAAATGAGTCAACTCAATGGGTATAAAACGGGAGGTACTATTCATATTGTGGTTAATAACCAAATAGGATTTACGACCAATTATTTAGATGCTCGATCAAGTACGTATTGTACAGATGTAGGTAAAGTTACGCTATCACCGGTATTACACGTGAATGCCGATGATGCCGAAGCTGTAGTGCATGCCACCGAAATGGCATTAGAATTTAGAATGCGTTTCAAACGTGATGTCTTTATCGATTTACTCGGATATCGTAAATATGGTCATAATGAAGGAGATGAACCTCGCTTTACACAACCAAAATTATATAAGGTAATTTCAAAGCATCAAAACCCGAGAGATATTTACGCACAACAGCTCATGGATCAAGGTGTGATTGATGAAGACTATAAGAAAAAAATCATTGCAGATTTTAAGGCAAAGCTAGAAGAAGACTATGAAAAGTCAAAGCAAGATACATCTTCTAAAGTAGTGCCATTTATGCAAAATACTTGGGAAGGATTCGAACGTGCAGGAGTGGAGGCGATGCTGGCTCCCGCAAATACCGCCTACAAGGTAGAGAATTTAAAGCAAATTGCTAAAGTTGTTTCTACGGTACCTGAGGGTGTTAAATTTTTAAGAAAGGCCGAACGTATTTTAGGTGATCGGGCAAAAATGATCGATACGAATGTGCTCGATTGGGGAATGGCTGAAACATTGGCCTATGGGAGCTTACTAGAAGAAGGCTTCGATATACGTATTTCTGGGCAAGATGTTGAACGCGGTACTTTTAGTCATCGACATGCGATTTTACGAGATGAAATTTCTGAAGAGCGTATCAATTTATTGAATACCAATCCGAATAATAAAGGTGAAATGTTCATCTATAACTCTTTATTATCAGAATATGGGGTATTAGGGTTTGATTATGGATATGCCATGGCGCATCCTAATGCCCTGACCATATGGGAAGCACAATTTGGTGATTTCAGTAATGGAGCTCAAATAATGTTCGATCAATATATTTCGGCAGCTGAAGATAAATGGAAGCTCCAAAACGGAATTGTGATTTTATTACCACATGGTTATGAAGGGCAAGGTTCAGAGCATTCTTCAGCGCGTATGGAGCGGTATTTACAGTTATGTGCGATTGATAATATGTTGGTAGCAAATTGTACAACACCTGCCAATATCTATCATATTTTACGTAGACAAATGAAGCGTAATTTTAGAAAACCGTTAGTGGTTTTTACACCAAAAAGCTTATTGCGTCACACGAAAGCAGTATCTACTTTAGATGATCTAGCAAAAGGAACATTCGAAGAAGTGATAGACGATACAATCAATCCCGATAAGGTGAAAAAGCTCGTATTTTGTACTGGTAAATTCTATTATGATTTGTTAGCTGAGCGCGAAAAATTAGAAAGAGAAGATGTCGCCTTGGTGCGTATAGAACAGTTATTTCCATTACATGAAGAGAAATTAAAAGCGGTAATAGACAAATATAAGAATGCAAAAACCTATGTGTGGGCGCAAGAAGAACCACAAAATATGGGGGCGTGGAGTTATATGTTACAGCGTTTTAATTTGGTGAAATTAGAAGTCGCCTCTAGACCATTTTATGCAGTGCCAGCTGCAGGTTCAAGTGCGCGATTTAAAAGAAGACATCAAAGAGTCATTGATAAAGTTTTTGAAAAATAATATGAAGCAACTAATTATTATCATATTATTATTTAACATCTCAGTTCTATCAGCCCAAGATGAGAAAGAGAATTATAAAAAGGCAGTGTTAAAATTAAAGAGTTTTTACAACGCCAAGAGTTATGATTCAATTTTTACGATGTTTAATGTAGATATGAAAAAGGCCTTACCTTTAGATAAAACCGAAGCTTTTTTCGAGAGCATTGAAACAAGTATTGGAGCCATTAAGACACATGAGTTTTTAAAGACGAAAAACCTGTCACATATCTATAAAATTACATTTGATAGCGGAATTAGAGATGTTTCAATGTACTTGAATCAGAATAATGAAATTGGCGGTATGTATGTTTCGGTGCATAGACCCACTGATTTGCCAAAACTTGCGAGAAATACAACAAAAATGATTTGGCCTTTTAAAGAAGAGTCTTTTGTTTTTTGGGGAGGTGAGACGGTAGCACAAAATTATCATATGGCCCAAGAGGTGCAGCAATATGCTTATGATATCTTAATGGTAGCTAATGGTTCTTCCCATAAGGGAGATGCCAAGAAGAATGAAAGCTATTTCGTTTTTGGTAAAGATGTGATGGCTCCATGTGATGCGAAAGTGGTAAAGGTAACAAAAGGAGTTATTGATAATATTCCCGGGGAGTTAAATCCGAAACAACTTACGGGAAATACGATAGTATTGGAAACCTCTCAACAAGAATATATCTTATTTGCACACTTAAAACAAAATTCAATTTTGGTAAAAGTAGGTGATGAGGTGAAGCAAGGTCAGGTTATGGCTCAATGTGGGAATTCAGGAAATTCAACCGAGGCTCATTTACATTTACAATTGCAAAACGTCGCTGATTTTTTTCAGGCAACTGGAGCAAAGTTGTATTTCGATAAGATTATGGTGAACGGTAAGTTGAAGGAAGATTATATACCAGTTAAAGAAGATTTTGTAAAAAATATTGATAAAAATTAACCAAATTAAAAAGAATAAATAATGGTTTTAGAAATGAAAGTCCCTTCTCCGGGGGAATCGATTACCGAAGTAGAAATCGCAACATGGTTAGTTGAAGATGGAGATTATGTAGAAAAAGATCAAGCTATTGCCGAAGTAGATTCAGATAAAGCAACCTTGGAACTACCAGCCGAAGAAAGTGGTATTATTACGCTCAAGGCGGAAGAAGGTGATGCCGTAGAAGTTGGTGCTGTTGTATGTCACATAGATACGAGTGCCGCCAAACCTGCGGGTGATGCAGCACCGGCAAAAGAAGAGAAGAAGGAAGCTCCCAAAAAAGAAGAGCAACCTGCAGCGACTAAAACTACCTATGCGAGTGGAACAGCTTCGCCAGCTGCTAAAAAGATATTAGATGAAAAAGGTGTCTCGCCAGGTGCGGTAAAAGGAACAGGGCGTGATGGTAGAATTACGAAAGATGATGCTGTAAAAGCGTCTCCAAGTATGGGTACACCAACCTCGGGTGGTGCACGTGGAAGCGAGCGTAAAAAACTATCGATGTTACGTCGAAAAGTTGCCGAGCGTTTGGTGTCTGTTAAAAATGAAACGGCAATGCTTACGACTTTCAATGAAGTGAACATGCAACCCATTTTTGACTTGCGTAAAGAGTTTAAAGAAGATTTTAAATCAAAACATGGAGTGAGTCTCGGATTTATGAGCTTTTTTACAAAAGCTGTAGTAAGAGCTTTACAAATGTACCCAGAGGTGAATTCGATGATCGATGGTGACTTTAAAGTATCATACGATTTTCAGGATATTTCAATTGCTGTTTCTGGTCCAAAAGGATTAATGGTTCCAGTAATTAGAAATGCTGAAAACTTAAGTTTTAGAGGTGTAGAATCGGAAGTGAAACGTTTGGCTATTAGAGCGAGAGATGGAGAAATTACAATCGATGAAATGACTGGTGGTACGTTTACTATTACCAACGGAGGTGTTTTTGGTTCGATGTTATCGACGCCTATTATAAATCCACCGCAGAGTGCCATTTTAGGAATGCATAATATTGTAAATAGACCGATGGCTGTTGACGGACAAGTTGTGATACAACCCATCATGTATGTAGCACTTTCATACGATCATAGAATAATTGATGGTCGTGAATCTGTAGGGTTTTTAGTGGCAATAAAAGAAGCTCTAGAAAATCCGGTAGAAATTTTAATGGATAATAATCCTAAGAAAGCATTGGAAATGTAATCTTAATACAAGTATATATACGAAGTCCAGAATTCTTTTTTTAGAATTCTGGACTTTTTTCATGTAGGAAGGTTTTAATCCTCTATTTCCTTTAAAATAGTTTCTGCCGAATTCGTAATGTTTTTATAACATCTATAGCCCCATCTTGAAACAAAGATCATTGCAATAGCCACAACAGCTATAAAACCAAATTTCCATAGACTTCCGCCAGTTATAAAAATATCTTTTCCTCCCATAAGTTTAGACGTTACCGGGATTATTGCTAGAAATAAAATGAAGTTTACGTATATACCCAATTTCTGAACCAACAATAACTGTTTTTTTGCCTTTGCAAAACCAACAATAGTTTCCTTATAACTGCTGGTACTGATATTCAGGTTTTTTATTGTTTTTAGTGATCTCAATACAATAATTGGCAATGTAAATAGATAGCCCATAGTAAAAATTCCACAAGCAGCTAAATACCATGTGTCTAATTTTTCAAAATTTAGAAGTAATAAAATTGCACTTATGAAACAGATAACAGCTCCAATGGTTTCATAAGTAGTTATTTTATTAAATTTTTGTACATATTTTTGTTGTGTCATATCCATAATTAGAGTATCGGTTAATTGTTTTTGTTGTTCTATTTTTTCACTCATCTTTTGCCAGAGTGCTTGCATTTCATCTAGTTCCATACGCTAAATATTTTTTACATTTTCTTTTAATTTTTTCTTAATTCTTGAAAGACGTGTACCCACATTCGATCCTGAAAATCCAGTAATCGTGGCAATCTCATCATATGATTTTCCTTCTAAAAGCAATAGAATCAATCCTTTTTCTATCACGTTTAATTGCTTAATCATTGCATATAAAATCTTGAGTCGCTCTTCTGTTGTACCATCTTTTTCATCAATAGGATGCGATAACTCAAATTCTAAACGAACCTGAGGTACTTTTTTCTTACTTTTATTTAGATAGGCAATGGCGGTATTTAACGCAATGCGGTACATCCAAGTACTTATTTTAGAATTTCCTCTAAAAGAGTCGAAAGATTTCCATAGCTGATACACTATTTCCTGATACAAATCTTTTTGATCTTCTTTGGTATCTGCATAGACCCGCGTTACTTTATATAGTAACCCTTCGTTTTCTTTAACAATCGCTACGAAAGCCGCTTTATCTTGCATATAAAATCGATTACAACTTATTAGTAAGGAAGATGTGAAAAAAATCACATAAAAATGGAATTATTTTCAAATTCTGTTAAATTTAGCGATAATTGGCATCGATCAAAGCAATCGCCTCTTGTTGTGTTAAGATGGCAAAACTTCTATAGCGATGGTGCACATCGATAATTTCCTCAATGGCCTCCATAACGAGCACGTTATTCTCCCATGTTTTTAGATGTTCTAGAACTGTTTTTAAGCACCCTTTCTTGTAAGAAATCTGACCAATAACATGAATTAAAGTATTACGAACCCTTTTCGTTTCATCAAACTGCAAGGTCTTTAGCATAGGGAGAATATCTTGTGGATATTTTCTGCCTCTTAATTCGATACCGTGGCAGATCTCTCTTCGTATTTCTTTATCAGGATGTTGTAGATATTGTTTGGTCCATTTGAATACAGGAGTTGGATTGGCATTCCCCATTTTTTTAATTGATCCAATGACGGCATTTCTAACACTGTGGTGCTCATCAAATAAACCAATATCGAAGAAACCTTGAACTTCTTCAAAACGAAATTTACCTATTTCACCTGCAGCATTTATAACCGTTTGACGTATTTTTTCGTTGTCTGAATTTAATAATCCCTGAAGTATTTGCAGAACAATTGACCGTAGATCTCTGTTGGCATTAAAAATTTTACCAACAGCCTGATATGCTGTTTTTCTTATATAAGTATCCTCATCAGAAGCGTGGAGCACTACAGAATCATTTTTACCATCAGATAAATCTTTGAATATCTCCTGATTGATTTCTTGTACTCGCAGTGTACGTTCCTCCTGTGTTAAATCGTAAAAACCCATGGCTAGAAATAATTACGGTATTGCAACACTCTAAAATCAAATGTAGTAAAATCTGGATTTTCACCTTTTATCTTTTTATAGAGATCCATGCTACCAACAGCGCGATTTGCGGCTCCTGATGGAGCCGTTAAAGAAACTGTTTGAATCGTTCTATTATGAATAGTAAATTCATGTATGCGAGGTACTTCGTTAGAAATTATCTTTAGTTTTAAATCATGTTCTTTGAGGTGTTTTCTAAAGAAATACTCAGGGCCATTTTTACTATTCCCTCCGGTAAACAACAATGTAGTAACCGTTGGATGCTTCTCGAGATAACCGAGGAGATTTCTTAACTTCACATTTTGCATTCCGAGATCAGAAGCATCTATTTTTTCTCGATGACAACTCTCAACAATATCGCAAATTCCAATAGCATGCTTTTTTAGAAATTCTTTTCGTTGTGCAATGGCTTCGGCTGAGGTTTCATAAACCAATTGTAAACTAAAAATGCGGTCGATGATCTTCCAGAGTTGGCCATTTTTACTCCCATAACAAAAATCGATATCTCCTGTTACCAAGGAATTTGTAGAAAAGCGAGGCGGAGGTAGGGTGCCAACAATTAGTTTAGTGGCATTTTTTGGAATAAAAGGTTGGTATGGGTGTTGGTGCAAAAACATGAGCTATAAAAATAAGGACTTTGTACGTTGTTTTGCGTCCTTTAGTTAGAAAAATGTACGAAGTATTCAAAAAAATAAAAGCCCGAGCAAAAATGCTCAGGCCTCAGTTACTGTATAAAAACTCTAAATTACAATCCAATAACCATAATTGCCGTAATAATTACGGTATTAATACCTACGTTAAACATAGACATATACTTTAACTGCAAATGAATCTTTTTTATTGTACCAAAAAAGAAAAAATTTAGTTAAAATTTTAAAAGAGCTCTTTTCTAGAATGTAAATACTAAAGTCGCTGTAATTTTATCGTTGTTTATATCCAATTCTACAGGGTCGGCACCGTCAGTATTTAAGAAATTATAGACATCTGTGTTGGTTCTATTCTGATAGGCTAAGTCTACCTTCATGCCTCCATTTAATTTGAAACCTACACCAAATGAATAACCAGTAATATGATCGGTATCAATAGCGTCTTCATACGGGCTCTCTTCAAATAAATATCCACCTCTTAAGCTTACATTATCAATACGCCATTCAGCACCCACTTTGAATTGAGAAGTTGCTTTTAAGTCATTGGTAAAATTTTGATTCTCAGTTACGAATTCGTTACCTGGTCGTAATTCGATATTCTTGAAATTTTTATAGGTATAGTCGAAACTAATCAGACCTTCCTTTCCGAAAAGATAAGCAAAACTACCTGTCAATCTTGATGGTGTTGTTAATCTATAATCAAAAACGCTTCGCGTTGGTGAATCTGTAGATGGATCTAATTGGTCATTGAAAAATAACTGATCTTCTTGCACAATAGATTCTTCCGAAAGTTCATACCATGTAGGCGATTGATAAGCCACTCCTAATCTTACTTCTTGAGATGGTTTTGCAATTAAACCAACATTAAAAGAAATACCATTACCTAAGATTGTCAACTCTTCTGCGGCATTTACATCAAATGTGTTGCCATCATTGTCACTGTTAAATTCTTCAGCAACGGTTGACTGATAAAAGTCTAAATTATGAGTTGCTACAGAAGCTCCAATATATAGTTTGTCATTTGGTTGGGAAGCAATGGTAATTACCAGCTTATCGTTGTTGCCACTTGTAAAGTTTCGAAACGTTTGTTCTTCTGCATTCGGATACAATAAATCTGGGTCATAAAAATCGGTAATTGGGGCAAAGCCGCTACTACCTCTTGCTGACCAATTACTCTCAAAATTTTTACTTCGTGAATAATTAAAACCAACCGCCACTTTTCTTGCTCCTGCATGACGACTTCCATTTAAAACGAGTACACCTCCAAATTGGGTTAGGTCGAACTTATTTTCATTTGTTTCAATGGCATTACCATAAAAGTTAGAAATAATGTCAGAATTGAATACACCTAAAGTTCCACTAAATTGTGTTTTTTTGAATACCGCTAAACCAGCAGGATTAATGTCGACACCTGAGATATCTCCACCTAGAGCTCCAAAAGCTCCACCCATTGCATTGTAGCGCGCTGTACCGTTATTATCTTCACTCGTGAATAAGACACCAGCTTGATTGTAATCTAAAACTTGGGCATTAATTGCCATGGAGGATAAAATTCCTCCTATTAGGAAAAGTAACTTTTTCATAAAATGTGTTGTTTAATTTTTATCTTCTATTTGAACGTCTTGAACTACTTCGGGAGGTTGTTGATCTTGATGAACTTCTTGACGAAGATGATGAAGCGCGGCTGCTACTTCTGCTTCTTGAAGGAGAAGATCGCACACTGCTTCGGTTGCTACTCGATCGGCTTCTAGAATTGTAATTTCTGGTTCTAGGTGAGCTACTTCTCGAGTTATAATTTCTGGTACGATTACCACTGCTGTAATTTCTTCTTGTTGTAGAACTACCTCTTGTAGCACTACTATTTCTATTTCTACTAGAGTAATTTACCCTACTTCTTGTTTGAGCACTTCTCGTGCCTCTATATGTATTGTCACGATTCCCTGAATACGCTCTAGATCCACTTCTAGTTACTCCATATCTTGAAGGTGCGCTGGCTCTAGTTCCTCCACGGCGAATAGCACTACTTGTAGAGCGTCTAACACCATTGTTATTTCTATATGCGTTACTTCTTGTGCCTCTATTGATTCCTGTAGAAGATCTTCTTACTCCATTTGTAGAACTTCTTCTTACGCCTGATGATCCTCTTCTCGAAATCGAAGATGAAGAATTTCTTCTTGAAGCTATGCGACTATTATTTCTGTTTAAAGTACTAGAACCTCTTCGGCCTGCAATACTGCTATTGATACCTCTTCTATTTGTGTTATATCGTCTTCCATAAGTGGTTCTATATCTATTATTAAAATTACCATATCCATGGTTTCTCCAATGCAATGGTCTATAGCCATAATAGCCACCTCCATACCAATTATTATAAAATCCACCGTAGCCCCAGCGATTGAATCCGTAAGGATTGCCCCATCCGAAGCCATAATCCCATCCAAAGCCATTACCCCAGCCTAGACCCCAACGATTGAAACCGCCCCAACCAAGGCCCCAACGGTTAAAACCACGACCCCAGCCGAACCCAAAACCACCACCCCAACCTAAGTTGGTATTGATGATGACATCGGTACGATCGGTATATTCCCAAGGAGAATTGCCACCTGCATACTGCTCATCTTCATAATATTCATCATCACCATAACCTAAAGAATCAATATCTGTAATGATATCAGCATCATCAATATTATCATATCTTTCAGCCTCTTTCTTAAAATAATCTTGATATTTTGACCCATTATTTTCTGAGACAACGGCAACCTGTTTTTTAACTCTTCTGTTATCGTCAGAAGCATAAATGCCATCATCTTCAGTCGAAGTTGTATCACGATAAACGATACATGATGTTGTAGAGCTTAATAGAATTGCTCCGATTAATACGAACAATACTTTCTTTGTGGTGGTGTAATAATTAAATTTCATAATCCAATGGCTTTTTACTGTTGTAAATTACAAATTATAATTAGTTTTGCACTGATAATAATTTGTGAAAGATTTAACACAACATCTGTGCCAAACATACAATATGGGTAAAAATTTAACGAAAAGGAGCGAAGATTATTCTAAATGGTATAATGAATTAGTGGTAAAAGCTGATTTAGCCGAGAATTCGGGTGTAAGAGGTTGTATGGTTATAAAGCCATACGGATTTGCTATTTGGGAAAAAATGCAGGCTGAATTAGATAGAATGTTTAAAGAAACGGGGCATGAGAATGCTTATTTCCCTCTGTTTATTCCAAAGTCTTATTTTAGTAAAGAGGCGAGTCATGTTGATGGTTTTGCCAAAGAATGTGCGGTCGTAACCCATTATAGATTGAAGAACGCTGAAGACGGGAGTGGAGTTGTTGTAGACGAAAATGCCAAGTTAGAAGAAGAGTTAATTGTAAGACCAACATCCGAAACAATTATATGGGATACATATCGAAAATGGATACAATCCTATAGAGATTTGCCAATTTTGGTGAATCAATGGGCCAATGTTGTACGCTGGGAGATGAGAACACGATTGTTTTTAAGAACGTCAGAATTTCTTTGGCAGGAAGGTCACACTGCGCATGCAACAGAAAGTGAGGCGATTGCTGAAGCGGAGCAAATGCAGCGTGTCTATGCAGATTTCGCTGAAAATTTTATGGCGATGCCAGTCGTAAAAGGAGTTAAGAATGAGAGCGAACGCTTTGCTGGAGCTTTAGAGACCTATACGATTGAGGCCTTAATGCAAGATGGGAAGGCTTTACAAGCCGGAACCTCGCACTTTTTAGGGCAAAATTTTGCCAAGGCTTTCGATGTAAAATTCACGTCGAAAGAGGGAAAACAAGAATATGTTTGGGCAACTTCATGGGGAGCGTCTACGCGTTTAATGGGCGCTTTGGTGATGACGCACTCTGATGATAGCGGATTGGTATTACCACCAAATTTGGCCCCAATTCAGGTAGTTATTGTACCTATTTATAAAGGAGAAGAGCAATTGGAACAAATCTCCGTAAAGGCGAAGGAAATTATGAAAGCACTTCGTGCCAAAGGTATCTCAGTGAAGTTTGACAATAGAGACACACACAAGCCAGGATGGAAATTTGCAGAATATGAATTAAAAGGAGTGCCATTGCGTATTGCTATGGGCCCTCGTGATCTTGAAAACGGAACAGTTGAGTTGGCAAGAAGAGATATCCTGAGCAAAGAAGTAGTTGCACAAGATATATTAGTTGATATGATAGAAAAATTATTAAAAGAAATTCAAGATAGTTTGTTTTCTAAAGCATTAGCGTATAGAAATGATCATATTACGAAGGTGGATACCTTTGATGAGTTTAAGGAGGTTTTAAATTCTAAAGGAGGATTTGTATCTGCGCATTGGGATGGCTCAATTGAGACCGAAGATAAAATCAAACAACAGACAAAAGCCACCATAAGATGTATCCCATTAGATGCCGAAATTGAAGATGGTGTTTGTGTATTTTCAGGTAAGAAATCAACAAAAAGAGTACTTTTTGCGAAAGCATATTAATTTTTTTTAAAAAGTACTTGCAGAGTTGTAAAAATGTTTTATTTTTGCACTCGCTTTACAAAGTTAAAGTGATATAATGGTCCGTTCGTCTAGGGGTTAGGACGCCAGGTTTTCATCCTGGTAACAGGGGTTCGATTCCCCTACGGACTACAAGAAATGTTAATTTGTAGATTTGTTTTTTCGTTAAATCGATCTTAGAGACAATGAACGAACAAAGAAACAGTTAAACAATTAAACAAAAGAATATGGCAAATCATAAGTCAGCATTAAAGAGAGTAAGAAGTAACGAAACGAAGCGTTTAAGAAATAAGTTTCAGCATAAAACAACGAGAAATGCTATCAAAACTTTACGCGCTAGTGAAAAGAAGAAAGATGCAGAAGCTCAACTTCCATTAGTTGTGGCGATGGTTGATAAATTAGCTAAGAATAATATTATTCACAAGAACAAAGCGGCTAATATAAAATCTAAACTGACAAAATTTGTTGCGGCACTTTAATGTGTTGAAATGTAAACTTGTAAAGGCTATCTGAAAAGATAGCCTTTTTTGTTTTCTGATATTTTTGTACTGGGAGTTTATCGGTTTTAATTGTTATATACAAAAAAAGCTGAAGTGATGAAAATTGTTACTGATAATGAATATACATATATCTTGTTCGGAAAGGAAGCGGTTGATTTATATAATGTTTCTCTAAAACTATTGTTATCATCAACGAGTTATGTATCCTACAAAGTAGGAGCGTACAATGATGTAAAACGTTTTATGCTAGAGCAGAAAAATTGGGATGATTTTATCGAGATCCCTGAGAATGACTATTTGTATCTTAAAAAACATGCGTTTAAGTCTCCCTTACTCGATGCTTCCCTGACAAAATCTAAGAAACGATTTTCTATATTAGATTTGTTCAAGTCTTCTTCATAAACAAACTACCATTCATACGTTCGGTCGGCATCCAGTCGAATAAAAATAAAAACTAAGAGTGTAAAACCCCATAAAGATGATCCTCCATAGCTAAAAAAGGGTAGGGGAATACCTATAGTTGGTAGCAACCCAATGACCATTCCAATATTAATCATAAAATGGAAGAAGAAAATAATTGCTGTTGCGTATCCGAATATCCTGCTAAAGGGAGATTTCTGTCGTTCTGCCAATGTTAGTATGCGCAGTATAAAAGCGGTAAATAATAAGATGACCGCAGTCGTTCCTAAAAAACCCCATTCTTCTCCAACGGTACTGAAAATATAGTCAGTATGCTGTTCGGGCACAAATTTACCTTGCGTTCTATCGCCTTCCAAAAATCCTTTTCCAGTGAGACCTCCAGAACCAATCGTAATCATTGATTGATCTGTATTATAACCAATACCTTGAGTATCTGCAGTTTTTCCGAGTAAGATATTAAAACGATCTTGATGTCTCTTTTCAAAAACATTATTATAAATATAATCGACACTAAAAATAAAGACACCTACACATAGATAAAAGGCGATAAGCTTTGGCCATTCTCTTTTGATAGCAAAATGATTATTTTTAATTAAGTAGATAAAAAACAATGCTATTAACCCAAATATGGTGAGCAAGGTGATTTTCAAACCGAATGCCAGGGTTGCCACAAAGAGTATAATAGCCGATAGACCAATAACAATATAGTAGGCTGGTAGACCTTCTCGGTACATTACAAATACAAGAGAAGCATAAATAAGCGCTGAACCAGCATCGGGTTGCAGGGTAATTAATACTGCAGGTATTAGTAAGATCGCAAAGGCATTGAGTTGCGACTTCAGATTGTTTAGATCTCGGTTTGGTTCTGATAAGAAATTTGCCAGCGCTAATGCCGCGCCAACCTTGGCGAATTCTGATGGCTGCAACGTAAATCCTCCTATACGATACCAAGAAGTGGCACCATTGATATTAGCGCCAAATAAAAATAAACCCACTAAGGCAATCAGCGTAAGAATATATATAACGCCAGAAAATCGTTCATAGAACTTAGCGTCGATGGAAATGGCAATGACCGCTAAAATCAATCCAAAACCGATCTTTTGGATATGTTTTCCATAAAGGGTAGAAAAATCCAAAATCTGAGTGTCACTAGGTGAAACGGTGGCCGCATAAATGCTAATCCAACCTAAGAAGACAAGCGTTAAGTATAATAATATCAACACCCAATCAATCCCAGCAAATATATTATTCTCCCTTTTGCGCAAGTTGTTGTTCTTTTAGAAGTTGTTGTTCCTTTTGGTATTCCTCTCTAGCTGCTTTTTCAACAGCCAACTGGTCATCATATTCCTCCTGTAAGCTTCCTTCAAACATACGTTTTTCTAGATAGGGTCTCTTTGTTTCTCCATTGAGGTATTTTTCAATCATCAACGTAGCAATAGGGCCGGCCCAACGAGAACCCCAATAGCCGTTTTCTACAAAAACGGCAATGGCAATTTTAGGCTTATCAATTGGTGCAAATGCAACAAAAACTGAGTGATCTTTGAATTGAAATCTCTTACCATTGAAGCTGGCAAAGTTTTCAGCAGTTCCAGTTTTTCCACCAATGGTAATACCTTTTACTCTAGATCCTTGGGCTGTTCCCTTTTCAAAAACATTAAACATGCCCTGAACTATAGGTTCAAAATGTTTCGGATCTATAGTGGTATGCTTCGGTTTTGTATATGCCTCTATTTCTATGGCTTTGTTATCTATTTTTTTTAAGATATGCGGTGTGAAAAAATGACCACGATTCGCAATTGCCGCCGTCATATTGGCCAATTGTATAGGAGTTGTTAAAACTTCTCCCTGCCCGATGGCATTTGAAATAATTGTGGGTGCTCTCCAACCACCTCCGGGGTAATATTTATCGTACATCTTTGAATCGGGCACAAGCCCTTTCTTACCGGTTGGTAAATCAGTTCCTAAAAAATTACCCAGCCCAAAACTTTCAACATGTTCATTCCAAACATCGGTACCTTTAGAGGCTTTTCCATATTTTTCGATTGTTCTTCGATACACATTGGCGAAATAGGCATTACAAGATTTATAAATACCACGATCTAATTTAATGGGAGCACCATAAACACCGCAATGACATCCCATAAAATTGTTAGCGGCTCTTCCATATTTATAACCGCCATAGCAATAAAAATGTGTATCAGGAGTAATGACTTCTTCTTGTAATCCAATCAAGGCATTGATTATTTTGAAAGGAGACCCTGGAGGGTATTGAGCAAGCAGTCCTCTATCAAACATAGGTCGATTGATAGTGTCTCCAAAGAGTTCTACCGAGTTTTTAGAGCGCTTTCGGCCTACCATTCTGTTAGGATCATAGGTTGGCATCGAAACCAAAGATAGGATTTCACCTGATGAAGGTTCGATAGCGACAATCCCGCCGCGTTTATTGACCATTAACTGTTCACCATATTGTTGTAATTTACTATCAATTGTGAGGGTCAAGTCTTTCCCAATTATAGGTACTGTATCATATTGGCCTTCCTTGTAAGGACCAATTTCTTTATTGAACCTATTCTTTTGAATAAATTTTACACCTTTTACCCCTCTTAACAGTTCTTCATATTGCTTTTCGATTCCATTAACTCCAAAAATTTCTCCAAGTTGATAGTACTTGTTTTTCTTTAAGTCGTCCTCGTTTACTTCTCCTAGATAGCCTAAGACATTGGGTGCGCTTTTTACAGGATACTGTCGTAACAAACGTTTTTGAATATAAAACCCTTTGTATTTGTACATTTTTTCTTGTAAAAACGCATAGTTTTCTTTTGATAATTGTGTTAAAAATACCGATGGAATACGAGGTGAATACGTCCGAGCTCGCCTGTATCTTTTAATGAGATCTTCTTTAGTTATTTTTAGTAGGTCACAAAATTCTAATGTATCTAACTCTCGTACATCTTGCGGAATAATCATAATGTCATAAGACGGTTGATTGGCAACTAAAAGAATACCATTTCTATCATAGATATATCCTCTTTTAGGATAATCATATTTAATAGCTACGGCCGAATTGTTTAATGGGGAATTACGATAAGAACTGTCGATTACTTGCAAATAAAAAAGGCGTAAAATAAATAGAATGCTAATCCCAATAATTGAAAAGTATGCCAAATATTTTCGTTCCATTTTTATTTTTTTCTGGTCAACAAGATAAGACTAAATATTGTTAAAACAATGGTAAAAATACTCGTTAACAATGTTCTATAAAGTATCGTGTCGATGTCAGAAAATTTAAAATATTCTAAACTAAAAATGATGAAACTATGGGTAAATGCCAAGATAGAGACGTATGATAAGATTTTTAGAAAAGGCTGCTTTGTAATGTTAAAAACAACAAAATCAATTTCACTTTTTCTAAGAATTACTTTAAGTAGAGGTAATCTTATGAAAGCGATAAACAGAGTGGCGGCGGCATTTGTGCCACCAGAATTTGAAAAAATATCAATACTTAATCCTAATAAAAAACAAAAGAATAAGACCGGAATTCTATCTTTTCTGAAAGGATAAATAATAACAAATAAAATGTATAAATAGGGGTCAATATACCCGAAGAGATCCACATTATTTAGGATCGTAACTTGTAGTAAAATCAGGCCAACAAAAAAGATAATATTTTGAAGAATATTGTTATTCATTGGTGGTAGATTCTTGTAGTTGTTCTATTTCTTTTTTATCAATATTTGAAATAATATAGACGGGTCCGATAGCACTCATATCATTAAATAACTTAATATCAATAGTACTGTAGTCGTTATTTTCTACTTTAAAATTGGAAATCGTACCAACGGGTATTCCTTCAGGAAATATCACAGATTTACCTCCGGTAATGAGCGTGTCGCCAATTTGAATATTTGCTTGTATCGGCAAGTCAGACAGCTGCAAGATATTGTAATCTTCACCATTCCATTCTAGGGTTCCAAAATGAAAACTTTTAGAAAGTTTTACGTTTATTTTAGCGTTTTCATTTAAGATGGATAAAACAGTTGTGTAGCCGCTTGATATATTTGTTGTAATTCCAATAATTCCTTTGCTATTTGCTACACCCATCTCAGGAGCTATACCATGGCGCTCACCTTTATCAATGGTTAGGTAATTGAATTTTTTTTGATACTGATTTTCAATAACTTTTGCCGTTCTGTAGCTATATTTTTGAAAGTATTTAGTGGTGTCAATAACGTGTGCTGAAGCACTATCATTGTTTTTTAATTCTAGTCCTAGGATGTTTTTTAATTGGGCATTCTCTTTCAATAATTGGTCATTGTGCTCACGCAAGTGAGCATATTCTTTAAATCGATTGACCCTTTTGTGAATACCACCAGATAAAAAGTTAGCAGAATTACTAAACGCACTGTTGTGATATGAATGATTTTGAATAGTGAAGGAAATAGCAATAATTTCGAGCAGCAAAAAGAACAAAAAGTATTTGTACTTAAGTATAAAATTTACAATTTGCTGCATAAAAAGAAAGCGAATTTACTATTTCATCAATACACTCTTGTACTTTTCCAAGTCCTTCAGTGCAATACCTGTTCCTCTTACAACCGCTCTTAAAGGATCTTCCGCAACATAAACAGGTAAATCGGTTTTACGAGATAAACGTTTATCCAAGCCACGTAACATAGAACCACCACCAGCTAAATAGATACCCGTATTGTAAATATCGGCAGCCAATTCAGGAGGTGTCTGTGATAAGGTCTCCATAACGGCATCTTCGATACGTAAAATAGATTTGTCTAATGCTTTCGCAATTTCTCTGTAAGAAATTTTTATTTGTTTTGGCTTACCGCTTAATAAGTCTCGACCTTGCACCAAAATATCTTCTGGCGCCTCATCAATTTCTTCGGTTGCAGCTCCAACATCAATCTTGATTTTTTCAGCTGTTGTTTCTCCAACATATAAGTTATGTTGGGTACGCATATAATAGGCTATATCATTTGTAAATACATCACCTGCTACTTTGATTGATTTATCGCAAACAATACCTCCTAAAGCGATCACTGCAATTTCAGTAGTACCACCGCCTATGTCAATAATCATATTACCTTTTGGTTGCATAATATCAATGCCAATACCAATAGAAGCAGCCATGGGCTCATGTATCAGATAAATATCTTTGGCATTCATGTGCTCCGCAGAGTCGCGTACCGCTCTTTTCTCTACCTCTGTAATACCAGAAGGAATACAAATAACCATCCGTAAAGAAGGAGGGAACAAGAAGCGTTTTTTGATCGAAGGAATTTGTTTTATAAATTCTTTAATCATCTGTTCGGACGCTTCGAAATCGGCAATTACACCATCCTTTAAAGGTCTAATAGTTTTGATGTTCTCATGCGTTTTACCTTGCATAAGATTGGCTTTTTTACCAATAGCAATAATTTTGCCTGAAGTTCGATCACGGGCTACAATTGACGGACTATCAATCACAACCTTACCATTGTGAATGATAAGTGTATTTGCTGTGCCCAGATCAATCGCAACGTCTTCTGTCATGAAGTCGAAAAATCCCATAGAGTTATTTGATTAGAGTTAGATTAATTTTGCGAATCTGCCAAAGTTAATAAAATTAATGTTTAAAATGACGTGTACCAGTAAATACCATCGACATTTTATTTTCGTCGCAATAATCAATAGATAACTGGTCTTTAATAGAGCCACCAGGTTGAATCACAGCATTAACGCCTGCTTTGTGTGCAATCTCAACACAATCGGGAAAAGGAAAGAAGGCATCACTTGCCATTACAGCACCATTCAAATCAAAATTAAAATGAGTTGCTTTGGTTATTGCTTGATTTAGGGCATCTACTCGAGAAGTTTGACCGGTTCCACTAGCACAAAGCTGATTATTCTTCACCAAAACAATGGTATTCGACTTCGTGTGTTTACAGATTTTTGAAGCAAAAATAAGGTCTCTAATTTCGGCATCTGACGGTACCAATTTGGTCGCATTGTTTAAATCTTCAATGGTATCTGTCTTATAATCTCTTTCTTGAACTAAAGCACCATTCAAACACGATCTGGTAATCGTGTGCGATAGATCAACTTCTTTTAAAATTAAAATAATTCTATTCTTTTTACCCTGCAATATGGTTAAAGCTTCAGGAGTAAATGAAGGTGCAATCACCACTTCACAAAAAAGCTTATGAATCTCTTGAGCAGTGGCTACATCAATTTTTTCATTGGCTATTAAGACGCCTCCAAAAGCAGAAGTAGGATCACCAGCAAGGGCATCAATATATGCTTGATGTAAGGTGTCTCTTTGCGCCAAACCACAGGCATTATTATGCTTTAAAATAGCGAAAGTAGGAGCGTCATTTTTAAACTCATTCATCAACATGACCGCTGCGTCTACATCTAATAAATTGTTATAACTCAATTCCTTACCGTGTAATTTTGTGAACATTTCATCAAAATCACCAAAGAAAAAACCTTTTTGATGTGGATTTTCACCATAACGCAAGACTTTCCCGTCGGTGGCACTTATTTTTAACGAGGCAATACTATGATCGGCATTGAAATAATTGAAAATAGCGCTATCATAATGCGAGGAAATATTAAAAGACTTAGCTGCGAAATGCCTACGCTGTTCTATGGTCGTAGTACCATTTTGCTCACTTATAATTTCTAAAAATTCACTGTACTGATCCATTGAAGAAACACATACAACATCTTTAAAGTTTTTAGCGGCAGCGCGTATAAGCGAAATCCCTCCGATATCAATTTTTTCAATGATATCTTGTTCTGGCGCTCCAGAAGCAACAGTTTTTTCAAAAGGATATAGGTCAACAATAACAATATCAATTTCAGGGATATCAAATTCATTCAATTGTGCGGCATCACCTTCATTTTCTCTTCTTGATAAAATACCACCAAATACTTTCGGATGTAATGTCTTGACCCTTCCGCCAAGAATCGAAGGGTATGATGTGATATCTTCAACAGGAACGACTTCTATCCCTAATTCTTTAATGAATTTTTCGGTACCACCGGTAGAATAAATAGTGATTCCTAATTCGTTTAGTTTTTGTGCGATAGGAGCTAACCCATCTTTATGAAATACCGAAATTAATGCTGATGTTGCCTTTTTTGTAGTGCTCATTTTTTTAGTTGTGTTTCGCGCAAAGCTACTAAAACAACCTTCTTCCTACAATAAAATAATAGGTATTATTAATGAACATTTTATCAACAAATATCCAGTAGTCGTCTGTGGTAATTAATTTGTCCTAAATGGTAATTTAAATGTCCGTAGAGATGCATCAAAAACTGCTCTACAGTCATTCCTTCTTTACGAATATGTATGGGGTATGTTTCTTGTAAATCACTAGCTGATAAATTTAGAATCGTTCGATCAATGATTTTTTTTATCTCCTCAATCTGATGGTGTAGTTGCTTTCGCGGAATTTGAGTATCGCTGAACTCTTTTTCTCGCTGTCTTATGTAGCCTGTATTCCCTAAAACGGCTCCAATGAAATGATTCAAATTTCCAATGACATGGATAGTTAAATTGCCTGCGGTATTTTTAATCTCCTTATCAATCTTCCATAGATTTGATTCTTCACTATATAAGTGAAGTTCATCTTGTAATCTTTCAAGATCTCTTTTGAATAATTGAACAATGGAGTGTTTCATATGACAGGTAATTTAATATGTTTGGCTACCTCAAGACAAACAAATTCTAATAATTTAGTATCATCTTCAGTGAAAGGGCTTATGCTATGCGAGTCAATATCAATTTGCCCAATGTTTTCGCCAGCGACAAAAATAGGTATGACAATTTCGCTTTTTACGTTCAAACCACATGATATATAATTGTCTTGTTCAGTCACATCTTGAACGACAAAATTTTCATTACTTACAGCCACTTGACCGCAAATACCCTTCCCGAAAGGGATAATGACATGTTCGGTATTTTCCCCAGTAAATTGTGCTAACTTTAATTCTTGTTTGTTGCCATTTTTGAAATAAAACCCAACCCAGTCGTAATAATCAATGCTGTGCTCTAAATAGTCGCAGATCGCTTGTAACTTATCTTCAAAACGAACATTGTTATCTATTATGTTGATAATTTTATTCTTGTGAATGTCTATTTGCATTTGCAATATGTAAATTTGATTGTCTTTATTTGTACGTACAAAATTAAACTACTTTCATTTGAAAAAGAAAAAAACAATTATAAAGTTTTTAGTAAAGTTTTTTGTTGCCTATTTCGTGTTATTAGGTATATATTCAATTTACTTAAAGCAAACACAGCAAAAGTCTCCTGTTTTTTCTTGTTCTCCAATTACCCAGACCGTTGCGAAACACACAGAAAAAGTCGCAAACTTTTTAGGTTATCCTACGGTTGTTCAACAGAGTCCAGATGAATTGTCAATGCTATTTTTTGTTGGAGACATTTATGCAATACCCATCGTTGAAGGTTGTAATTCGGTGAGTATTATTATTTTGTTTTTATCTTTTATTATTGCCTTCTCGGGAAGTTTAAAAGCGACAATTATTTTCGGATTGGTCGGAACTTTTATCATCTATGTCATCAATATTCTAAGAATTTTGGCCTTGAGTAAATTACTCTATATGTATCCTGAATATCAAGGTGTGTTGCACGATCTGTTTTTTCCTGCAATTATTTATGGAACTGTATTTATATTGTGGGTTATTTGGGTCAATAAGTTTTCATATTTAAAGAAGACAAAATGAGTAGAAGCATACGACTATTGTTCACGGTAATACTGTTCGCACTTTTAATTTTAGTGAGAGCATATGGGGCTGAATTGTTTTATGATCCTTTTATAACCTATTTTAAAAAAGCGTATTTGAATGAAGCGATTCCTGAGTATGATAGTTTAAAGTTGTGGACAAGCATCTTTTTTAGGTATTTGATCAATACCGTTATCTCATTAGTCATTATTTATATGGCCTTTCAAAAGAAGGGTCTGGTGCGATTTTCAATAAAGTTTTATACCGCCGCTTTTGTCGTATTGAGTGTTTTCTATTTTGCCCTGCTTCAATTTGAAATGATCAATGGCCATCTATTTGCTTTCTATGTGCGCCGTTTTCTAATTCACCCTGTTTTTGTACTCATTTTATTGCCTGCATTTTATTATCAAAAAAAGTTAGTGAGAGCCCGTTAAAAGTTGTAATTTTATAATAGTTATAACGACTAAATAACTAGTTAAAATTATAATAGTATGGAGCAAGTTAAAAATGTGTATGTTCCTGATAGTGAGAATCCTAGAATTTTGGTGATTGGTGCTGGATTTGCTGGTATTCACTTGGCAAAAGCCTTAAAGGATTTACCCTTTCAAATTGTCATTTTAGACAAGAATAATTTTCATCAATTTCAACCTTTATTGTATCAAGTAGCCACGAGTGGACTAGAGCCGGATGCTATTGTTTTTCCTGTACGAAAAGTTTTCCGAGGATATAAAAATTTGATCTTTAGAATGGCTGATGTAATGGCGATTCAACCCAAAGATAAATACGTGCAAACAGATATTGGTGCCATTTCATATGATCATTTGGTAATCGCAACAGGCAGTACCAATAACTTTTATGGAATGAAAGATGTTGAATCTAATAGTATTGGACTTAAGTCAATTCAAGAAGCACTAGATGTACGTAGTAATATGCTTCAAAATATTGAAAGAGCCGCCCAGTCAAACGATCCTTTGATAAAACGAAAAAATACAACGATTGTCATTGTTGGCGCGGGACCTGCAGGTGTCGAAATGGCGGGAGCTTTTGCCGAATTTAGAAAATATATATACAAAAAAGATTATCCCGAACTTTTAGATTTTCCATTATCAATTCATTTGATAGAAGCTGGTAGTCAAGTTCTTAGTGCTATGACTGAAAAGTCATCTAAGGATACTTTAAAAGATTTAGAACGATTGAAAGTTGATGTTCATTTAAATACGGCTGTAAATTCGTACAATGGAGATCAGGTTGAACTATCGAACGGAGAAACCATATCGACAACATCATTAATTTGGACAGCCGGAGTGAAAGGTCAATACCCTAAAGGATTACTACCAGGTGTTATTGTTAAAGGAAATAGAATAGCTGTTGATGCCTTTAATAGAGTGGAGGGTATGGCCGACGTGTTTGCAATAGGAGATATCGCTTTGATGAAAACTGAGGCCTATCCAAATGGACATCCCATGGTGGCGCCAACGGCGATTCAGCAAGGTGAGCATTTAGCGAAGAATTTAGTTTTAAATGTGGCGGACTGGAAACCGTTCAAATATTTCGACAAAGGTTCGCTGGCCACGATAGGTAAGAAAAGAGCTGTTGCCGATATTGGAAAGTTTCATTTCAGAGGTATGTTCGCTTGGTTTATCTGGTCTACTGTTCATTTAATGTCGATAAGTGGATTTAAAAACAAATTGCGGGTTGGATTAAATTGGTTAAATAGTTATTTCTCATATGATAAAGGAAATCGTTTGATTATTAGAAAATATAAGGGAATTAAAGCATGAGTACCATGAAGAATACATATGTAATTACGGGTATGACTTGTAATGGCTGTCGAAACAGCGTTGAGAACAAGTTAAATGAGATAGCTGCTGTACAAAATGTGAAGGTTAATTTGGAAGCGGGAAATGCCATTATTGAAGCCAATGAGCCCGTTTCGATATTAGAATTACAAGAGAAGTTGGCACCGAAGTATAGTATATCTAGACAGGAAAACACATCAAGAGTTGTAAAATCAACGGACGAAAAATCTGAATTGCAACAGTTGTTTCCGCTGTTTTTGATTTTTATATATATTATTGCTGGTGCGATACTATTAAATTATAGATGGAAAGATTTTTCTGGCTTTATGTTAGATTTCATGGGCCTGTTTTACATCGTCTTTAGCTTTTTTAAATTCTTAGATCTAAAGGGTTTTCCAGATTCGTTTAGAATGTACGATCCTATTGCAAAGCGCCTGCCAATATATGGCTGGATTTATCCTTTTATTGAATTGGGTTTGGGGTTGCTATTTTTGACGCGAACACAATTGAACGTTGCCTTAATTCTTACCATTGTCATTTTAGGTATTACAACAATTGGTGTAACTAAAGTGTTATTAGATAAGAAACAAATTCAATGTGCCTGTCTCGGTACCGCTCTGCAATTACCTATGACCAAGGCAACATTTATTGAAAATTCCGTTATGTTAGTCATGGCTATTGCCATGTTAGTGTTATAGTTTAATATTTAACAGTTTGTTTAGAAATTAATAGTTCAAATGTCTTAATTTTGCCATGTGAGAAAGGCTTTTTCAAATATAGGATCTGTTTTTTTAGCCGTAATGGTGTTGTTTTCAACGTTTTCGTTTACGATCGAAAAACACTTTTGTGGCGGAGCACTTGCTGATTATTCTATTCTAGGAAATCTGGATCGCTGTGAGATGCCTTCGGCAACACATAACGAGACTAAAGAGACCCTGTTGAATACAACTCCATGTTGTCAAGATAGTGTTGAAACGATAGATGGTACGAATGATATACTGACCGTTGTGAAAGAACTAGATGTTCAAAAGATACAAGTACTCGCAGCTTTCATTTACAGTTACGTGAATCTTTTTGAAGGCTTAGAAGAGCATATTATTCCTTTTAAAAATTATGCACCACCGCTGGTCGTCAAAGACATACCAGTACTTTACGATACCTTCCTGATTTGATTTTATAATTTTATAAAGTGACGTCATTACATCTTAGTAGTGATATTGTATGAATTATAAAATCTTAAAAATGAAATTTACATATATAAAAATAATTATTATCATGTTGCCTTTTCTACTGCAAGCGCAGACAGAAATGAAAGGAATGGCTATGATAAAATCGGAAGACGGTAAAGTTTCAGGATTGCCTGGAGCGACCGTATATTGGTTAGGTACCAACGTGGGTACCACGACCAATAACAAAGGTTGGTTTACTATAAAATATAAACCTGAATACAAGAAATTGGTATTTAGTTTTGTAGGATATAGAACAGATACCGTAACCGTTAATGAACCAACAGAATTGCATCATTTCATGCAAGAAGAAGGTACATTAGATGAGGTGATACTCAAAGGGGAAAAGAAGAACACGGCAGTATCCTATTTACAATCAGCGAATATTGTTACTATTAATGAAGGAGAATTGTTAAAAGCTGCCTGCTGTAATTTATCAGAAAGTTTTGAAACAAATCCATCGATTGATGTCAACTTTTCAGATGCTTTAACGGGTACTAAGCAAATACGATTGTTAGGTCTAACGAGCCCGTATATTTTAATAGCACAAGAGAATATTCCCTCGGTGCGAGGCGCTTCGCAAGCGTACGGATTAACATTTACTCCAGGAACTTGGATAGAAAGTATTCAAATAACGAAAGGAGCAGGGTCGGTGGTGAATGGATATGAAAGTATAGCAGGGCAGATAAATACTGAATTGAAAAAGCCATATAATGATGATAAATTCTTTCTGAATGCATATGCAAACTTGAATGGTAGATTAGAATTGAATACCCAGTTTAGTCAAAAGGTCTCCGATAAATGGCATACAAGTGTATTCATACATGGCAATCAGAGAACTGTAAAAGTGGATAAAAACGATGATAATTTTTTAGACATCCCTTTAGCAGAGCAAATTAATGTTATGAACCGTTGGCAATATACCGATGCCAAAAACGGATTTGTGAGCTTTATAAATTTCAGATACTTGAAAGATGATAAACAAACAGGAGAATCGGATTTCAACCCGAGAACAGATCGCTTAACCACAAATAGTTATGGATCTGAGATCAATACCGAACGCTTTGATACTTCGGCAAAATTAGGGTACGTTTTTCCAGAAACTCCTTATCAGAGTTTAGGTTTTCAGGTAGCCTATAGCGCACATAATCAAGATTCTTATTTTGGATTAAATCAGTATGAAATTAATCATAAAAGTGCCTATTCGAATCTTATATTTAATTCTATTTTGAGTAATACATTAAATAAGTTTAAAACCGGAATTAGCTTTACCTATGATGCTTATGAAGAATTGGTGAATAGTACTGATTTTAGTAGAAATGAAAATTCTGTGGGAGGATTTTTTGAGTATTCATATGATAATTTAGATGATTTTAGTTTGATTGCTGGAGTACGCTTAGATATTCATAATTTACTCGGTACTTTTATAACACCGCGATTGCATATTCGGTACGCACCTTGGGACAAAGGGGTACTTCGAACGTCTGTAGGGAGAGGAAAACGTAGTGCGAATATTTTTGCTGAGAATCAAGCTTTTTTCGCATCATCTAGACAGTTAAATATTCTAAATACTGATGGCAAAATTTATGGTTTGAATCCAGAAATTGCGTGGAATTATGGTATTAGTTTCTTACAAGGGTTTAATCTATTTGGTAAAAAAGCTGATGTAACCCTAGATTTTTATAGTACGATATTCGAAAATCAAGTCATTGTTGATGTAGATCAGAGCCCGCAACAGGTGTTATTTTACGATCTGGATGGTGATTCATATTCAAACAATTTTCAGGCACAGTTGAACTATGAACTTGCGAAGAATGTAGAATTGCGATTGGCCTACAAGTACTATGATGTAAAAACAGATTATTTAAAAGGGAAACTGCAAAAAGCATTAATTCCAGAACATCGTTTTTTTGCAAATGTATCCTACGAAACAACCAAAAAATTGAATGGAGCTCAATGGCGATTTGACTATACCTTTAACTGGTTAGGTGAACAACGCTTGCCTTTTACAGGTTCAAACCCTATTGAGGATCGATTGCCTGAAAATGTTCCGAGTTATAGTTTAATGAATGCGCAAGTTGCAAAGGTCTTTTCTTCGAAATTCGAGGTATATGTAGGAGGGGAGAACCTTACGGGATATACGCAAGAAAATCCTATCTTAGGGGCCGAGAATCCTTTTGGACCAACTTTTGATAGTAGTATCGTATATGCGCCTATCTTAGGGAATATGTATTATGCAGGGTTGCGTTTTAAAATTTAAGAAAATGAAAAGATTAGTTATAGTATTATTAGTGATGGTTAGTTGTACGCTTTCCGCGGAAGCACAGAAAAAATCAAAAACATCAAAGGCAAGATTTGAAGTAGATGGTGTTTGCAAAATGTGCAAAGCACGAATCGAAAAAGCGGCTATTTTAACCAAAGGTGTGAAATTTGCCGTTTGGGATGTAAATACGAAAGAATTATACTGTATTTACAACAATAAAAAGACTTCTACGTTACAAATAAAGAAGGCACTTGCGGCTGTAGGTCATGATTCTAAAGAGATCAAGGCGACAGATGAAGTGTATTCGAAACTAGACGCTTGCTGCTTGTATCGAGATGGTGAGGTCAAAAAACATTAATAACTCTAAATTATTGTAACATGAAGAAATTAATTTTAATGGTGGCAGTAGTCGCCGCAGTAGCTATTACCACTACATCTTGTAAAAAAGACAAAGCAGAAGAAGTGAAATCTGAAACTGAAGTGGTAGATGAAGTGAAAAAAGAAGCTCAAGAAGTCTTGGCGTCTAATGATGTATTGCATCAATGCCCAATGGATTGTGAAAAAGGTAAGAGCTATACAGAAGCTGGTAAATGTCCAGTGTGTAAAATGGATTTAAAAGAAAAGAAAGTTGATACTGAAGAAGAAACTGAAGTTGAAAAAGATTCGACGAAACAGTAACCGATGTATTCTTTCACAACTAAAAAGCACCACTACTCTGTGGTGTTTTTTAGTTTAGTTCTTGATGTAACTGTTTGAGAATGTTGTCACAGCTTTCAATGCCTTTCTGCGTTGAGGTAATTTTAAATTGAACAGCACCGAGCATACTTTGCATGATGCTCTTTAATAATCGCTCATCATTCAACGCTTTTTTACCCTGTCTAAATTTATCCATATCTAAATTGTAGATAAAATAATCGGCGATGTATTTTTTACTAATATTTACCATTCGATCATAGTCTTGTTGCAAGCTATTGTAGTTTCTGTAATGTTCTTGAATAGATGTTTTTAAGCCAAAATTGGAAATTAGTTTTAAATCTCCCGAGTTCATCAATGTTTGATGTGTTATACTTTTCGGAGAAAATTCGATGATACGAGCAACGCGAAAGAAATTCATCGTTAATAGTGAATCTCTTTTCGGAATTGTTGGATTGAAATATCGGAACGTATTGGATAAGGTTTGCTGTTTGGAGGAAAGTTGTTTTAAATTTTCTTCGAGAGAACGTTTATCTGTTTCGATATCATTCTTTAAATTTTCGAGATATAGCTGTTCTAACTTTGTATCTTGACGACTCTCGGCGCACTTATTCAAACTAAAGGCTATTGAGATACCAATAATTACAATTAATATTTCACCAAGTGTATAATTCCAGTTTATTTTCTTCATCGGTTGTGCTTTGAATTTCTTAAAGGTATGAATTTTAAGAAGTTGTGCCAAAATGAAGAATTGTGAAGGCAGTTAATGCACCATTTTTACCGAATTGATATTTCCATAGCGATCGCGTTCTTTAATGCTGTTCGTTGGATCTACAATCCATTTTCCGTCAACAATATATTTATAATGATGTTTTCCTCCTGATAGGGTCACTGTTAGATACCAGGATTCTTTATCTTTTTTCATCAACAGCGTGTTAGTTTTCCAGTCATTAAAATCACCAGCTAAGGCAATTTTAGACGCATTGCTAAATCCTTTCAATCGAAAGGTCACTTCTTTAGCCACTGTATAGATAGAGTTGAAGGTGTGATATTCGTTACGTATTTTTTTCTTGTTATTGTGATCGTGTATCCACTTGCCATCAACAATGAACTTATATTCATAGGTATCTGGTCTTAAGAGTAGGGTAAGTTGCCATCCGTCATCTACTTTTTGCATTTCAAACACGTCTTCATTCCATAAATTAAAAGTACCCGAGAGAATCACGCGTTTGGCATTTTCATGACCTGGTAAAAAGAAGACCGCGTTCCCTGTGGTATCGACTTTTGCTGAGTACATTTTTAGGTTATATGAGATATGCTTGGTAGTACTCTTCTCTGATGCAATAACATCGTTAAAGTCTGCCGTAGGCTCTGCCCAATAGGTATTGTTAATTAGAAATTTGAATTCCCAAGAAAATGTATTTTTAAAGTGTTTTAATTTCTTTCGAAGTTGATACGTGTAAGGACCGGTTTTGTTCATTTTCCATCGATCTCTTGACCAATTGTTGAATTCACCAGAGACGCTGACCTCATGAATATCTAGATCTTGAAAGTCTAAACGTTGTGTCGATTTATCTTTCGTAGCTTTTTTATAGTCGCGCATATCGAAATTAAAAACCACTTCGCCATTGTCAATAGTATAGACAGGGGTTTCTTGTGCTTTCGCAATGAGCGTCGCAAAGCATAGGAGTAATAGTGCTATGTAATTCTTATATATTTTCATATCAATTCTCTATGGGAATTTCCACAAAATAGAGTCGTTTTCTTTTGTAATTTAATATAATTCTTCGCTTTACCATAAATTCGTAGCCTAAAATTCCGTCAAGCCGAGTGCCATAGGCCACATTGGCGTCTCGTAAATTTGTTAGAATGGTGCGCATACTTTTGTTGTAAATACGACCACTAAACCTGACATCATTCAATTTTCCTGCCAAAACCTCTATTTTTCTTTGATCGGCGCCAACCATAAGAATCCTTTTATCGACCGTAAATTTTTCCAAGACCTTTTTAGAGACTCCCGTGTGGAGCATATTTATTTCGGCCCCAGTATCTAAACCAAAATTTAGTTTAGAGCCATTCACATACGATTTCAAGATAATCGTATGTCTTTTTAATATAAAATTTAAACTATCGGTAATTTTTTCAAGATACGGTAGTTGATCAATCTTGTTTCCTTTTTTGTCAACTTTTGATAAGGTAATTTGTTTCAAATAAAAGTCTATAAAAACCTCATAATCTTTCAATACTTTATAGCCAATAATTCCATAGAGTTGCATTTTTTTGCTCTTCTCAATATGCGATAAGTTGACCGAATTTGCCTTTATATTTTCAATGCTAAAGTCATTTAAGAGTATTTTTTTTAGCCATCGTATGCGAACCTGATCTACTTCGCCATTGACGCCAGCATAACCAGAGCGAGCAGCACGTCCTCTATGTTTCGTAAAATGAACCTTGTTCAATAGTAAATTTTCAGATCCAGTATCTACAATGAAGTTCCCTTTTTTGTTGTATACTTCTGCTTCTATTACCATGAGATGTCCGATTAATTTAAATGGAATCCGTACGGTATTCTCTCCTATATATTCAGCCTTCGGAAAGTGCATATGTTGTACTTCCACTATGGGGTCATCAGTTGCAAATAAACAACTAGACCAGAGTAAAAAGAGAGATATGAGTTTGAAGTTAAGTCTCATGTAAATGCAAGGCATATGTATATAAGACTTATGGTAGGAGGTTCCTGTTACTGGTTTTAGAAAACTTTAACACAAAAAAAAGTCGCTACGAAGTAGCGACTTTTTTAAATTATTTTTGATGATTTTACATCATACCTGGCATTCCACCACCCATTGGAGGCATTCCACCACCAGCGGCAGGAGCATCTTCTTTAATATCTACCAACGCACATTCAGTCGTTAAGATCATACCTGACACTGACGCTGCATTTTCTAATGCGATACGTGTTACTTTCGTAGGATCAATAATTCCTGCTTTTAGCATGTTCACATACTCATCAGTTTTTGCATTGAAGCCAAAGTCTTTTTTACCTTCGATGATCTTCGCAGTAACTACAGAGCCTTCACCACCAGCATTTTCTACGATGGTACGTAATGGAGCTTCAATAGCGCGCGCTACGATTTGAATTCCGGTAACTTCATCTAAATTATCAGTTGTAATCTTTGAAAGTACATCTTTAGCTCTAACTAAAGCAACACCACCACCAGCAACAATACCTTCTTCCACGGCGGCACGTGTAGCATGTAAAGCATCATCAACTCTATCTTTCTTTTCTTTCATTTCTACTTCAGAAGCCGCACCAACGTATAAAACAGCAACACCACCAGCTAATTTAGCAAGACGCTCTTGTAGCTTTTCTCTGTCATAGTCAGAAGTGGTTGTTTCTATTTGTGATTTAATTTGGTTTACTCTTCCTTTAATATCAGCTTTTTTACCAGCACCATTTACAACTGTGGTATTGTCTTTGTCGATGGTAACTCTTTCGGCAGTACCCAACATGTCAATTGTAGTGTTTTCTAGCGTAAATCCTCTTTCTTCAGCAACCACAGTACCACCCGTTAGGATAGCGATATCTTCTAACATTGCCTTACGTCTGTCACCAAAACCTGGAGCTTTTACGGCAGCAATTTTAAGAGCACCACGTAATTTGTTTACAACTAACGTTGCTAAGGCTTCACCTTCTACATCTTCAGCGATAATTAACAAAGGCTTACCTGTTTGAGCTACTGGCTCAAGCACTGGAAGTAAATCTTTCATTGATGATATTTTTTTATCATACAATAAAATATAAGGATTCTCTAAATCCGTAATCATTTTTTCAGAATCAGTAACGAAGTACGGAGATAAATAACCTCTGTCAAACTGCATACCTTCAACGATATCTACGTAGGTGTCAGTTCCTTTAGCTTCTTCAACAGTAATAACCCCTTCTTTACCAACTTTTTCAAAAGCCTGAGCGATCAAATCACCAACGCTTTCGTCATTATTGGCAGAGATAGAAGCTACTTGCTTAATTTTTTCGATTTTATTACCAACTACTTGAGATTGTTTTTGAAGGTTCGTAACGATTGCAGAAACCGCTTTGTCGATACCACGTTTTAAATCCATTGGATTCGCCCCAGCGGCAACATTTTTCAAACCTTCTTTTACAATTGCTTGCGCTAATACCGTGGCTGTAGTTGTACCATCACCAGCGAGGTCATTGGTTTTAGAAGCTACTTCTTTTACCATTTGAGCGCCCATATTTTCTAAAGGATCTTCGAGCTCAATTTCTTTTGCTACACTTACACCATCTTTCGTGATTGCTGGTCCACCAAAAGCTTTACCAATTACCACATTACGTCCTTTAGGTCCTAAGGTTACTTTTACCGCATTTGCTAATGCATCAACACCACGTTTTAATCCATCACGAGCGTCAATATCAAATTTTATATCTTTTGCCATTTTATAATTTTTTATGTGTCATTCCTGCAAAACAGGAATCCTGATTTTTGAAATTGTTGTTTGAGATTTGACTTCCTATACGTATTAGATAATTGCTAATATATCGGTCTCTCTCATGATTAAATAATCTTTTCCACCGAGCTTCAATTCAGAGCCGGCATATTTTCCGTACAAAACAGTATCGCCCACTTTTACAGTAGTAGGTTCATCTTTTGTGCCTTTTCCTACGGCTACCACTTTACCTTCTTGTGGTTTTTCTTTGGCAGAATCTGGTATGTAGATACCCGATGCAGTTTTTGTTTCAGAAGCTTTCGCTTCAATCACAACTCTATCAGCAAGAGGTTTGATATTTAATTTACTCATTTGTATACTATTTAAGTTATTATTAATCTAACATGAATTGGCGAAAAGTATGCCAATTAAAAAAGAATGACAATTTGTTATATCTATAAAATAAAAAATGCCAACGTGTCATTTCCCGTTGGCATTTTTATTCAAAAAATATTTGAATTAGTTATTTTGTTGTATCCTGAGGGGTAGCTACTGGTAACGCATCTTGAGATGGAGTCGTCACTTCTCTATCATTGATTGTATTTTCTATCTGAGAATCTTCTACTACCGTTTCTCTGGGTATTGTAAAGTTAGATGCCAATATCAACACAAAAAGGGCAATTGCCAATGTCCATGTTGTTCTGTCAAGAAAATTATTGGTGTTTTGTACACCTCCTAAACTTTGAGCGCCTTGCCCTCCAAAAGAAGAAGATAGGCCTCCTCCTTTAGGGTTTTGGACCATAATAATCAAGATTAGTAAAATCGCTACCGCTATGATTAAAATTAAAAATATACTAAACATATTTATGCTTTATTTTGTTGTAAAAATTTGACCGCTTTAATTCGGTCTGCAAAGAAACCACTTTTTTCTGGATATTTCAAACTTAAAATATGAAAAGCTTTAATGGCTTTGTCATACTTTTTTTGTTCTAAATATACTCTCGCTAATGTTTCGGTCATCAGGCTTTCATTCTCTACTGAACTCTGTGAAGCAATGTCGACAGTATTTGAACTTTCTGACGGTTTTATTTTGGGTTTTGAGGCTATAAATTGATCAATTAGTTCAAAATTTTTCGACTTGTCGGGGTTGATATTCTCTTTAGGCACCGACGTTCTTTCTATCGGTTTATAGCTTGTGAGTTGGAGCCATTCATTGAACGAATGCATTTCACTTTTATCAAAATCTAAGGGTTCACCAATCTGTAGGCTTTCGAGTACCGGTTTTTTTACAATAGCAGGTGGTTCCACAGTGGTCGTAGAGATTTGTTCTATGATTTCGGCATCGACAATCTCTGTTTCCTGTAATACTTTTTGATGTTTGAGATCCTGTCGTTCGATATCCAACGTATCTGAGGTGATAAAATCAAATAATACTGTTCTATTTGTAGTGTGCGCAGCAGTCGTTTTTAAACTCTTGTTATAGTTGAAGCTATGTTGTTTTTTTAACCCTTTCAACCGCAACAAATGCGCGACTTGAAAATAGGGGTATAACTGAATAATACCCTCCATTTCGTTAGTTTGCTCAGGTGTGATTGTGCAAGGTTCTTTAAGAAGATATGTAAAATCGTTTAATGTCATTTACCAATTATCTAAAGAAGCGTTATAAATATCTTGTGTGATTCTTTCGAATATTTCGGTGAGCGCATCTTCAAGCAAACTTCCTGAGAGTTGCGCATTTGCATCAAAATCTGAGAAAAATGAAAACGTTCTTTCGAAATCATCATCAGGTACGAGTTTGTTAAAGTAGCGAACTCGAATACCTACTGTGAGTCTATTTTGTGATGCTGTTTGTTCAGCAGTGGCACTTATTGGAATAATTCTATATTCTGTAATTTCACCTTCAAAATGTAAATCTCCATCGTTGGTCACTAAATCTAAGCTAGTTTGTCGTAAGAATCTATCTTGCAGTTCTAGAGTAAATTTTTGACTCACAATTGGTTCTACAAGTGTAGCGTTATTTGGAAAAAAATCTATTTGTATAGTTTTAGCGTCACCAGTACTACCTCCTGTAAAGCCATATTTCACACTGCAACTCACCAAGGTGATAAGTGCAAGAGTCATATAGATAAGTGTGCTTTTTTTCATAAGATAGTGAACAAAGAAACGATTTAAGAACAGAAATTACAAATCGAACTGTTTTATTTTTCGATAGAGCGTTCGCTCGGAAATACCTAATTCTTTTGCTGCCAATTTGCGCTTATTATGGTTGCGCTCTAAGGCGCGCTTAATCATTTCAAATTCTTTTTCTTGCAACGAAAGTGTTTCTTCAACCGTTTCTGCATCATGATAAGGATCTTGTTGCGGTTGAAAAGGCTCGGTTTTTTGAGCCGGAATAATTTCTACTAAATTATCTTCTTGTTCTTCGTCATCACCATATATCTTTTGAATTAAGCGTTGATTGTTTTCTTTTACCTGAACGCTATTACCGCTTTCCATTAATTCTAAGGTGAGTTTTTTTAAATCGGTAATATCATTTCGCATATCGAACAACACTTTGTACAATATTTCGCGCTCGTTTGCAAAATCACTCGCACTCGTTTTTGTATCGACAAGGGCCGGTAAATTACCCGTATGTTCTGGTAAATAGTTGGCCAACGTAGCGGCAGAAATACTCCGGTTTTGCTCAATGACAGAGATTTGTTCTGTAATATTTCGCAACTGACGAATGTTTCCGCGCCAAGCGTAACTCAATAAAATGGGAATGGCATCTGGCTCTAAACGAATTGTGGGCATGCTGTACTTTTGTGCAAAATCTGAGGCGAATTTTCTAAAAATTAAATGAATATCATCTTTACGTTTACGCAATGCCGGTAAATGAATATCGACGGTGCTGAGTCTGTAATATAAATCTTCACGAAATTTACCTTTTTGGATGGCTTCCATCATATTCATGTTGGTGGCAGCAACAATTCTAACATTTGTTTTTTGCACTTTCGAAGAACCTACTTTAATAAACTCTCCATTTTCTAATACACGCAGCAAGCGCACTTGTGTCGTTAATGGGAGTTCACCAACTTCATCTAAAAAGATCGTCCCTCCATCGGCAACTTCGAAATAACCATTTCTCGTTTGAGTCGCACCGGTAAAGGCTCCTTTTTCATGTCCGAAGAGTTCACTGTCAATGGTTCCCTCGGGTATCGCTCCACAATTTACTGCAATATATTTTGCATGCTTTCTATGCGATAATTGATGTATAATTTTAGGAATACTTTCTTTACCAACACCACTTTCACCCGTAACCAAAACAGTAATGTCAGTAGGAGCGACGCGTACGGCTTTCTCAAGTGAGCGATTTAATGAAGGATCATTTCCAATGATCCCAAATCGTTGTTTTAAAGCTTGTAGATTCTCCATGTTAATTATTGTTTGAATATCCTACAGCGGTTCCGATAAGCGTTGCTTTGGTACACTCTTCAATTTTCACATTTACAAAGTCTCCCATCTGATACTTTTCTTTTGGGAATATAACCACAGTATTCTGCGAATTTCTGGCTTTCCAATGTGCATCTGATTTTTTCGAAATTCCTTCTATAAGCACTTCTTCAACCTTCCCTACATGTTGTTGCGTTCTATAATGAGAGTGTTCTAATTGTAATTCGATGATTTCTGCCAAACGACGTTTCTTTACCTCCAATGGAATATCATCCTCAAACTTTTTAGCCGCTAAGGTGCCTGGTCTTTCAGAATAGGCGAACATAAAGCCATAATCATACTTGACATATTCCATTAAAGAAATTGTATCTTGATGATCTTCTTCGGTTTCTCCGCAAAATCCTGTCATCATATCTTGACTAAATGCCATTTCTGGAACAATTTCGAGAATCGAATCAATAAGTTCGATATATTCTTCACGTGTATGTTGGCGATTCATTTTTTCGAGCATCCTGGTACTTCCAGATTGTACGGGTAAATGCAAATACTTACAAATATTTTGATGTTTAGCCATAGCGTGAATCACATTGAGACTCATATCTTGTGGGTTAGATGTGAAAAAACGAATGCGCATTTTCGGAAATTCTGAAGCACACATATCTAATAATTGTGCAAAATCAACAGCCGTTGCTTTGGCAATTTCAGAAGCTTTTTTAAAATCTTTTTTCAAACCACCGCCATACCATAAATAGCTATCTACATTTTGTCCAAGCAATGTAATTTCTTTGAAATTTTTACCTTGCATTTCACGAATTTCTTCCAAAATACTTTTCGGATCACGACTACGTTCTCTTCCTCTCGTAAAAGGGACTACACAAAAAGTACACATGTTATCACAGCCTCTGGTGATAGAGACAAAAGCAGATACACCATTCGAATTTAATCGCACTGGAGCGACATCACCATAGGTTTCATCTTTTGATAAGATAACGTTAACGGCATCTCTTCCTTCTTCTACTTCTTGTACTAAATTTGGTAAATCTCGATAAGCATCTGGTCCAACAACGAGGTCAACAATTTTCTCTTCTTCGAGAAATTTTGATTTTAGGCGTTCGGCCATACAACCTAATACTCCAACTTTCATCGAAGGATTGCTCTTTTTTACCTTGTTATAATATTGTAAACGTTTGCGTATGGTTTGCTCGGCTTTATCTCGAATAGAGCAGGTATTCACTAATACTAAATCTGCATCATCTAACTGCTGTGTTGTATTAAACCCCTCTTTGGCTAATATAGATGCAACTATTTCGCTATCGTTCAAATTCATTTGACAACCATAGCTTTCTATAAACAGTTTTTTGCTGTTTCCTTTTATCTGATCAGTAACCAAGGCTTGACCTTGTTTTTTCTCTTCTATAATTTTCTCTACACTCATATTCAAAATTGAGGTACAAATATACAACCAAACTCCAAATAAGATGACAAATTGGCAGTATTTTTTATGTGTAATTTTTCGTTATATCTTCGTCCAAAGATAAAACCCTGCGTTACTGTTGAAAACAATACAATTTCTTTTCCTTTTATCTATTTTTGGTTATTTGGGAAATGCTCAGAAAATAAATGAGCAATTCGAGCTTAAGATTGAAAATGACAAATTCTTGTTAGTAGATAGATACTATACGGGTGGTCATTTTTTAAGCTATAGAAAAAGTATTTCTACTCATTTTATTTTTAAGAAGAAACAAGACAATACAGTATTACTCAATTATAAAATTGGTAATGAGATTTATACACCCAAAAACTTAAGTTCATTTAATACCGATGATTTTGACCGACCTTTTGCAGGATGGCTTTTTGGAAGTTTTGAAGTGGGTACCATAGACGAGTCGTCCGCGAAATTTTTAACATTTGAAACAGGAATTACAGGAAATGAATCCCTATCAGGAGATCTTCAGGTATGGTTTCATGAAGTACTTGGGCTTGATAATTTTACTAGTTGGGAAGAAGAGATTGAATTTAAATGGTTGTTCAATTTTAAATACCAATATCTGCGTAATTGGAATTTGAATGAACGGAATACGCTTCAGTATGAATTTTTTCCTGCGGTTGGAACAAAAGATATTTTTTTAGAAAATAACATTCATTATTTCTTCGGAAACTACAACGAGCTTAAAAATTCTTCAAGGCTCGGAAGTATTGATGCAACAAGTACTAAAGAATTCTATGGATTAATTTCGGCAGGGTATCGATATGTAGCACATAATACTTTAATACAAGGTAGTATTTTTAAAGAGGATGTGTTATTTACAACAGACATTTCACATCATATTTTTAAGCTCAAATTTGGAGCGGTTTATAAAACAAAAAGAAACGCTTTTAAATTGATATATAATTTTAATTCTAAAGAAACTCCACTTTCAACTTCACACGGATTCGGAACATTTATCTTCAGTCGAGATTTCTAATAGGGCCATCGTAATTGCACTAAATTATTGTTAAAAATTAAAACAGAAAGAAAGTAAAATTAGGTACATAAACTTTTTTTCATCTACATTTGTACCTTCAAAAAATTAAATATGGCGAAAAATTTAGTAATTGTAGAGTCACCTGCCAAGGCAAAAACTATCGAGAAATTTTTAGGAAAAGATTTTCAAGTAGAATCTAGTTATGGTCATATTGCTGATTTGCCTTCTAAAGAATTAGGTGTCAATGTTGATGGAGATTTTATGCCAAAGTATAGTGTGTCATCTGATAAAAAAGCAGTTGTCAAAAAATTAAAAGACTTAGCAAAAAAAGCAGAAGTTGTTTGGTTAGCAAGTGATGAAGATCGAGAAGGAGAAGCAATTGCATGGCATTTATTTAAGCAGTTGAAATTAGATGATGAAAAGACAAAACGAATTGTTTTTCATGAGATCACGAAATCTGCGATTCAAAAGGCAGTTGAAAATCCACGTTCGATAGATTATGACTTAGTAGATGCGCAGCAAGCACGTCGTGTTTTAGATAGAATTGTAGGATATGAATTGTCGCCAGTTTTATGGCGTAAAGTAAAAGGTGGCTTATCTGCAGGTCGCGTACAATCAGTATCAGTAAGATTAATTGTAGAGCGCGAACGTGAGATTAGTGATTTTAAGCCGGTAGCATCTTATAGAGTAGATGCCGAATTTTCGAATGAAGCCGGACAATCATTTAAAGCGAAGTTACCGAAGACCTTTGCAACGAAGGAAGAAGCTCATGCGTTTTTAGAGAAAAATACAACGGCTAAGTTTAATGTTGCCAATCTAGAAAAAAAGCCAGCGAAAAAATCTCCAGCACCACCGTTTACAACTTCAACCTTGCAACAAGAAGCTTCGCGTAAATTATATTTTTCGGTAAGTAAAACGATGAATATGGCGCAACGCTTGTATGAAGCGGGTTTGATAACTTATATGAGAACAGATAGTGTTAATCTATCAGACGATGCAAGAAATGGAGCGGCAGAAGCGATCCATAATTTTTACGGAGAAAGTTATAGCAAAGAACGAAAATATAAAGGAAAGTCGAAAGGAGCACAAGAAGCTCACGAAGCCATAAGACCAACGAATTTTGCTGTGAATTCGGTAAATATTGATAGAGATCAAGCACGTTTGTATGATTTAATTTGGAAGCGTTCTATTGCTTCCCAAATGAGTGATGCTCAATTAGAACGAACTAATGTTAAGATTCAGGCAAACACACATAATGAAACGTTTACTGCTAACGGACAAGTAATTCTTTTCGACGGTTTTCTAAAAGTATACTTAGAAGGTACCGATGATGAAGATGCTGAACAAGAAGGAATGTTACCAGCATTAAAAGTAAACGAGCAGTTATTGAACAAATATATTACAGCTACCGAGCGTTATTCGCGTGCACCATATAGATATACAGAAGCTTCCTTAGTAAAAAAGTTGGAAGAATTAGGTATCGGTAGACCATCGACCTATGCACCGACCATCTCTACCATTCAAAATAGAAAGTACGTTGAAAAAGGGGCCGTTGAGGGTGCAGAAAGAACCTATATCCAATTAGTACTAAAAGGTGGTGATTTAAAAGAAAATAAATTAACTGAAAAAGTTGGTTCTGATAAAGGTAAGTTAGTGCCAACCGATATTGGAATGATCGTGACTGATTTTTTAGTGAATCATTTTAAAACTATTCTAGATTACAACTTTACAGCGAATGTAGAAAATCAGTTTGATAATATTGCTGATGGGAAGGAAGATTGGACTTCTGTTATGAAAACATTTTATAAAGATTTTCATCCTAAGGTGTTAGATGTTCAAGAAAATGCCGAGCGAGAATCAGGAGAACGTATTTTAGGAAAGGATCCGAAAACAGGAAAGCAGGTGAGTGTGCGTTTAGGAAAATTTGGTCCGATGGTACAAATGGGAACTGTCGACGATGAAGAGAAACCGACATTCGCAAGCTTATCGCCAGATCAGCAATTGAACACTATTACCTACGAGCAAGCAATGGATTTGTTCAAGTTACCCAAAAATATAGGTACCTATAAAGGAGAAGAACTTTTAGTGAACAATGGTCGTTTTGGACCCTATGTAAAATATGGAGCAAAGTTTGTGTCATTGCCTAAAGGCGTTGATCCGTTAAACATAGAATTGGACGATGCCATTATTTTGATAAAAGAAAAGGAAGAAGCAGATGCTCCTATATATATGTATAAAGAGTTACCAGTTCAAAAAGGTAAAGGTAGATTCGGGCCATTTATCAAATGGAATAATATGTTTATCAATGTCAATAAGAAATATGATTGGGATAACCTTTCCGAAAAGGATATTATTGAATTGATAGAATTAAAAATCCAGAAAGAGATAGATAAGGTCGTGCACAATTGGGAGGATGAAGGGATTCGCGTAGAGAAGGCACGTTGGGGACGACATAATATTTTAAAAGGTAAAATTAAAATAGAGTTACCTAAAACGGTAGATGCTACCAAGCTTACGCTCGATGAGGTCAAAGATATTATTGAAAAGAAAGGACCAAAGAAAAAGGTAACCAAAAAGAAGACAGCTAAGAAAAAATAATTTCACTTAAAAAGCGACCCTCCAACATGAGTTTTGAAATTTTGTTACCTGTAGACGATGCCGTAGTAGCGCATACCGCGTTATTATCTGAGCAATCTTTAGGTAAAAATGTAACGATGCATTCAAAACAACTAGGTGTTCCAGAAATTGAAATCGCACAACTGGCGATTATTGGCGTTTTAGAAGACAGAAATACTGTTGATAATTTTGGTTCAGGAAAAGACCTGAGTGCTGTTCGCAAAAACCTGTACGAATTATACAATGGTAATTGGTTTGCGAATATTATTGACTTAGGTAATATTCCTCCAGGAAATGAAGTAGAGGATACGTATTTCGCACTTAGAGAAATTTTAGAGATCCTTATAAAAAAGAATATTGTACCTGTTATTATAGGAGGAGGTCAAGATTTGACCTATGCTAATTATAGAGCCTATGATAATTTAGAACAAACAGTGAACTTAACTGTTGTTGATAATAAGTTTGACCTAGGAAATATAGAAGAAGAGATAAGTGCAACATCTTATTTGAGTAAGATTGTGATGGAAAAACCAAACAATCTCTTTAACTATAGTAATATAGGATACCAAACTTTTTTTAATTCTCAAGAAGAGATTGATTTGTTATCGAAACTTCACTTTGATGCCTACCGACTCGGGGAAGTAGCAAGTAATGTAAAACTTGTAGAACCGATTATGCGAGACGCCGATATTGTGAGTATCGACATCGGTGCAATTCGCAAAACGGAAGCTCCAGCAAATAATAATGCCGTACCTAATGGATTTTACGGAGAGGTTATTTGTGCTATCTCAAGATACGCAGGCATCAGTGATAAAGTTTCTTCTTTTGGTATTTATGAATACAATGCAAAGTTTGATGACCAAGATCAGACAGCACAATTAATAGCCCAAATGATATGGTATTTCATTGAAGGCTATAACTTTAGAATAAATGAATACCCGTTTACTTCTAAAAAAGATTACAAAAAATATATCGTACTAGTAGAGGATACTACTATACATTTCTTCAAAAGCAATAAAAGCGACCGCTGGTGGATGGAAGTTATTCACCAGAATAATAAATCGCAAAAGCGCACGTTAATACCATGTACCTATGATGATTATTTAATGGCGGGAAATCAGGTTGTTCCAGAAAGATGGTGGAAAACTTTCAGAAAATTAAATTAGTTATACACTAAAGCGATTTTTTTGACGTTCTTAAAGTGATCTCAGTTGAAAATAGATATTTTCGCGGGCTTAAATTAAACACAAACAATAAGTATTACTCCCTTTACGGAGAATGTAAATTTTTATTTATGAAAAAATTAACCGTATATTTTTTATTGATAGCAGCAGTGCTGTTGTCAAGCTGTGGTTCGAGCGACAAAGGTGAATTGACAGGTGTAAGATCTAAAAAGAAATTTTTCCCTGAAAAACCTTTAGGAATGACATTAATTCCTGGTGGCGCTTTTACGATGGGTAAAGTTGATGAAGATGTTGCTGGAGCGTTAAATACGCCATCTCGTACAGTAACCGTGAGACCATTTTATATGGATGAAACAGAAATTACGAATGCAGAGTACAGAGAATTCGTTATTAGAGTGAGAGACTCAATTGTAAGAACTCAGTTAGCGTTATTGGCTGAAGAACAAGGTTTTGGAGCTGAAAGTGCTGACTTAGATGCTGGTGCCAAAGGCGGTGGCGGAGATGCTGAAGGAATCCAAAAATACAAATTCGCAGAACCTGATACCACTGCCAATGTATACTATAAGTATATGATGGACAATTACGGTAGCTTAGGTGATTTGAACTCTCCAACAGAAGGGAAAGCATTAAATTGGGATGTTGATTTAATATGGGATTTGGCTTCATATCCAGATCAATATTATGCAGAGGCTATGGATAGCATCTATTTACCTATCACTGAAACGTTTGATGGTAAGAGAATTATTGATACGAAAAAATTAAGTTACTTATATTTTACGTTTGACAGAGAAGGTGCTGCAAGAAATAGCGGTAGCAGAAAAGATTTCGTAAAAAGAAATACGGTGCAGGTTTATCCAGATACTACGGTATGGGTGAAAGACTTCAATTATTCTTACAACGACCCAATGCACCAAAATTATTTTTACCACAATGCATATAATGATTATCCAGTAGTTGGTGTATCATGGTCTCAGGCAAGAGCATTTTGTGACTACAGATCACAAAAGAAGAATAAGTTTTTAAGAAATTCTAAGTCAGGAGGTAAAGTTCCAAACTTTAGATTACCAACTGAAGCTGAGTGGGAATATGCTGCTCGTGGAGGTCTAGAATATGCGAAATACCCATGGGGTGGTCCTTATACCACTAGTGATAGAGGATGTTTCTTAGCAAACTTTAAGCCTGAAAGAGGAGACTATGCTGCAGATGGTGCTTTATACACTATGGAAGCAAAATCTTTTAAACCCAATGATTACGGATTATATAATATGTCAGGAAATGTTGCCGAATGGACGAACACTTCGTACAACCCTTCATCTTATTATCTAGGTTCTACAATGAATCCGAATGTTGATGACGGTTCGAATAAAAGAAAAGTAGTGCGTGGAGGTTCGTGGAAAGATGTAGCTTATTTCTTAGAAGTAAGTACACGTGACTATGAGTATGGCGATTCAGCAAGAAGTTATATTGGCTTCAGAACTGTACAAGATTACATGGGAACAACAAACAACAAGAAAAAATAATAAATCGACACTAGGAATTTTTAAATGCTAGTTGTTATTAAAATAAATAAACAATAAATACCTATTAAAAAATTAACCAAAAACTTAAAAATTAGAAATTATGGCAGGATCACTTAAACAAAAGAAATTTATGAATATGGTCTACGGACTAGGAGCGGCAGTTGTATTAATTGGTGCATTATTCAAAATCTTACACTTTAGCATCGGACCTTTAACAGGTGGATTGATGTTAACGATTGGACTTCTAACAGAAGCAGGTATCTTTATCTTTTCAGCTTTTGAACCAGTAGAAGAAGATTTAGACTGGTCATTAGTATATCCTGAATTATCTGGAGGTGAGTCTTTAGGAGCTAAAGGAGGTTCTAACGGAGAAGGTCTTTCTGATAAGTTAGATGCAATGTTAGAAGAAGCGCAGTTAGATTCTGCAAAAATGGGAAGATTAGCTGATAGTATTCAGAGTTTCGCTGGAGCGGCAGAGAATATCGCGCCTGCAGCAAATTCAGTAGCAGCTACAAGTGCTTACAGTGAGCAATTATCATTGGCAGCAACACAAATGGAATCTTTAAATAGTTTATATAAAGTACAGTATGATAGCGCTGAGCGTCAAACTCAAATGAGTGATGCAGTAGCTGAAAATACTGAAAGATTAAAAGACCAAATGGAGTCTTTAGCAACGAACCTTTCGTCATTGAATGGTGTATATGGAGGTATGTTATCAGCTATGTCTAACAAGTAAGAACAACCTAATAACTAACCTAAAACCCTAGAAAAATGGCAGGAGGCAATTTATCACCAAGGCAGAAAATGATTAACTTGATGTATTTGGTATTTATCGCGATGTTAGCGATGAATATGTCAAAGCAAGTATTATCTGCATTTGGTTTTATGAACGAAAAGTTGGCTGATTCGAATGTAACAGCAACAACTAAAAATGGAGCAACGTATGCTAGTTTAGCAACCAAAGCTTCAGATCAACCAGAAAAGTATTCTGATTTAAACAAAGAGGCTCAACAAGTACAGGCCCTAGCTCAAGAATTCAATTCTTATTTAGAGAATATGAAAACTGCATTAGTTGAAGGGATCGAAGATCCTACTAATTACGAGTCTATGGACGGTACAGATCAAGGTGATAGTTATTTCTTTAAAGGAGAAGGTAATACACCCGCTGGTGACGAGTTTGTTGGTAAAATCGACAACTTTAGAACAAAAGTTTCTGCAGCTTTAGGTACGAAGTACAAAAGTATCGCAGAAAGTGTAAACAAACGTTTTGATACGTCAGAGCAGAAGGTGAAAGATGGTGACGCTACGCAACCTTGGTTACGTAACCGTTATGAAGGGTTTCCTTTAATTACAACGATTACCAACCTTTCTCAAATTCAGGCTGATATTAAAACGACTGAAGCAGAAATGTTATCAGCAATGTTACAAGGTCAGTTAGAAAGTGAAGTTTCTATGAGTAACTATACAACTATCTTAATACCAGATAATGCGGCTACCTTACAAGGTACTAACTTTAAAGGTAAAGTAGTATTGGGTCGTTACGATGCAAGTTTAAAACCTTCAAAGGTGATTATCAACGGTAAAGAAATTTCAGCAGATGCTTTAAAAGATGGAGGTGCAGTATTAGATTTCCCAGCAGGTAATGTAGGTGAAAACGAAGTTACAGGTAAATTTGTCTTTAAAGAGAATGGTGAAGATGTAGAAATTCCTATCAAGCAAAATTATGCAGTGGTTGCAAAACCAAGTTCTGCGGTAATCTCGGCTGATAAGATGAACGTTGTATATCGTGGTGTAGCAAATCCAATTACAATTTCAGTACCAGGTGTGCCTGATAATGCTATTAAGGCGTCAGCAGCTGGAATGAAAAAAGCAAAAGGATTAGGTAAATATACCATCTCTCCTGGTAAAGGAAAAGAAGTACGAATCAATGTATCGGCAACCTTGCCTGATGGTTCGCCAGTAAAATCTAGTAGTACGTTTAGAATCAAAGATATTCCTGCACCAGTTGCAACAGCTAGAGGGCAGTATGGATTGATCAAAATGCCTAAAACAACAGTACAGAAAGTAACTATTGGTGCAGCATTACCTGATTTCGTATTCGATTTAAATTTAAGAGTATCTGGCTTTAGTATGAAAGTTCCAGGTTCACCAACTGTAATTATCAAAGGTACGAAAATGAATGGTGCAGCGATCAGAGCTTTAGGAAAAGCAAGAAAAGGAGATATGATTACAATATTTGACGTAAAAGCATCGTTAGTAGGTAACTCTGGGTACTTTTTGAAGAAGGTGGGTACCTTAAACATACAAATACAATAATAAAAGAATTATGAAGAATTGGAAATTTTTAGTTGCCGTGTGTGCTATCGTATTAGCAACGAATACCCTAAGTGCACAAGCAAACTTGTTAAATGCAAAAATTCCCGAAGAAATTGGCGTGAAGACTGCAGAACAATTAGCTGCGGATAACGACAAGCCGTTGCCATACGGATACATCGATGATAGAGATATTTTATGGTCTAAGGTAGTATGGGAATATGTTGATTTGAATGAAAAAATCAACTTACCATTTTACTATCCGGTAGATACGAATAATATCAGCTCTAGTAGAAGATCGTTATACGACACCTTATTAAGAGGTATCAAAAACGGAGAGATCGTAGATGTGTATGATGATTCTTATTTCGAGAATAAATTAACAATGAACGACATCAAAGGTAGATTGTCGAGAGTTGATACAAGTGATGCAGGATTTGAATTGTTAAATGAAGGTTCTGAATTGACTGACGAATATATCGATAGAATAGATTTAACTGCTGGGGAAATATCTGGCCTGAAGATTAAAGGGGTTTGGTATTTCGACAAAAGACAAGGAGAGTTAAAATACCGTTTATTAGGTATTGCTCCTGTAGCTCCAGATGTGAATTTTATGGAAGACGATAGTCAAGATGCATTAATTGAATTGTTTTGGGTATGGTATCCAGGAGTACGAAATATTACACACGATATGAAAGTGTTTAATAATAAAAACTCTGCCTTCCCATTGTCATACGATCATTTGCTAAATGCACGTCGCTTTGTAGCGAGTATTTATAGAGAAGAAAATATCTATGGAAACAGAGATGTTTCAGAATACATTAAAGGAAATGCATTATTCCAAGTTCTTGAAGCTGATAGACTTAAAGAGAATATCAGAAATAAAGAATTAGATATGTGGAACTACTAGTTTCCTGTCAAAATTTTTAAGTAAATCCCGCCATTTGGCGGGATTTTTTGTTTTGATGAAAACGACATCCCTGAAGTCCCCTCAAGGAGACAAGTAATAAGTATTCTTTTTTAATTGTCCCCTTGAGGGGACTTCAGGGGTGTTTTAGAATTGATTTTTTTAAAGGAATATTCTTTTACCTTTGCAGCATGCAGGTAGATTATATCATTGTAGGTTTAGGATTGGCGGGTTTAGCTTTCGCCGAAGAGCTCACAAAACACAACAAATCCTTCATCATTTTTGAAGATCAATCTCAACATTCCTCTTTTGTGGCAGCAGGCACTTACAATCCTGTTGTCTTAAAACGCTTTAATGCAGTTTGGGACGTGCAGCAGCAGTTAGCCTATGCCTTACCTTTATATAAAGATCTAGAGCAACGCTTAGGTCAAAAATTTGATTACCAACTAGATATTCATCGTATTTTCAACTCCATTGAAGAGCAAAATAACTGGTTTATTGCTTGTGACAAACCCGTTTTATGTGATTATATGCATCCTGTCGTGATGAAAAACGAGAATACCACAATTAAGGCACCTTTTGGTTTTGGGAGACTAACAAAAACCGGGTGGATAAACACCAAAGCCTTATTACAAGCATATAGAGAGTATCTTTTTAAGAAGCATCAATTGCTCAAAGAAAGGTTTGATTATACCCAATTAACCTTCATAGATACTAGTGTTAATTACCAGCATATAACAGCAAAACACATTGTTTTTTGTGAGGGGTTTGGCATGCGACAAAACCCATACTTTAAAGAATTACCGATGGAAGAGGCCAAGGGAGAGTTGCTTACAATTCATGCGCCTCGATTGCAACTCAAATCGGTGCTTAAGGGGCCTGTTTTTGTACAACCTATAGGCAATGATTTATATAAAGTGGGTGCCACTTTTAACTGGGAAGATAAAACCTCGAATCCAACTGCGGAAGCCAAAGAAGAGTTGCTGTTAAAGTTACAAACTATGATTACCATTCCTTTTGAAGTTATAGCACATGAAGCAGGTATAAGACCTACAGTAAAAGATAGAAGACCCTTAGTGGGTATCCATAAAGAACACACTCAATTAGCTATTTTAAATGGACTTGGTACAAGGGGCGTATTATTAGGCCCTTCAATGGCCAAAGCATTGTATGAGTATCTAGAATTGGCAATAGCACTACCGAAAGAAATTTCTATCGAACGTTTCTCATGACTGATTGTCTCCTTGAGGGGACTTTAGGGGTGGTTTAAGAGAATCTTCCTTCTTGTAATCAGGATCGTACTTGACGAACATATTGATATAAATGAGTCGCGATAATCGTAAGGTAAACGGCGTAAATAAGATCAAGGCAATAATAATACCTATAAAAACCTGCACCAAATTCAAGCCTACATAATACAATAGAATAAAGGTAAGAATCGAGATACCTACGGTTAAACCATATGATACATACATGGCACCATAGAAAAAGGATGGTTCGATGACATATTTAAACCCGCAATGCGCACAATGTTCATTAGTGGTCAGCACTTTTTTGAGGTGGAAAGGGTTACTATCTTCGAAAAAATTGCCCTCATTGCATTTTGGGCATTTATTGTTCAAAATGCTATATATTTTTGTGCCTTTTTTAAGCATAACAATGTTAAAATTAAATTAGCTTTGCAAAGTTAAAATAAAAAAGACGCGCTTCGATGAAAAGCATCGAAGTTTCAATCGATTTTGTCTGTCATACAATAGAAGGAATCGATGGATTATTTCATGACTAATATATAATTTCATGCTAAACGCACATAATATAACTGTTTCTTTTCAGGGAGAAGATTTGTTTTCAGGAATTACCTTTAAATTAGATGCCGGTAATAGAGTAGGATTGGTTGGAAAAAATGGAGCAGGAAAATCTACCCTGTTAAAGATTATTGCCAAAGAACAAGAGTTTGACAGTGGTACCTTGGCTTTAGAGAAAGAGGTGAAAATTGGCTTTTTGAAGCAAGACATTGATTTTGTTGTGGGTAGAACTGTTTTAGAGGAAGCCTATGAAGCCTTTGTTGAAATAAAAGAAGTTGAACGCCAGCTAGATGAAGTCAATAAAGCCTTAGCAGAAAGAACCGACTATGAGAGTGAATCATACAATCAGCTCATTATAGATCTAAGTGACTTGACTCAACGTTATGAAGTGCTAGGTGGTTATAATTATCAAGGAGACACCGAAAAAATATTGCAAGGGCTCGGATTTAAGCGTGAAGATTTTAATAAGTTAACCGATACCTTTTCAGGAGGTTGGCGAATGCGTATCGAATTGGCAAAACTCTTATTGCAAGCCAATGATATTTTATTACTCGATGAGCCTACGAATCATTTAGATATTGAATCGATTATATGGTTAGAAGAGTTTTTAAAAAGTTATTCGGGAGCCATAGTATTGGTATCTCACGATAAAATGTTTTTAGACAATGTTACGAATCGTACTATTGAAATATCACTTGGTAAAATTTACGATTACAAATATCCGTATTCAAAATATTTAGTGCAACGTAAGGAATTGCGAGAGAAGCAATTACAAGCATTTAAAAATCAAGAAAAGGAAATAAAGCATACCGAGCAACTCATTAATAAATTTAGAGCGAAGGCAAACAAGGCGACCATGGCGCAGTCATTGATTAAAAAGCTAGACAAAGTCGAACGAATTGAAATTGATGCTGAAGATAATTCTGTGATGAAAGTGCGTTTTCCTGTGTCGATTCAACCTGGTAAGGTCGTGGTAGAAGCAACCAAGGTAGCGAAAAGTTATGGCGAAAAGCAGGTGTTGAAGAATGTTAATTTATTGATTGAACGCAATAGTAAAATTGCATTTGTTGGGCAAAACGGACAGGGTAAAACGACCTTGGCAAAAATGATCGTAAATGAGATTCCATATGACGGAAATTTAAAATTGGGACATAATGTACAGCTCGGTTATTTCGCTCAAAACCAAGCAGAATACCTAGATGGCAAAAAGACAGTACTGCAAACGATGGAAGATGCATCTAATGATGGTAATCGTGTCAAAGTACGCGATATGTTGGGATCTTTTTTGTTCGGTGGTGACGATGTAGAAAAGAAAGTGAGCGTGTTGTCTGGTGGTGAACGTAATCGATTGGCCTTGTGTAAAATGCTTTTGTCACCATTTAATGTCTTGGTACTCGATGAGCCAACAAACCATTTAGATATTGCTTCTAAAAATGTATTAAAAGAGGCCTTACGTACTTTTGAAGGCACCTTGATTTTGGTGTCGCATGACCGTGACTTTTTAAAAGGTCTAGCTACGACTGTTCTTGAATTTAAAGACGGACGTATTAAAGAATATTTAGGTGATATCGATTATTATTTAGAAGAACATAATTTTGAAAGTTTAAGAGAGGCAGAGAAACGCACTAAAGTGGCGACTGTTAAGGAAGTTTCTAATAAAAAATCATACGAAGAAGAAAAAGCACAAAAAAAGCGACTCAATAAAATTAGCAAAATTGAATCACAGATTGCCAGTTTAGAAAAAGAGGTTGCTGATATCGATGCCAAATTACTGGACCCGGTTCAATATGATAAATTAACTGCCGATCAAGATTTCTTTACCCAATACCAAGTGAAAAAAGATAGCGTCAATACCTTGATGCAAGAATGGGAAAACTTACAAGAATAAACAAGATCTAATAATTGAATGACGTATGTGCTAACGACTAAGTATTGTTTAGCTTGTATATTATAATAGGAAAAACCCCGACTGGAAAAAAAGGGTTTTTCCCATGTACTTTCGTTTTTTAGAATGTCTTTTTTTTAGTATTTTTATAAAAGCTAAACGTTATAATACATACTATAAAAATTCCCTGTATCATAATGTAGCGTTGATTGCGGTTAACACGTATTACTAGTACGTATTAACCATACTCTAGTAAGGAGTTAATTATTTATTTTAGAGGTAGCCCTGAGCCGAAGTAACAAATTAATATCTGAGTTAAAATCTATGGATTATACATCGCAAAAAGGCAAGACGATTATCTTAAAATCGGCGAGAAGGGTACGCCAAATTAGTATAGAAGACATCATATATATAACCTGTGATTCTTATTTACTATCGATTTATCTGTTGCAACAAAAGGAGCCAGAAATTGTATCAAAACCTTTGAAAGAAATTGAAAGAGAATTAGCCAACTTTCATTTTTTACGAATAAGCAGAAATAGGCTTATTAATTTAAAATATTTCAAATCATATCATATCAATGGTGCTAGGAGAATTACCATGTTTAACGGTGATACATTGCCTGTATCACGTAGAAAATGGTCTGAAATTAAAAATTACTTTTAGAGAGTATTTTTCCCACTTACCAAGGTGCAACAACCGCTCATCAAAAAAAACGACCACTTAAATGTTCGATCTATTTAAACACTTAACTTGTAGGTAAGTTTAGTGTGAATCAAAGTCTGACCTACAATTGATATAGATTTTTGAATGATTATCTTCTATTTTTTAACATTTAGGGAAGGATTTATTTTCTAATTCTAATCAATACTTTTTATAAAAACGCTAGACCTATGTGATTAGTAGTTTAATATAAAATAGTACACGATGGAGACTCCGAAACATTATTTGACCAAGATTTTATTGAATTATTTAAAAAAGGAAAATTATCATATCGACAAACATGATTTTAAATTACAACTCCTAAGTAATCCAAGTTATCCGAGCCTAAAATCGATTACAGATTCATTAGACTATTTTAAAATAGAAAATGTGGCGGCCGTCGTACCTACCGATGCGTTGAAACAACTTCCTAACTTTTTTTTGGCACTCATCAAGAATGAGAATAACAATTCGCTGGCACAGGTAGAACAAAAAAAGGAAAAGATAAAATTATTCTTAGATGATGGTACAACCAAAAGTATGACTACCGATGAGTTCAAAGAGCAATGGGATGGCACCGTAGTGGTTATTGATAAACAAACGGAAGCCGCTGTAACGACAAACCCAATGAAATTAACACCATTAGTAATAGTAGTTATGATGGTGTTTCTCACGCTTGTTGTAAGTGTAGCATCCTTCGAAATATACAGTTTTTTACTTAGTATTACATCAATCGTAGGAGTCGTACTTAGCTATTTTCTTGTGAGAGAAGATTTAGGATTGTACAATAAAGAGACCGCTAAAATATGTAATTCTGTCGTGCAGAATACAAGCTGTTCTGATGTCGTGAAATCTACGTCATCAAAGATTTTGGGGCTATTTTCCTTGACGGATGCGACAATCGTTTTCTTTTCGTCGCAGTTTCTAATTCTAACAATTGTTGGATTTGATATGAGCGCATTTAAGATAGTAGCCGTTTCCAGTATTCCTGTAATAGGTTATTCCTTATATACACAAGGGGTTTCTTTAAAAAAATGGTGCCCGTTATGTCTGGGCGTTGCAATAACATTGGTAGCCCAGTTAGGTATTGTTTTATTAGTGCAATCAGAATTTTTAGTTAATCCTAATTATGTCGTGACGAGCGCAATTACGATTATGTTTGTAGGTCTGTTATGGGCTTTTGTTAAACGTTTACTCAAGAAAGAAATAGAGTTAGAAGAGACAAAAACAGATTTCTTTTCCTTTAAAAGAGATGAGAAATTATTTGCACATCTAATTAGTCAAAAAACACTGACAGTCGCACCCAATTTAAACTCTGAATATGCCCTGGTATTCGGAAACCTAGATGCTCCACTTACTATTACGGCCGTCACAAACCCAACATGTGGATTTTGTACAAATTCCTTTAAAGTTTATGATAAACTTATGCAAACACATGCTGGCCATTTTAAAATGAATATTGTGTTCAACGTTCCTGCAAATACCTTCGAATATGAATCTACACAAATAGCTCAGCGAATTGTAGAATTGTATAGTGTCGATAAAGATAATGCCTACTCGGGACTTAAAGAGTGGTTTGCCAATAAAGATGTCCAATTTTGGCATGAACGATATGGTAGTTATACTGAGTCAAGCGATCTTACTACCTTACAACAGCATTTTAATTGGTGTGATGCCAATAGTATAATTTATACACCAGCAACCATTGTTGATGTCAATTTCTTTCCCAAAAATTACAAAATAGAAGACCTTCCATTATTTATCGAATATCTACTGGAAAGAGTTAACAAAAAAGAACCTGCAGTGTTACAGGTTCAATAAACATTCTTGCAAGGATAGACACAAACTGTGAGTGTCTCTAAATGTTCATAGCAAATTTAATCTTAAAATTTTAAAGTATGTTAAAGCAAATTTTAAATTTAGATGGTGCTCAAAAGTTAACTAAAATTGAGCAAAGTGAAATCTTAGGTGGTAAAAAACCTGGTGCTGGAGGTGGTTGTTGTAATCCAACATATTCTTGCTGCTCTCCTCAACCAATTCCGTATGGATGTTCAGAGTGTGGTGCTCAAGCAGCACCAAATTGTCAGTATGCTTATGCGAATCCAACTTGTCCTTCGTATCCGTATTATAACTGCTGTATTTAACTGAAATTTTACCAGAGAGCCATTGGTTCTCTGGTTTTTTGAGATAGAGCATTCAGAAATAGTAGAAAAATAGCATAAGGAATCAGATTATATAAGACTTGAAGAGGACTAAGCAACCAAAAACACTTTCGCGAAGCGTAGACTGAAACCTTGACAGTCGTTAAATGCTCAGGGTGTATTAACTTTTAATCTATTTTATTATGAAAGAATCAATTTTGAATGTAGGTGTGGTCTTGGATAAGGCTGATCAGAAACAAATCAATGGTGGCGGTGGATGTTGTACTTATCATTGGAGTACAGGATATACTGGAGAATGTTGTCCCCCTCGATAATCAATTTAAGATGTTCATTTAAAAAATGAACATCTTTTCTTTTTCATAGATCCAGTAAAAAAAGCAAAAGCACATACTTGATTGCATATTGATGCATCCAATTACATTTTTTAGAGTTTTACAATTCTTTCAATAGTTTCGCCGCCTTCTCAGCATTATACCATTTCTGTTTTATTATTTCTTCGAGCACACCTTTCGATTTTTCTGGTTCATCCATTTTTAAATATAATAAAGCTTTAAACCAAGCACCTTTTTGAGCATCTAGTAAGTCGCTTTTTAACAGGGCGTTGAATGTTTTTTCTGCCTCCTCAAAATCGTTTAATTCTGTTTGTGCAATACCAGTATATAAATAAAGCCCAGCGTCAGGGGAATCACTATTTTTTAGCTCATTTAGAAATAGCGCAAGAGATTGTTCATACTCTTTATTTTCGAAAAGTAATTGAGCTTTGATTAACTCATTTTCATTACCATCTTCTCTAGAAACATATGAGGGTAAGTTTTTGTCAGTACTATAAACTTCATACAGTTCATTAGGGCTAGCTGTATTTAGAACATTTAGCGAAATGATAAATGCTATCGCTGCGGCACTGGCAAATGAAACCCATTTTATCCAAACATTACTTTTTGATTTTTGGTAGCTGGCATTAACATCTTTGATGGTTGTTCGAAGTTCTTTAATCTCATCACTTTTGAAAATTTCTTCATAAGCTTGGCTCGTTTCCGTGCTTTTTGACATAAAACTCCAATCATCATCACTCAAAACTTCCCAAAGTTGTTGCTCTAGAAGTACTTTTTTCTCAAAATCTTTGTCAGCATTCATTCTCTTATGAAACACCTCAAGTTCTTCCTTTGAAAGGGTTTTATCAATAAATTTTTCAATTAATATGTCGTCTTCTAAGTTCACAGTTCTACCAACGCATGATAGCGTTTATCCTTTTTTATTAATTCTTTTAATTTTGCTTTACATTTAAAAACACGTTGACGAACAACATTTTCAGAATTGTATTGCAATTTATCCATTATAGCCGCATATCCTATCTTTGCAAAAAATAATTTTAATATTAGTTTACAATTATCAGAAATGAGTTCTAAGCTTTCATTGAACAATTCCCATCTTTTTTGTTCCTCTATCGCCATAGCATCATCATAATCTTCGCTAACCAGTTCAAGAATAGCAGTATTTGTTACTTTCTTTTTTGATTTATTTAATTCTCTACGCCATAAATTTTTGCATACAGTAAATAAATAGGCTTCGAAACTGGTCTTTATTATGAATTTTTCTTTTTTGTATCGAACCGCTAACTGCAACAAGGCTTTCTGAAAAATATCTTCTGCATCTTGTTTATTTCCTTTGTTTTGGAATATAAAACGTTCGACTTTTGGGTAATTAAGAGTATATATTGCTGTTATTTCTTTCGAATCTCTCTTTAAAAGTGCATTTAAATGATGTGAATTATCCTTCATTAACTTTATTAGTTAAAACAAAAGTAAAATTTTTCTATATTTATGTAGAAATAAAATCTAAGTTTTTACACATTAGATTAAAACCAAAAGTAACATTATGAAAAATTTTAAAGATTTAAAGTATCTAGCTCTAGTTTGTTTGTTGATCATGTTTAACAGTTGCAGTAGTGATGAAAGTGGGTTAGAAATTATAGAAGAAGCCGAAAACTCAGAAGTTATTCAGTCTAAAAGTTCTAGTTGCGATCTATCTATTTACGTAACTTTTAACTTTGATCCTCAAATGACTCCAGCACAGAGAATGGCACATAAAGATAGTTACTATAATAGAATGAGTAACAACTTTACCATATGTAGAAGAATTAAAGGTAGTAACCGAGGAAGTTGTGATAAATACGAAAGATGGGTGGTAAATCATAATGAATATAAGCAATATCTTCTAGATCCAGATGGTGGTGGTGGACAGGAAACTGGAACAAATAATAGAAGTAATGATGGTGACTTAGGAGAAGTACCTCCTCGTTTTTTCATTGAAGACTGCTTTGACAACTCAGAAAATGAAGATTTATATGATCGGGTCGACGAGTGGGGAAATGGTTTGATTGAAAATGATTATGACCCTAATGGTTCGGGAGATAAAGTTACAGGATTTTAAGTATGGTAAAATATATTGTTAAAAATACCTCTAAGAAGAAGATGTTCTTAGGGGTTTTATTGTTTTCATTGTATTTTTCTTCAAACACCTTAGCTCAAAAATATTCACCTCAATATATTGAAATAAAAAATGCAGATAGTATTGCAAATGATAAGAAACAACAAAAAATAGACAGTCTTTTCGTAGCATATGAGAAAGATTCATTAGTAGAATCATTGGTAAACGATTTATATGATTATGCCAAATGGCATTATAGAAATACAACAGTTGACCAAGCAATAGCTACGAGTAAAAAATGTATTCAGTTTATAGAAAATTCGCAATTCGTTGATGGAGATGTACATAAAAGAGTAACCAATAATTTGGGTTTTTTTTATGGGAAAAAGAAGGATTATTATAACGCGTACAAAGCCTATAACAGATTAACTACCATAGGTATAAAGGATAGATGGACAGCAGAAGGTTATAGATTATCAGGGAAATATTTGAGATATTTAGGAGATTTTTATGGTGCGTCTGAATATTTTGAAATTGCTATTAGTATTGCGAAAGAAATAAATGACGCCAAAATTTTAGTAAATAGTTGTATCGATGCAGGTATTAACTATAAGCAGATAGGAACTAAATCAAGTTTAAAAAAAGGCACATATTTGCTGACCGAACTGATCAATTCTATCGAAGACAAATCGTTGACAAATGTAGAAGATATATCCTTAGAAAGTACCCTTTTACTGTACAACCATCTTGCAAATTTATATAATGATAGAGATGATTTTGATGTACCAAAAAGTCGATTTTATTATGATAAGGCACTAGACGTAGCTTTTAAACTAAAAGATTCACTTTCGATATCACTTCTCTATAATGATTTAGGTTTTTTGTACTTACATGATGCTAAGAAAGAAACAATAACATATTTAGATAAAGCATTACAATACAATCCTGTTAATACAGCTGTCTCAATTGTATATGGAAATAAGGGGCTTTACTATTTGAAATTGAAAGATCGCCAAAAAGCACTTTATAATGCGCAGTTATCAATAAATGAACTGACACCAGTTTCAACAGAAAAACTTGATGAATTACCTACTAAAGATGAAGTTTTATTGAATCCTTTTAAGTATGAACTTTTGAAAAGTTTAATTGATAAGGCTAAAATGTGGCAAGCATTTTATGATGAAACGTCAGACAATGATGGAAGGCACTTAGAGCACATATTAGAAACGCTTAAGTTGGCAGATTATCTTGTAGATTTGATACGTTTAGAAAGTAACGACCAAAAATCTAAATTGTTTTGGCGCGAAACTGCTTCAGAAATTTATACGAACGCGGTAAGCACGTGTTTCTATTTGAACAAACCAGAAGAGGCATTTTATTTTATGGAAAAGAATAAGGCGCTCTTGTTGTTAGAAGACTTGTCACTGCGTAAACAACGCGAAAATACGGTCGTACCAGAGTCGGTTCATGAACGTCAGTTGGACTTGAGAAGCGAAATTTTGAACTATTCAACTTTGCTCAATACTTCAGAGAAGAAAGACACTATTAGAGCACTTTTGTTAACCTCGAAAGAAGCATATCGTAGTTTTATTGATTCGTTACAAACTGACTTTAATTTTTATTATCGAACACAAAAGCCTACGAATACCATAACAATTAGTCAAGCTAAAGAAAAACTAGCTGATGCTAAGGAAGTTTACATTGAATATATATTGGCTGAAGACGAAGGTTACGGATTATTAATTTCTAAAGAAAGTACTCAATTTTTTAAAATTGAAAACTATAGCACACTTCTGGAGCGTGCTGAAAAATTTAGAAGCTTACTAGAAGTACCATTTAAAACTCAAAAAGATAAAGAGAGTCATACATTGGTCGCGTCTTCATTATACAAAAGTCTTTTTCCAAAAGAAATTTCGCAACAGATTGCTAATAAAAACCTTATTATTATTCCAGATTCTTATTTGCAAAATGTTCCTTTCGAGGCTTTACTTACATCAAATGAAGCAACAAGTTATTTTATAAGAACCAGCACTATTAATTATGCGTATTCAATTTCTTTTTTAAATGAGAACAAAAATTTAAAACGCATGAATACAAATGATTATATTGGTTTTGCTCCTGTAAATTTTAAAGGTGGTTTATCGAGTTTACCAGAAAGTAAGTTTGAGGTAGAAACGGCTAGTAGTTTATTCTCATCTACTAGTTTTTATAATGAAGATGCGAACATACAAAACTTCATGAATAACTCTAAGGGCTATAATATTATTCATCTAGCATCTCATTCTAATGTGACTGACGTTTCGAATCCATGGATTGTTTTCGATGATAAAAAACTTTCATTAGATGAATTATATCTAATAGAAAATACGGCCGATCTGGTAGTTTTAAGTGCCTGCAAGACTTCTTTAGGGTCGTTAAATGAAGGGGAAGGTGTTATGAGTTTGGCAAGAGGTTTTTTTACTACAGGAGCCAATAGTGTATTGTCTACGCTGTGGAATGTGAATGATAAATCGAATTCAAAAATCATGGTTGCATTTTACGAGCAGCTTAAGAAAGGCAAAACAAAATCGGAGGCTCTAAGACAGGCGAAATTAGAGTACCTAAATCAGCATCAGTTAAGCGAGCAATCACCATATTATTGGGCATCGTTTGTGTTGTTAGGTGACTCGGAAGCAGTACCCATTGACTCAGATAACAATCTTTTATTTATTATATTTTTCGGATTTTTAGTGCTGTTTATCAGCTACTTAGTATTTGCACGATTAAGAAAATAACATATCTGGGTAACAAACTCATTTTTTCAGAACATTAAGGAAACTTAAAACCTTAATTCATTTTGAAAAACTCTTTAACCTTTCTAGTAAAGGAATTATTAGTACACAATCAATTGCGTATTGATAATGAAGAGCTATCTTTTCAAATAGAAAGTCACCCTTCCTATCCTAGTTTACATGCCGTTACAGGTGTTCTTGACCACTTCAATGTACCAAATATTGCATTGGATGTACCAGTAACCGAAAATATATTAAGACAATTGCCGGCGACTTTTCTAGCCCAAATAACTACTGACAAGGGGGCGGAATTTGCCATTGTTAAAAACAGAGGATTGACCTATGAAGTACGTACTGATTTAGATACTAAGGTCATGTTGAGTTTAGTCGAGTTTTTAGACAAATTCACAGGTATTCTTGTTGCGGTAGAGAAAGGTGATAATTATAATAGTACAAGAAAGCGTTCTAAAAATAGTGCACAAGTATTGATATGCATATTGGTATTTTTAGTAGTAGCGCATTTCATGTTTCAAAGTTTAGGTTTGCATGAGGTATTATATTTTGGTTTTGCTTTGTTGGGTGTTTTTATTAGTTATTCAGTTTATCGACAAGAACAGGGTGAAACATCGTTTTTAGGCAATGCGTTTTGCACAAATGAAAGTAAAAAAAGGGGCTGTAATGCCGTTTTGTCTTCGAAGGGAGCGAGATTGTTTAAGAATTATAAATTGAGTGACTTAAGCCTTAGCTATTTTGGAGGTGTTTCTATTGCAACTTATTTTTTGACTTTATTATCCAATGAGCTCTCAATATTATTTTTAATAAGCATCTTAACGATTCCGATGACGCTATTTTCTCTGTATTATCAAAAAGTAGTGGTGAAAGAATGGTGCCTATTATGTTTGAGCATTGTGGCAGTTCTTTGGGGACAAGCGGCCATATCGATAACCCAATTTAGCATATCCAATTTTTTTTCTCTCGAAGCTTTAAAAGTTGCTTGTGCTTCTTTTTTAATTGCTTTTATCATTTGGGAGCTTATAAGAACTGCAAGGAAGACAAAAGGAGAGTTAGTTGCGACAACAATTAAGTATGTTAAGTTTAAGCGCAATTTTGATCTTTTTAAGGCATTATTAGAAAAATCGAAACCCATTAATACTTCCTTGAATGCGAAAGAAATTATGCTTGGAAATCCTGTGGCTCCACTAGAATTAACGATTATAACAAATCCTATGTGCGGATTTTGTCAAGAGGTACATACGTTGGCAGAAGATATTTATAAAAAGTTCCAAGATCAAGTATCTATAGGTATTCGCTTTAATGTGAATTGTAATGATTTTGAAAGTGATGCTGTTAAGGTTTCTGGTAGGTTACTAGAATTATTTGATGAAAATAAAACCAATTGTCTTTTGGCTATGCACGATGTATACAATGGTGTAAACCTAACATCTTGGTTTGAGAAATGGAACGTCATGCACAGCCCAGATAATTATATCACGGTATTGAAACAACAAAATGACTGGTGTGCCAAAAATGCTATCAATTTTACCCCAGAGATTTTAATTAACGGAAGGCCCTTTCCAAAAGCCTATGACAGACGCGATTTGATCTACTTTATTGAAGAGTTAAGAGATGATAAGCTTGAAAGAGAAAGTGAATTACAACTAGCAAATTAAGGAACAAACCCCTTTGATAAAAGGGCTTTGTGGTCAACAATATCTTTTCGCGAAAGGTAGACACAAACCTTGAGTGTCTTTAATTGTTCGGGGCAAGTAGAATTTAAATTATTTATTATGAGAAAATTAGCAAGTTTAAAAGGTGTAGTAACCTTGAGTAAAACGCAGCAACGAAGCATTAACGGTGGCGGTAATTGTGCTGCGATGGCTTGTCAGTGGGGATGTTGCGATGGTTATTGTTTAAGTCAAGGACAGGCAGGACGAGTTTGCGCTCCGACTCCAGTCGGTGATGATGAATAATCATGGCTTTACCAGGGGGAATTTTCTCCTTGGTTTTCTTTACAATTTTCTAACAATTTTTTTTCGCGAAAAATAGACACAAACCTTGAGTGTCTCAAAATGATCAAGGCCTAAATTTTAAAACTTTTAGTATGAAAAAATTATCAAATTTAATTGGAGCAAAAGCTCTTAACAAAACGGAACAACAATCAATTTTCGGTGGTGTTACCGATGCCGATGCTCCAACCCCTACTGGTGATGGTAATGGTGGAACTGCAACGAGTGGTAGTGGAACTGGTTCAACTGGCTCAAACGGTTGTCCATGGGGGCAGTGTCGTAATGCATTTAACCGATGTGTGCCTACAGGATTAGGTACTTGTGCTTAATCAATAAATAAGGAGGGGAAACCCTCCTTACTTTTAAACAGTATCAACGATATTGAGTAGCTAAATGATGGTAAACTGTCATCGCCTGTGATAGGTAGCAGATATACTTATAGAAGTTTTCGTTTTCAGATTCAGAAAATCTTCATACCTTAGATAAACATAGGATAGGAGTTCTGTTAATTAAATAAATGTCTTTAAAAAAATTTCCACATTATAAACAAACGGAATCGAAAGATTGCGGACCCACTTGTATTAAAATTGTCGCACGACATTTCGGTAAGACTTTACATGTACAAACTTTGCGTGATTTATCTGAGACAACTCGTGAAGGCAGCAGTTTATTGGGTATTAGTGAGGCAGCAGAGAAAATTGGCTTTCATACCATTGGAGTAAAAATTAATTTACAAAAATTAGAAGAAGCACCGCTACCATGCATCGTACATTGGAACAAAGAACATTTTGTAGTCGTTTACAAGATTAAGAAAAATGAAATCTATGTATCAGATCCTGCTCATGGATTGTTAAAATATTCGAAAGAAAAGTTCATTCAGTATTGGATAGGCCATAATGCCGATGAAACTACCGAAGAAGGAGTAGCATTACTTATTGAGCCAACACCGAAGTTTTACGATGATGGTTTGTCGGAAGAAGAAGAAATTAAATTCGATTTTGTTTTTATTTCTAAGTATCTTTTTAAGTATAAAAAGTTCATCGTACAAATAGTTATTGGTTTGTTGGCCGGTAGTTTACTGCAGTTGATAGTACCTTTTTTGACACAGAGCGTTGTCGATGTTGGTATTCAGAATCAAGATATAAATTTCATTTACTTGATATTATTTGCACAACTATTCTTGTTTTTAGGGCGTACTGCATTAGAAGTAATACGCGGATGGATATTATTACACTTAAGTACTCGGATTAATATATCGTTGGTATCCGACTTTTTTATAAAACTGATGAATTTACCCATTTCATTTTTTGATACTAAAATGACGGGTGATTTATTACAACGTATCAACGATCATGGACGAATAGAAAAAATCTTAACAGTATCCTCCTTAAACGTGCTTTTTTCTATGGTGAATTTGGTGATTTTTGGTATAGTACTAGGGTATTATAGTTTACAGATCTTTGCCATATTCTTAATTGGTAGTATCCTGTATTTTGGATGGGTGTTGTTCTTTTTCAAAAGGAGAAAAGATTTAGACTATATGCGTTTTTCTGAGGTGAGTCAAGAACAAAGCAAGGTCATCGAGATGATCAATGGCATGCAAGAAATCAAATTGCATAATGCCGAGCGTAGGATGCGATGGAATTGGGAGTTTATACAGGCACGTTTGTTTAAAGTGAGCATGAAAAGCTTGGCTTTAGAGCAAACACAATCTGTAGGGTCATCTTTCATCAACGAACTGAAGAATATTTTGATTACGATATTGTCGGCTAAATTAGTAATCGATGGTGAGATCACCCTTGGTATGATGATGGCCATTTCATATATCGTAGGACAGTTAAATGCTCCCGTGGCTCAGTTGATTGCTTTTTTACGTGATGCTCAAGATGCTAAGATATCTTTAGATCGGCTCGGCGAAATACACAACAAAGAAGATGAAGAATTGATAGGAGAAGATAAAATAATACATATAGAAGCAAATGAAACTATACGTTTACAGGATGTTACTTTTAGATACATAGGGGGCTTAGAACCTGTAATAAAGAATTTAGACGTAACGATCCCGGCAAATAAAATTACAGCAATTGTTGGTGTTAGTGGCAGCGGTAAGACAACTTTAATGAAGTTATTGCTGAATTTTTACAAGTTAGATAAAGGGAGTATTTCGGTTGGGAGTCATAATTTGAATACTATTTCTCAAAAGGTATGGCGACAACAATGTGGTGTTGTGATGCAAGAAGGTTATATCTTTAACGATACGATAGCTAAAAATATCGCTGTCGGCGCTGATTTTATAGATCAAAAAAAATTATTACATGCAACTAAAGTTGCGAATATCAGACCATTCATTGACGCATTACCCCTTAGTTTTAACACCAAAATTGGTTTAGAAGGTACGGGTTTAAGTACAGGGCAAAAGCAACGCTTATTAATAGCACGAGCGGTATATAAAAACCCGAATTATTTGTTTTTTGATGAGGCTACAAGTGCATTAGATGCGAATAATGAAAAAGTAATTATGGAAAATTTAAACGAATTCTTCGAAGATAAAACAGTAGTTATTATTGCCCATCGATTGAGTACCGTGAAAAATGCTGATCAAATTATTGTTTTAGACAAGGGAGAAATTGTAGAGAAAGGAAATCATAATGACTTAACAAAACTAAAAGGTGCCTATTATAATTTAGTTAAAAACCAGTTAGAATTGGGTAATTAAAATATGCCAGAAGAAAATCAAGACATAGAAATACGTAGTGAAGAAGTTCAAGAAATATTGAGCTTTGTACCCAATTGGATGATTCGTTGGGGTAATACTTTAGTGTTAGGTTTAATTGTGGGACTTTTGCTGATTTCTTGGTTTGTAAAATATCCAGATACTATTGTCACCGAAATTACAGTTACCACAGTGATTCCTCCAGAGAAGATCTATGCGAGAACTAGTGGACAAATAGATGCGATTTTAGTTGATGATAATGAAAAGGTTTATAAGAATAAACTATTGGGCATTATTGAAAATACAGCCAATTACAAAGATGTTATTTTACTGAAAAATATCTTAGATACGCTTAAGATTAATTATAAAGATTTTTATTTTCCGTTAGAAGATTTACCTATCCTATTTTTAGGGGATGTAGATAGTGATTTTGCCTTGTTTGAAAGAAGTTATGCTTCGTATAAATTGAATAACACGTTACAACCTTTTTCGAATGAATCGTTGGCAAATGAATTGTCAATGGCCGAAGCAAAAAGTAGATTAAATACATTAATCGCGCAGCAAAGCCTTAATCGCAAAGAAATAGCGTTAAAAAAGAAAGATATTGGTCGCTTTGAAAAATTATATAAAAAGGGTGTCATATCTTCACAAGAATATGACCAGAAACAACTCGATTATCTACAATCGCAACGTGCCTATCGTAGTCTAAGTGCTTCTATCTCTCAATTGCGAGAAACCATTGGTAATTCAAAGAAAAACTTAAGGGATACAGAGATCCGAAAAGCACAGGATGACAATGCCGCGCTAAAGAGTGTGATACAATCATATAATCAGCTCAAACGAAGTGTAAAAAAATGGGAACTAAATTTTGTCTTACAGAGTTCTATAGATGGTGAAGTCTCTTTTTTATCTTTTTGGAACGAAAATCAAACGGTTAATCAAGGCGATCAGGTGTTCACGATTATTCCAACAGGAGATAATTCATTTATAGGCAAAATAAAGGCTCCTGCGCAAAACTCAGGCAAGATTAAAGAGGGGCAAAATGTAAATATCCGCTTGGCGAATTATCCTTATACTGAGTTTGGTATGTTAGAAGGTACTGTAAAGAGTATCTCGTTAGTGCCCGATATTGATGGTAATTATTTAATTGATGTTGCCTTGTCTAAAGACCTTATCACCACCTATGATAAGGAGATTGCCTTTAAGCAAGAAATGAGTGGTTCTGCAGAAATTATTACTGAGGATCTAAGACTGATAGAACGTTTCTTTTATCAGCTAAAAAATATCTTTAGAAGGTAAACACTGTCTTTATTTGGAGCGGTATACCGAAATCTTGATATTCACCCTCTAATTTTTAAATCTAATCAATTAAAAATTTAAAAGAAGGTAGCATGGCAATTACCACACCACATTTACCAGTAATGCGCAAAAAGTGTTATGATAAAGTATGAAATTATACCACAATGAAGTATAGCCTTTGTTGGCAGTAGAATTTTAATTTTCGGTCTATTCAAAGAGATGAATTCTTCTAATTTCGTTCAAAAACGATAAAATTATTCCCGTTGTTATAAGATATGATTAGTCTAGAATTTCTAATCTCAAAGTTTTCCGCAGCACTTATTTTGAATAAATTAGCCCATTCAGGTTGGTTTATTAATGTTGTAGTTATCGATTCGATTGATATTTTACCACTTTCTAAAATCGTGTAGTTACCATTGTACCCGTTCGAGACTGCGATTCCAGAAATTGTTCCTTTTCCGTTACTATCGAGTTCCGAAAAATTTGCGGTAACGTCTCCATTATTGATGTCTAACCAAGTATTATCATCAGTTTTGGTTATTTTTTTATTACCATCCATAAAGTAGATTACTTTCCAACTGCCCGACAAATCATAGGAAATTGTATCGTCATCTTTCGAACAACTATTGAAGATGAACATTACGACTATTAAAAGCACTAAATTTTTATTTAAAGGAGTAATTTTCATAGTTAGACTGATTTTATAAACAATAGATGCTCAGTGATTTTTATGGTTGCGCAGCATTAGGCTTTTTAACTTACTGTTAATAGTCTTGTATCTAGAATGCAGCGTTATTTTTTGTTTCTTTTGTACAGTAAGTAGCCAATGATAAGTACAATAAAAAGTAGTAGGATGCTATATAGAAAGGTGTTATTCGTCGGAATAGGTATCTGATTCGCATCACCAACTAAAATTAAAGAAGACCAATAGTACGGAGATAGTTCACTTAGTTTATGTGAATTTAAGTAATCTATTTTTGCATGGCGCAATGCTTCGGATTTGGTTTCTCCGTTGTTCACGTTTTTGTAAAAATTGATAATTATTTCGGAAGTTGATTTATCATTCACATTCCATAAGGTTGATAAAACACTGTTCGTTCCTGTATTAAAAAAGCCTCTAGAGAGACTCATCACGCCTTCACCTTGATTTAATTCACCTAATGAAGTTTCACATGCACTTAAAACTACTAAGTCAGCAGAATTTTGAGTGAGATACAGTTCATCTAGCGTAATTTTTTCATCACCGAAGGCGATCCACGGATTCTCAGCATCTGAAGCATTAGAATGTGAGGCTAGATGTATAATGGTATTTCCATTCGTATTATCGATGAAATTTTTCTTTGTTGCTTTCTCAAAAAGAAAGGTCTTTGACGAAAATTGAGAAGCACCAAATTCTATTTCTTTTTCACTCTCTGAAAGACTAGACATTTCTTTAAAATTTACAGGAGCGAATCCCAAAAAAGTATTGGTATTATTCCGTTTGATGTGTTTGTTTTGTTCTAAAAAAGAGGCAGAGTAGGCATAGCTAATATCATTAGATTTTATAAAATAACTATGTGGTTCAGCAGAAGTTTGCAACGCTTCAAAAGGAATATTTTGTAAATAAGCGTCTGGAAAAATGGTAATTTTTTTATCTAGTAATGATGATCGAATTTGGTTAGGTATTAAGAGGTTATATAGGGCATGACTGGTTTCCATAAAATCAGTCAACTCTGTTTGACTTTGAAGAGGATTTTCTAATAAGGTCTTATATTTCAACGACAATTTTTTCAATTTAGGGCTGTCTTCAATTTTGAATAATTGAACGTCATTTTTTGTAATTGTCATACCAAAACCTTCGTTTTGACCTACTATATATGATAGATATATATCATTATCACGAATGATCTTTTGTTGAACCTGTGAAATATCAATTATATTGGCCAGCTTCTGTGATCTAGCATAAATATTATAATGAACGTCTAGCGAATCTAGATAAGAGTTGTAGTTTTCTTTAGCTTTTAACAGTAGCGGTCGTATCGAATCAATTTTAGTAGCATGCTTTGTCAGGAATTTGTTGTGATCTAAAATTTGCTTTTTGAGTTCGAATTTTCGATTTGTAACAGATTCAGGAATTCCGGTGTTTCCAATTTGTTGTTGTAATGAAACATCTTCGAGTAACAATAAGGCTTTATTTTTTTCCATAAAATAAAAAGCCTCATCGGGTTTGTTTAAAAGAAAACAGGTGTGTACCGCATTTGCATATATTTTCGACGCTGTTTTTCTCCAAAATAATTTTGATTGTTGCGTAGTACTTTCATAACGAATGACGTCAACTAAATAATCGGTAAGTTTTAACGCTTCTAATGCATTAAGTAGATACTTTTTACTTGTTGGATTTGAATCATAAAGAGCCAATAAAATATCAGCTTTTGTTATCAGACTGAGCATCAACTCTTTTTTAAAACGACAAACTGAAACAGCTTCTTTTGTTGGTAGTGCGTTCAAATCTTTAATATCAATCGGAGTCGCTATGTTTATAGCCTCTTGGATGTTTTGTAAGGCTTCTGTATACAATTTGCTTTGTAAAAAATAATCAGCTCTATTCTCATAAATTAATGAAGTTGCGCTCGTTGTGGTTTTATATTGCAAGGCTTTGTCTAAATACGAAATGGCAATCGTATCTAGATCGTGCAAATACAGGTATCCCAAATTGTTATACGCTTTTGCAATAAATTCTGGTTTTTCCATACTTAAAGCAATCGCTAGAGATTTATCATAATTTAGTTTGCTGTTTTTTAAATCATAAGGGATGTTTTCGTTATATAGATTGCCAAGATGATTGTATAATAAGAACATTCGTATCGAGCTGATATCTTTTTTAGCAGGGTCATCGTTATTCTCTTCGGCCAATTTAATTGCTGATTCAAGCACTTCAACGCCTCTTTTAAAACTTTTCTGTGTTCCTATATTTTTATAGTTTATACCAGCATCAATACTGTTAACTACTATATTGTTAAGATCATTTAGTTGTTTGGCAGATACTATGGAGGCTTCGGTAAATTCTGCCGCCTTATAAAAATCACCTAAGCGTCTAAGTCTTCTGCCGGCTAACCTATAGGCGTCAACAGTAAAATCATCATTTTCACCAATCGTTGTCAGTTTTTCATAGGCTTTATAGGCACCGTAATAATCATTTTTCTTATCATAAAAGAAGCCCAAATTATTGATCGTTCTCTTAAAGATATTTATATTAAAATTTGGATCGAGGCTATCCAACAATTGGATGTTCCTTTTACTCGTTTTGATAGAATTATCTACTGAGGTATTACCATAATGCCATTTGGCATAATCATAGAGGTCGTTAGTTAGTAATTTAAACTGTACTGTTGACTCGTATGTTTGGAGCAAACTATCTATTTTTTCCTTTTTAAGCTGGGTAGATAGTGTTTTAGAATTTTTAATCGCTAGATAGCTTTCTGAATTCTCTTGTGCTATACCTGTTGTAGCGCAAATAAGAGTAAAAATAAAATATAGTCTTAGACACAAAATAGGTCTAAAACTATATTTTTTTTTCCTATGGGTAACATCAACTACCAACCTAAAAAGTCGCCTCCTGGAGTATCATCAAATGTGTCACCGTCTCCTGTAGGAGTAGGTCCTGATCTTACCAAAACCCATGGTCCACAGCCTGGTTTCATTCTTGACTCTGAGCCTCCAGAATCGTCATCGCCATCGTCAGTTTCGGTATTTGCTGAGTCGTTGAGATAGTTCCCGTATTCTTGATTGTTAACAGACCATCTTTCTCTACCGCACCACGCGTAATATCTTTCACAAATCGTAAATTTTTGCGACATGAGCGTGTAATAGGCATCTCTATGGGCCTGTTTGACTGATTCATTCGCTCCTGGGGGATAATTGAATACAATATATATATTCGTATTACAGTTTACAGGGCCATTCGATTTCGCCTGAAAATTTTCTATTTCATTTGTTTGTTCCAATAGTTCTAAATCGGAATCGGTAGAGCAGTTGCTCATAAAAATTAGAATACCGAATAAGAATAGGTACTTGAGTAGGGAATTGTTTTTCATAATAGTTCTTGTTTAATAATTTTCATAGTTGTGCAATTTTTTCGTTTTTGTTACCTAAGTAAATATATAAAATTTTATTTTAGTCTGAACCGTATGGGTTCAATGACCAATAGTTTTTAGTGTTTGAAGGTCTTTTTTTTGAAGGAAAGCCAAAAGGTGAGTTTTTTGAGAAACTAGAGCTCTAGATTTATCGATTGATCCACCTTTATTATATATCAATATGAATAATGTATTGTTGCACTCTCCATCGTTAATTTTTTTAATTATTTAAAACTTAAACTTTAAAGCTATTTCAGAAAAGTTAGAATATGTCTGTTTCTTTTTTAAAGGGAAACACGAGTATTGTTCATTATAAAACAGTTGCGATAAACGCGATGAGTGCATACGAAATAGGACTCGCGCACTAGACAAATTTCAACCTTTATCACTTAATAAAAATATTTAAGAAGTAACAACATTTTTTTGAAAAGGATAAACACAAACCTTGAGTTTCTTAAAAGTTCATAGTTAATTATTTTAAAGAACTAAATATTGTTGATTGATTATTGACGATCGTTTTAACAGAAACATCGACATATAGCTCAAAATCGTTTTTATAATAATAAGTGTTCGAATTTCTGGAAAAGGAAACTTCGGCATCAATGTCTTTTAAGTATTCTATAATTCTGTAGACTTCTCTTTCGCTAACATGTAGTTTCCTTGACAGTTCAAACGGAGAGCCAGTCTTTTCAGATTTAATAAGTTTATGAGTTTTATGTAATCGTTCTAATTGCTTCAGAGTTTTCATAGTATCTATATTTTATTGAAACTATATTTATACGATTCAATTTATATTGATTAAGACCAATCACAAACGATCATTTTGTCGGCGATACTATTTATTATTTAAGTGTTGTGAATCAGTTTGTAAACGTGTAAATTTGATTATATGTGAAATCAAACTATTCTTGTAACCACATCTTTTATGGAAATTAGAACTGTATTAAAATCAAAATTTGTAAGATTATTGCTTTTTATTTTGTTGAGCATTGTCTACTTTGAAGTTAATGCACAGGAACAAGCAATCATATCTGCAAAACTTGATTCTTTATTAATTAGGGTTGATGAAGATATTAAGGAAGAGAATTTTAAAGAGGTGACATTAGTTATTGACTCATTAAAGCAAACTAGTGTATATAAAAAGAATAGGTTCGATCGATTAGCCATTGATTTAAGGTATGGTCAATTACTTTATCAAACGAAGAGAGATGAGAAGGTAATAACTCTTTTGTTAAGAGGAATAACTGAATTGAAAGATAATTCGAATTCAAAGTTACTATGGAGATATAATAAGGAATTAGCACTTCTTTTTTTTAGGCATGATAATTATGAAAGGGCCCATTATTATGCCGATAAAAATGTCGCAAACTCAGTTCAAAGGGGCGATTTAATTGACATGATGGAAAGTGAATTTATGAAGGGACTAATATTTTCTAACGAGTTTCTTGATAATAGTAATTCCGGAAAGTATTTACAAGAAACGGAAAAGACTAAATTAGAATCAAAATCTCTCTCAGATAGTGCGTTGTTTTATTATAACAAGGTTGTTGAAAAACCTCAAAACTCGTCGTCATTTCAAAAAATAGCACGAGCTTATTCTGGTAAAGGGAGTATATTTTTAGCTCTGGATGATTTGACTTCGGCTGAAAGAAACTTGGAAGAAAGCTTGAGAATCATTATCGAATTTGAGGATGAATATCATCCGAATGTCTATCTTCCATACGCAAATTTAGGAGGTGTTTTATACAAACAAAAAAAATATAATCAAGCTATAAAAAAGTACTTTAGAGCTTATCGATCTATTGAAAATAAATTTGGAGAAAAGTTATTGGCGGCGAAGGCTGATATTTTACAGAATATTTCCTGGTGCTATGAGGAGCTCGAAGAATATAAATTGGCATATGAATGGCAAGTGAAGACTTCAGATCTAAATGATTCTTTAGAGCTAAAAAAAATGAGAAGTATTTCCGCCATTGAAGCTAAATATTTAGAATCGCAGAAAGTTGAGGTAGAAAAAAACAAACGTCTACAAACACAATTATATTTTTTAGGCTTCGTTTTGTTAACTCTTATTATTACTATAATAGGTTATGTAATTTACAATCGTCTGTTGAATAAACAACGCAGAACAGAACGGAAGATTTCTGGGTTAAAATATAAGGCCTTGAATGCTCAAATGAATCCACATTTCATCAATAATTTATTGTTATGTATTCATGACCTTGTAGATACTAGTGAAAAAGATACCGCGATAGAAAATTTAGATAAGTTTAATAAATTAACGAACTTAGTGTTAAGATCTACAAAGTCAAACTTAATTGCTTTGTCTAAAGAAGTTGAAATGTTAGAACTGTATCTTGATTTACAGTTAGTACGTTTCGATAAAAAATTTGAATACGAAATACATAAAAATAGACATTCGGTTGAAAAGTTCAAGAGTATTAAAATCCCACCACTTATTTTACAACCTTTAGTAGAAAACTCAATATTACATGGCTTTAGAAACATGAAAGAGAAAGGAAAACTGTTGATTGATTTTAAGATAGAGAATGAAGATTATTTGAGTTGTATAATTACTGATAATGGTAAGGAGACCCCAAAGTATCTAGAGCCAGAAATGTATACGAAGAATGGGATTTCTCTTAAAAACATCAATGAACGACTGCAATTAATCTCTTATAAAAATAGAGATAAAGAGTTAGTCCTTTTTTCAAAATTAGAAGGAGAGAATAATGAAACAATTGGTCATAAAATTGTTCTAAAGATCCCACTTATTTATGCATGAAATTAGAATCTATATAATTACAATTATTCTTTTTTGTGTCTCACTAGAATGTTTTACTCAAGATAAAGCCATCGTTACTCCTGAGTTAGATTCTTTGTTGGATAAAGTTGATGAGGATATCAAACAAGAGAAATTTAACGAGGTGACATTAGTTATTGACTCATTAAAGCAAACTAGTGCATATAAAAAGAAAAGGTTCGATCGATTAGCCATTGATTTAAGGTATGCTCAATTACTTTATAATCGAAATGAAAAAAAAAAGGCAATACGCATTTTTCTTGAAGGTATAAATCAATTAAAAGACTACTCTAATTCTAAACTAACTTGGATGTATAGATTTATTATTGGTAATGTTTATAGAGATAATAAAATGTATGAAAAGGCTTTATATCAAATAGATAAGGCCGAATTAAATGCTAAGAATAGAAAAGATACATTACATCTTTTGCGAAGTTATCGTTTAAAAGGAAGCACTTTCTTCTACATGACCGAGTTACTATCTTATTCCGAGGAGAAATACTTAAGTATTAGAGATAGTATTATGATAAACTATAGAAAAATTATTGGATTTCCAATCAGTGCAAAAACAAGATATGATATTGGACTTGCCTATGGCATGCTTTCGACATATGAAAGTGAAATTAAGAATGATTTGTTGGCGATTCAATTTGTTGAGAAAGCGATAGATATTATGCTAATCGATGGATCTACTCGAGATCTTGCTGTTCAAATGTTTAAACATGGTAATGTTTTTTATTTCAAGGAAAACTATAGAGATGCTATTCGTAAGTATAAGTATTGTCTTAAACTTTTAGAAAATCTGGAAACTAGATCCTTAAAAATAAAACATGCTGTATATCAAAACATCTCTTGGTCCTATGGTGAACTTGAAGAGTATAAGTTGGCTTATGAATATCAAGAACAAGCCACAGAGTATGCGGATTCGCTTATTAAATTTAATCAATCAAAAGATATTGCAGCTTTTGAATCGAAATATTTAGAGTCACAAAGAACCGAAATTGAAAAAAATAAACGTTTAAGAACTCAACTCTATTTTTTAGGTTTCGTTTTATTAACACTTATTATTGGTATAATCGGTTATATAATTTATAATCGTCTGCTAAATAAACAACGTATAACAGATCGAAAAATTTCTGGTTTAAAGTATAAAGCTTTGAATGCACAAATGAACCCTCATTTTATCAATAATTTGTTGTTATGTATCCACGATCTAATAGATACCAATGAAAAAGAGATGGCAATTGAGAATTTGGATAGGTTTAATAGATTAACCAATTTGGTATTAAGATCTACAAAATCTAATTTAATTGTCTTATCTAAAGAAGTTGAAATGTTAGAATTGTATCTGGATCTGCAATTGTTGCGATTTGATAGTAAGTTCGATTATAGTGTAAACATGAATGGGATAGGTCTCGAAAATTTAAATAATATAAAAATTCCGCCACTTATTTTACAACCTTTAGTTGAAAATTCAATAGTGCATGGTTTCAAAAACATGAAAGGGAAAGGAAATTTGTTAATTGATTTTAAGATAGAGGATGAAGATTATTTAAGTTGTATTATTACCGATAATGGTAGTGATACTCCAAATAATCTAGAGCCAGAAATATATTCAAAGAATGGGATTTCTTTAAAAAATATTGGTGAGCGTTTAGCACTTATTTCGGATGATAGAAGTGATACAAAATTAATTCTTTTATCAAAAATAGAAGGAGAGAATGAAGAAACAGCGGGTCATCAAATAATACTAAAGATTCCACTTATTTATGCATAAAAATATAATCTACATAATTACAATTATTTTCTTTGTTATCTCCTTTTTAAGTTTAGCTCAAGATAAGGCCAAAGTTACTCCTGAGTTAGACTCTTTGTTGGAGAAAGTTGATGAGAATATCAAACAAAAGGAACTTAAAGAGATTATATTAGTTATTGACTCTCTAAAACGAACTAAACTTTACAAAAGAAATAAGTTTGATAGGTTGGCAATAGACTTGCGTTATGCTAAATTACTTTATGAAAAAGATGATGATGAGAAAGCAATGAACTTATTATTAAATGGTTTAGATAAATTAGAATCCTATCAAGATTCTAAAACGATATGGAAATACTATAAAACTTTATCTTTTTTCCACAGAAAGAACAAAAGTTTTCCCAAGGCCTTTTTATATAATGACTATGGTTTATCCAATGCCAAATCAAGAAAAGACACGTGTGATATATTATCCAGTTATAACAGTAGAGCTAAATTATTTTTTGAATGGACTAATGGACAATTAGAGGACGATAATATTTTATCCAAGAATATGACTGATAGTATAAAAGCAATTGGTGAAATAATTGTGGGTTATCCTCAAAATATACATTGTCAAAAAACACTATCGATTATCTATACTACTTATGCAACTGTCGAAACTGTATTAGGTAACTATGAAAATGCGACAAATCTGATAGGAAGAAGCATTAATATAAACCGAAAATTACAAGATTCACTAGGATTGGCTTTTTCATTGGCTGCTCTTGGCAGTAGTTTATATAGACAAAATGAGTTTATAAAAGCAATTGTCGCTTATAAACAATCTTTAGAATACGTTGATGGACATTCTATTTTTAATACCTTAGTGGTGAAAGAGGCATCATCTCAAAATATCGCTTGGGCATACAGCGAACTTAAAGATTACAAATTAGCATACGAATGGCAAAATGAAGCAACAATGTTCGCTGATTCGTTGGTTGAAATGAATAGGATAAGGGATATACCAGCAATTGAAGCAAAATATTTCGAGTCACAAAGAACCGAAATTGAAAAAAATAAACGTTTAAGAACTCAACTTTATTTTTTAGGTTTCGTTTTATTAACATTTATTATTAGTATAATAGGGTATATAATTTATAATCGTCTGTTAAATAAACAACGTAGGACAGAACGAAAAATTTCTGGTTTAAAATTTAAAGCTTTGAATGCTCAAATGAACCCTCATTTCATCAATAATTTATTGTTATGTATTCACGATTTGATTGATAAAAATGAAAAAGAGATCGCCATAGAGAATTTAGACAAGTTTAATCGATTGACCAACTTGGTGTTGAGGTCAACAAAGTCAAATATGATAGACTTATTAAAAGAAGTTGAGATGTTAAAATTATATATAGACTTACAACTGCTTAGATTTGATCGTAAGTTTGATTTCAGTGTAAATATGAATACCATAACCCCAGAAGATTTAAATAGTATTAAAATCCCACCACTGATTTTACAACCCTTGGTAGAAAACTCAATAGTACATGGGTTTCTAAATATGAAAGAGAAAGGGAGGCTTTTATTAGAATTCAAAAAAGAAACGGATTTTTTAATTTGTGTAATTACTGATAATGGCAAAAAGACTTCAAGGAATCTAGTGCCAGAGATGTATACAAAGAATGGTATTTCGTTAAAAAATATTGGTGATCGATTGGCACTATTATCAGATAAAAAAGATGAAGAAAATTTGATATCTTTCACTGAGCTAAAAAATGAATCAAACGATCAAATAGGCTCTAAGGTTGTATTGAGAGTACCATTTGTTTATAATTAATTTGAATGATTAAGTTTGTTATTATTGAAGATCAGCCGACCGCTTTTAAACATTTAAAAGGAATTTTGGATGTGGAATACACTCATGAACTTAAATTTTCGGGTACTGCCGGCTCTATCAAAGACGGAATTGAATTAATTGAAAATGAAAACCCCGATTTAATTTTTTTAGATATTGAGTTGAGGGATGGTTTATCTTTTGATTTATTAGATCATTTCTCGTCTAAAGTGAATTTTGAAGTTATTTTTATATCTGGTTTTGTCGATTATAGAGAAAAAGCTATGGATTATTTCGCTTTTTATTTCTTAAGTAAACCGGTAATGATCGAAAAGTTGAAATTGGTTGTGTCCAAGTATTTAGCTAAAAAAACGGCTTTTGATTTGGGAAAATATTTGATTTTCAAGAATCAAATTAATGCTATAAAAACAACAATTGCACTTCCCTTAAATAATGGGACTTTTAATGTAATAGTGGTTGATGATTTAATATATTGTGAGGCCGACGGCAGCTACACTAATTATTATACCATCGGTAATAAGAAGTATACATCCTCAAATAACTTAAAGAAAGTAGAAGATTTATTAAGTAACTCTTCTTTTTATAGAATTCATAGATCAATACTTTTGAACTTAAAACATATCAAACAGTATAACAACAATGGTAAACTTACACTTTCGAACAACAAATCGCTAAGTGTTTCACATAGAAATAAAAAAGGATTTTTTAAAATAGTTAGACTGATGAATTATACTCTAGACTAATTTCTTTATGCAAACAGAAACTTTATTGAAACAATGTTCACTCCTTGATGATTGGGAGTTGAAAGCAAATGTGTAATCTCAATGACCGGAGCGCAGCCAACTAGCGAAGCAATTATAGCCATTGTTGTATGGCGTTTGTTCATTTGTATCCATTAATTCTTCGATTTCATCAATTTTCTTTTTAATCTTATCCATCTTACCGTTCAATATTGTATTTACCCCATAGATTGATACTAAACTTAAAATATTAAAAGGAATGTATGCTATTAAAACCCACCGAACCCAATTATATTTCCAAAATATTATAAATAATATTATGGAGATAAAAGTTCTTATTCCCCAAATAATAGTTTTTTTTCGTCTGTATTCTGGGGATAAAATCGTTTCCTTTTTTACTTTTTCAACTTCTATTTCAAAGAAATCCTTTAAACTATTTTCATTTTGTTCCATTTTTCAATCTTCTTATATTCATTTTAGGGAATGGTATACAACGGTTTGTGTATGGTTAGTTACGGGAAATCCGTTAGGATTTTCCGACGTATTGGCAAGTTAATTAATTCAAGCGAATTTCCTGCGAGGAAATTCCGTAGTAATTAATTATACACATTGTTGTACGCCGGCATTTATTTATTCCGGTCGAATTGAATTCAGTAATTTAAATTCCAATTCACCATTGCTCTTCAACGTGTATTTATAAATTCCTCTCCCTTGAACATGTCCATCGTCAAATTCGGCAATCAACCACTCGCTACTTAAAATCTGAATATTACCGAAATTCATAGTTCCTCCTAATTCCGCTTTCAGAGGTATTAGTTCAGTCTTTTTTCTGAGTGTGTTTTCAATTAATTCCTCCGGGTTGGAAATTCCATTTTCAATTAGTTTTTTTAATTTTTAAGTTTCACCATGAGATTTTCTAGATTCCAAATCCACTTTTTCATGATATTCGTACTGATACATTCCGTTGGTCAGGTATAAATACCAATTCCAAAATTTTAGAGGTTCTCTCTTAAAAGTCCTAAACAACTTTAAGCCCTTATACTCTGGACTATTTTTTTTGAAATTAGAAAATTGTCTTTCCATCATTCCAATATCTCTTCCCTTGGAGGGTATTGCTGTAAATTCAAATTCAGCATTTTCAGTTTGATACAAATAAGTGTTAAACAATCCGTCAGAAAATACATTAATGTATCCAGAAAAGGCATTGCTCAAGATTAACAGGGCAATAAATAAAATAGATATTCTAATTTGTTTTCGTTTCATAAAGTTAACCACAACGGTTTGTGTATGGTTAGTTACGGGAAATCCGTTAGGATTTTCCGACGTATTGGCAAGTTAATTAATTCAAGTGAATTTCCTGCGAGGAAATTCCGTAGTAATTAATTATACACACTGTTAGCACCAGTATTTATTCAGACGGGTTAATAATTGTGTATCCACTTTCACCAAAACTTAGAAATTTTCCATTTTTTATTCCTTTCAACCTTGGTGAATAGTCTCCAAAATTTATTACTTCTTTCTTATTTCTGTCCCATGAGAAAAAACTTCTCTCATTTTTATAGCTTGAGTGAAAAATAATTTTGTTAGGAGTACTTGATATTGCAGAAAATCCAGAAAAATCAGTAGGGGTGTCAAAACTTTCAATTTTGAGAGTATCAAGATTAAGTTCAGATACTTTTAGGTCAGAATATGCGTAAAACAAAACCCTGTTTATCCCGTGTTCACAAATACAATAACAGTCATCAATCGTCGTGTCACCGGCACTTGAATTAACTCCGAATATTTGTAGCCCTTCAAAGTTAAATACTGCAAGTCCATCTCTGTTTGGTCCGTCACTTCCATATACACCTTCATCGAAATAAGTAATTATAATTCTGTCTCTTTGAACAACTATATCTTCTATTCCATCACCAGATAAAAAGGACTTTATTAATTGACCACTGAAATTAAAAATATATCCATTGTTATTGTTTTCTGTCCTTCCATCTGCAATAAGAAATGTTTCGTTGTTAAGTCTTCGAATTATTGGGAAGAGAAAGTCGGTTTCTATTTCTAGATTATGATCGTTTGTAATAATCGTTTTACTGTTTGTAAAGACGATATAATTTCCTAGATGGTCAGCGTCAAGATTCAATATTTTACTCTGCCCTACTTCGATATTAGTGGTCTGTTCGGTCATTCTGTATTATTGGTGCTAACGGTTTGTGTATGGTTAGTTGCGGGAAATCCGTTAGGATTTTCCGACGTTGAGCTAAGTTAATTAATTCGAGCGAATTCCTGCGAAGGAATTTCATAGTAATTAATTATACACGTTGTTGCGCTTTCGTTATTTTTTTATTTTATGCTTGGTTTAGTAGCTTCAATTATTTTATCTATGAGTATTTCGGTTTCTTCGCATCGCTCTTTGACTTGTTGATAATGCCAAATACTATTGTCTAAATAATTTTCAAATGTTACCTCTTGAAACACAGGATAATAATCTGGTTTTACTTTAGAAATTCCTGACCAAGGATAATTACTGGTCATATCCATTTGTTTAAAAGATATTTTGGGTAATAAATAAGGTATAAGCTTATCATTTGCCCAATCATCCAATTTTGTCATACGAGTTTTTCTAATTTCAGATAATGTATTCCATTTATAAAGTAAGTCTGTAATTTTTTCATTTTTCAAAATATTTAACTTTCCACTTTGCATAATATTTTTAATGGTATTATCGGCAAAAGCCATTTCACTAGCTCCAAAAGAAACATAAAAAATGCTATCTAAATTTTGTTTAAAAAGTTCTTCTTTTGAACTTCCAATTAAATTCATTAAAGTTATTTGCGCATTCATTTGATTATTAACTTCAATCAGAAAATCTTTCAACACCTTTTTATTTTCTTTAAAATCTGTATGTAGTTTAGCAATTACCTCTTTTTCTTCATTTTGCTCAATGCGATTGTTGTTCCAGTTATTGACTTGTAATGCTAAAAGAATACCAATCATTACTAGGATGATTTCACCAATCGCATACTTAAAATACTTTCCAGTTTTGTTTTCCATAAGCAAGTTTTGACGAATTTTTCTAAAGAATTTTATCATTGGTTAGCGGTTGGTTATAATGAAGCACAACGGTTGGGCTATGGTTAGTTGCGTTTAGCGACTAAGATAATAAAAAAGCGTAGGAGTAAGGAAATCCGTTAGGATTTCCGAGACACTCTTAAACCACCGCCGCAATGAATTATAGCCGTTGTTACAGGTTGTATTTTAATTTTTTGTATTCTAATGAATCTAATTGCCAGAAAATTAAAGGATATTTTTTTTTGGCATCAATTATTGCCTCACTTCTATAATTATAATCCCGTCTAAATTTTTTTTGATATTTTTCAGTTAGATAGTCATCTCTTATATCGTAATAAGTATTATAGATAACTTCATTAAATCTTATAAAATTCTCATATGTGGATTTCTCAGAGATATGATAAAAAATGGCTAATTTCTTACCAGATAATATTTTTGGTTTGATAAGTTCAACAAACGAATCAAATCCTACAATCGAATCATCTACGATAAGAGTACTTCCTTCTACTTTGATGAACATTAACTTCCCTTCAAAGTTATGCAAACTTTCGGTAAAAGAGGGTGGAGGTGGGGGAAGTGGATTTTCTTTAGAATTGAAATCATTAAACTCTTTTTCAGTTAAATCTCCTAACCTCGAAGTTAAAACATTAATTTTGTCATAAGATTGGGCTTTGAGCAGATATTCAATTTTTGAAAAACCTAAAATTTTTAATTGTTTCTTCATAAGGTCTATATCAGAAACTTTTAATTTTTTGTCAGCGATAAGTGATATTCTATTTCTATTTGCGGATCTTGAATATTCATTAAAAAAAACTTGCTTGTTACTAATTGTCTTGTAATAATTAGAATCAACAATAATTGTTGTATCTAGAAAATTAGCCACCAAACTTTTATTTTTAATAGTTAGATACAACGGCCATTTAAATGGATAAAAATGTCCAAATTTATTTTCCAATCCGTTGCCCGTAGGTAAATCTATTGTTAGGGTTTTATCATTTAAATAATCAAAGACAAAGTTATCTGCCTTTCTTTTTTTTAGCGTAATAATTACATTAGAATTGGAATCTAAAGTAGATAGTAAGTTATTTTCTAGTTTAATTTTGAGCTCATGTTTTTCATCAAAACCATTATCAAAGTATATTTTGTTACCATAACTTTTGTAAGAAGTAGTATCATTAAAAGGGCTAAAAAAATCAATAAAAATATCATTTTCAAACTTTAATAATGCAGGACTCCTTTCTTTATCAAATTTGAATTCACCATACCAATAACCATTTAATTCCTTTTTCTTAGAACAACAAGTGATAAGAAAGATCAATAAGGCTGCTATAGAAAGATTTTTTTTAGTCATATAACCTGTAACGGTTTGTGTATGGTTAGTTACGGGAAATCCGTTAGGATTTTCCGACGTATTGGCAAGTTAATTAATTCAAGTGAATTCCTGCGAAGGAATTCCGCAGTAATTAATTATACACAGTGTTAGGTGCTTTTCAATTTTCATGTTTTTCAACTTGCTTATTATTCTACCGTTAATTTAAGGATCTTAAAATCATAAAGATCAACATATCTTTCACGTATTTTAGCTTTAGCAATTGAGTGCAAGTTTTCTTGCATCAGATTTTGTGATCTAGAGTCAAAAGTAATTCTGGTTAGTTCACTTATATATTTATCAATTGAAGTTTGAATGTGGGGAGCAACAACGATTTCCGAATAATTATCTCCAATATAATATTCCATTAAAGCAATTTTTTCTGGCAATATCTTGAATGAATATCGTATGTGCAAAGTAAGCTTTTTACCCACACTTGTTTTCGCTTCGAAATAATTGTCTTCTGTCCTTGGATCAATATTATACTTAATAAATCTATCGAAAGGCTTAATTTTATATTTCCCTGGAAGATAAACCCTCGAAGTATCTATTCCATTAGCAAACCTTCTAAATAAGACTCCTCTCTCATTTTGTGCTACTTCAACCATTGACTCGTTAATTTTATTATTTTGTGCCGGAACCTTTACAGCATTATTGGTCGAGCTGCATGAGGAAAATAGCAGAAGCTTCAGTCCAAAAAATATCAATAAAAAATTCTGTGTTATCCTTTTATTTATAATGATCATGAAGATGCTAATTCAATTATAATCAGGTTGCAAATTGCACCTAACGGTTTGTGTATGATTAGTTACGGGAAATCCGTTAGGATTTTCCGACGTATTGGCAAGTTAATTAATTCAAGTGAATTTCCTGTGAGGAAATTCCGTAGTAATTAATTATACACATTGTTATGTGTGGTATTTTTAATTCGGATTAAACTGGATGTTGAAATCCCTTAAATAATCCTCTATTGTTCCCATTCCCATTTCCTTTCTTCTTTCGTTTACAGTTTCAGGATTTTCTAATTTGTATAATTTACCTGACTTTATCTGTGAACCATATATTTGTGGTTTACCTTCATCCATTAAAATCCTATCTTTCATCAATGCATATTGCTCTTTATTTAAGTCTCCATTTTCTACCGCTTCCTCTATAAGCGGAAAGTACTTTTTTCTAATATTTTTAGTAGTATGTTGCAACCCCAACCAAATTGCATCCATATGTTTTTGAGTCACTTCATTTAATGTTGGCATACCACACTTTTCAATAATGCTAATTACTAATTCCTGATTCCTGTGATCTTCTTTAGCGAATTTGATGAATTCAACATTTGATTTTCTAATCCTTTGATCACTTTCATAGACTTCGCTCAAGATTTGATGTTTTTTACTACAATCAACTTCGATAATATCTATCGACCCTACATAAACAAATTTATCTCTATTCACATAGAGGAATATTGATGTTATTAAAATGAAAACAGTGAATATGCTCAGGAATAATTTTTTCTTTTTCATTTCTCTTTTTAGTTTATATCACACATAACGGTTTGTGTATGGTTAGTTGCGGGAAATCCGTTAGGATTTTCCGACGTACTCAAATGTAATTAATTTCGAGTGAATTCCTGCGAAGGAATTCCGTAGTAATTAATTATACACTTTGTTGTAAACAGTACTTTATTTCCATTCTGCTATTAATTCCGTCAAACCTTTTTCAATTCCGTTGTAATAATTTCCGTCTTTAAATTCAGGAATAATGGTTCGGTCAATTATATTTTTACAAATTTCGTCAGTCAGAGTTTTTTCAATTCCAATTCCTGTCGAAATTCTTATTTTTCTCAAGTTTTTACTGAACACAATAGAAAGTCCGTTATCTTTTTCTTTTAATCCAATTCCGTTATAATTTGATAAATCAATAGCAAACTTGTCAAAGTCTGTGTATTTTCCAATAGATTTTATGGAAACAATTGCTATTTGATTTGTTGTGTTTTTTTCAAATTCACGAATTTTCAGAGTCAAATTTTCCAATTGCTCCATAGTAAAGACAAATTCATAATCATTTACTTTTCTTTTCAATTTGGGTAAATCACTTTCGCCTAAATCATATTCCGAAAACTCAACTTTTGGTGCATTTGTATTCGGTTCTATTTTTTCAATTTGCTTTGTTTTGCAACTGTAAATAGTCAAAAAAGAAATAAATATTATTTTGAAAATCGGTTTCATTCGTATTGTTTACAACGGTTTGTGTATGGTTAGTTACGGGAAATCCGTTAGGATTTTCCGACGTATTGGCAAGTTAATTAATTCAAGTGAATTTCCTGCGAGGAAATTCCGCAGTAATTAATTATACACATTGTTGGCAATAGTTACTTTATTCCAATAAACCATACCATATATTATCACCATACCAATTTATATTTTGATAGTCAACGGAATCATTTTTATAGACTCTCAATATATTTTTAACACCGATGTTTCTTAGGTTGGTTTTAAGAGTATCTAATCGATATTCCGGTGTATTTTTATCAGCAACAATGATGTATTTTAAGTGTTCTAAATCATTTTCAGCATGTTCGGCCCTAAAGTAGAAAACAACTTTTCTCACTGTTTTTTTATCTAATACCACAAATTTATCTCCAACTTTTGCTTTTAGTACGCCATCTTTAAATCCAATATATATTTCTTGATTAAATCTTCCCTCGCCACTTGATTCCAAAGAATTTTCTGAATGCGGTAAATCTATTTTTAAATCGAGCATTTTTTGCAAATGTTGAAATCGGTTTTTCACATTAATTAGTAGAGGGTATTCAGATATAGTGTCTGATGCATTTATAACTAATGATGAATCCTTATTAAATTTATATTCTATTTCGAATTCATCAATAATTAATTTAGTATCTGGATTCAATAAAGTTACATTGATGTTAGAATTTTTTGAATTCCAATCACCAAAAAATTTTCGTCCCATTTCATAAAGAATTATGGAATCTTGATAAAATCGTAATTCATTGGTGTCAGAATAATTCATTGAATGCCATTCTCCAAGTAATCTTTCATCTTTTTTTGAAGTATTACAGGAGATGAAGATTAACAAAACTAAAGTAACAAATAATCTATTTCTCATAATTATTGCCAACGGTTTGTGTATGGTTAGTTACGGGAAATCCGTTAGGATTTTCCGACGTACTCAAAAGTAATTAATTTCGAGTGAATTCCTGCGAGGGAATTCCTTAGTAATTAATTATACACATTGTTAGCTGCTGGCTCTATTTATAGTATTTTATTTCTCGCTCCGTTATCCACACATTTTCAGTTGATGGAAATTTTTTAATTAAAGTAATCCAATTCCCATATTTATCATATTTGTATTCATAATATTCATCAATTATGATTTCATCATCTTTTTCATATTTCTGATATTTAGTTTTCAGACCGGCATTATTATATTGAAATAACTCTTTAGAGTAGTAATCATTTCCAGTTTCATAAACATTTTCAATCACGTTTTCTTTTCCGTCATATTTTTGATACTGTTTGATATATTCAGGACTACCTCCTTTTGGATAGGTGGTTCCGTGAGACTCTTCTAAATTACCTTTCTCATCGTATTTGTAATTTATCTTCTTAAAAAGATGTTTTTCATTTATATATTCAATGGAGGAATCGACTTTGTTTAAATCATTGTATTCAAATAACACTGTAGCTATTGATTTTTTTTCAAGCCATATTTCTTCGGTAACCTTTTTAATCAGGTTACCATCTTTATAGAAAAATTCTGTTTTGGATACAGATTTTTTTGGTTTGTATTGGTTGCCAGACTCATGATGCTTAACTTTTATTCTGTTTTTTTTATTATAAACATATTCTGACCTTCCATAAGTCTTAATTCCAGTTTTAGCTGACATGGAAACCAATTCGATTTGATCACCGTAATTATTGTAAATATAAGAGTAAAGGGTTTTTAGATTACCATTTTTATCATAACTGCCTTGCCTTGAAATATTGCCTTGTTTATTAAATTCTTGAATGTCATATTTAAATGTAGATAGGGCCTTTTTTCTTTTAAGAATTTTGTTATCAGGTCCAACAAAATATTCCACCTTCTTTATAGTTTTTATTTTTGGCTTTTCATTTCTTTTTGAATTTTGTATTGGAGTAGAATTGATTAATCCAAAGAAGAGTAATACGAGGGTAGAGTACTGTAATATATTAATCATTTTTTTGTTTGGAATCTAATTTTTCAGCTTGCAGCTAACGGTTGGGCTATGGTTTCGTTGTGGAATTGTCCGCTAGGACCATTCCGCTAGAACCAAGCGATGATTGAAAGATAGGAATTTTCAGTGGAAAATTCCGCCAAAATGAATTATAGCCGTTGTTGTGCTTTCGTTATTTTTTTCTATCCGCATCAAACCATTCAGATGAATTCCAACTCGGGCTTGTTCCACCCAATTCAGGAAAATTCAAATCAGGATCGTTTGATTGAATAAGTCCGATTAATTTTTGTCCAGTTACAAGCCAAATTCGAGATTCTCCAGCGATACTGTCAAGAATTCCTTCTGCGAACTTTCCATCTTCTTCTACAAAGTTGTCGTAATTCCTAAAGACTAATATTAATCCTCTATATTTTTTGTTATATAAATCTCCAAGACAATCATTGAATGCGTTTAAATTCTCTCCGTAATAATCTGGGAAATTCAGAGCAATTTTTAGTTTCTTATGAGCGTTTTTACGATTCCAATTCCGACAATTCATTTCTATTATCTCGAAATTGTTATTACTAAACCAAACTATATCTTTATCTAAAATTTCATTTTTGAAGTATTTACAAATTGGTCCGTCTTTCAGAATCTCAATATCCCTTTCTGTTTTATCTTCTTTTAATTCCATTAATTCTATTCAATCCGTGGGTTTTGGTTAATGAAGCACAACGGTTTGGCTATGGTTTCGTTGTGGAATTGTCCGCGAGGACTATTCCGCGAGAACCAAGCCATTATTTAAAGATAGGAATTTTTCGTAGAAAATTCCGCCACAATGAATTATAGCCATTGTTACCAGCTTTTCTTTCTTTTAATTCCTTGTCCAGCCACAATTCATACCAATTTAAAAAAGTCACGCGCCCTTCTGTCTCAAAATATGGGTCAGGATAAATCCCTTGATCATTGCATCGGTCATCGACCCACATATTCCCGTATTCTTTTCCATTTACAACTAGATTCACTGAAACTCCACACCCAAAATTGGAAACTCTTAAAATTCCATTGGCCCATTTATTTTGAAAATATTCTTTATCCTTTTTCTTAAAATATTCGTCCTCATTTTCACTAGTTACTTCTCCAAAATCTAGATTCCAATGTTGGGTATGAGGAAATGGCTTAGATAAGTCATTCAAATCATCTGCATTTTTATAATCTAGGTCAGCATAAATTCCGTTTTCAATCGGTTCCAATCCGTAATATGGTCCCGCACCGCCATTTCCAATTTGTTTAATAAATTCTCTATATTCAATCGGTAAAGTAATTTTATGTTCTTTCTCAAAGTTAATTAGTTCTCTTTCAGATTTTATTTTATTCAGCTTGTATTTATGTTTTTTAGCTCCAAATGCGTGGAAACTTCTATCCAACTTTTTCAATTGGTCGAGTTTCTCTTTTATTTGGTTTAATTGTTCAGTCATTTGCGCCTTGTCGAGTTGCTGGTAACGGTTGGGCTATGGTTTCGTTGTGGAATTGTCCGCTAGGACATTCCGAGAAACACTAGCCATCATTGCAAGATAAGAATTTCCGTTTTGGAAATTCCGCCGCAATGAATTATAGCCGTTGTTACCACACGTAATTATTTAAATTTTATTTCTGCTATTCCTTTGAGCAAGTTGTTATAGTTTTCAGTTACAGACTTATCCAAATAAAAAGTCAACGAACTTTTCATTTGATTTTGCATAGGAATACATATTCCGGTTTCGTTTTTATCATTCCGAGCGATGTTTATTTGAAATCTATTTATTGATTTTTTTTCAACTTTGTAATTATAAATATCATCATCTTCCACGTAACTTGGAGCCCAATGACTATATTCATAATGAATTATTCCGTTTGGTGTTTGGAACGCCCCATAAGGTTCTCCTTCAGTCCCAAACCCGCCGAAAATATGTATCCAGTATTTAGGAGTTCTAAGACTAAAATTGTTTGTTTCAATAATTTTATCTGATGAATTTTCAATATTATGATATTCGGTGCTTAAAGTCCCTGTTATATGAAATCCACCATAAATAAATGACAAGGATATATAAACTAGAAATCCAATAACACCAATTAATAAAACGTATTTTATTCTTTTAGTAATTTTCATTCTCTTATGTGTGGTAACGGTTTGTGTATAGTTAGTTGCGGAAAATCCGTTAGGATTTTCCGACGTACAACGAAGTTAATTAATTCAAGTGAATTCCTGCGAAGGAATTCCGCCGCAATTAATTATACACGTTGTTGTACTTCGTTAATTTTTATTTATTTTGATTGGTTCGGGGTCCAATTTGTAAGTAGATAAAAGTTCTCTGATGTCATGTTCTGTCAATAATGAAAATTCCGAATCAGAATTATTTATTACTTCTTCTTCAGACATCACTGATCTCATATAAATTGCCCTAAACGCTTCTTTTCTTAAATCCGCTTTTTCCTCTTCCGGGTTCTTTAATAAAAAGACTTTATAAGATTTAGCCATATTTACCCAAATGTTTATTTCATGATCAGGGTTTTGATCACGTTTAAAATTAACAATGGTTTCTTCAAGAGAAACAGGAAGAACTTCATAGAATGTTTCTTGGATATATTCTATTTGATTTAATTGTCTTTGACTTAAGGATTCATGAACTACTGATCCTGGGGTTAGGTTTTCAACACCCGAATTCTTAGTGTTCTTATTTTGACAGGAAATAAAAAATACAGCGAGCGTTAGAAAAATAATATTTTTAAGCATTTTGTCAATTTTTTAATGAAGTACAACGGTTAGGCTATGGTTCGTTGTGGCTAGGTGGTTTTGTGCTCTCTGCTGTGCCGACATCTAACCGCAAACTTACTAAGGCACTTTGGATGCTAGCAAGACCACCAGACTTCGAAATTCTTAGCCTTGTTATTTTTATTAAATGTAAGAAATATTTTAAAGCAATTAGGACGTAAGCAATGAATTATAGCCGTTGTTAGCTATAGTACTTAATTATTACTTTATTAATTCAAAGTTTTATTCCGTTCTTTTTTCAATTCCAAATTTTTGAGTTCTTTATTGAAAACATTACTCGAATAGAAATAAATAAAAACTAGTAAGATCCCGACAAAAATTCCGCAGATTATTACCACTTTATAATATTCCATATTTGGAAATAAGGGTTTTCGGCTAATTAGTGGAAATATAAATGCGATTATCAATCCTTTAATCGTCAAAGAAGGAATTCCTTTTTTCAGTTTGGTAATCTTTTTTTTAACTGCTTCTATTTCAGAATCTATATTTTTTTCTTTTAATTCCATTCGTATTATAGCTAACGGTTTGTGTATGGTTAGTTGCGGGAAATCCGTTAGGATTTTCCGACGTACTCAAAAGCAATTAATTTCGAGTGAATTCCTGCGAAGGAATTCCGGAGTAATTAATTATACACGTTGTTGTGGCCAGTTATTTTATTTTAAATAATTTCTTATTTACATCAATATATGTTTGATCAAACTTACCATTATTTGACTTCGCCATGACACTTGCATGATCATAAACCATTTCCATTCCAAGTTTTGAAAAATCCTTGGCCAAATCCATTTTTCCGATGAATTGATTGATTTCTCCTAAAAGCCATGCAAGATGAATTTCATTATGCACATAGTATTTGTCTAATATTTTAATCCGTTTTTTCTTTCCAAAACCTAGTAAAGTTGATTGATTGAAGTGTGAAGGGCGGATAGATGAAAAAGGCTCAGGAAAGTTGTCAAAATCTTGATAAAAGTTAAGTCCATTTTTTTCAAACGCATTCCAGATTTGATTTATCGATTTGATATTTTCTTCCTCATTGTCTCTTATTGTCCATGAGTAATCACCACTTCTATTTGGGGACAATCTTTCTCGTATTATACAGCTTGCGAATGTAGTTTTGTCAAATGATTTACCTGCCAAATCCGGAATGAAATCAAAGTGAATTGCCGTTTCGCAATAAATCGAACCACCTAACCAGCTTCCATGAAGTCCAAAAATTTTCACAACATGATTTTTATCTAATTTTCTAAAATGAAATCCAGACCCCTTCCAGCCAATTTCTCTAATTTTTGGTGAAAAGTGTTTCGATAATAATTTTTTAAACTCTGAAGCGCTCATTGGTTTTAATTGGCCACAACGGTTTGTGTATAGTTAGTTACGGAAAATCCGTTAGGATTTTCCGACGTTGAGCTAAGTTAATTAATTTCGAGTGAATTCCTGCGAAGGAATTCCGTAGTAATTAATTATACACGTTGTTAGCTGCTGGTTTTAGATTACAATTTTCTAACAGGGACACAGATATCCACTTTAAAAGTTCCATTTTCAGGTTCTTCCGGATACAATTCAAAACAGGCTTTATCATCAGGTTGGTACCCGCTGGTCGGGAACCATTTTCCCATTAACCAATCCCAAGCCTGTTGAAATTCGTCTGCTTTTATCGTAAACCTTGCTACAACATATTTACCTTTTTCAAGGACCATTTTTCCAATTTCTCCATCAACTTTAGTGTTTTCCGATGCTGTTAGGCAAATACTTGTTCTTAATTTGCTTTTGTCGGCTACATTAACATCATCATGATAAACAATGGCCGTTTGGAAGTCTCCATTGTCCAATAAACGTTTAGGACCAGCCCAAGTAAACAGTTTACTAAATAATCTTTCAAATAATTCAGCATCCCCCTGATAAGGTCCGATGTGTCTCAAATATACCACAGGTATGTTCGGTAATTCTTTGATTTCAATACTTTCGTTGTTCTTCATATCTATTTTCCATTTAATTGATTTTGTTTGATTACAAATGTAAATGGAAGGAGCTTCATTGCTTTTATCTGTATTGCTATTTACTTTATTCAAATTGCTATTTTTCTTTTTGAAAGACGTAGCGGACTCGGAAAAATGACATTTGAAGTTTTTGGAAAATACTGGTAGACTTTTAAATCCGCACTTGAAGGCAATATCAGAAATGGAATCATTACTGTGTGTTAAAAGTGATGCTGCTTTTTCTAATCGTAAACGAAGAATCAATTGAAATGGCGTCTCCCCAGTAATTCCTTGGAATATTCTACTAAAATGGAATTTTGAAAAATTTGAAACTTCGGCTAATTGATTTAAAGAAAAATTGTTGTCTAAGTTTTTCTCAATATGGTCAATTACCTTATTAATTCTGTATCTATATTCATTTTCAATCATAGAGAGTGTTCAAACTTGCAGCTAACGGTTTGTGTATAGTTAGTTACGGGAAATCCGTTAGGATTTTCCGACGTATTTGCAAGTTAATTAATTCAAGCGAATTCCTGCGAAGGAATTCCGAAGTAATTAATTATACACGTTGTTGGCAATAGTTTTTATTCTGTTTTTATTTTCTTTGTAAGTCCAGCAAAAACATTTCTCAATTCCGTTTCTTCTGTCAATTCAAAAATGGCTAATAAATAAGTGACACTTTCCATTTCCCACGCATACTCGGCAATGTTGCGATTATATTTTTTCAAGAGTTTGTTCAGACTTATTTTAGTAACAGTTCCTCCAACTTCTTTTTCCAATAGAATTATAAAATCATTTAAAGATTCGAGTGATATTCTCCAATCTCTTTCCGCTTCTAGAATTTTTTCAGCAATCTTTCTGTCCGTTTCGTTTTCAAATTGATTTTCCTCGATTAAGTCACGTAATTTGTTAAAAGTGAGAGAGGCAATTTCAGTCATTTCGTTAGGTTCTGATAAGTTTTCATCAACCATTTTCCTTTCAGCAATGCGTTCTCCCTTCCAGAAAAATCGTTTTCCAATTTTTCTTAAATGTTTATGCCATTCGGCATCAGATGTTAACTGACCTTTTCGTTTGTATCCCACTTTCTCAAATTATTGCCAACGGTATGTGTATGGTTAGTTACGGGAAATCCGTTAGGATTTTCCGACGTATTGGCAAGTTAATTAATTCAAGTGAATTTCCTGCGAGGAAATTCCGTAGTAATTAATTATACACGTTGTTAGCTTTTAGTTGTGATACGTTTGATTGAGCACATTTTATTTTTATTCTGCTTTTCAATTCCGCAAACTTGCTCAAATTCCGCTTGCGTGATAATTCCGTTTTATTTGGTCAATTTATTATAATATGGCGTTATTAATTCCTCTAATTTTTTCCGTTGTGATTTTGTCAAAGAATGTCCTTTCGGTGGATACGTTTTGGTTGGTCTAATAGCCAATTCAATTAATAATTCCTTTATTATTTCCGATCGTTTAATTCCACGTGATAATATTTTGAAGGTTGTGTTATTCTGAATAACTGGTCTGTCCCAATTCGAATTTTCAAATAGTTGAGAAGAAATAGAAAAAATGTGAGAAACTCCGATCCAATCATCGGGAACAATTTCGATAATTGCTTTCACATCCTTTTTCGAGATTGAATGATTTGGTTCGCTATTTATTTTTTCGGTTACGATTTTCATTTTTCAGAACAATTAAAGCTAACGGTTGGGCTATGGTTTCGTTGTGGAATTGTCCGCTAGGACCATTCCGCGAGAACCAAGCCATTATTGCAAGATAAGAATTTCCGGGAGGAAATTCCGCCGCAATGAATTATAGCCGTTGTTGTGCTTTCGTTATAGTTTATTTTGCAATTCGTCGTTAATGATTTTTAGAATAGACGTTGATTGGTCTAATAATTGCTTTTGCCGTATTACTCTGTTGTATTCGAGGACAGATTTTAAATATAAATTACCAAAGAATGAATCATTTGTAAAAAAGGATTCGGCTATTTTAATACTGTCAATTTTTCTTAAGTTGTAATTAAAGCGTTCTCTAAATTTATTATTTGCTATTTTTAAAATGAAATGATTGGTATCATCAATGAGTTTGTCCAGTAAGAGCATTGTACTTTCTTGATCCTCAAAACCAGATTCAAAATCTGCAATAAATTGAGCTAATAAATGCCTTAACTCTTCATTTTTTAGAAGGTCAATTTTCCCCGAATTTGTTAATGAATTATACGCTCCGGTAATTGGTTCTGCACGATACCATGAAGTCCCATAAGCGATCAAGTTATTCAAAGAGTCTAGATGAGTATCAAAATATTGAATCTGATTCTGGTCTTCATTTTCATGAATATTTATAAGAATTTGACTATAATCCATTACTATAGATTGAATTTCTATAGTTTCTTCTATTCGTTGTTTTGAGACTTTAAAATCAGATTCTAAAGCTTTTAAAATTTTAATCTCTTCGATTGAAGCTTTACGGTTTTCATTCCAATTATTGATTTGAAGCGCTATTAAAATTCCGATAACGACAAGTATAATTTCTCCAATAGCATACTTAAAATACTTTCTATTTTTATTTTCCATAAGCAAATTTTGGCGAATTTTTCTAAAGAATTTTATCATTGGTTAATAGTTTCTGATAATGAAGCACAACGTGTTTGTATATGGAAAGTAGCAGATTAAATAGCTTTACATTTCCGATGTACGAAAGATAATAAAAAAGCACAAACCAAATGGCTTGCGCTAATCCTGCTATTTTTTATATACGTTGTTAGGCATTGGCTTTCTAACACGAATAGAAACGAATTCTTCTTGTGATTAGGGAATTTTATCAAAACTCTAAATCAGCAACTAAATCAAATTCATCATAAATCGCTTTGTCTTTCAATCCATCAAAGAAACTTGTAGAGCCATATCTTATATCAAATTTTGTTCTATCTATTTTTAATGATACATTGGCTTTGCTTCCGTAAACTGAAACATTAAATGAAACAGTTTCTGTTTTTCCTTTTATAGTTATGTCTCCCGTTACTTCATAAGAGTTTTTACCAGTAGATTTTACTTTCGTAAAAATCAAAGATGCTGTTGGAAATTTTTCAACTCCAAAGAAATCATCCGATTTTAAATGACCTTCTAGTTTACCTTTGTATTCACCTTCTAAATCTGTATTGGTAATAGTAGACATATCTATAGTAAATTCTCCACCAGTCAATTTATCTTCGCTAAAGTTTAGATGTCCTGATTTTATGGCAATAATACCTTGATGAGATCCAGTAACTTTATAGCCTTTCCATACTATCTTACTGTTTTCTATTTTAATTACTTTTTTATCTCCATCTACTGTTGTAAAAGAAAATGTCATAAATGCTACGATTACTAGTGTAGCTATGTTTTTAATTGAATTTTTCATTTTTATTATTATTAAATAGTTTATATTATAAATTATGCTCCGTAGTAAAACTTCTCTTTAATTATCTTTCCGTCTTTCCAGTCTTGTACAGCAACTTGAGTGTAATTTTTAACTCCCCAATCTTTGTGAGTGTAATCAAAATGCCATTCTACCATTGTTGCGTTTTCGCCAATAGTTACTTTTAAAGGTTGAGCGCCTCTAAATTCTGTAATAGCTCCAAAGAAATCTTCTTCACGTTGTCTATTGGCAACTTTTCCCTCAACAATTGGATTATCGTTTTCTTGCATAACCACGTCGTCATGATAAAATTGGTCAAAAGCTTCCAAGGCTTTTCCTTGAAGAATCATGTCATTAATTGTACAGATTTTTTCTAATAATGTATTCATCTTTTTAAGTTTTAAATATTATGGTACAAATGTCCAAAACATTAAAACTTTAGAAAATGAAGTAGATTATGAAATGATGTTAAACTAGATTAACATCTATTGGTTGTAAATAAGCTGACTTTTAATTTTACTTAAAAACTCTTTGGTAATACCTAAATATGAAGCAATCATATATTGAGGGACACGTTGATCAATTTTTGGATATGTTTTCTTGAAAATTTGGTAACGCTCTTTTGCCGTGAGACTAAAATTTCTAATAATTCTTTTTTGCGAAGCAACAAAAGCACGTTCTACAATCTTTCTAAAGAGACGTTCGAGTTTGGGGATCTGTTTATATAGCTCTTCAAGATTATCGTGGGTAAATTGAATAAGTTGGGAATTCTCTAAACATTGAACGTTAAAGTCGCCAGGAGTTTGAGTTATAAAACTTCCTAAATCGGATGTCCACCAATCTTCAATGGAGAACATCACTATATGTTCTTGACCTTCTTTGTCCATATAAAATGTTTTTGTACATCCAGAATTAATGAAATTGGCACTTTTACAGATATCTCCTTGTTGTGCTATGTATTGATCTTTGAGATAATTTCTATGAACTATTTTAGAAAGTAAAATGTTTTCCTCTTCAACAGTTAAGCTGATGAACTTATTTATATATTCTAATAAAGGTTTATTATTCATAGGTGTTTTCGGCTTATGCCTAACGGTTTGTGTATGGTTAGTTACGGAAAATCAGTTAGGATTTTCCGACGTAGGACGAAGTTAATTAATTCAAGTGAATTTCCTGCGAGGAAATTCCGTCGTAATTAATTATACACGGTGTTATGTGCTGGCATTATTTTTTCCTTTTAATATTTTTTCAGCTGTTTCAGACAGAAAATTAGTCAGTTTATCAATCAGAGTTTTTAAAAAGTCAATTGATTCCATTTTTACTCGTGACTTTTCCGTATCAAACGATATTCCATTCGAGTTATCAATAAATTCAAGAATATCATTTTTTGGTGATTTTATTATTCCGTTGTTGTGTGCTATAGAATTTCTAATCAATTGATATTTTTTGATTTCAGCCCATTCTTGATTTAAGCTGTCCAAGTTTACATCTAAGACATTTGTTATATACTTTCTGCATTGTCCAATGTAGCCTTGTCCATTAATATCTTTAGGTCCAATTTTTAAGCTTTCTGCTTTTTGGCACCATTCACAAAGTTTAAAAAATTCATTTTCAAAAGTTGAGTAAATAGTCAGATAAACCGATTGGTTGAGAATGTTTGGAAATTCCGAACTATTCATAATCTCCATTTCGTAGATATCAAAAGCATCTGGCATTTCGGGATCGTTTGAGTGCTCTTTATTCCACGCATGATATTTTTCGTTAAGTTCTGTTTCCTGTTGAAGAATCATTCCTTGAGTGCTTTCCAAATATGCTTTAATTGGGTCAAACTTAAAGTCATACATAATTCTTGAATTTGCAAGAATCCAATATTTACTTCCCTTAAATTTGCTTCTTCTCGTTCTTGACATAGTTGATTTTTCGCTTGCACATAACGGTTGGGCTATGGTTTCGTTGCGGAATCGTCCGTTAGGACATTCCGAGAGAACCAAGCCATCATTGCAAGATAAGAATTTTCGAGTAGGAAATTCCGCCGCAATGAATTATAGCCGTTGTTAGCACCAGTTTTAAGCCTCACCATTTATATAAATAATACGCAACTTATTGGTCTTTGTATTGATGACTGCTTGGAAGTACGAATCTCCACCATCACGCGCAATTGGGAATACCTTTACATTTCCTAAATAATCAACACCAACCTCACCTTCCGTTTCATAGCCCTCAGGGCCATAACTAAAATTTAAATATATACTTTTGGTTTTGGTTGATCTATTATAAATTCCAGCAATTAAAACACTATAATTACATAAATTATTTTTTATCCTATCGGTTGCGTTTGATATATTTGGTATCTGCTCATTAAGTATTTCCATTATATAAGGAATCTCAGATTCGTTAACATTTACTCTTTCAAATTTATCATTTTCAATTTTTCCAGATTCCTTTAACGATTTGTTTTGACGAGTGTAGAAAGGTATTTCGTATTTAGTCTCAACAATAAGATTATTTAAAACACATGCTCTTTTACAAGATAACATTGAGGTGAATATCAGAATAAAAATAATGACTTTAATTTTCATCTAAATTGGTGCTAACGTATAGTATATAATGAGCTTCAGCGTAGTTCAATAAAAAATATTACTAGCTTAACTTTTATTTTCTAAAGATAG